>JARGPI010000008.1 GCA_029213005.1 Verrucomicrobiales bacterium
GCTGCGTTTCGCTCCCCCAAATCACGCATCGTTTTGCCTACCAGAAGCAAACTTTCGGCGGCTCGGTCGTCCAGCTCTAGAATTCGATCAAACAATGCTTTGGCTTCGTCACTCTTACCCAGCCGGTATTGGACCTGCCCCAGTGACAACAGATATTCTCTGTTGCCGCCAAGCTTGTTCGCGAGGATAACGAAGGATTTCTCTGCATTTTTCAGTTGCTTTTGCCGCTCATCTCCCGGAGGCAGCGTAAGGGCGTAATGCAGTTGTGTCATTCCGAGGGTAAAAACATGGGTTACGACTTCACTGGCCTCCCGAAACCGGTCCACGGCCTTTTGATAAACTGGATCGCGCTGCATCAATTTCTCCACCTGACTGGTGTATCGTTGCTTCGATTCCACATCAGTTTCTGTTTCGTCTCCGATATTGAATTGCGATCCGGACTCCCGGTTCAGGTTTTGCTGAACTGCCGTTTGAATTCGCTTGGTATGGAACGCGAGCCCCGCTTCTGCTTTGCTCAACTGCATGATCTTCGGGCCGACATAGCCTGATAGATATCGAATCGCATCCCGATGACGCCCGGTTTTCAAACAGGCTTCTCCCAGTTGTAGAGAAATAGGGTCTTGTGGCAAAAACAGGTTTCCGAAGGGCTCAACGAGATCAAGCATCCCGGCATACTCTTTTGATTCGTACAAGGCTTCCGCCAACAACCGCAGAGCAGCGCCGTTTTTCGGATCGGCATCGATGATCTTTTGATAAATCGCCACGCGCCGGGGCAGAAGCTCTTGCTTTAGTGATTCATTTTCACAGAGCAGTTCAAGTATAGAGGCGGCACCGGCCAAATCGGTATCTTCCAAACGATGTAACGCCTGTTTGGCTTTCTCTATTGAGAGATTCTGCAAAGTTTGATTTTCTGACCCGGCAGCGAACTTCATCAGGCTGATTACCTGCCCGCTCCCGCTGTTTTCAAACGCCTGTCCGAAGACCGCTTCAAGCTCGCTTGCGGCGGCATCCTTACCCGGCCATTTTTCATCAATCACTTTCTGATAGATCGACAAGGCCTGTTCATATTGGTTTGAGGCGGCGGCCTGTTTCGCTTTTGCCATCGCATCACTCGAAAGCCCTGCGGGACTTTTTCTATACTGATTCCATCCGAACAGCGAAATACTTACCGGAATCAGCAACAAAAGAGCGATGTTGCACAACCGGCACAAGCGGGTCAAAGGCTCCCTTCCAAGAATGATCCAGCCCTTATTGTCTGGCGAATCGACGCACCGGTAGGAGCCGAGAGCGAAAACAGGGACGAAAAAGAGCATCAACACATGATCTTTTACAAACGATCCGGTTTCAATGTTCTGTCCCCGTTCCCCTTGAAGACGAAACCCGAAGCCCGGTATTTGCCATAGCTGCGGGATACTACCTGCTGGTGCTGTTTGAGTTCCCGGTGATTCGGAATCCAGCTCCCTCCGATTGATGGCTGCTTCTACCCTGGTTTCGAATCTCTGAAGGGAGTTTCCGGTGGCATCCTCGTTCTTGATGGCTTTCGTTGGCGTCTTTTCGGTGACTTGCTCTTCAGGGGAGACAACGCTATGGGACACTTCGCCATCATTGCGTTCCCGTTCCTTCGGCGTCTGATCAGACATTTCGGGGCTTGAAGGGACCAGGAAAGGAGTGCTGCATTCGGGGCAGGGCGCTTTGGTCCCAATATCCTCATTTTCGATCTGTAGTCTGATTCCGCAGCCGGGACAGTTTATGGCAAACCCTACCGTTTCCCGGGGCTCTGATTTCGTTTCCGAATCAGTTTTTGATTGGGCGGGTTGATCGGCAAGAGGCGGAGCAACTGGTGCTGGATTACCCGGGATCGTGTCAGGGACTCTGAGATGTGAACCGCAGCCGCCACACTTGATGAGTTTTCCAGCGTGGCCGGAAGTAAGCCTGAGCGCGCTCTTGCACTTGGAACATCTTATCAAGCTCATGTTTGATTTCTAACCATTTTTGCGGAGTTCCAGATTGGGCTGGCGTAACTTCGTTTCAAGAGCGAATTTCTTTCATTTCGTTTTGCTGCTTTGATGAGACGCTGAGAGATGATCAACTCTGTCATCCCTTCTCCCGGCCTAATGCAAAACAGCTAGGTTTTGCGATATTTTCGGCTTCGGAGATGCCTAGTCCGGGTTGTTGGTCTTTACCCGGGAGAGTGGGCTTACCGGATTATTTTCTGGAAGAGCCGGGATACCCGATCGTATAAATCGGGCTCGGGGTCGGGGTTGGACAGTCCCGGAATGGGCTCCCCTTTCCTTGCGGCGATATAGCAATTGCGCAGAAATTCAAAATTGACCCAGAAGTCTTTCATCGGTTTGCCGGGGCCGCTCCAGTTTTCTTCTCTGACCATCTTCAAAAAGCCGGACTGTTCAGCGGCATCCCATAATTCGTCGGGAAATGAAATGACTTCGAAGATGGGTTCGAACTCAACGTAACGAAGCCGGATCATGACGCCGAGGTACTCGTAATGCCGCCCCACGTCTGCGAGGCCCTTGGTGCCGTAATAGGCGGACTTGCCGGTGGTGTAGGTCGCTTTAAGCTGATCATTTTTTGCGAGAAGACGCAGGTCTCTGATCGCATTTTCCAGATTCACGCGCTCGGCACGATCCCGCTGGATAACCCCGTCGAGCGCTGGAAATGCGGTTAAACGAAGCAGCTCCTGAGTTTTCTGATCTTCCCGATGTGATTCCTCTGCCGCATGGAATATCCCCCAGATCGCCGGGATAATGCCGAGACAAGCCACGATTTGAGTCACGGAGGCTAACTGAGGCAGAGTGAACTTTTTCTTCATAATCTGACAGGAAATCCAATCGCCCCTCTCCCCGGATTAATCAACTGCCTGAATTCATCGGCTGCGGAATAGTTCGCTGAGTATGATTTGCTCCATCAGGGTGTGCATTCCATAGTCGGTTTTCCGGACTTCGGCTAAAATGGCATCGACGACGGGACGGTCGATGGCGTCGACCTCCCGCCCGGCGGCATAGCTGAGTAGACATTCGGTGAGATGTTTGGCAAAGGGCTCGATTCTCCCGGCAAGCTTTTCGCGAAAATCTTTGATGCCCTTAAACTGAGTGCCGTCGGGAAACTCGCCGGTTGGATCGATCAGCGGTCCCGGCTTTTTCCGGTTGCCGGGATAGCGCTGACGCAAGCGTCCGATTGGATCGAAATTTTCGAGAGCAAAACCGGGTGGGTCGATTTTACGATGGCACTCGGCACAGGTTTTCACGGAGCGGTGTTTTTCCAGTTCGTCACGGATCGTGGTGGTGCCTCTGGTATCCGGCTCGAGTTCGGGAACTTCGTCGGGCGGCGGAGGCGTCGGACTGCCCAGTATATTTTCAAGTACGTAGACTCCCCGGGTGACGGGCGAGGTTTCGATACCGTTGGCACTAACGGTGAGAATGGCGCCCATCCCGAGCAGGCCGCCTCGGTGTTTATTGGTCAGTTTGACTTTTCGGAATTGATCCCGCTGATTGAGCGGAAACCCGGCGGTTTCACCATACAACTTCGCGAGAGAGTGGTTGAGAAAGCTGTAGTCGCTATCCAGAAAATCCCGGATTGATCCATTGGTTTCGATGAGGTTTTCAGTAAACAACTGAACCTCCCGTTTCATGGCACTTTCGAGACCTTCGTGAAAATACACCACGGCCTCGGTCCGCGACGGAGGCATCCCTCCGAGAGCCCGCAGATTCAGCCAACTGTCCGTAAAACCTTCGTAGAAAGAACGCGAACGCGAGTCTTTGATCAGTCTTCTAAATTCTGATTTCAATACCGCGTCTTTCAAAATTTCACCGGAGTCAGCGAGTGCCCTCAGTTTTGAATCGGGAGGAGCGGCCCAGAGAAAATAGGATAAGCGATTCGCCAGATCGTGAGCTTTCAATTTCTGCTCTGTCTTTCCGGAGGGCTCACTGAGGTAGATAAATGACGGGGAGCAAAGGGCTGCTTTAATCGCATCCAACGTGGCCTGACGGGGCGAGTGACCGGCCTTGATCCGACTTTCGGCAATGACGGCAAGCCGCGCGACTTCATCTTCGGAGGGTGGGCGGCGGTAGGCTTCACTGGCGAAGTTTTTCAAAATCTCGCGGCGATGAGTGGACGAGTAGTCCCCGGCGCTTAATATCTTTTTCTGAGAAGGCGGCGGCCATTCCTCATAGAGCGGCCCGGAAATCTCTACTTCGTGAATGCGGATATGTGGCATCTTACCATGCTCGAGCACGACGCGGCGCGATTCCACGATTCCGGGTTTCTTCAGATAGGGATCACCTTTAGGCCATTCTGCTTTGTATTCCCGGGCGATGCGACTGAACGCCCCGCGGCAGTTTGCCATCCCATTGGGAAAGATGAACCGGGGCTGCTGCCCCTCCTCAAGCCAGACTTTCATAGTATACCAACGGGGAGCTCCATCCGCTACGGTAACCTCGGCCAATTGAGGCTCGATCGGCTGAGGGTGGTGAAGTGCCCCGGCACTGGCATCGCCGGTCACAATCGCCAGCCGGAAGGGCTCCTTGAGATCCATCCGGAAAATTGACGGATCGTAGTGGGAGTCACGATGCATCGAATGGACGAGCACCTTCACTTCGTAAAAGCCGGGAGCATGAACGCCCTCGGGAAATCTTTCGAGCCCGCCGTAGCCACCTTCGTGATTTACCGTATTCGGAACTTCGTAGAGACACAGGTATTGGTAGTTATATACTTTTCGATGGGAGTAACTGAGTTCCTGCCCCTGTTTGAAATCTCTATCAAATCGCCAGCTTTTGACTTCCGGCTTTTCGACGAGTCCGAGTGACTTTTCGACGACGCGGTCGGCTGCATCGAAATAGTTATTAAGGAGAAAGCTTGAGGTCACCAGCGCATCACCAATGGTATCGATATTATCCAGGGTTTGATCGTTGGAAAAGTTTTTGGTCGGGGCGAAGGTATCGATCCGGCGATCAAACAACGTCTCAAGGGTATTCAAATACTCCCGCTCATTTAAGCGGCGTAAAACGGTTTGGCCGGCGCTGCTTTTGAATCGGGCTCTGGCATCGGCCACTTCTTTAGTGAGATGAGCGACCACCCCTGCTATTTCCGAATCGGTCGGCTGATCGGCTTTCTTAGGGGGCATCTCCCCGAGATTTAACTGATCGATGATATCCTGCACTTCGATCAACTCCCCCAGCCCATTGATCGGAAAAAACAATTCCTCAAAGGAGCGGTTTCCTTTCTGCACATCGGAGTCGTGGCATTCGAGGCAGTATTTGGAGAGAAACGCTTCCGCAGGGTGCTCACCGGCGTGCGCCAGGGAAAGCAATAGTAGGAGCGCCGGCAGAAATCGTAAATACATCATTGTACAGGGTACCATTTGGGACTGTACAGGGTACAGTCCGGGTGTTTAGATCAATGTACCGTCACTGTTTCCGAAAGTATCCCTTTCGAGGCCGAAGGACTGGAGCAAAGAGACGTATAGATTACACAATTTCATTCTCTCCCCGTTTTCCTTCGTGAAGTTTTTGTACTCACCGTGCTGGTGTCCGCCACCCGCCAGTAAGATAGGCAAATCGTAGTTGGAGTGTACATTACCGTTACCCATTCCACTACCGAAAATGACCGAAGTGTGATCGAGTAGGGATTTGTCCCCGTCCTGAATGGCTGACATTTTCTGAATGAAGCGGGCAAAATGTTTCATCTGATAGTCTTCGAGAATGAGAAGATTATCGATATTTTCCTGTTTTTTCCCGTGGTGCGAAAGCGAATGGTATCCACTCTGAATACCGAGATGAGACGGAAGAAAATCGCCTCCGATTTCAAGCGTTGCGATGCGGGTTGAATCGGTTTGCAGGGCAAGCAGGATCAAATCGTAAAGCAGGGGCAGGTCTTCTACCATATTGCGATCCTGCGGTTTATCGAAAGGGGCTTCAGGTTTGGGTACATCGACCCATTGCTCGCTGAGTTGGAGTTGTTTCTCGACGTCACGGACTGAGGTAAGGTATTCATCGAGTTTGTCCCGATCCTCCTTATCAATTCTCCGGGACAGAGACCGGGCGTCTCCGCTCATGGCATCGAGGATCGATCCCTGCAGCGCGTAACGGTCCTTCACCCGGTTGAGATCGTTTGCGGACTCTTTAATAAAGAGCTTTTTAAACAATTCCTGAGGGCCGGTGATGGGCGGGACACGGGTACCGCTGCGGGTCCAACTCATCATACACCCACCGTGGATGCCGCCTTCGGAACCGACCGTTAAAGTGGGAAATCGAGTCGCACCGCCAATCGATTCGGCGGCGAGTTGATCGAGGCTGATGTTTCCATCAGGCATACCTTTGGCATCCATCTGCAGCACGCCGCTAAAAAAGGAATGGACCGCGAAGTGTCCGCCTTTCACTCCGTGATCGAGTCCACGGTAGACGGTGAGTTGATCGCGAACCGGCTCGAAATGCTTGAGGAGCCGAGGCGCCAGGTAGTTTTTGCCCGCGGTCTCGGGAAAGAGGTAGGAGGTCTGGTATCCCAGCAGATTCCCAATCCCTACGAGGCGTCGCGGAGCGCTTTTGCCAGTGGCCTCCGCGCCGATCGCAAGCCCGCTGCCGAGCATGGAAGGTAGCATTGAGTGCAGGGCCGGCAGAGCCAGAGTCGCTCCGGCTGATTTCAAAAAGTAACGCCGCCCCCTGGCCCGATTTCGAAAATTATCCACCTTCATTGGAGGCAAATATACGCCTCATCACGGCGTTGTGGAAAGATCCCTTTTTAGGGAATATATGGGAATGAGATGTCCCGCCTTTCTGCTGCTTTTCCTGATCGTACTAACGAGTTCCGCTGCTGCTGATAAACCGAATATCATTTACATCATGGCGGACGATCTCGGGATTGGCGATGTGGGCTGCTATGGCCAGAAATTATTGAAAACACCGCGGATCGATCAACTCGCATCCGAGGGAATGAAGTTCACGCAGCATTATTCGGGATCGGCGATGTGTGCGCCGACGCGGAGTTGCTTAATGCAGGGTCTTCACACCGGGCATTCCCGGGTGCGGAGCAATGGTGACGGCAACCTCCGGGACTTGGATGTAACCGTCGGCGAAGTGTTACAGTCTGCGGACTACAAGACCGGTGCGATGGGAAAATGGGGCGTCGGGGAAGCCGGTTCGAGCGGTATACCGACCAAGCAGGGTTTTGATTACTGGTTCGGATATCTCAACCAGACCAGAGCGCACCATCATTACCCTGATTTCCTGTGGAAAAATGAGGAGAAAGTCCTCTACCCCGACAATCCGCTAGAGCGGACCCATTTCAGTCACGATCTGTTTACCGACGAGGCGTTGAAGTTCATCAAAGACAACCGGGAACGTCCCTTTTTCCTCTATGTCCCCTACACTTTGGTCCACGTCGATCTCGATGTTCCCGACGATTCACGGGATCCCTGGATTGGGAATATCGAGGAAACCGAGCCCTACGGCACCCCGGGCGGTCAACACTATATCTATCAGGAAAAACCCCACGCCACCTTTGCCGGAATGGTGTCCAGACTGGACCGCGACGTGGGGCGGATCGTGGATCTGGTCGATGAGTTGGGCCTCGGGGAAAACACGCTGATAATCTTTACGAGCGACAATGGCCCCACTTCGGCCGGAGGTGCCGATCCCAAATTCTTCGACGGAAATGGAATATTCCGGGGCATCAAATTTGAATTCTATGAAGGCGGGATTCGCTGCCCAATGATTGCCCGTTGGCCGGGAAAAATCGAAGCAAACTCGGAAACCGATCACATCTCTGCTCATTGGGACGTGCTCCCCACCCTGGCGGATTTGGCCGGAGCTGAGGCACCGGAGGAAATCGACGGAATCTCATTCCTCCCCACCCTGCTCGGGAAAAAGGAAGCACAGGATTCGCATCCCTATCTTTACTGGGAGTGCGCCAGCGGGAACGGGGTTCAGGCTTTAAGAATGGGAGACTGGAAAGCGGTCCGCAAAGGCACCCGCAGCCCCAAAGGCCCGGTGCTGGAGCTCTTTAATCTGGCCACCGACATCAGCGAAGAGAAAGACCTCGCAAAATCTCACCCCGAGATCGTTTCGAGAATTGAATCCTTGATGACGTCGGCACGGAGCGCTCCGGATGGCAAATCTGACGAGTTATTCCAGCCTCGAAAGCCGAAGAAGAAAAAGAAAGCGGCCGCCCCTGGAGCTAAGAAATAATTCCGAGACGGAAGGCTTTCCCCATCGCCGCTCCGAGACTGGTCACCTCCAGTTTTTGGTAAATCCGGCGAATCCGGTTATCGATGGTGTGCTCGCTGATGTTGAACTGAGCACTGATGTCCCGTTTCGTTTTCCCTTCGGAAAGCAGGTTAAGGATCTCCAGCTCGGTGGATTTGAATTTGTGATTCGAGAGCGGTTTTTTCCCGCCATTTCCCGCCAGATCGATCACCTCTTTGGCGACTTTCGGGCTCAGCGGGGTTCCGCCGTTCACAAGAGCTTCAAAAGAACGACGCAGGTCCTCCCCGGAGTCACTTTTGTGGATAAAACCGTCGATACCGACCTTCAAAAGGGCGCTCACCAGATCCCGACCGGTCTGATCGGAAAATACCACCACCGGAAGCGGACCTTCGTCTTCGCGAATCTTATTGATGATCGCAACATTCTCATCAACCTCGAAACCATCGGGGTCGATCACAATTGCTTCAGGCGTGCCCCCGTTGGAACGATCCAAGTCCTCGACGAGGTTAATAACCGTCTCCGATATTCCCCTGAATCGCTGAATTAAAGTGGAATCCTGACTGATCAGCCAGAGCAAATTTAATGGTAGCATGACTTCCGAAAAAACAGATAGAACGACACTAAACCGGTCACCGCAACCGATTGTATACTGGTAATCCAGTTTCTTTAAAACCCCTCTATCGGTCGCGTTGAGGCCATAACCTAAAACTAAAAATCATCAAGTCTCCGACCCTCAATTTGCGAGTGATTAACGATTTTTTTACACAGGTCATCGACCACCGGGTGGCTGATTTTCAGCGCTTTCATTTCCTCATTCACCGTCGCAGCCTCTTTCACGATTGATTCGCTGATTTCCCGAATTTTCGTTCCCAGTTGTTTTTCGTTAATCTGCCACTCCCGCGCCGCTTTTTCCCAGGCCGACTTACCTATTTCGCTGAATTTGTAGCGATTCCCGATCTTCATCGCGAGCCGCGTTTTCCGCTCGTTGTACAGATGGCTGTAGGGGAAAACACTGGCAATGTCATAAAGCGGAGCGAGGCGGACCTGGCCGCGCGGGGCGATCAGAAAGGAATAATTCTTGGCGTGAGCATCGGTCCCGCCGATCAGGAAATTAAAAATCAAGGCGTCGATAAACCGGTTCTGATCTTTGACCGGACTGGAGGAGTTCGCGAGGATGTGATTGATGATATCCGACGGTGAAGGCCCGCCTTCCCGCTGGTATTTGAGACGGGGATGGCAGCCCAGTGACTGACACATATCCTCCTGATGAATTCGCCGGACTTTTCCTCCCGAGCGAATCCGGTCGTATCGCTCCACGACAATAACGGAGCGGTCTCCAATCATCTGGACATCGGACTTGGCCGCGATGAATCCGAGTTTTTCCGCCAGTTTCAGACAAAAATGCTCATTTTCGGCGTGTCCATTGAGGTCACTGCCACTCGGTTTTAAAATATGGGTCGTCGGCATGGTTCCCGAGGGCACTCCCCACCGGTCCCCTTCCTGATCGTGAAATAGTGCGATCTTTGGCTGAGCGCCTGCGAGACTGAACTGGCCTTCCGTTCCGCCGAGACGAGTCGCGCCATGGTTTTTCATCAGCAGATCGATTCGCTCAGCCAAACCATCCGGCTCCAGCCAGGCCACTTGCCCATGGTCCGCTCCGGAAACGTAGTCATCGAGCCGTTGCGGGGTGACAAACTGGATCGCTCCCGCGCAGTCCTCTCCGACATGCGCCAACAACCGGAAGGAGTTTCGGGCAGAGACGTTAAACCGCTTTGACCACTCATCGAGGACCAGTGGATTATCCGGCAACAGCCCGACCACAAATGCCTCCACCACGGCATGGGAAAACGACCCACCGGACAGTGGCATACTTAAAGACAGCGGATACCCATGACCGGCATTGGCCCAGACTTCGTCATAAGTGAAGTTAAACCGGTCGGTTTTTGGATCCCGGGAAAGCTGCCCGACGACCTTTCCGTCGACCACGGCGTGAAGCGATTCTGTCATGGATTCAGTCGGCTTCGCCCAGAATCGAGCTCAGGTCAATTTCCTCTTCCTCCGTGGCGGCAACTCCGGGTTGCGGATCGACCTCCAGAGTGATATCCAGCGCGCGAAGTGCCCGAAAAACCAGACCGATGTGAGCGGTGCTTTTTCCCTTCTCAAACTGAACAATCCAGAGTCGCTGCACCCCGGTTTCATCGGCCAGCTTCTGCTGACTCCAACCCAGTGCGTTTCGCCGGGACTTAACGAGAGCCCCCAGTTCTTTGACTGATCGAATTTGCATCGTGATCCCAGTTTAACAGGTATGCGATCACATACAAGCCAAAGATGTATTCGAACGCATACTTTTACAATTAGCGGCGATCTGACTGGAAACCAAAAAGCCCGGAGCATTGCCCCGGGCTTGGAATTATCAGCCCTCTCAGGCGATGATTGAAACTTCTTCCTAGCTGATCGTCGGCGGGGCGAAACCTTCGCGGTAGGTGCGGGACAGGAGTTGGGCGTTGGCTTCTTCGTGATTGGTGAAGCGGTAATTTGCCGCGTCCCAATGCAGTTCCTGACCGGGGAAACGGGTCGCTTTAGTGGCGAGCAGGGCAGGTTCGGTGATATCAGAACCGATACCGAACGGAGTCCAAAGCGGTTTTTCGGTGCCAAGACAGCAGTCCGCCCAGTCTTTCCAGTGGTCACGGGGCCCCACTTCGGGAAGTGGCTCGTTTTCGACCAGTTTGCCTTTGCGATAGATCTCCATCTTTCCTCCGGGCTCAAGCAGCAGAGCGCCTTCTTCACAAACCACCATGGTGCAGGTTCCGGTGATATTTGAAACCGGTAAGCCAAGTGCCGCAAAGGAAGGACGGATCTTGCTATCGCAGAAGCTGAGCACAAATTCGTCTCCGGCAAAATTGTCACCACCGGGATAGGTAATCGTCGCGCGGTTGTAACCGGAATGACACTCGTTGGACGGCTTCATCGTATCGGTCTGCACGGCGGTCGGCGACTTCATGTCGTAGGCAAAATAGAGCAGGTCGATGACGTGGCATCCCCAGTCGGCGAGCATACCGCCACCGGTTTCCCAGTAGGAGCGCCAGCGACGCGGATGAAGATCTTCACTGTAGGGCATCGCTTCGGTGAGCGGTCCATTCCAGAGATCCCAGTTCAGCGTTCCGGGAACCGGTTTGGCAGCGGTTACCGGGCTCCAGGGATCCACAAAATACATGCCGCGGCTCATTCCACCGGTCCAGATATGGGCTTCCACGGGACGACCGAGGCGGTTTTCTTTCAGAATTTCCACCGCCTGCATCCGGCCGGTGAGACAGGCCCGCTGATTACCCATCTGAGTATAAAGATCGGGACGCGCCGCGGTTGCTTCGCGAATAATCCGCAGTTCATCGAGCTGGTGAACGAGTGGTTTCTGACCGTAGACATGTTTCCCATGCTTCAGAGCAGTCGTCATCATCGGGCAGTGATGGAAATCCGGTGTATCGACGATCACCGCATCGAACTTGTCGACTTTATCAGCAAAGGCATCGCGATAATCGGTGACCCGCCACGCATCTCCGTAGCCTTCCTGCACTTTGGCGTAGGCCGTTTCGTCCACATCGCAAAAACCGACGAACTCCACCATGGGATGGTCCTTGAGCGCTTTCCGCTGGAGGTTTCCGATACCGTTCACTCCAATTTGGAAAATCTGGAGCTTGCTGTTTTTATTGGCAGCGGCGCGGACGGTTGCGGCGTTTGAGGCGACCGCTCCGGCACCGAGCACGGCGGCTGAACGCAGAAAACCACGGCGACTTGGCTGATTGTTATCAGATTTCATAAGGCGGCAAACCTAGTCGTTGAACCATTTCATCGCGACAGGCGTCTTCGTGGTCAGTTAATCCAAAGAAAGTTCCCAACCTTTCCGATAGGTCTTTGTCAGGTATTGATTCGCCTCCGGGAGGTTGGTCACGCTCAGGGACGCGGCATCCCACTGCAACGTTTCCCCGGGAAAGTGAACCGCCACGTTCCCGAGCTGAACCGCTTCGGTCAACGGTCCTGCGTAGGCGAAGTTGTCGGAGATGTCCGGATTGCCCGCGAGACAGGCATCCACCCAGTCATGCCAGTGGTGGGCCGGCCCCGGGTCCGGGAGTTCATACCCGGCGAAGTCGGCTTCAGGATAAAGTTTCGGGGTCCCCCAGTGCGGCAACAGCAAGTGCCCCTCGGTTCCGACAATTAGAGAGGCTGGTTGGAGGAGGCTGTCCATCGCCGGCACCCCGGCCAGTTTGATTTTGGGACGCAACCCGCCATCGTACCAGGTGATTTTCAAGGTATCGCTCTCGGTATATTCCGTCCCCGGGTAGAGATACTCAATGGTTTCCCGGGCGGGCCAGACGTGATCATTTAGGCCGGAATGCTCGGATTTGATCGAAATGGGATCGGTTAAATTCAAAGCGGTGTATAAGGGGTCGAGCAGGTGGCAACCGTTATCACCAATGGAGCCGGAACCGTAATTCTGCCAGTCCCGCCAGCTGAAGGGATGGTAAACTTTTTCGCCTCCGTATTCGCTGAACGGAGCGGGACCGATCCATTGGTCCCAATCGAGCTCCGGAGGAACCGGGTCCGAGCTTTCCGGCGGATCGAGCAAACCGGCGCGACCGTGCCCCATTGCCGAGATCCACGTATGGACCTCTTTTACCTTACCGATCTTCTTTTCATTCTGGATGATCAGTTTCGCCATCCGATACTGAGGCTCGGAATGGATCTGATTGCCCATCCGGGTCACATTGCCGTGCTTTTTTGCGAGAGCGGCAATCTGTCTCGCCTCCCAAACGGTGTGAGTGAGGGGCTTCTGACAATAAACATGCAAGCCCCGGCGCAGTGCTTCCGCGGTGATCACGGCGTGGGAATGATCCGGAACGGTCACATTGACGGCATCAATCTTGCCATCGAGCTGATCAAACATCTCACGGTAGTCGGAAAACTTCGGACGCCCCGGCCATTTCTTTTCGGCATAATCAAAGTGCCTCGAATCGACATCGCAAAACGCGACCATTTCGACCTGAGGGTGGGATCCGATGGTGGAAACATCCTTCCAGCCCATGTTCCGGACTCCGATACCGGCAAAACGCAATTTCTCTTTTGAAGCAGCCATACCGGTACCATGCCGACTTTCAGCCAGCGCGCCCGGACCTCTACAGGCTATTGGTGTATGCGAACGAATACATCAAGCAACAGTATTCGATCGCATACTTTTAAACCCGGCGACCGAATTTCCGATCCAGCTCAGCGTAGGTGATTTGAATCAAAGTCGGCCGACCGTGAGGGCAGCAATACGGCATATCGCACTTCAGCAAATCTTCCAAAAGTCGCTGCAACTCCTCCAGGTGAAGTGGGTCGTTTGCCTTGATCGCATGACGGCACACCGTGGTCGCCACCATGTCTTCGCCGAGCCTCATTTTCGACATTTTGTCGCTGTCTTTGCGGATCTCATCGATCACGTTGTGAATAAATCCCTCGGGATCATCACTTTTCAGAAAGGTCGGTAACGCATCGATTTTCAGGGTGTTGCTACCGAAAGGCTCGGCTCCGAAGCCCAACTTACTCAACACCTCGGTGTTCTGGGAAATGAGGTCAAAATCCCGCGGAGCCAACTCCATCGTGATCGGCGTGAGGAGCCGCTGCGACGGGACATCTTCGGTTTCCATTCGACGCATCATCTCTTCAAAAAGGACCCGTTCGTGTGCGCCGTGCTGATCCATCAGGACCAGGCCTTCCTTACTTTCCATCAGGACGTAGAGCTTACCGAGGACGCCGAGAATGTGGTAATCTTCCGCTTTGAGACCGCCATCCTCCTCCGGCTCATCCTGAGTCTCCGCTACGGGCGGACTTTTCGGAAGCTCCGGATCGGTCGTTGGTGCCGTTTCCGCCACGGTCGTTGCTGACTCGCTTTTTTCGGACGGTACCCGGTTCACTTCCGGACTGTACCCTGTACGGTCCGGGACTGTACCCTGTACAGTCGAAGGACCCGGGTTCTGAACCCAGTCATTTCTAAGTGATCGCTGCTCGGCTTCGGGAATCAGGCTGGGCTGGACGACCGTTTCCTCTTCATAAACGGGCTGAGGTTTCGACTTTGTTTTATCCGTTCCGGTGAGTCCCACTCCTGCAACGGGACGCCGCATTTGTTTTCTCAGCGTTTCCTGGACCGCCATGACGATCGCATCCTGCACTCCGAAGCCATCGTGAAAGCGGACTTCTTTTTTGGCGGGGTGAACGTTCACGTCGACCGCTGTCGGATCCATTTCGAGAAAGACAAAGGTCACCGGATACTGCCCTTTCATCAAAGCGGTATGGTAGCCTTCGCGAAGCGCCCGGGTCAGCATGATCGCCTCGACCGGACGACCATTCAGAAAGGTAAACTGCTGTTTGCGATCGCTTCGTCCCATTCCGGGAGGGCCGATAAATCCCCGCACGGTGATGCCGTTGTGTGTGAATGGCTCCAGTTCGAGGAGACGGGAAGCGAGATCGTTCCCGCTGAGCCCGGCGATCCGTTCTCTCAATTTCGTCGTCGCGGGCAGTTGAAACACGAGGCGGTCACCGCTGACGAGAGCGAAGCGGATGTTTTCGTGGGCGATGGCCTGCGTCCGGACCACCTGTTCCAAATGGGAAAATTCGGTGTTCTCGGTGCGGAGAAACTTTTTGCGGGCGGGAAGATTAAAAAACAGAGAGCGCACTTCGATCTGAGTCCCGGCCTGTTCGCCGCAATCTTTTACGCTGATCACTTTCCCCCCATTGATCACAATCTCCGTTCCGGTGATGGAATCGGGCTCCCGCGTGGTGAGGCGAAATTTGGAAACACTCGCGATGCTGGGAATCGCCTCCCCCCGGAAACCGAGGGTGCAGATCGCGGCGAGATCTTCTTTTGATCGGATTTTCGAGGTCGCATTCCGCTCCAGACACATCAGAGCATCGTCACGATTCATCCCGCAACCATCGTCAGTCACCCGGATGAGAGCGATTCCGCCCCGCTGGATCCGGATTTCGATATTCGACGCACCGGCATCGATACTGTTCTCAACGAGTTCCTTAACCACAGAGCTGGGTCGTTCCACAACCTCACCGGCAGCGACCTGGCTGGCAAGAGCCTCAGACAAAAGACGAATTTTTCCCATAACGTTGCGCGCACCTTAGCCAAAAACCTCGAAAAGCCCAACTTTCATTTACCTTATGGAAATCCGATTTATTGGTGATTCCGCTCCATTCTGTCGTATAATCTCTTATGATCACCATTACTGATGCGGCAGCAACCGAACTGCGAAACATGCTCGATAGCCGGGGCGTTTCTCCTGAGGACGAAGGGCTGCGTTTATTTGTCGAGAAAGGTGGCTGTGCCGGAATGAGTTACGCAATGAAAGTCTCTCCACCGGAAGCAACCGACACAGTGGTTGAGAAAAACGGTGTCAAAGTTTTCGTCGATAAAGAGAGCGAAGAATACCTCGCCGGCATCAATCTGGATTATGTCGATGCGTTGAACGACAGCGGTTTCAAGATTGAGAACCCTAACGCGGCTCGGAGCTGTGGCTGCGGAACCTCTTTTGAACCAACCCATGCCGAAGCCGAACCGGAATACGATCCTGAAACGATGGATGGCTCTGTGTGTGGCAACTGAGTTTTGATTCTCAATTAGTTTACCTGCCCGATGCGTTTTCTCGAAGATAGAGCCAGTACCTTCTCGGCGGCCCAGGTCATCGAAGAGGATGAAATGAACAACCGGGGAAACCTCTTTACCTGGCTGATCGTCATTATGGTGCTGCTCGGGCTGAACATCGGGTCGTGGTCGTTTTGCAACATGGTCTTCGGCCACCCCGAGCACCCCTTCAGTTACGGATTGCTCACCAAACTGGAGAAGCTCGATCCCTTAAAAGGCTTCACTTCCACCGCCGTTCCGGGTGGTAAATTCCGCTCCGCAAAGGATCTCTATACCGAAGCCTACCCATTTAAAAGGGCGCAACTCCGCGCCTACAACGGAATTTTAAAACGAAACTACCTGTGGAACTACAAAGAGCGCTCCCCCGCGACCTTTATCTATGGTGCCTACATCGTGGAGGAAATTCGCGCCCTCACCGAAACGGACTTGTTTCCTAAAGGGATCGTGATCACGGCCACCGCCTACAAATTTCCCGACGCAAAGGTGGAGTTAATTCTGCCGACCGCAGAACCTGTCGAAGTCGCCAATCAATACAAAATCGGCGATACACTGGAGATCGGTAAATCGTCGATGGCGGCCGCTGTGATCAATGCGGAGAAAGGCGGGCCCGATGATCCGATGAAATTTACCGCAGTGCCTCTCATCACCAAAAGCTCAAACGGTAACGATCTACCTTACAAGACCACCTCCGGTGAAACACTGCTGCTCCGCACTCCCGAGTGGCTCAATATAGATTAACTCCCTCAATATTCGCGATGCACCAGAAGAACGGCATTCCGGCTGTTCCCCTTCCATTGGTCGAGTCGTTTTGCGGGAAGCAGCGAGAGGTCATCAACCTTTTCGAAGCCCGCTTTCTCCAGATACCCCGCTGCCTGCGTCGATAGAGCAAAAAGCCGGGAGGCATTCAATTTTTCAGCCTGTTTCCGGGCCGCCTCGACGAGGATGCCACCGTACCCCATTCCGTTGTGGCCTTTCTTTACAAATAGACAAGCAAGCTCGGCGACTTTCTCTTCCTCATAGAGATGAACAGCGACGCAGCCGACGACATTTCCATCAATCGCGAGGACGAGATAATCTTTAATATTCGCGATGATCTCCGACCGGGGGCGTTCGATTAACTGCTCATCTTCGACCGCTCTCCGGATCAACGAATAGATCTCATCCGCATCGCTCGGCGTCGCTAAGCGCACTTCGTGGTAGGCATCCGCATAGACCATCAGTCCGACACCTTCGTTACTGAAAAGCTCCGCCAGAAGCGCATCGTTCCGATCGACCCCGATCAAGTGCACCCGGGGGACGCCGTCGCGAGTCGCCCGAATCGCCTGCTTCACTTTCGATACAAATCCAATCGGCAATTCTTTGCCGCTCTCGCTTTCAAGGATTTTCTGAGCATCTTCGGATGACCACTGACGGGATTCGAAATCGCCGGTATTCACCGGGTTACGTAACGAGATAAAAATAATTTTCGCCGCCTCCAGCGCCACTGCAATCTCGCGGGCCACGGTGTCGGAATTCACCCGTAGCGTACGTCCATCCGCGTCGAATCCAAGCGGTTGCACCACTGGCAGTATATTTTGATCAAGAAAACTCCGCAGCATCGCTCCGTCGACCCGATCAAGCGTTCCCGTGAACCGGGCATCCACTCCGCCGATGATACCTGCGGGACGCGCCTGAATTGCATTGGTCGAGGCAGCCCGAATTTTCACCGTCGTCAGGCTCTGCATAATGGAGTGACTGAGCCGCGAAATCGCATCCATTGAGATCTCCAAAGTCGCCTCGTCAGTCACGCCGGTACCGTCACAATTCGACAGAGCCACCTTCCGTTTCGCCCCGAGGGCCTCAATTTGAGCCGCCGCCCCGTGAACCAAAACCACATCGATATTCAGTGAGCGGAGCACGGCCAAATCGAGCAAAATATTCGAAAAGTCAGGTGACTCGATAACTGCGCCATCGAGAGCCACCACGAAAGTCGCACCCCGAAATTGGGGAACGTACTGGAGAATTGCTCTAAGATCTTCGAAGTTCACGGGGAAAGATAGCCGAGAATAGTGCAATATTCATTCCATCCCTCGAATTTTCCCCTCCCTCAAAAATGAGACGATTCATAAAATTAAGACTTTATTGTGGTATTTCTAGATTTTAGATCTAATTTGAACATTTTCGGAAAAAATGACAAGAGGTCAGACCATCAAATACTCAGTGATTTCGGCGGGCATCGCGAAGATAACTTCGGTGATCCTGCAGTTTGTGTCACTACCTCTGGCGGCCCGCGTTTTGGGTAAAGAGGAGTTCGGAGTCTATTCGATCGTATCCCTGACGATTTTTGTCTTCTCCATGTTACAACTGGGCGTCGGTCCGGCACTGTCCCGTTGTCTCGCCGAGGCGTCGGCAAAACGGCGGCGCAATCTGGAACGACACTATTATCTAAACGGCGCGTTCCTGACGATTTCAATCGTCGCGATCGGTGCAACTCTGCTGGCAACGGCCGTTTCCTTCGTTCCCATGGAGGTGATTTTCGGGGATAAATTTTCCAACTACACCGATGTCTTACGATCCGCTCTCCTGCTCGGAATCTGCCTCACAGCCATCGAAATTGTTCTCTGGCACACTGATGGAACGTTGGAGGGTTACCTCGAAGCGTATGTGATGCACTACGCGCTATCGATCAGCAACGTGATCGGAGGCCTGGCGATTGTGGTAGGGATTCGTCATTTTCAGAGTATCGAATTTATGCTTATTGCCATCACGGTTCCCAAAATAGTGTCGCGGCTGGTCTGCACGGGGCTACTCTGGAAGCGACGTCCCTATTTGATCAAAAAATGGACCCATCTCCGGGCCGCCACCCTGAAGACCTTTCTGAAAGACGGAATCTCATTTTCGGTAACGACTAATTTGGCCTACATCGTGGAAGTCTTTACCTGCGGCCTCCTCGTGGGTCGCCTCCTCGGCCCCTCCGACGTCGCCGTCTACAACATCTTTGCCACTTTCACGACCGTATTCACCGGACTGATTCTCATGGTGGTTCGCCCGTTCTGGACAGCAGCCATTGACGCGAGTCAGAAAGGAGATTTGGAGTGGTTGAAGAGTGCGACCTACAAACTTTATCTCTACTTCTTTTCCCTGCTCGGGCTCGCCGGCCTGGGACTAATAATACTGGGACCTTTCGCAGTGGAGCTGCTTTATGGCTCCGAGTTTCAGATTCCGCGATTCCTCTTTATCGCCCATTTTTGTTTTGTTGCCATGGCCGGGCTTCGCTCCCTCAATATGTATGTCATGATGGGTCTGGGTAAGTTAGGAAAAACAGTGGTTCCAATCGTCAGCGGACTGATTCCGGGACTGCTATTCGCCGCCTTTGGACTAAGCAAAATGCAGCTCCCCGGCATGTTTCTGGGCCTCGCTCTTGGTATAGCAATCTACCCGGCATGGAAACTGTCGAAATACATTCTGGATCACTTCCAATCCATCGCTAAAAACGCCGCTCCTCTTGATACACCCCAAACAACCACACCATGATCCCTAAAATTTTCCATTACTGCTGGTTCGGAGGTAACCAGCTCTGTGACTTATCCCGGAAATGCATGAAGAGTTGGGAAAGTATATGTCCGGACTACGAAGTGATGCACTGGGACGAATCCGGTATTGATCTTACCGATCCGTTTATCGCTGAAAATATTGAAAAGAAACAGTGGGCCTTCGTCGCTGATTATGTTCGACTCCAGAAGCTGGCCGAATTTGGCGGGATCTATCTGGATACTGATATGGAACTGGTAAAGTCGCCTGATGACCTGCTACACCTCCCCTGTTTCATCGGGGAAGAAAAACCCGGTCGGGTCAATAGCGCCTATCTCGGGACTGAAGCAGGGAATCCTTTCATCGCTGAGTGCCTCGAGTTTATGGTCGAGCGCTTTAACTCATCCAGGCCCTACCTGATCGCCCCTGAAGTGTGTTCACAGGTAATAGGCAATCACCCGGAGGTGACCGTTTTTCCGCCCGAGTACTTTTATCCCTACAACCCCTACAACGACCGGACTGACAACCACCAGTTGATGTTCTCCGACATCACCGAGAACACTTACGCGATTCATCATTGGGCGAAAAGCTGGTCAATGCCGCTTCACCAGAAAATCTTCCGGAAAATCAGTCAACTCGCCACAGGTTCCTGAAAAAAATGCGCAGGCAGTGACTTTCCGCCTACGCATCATTCAAGGAAAATTATGGTTAGACCAGTTTCCAGTCACCCCGGTAAGGAAGCGCCATCAGCAATTTCTGAGCCTCGTCATCCCCGACGACTTTCTCGGCCTTTGAATCCCAATTCACGGGTCGACCCAGTTTTTCTGAAATATAGGCAAGATGCCCCGGAGTAGCTGAACGGTGCCCGGTTTCCGCAGGACAGATACATTCCTTGTGGTTGATGACCCCGTCTACAAAATTACTCTGGTGACCTGATCCGGGATGATAGCCTTTCCACTCGCCGGGATTAAAAGAGAAGTTAGTTCCCTTGGGATTGTTGTCCGAGGTGGCAACCCATTCCGGATTTGATGCCTCCACTTTCCCGCGGGTGACATAAACCCATCCATCCTCGCCGATCCACTTGGTGCCCATCGTGTTTTGAGTAGACATGACAACTTCAATATCGCCGGGATATTGACTCACCACCTCGTATTTCACCGGGGAATTATAGATCTCCATCAATTCGCTGATATACTTGAAGTTCTTTGCCTCGACACGGGTGGGGCCTGAATTATCCATATCGAGTCCCCAGTGAGCGATGTCATTATGGTGACCAATCCAGTCCATCAACTGGCCGCCGCCAAAGTTGAGATGCCAGCGCCAGTTCCAATGATAGCGGGCCTCCATAAAGGGAAGCTTTTCACTGGGCCCACACCACATATCATAATCAAAATTCGCCGGTGGTTCCTTAATCGTGGTATCGCCCTGAGCTTTATCTCTGCCCGTGGGAAGCCCGACTTCGACTTTTGTAATCTTACCGATATGACCATTTCGCACCAACTCGACAGCGTGACGAAATCTCTTATCGGAGCGTTGCTGCGATCCAACCTGGAATATCAGATCCCGGTTCGCGATTTCCCGGTGCAAGTGATACCCCTCGGCAAAGAGATGAGTGATCGGTTTTTCGCAATAAATATGAATGCCTTTCTTCGCAGCCTCCATACAGACCAGCGCGTGCCAGTGATCCGGAGTCGCCACCATGATCGCATCGAGATCCTCTTTCTCGATCATCTCACGGAAATCGGCGTAACCCTTTACTCCGCTTTCACTTCCGCCCTTCCGGGCATTGGCTTTGTTGAGTAGCTTTAACCCCTCGTCCAGACCCTGAGGGTTTCCGCCATTCGGAGCAGCGTAGCTCTGGTGCAAATCACAAACAGCGACTCCGTGAGCCTGTTTGTGATTCATCAAAGCAGTCATCACTCCCCGGCCCCGGTTACCCATTCCGACAAACCCCATATTGATCCGTTTACTCGGTGCATCCGCGCCTAGCACAGAAGACGGAATGATGGCAGGAGCGGCGATCGCCCCGGCGGCTCCAGCGAGAAAACGACGTCGAGTGGTGTTTGTTTTTTGATTCATAATATTGCGTACCAGTTAATGGTGCTGAAAAAGAAAACCTTACTGATCAAATCGCCGCTTAAACATCACACAATTGCGCCGCGTGACGGAGCGCTTCCAAAGGATCATCCCATTCCGGGATGAATTCCTGAGCGACAAACCCTTTGTATCCCGTCTTGATGATCTCTTCCAAAATCGGCGGATAGTTGATCTCCTGAGTATTATCCAACTCGGCACGCCCCGGATTACCCGCGGTATGATAATGGCCGATAATATCCTTATACTGCCGGATCCTCCGGATGATATCCCCGTTCATTACCGAGACGTGATAGATATCAAAAAGGAGTTTGAACTGGTCGGAACCAATTTCATTGATCATTTCCGCACAAAAATCGACATCGTCCCCGAAGTATCCGGGATGCCCTTTCATCGGGTGAGTGTCATCCCGGGAGTTTAGATGTTCCAGAACGAGAGTGACCCCTTCCTTATCCGCTTTGGGGAGAACTTTCTTCCAGGTTTCAATGCAGTTTTTAGCGCCGGTCTCCTTGTCGAGGCCATCAAACTGCATACCGGTAAAAGTAATCACGCTGCCACAACCGACTGCCTTTGCGACATCGATCGCTTCCTCCAGTTTCGCGATCGTTTCCGCCTGAAATTCTGGATTGCAGGGACCTTTGGCGAAACCGTGACTGCTCACCAGTGAGATTTCCAGCCCCATTTCCTTCACATCAGCATACACTTCGCGGGGAATCCCCTCCATCGCCACGATACCGATATCTTTGCAGTGCTTTGCCAGTTCCAATGGTTTGTAGTGATCCTTAAACGTCCAGCCCATGATTGACTGGCGGATTCTTCCGTTTTTAACGACAAAATCGGGATCGACGGCATCCCGCCGAAGCTGAGCCTGCAGGTTGGAACCTAAAACCAGACCGGAAGCGGCGAGAGTGGATTGTTGTAAAAAGCGACGTCGCGAATGCATTCGGAAGCGTACAACAAAATCCTCTCCCGACGCAAGGCCGTTATTATGGCCTGCTCGCCATTTCCTTCGTCCTTTGCATCGCATTCAAGACGCTTTTCGGGTAACATCCTCAGAATTTATGATTTACCCCAAAATTGAGATGCTTCTGCAGCAGAACCGGTTTTCGGAAGCCGAAGCTGCAATTCGTGAACAAATCGGTAAATCGGTTGATGACGAATATCTGTTCTTCCTTCTCGGCCTCGTCATGTTAAGTCAAAATAAACCGCGGGAAGCGGAAAAGGCCGGGCTCGAAGCGATTCGTCTCAACGCAGAATTTGATCTCGGATTCTACCTCTGTTCAAGGGCACAGTTGGATCAGGGTAAAAAGGGAGAAGCCCTGACATCGATCGAAACCGCCATCGGCCTCGATCCTTACGATGCGGATTATTTTTGTCAAAAAGCCCAGATTTTTCTCGAGCGGAAAAAGTATGAAGAGACTCTCAAAGCGGCCGAGGAGGGCCTCGCGATCAATCAGGATCATGATGAATGCCGCATCCTCCGCAGCATCACCCTCGAGAGAATGGGCCGTCATGATGAGGCCGAAGGGGAAAGCCTCGGGATTCTTGCAGATGATCCGGACGCTGCTGACTCGCACATTTTGCGGGGGTGGGTATTGGCCGAGAGAAACGACACCAAAGGAGCGGAGCACCATTTCCTCGAAGCGCTTCGAATCCAGGCAGACCATCCCGGAGCCCGCGAAGGACTGACCTTTATCTACAAATTGAAACATCCGCTTTTGGGCTGGGCATTGAAAGTTCTGCTCTGGATCGAAAAATTCCCGTTCTGGTTAGCGATCGTCGGGATCTTTCTGGTGATGCGTTTTGGAGATAAAATCGCCGACTCCGATTTACCCCAGCCTCTCCCCTTTCTCGGCGTAATCCTGAGGGTCTTTATTTACTCCTTCTTTGTCATCGCGCTGCTGGTGCAGCCGCTCTTTGATGTGTTGTTATGGATCTCGAAATCGACTCGTCACGCGCTGAGCGCAAAGCAAGTCACCGCCGTGAAATGGGCAATCGTTCCTGTCATCATCTCGATGATCTATCTCGTCCTTTTCATCATCAGCATGACAGGCCGCATGGTTCCGATTCACGCGGTGATCTGGGCAGCACTCGCGGCATTGATTTTCGAAATTTTCGAGAGTTCAAACCTTACCGTGAAACGCTGCATGACCGGATTGGTCATTTTATGCCTCGCCGTGATCATCTTTATCGAAAGCTATACCTATGGTTACCTGATGCCCAGAGTCACAGAATTCAGAAACAGCCTGCTCGCGGCGGAAGGCAACAAGGAAGAACTCCAAAATCTGGCCAAAGAATTCTCCTCCACCCTAAAGAACAGCTTCCGATACCTCCACCTTCCCGCCCTCACGATCTGGTTGCTGGCCGCATTTTCCGACAATGTGAGGATGCTGTTCGAGAGAAAATTCGGTGACTAGTGAACCTTTCAACCTGACTGCGAGCATCTTGCCCTCCCACCATCAAAAAGTATCTTCAAGATTCAAAATATGGTATTTATAGTTTTTATTTGTATTTACGAAATAGAAAACTATATTAAACCTTACAGATTCTTTAAAGTATAGCTTTTGAGAATTTCGAATCCGGTTAATTCCGGAAGTTGCTACCCAAAAACACCAATACACAAAACACACAGGTCCATGACAAAGGTTTTCACTACTTTGCTAACCATCTACCTCTCTTCCAACGCCCTCCTTGGAAGAGAGGCCCCTGTTCCCACCGATCCGGCGACCGAAGTCATCAAATTTGCCGGTCCGGATTTGATCAAGCACCCCATCGGAATGACTTACACCAACGATGGAAAATTACTGGTCATCGAGTCCCACACTCACTTCAGACCGAAAACTTACGGCGGCCCGGCATCCGATCAGATTGTCTGGATTCGCGATATCGACGGTGACGGAATTGCTGATACCCGCTCTATCTTTTTCGGAGAGGACATCAAGGCGACCATGAATATCGCTACGCATCCGAAAACCGGCGCTATCTACGTCGCCACCCGAAACGGAATTGTACGCCTCTGGGATCGGAACGGAAATGGCGTAGCCGACGCCTATACTGCGGAACGAATTGTGTATTTCGATTTCGAAAAGAAGTATCTCGATAACGGATACGGTTGTGCCGGCCTTGCCTTTGACGATGATGGAAATTTACTTTTCGGTATCGGCGGTATTCTCGGGGCGGCTTACACTCTGAAAAGTACCGATGGGGTTAGCTATAGTGACCAGGGCGAAGGCGGTAATATATGGAAGTGCAACCCGGATGGCGGCGACCTAAAGCTATTCGCAACCGGTTTCTGGAATCCTTTTGGTCTCTGCCACGCTCCCGGCGGGCATGTCTTTGCTACCGACAACGATCCGAGTTCCCGACCTCCAAGCCGCCTCCACCACGTCATCGATGGCGGGGACTACGGCTATCAGTTTCGCTACGGAGCAAGCGGGCGGCACCCCTTTATCTCCTGGGATGGCGAATTGCCCGGAACACTTCCGATGCTGCATGGCACCGGCGACGCACCCTGCGATGTCCTTTTCCATCAGGGCAATCTGCTGGTGGCGAGTTGGTCTGATCACCGCGTTGAAATCTACCCCCTCACCTGGGACAAGACTCATTTTAAAACCGAACGGAAAATACTTCTTAAAGGCGGACTTGAATTCCGTCCCGTCGGTTTTGCGACTGGTAGCGATGGTGATCTCTATATCAGCGACTGGGTAAAAGGTGACTACCAACTTCACGGAGAAGGCGCCATCTGGCGGATCAAAAACTGGGCTCCGGCAGACACCAAAGTCAACGATTCCATCACTGAACAAAAAGAGATTGATGCAAAAGATCCGTGGACCTTTTCCCGACTGGTCTCCGGACATCTCGAAGGAGGGTCAATCAGCCCGGAAGACAAAAAGGTCTTTGAACTACTCACTTCCCGCTTTCATAAAAAAGAAAATAGCGATGAACTCATCTTCGAAGCGGTTTCCCCTGATCAGGAGAATAAAACCCTCCGGTTGTTGGCGATGAAGTGGATCGCTGACAAAAAGCTCGAAAAATTCCGTGAACCGATCGAGGCCGAGATAAGCGACCCACAGGACCCGATCCTTTTCCACGCCGCTATCACAACCAAAGCCCGGCTCGATGGAAAAGCAGCCATGGATGACGATATTCAAAAAATGCTGTTGTCGGAACTCGAGTCAGCCTCGCCGATGGCCCGGAAAGCCGCTTTTCTCCTCCTCGACGACCGGGGAAAAGTTGAAGTGGATCGCCTCCGTAAAATTTACGAGACAGGAACGGATGAAATGCGCTCCGGAGTAGCGTTGACCTTGAAAAATCACAGCGAACCGGAGAAGGCCGTCGCTTTTGCGAGGGAGATCATCAAAAATGACGAGTCCCCGAAGATTGCGGCGTTTGCGAGCCTTGCCGATCCAAAAGGCAGCCTGAGAAAGCCAGTCGAACCGCTCGAAATCGGCGAATTTATCTTTCACCAAAACTGCGCGAAGTGCCACCGGGTCAATGGTTACGGAAAAAAGGGAGGTCTCGACCTCAGCGCGATCGGTGTCCGGGGACGCGAACATATCATCAATTCAGTGGTGAATCCTTCGGCAGAGATTTCTCCTCAGTATGAAACCTGGAAAGTCCTCATGGCCGATGGAACCGAGCACGTCGGCTTTGTGACCGGGGAAAAAGCGGGTATCCATTTTTACAGCGACGCCGCTGGTAACAAATTCACCATCGACACAAATCACATGGTGGAAAGAGAGCATCTTCCGGTCTCGTTAATGCCTGCTGCGTTGAATGAACAGATCGGTGAAGAAGACTTCACACACCTCGTCGATTGGCTACTTCAGTTAAAATAACCGCCCCGACGATTCGCAGCAGATTTCTTGACTCTCTTCTCCTCAGATACGTAACTAGGGGGAGAGATATTTCTGAATGCGAATTCCCATCACCATCCTGGCAGGCAGCGACCACAGACCCGGACCGCTTCCCGAGAATGTGGCGGACTTGCACTCCCTTTCGACGATTTACAAAGGGGCTGAAGTAAAGATTAATGACCGGTCCCTCATCGAAATTCTGGTCGAATCTCTCAAACAATCCGGCAAATTTTGGCCCATCACCATCGCAGGGCCGGCTGAAATTTACGAGCCGTTGAATCTGGAAGCGACGATCGTCGATACCAATGGCAGTGTCGCTACAAATTTAAGAGCCGCGATGGAACATCATGTCGCGGAGCACGGCGAATTACCCGCTGCGTTTCTGGCTTACGATGTGCTGCTGTCCCCGGCTGAGCTTGACCAGCTTCACCAACTGTATCTGGATGAGTCCCCCTGCTGCGTCTGGGTTCCGTTTGTGGAAATGCCGGCAAACAAAGAGGAACTGGGCGCGTTCGGTTGGAAGCCAACCTACGGATTGCTTCCGGCCAAAGATGAGTCTGAGATTCAGGTGCTCCCCGGTCATTTGGGTATTTTCCGCCCGGAAACGATGCGACTCGAGTTGCTTTATCAGATTTTAGATCTCGCCTATGAAACGCGAAATCACTCCGTATCTGACCGCAGGAAAATCATGGTTCGCAAAATTATCGGCAAGCTCCTCAAAGAAGATCTCAAATCACTGGCTCGATTTCAGCTCCCCCGCTTAACGGCATCCGTCATCTCCAGTGGCCTGTTGATCGCAGGACAGTTGAAAAAATCGCAGTTAACGATTCCCCAGCTGGAAAAAGCAATCGGGAGCATCTTTCTCGATCCGGAAACCAGGCTGAAAGGCCCATCACAGGGAATTCGGCACCCGGTGGTGGATATTCTCAGTCTCGCTGAAGATGTCGACACCGAGGAGGAAGCCGCCGGCCTTGCCTGATTTGTAAGGACCGGTGATCTTTAACGACAAAGCGGAACACTTTCCGGCTCTAGTTAAGTCGGCTTAGCTATTAAGCGAACAGACTTGACGAATAGGCTAACTTGTTGAAGCGTCTAATTGAGAATGATCTTAACTCCACAGAGATTTTTACTGGCTGGCATTACCGTTTTGGTATTGCTGAGCCAGAACTTGTCTTTGGGATATTGCACTCTCGCAAACGAATTCTTTATCAGCGATTGTCCGGAATGTTGTGACGATTGCTGTCCTTGTGGTGATGATAACACCTGCTCTTCATTTCTAAATCTGGAGCTCGAGGATTTTGTCATTACCGACTCCGTCTCTATCCCTGACGGAGATGAAATTCCATTAGCGGAAATCACTCCTGTCAGTTTTGATACTTTTCCGGAAAACTCCGGTTTTGCTAAAACTCTACTAATCAGACCACCTCCTCAGGGTGTATCTCTTCTGATTCAGTACTCTGTTGCGCTCATTTGATCCCGGCTCGGTTTCACCTGTATTCCCGAACCCGGAACCGTTATCGGCTCCGTCACTCACGTCCGATTCGCCTTATCAAATGAAATGTCAACCAATCAAAAATATACTTTAGATAGTCTTACATCGCCCCGGAGGGATCTCCCCTCTCCCACTGAACGCCGCAAGCGCCAAATACCGACTTGGCTTCTGCCTACCGGGCTCTGCGTCGGCTTCCTGCTAATCCTCGGAATTCTTTTCGGAGAACGCCTCATTCCCGCTGTTCCCGTATCGGTGGCTCCGGTAGTCACGGTCCGCAGCGGAGGCGGAGCGTCGGAGGTCACCTTCCAAACCGATTCGGTTAATCCCGGGAACACTGGCAGCGGTCCGCTGTTGTTCCAGGCATCCGGATGGGTCGAACCCGATCCTTTTGCGATCTCGGTTTCCACTCTGGTATCGGGTATCGTTGACGAGGTTTATGTGCTCGAAGGCGATAGTGTGACAAAGGGCCAAAAACTGGCCAAACTGATCGATGAAGATGCCGTGCTCGAACTGGAAGCGAAGAAAGCGAGGATTGAGACCTTAAAATCTGAAATCGAATCCAACCTGGCGAAAATCGCTGTCGTGGAATCAAGACGGAAAGGCATCGAAAGCAGTATTCGAAGTGCTGAATCAAAGTTAGCTGAGTTCGAAGACCGCTACCGCCGCTTTAAAGCGCTACCGAAAGGCAGCGTCGCGGCGATCGAAGTGACTTCGGCCAAACTACAGGTCGATCAACAGCGTGCCGAGGTCGAACAGGCAAAAAGCGATTTGCCTACGATCGATTCGGAACTGTTGATGGTCGACAGCGAGATCAAAGCGAAGCGCAACGTGCTGCGGGAAGCCGAAGTGGACGTCGCAAAAGCTGAACTCGCTCTGAAGCGACACATAACCACTTCGCCTATGAACGGGACCGTGCTTCGGCTCCATGCTGCTCCGGGAAGGAAACGAATGATCCATGCCGACTCACCAATGTCGTCCACGATTGTTGAACTCTTTGACCCCGAAAAGCTGCAGGCCAGAATTGACGTACCTCTTAACGAAGCCTCGTCAATAGCGATCGGTCAACCGGTAGAGATTACGACAGACTTGCTTCCTAATGTCACCCTGAAGGGAACGGTCACCCGGATCACCGGTGAGGCTGATCTCCAGCGAAATACTCTGCAGGTCAAAGTCGCAATACATAAACCGGACTCCAGACTTCGACCGGAAATGCTCGTCAGAGGTAAGTTTTATCCCCTGCCCAAGGCGGAGGATAAAAATGAAAAACTACAGCAACTATCCAGGCGCGGAACCCGGTTATCTATCTACGTGCCGGAAGAAGCCATTTTCAACGACGAGCAGATTTGGGTCGTTTCCCACGAAAATACAGCTGTGTTGAGAACGCTCGCTCTGGCCAATGAAACACGGGAAGGACATCGACTCGCTACCGAGGGCATCAGGTCCGGCGAAAAAGTGATCCTCCCACCTCACACTAAACTGAAACCCGGCACCCGGGTCACTGTTACACCATGATTTCTCCATTTATTAACATCGCAAATTTAACGAAGACCTACAAAAAAGGTAAAACGTCAATCACTCCTCTGGAAAATCTCTCTCTTGAGGTTCCTAAAGGTGAATTCCTCGCTCTGATGGGGCCCTCTGGCTCCGGTAAGACGACTCTGCTAAACTTGATTGCAGGTATCGATTCACCGAGCGACGGCGTCCTCGAAATCGACGGGAACGATATCCGGGGCCTGACCCGGGCCCGATTGACAAAGTGGCGATCCAGTCACGTGGGATACATATTTCAGCTCTACCATCTGATTCCTATTCTGACAGCCTACGAAAATGTAGAGCTACCTCTCCTGCTGGATAATATGTCAAAACGAGAGCGGAAAAACCGAATTGATGCAGCGCTCGATCTGGTTGGTTTATCCGATCGGGCCCACCATCGCCCTACCGAGCTTTCCGGGGGGCAGGAGCAGCGGGTCGCAATCGCGCGCGCCATTGTTCACGATCCGGGACTGCTTGTCGCAGATGAGCCTACCGGTGACCTCGATCGCGAATCAGCCGACTCAATTCTGAATCTGTTGGATTCTCTCGCTAACGACCATGGAAAAACCATCGTGATGGTTACCCACGATCCGAAAGCAGCCAGCGCCGCCCACCGAACCCTCCACCTGGAAAAAGGAGTCCTTATTAAATCCGAATCATGAAATTCTTTAGTTTAGCGCTCAAAAGCCTGACACGGAATAAGCTCAGGACTTTACTAACGTTGCTCGGCGTCGCTGCCGGTATGTTTCTCTATGCCGCTGTCGAGACGATGCAACACTCACTGGCCATCGCTACCCAGTCGAACGCCAACGACACGACATTGGTAGTCTATCGGGAAAACCGCTTTTGTCCTTCGACTTCGAGACTGCCGGAACACTATGGAACCACCATTCGGAAGATACCGGGTGTCAGAGAAGTGATACCCATTCAAATCACGGTGAACAACTGCGGAGCCTCGCTTGATGTCATCACGTTCCGGGGAATCCCCCCGGAGGAACTCAAGCAATACAATCCCGACCTGCGAATCATCGAAGGTAACTATGACGATTTTGTGGCCCGGACTGATGGCGCTCTTGTCGGTAAACAGTTTGCGAAACGGCGCGGCCTGAAGCCTGGTGATAAATTCGAAGCCGTCGGGGTTAATGTGAATGTAACCGCTATCATCGAATCCGATTCCCCACAGGACAACAACGTCGCCTACGTTCATTTACCCTTTCTCCAGCAGGCGTCACGGGTCGGGCTCGGGATCGTCACACAGTTTAATGTGAAAGTGGAATCATCCGACCAACTGGAATCAGTATCCGACGCGATTGACGAGACTTTCAAAGCCGACCAGCAACCGACCAATACCCGCCCGGAAAAAGCGTTCTTCGCCGAAACCGCAAAGCAGATGATCGAGTTAATTTCTTTCACGAGATGGTTAGGACTCGGCGCGGTGGCCGCTGTACTTGGGTTGGTCGCCAACGCCCTGTTACTTATCGTGAGAGGACGGGTCAAGGAAACCGCAATTCTCCAGACGATCGGTTTCTCGCGAATGCAAATCAGTTGGCTGGTGGTGATGGAGGGCATTTTGATAGGCCTCCTCGGCGGCGTGCTCGGAGTTGTATCCGCCTTCGCCTTCTTCCATTTCAAATCGTTTACTCTCGGAAATGAAGGCCTTACCCTCGCCTTGGTTCCCACGATAGATGTATTGGCCAAAGCGCTCACGATTGCGCTCGCCCTCGGGATGCTGGCATCGCTTTATCCGGCCTGGAAAGCGACCTCCCGTCCTTTAATCCAAACCTTGAACGCCTGATATGTTACCATTTACCTACGCTGTTCGAAATTTGTTTCGCGACCCTGCCCGTCTGCTACAAACCGTTGGCGGCGCGGCTCTCGTGGTGTTTCTTCTCATGGCAGCCACCGCGCTGAACGAGGGAATGAGTGGAGTCTTATCTGCATCAGGATCCCCGAAAAATGTGATCCTAATGGGTAAAGGATCCGAGGAGTCGATCGAGAGATCGGAAGTCCATCTCGAGGTCGAATCGATTGCCGCAACCTCGGTGCGGGGTATCAAATCGGTATTTGGACAATCCGCAGTTTCCGGTGAGATCAACTATATGGCTCCGATTAAAACCGCTTCCGGTAGTGTTGAGCAAAGTATCCTTCGTGGGGTTCGCGAAGAATCTCTACTCGTTCACGAAACGGTTCGCTTATTGGAAGGGCGTTTCCCCAGCCCTGGAGAAGTCATGGTCGGGAGTCTCGCCCATCGTAACCTCGGAGTTAAAGAAGACGACCTCGCGATTGGTAAGGAAATATTTTTCGGAGACATTCCCTTCAAAATCGCCGGTCGCTTTACCGCGCCTGGAACCGTCCTGGAATCCGAAATCTGGTTCGATCGGAATGATCTCGCAACCGTCACCCAGCGAAGTTCGCTATCCTCAGTGATTCTCCGGATGGATGATGCTGAATTTGACGATGTCCAGATCTTCACCCTGCAACGCAACGATCTGGAACTTGCCGCGATCCGGGAAGATACCTACTACGATAAACTCAGTGCTTTTTACGCTCCGATCCAAACGATGACCTGGCTGACCGCCGGACTGGTTGCCGCCGGGGCGGTTTTTGGCGGGCTTAACACCCTCTACGCAGCCTTTGCCTCCCGGATTAAGGAGTTGGCCACCTTGCAATCCATTGGCTTCTCCCGGGTAGCCATCTTTATCTCACTGGTTCAGGAATCGCTTCTCGCGACCTTAACCGGGACCTTACTGGCGTTACTACTGTCGCTGGTGATTCTCGACGGACGAACCGTTCCTTTTTCGATCGGCACGTTCCGACTGGTCCTCAGTCCTCTCGTGATATTCACAGGACTGTTTGTCGGGATCCTTTTAGGCACCTTGGGAATTCTCCCTCCGGCCTGGCGAACCCTCGCACCATCATTACCAAAAGCATTAAGATCAACCTAACAACAACCCACAAATACATTATGAAATACACCTATCTCATTGCACTCGCTACGGCATCGACGGTTCTCCTGTCCTGCAGCGATACTAAAGAAAACGTCGCGCCCACCGAAACGACATCAACCAATCTGGAAAAATTCTATACCGGTGAAGCACCGGAAGGAGCCCGACAGATTTCAGAAATTTTCGCGGACCCGACTCCGGGAAGAGAGATCGTCGTCTCCGGCGAAATCATGGGGCGTTCCGAACCGTTTATCGATGGTCGGGCCATGGTCGTCCTCGGTGATCCCACCAAGATCACTCCCTGCAACCGGATTCCAGGAGACCTTTGCCCGACTCCATGGGACAATTGCTGTGATGATCCCGACGTCTTGAAAAAGTCCGTCGCCACCATCCAGTTTCTCGATGAAGAAGGAAAAGTTCTGAAGACCGGTCTGAAAGGATTCAAGGGAATCAAAGAATTGAGTTACCTCACGATCAAAGGTGAAATTGCAGAAGGATCGAATCCGAACAACCTGCTCATTTCAGCCGACTCATTTCACATCACCGATCCATCACCCTACCTCAATGCCAAAGCGGTTTCCGGTGGCCTTGACGGAGAAGTCACTGTGGAAGGCGATGTTTTCATCTATACCAAGAAGAAAGCGGACGAATAATCACTCCGTACCGGGTCCCCGTTTCGACTGTACCCGGTACACTTTCGCACTGTACCCTGTACCATTTAGAAGTGTACAGGGTACAGCGGGCAGATTGCTTACGCTAAGCCCAGGGTCGGAGGCCATTCAAGGGCATCCTCCGCCGAATGGAAAGGTGCCTCATTAGGCCTTTTCCTTCTCGGTGATTTGATGTCTACTTCCCCCATGAAATTCTTACCAATCATTCTGCTCTGCAGCCTCATTCAACTCCCTCTTCTAGGTGAACAACCCGCCTTCGTCGAAAAGTACCGGGAGGAAGTGGTCAATCGATGGGAAAAAGAGATCCAGAAAATGGAGGCTCTTGATCAGGAGGAGACTCATCCCGACGACAGCATTTTGTTTGTCGGTAGCTCGAGCATCCGGCTCTGGAGCACGATTAAAGAAGATATGTCGCCCTACCATCCCATCCAGCGTGGGTTCGGTGGATCAAAATTTTCCGATCTGGCGATCTACGCCGACCGATTGATCACCCCGCATAAATTTCAGGCAGTGGTAATCTTTGTCGCTAACGATATTTCCGGTAAAGAGACCGATAAAAAGCCGGAGGAAGTAGCTCAGTTTTTCAAATATTTCCACGGGAAGATCCTCGACCACAACCCTGATGCTCACGTATTTTTCATCGGTATCACTCCGACCGCGTCGCGGGCCGCAGTATGGAAAGATTCCCGTGCCGCCAACACGGCAATCCGGGAAATCTGCCTGAATACAGAGAACACTCACTTCATCGGCACCGAAAGTATCTATCTGGATGCCGAGGGCAACTCCAAAACCGAGCTGTTCCGCAAGGACAAATTACACCTCAACGAAACCGGATATCAACTGTGGGCCGCAGCGATCAAAAGCCAGCTCGATTCTGTGTTTAACCAAACCGGTAAGGTTAAAAACTAACCTTACCGAATCCCCTCCTCTGATTAGGCGAGTAGATCGGTTTTCACTTCACCGTGAACATCGGTGAGGCGAAAATCTCTACCCGCATATCGATAGGTCAAATTTTCGTGATTGAAGCCTAACAGGTGCAGAATAGTAGCGTGGAGATCATGCACATGAACCGGATTCTCAATCGCTTTGAAGCCAAAGTCGTCCGTTTTTCCATACTGATAACCACCCCTGACACCACCACCTGCCATCCACATACTGAAGCCATGGTGGTTGTGATCCCGACCCAGTGCGGTATTTGGTGAGTTTGCACCCGGAGTTGGTAGTTCGACCGTGGGAGTACGTCCAAACTCTCCACCCCAAATCACCAGAGTATCCTCCAGCAATCCCCGGATTTTCAAATCCTGTAACAGGGCGGCAATCGGCTGATCCGCTTCCCTCGCCAGTTTCCCGTGATTCTTCTCGATCTGCTCGTGGCTGTCCCAGGGTTGCCCCGCACCATGCCATACCTGAATGAACCGAACGCCCCGTTCGGCAAGGCGTCTTGCAATCAACATCTGATCGCCGTGAAGCGTCTTTCCGTAGAGCTCGCGGACCGATTCCGGCTCACGGCTCACATCAAAAGCATCACTTGCTTCAATCTGCATCCGATACGCCAACTCCAGAGAGTGAATCCGCGCGTTCATCGCGGGATCATCGGTTTCATCCGCCGCATTCATCGCCTGAATCAAGTCAACCTGCTTACGCTGCAGATCGGGTCGGAGGCGTGAATTTTTTACGTTCGGAATGAGATCCGCAATCGTCGATTTTTTGGTATCAACGTGAGTCCCCTGATAAGCTCCGGGCAAAAATGCCGATCGCCAGTTCTGGGTTTCCACAATCGGAACTCCTCCCGGGCAAAGCGAAACAAAGCCCGGTAAATTCTGGTTCTCAGTTCCCAATCCATAGGTCACCCACGATCCCATACTGGGCCGAACAAGGCTGACACGCTCTGCCCCGGTATTCATCAGCATAAGCGATGGCTCATGGTTCGGAACATTCGCGTGCATCGAATTGATGACACACAGATCATCGGCCATTTCCGCCACTTTAGGAAACAAATCACTGATCCAAAGCCCGCTTTGCCCTCTCTGCTTGAACTCAAAAGAGGTATCCATCAGAGAGCCGGTCTTGCGCTCGGTTCTGAGTAGACTACCCGGCATTTCTTTCCCGTGGTATTTCGTCAGTTCCGGTTTGTAGTCAAAGCTGTCGACTTGAGAAGGACCGCCATTGGCAAAAATGTGAATGACCCGCTTGGCTTTAGCGTGGAAATGAGTTTTCCCCAGAGCCAGAGGATTCAGGCTGCGATCATCGGCCAGCAGAGAACTGAGCCCGATGCTGCCCATCCCCATACCAGTTCGGCGGACAAATTCACGTCTCGATAAGAAATCTGACATCATTGGATAAACAAAAATCGGTTAGTGTTTAGCAACGCTTGAGCATACGCTTCCCAGGCCGTCAAAGGGGTCTCGGGCCCCGCAAAATCAACTGACATTTTCCAGCGGTCTCCGGGATTCGCAGCATTGTAGACGATCGGATCCCAGGTGAAGGAATCGTGAGAGGTATCGCGATCACAATCGGTCACAAAATAGATAATCTCCCCTTCCTCCACATCAAACGGATCAACCGATATCGAAAGGCTTCGTTCTGAAACCGGAAGCGTCACCGCTTTAAGTATTCCACGTTTCGAGGACACTACAGTCATTTTTAAACCGCTTCGGCCAAGATTCACGGCAGGGCGCTCCACTTCACCATCTATTCCCACCTTCATCTTACGGGGAGCGTGCCAGCGGAGAATTGAGCAATATTCCGGTCCCAGTCCGGGATGCTGACGAGTCTTTGAAATGCTGAGGTAACTGAGCTTCGAATCCTTGATCGGATATTCTTTCCGGACCCTCCAGATCTTGGTTTTCGCATCCCAGAACTCAAAGGGTTGATAACTGACCTGACCTGTCGCTTCGTCAATACCGCCCCATCCGTAGCTCCAACCCGACAGATTCTGGCGCCGGTCTTTTTCACCATCGGAGGCATAGCCGTTGATAAAACTCTCCGCTAACTGGCGATCCTGAGCAGTCGGTTCCATTCCGAAAACCGCCCGGTGCAGGACTTCCACACGATCGTCGGATTTCTCACTGAGCCGACTCAAGCTCGCCGCCTGATTCATCACAAACGGCGAATTCAGCGTGAAGAGCGCCTGCATCGGAATCGTCGTTTTCTGACGCTGCCCGGTGGTCTCCTGCGGATTGGAAAAATCAAAATGCCGGAACACGGTCGGCAAATTCTGACGATCGATGAATCCGTAAATGGTGCGGCGCTTGCTGAAAGGTGGTTCCAGAATTTTCTCGGTGCGCCCAAACATCTGGTCATCCAGATTCCCGGCAACGTCGAGAATACTGTCTCTCATCTGTTCGAAATCGAGCCTCCGGCGAAAACTCTTCCAGAGGAGCCTGTTTTCCGAATCCACTAACATCCATTGGTTTGCATCGGGGTTCGAGGAACTTTGCTGCCAGACATCGGAGGTCAAAATCAACTGGTGCAGCTTTTTGATCGACCAGCCGTTATCGATAAACCAGGTCGCCAACCAGTCGAGCAACTCCGGATGGTCGGGTTTTTCTCCCTGCGTCCCGAAATCGCTTACGGTGCGAACAATACCTTCTCCAAAATGCCACATCCAAACTCGGTTCACAATAACCCGGGCTGTTAGTGGATTGTCTGCTGAGGCGATTTCATGAGCCATTTCGAGCCTGCCACTGCCTTCTTTGAAAACCGCCGGTTCTCCATTAGGTGTCGCTGCTTTCAGGAATTGAGGTGGAGCCAGATCACCCTGACGCGATGGGTTCCCCCGGATATACACCTTCTGAGTGAAAGGCTTAGCCCGATCGGTAACGACCAACGCCTTGGCGGGTTCCATCTCCTTGTTGGCGACAAACTTATCGACCTTGATCTGAAGCTCTCCCGCTTTTTTACGAATATCCCGGCCCAACATCGACTTCAGTCTTCCTTTGTCCTTTGCCAGTTTGGGATGAGCCTTCGCAGCCTCGGCCAAATGCGGCTCCCAGAAGTCTTCCACCGCTTTCTGTAGTTTACCGAGTTCCGCTAAATAAGCCTGATATTCCGGCGTGTTTGGCGGATCTTCGATTGTCGGCTGACGGGTCTCCATCGAGTTTTTGAAGATCCCGAAGAGGCTGTAATACTCTTTTGTCGAAACGGGGTCAAATTTGTGGTCATGGCATCTCGCACAGGAAACGGTAAGCCCCATCATTCCGCGGAAGGTGGTATCCACCCGGTCATCGAGCACCAACTCCTGCGCTCCATTTTTGCTCAGTGAAATGAATCCCATCGCGGCAAGGTGGTGTCTCTCCGGACCATTCCAGTCTTTCACCATTTTATCCGCTGCGAGTTGATACAGCAAAAACTGATCAAAAGGCAGATCTTCATTGAAGGCCCGGATCAACCAGTCCCGGTAGGTGTAACTGTAGACGAAGCGACGCTCTTTACCGCCCGCTTCGTATCCCTTGGTATCCGCGTAGCGGGCGATATCCATCCAGTGTCGCGCCCAACGTTCGCCGTAATGAGGCGATTCAAGCAGTTTCTCAATCGTTTTGGGCCAGAGGGTGTCGAAGGACTCAGGGTTATCGACAAACGCCTGAACCTCATCGTATTTCGGAGGCAAGCCAGTCAAACCATAACTGAGTCGACGATAAAGGGTTCTCCGGTCGGCTTTCGGAGCCATCGCAACGCCCTTCTCCTTCTGCGCTTTTTTGATAAAATAATCGATGGGGTGCCCGACACCTTCAGGCAGCTCGATTTTCGAAATTGACTGGAACGACCAGTGTTTTGATCCTTTCGGAGCCCGCTTCCGATCCGTTTCCTCCGGCCAGGGCAGGCCCTGAGCGATCCATTTCTCGAGATTTTCAATCGCAGCGGGACTGAGTACTGCTCCCTTTTCCGGCATTTTGGGTGCTTTGTGTTTCCCGGTCTGTTTCACGGCATGGAGGATTACACTGTCCGACACGTTTTCAGGGTTGATGATCTTCCGGTAATCACTGCCTCGAAGCCAACCCGCCCGGTGATCGAGTTCGAGACCAATGCGGGCTTTCGCACCGGTATGGCAATCCAGACAACTTTCCACGAGGACAGGTCGAATTTCTTTTTCGAAGAATTCGATCTGTTCTGCAGAGAACGTTTCTTTCCCGCTTTCACCGTAAACGGAGATTGAAAACGCCGAGATCAAAAGACAGGCTAATGTTAGTGAACGCATTGAAAATTTACTTGCTTCATTTCGATGGGATTGATCGAAAAAACAATGGGCGTCATTGCGATTTCAAGTGATTTGAAAAAGGAAAAACGGCGACCCAGTTGGCTCCCATAAGCCCCCCTTTGATATAAGAAAGCCAACCGAGCCGCCACCAAAGAGTAAAGCAGGGATTGTGCCAAGAAATTGGCAAAAATGAACCTTAAAACGATCACGCCGGAAGCCTTCATTTCATTGCATTCAGCGCTGTTTGCGCCAGACGCGGATCTTGCCTCTCCGGAAAAATATCTCCATGGTAGGTCCTATGTATCGAAGATTACTTTGTTTCCTGCTGATTTTCATCAGCACATCAGCCTTCGCGGAGGGCAAAAAGCCCAATATCGTCTGGTTATTTTCCGACGACCACGCCTATCAGGCAGTCGGCGCTTATGGTGGTCGATTCGAAAGCTTGAATTTGACCCCGAATATCGATCGGCTCGGCAAAGAAGGTATCGTCTTTGATAAGGCCTACGTCGGAAACTCCATCTGCGCCCCTAGCCGGGCCACCCTGCTTACCGGGAAACACAGTCATTTGAACGGGAAGATTGATAACCGGGGCCCTTTCAATCACGATCAGCAGCAATTTCAGAAAATCCTTCAGAAAAACGGTTATCAGACCGCCATGATCGGAAAAATCCATCTTTCCGGCAAAATGCAGGGTTTTGACTACTGGGAAGTCCTCCCCGGCCAGGGGAAATACTGGAATCCCACCTTTGTCACCGAGAACGGAAACACCGTCTACAAAGGGGCACATTCGACCGAGGTGATCACGAAACGGGCGCTGAACTGGTTAAAAACGGACTGCAAGCAGGACGAGCCGTTTATGCTGATGGTCCATTACAAAGCCCCCCACCGTAACTGGCAGCCCATCACCCACTGGAAAGAAAAATTCAGCACGATGACCTTTCCCGAGCCGGATTCTCTTTTCGATACCTACGAAGGGCGCGGAACGGCCGCCAACAAACAGGATATGTCGATCGATATCACGATGAGAATGGACGGCGACCTCAAAGCCAACCAATCACCCCGCAAAGAATTTCTCGCAGATAATCCACTGACCGGGAAAGAGCTGGTGCGGTGGAAATATCAAATGTACATGCAGGACTATCTCGGGTGCATTGCCGGGGTGGATGAAAACGTCGGCAAAATTCTCGATTACCTTGCAGAGAGCGGTCTCGATAAAAATACCGTTGTGATGTACTCCGCTGACCAGGGTTTTTATCTGGGTGAACATGGGTGGTTTGATAAGCGTTTCATGTATGAAGAATCTTTCCGAACCCCGCTTCTCGCTCGCTGGCCGGGAGTGGTGGAACCCGGAACCCGAAATGACGACCTCGTTCAAAACATCGATTTTGCCGAGACGTTTCTCGATATCGCCGGGATCGAAGCTCCCGATGATATGCAGGGCGAGAGCCTCGTGCCCCTGTTAAAAGGCGAGACGCCTGACGATTGGAGGTCTTCCCTTTACTACCACTACTACGAATACCCGGGCGCTCACAGCGTGCGTCGCCACGAAGGTGTTTTCGATAATCGCTACAAGCTGATCCGCTATTACGGTCTCGACATCCCGGGGGATGAGGAATGGGAGCTGTTCGATCTCAAAAATGACCCGTCAGAGATGAAGAATCAGTACAATAACCCGGAATACGCTGAACAGGTTGCCCGGTTGAAAAAGGAACTCGGGAAGCTTCGGGAACAATATCAGGTCGTTGAAATCGACCAACCCGTCCCACAGAAGAAACGTAAGAACCAGAAGAAGTAATCTTCCGGCGACGGTATTCAGATTTAGCCCCTCCCCGATATTAAAATCGAGGAGGGCGCCTGAAAATCTGATTGGCGATTAAACCTTCTCTTTGAATTCTCCGAATTTACGGAACTTGTTGTAACGCTGATCCAACCGCGTCTTCTCATCAACCTTCTCCAGTTCGAGAAGGTGACTGCGAACCGCGTTTTTCAATGCGTTAGCTGCTCCGATCGGGTCGTGATGGGCACCACCGAGAGGTTCGCTGATCACTTCGTCCACGATTCCCATTTCGTAAAGATCGCCCGCACTGAGACGCAGGGCGGTGGCGGCTTCTTCAGCGTGCTTCCGATCCTTCCAGAGAATGGCCGCACAGCCTTCCGGACTGATCACTGAGTAGTAGGAATTTTCCATCATCAGAACGCGGTCTGCGACTCCAATTCCCAAAGCTCCGCCGGAACCACCTTCACCGATAACGATGGAAATGATCGGAACAGTCAGAAGCATCATCTCCTTCAAATTGAAGGCGATCGCTTCCGCAATGTTCCGCTCTTCAGCTCCGATACCGGGATAGGCACCCGGAGTGTCGATCAAAGTTACGATCGGTGCGTTGAACTTTTCGGCGAGCTTCATCAGCCGGAGCGCTTTCCGGTAACCTTCCGGATGAGCACTTCCGAAATTACGGCGGAGGTTTTCTTTGGTATCTCTCCCCTTCTGGTGACCCATGATCACCACACGGCGACCTTCGAGGTAGGCCAAACCACCGGGCATCGCCTCGTCATCACCGAAGTGGCGATCACCGTGAAGCTCGGTAAAATCGTCGAACGCCTCCCGGACATAATCCAACATAAAAGGACGCTGCTGGTGGCGGGCTATTTGAACGCGATTCCACGCTGATAAATTCCGGTAAACATCGAGTTTTGTTTTCGCGAGTTTCTCTTCGATCTTTTTTACCTCGGGCCCCATATCAATATCGCTGTCAGCCGCGCGATCTTTAAGATCCGAAAGCTGTCGTTCCAGGTTGACGATGGGTTTCTCAAATTCTAATGGATCAGTTTCCATAATTTACATTCAGTGATTCGTTTTATGATCATTTGGATGGCAGCACCTTTACTGCCGATCCCCCACGGAGAATCGTAAATAATTCCTCCATGTCGGTTTTTGCCACCATCACTCCATAAGGCTTGGAGGCACCTTCTTCAAGTTCATCCTCGTCGAGTTCCTGTCGAATGAAAAGCCCCATTTTTCCTGTTCGGATCCATTTTTTACTCCGCAGGTATTGGGTGTTCATAAAATTTACCGACCGTCCGTCATGCCACGCCACTTTCTCACTGATCGTCGTCGAAGTTGAGGAAGGAAAGTGACTCGGGAGATTGTAATCAACGATCTTATACTCTTTGATAAACTTATCGCCCTCTTTAACCGTGAGCGTTTTATCCTCCAAATCAATCTCCGTGGAGCAATCGGAGAGATCGTAAACTGTTAGGTCCTCATCCTTATAAATCAGCGTGTTGGTTTTCGCATTTGCCCGCATGATGTAGTCGTACGTGGTCTTATTGCGCCGCGCGATAACAATCCAGGCGTCCCCGCTTTTGACGTGGTACTCCGATTTTCGCTCCATCGGAACCTTGGAAAACATCAAATCGAGATTCACTTCCCCGAGAACCCGCTTTGCTTCGGTGATGGTGGGTGACTCCGGATAAATTTCGAGCATGTATTGAAGCTCGTTCCGCGCACTGATCAATTCACCCTCTTCAATAAAGGCAATCGCCCGGTCGTAATGCTTTTTCCCCAGATCCGGCTTTTCCTCAGGACTTTTACCGGTGATTTGGACCACGACCTGCTTCTCAGGCTGCACATATTTCTGCCAGTAATACGCAGCCCAGGCAACTCCGGCAGTCAGTATCATCAAAGCGAAAAAGGCGAGAACGAGCTTAAATCGTGCCATAGTTAAATACGTTGATATTTAAAAATACCACAATTACAAAGAATCACAAAAGCCCTCTCCTTTTGAAATCGAACTCATTGATCTCCTGCGACTTCTGAATCATATCCATATTAAATTTCAGAAGAGATATGTCCCAGGTGTCATCGACTCCGGCGATCACGGCCTGAATCGGATTCCCGGATGAGCGAACATCCTCGACCACCCGGTCACAGACTGCCTGCATAGAATCGTGGACGATACTTTCCGTGAGATCACGCATCGCAAAGGTGAATCCATACTTCAAAAAACTGAGATCAGGAGCCACCGTTTTGAACCATTCCGCAAAGGCTTCGGCATGTTCACCGAAACCTTCAAACATCAGATCGTTGTAGCCGTCGGGTCGCAGAATCTGAGGTCGCTGCGCCTCCATTTTACCTCTCCGAATCCTCACCTGATTGATCTCGTCCATCAACTCGCTGACGAGAAAGAACTCAAAATTCGTCGATCCGAAAGTATCGATTCTACGATCCGGTTCATAGAGAACCTCCGAATTTTCCAGTGCCCAGGTGATTTGGTCGTAAGACAACATAGTTCGATAAGTTCAATGAGAATACGGCTCGCAACCCTAACATGATTTTCAGATTCCCGAAAAATAAAAAGGCGCTCTCCGGTCTGGAGAACGCACTTCAAATAAACGAGGATTATAGTTAACCTGAAAAATTAACCGTTCTTCTTCGAATCAATATAGGTAAGTACTTCACCAACGCTGGTCAGCTTTTCAGCTTCATCATCGGGAACACTGATTCCAAACTCGTCTTCGAAAGCCATTACGAGCTCAACTGTATCCAGTGAGTCTGCACCGAGGTCTTCGATAAATTTCGCTTCAGGTGTGACCTGCTCTTCAGTAACTCCGAGTTGATCCACGATGATACTTTTCACTTTTTCTTCAATATCTGCGTCAGCCATAGTGATTTGGTTGTTATAATCCTTCGCAGTTATTAGCGGGTCTTCCTGAATTACGCAACGGTTTTTATTTCATTTTCCAGACTATTTGTAAAACAGGGCATTTTCCCTCTTTGGGCATGTCGGAAAGTGAGTATCTTGCGACGAAATGTCATTTGTCGACCAGCTCAACCTTATCGATGAAACCGGAAAACTGTCGCCTCGCCTGCGCCAGTTCCGGAGTCTTCTTGATGAAATATCGCCAGCCGGTTTAGAGTCAATGGCTAACCGGGCCACCTCGCTGACTCGTCAGCATTTCGGACGGACCATGCGGATGTTTGCACCGATCTATGTTTCAAACGAATGCGTGAATAACTGTTCCTATTGCGGTTTTTCCCGGGATAACCCGATTCTCCGAACCACACTCTCAGTGGAAGAGGTGGTCAAAGAGGCCCGCCACCTCATGAAGGAGGGGTTTCGTAATATTCTCCTCGTCGCCGGTGAGCACCCCAAATTTGTTTCCGACGGCTATCTCGAAGCCTGTATCAATGCGATTCGCGATGAAATCCCCGGTATTTCCATCGAAGTAGGGCCCATGGAGCGCCCCGAATATGTGCGCATGGTCAAAGCCGGTTGCGAAGGACTGGTCGTCTATCAGGAAACCTACGACCGGGAAGCCTATAAAACACTTCATACCGCAGGGCCGAAAAAGAACTTCGATTGGCGGATCGACTGTCCGGAACGCGGCTACGACGGAGGGTTTCGACGGATCGGTATCGGAATTCTGCTGGGACTGACCGATTGGCGGGAGGATGCGCTGCGTCTCGCCGCCCATCTCGACTATCTTTATAAGACGGCCTGGAAAGCGAGCTTTACCATCAGCCTTCCCCGCTTGAGACCAACTGCGGGCGAATTTCAGCCCTCTCATTTTGTCAGCGACGCCGAATTCGTCCAAATCATGCTCGCTTTCCGGATCTGCTTTCCACAGGTCGGCCTCGTTTTGAGTACCCGGGAAACGCCGGAGCTTCGCGATGCGCTTTTCCCTCTGGGCATTACCATGATCAGCGCCGGAAGCCACACCGAACCGGGTGGATACACCGGATCGGGAAGTGAAGATATCCATCTTACCGTGAGGGGACGCCGCGTGGAGCGGGATGAGAGTACCGATCTCCAGACTTGCGGAAAAGTATGCCAGAACGGCGTGAATACCGATGCCGCCGGTCAGTTCGAAATCGCTGATGAACGTTCCCCGGGGGAAATCGCCTCGAAACTTTCCCAACTCGGACTCGAACCGGTCTGGAAAGATTGGGATGCTTCCATTCTCAGCACTCCGGGTCTCACGAATTGATATTTCATGACGATTATTCTTAATGGAGAAAAGCGGGAATTTCCCGGAATCAATCACTACACGGTCACAGAGCTGATTGCCGCACTCGAACTGGGCCCACAACCGGTTCTCGTCGAACTAAATGGCGAAGCACTCTACGAAAGAGATTTCCCTCTGAAAACCGTCACCGAGGGCAATCAGGTTGAGATTATCCGCATGGTGGCCGGTGGATGACCGGTCCCGGCTTCATGATAATCACAGGGGGCATCGAAGCCTGTTGATTTTATCAACTGTACCCTGTACAGTCCCGCATTGTACCCTGTTAGGTCTATGACTGTACCCTGTTGAATGGTCGTCTTCAGGGTTTTTTTGAAGGCAATCTCATGGCGGACTCAATTCCTAACGCTTCTTCCTCTTTGGTACCTCAATGGCGTGTCGCGATTGTGGGACGACCCAATGTCGGTAAATCAGCAATTTTCAACCGGCTGGCCCGGAGGCGGATCGCAATCGTTCACGATAAACCCGGAGTGACCCGGGACCGGATCGCTGCCGAAATCGATATCGATGGGATTCCCGTGGAGCTGACGGATACCGGAGGGATCGGCGCAACACTGGACGACGGGTTTGCCAGTCAGGTGAGAATGGAGGCGGATATCGCCATTTCCGCGGCTGATCTCATTCTTTTTGCCGTCGACGCCAGATCCGGCATCCACCCAATCGACCGGGACCTCGCCAACGTCCTTCGCAAGTCCGGCAAAACCGTTCTTCTGCTGGTTAACAAAGTCGATACCGATAAAACCGAGCCGGATGCGGCCGAGTTTTCGAGTCTCGGCTTCGATAACCAGGTCAACATCTCAGCAGAACACGGTCGGAATTTCTCCCTGCTGAATTCGGAAATCGCGGAACATTTGATCGCCAGGGGTGCCGAAAAAGGCGTTGGTGGAAGAAAAAAGGCAAAGTCTCACAACGACAGCATTAAAATCGCAATCGTAGGACGTCCCAACGTCGGAAAATCCTCTTTGATCAATGCGATCATGAAGGACGAACGATCCATCGTTTCCGATGTGGCGGGCACAACCCGGGATGCCGTCGACGTTCCCTACAAAAGAGATAACAAAGACTACACTCTGATCGACACGGCCGGAATCCGGAAGCGCAACAATCGCGATACCTCCGTGGAAGTGTTCTCCGTAATGCGCTCCGAGCGATCGATTCGCCGCGCCGATATCTGTCTCCTTGTCATCGATGCCTCAAGTGGAGTTGTGAGCCAGGATCGTCGAATCGCGAAAATCGTTCTCGACGCCAACAAACCCTGTATTGTCCTGCTCAACAAATTCGATCTCTATCACCCGGGAGCCAATTTCAAAGACCGGATCGAGGAGTTCCGCGAGGAGTTGGGAGATGATTTATTCTTTATTCCCTACGCTCCCAAAGTTGCTATTTCAGCGAAGAACAGGCAATACATCGGCAAAATTTTCAATGCAATCGATGAAGTGGTAGCGGCTGCAGCCTTCCCGGTCCCCACCGGCCAGCTCAACCGCCTCCTGCAGTTCGCCATCGAAAGAAATCCGCCTCCTGTTCGGAAAGGCAAGCGCCTCAAGTTGCTGTACTCGACCCAAAAGCGCGAAGACAACCCCGGTCCGGTTCCAGTCCCGGAATATATGCTCTTTGTGAACTATTCTTCACTTTTAACTCAGACATATGAGCGCTTTTTAGAGAACCAGATCAGGAAGGAATTCCCCATGGAAGGCCTGCCTTTTAAGTTCCGGGTAAAATCAAGAGTTCAGACCCAGAAAAGCGATTCGAAATAATTTCGAATTAGCCACTCATGGGGGGAATTTTCTTGAAATTGCCATCAAAATGTGACCTTTAGAAGATTGATAATGTCCGGCATACATAATGCTGAACAGCGTCGGTTTTCTTTTAGCACGCCGATTTACACAAACACAAAATAATGAAAGGTTGTTTCACCACACTGCTTCTCGCCTTGATTGCTGCCTTTATCGCAGCTTTTTTCGGGCGTTCCTGCCATCAGCAACGGGTTGAAGATGTTCTGAATGAGCGGGTTGCATCAAAGATCAAAGCAACATATCCGGGAGTTGATGTCAAGTACGACCACCTCACGGCGATGGTTTCCGGAAAAGCCTCGCCCCGCGAAGTCGACGAAATTAAAGAAAAAGTCAAAGAACTCGCCTTCGGAAACGGCAGGGTTCATTTCGATATCACCCCGACGGTGGCTCCGATCGAGCCCCGGGCTAAAATGCCGAATTTCACCATTTCCCGCGACTCGAATAAGTTGATCCTCAGCGGAATGGTCGACAGCGCTCAGACCAAAGCCATTCTGGGAAAAGAAGCTCCGGGAGCTCTTGGCGATCTCGAAATCGAAAACAATCTCGAAATCGGCTCGAATACCGCACCGTTCCCCGCCTTTGGCGCTGCGGTCACGGCAATACCTGAGCTGATGAAAGCCGCCAGTGATGGTCGGGTGGAAGCCAACACCGAACAGGTGATCGTTTCCGGAACGGTCGAGAACCAGTCCGTCAAAGATCAACTCCTCAGTTATTTCGCTTCGGACAAATGGAACAATGCTGAAATCGTCGATCGAATCAAATTGAAGCCCGCACCGGCAAGAACGGTTCCACCATCATTTACCGTCGTCAGAGCTAACAACAAACTCACTCTCACCGGACAGGTCGACAGCGAAGAATCCAAACTGCAGATTGGCAACGCCGCGAAGGTCGAAGGTCTTACGGTCGACAATCAGATCGAAGTCAGTAACACCGTGATGGAGTTTCCCCCGCTCTCCTCAATCGTAGCGGGAATTCCGTCGCTGATCAATTCCGCCGAAAACGGAAAAATCGATGTGTCTCCCAACGAAATCACTCTTTCCGGTCTGGTTGCTGACAGACCCGTAAAAGACGGCGTGTTGGGCTTCTTTTCCGGCGACAACTGGAGTGGTCCCCCGGTCGTTGATCAATTGAAAGTCAAACCGAGTTTACCTCCCGGATTTACCATCCAGCGTAACAACGAAAAACTGGTCCTCACCGGCAACGTCGACAGTCAGCGCACCAAAGACATGCTGGGAAATTCGGCTCGACTCGAAGGCGTCACTATCGACAACCAAATCAAGGTCAACGACCAGGTCATGGCGTTTCCTGAATTCAATTCCCTGCTTTCCGGAATTAACGGCTTAATCGGCTCAGCGAAGAACGGCAAAATCGAAGCCAGTCCGGAAAAAGTGGTTCTTTCCGGAATGGTTGACAGCCGGAAGTCGAAAGATGACGTGCTCGGCTATTACTCTGGAGACACCTGGAAAGGCCCCAAAATCGAAGAGCGATTGAAAGTCAAACCGAGCATAAAACCCAATTTTGCAGTCCAACGACAAGACGACAAACTCACCTTGACCGGTCTCGTCGATAGTCCCGCAACAAAAACCAAGCTGGGCAACGCAGCGAAAGTGGAAGGGCTCACCGTCGATAACCAAATCAAGGTGAACGAAGAGGTGATGACCTTCCCTCAAATCGATTCCACAATTTCGGGAATTCCGGCTCTAATCAACGCCGCCAGCAACGGAAAAATTGAAGTCACCCCGGACAAAGTCGTTCTTTCCGGACGAGTCGGCGATCAAGCCGCCAAAGATGGTCTACTCGGCATGTATTCGGGACTCGATTGGAAAGGTCCGAAGATCGAAGACAAGATTGAAGTGGGAGCAATGCCCACAAAACCGCCTGCATTTACGATCGCCCGCGATAACAAAAAACTCACCCTGAGTGGAGTGGTCGACAGCGATGAAACCAAAGTCAAACTTGGGAATGCCGCTAAAATGGAAGGCGTCACTGTCGATAACCAATTAAAGGTAAGCCCCGATGTTAAGACGTTTCCGGCGATGAAAGAAACCGTGGCCGGGATTCCCTCTCTGGTATCCGCCGCTGCTAACGGCAAGATCGATGTCACCCCTGAGAAAGTGACCCTTTCCGGTCTGGTGAATAACGAAAAAGACAAAAACGGAATTGTCGGAAATTTCGCCGCCAACGATTGGAAAGGCCCCAAACTGGATGTCCAAATCAAAGTTCGCCCGCCCAAAATCGCTCCGACCTTCGCCTGGAAACAGAGTGAAACCAAGAAAGCAGAATTGAGCGGCAAAGTTCCCAACGCCAAAGTACGCGACTCCATTATCGCCGCTGCCAAAAAGCGTCTCGGAGACGATGCCGAGATCACCGACAAAATGGAGATCGACTCGAATGTTAAAAACGAGCCATGGCTGAGCGCCCTGCCGGTGTTCGCCACTCAGGCCCTGCCGAAAGTCGAAAACCCGATTATCAACATCGACAATGAGAAATCCTCGATTTCCGGAGCGGTCTCCAACAGTACGATCATGAACGACGTCAGTCTCGCATTTTCCGGAATCAACCCACCGGGTAAACTCGATGTGAACCTCAGCGTGGTGAAGCCAGTTGTCCCGAAACCAGCGATGAAACCATCGCGCACCATTGTCCCCGACCTCGAAATCACCGGGAAGAAGGATCGTCTCGTGGTTGCGGGTAAAGTTCCTAACCAGAAAACCCACGACATGATCGTCAATACCATCCTCGGGGTAAACGATATCGATCATCTCGATAAAAAACTGAAAATCGGCGACGATGTGAAAGAGGAAAACTATCTGGAACCTCTCCCTGACTTTATCGGTAAATTTTACAGCGGCTCGATCAAAGAGCGTGAAGTCTGGTTGAAAAACAAAGAGCTGACTCTGCGCGGCATCGTCCCGAGTCAGGATGCCAAGGCTAAGGCAGTCGCTCTGGCCGATCCCCTGAAAAAGCGGGGCGTTAAAATCATCGACCTGCTTGATGTCAAGCCACCGGCACCTCCGAAGATGGCGGTAGTAGATACTCCGCCGGCTCCACCCAAAATGGATCCGCCGACTCCCAAGCCAGACAAGCCGAAGGCAGTTGAAAAAGATCCTGCCCCGATGACGAAAGCTCCGGATAAAATCAAGGCGGCTCAGCCCGTTAATCCTGACAAAGGCGAAGTCCATTCGGTATATTTTGGGACCGGCGAATTTCACATCCGGGACTCCCAGAAAACCAGAGCGAGAAAGCTTTTATCCCGTGCTAAGGAAACCACCGGTAAAATTATAATCGACGGGTTTGCCGATGAGCGGGGCTCCAATGAACTCAATGAATTTCTCAGTGACGAACGAGCCAACCGCATCCGGATGTATCTGATTTCAAACGGGATCGATCAGAAGCGGATTGTGTCAGTCGTCGGACGTGGGGAGGTTCCCAATGGAGAATATCAAGAGTATCGGAGAACCGATGTTCGCATCGTTGAATAAGTCACCCGCCTGAAACACCAATTCTTTAAACCAAATGGACTTTTTGACCAACCTCTTTGACTACACCCCCTCGGGGAACGCTCAGGACCACATTCTCCACGAATTCATCCTCGCCTTTGCGATCATATGGATTTCGAGTTTGATCGGGCTCTTTTTCGGTTGGCTGATGTGGCGCGGCTGTAAAAAGCGTTGCAGCGAAATCGAAGCGGAAAATGCTATCATCAGAGCCAAGCAAACCACCAGGATTTAGCTCTCGAAACTCACCATTTAAAGACAACAAACACTCATGGATTTCATACAGAATTTCAGGACGTTTCTGGATTCGAAGCTCCTTTTGGAAGAGTTTCTGGTCTGGGCAATCAGTCTGGCGGCCCTCGGGTTCCTGATCGGTTTAATTACCGCATTTATCCTCTGGTATCGCTCAGCAAGACGAATTCAAGCTCTCAAAGACGAGCAACTGAGCCTGCGGGACGGTGATATCGACATCCGGGACGTCGAGGAAAAAGCCGTGGACTCTCCGGCCATATCGAAACCGGAGAAACCCGAGCCCGAACCGGAGAAACCCGAAACCGAACCAGGCATTGGCGTGACCATTCCGGCAGCCGTTGGAGCTGGAGTTGGCGCAGCCGCAATGTTGGCGAACCGGGACAAAGACGAGGAAAAACTCTCAGTCGAAACTGCTCCCGAGCCGTTACCGGCAACTCAGGATTTCGAGATTTCAGATGTTTATACCTCCCCTCCTGCTGATAGAGACGATTTGACCTTGCTGGAAGGCATCGATGAAGAGCGTGCTGCAGAATTAAACGAAGCAGGAATCTACAAATTCTCGCAACTCGAAGGCCTCAACGAAGAGGATCGCCGAAAATTCGGCTTCAGATTTGGCTGGAAGGATATCAACTGGGGCGCATGGGCAGCCACAGCTGCCGGAGTGGGAATCCTTGCAAAAGGGACTCAGGATGAAGAGAACGTCGGGAACGAAGATTTCGAACTGACCACCACCATGGATGCGGATTCGCCAGAGGTGGAGAATCTCACTTTGCTCGATGGAGAGCAGAAAGAAAAACCGCCCTTTGGATTCATTGGAGACAAGGAATCCGATGACGTCGATCAGGAAACAGAGACCCTTCAAGTAACTGCTGTTCCGGACGATGCGGATGACCTCACTCAGCTCGAAGGGATCGATGAGGAAAAGGCTGCAGAACTTCACCGCGCCGGGATCTATAAATTCTCACAGTTGGAAGCACTCAGTGACGAAGACCGCAAAAAGTTCAATTTCTCCGACATCGACTGGGGTAAATGGGGAACTCTTGGAGCGTTGGGTGCTGGTGCTGTCGGTGCTGGTTTACTGAAAGAGGACGACACTGAGGAGGAAGAGGAAACCACCGTTGAACTCACCGAAACCGTTGATGAATCGGATCACGATACTGAGACTCCGGACGATGCGGACGACTTCACCCAACTCGAGGGGATCGATGAGGAAAGAGCAGCAGAACTTCGTCGCGCCGGGATCTACAAATTTTCGCAGTTGGAAGCACTCAGTGACGAAGATCGTAAAAAATTCAACTTCCCTGATATCGACTGGGGTAAATGGGGAACTCTTGGAGCGTTGGGTGCTGGTGCTGTCGGTGCTGGTTTACTGAAAGAGGACGACACTGAGGAGGAAGAGGAAACCACCGTTGAACTCACCGAAACCGTTGATGAATCGGATGACGATTTTACAATCGATAGTGTATACACCGAAGCTCCGGACGATGCCGACGACTTTACCCAACTCGAGGGGATCGATGAAGAGGGTGCCGCCGAACTGCACCGCGCCGGGATCTACAAATTTTCTCAGCTGGAAGAACTCAGTGATGAAGATCGCAAAAAATTCAGCCGAAAATTTAACTTCCCCGACATCGATTGGGGTAAATGGGGAACCCTGGGCGCTTTGGGCGCCGGTGCAGTAGGCGCCGGATTGCTTTCAGAGGGCGACAACGAGGATGAAACAGCTCCCATTCCACCCGGAGCAACGACCACAACCTATCCCGACATCAATTGGGGAGACGGGACTGGAACCGTCAGCGACACCTCTTCGGATGACAGCGACGACGATCAAGACCTCACTTTCACAGCGCCACCTGCTGACGCAGACGATTTGACCCTGCTCGAGGGCATCGACGAAGAGAAGGCCGCGGCACTTAACGAAGCCGGTATCTACAAATTCTCCCAGCTTGAAGAGCTCGATGAAGAACAACGGGCGAAGTTCAGTGAGAGATTCAAGTTTCCTGATCTGGATTGGGGCAAATGGGGTGCCATTGGTGCGTTGGGTACTGTCGCCGGAGCCTCTCTCCTCGGCGATGATGAAGCCGAAAATGAGCCGAGTGCTGACACCGAATTTGATGTCCAAATTGACGAAGAACCTGATCCTGTGGTGGCGGAAATTGAAGACGAAGACGAAGGCGACATTCTCTCGACCGAGACCAAAAAAGTCAATCTAGCCGAGCTAGCGAAAGGCGACGTGAAGCCTGATTGGACCTGGGGCTACACTTTCAATGAAAATGGAGGGGAAGGCCGTGAAGCCGACGACCTAACCCAACTCGACGGGATATCCGAAGAGGACGCGGCTCGCCTTAACGCCGAGGGAGTCTTCACCATCAAACAACTGGAAGAACTTCCCGAAGCGAAGCGGGAAGAGGTTAAATCCCGCTTCGGATGGGGAGATATCGACTGGTCCAAGTGGGGTGCTGCTGGAGCAGCCGCGACTGGATTAGCGGCCGGCGGGGGCGCCCTCGCCGCCAACACGGATTCGGACGGCGAAGAGATCGATGAAAGCGAACCCGAAACAACGGTAGATCTGTCAGCGGAAGTCGAAGATCAAAACAAAGTCGAGTCCGATTGGACCTGGGGCTATAAATTCAAGGATAAGCCGGAAGACGCTGATGACCTTACCCTGATGGAAGGGGTATCAATCGAGGACGCTGAGGAACTCAACCGCCAGGGTGTCTACACTTTCAAACAACTCGAAAACCTCCCGGAGGAAAAACAGGCCGAAGTCAGATCCAAATTCGGTTGGGATACGATCGATTGGGGCAAATGGGGAACCCTGACAACACTGGGCACGGCGGCAGCTGCCGGAGCGGTCATCGCTAAAGACGGTGACAAAGACGAAGAAGTCGACGTCCAGCCCGCTGAGGAGACCGTTCCGGAGGCACACGAAGACGAAACTTCAGTCTGGGAAATCGAAAGCGACAAGATCGCCGCCTCCACAGTAACCATCGATACGACGGAGAAATACGGCGAACTGTCTCTTTCAAAAGAGGATTTCAATGAATCCATCACGGAAGAATTTCCGGGTGAAGCCATCGATATCCATTCGAGATACGGTATCATCTACCCCTCCCCCCCGGAGCAAATCGACGATTTGACCAAAGTTCGGGGTATCGGGCTCGCAACCGAGAAACAGCTCAACAAACACGGAATTTACCGGTTCAAGCAGATCGCAAACTGGAATGCCGGAGCGATCGAGGGAATTTCCACTGATCTGGATTTGGGAACCCGGATCCGGGATGACGAATGGGTCTCTCAGGCAAGAGCGTTTGTCGGTGATGAAGTCGCCGTTGCTGAGTCGGATGATGAGGATCCGACCGATTACGAAACACTCATCGCTGACAAATACGCCGGCGAAGATGTCGAATTTAAAAAGGGACTCGGCATTTTGTATCACAAGGCGCCGGACCACCCGGATGACCTCACAGAAATCAACGGGATCGGGGAATCGCTTCAGCGAAAACTCAACGAATACGGCGTGTTCCAGTTTCGCCAGTTGGCCGACTGGAACGAGAACAACATTGCCGCTTTTAACGACCGCCTCTCGTTCAGCGGGCGGATCGAAAGAGATCAGTGGGTCGAGCAGGCCCGGAAATTTTCAGAACGCGCATCCACCGATGCCGATTACGAGGCTGATTCGAATATTCCGCTGCCGGACATCGCAACTTACGACTCGACCGTTGCAAAATTTGCCGGCCAGAATGTCGAAGTGGATCAGGCTGCAGGCGTGATTTACAAAACTCGCCCGGATCAAGCTGATGATCTCAAACAAATTCGGGGAATCGGTAATCGCATTGAAAAAGACCTCAACGACAACGGAGTCTACCGATTCTCACAAATTGCCGGCTGGAATGATTACAACATTCGGGAATTCAATGAGCGGCTCGACCTGAAGGGCCGGATCGAACGCGATCACTGGGTGTCTCAGGCGGAAGAATTGGCGGAAGAAAGCGACAAACTGCAGAGCCGCTATGGCGCTCTGTTATCCGGAGAATTCGCCAACGAATCCGTCACCGTGAAGCCTGGATTTGGGCCGGTCTACACGCAGGCACCGGAATCAATTGATGATCTGACCGAAATAAACGGCATCGGACCCGTCACGGAAAGCCAGCTCAATGACTTCGGGGTCTATCAGTTTAAACAAATCGCCAACTGGGACGAGGAAGCGGTCGAAACCATCGAAGAGGCAATCGATGGACCCGGCCGGATCACCCGGAACCAATGGATCGAACAGGCAAAGGAATTTATCTCCGCGCCTTCACATGACGAGTCGGAATCGGAGCCCGGGAAACCGGAAAACATGTCGTATCTCGAAACACTCGGGAACTTCGACGGTGAAAACGTCGATATTGATGACAATTTCGGCGTGATTTACACCGGGAGACCGACCTATCAGGACGATCTCAAACGGATCCGCGGCGTCGGCAAATACCTCGAAAAAGAACTCAACGATCGTGGTGTCTACCGCTTCAAGCAAATCGCGAACTGGAACGACTACAACGTCTGGGCCTTCGGGAAAGACCTTGCTTTCCCCGGTCGCATCACCCGGGAAAAATGGGTGAGCCAGGCCAAAGAGTTGGCCGAACTGGAGGATTATCGCGCGGAATCAGAAAAGCTTGTAAAATCGGAATACGACGGAAAAGGAGTCAGTGTCGACCCGGAACTGGGCGTGGTGTATCGCAACAAACCCGACCAGGTTGACGATTTGACCCAACTCGACGGGATCGATGAAGAGGCTGCGGAGCGGCTTAACTCGGAAGGGATTTACACGATTGAGCAGGTCCAGAGCCTCAAAGGCCCCCAACAGAAGTCTTTTGCATCCCGCTTTGGATTGGAAAATATCGCCTGGGCGAAATGGAGCGGCATCTCAGCCCTTGGAGCGATTGGCGCAGCCGGTGTAAGCGCCGCTGCCGCCGTGAAAGAAGAAGGCAGCGACCTCGTGGAAACCGTTGTTGAAAAAGCTGTCGAAATCAAAGAATCGATCACGGAGAGCGACGAGTTGCCAATCGAAGAACCCAAAGGAATCTTCGGCACTGGCGATGAAGACGAAGATGGCTCCGGTAAACGCCGCGTTGCCTTCATTATGGATGTCTCCCGCTCGCTCACCCCGGCTCAGCTTCGGCTCAGCAAAACGGAATTGAGCGCCGCTGTCTCCAACCTTCCGGAAGGCTCTCTCTATCAAGTGATTTTCTTTTCCGGCCCAACCTGGTTTGCTCATCAGCGGATGATCGAAGGCGGAGCCCGCGGAGAAGATGTTGTGATCGCGGATGGAGATGAGAAAATCCGTTGGAAGAGCGGATTTGGTGGTTTCGAATTTGAAGGAGGAAACGAAAACCTGCCGGGCTCAGCGTGGCGGGAAGCCACTCCTGAAAACATCGCGGCAACTCTGGACGACATCGAAGCGGTCGGCAAATCTTACGGCACCACCTGGCATCTCCCACTGACGATGGCGCTGAATCTCGAACCGGTTCCGAAAAACATCTACTTCCTCACAGACGGTGAAACCGCCCGTCAGGACCAGGTCGCTCAGGAAATGATCGATATGGCCAAAGATCGAGGCGGCATCACAAAGATCAATACGATCGCTTTAATGGTTCCGGGAGCGTCTGTCCCTCTCCACCGCATGGCAAAGGGGACCAACGGTGAATACTCACTGGTTATTGCAGGAGGTAAGGTGTTGAAAGACGATGAACTCAGCGAGTATCTTGCCGAAAAAGACATTTCGCTGGATGATTAGATTCCCGGATCATTCGACTGAAAGAATTGCAATTAGAGGATGCCTTTTCGGAGGCATCCTTCTTTTGTTTAACTCGATTGCCTGCGGTCAGTCAGACGCCCCCATCGAGGATATTCGGGACATCATGATCGAGCGGCCGCCCGCGAGCCCCCTCCCCCTCGTGATTTCAATTGTTTTGGGCATTCTGGTGCTCGGGGCCTTTATCCTCGGTCTGAAAAAGGTTTTGTCGCGGGAGAGTAAATTTACCGGGCCTCCTCCCGAATTCACCGCGAGGAAACGCCTGAGCCAAATCGGCAAGCAAATCGAGGAAATCCCACCCAACAAAGCCAGTTTAGACACATCGGAAGCGGTAAAGGACTTTCTTGCAGCCCAATATGACGACCCGATCCGTTATGAGACCGCCGAGGAGTATCTGACCCGGATTACTCATTCAGAGGAGAAACCCGGAAAAATTAAACTTCCCTCTTCTTTGACGGAACAAATCAGGACTTTTATGAGCACCAGTCAGGAGCTCAAGTTTGCTCAGCTCAAAGAAGCCAGAGAACGAGTCCCGACGCTGCTAAAGCAGGCCGAGTCGATAATCGAGATGGCGGTAAAAGCGCGCCGTTCCAAATAAGGCCCCGTTTTAGAAGATCCACTTCAAACCGTAAAACGTGCTCCCTTTTCCAAAAATGCGCTCCGCCAGATCGGCATCATCGAGCGTTAAATTTGGTAACTTGGCAATTTTCTCGTTCAATACATCGGCGTTAGGGCTTTCGGTTTCCCGGGTCAGTGCGCGGATACATTTTCCATCTTTGTAGTAAAACCGCAGTTCTTTAAGGCCGTCCACGGTCTCGCTCTGACCATCGGCCCGGGTATTTCCCGAAAATCGCCAATGGGAATCCTGCTTAAAGACGAAGAAGAGGTCCCCATTCGAATAGTAATAGGATTCAGTGGTTCCGCCATGTTCCGCGCCGGATTCATAGACCACTTTTTTCACGTGGGGGCCGTCACTGAAAATCACGATCTTTCCCGAAAGTGGATCATCCTCCAATTCGAATTTAACGCTTACGGAATCGAGTTTCAGCGCCTCGATTTCATTGTATTTCTTACGGATCTCATCAATGGCAGGTTCATCGGCTCTTGAAAACACCGGACAAAGGAAACAGATCAAAATGAGAAAATAACGGATCATCATCAAATCAAAACTCGATATGAAATAATCGCAAACCCTGTTTACGAAACATAAAGCGATTGCTCGACACAGTATTCCGCCACTTCCGGAACCAACCAGTGCCGATATTTTTCAAAATCATTTCGAATCCCGGTCGACGAAGCCGGGTGGGAGAACGGAACCGCGATGTGGTGCCACCCTTCTTTTGCTTCGATCTCATCGCCGTCGCGAGTCAGGACGATAAACCGCAGCAAGGTCCGCAAGGATTCGGGCTGCGCCCAGTTCTCCAGTTGATTCCATTGGTCGGTTCCCAGAATCCACCACCATTCGGTATCAGGTTCGGCGTCGTGAAAATGTTTCGCGGTTTGCCAGGAATAACTGGGTTTGGGCCGAAGAATTTCGTAGTCAGAGACCCGCATCCCAGATAGCAACTCGTCGCGGTTCTCCAGTGCCAGCTTCAACATATCATAGCGTTGCTGCCCGGAAGCCACCGCTTTCCCCTTGAACGGCGACTGCCAACAGGGCATCAGCAGCACCTCGTCGAGATTGGCCGCCGCCTTTGCCGTTTTTACCAATTCGAGATGCCCGAGATGGACCGGGTCAAAGGTGCCTCCAAATATCGCCTTTCGTTTCATAATGTAGTTTGGCTGGGAACCTTCAGATGGTTTCTTTCAACACCGTACGCCAAAGTTCAGCCTCTCCTTTTAGACCCAGCTCGCATAAACTCGTTTCGATTTCGGAGATTCCCGGCTCCACAATCCCCTCTTCAATCATTTGTTCCTCATCTGCCGGATAATCCGGAAAAATCCGACAGGCCATTGCCCAACAAGCCCAGGCACGCCAACTTCGCAAGGTTTTGCGGGGCTCCACCATTCGGGTGGCGAGATGCTGATAATGACGGCGCGGATTCCCGATAAACTGGTCTTCTTTCCGGTTTTTCATCACCCACGCCGCCGCCGCGTAGGGAAGCGGATCGATTTTGCACATCTCCGGATCCGCTTGATGATCGGCACCAAAGGCGCGGTTAATTAACAGGAGAGATTGAGCCGGAAGCCCCTGTAGCCAAAGCGATTGAGCACACAGCAAAGCCTGTCGGTAAAAGTCGCGACCCGACTCTCCCCGAAATGGCTTCATCGCCGACGCCCGCAACGGTGTGTCAACTTCAGGCAAAAAGGGACACGGCTCGATTCCGGTCACATGGATCGCCTTTTTCATCACGACGGGACCGGCAGAGGTTTTTTGTCCTGAAACAACACTGGAGGATGAGACTCAATAAACGAAACCACTTCGGCAGGATCATCAGCCATGGAAATGAACCCCGAATATTGCCGGTCTCCCGCCAGCTTTTTCAAAGTCGGAAAAATGCCCGACTGAGTATAATGCGACTTATTGAGAAAAACCATCGGACTGACCTGTCCAAAGGTTCCATAGTGATTCTGGGTCGCGTCTTGAAAAATTTCCTGCACGGTTCCGGCACTCCCCGGCGAGAAAATGACGCCGTATTCAGCAATCGAGAGCAATCCATCTTCGCGAATGCTGTTGCTGAAATATTTCGCGATCCAGGTCGAGAAGGCATTACTCGGCTCATGACCATAAAACCAGGTTGGGATCGCAAGGCTGGAACTCCCGTCGGGATGCCGCTTCCTGACCGTTTCCGCCGTCTGAATGTAACCATGATCCAGATACCTCGGTGCCACCTTCATGATCTCGATAGCCTCGTCCAGCATTCCGTCCGGTGCATTTGCGACCCATGCCCCGAGATTGGCCGCCTCCATCATCCCGGGCCCACCGCCACTGGCGATAAAGTAACCTTTGCGAGTCAAATCGCGGGCAATTTCCGCGACCACCCGAAACCAGGGATCCGTCCTCGCGGTACTGTGCCCCCCCATGATCGCCACCACCTTTTTCGGACCACCCGGCTCGACTCTCCCGCTTAGCAGATCGCCGAGCGCATCATCGATCGAAAAATCGTGAAGCCGCTGGGCGAGCGCCTCCAGGATATGGGTATTATGCCGCCCCTGTTTCACAAAATGCTCATAGATCTTTTTATCAATGGAGAGATCGATCTCCTCCGTCCAGCCGTCGGCCAACTCATCCCGGGTGTAAAGCGCGGGGCGGTAAACCTCATAAGGTAATCTCGGAAGCCGGGGAAAGACCAGAGCGCCCCCCTCCCGAAGTCTTTCCTGAAAAGCGAGCGACGGAAACCGGCAACCCAGAAAGATCGCTCCGGACACCTCGACCAGATCCCAATCCATATCCACATCACCCAGATTCAGGCCCTGCACCACACAATCCCTCAGCTTATGTTTCCGTTCCAGATAAGCTTCCAGAGTGTCAATTTCGTGAATTTCCCGCATAAAGTGAACCATCATGACACAGATTCCCCCGATGAAAAATCCCACAATTGAACCCTTTACAATCTCGGACTGTACCCTGTACAATCGAAAAGTGTACAGGGTACAATCACTATAATTCCGCGCAAAAAGTCGTTCTTTTATTTGTGTAAAAGAAAATCTTTGGTAAGAAACGCCTAATTCCAGCTCCTTTGAATCGTGACGTTTTTGATGGAGTGATTTGTTTCCTGCACCACCAACTCCATCCTTTTTACCACAATCAATGAGCCACCCTGTTATCAGAGAAGAGACTCGTCTTCAAGGGATTGGCGTGTCTCCGGGCATCAGTTGTGGCCAGGCAGCACTCCTCGGTAAAGCACTTCTCGAACCCGAAGAGCGCAAGATCACCGTTCAGGAGATCGAGCCGGAAAAGGAACGGCTCAAGAATGCTCTCGCCGTGACCCGCGTGCAGATCAGCGAGTTACAGCAGCGCATCATGGAAACAGCCGGGGCTGACCATGCCTCGATTTTTGATGCTCACCTTCTTCTCCTTGAGGACAGCACGGTCCTCGGTGAAGTGGTGCGGCGCATGGAAATGGACCTCTGCTCGATCGATTGGGCCTATTTCAAAATCATCAGCCAATACGCTGACTCCCTCAGAAAAATCTCCGACCCGTATCTCCGGGAAAGAGCCATCGATATCGAAGATGTCGCGCAGCGGGTTCTCAAAAATCTCCGTTGGCCCGATGGCAACTGGCTCGCCCCGAAGATGAACGAAAATGCCAGTATCGTACTGGCCCGGGATCTGACACCCTCCGACACCATCGGCTTTGATCGCGATAAAGTGAAAGGCTTCGCCACCGAGGCAGGCAGCGCCACGTCGCACACCGCCATCATGGCGCACTCGCTTAATATCCCGGCAGTTGTCGCGCTTCACGACTTTAAGAATACCTGCCTCCCGGGCGACCACGTACTGGTGGACGGTTATAAGGGCCTGGTTATCATCAACCCCTCCCCGGACACTCTCAATAAATACGGTCCTTTGATCGAAAGGGAGAATCAACTGGTCGATAATCTCAGTTCCCTCAAAGATGCCGATACGGCGACTGCGGATGGCAAACGCATCATACTTTCCGCCAACATCGAGTTTGTCGACGAACTGAATGTCGTGGCAGCGCAGGGCGCGGAAGGAGTCGGGCTCTACCGGACCGAATTTTTCTACCTCACCGACAAAACCCTGCAGAGTGAGGATAACCAGACCGAAAATTACAAACGAGTGGCCGAGGCCTGCGATCCTCACGGCGTCATCATTCGAACGCTCGACCTCGGGGGCGACAAACTGCTGCCCGAACTCTTCGAAGAACCCCAACCCAACCCTTTCCTCGGTTGGAGGGGCGTCCGGGTCAGTCTCGATCGACCCGAAGAATTCAAAGTTCAGCTCCGCGCCATCCTCAGAGCGAGCGCTTTTGGAAAGACGAGGGTCATGTACCCGTTCATCTCCAATCTGGGAGAAGTTCAAGACGCCAACAGCCTGCTCGAAGAAGCCAAGAACGAACTCCGGGACCGGGGAGTCCCCTTCGACGAGCACATTGAACGCGGTGCCATGATCGAGATCCCCAGCGCGGTGATGGTAGCGGATCACATCGCCCGCGAAATTGATTTCTTTTCAATCGGAACCAACGATCTGGTGCAATACACCACGGCAGTTGATCGCGTAAACGATCGCGTCGCCAATCTGTATCGCCCCGCGCACCCCGCGGTTATTGAGATGATCCATCTCACAGCGGAAGCCGCCCACCGAAACGGCATCTGGGTCGGTATTTGCGGGGAAGCGGCCAGCGACCTTCGATTGACCCCAATTTGGATCGGACTCGGCATCGATGAATTATCGGTCGGTCCGGCTCAGGTCTTGCGTCTCAGGAAAGCCATTTCCTGCCTCTCCACTCAGGAGTGTATCGATCTGGCAAAAGAAGCCAGAACCAAAGGACGCGCCCGGGAGGTCATGGAAATTTCCAATAAATTGGCTGGAAATTCCTATCCAGAGCTTTTAGAATCGCCCTCTTAACAGATTTTGATTGCAGACCGCCCAAAAATTACTTAACTAATCCGTAACACTTTACTGTCAAGGAATGTTAATCAAAAGGAAGGACATGCCCTTTCAAACCAAAAACCCCGGTTTGAAGCGTGGGAAGTGGGTTGTTGAAAGGTCAATAATATTGATCTCCCTTTCGCTGTGTCTATCCGTTTTGCAGTGTCCGGCACCCGATTTTAAGGTGCCCAGTTTTCCTCAGTTTTTTAAGGGCAAGGGAAACGATGACCTTCAGGAAGTGGGTCGTGCTCCCACCGGCCCCGGCGGGCTCTGCCAGTTACCGAATGGCGATTACATCATTTCCTGCCATCAATTTTTCGGTCATCAGTATCGGGTGATGAGAAAGAGCCGCGATGGTTGGGCTCCCTTTCCGAATCTGGAGATGAACACTCCGGGAAGCGGATCGCCGATTGAACTGGATTCGGTTCTCGGTGTGGTCAACGACGGGAATATCGTCTGGATGCTCGACAATGGCCGACGAAGCGGTAAAGAGCCCAAGCTGATTGCCTGGGATGCCAAGAAAGAAGCGCTCCATCGGATCATCCTGCTGGTTCCGTCGGTGAAAAAGACTTCAATCCTCAAAAATCTGGTGTTGGATCCAAACCATCCATTTATTTACATTTCCGATCCTGCGGATGGAGCGGATTCCGCAATCATCGTGGTCGATTTGCAAACCGGCCTCTCCCGCCGCGTGCTTCAGGGCCACGTTTCGGTCCGCAACGATCCAAGTGTCAGTATTATTCTGGACGGAAAACCACTCGAAGCCCGTCGCGCCGACGGTCAGATAGCAACTCCCCTGTCCGGAGTGAGCCCTTTTGCTCTCGACCGGAAAGGCGAATGGCTCTACTACGGCCCGCGCAACAGCACCACTCTTTACCGTATCAAAACAGACCTCCTCCGGCGCGCCGACCTCGCTTCAGCAACGTTGAACGCTCATGTGAAAGGCTTTTCACCCAAACCGGTTTGCGACAGTATCGTGATCGATTCCAAAGAGAGAATTTACTTCTCCGATATCGGAAACAGTGCGGTGACTTACGTCACTCCCGACGACGGCTATCTGGAAATTCACTCACTGGTCAAGGATCCCCGGATGGTTTGGCCCGGCGGTCTGCTTTTCGGAACCGACGGCCAACTCCACTTTTTCTGCAATCAGTTGAACCGGGCGCCAATCTTCAACGGCGGCCGGAATCAAACCTCATCACCCTACTATTTGTTCAAAATCAGGGCTCTCCCGACCAAGCGCTTCAAAGGGCTGCCCGACTTTCCGTCCAAGCTCCCTCAACCGCTTAAGAATCAGTAGATGTCCACGGTTCTCGACACGTTGCAAAAGGGAACTGGCTACCTTGAGAAATACGGGGTTGAGGATGCCCGCCTCAATATGCAGCATCTTCTCGCTCACGTCCTGAAGTGCGACCGGATGCAAATCTATGTGGACTTCGATCGACAGTTGACCGAGCCGCAACTCGTTACTCTGAGAGGTTTAACGAAACGCCGCGCGGGTGGTGAACCGCTTCAACATTTGCTCGGCACCAGCGAATTTTGCGGTCTGGAATTCAAAACTGACGACCGCGCTTTGATCCCCCGCCCTGAGACGGAAGATCTCACGGAACGCTGCTCCCAACTCGAGCTACCCGGTTCTCCACGGATTCTGGATCTTGGATGCGGCAGCGGAGTGATCGGCATTTCTCTCGCCAGCCTACTGAAAGAAAATAATCCCCGGATCACACTCGCCGATGTGTCTCAGGAGGCGCTCGACCTCGCCGAAGAAAACCACAGAGCCTTGCTTCCGAATTCTGATATCCAACTGATCCGCAGCGACCTTTTCCAAAATATCGAGGGCACCTTCGACCTTATCGTCGCAAATTTGCCCTACATTCCGAAAAGCGAGGAAACGACATTGAGTCGCGAAGTTCAGCGCGATCCATCGCTTGCTCTATATGGCGGCGAAATCGGAACCGAATTGATCGCGCTCTTTTTCGATCAAGTCGGAAGTCATATCGAGCCGGGAGGAACCGTTGCTCTGGAATACGGCATTAATCAGGAAGAGGAAGTCAAATCACTGGCCGAAAACGCCCAGTTTGAGAAGGTTGAAATCATCAAAGATCTCTACGGGGTAAACCGCTTTCTTTTCGCTGTGAAAATCTGAAATATCAAGTAGCCTCCCAGCGATTAGACATGGAAAATCTGAGAGTATTTGGAGGCCAGCCTTTAAACGGAAAAGTCGTTCCCGCTGGAAACAAAAACGCATCGTTGCCAATTCTTTGCGCCACGCTACTGACGTCTGATGAGGTGACGCTTCATAATCTCCCGGATATTACCGATGTTCGCCGATTTCTGAAGATGTTCGAAGATCTCGGCAGCGAGGTCAGTTACGATCCGGTGACTCATCTCGGAGTGATCCGGCACCGGAATCTTTCCGAAGTCGATCCCGAGCAGATTCCCGCTCAAATGCGTTCTTCGATCCTGTTATTTTCTTCACTGACTGCGCGCGTCGGGGAAGCGAAATTTCATTCGAATACCAAAGGCTGTGCGCTGGGACTTCGCGAGGTTGATCCCCATATCTATGCTCTGAAAAGCCTCGGCTACGAAGTCGACATGGAACCGGAAGGCTTTACTTTCCGCAAGCCCATGGATCGCCCCAGTGACGATATTATCTACTGGCTCGACTACGCATCGGTTACGGCGACGGAAAACTTTATCATGGGAGCTGTGGTCGGCAAGGGACGCGCCACACTCCACAATGCCGCCTGTGAACCCCACGTTCAGGATCTGTGTCACTTCCTGAAAAAGATGGGAGCCAAAATCAAAGGCATCGGCACCAACCGGATAATTATCGAGGGCGTCGAAGGTCTTAATGGATGCGAACATCGCATCATCGACGATCACCACGAGATTGCTTCATTCCTCGCCATCGGAGCGATGACTGCCGGCAAAATCGAGGTAGAGCATAATATCAACGAACACATGGGTTTGATCTATCGACAGTTCCAGCGGATGGGAATCGAAATCGAACATGATGAGCACGGTGCCTCGGTCGAAGGCAAAGAGTTCTACACGATAGAACCGAGCATCACACCCAACGCCTACCCGAAGATTGAAGCGGCGCCCTGGCCCTATCTTCCAGCAGACCTTTTGCCGCCTTTTATCGCACTCGGCGTTGCCTGTAAGGGAGACCTTCTTTTCTGGAACAAAGTATATGAAGGTGCGCTGCACTGGATTCCCGAGTTAACCAAATTCGGGGCTTTTGCTCACGTCACCGACCCACACTCTGTGATTATCAAAGGGGGGCTTCCCCTTCGCGCCGCCACCTCAATTGAATGTCCCTATATCATCCGGGCATGTATTGCCTTGTTGATGGTAGCGCTTCGCGTTGAAGGTGAGTCAGTGCTTCACAACGCATCACCGATTATGCGGGCCCATCCTAACTTTGCCGAGAAGCTTCGCGCATTGGGGTGTCAGGTCACCTGGGAATAACTATGGAAGAAGAGTACGAAGAGGAACGTTTGCCCAGAGAGAGGGAGGAATCCCTCTGCCCCTGCAAGAGTCACCGCACCTATGCGGTCTGCTGTATGCCATTCCATCACGGCAAAGCGAAGCCCAAAACAGCGGAAGAGCTAATGCGGTCCCGCTACAGTGCCTATTTCTTTCGAAAAGCTGATTACCTATACGATACCACCCACCCCGACACCCGGGAGGCAACGTTGCGAAGCCAGCTCAAGAAAATGATTCATACCGTGAACTGGAAGTTTCTCACCATCGTCCGTACCGTTAAAGGCGGTCCCGATGACAAAACCGGGAAGGTTGAATTTATCGCAGACTACTATGTCGACGGGGAGCCTTATCAGCTCCATGAAGTATCCCGGTTCCGGCGATACAAAGGTCAGTGGAAATACCTCGACGGGAAATCCTGAATGTCATGCCGAAATTCGCTATCCAGATTGCCTACGATGGCACGGATTTTTGCGGTTGGCAGATTCAGAAAGGCGTTGGAAAACACCTCAATAAAAAGCCGAGTATCGAAGGCACCATCACCGATGCCATCGGCACCCTTTGTGGGGAAAAAGTTACAGTGATCTCCAGCGGCCGGACCGATGCCGGAGTTCATGCGAGCGGACAGGTGGCTCATTTTGTATTGGAGAACTGCGATATCCCGGTAACGAATCTTCTCCCGGGAATCAACCGTCTGTTGCCTGACGCGATTGAGATCCATCAACTGGCCGAGGTCCCTGACGAATTCCGGGCGCAGCGCACTTCCCGGAAACAATACAGTTACTACTTTCAGCAAGGTCCCGCCGATGTACCTCAGTTAAAGAGATACACGATGTGGAACCGTCGCACTCTGGATGTGGTTCTCATCAATCAGGCGCTAAAGTATATCGTGGGACGACACGACTTTTTTTCATTTTGCAGTTCGGGAGCCAAAGTCTCTTCAACGATCAGAGAGATCTTCGAAGCTGAGGCAACGATCACCCCGATTCCCGGACCGGGCCTGTTTGATCCGGACCTACAATATTTGATTCGAATCCGCCTCGTGGGGTCCGGTTTTCTGAAACAAATGGTTCGCGGTATCGCCGGAACCCTGAAACAGATTGGGGAAAAGCGCCGCCCGCCCGAGGATATTATCAAAATCCTCGAATCACGGAGCCGGGATTTCGTCGGCCCGACCGCTCACGCCTCCGGGCTTTGGCTCGATAAGGTTTGGTATCCGCCTCAGGAAGGCATTGAATTCCTCAATCAATGCCCCAGACAGCCGAAAATGTGAGGCGTGGCCTTTTCGAGATCTGAATAGATTGCCACCGTCAAATCCTCCATTTCCTCCGTCGGCGGCAGCAGGTCCGGAATCATAATCGCATGCATCCCCGCCGCTGTGGCAGCCCGAATGCCATTGTAGGAGTCTTCCAGCACCAGGCACTCGGAAGGGTCCAGCTCAAGACGTTCCGCCGTCAGTAAAAATATATCGGGCGCTGGTTTTGACTGTTTCACTTCGCAACCCGATACCACCAGATCAAAATAATGAATCAGACCGGCAAGAGCCAGTTTCCGCGGGGCAATTTCCTTTTCCGAAGAGGTCGCGATCGCTTTGGGAACCTGTTTTTCCTGCAGGGCCTTGAGGAGAAATTCCGCCCCGTATTTCACATCGATGCCGTGCCGCATGAAATTTGAGAAATAGATATCATCGACCTGATCCATAAATCCGAGGGTCCGGAGATCTTTACCCATCAGATCACTCAAACTGGTCAGGCAGTCGTCGATGTGGCGACCCACCAGACTCAGCATCGTCTCGTCATCAATTGACTCTCCGATTTGTTCGGCAGCACGCTGCCACGCAATTTTGGCGTGAGTTTCGGTATCGATGAGCAAACCATCCATATCGAAAATCACAGCTTTTACGGAAGGATCCATGTCACTTCATTACCCTGATTCTCGATATTGGCGATAAAAAATCACTCGGGGACCGCAATTTGGGACTGTGGTGCCCGCTCGATCCGCTGATCTGTGATCGCATCTTTCTTCACCTCAATCAGCGGCGCTTCGACCTTTTTCAAATTGGTCACGAAGATCGCTGAGCTTGCCACCGGCGCGACAAACACAAAGAGCGGGGTGAATATAAAAGCCGCGATCAGGATCAGGACCCCGCTGGTGGTGTTCCCTTCCCCAATGATAACGATCGCCAGAATCGAGGCAATAGCTACCGCTGCGATCCCCACTATCCACGCCACGAAACCCACCACCGGGACCAGAGAGATCACACAGGTTGCTATCAGAAGAAACCAGGACCAAAAGATAGCCGCTCCACTCGACTTTTTGTAAGTTGTTAGGTGTTCCATGGCGCCAGATTACGACTTTCTCCAAAATCAGCCCACTACAACCGGATGAAAAATTTATACCGGAATCGATCATTATACGGAAAATCGGGCGTTTACGAGACCGATAAAATCCCTATTCTAACCGTCATGATTCGACTCTCAGTGGTAGCTTTGTTCTTCGCGGTTATGACCAATTCCCCGGCCGAGGTGCTTTGGCCTCAATTTCGGGGACCAAACGGCGATGGCATTGCAAATGCCGACAGGGTTCCCGTGAAGTTCGGTGCTTCCGAAAACCTGAGCTGGAGAACACCACTTCCCGGGAAAGGCTGGTCCTCTCCGGTAATTGAAAATGATTCGATCTGGCTGACCACCGCAATCGAAACCGTGCCGTCCCCGGAAGAGTTGGAGGCGCTTCTCGCCGAGTCAGGCGAGGATCCCAAAAAATTCAAAGCCCGTCAGATGGCTAAAAACATTCGCCTGGCCACCCTCGAGATCGACCGGAATTCGGGAGCGATCAAAAGAGAAATCGAATTGACTGTAGTTGAGAAACCAGACGCGATCCACGCACTGAACAGCTACGCCTCCCCGACTCCCTTCCTCGAATCGGGACGACTCTATTCCCATTTTGGAACCTTCGGGACCTTTTGCATCGATACGTCGAGTGGCGAAATCCTCTGGCAAACCCAACTGCCTCTCGAACACGGAGTGGGCCCGGGCAGCTCCCCCTTTATCCACGAAAACTTCCTCGTTTTGATCTGCGACGGTATCGACCAGCAATATGTTACCGCTCTCGACAAAACCACCGGCAAGGAGATCTGGAAAACGGCTCGACCGGAGATGCGAGCGAAACTCGGGGATCAGAAAAAAGCCTATTGCACCCCGATTGCAATCACTCCCACTGATGGCCCCACCCAACTCATCTGTATGGGTGCTCAGTGGTTGATCAGCTACGAACCCGCAACCGGGAAAGAGAACTGGCGATTGGACCACGGCTCCGGCTTCTCCGTGGTCCCCCGACCGGTCTTTAGTGAGAAGGAACAATTGATCTTTATCTCCACCGGTTTCGGCAAACCCCAGCTCTGGGCAATCAAACCTGACGGGTCGGGAGACATCAGCGATTCTGATAAAGTGGTCTGGAAAGATCCCAAACGAATCCCCGCTAAACCTTCGCCTCTCCTCGTCGGCGATGAACTCTATGTGATCACAGACGGTGGTATTGCAACCTGTTTCGATGCGGCAAGCGGAGAACTCCACTGGACGGAGCGGGTCGGTGGTAATTACTCAGCTTCCCCACTTCTGGCTGATGGGAATATCTATCTTTGCAATCAGGAAGGCAAAATCACGGTCATCAAACCCGGAGTCGAATTTTCTGTCGTGCAGGAAAACGAACTGGGGGAACAATTGATGGCCTCACCTGTGGCGCTGGATGGCGAATTGATCATTCGCAGTGTCGATGCCCTCTATCGATTTACCAATTGATCCACCCCGTCTAATTCCCGGAGCCGGGTGATAAACTCCCGGTTTGTCATTGCCGGAAAAAATTCCCGTACTTTCGCGGCAAGGGCGGTGACATGTGGGCAGGCAAAACTACTGCCGGTATAGGCCTCAATCACTCCATCCACATTGTACGCTTCCACGTAGACGCCGTGAGCGCAGATATCGGCCTTTTCGGTAAAGCAATACTGGGTAGGATTCGTAAAAAGATCGTAATCCACTGAAATGACCTCGTCGTAACCTGCCGGATACCCGACGCTTTCTCCAAAACAATCAATGGCTGAAATTATCATGAGGCCTTTGTCGAGAGCATCCTGAGTCACTTCACGTAATCTGAAGTAGTCAATCTGAGTACCGACACAGATATTAAGCAGGTCCCAACCCTGCTGAGTTGCATACCGAATGCCCGCGCCGATCTTGTATCGCGAGTTTTCCGAACGGTAATCCATCACCTTCACATCATATAATTTCGCATCGGGCACGTGCCGATGGATAATATCAGCACAGGGAGTGCCGTGACCAACATCGTCGAAGCCAAGTTCGTTCTCGATCACGTCGATCTCACAGTCACGATCAACTACCTGATAATGCCCCCCAATAGAACCTTCCAGCGAGGGAATGTTTACAATTCCGGTATCGAGAATCCCTATTTTGACTCCTCTACCGGTGCCCTGCCTGAGGGCTTCGGCGAATGTCACGGCCATAGCGAAAACCTAGGTTAACGGCGCATCTTCCTTTGAAAGAATATCCGCCCACACTTCCCATTCGCTCTTGCGATACTCTTCTTCGATAGCAGCATCGTCTTTTTGAATGTAGTCCCAGGAATAGGCCAACTTATCGATTCCGTCATCATCGCACAACTTCAAGCGGTCGATCCATTCTTTATCGGTCAATTCGAATTCAGCCGACGCGGCCTCCGGGTTCGATTCGAAAAATTCACGATATTCCCGACTGGTAATCATGGCCATCAAACACCTTTGAAATCCCCGCAAGTGTTCGAACTGAGGAGCGCCCGGCGCGGGAAAGGAATTCACCGTCTCAAATGAAGTCGAGGCCTTGGGTTTTGGCTTTTCCGGGCGAATGCTATAGAAAATTTCGCGGGCTTTCCGGATATCCGAAATCACCGAATCAAAAGGATCTAACTTACTATCGCGCTCCAGAATGACGATCTCGCAATTTTTCGCCCGCTTCACCGCTTCCTCGAACAGGGGCCACACCTGGTCCATCACCGGTCTGGAATGACTGTCCTCCCATTTTCCGTCGGGTGTTTTGTGGCCTCCCGCAAGGTGCATCTGGGAAACGCGCTCCATCGGTACCTCCTCAAAGAATTCGATAGGGTCGTAACCGTGATTGGAGGCGTTATTGAACACATTGGTGACATCGAGAAGCAAAGTGCAGTCCATTTCCTCAGTCAGACGTTTCAGAAACTGGGCCTCCGACAAAGATCCCTTCGGAATCGGAAAGTGGTAGGTCACATTTTCCAACGCAAAAGGACGCTCCAACTGACCACGTATCGCATCATAATTTTGCTTGATCCACTGCACTGACTCTTCCTCAAACGGTAGAGGAAGAAACATGGTAAGGTCATTGCCGTCCACACTGTGGAAGGCACAGTGTTCCGAGAAAACGGTAAGTTCGTGGGACTCCAGAAACTGCCTGGTTGCCTTGATATAAAAATCGTTAAGCGGTGCCACGGTGCCGATCGAAAGGCTAAGCCCATGCGCCACACTCGGAAAGATAGCCAGCGCCTCCTCCAGTTTCTCCTCGTAGGGATCGCCACTGAAACGACGTTCCCGGACAATGTAGTCTTCCGTGGAGATTTCGAGAAGATCGATTTCTTCGCGGTGAGCCAATGCCTGATCGTGCACTGGATACCGATAGGCCAACCCCACTCCATAGGGCCGGACGTGATGGTTGTTGTATCGTTTCATAAGGTTTTCAGTCGATTGTACCCTGTACAGTTTGCGACTGTACAGGGTACAATCGGGGAAAAGTTAAGTAGTTTCCTTTTTCGGAAAAAAGGCTAAAGGTAAGATGGGATGCCTCCCACTGTCTTGGCTGCTAAATCTCGACAGCAGGAGAACATCTCAAAGGATTAATGCTCAGGCATTAATAGCAGTTGCGCCAGCAGTTGCGGCGCCAATAGTTGCGAAAGCAGTTGCGCCACCTTCCGTAGTTGGCGGTGATTTCACCGTCAGCTACTTCGCGGGCGGGCTGACAGGATTCAAGTTTCGCCTTCACTTCTTCCCCGGGGATCAGCTTATCCTCGAGCTGTTCGTCGGGAATCTCATAGAACTTCCCGTCTGTACTTCTTAATATAGCCATTGTTTTGAATGGGTTATAGTCTGGTTTATCTCTAGTGGAGCTCCATCGCATGGTTCTGCAACACGCTCAAAAGTCATAATGGTTCCGGATTCAATCCGAGATCTGATTCAAAATCCGCCAGCACAATTTCCATCGGAATCTGTATCATCGAGCGGCAGTGCATCGTTTCGGCCGAGTCGAAGGTTCCATTTTCGTAGTACTTGTTTGATGGGGATGCGCCTCCGCAATACTGAAAAAACTCACAAGTTTCCGCGCACTTCCGGTTACCCGATTCGATATCTTCGAGAACCCGCTGAAAGACCGGATTCTGAGTCGCATCAAAAATCTGGTTTGATAGCATGGACCCAAAGTTAAACGTCGTATATTTTTCTGTAGCTTGACCGAGAAGCTCCGGCGAGAAAGAGGAAAAGTTTCCGAAGCAATCGACGTTAATCATACTGAAGGGCTCGACTTCCAAATTGGCGAAACTTCCGTCGGGATGGAGATTGATCTCCGGCTGGACAATATTCTCCCTCGCCGTCTCGAATTCGCGGATATGAATCGGAAATCCGTCCGCCTTATTCCTCATATACATTCGCGTTAGAAAGTTTCGGATTTTCTCTTCCCCTTTTTGAACCTCCAGAGATGAAGCGCGATTCACACCCTCCACCTCCTCGATATTCAGGCCCACACCGTTGATATCGTTCTCCCGATAGAAGTCGTAGATTTCGTCAGCATGATCGAGCGCTTCGTTGGACACCACCGAGACCACACCGTGAGGGATCCCGTGGCGTTTCAGAGTTTCCAGTCCCTTCATCGCTTTGGCGTGCGTCCCCTCACCTTTCCGGGTTTTGCGATGGTAATCGTGGATGTGCGCAGGACCATCAATACTCAAACCGATTTCGACTTGATTGCCTTTTATAAATTCACACCACGCATCGTTCAACAGGGTGCCGTTCGACTGAAAGCTATGCTGGATGTTTTCTTTAGCCCCTGGATAAGTATTAATCATCTCAAAGGCCTCCTTGTACCACCGCAACGGAACGGCGAGCGGCTCGCCTGCATGCCACAGGATAGTGAACGGATGCTGAACCAGTCCACTGCTGAAAACCCTTTCCAGGGTTTTCTGTAGCACCGCAAATTCCATTCTGCGGGTATCGGTTCGATCAGGAAGATAACAATAGTCGCAATTGATATTGCAAAAGGGACTCGGTTGAATAACCAGTAGGCCCAATGACAGTGGCCTCAATTCGTCGGGTTGATCTATTTCAAAATCGGTAAGTTCCTGCTTAGGCGCGTTCGATAACGATGGTTTCATAGTCGTGGGGCTCGGTAAAATTGTGCAGGCTTCATACCATTCTCTACAGCTCATTCAGGATGAGAAATAACAAAGCGATGGTGCAACTACAGCATTGAAAAATGCACGAATTACGTTGCAAAATGCCTACTTCGATCATGGCTTTCAGCGACGAAAAGCAAGCTCACGACGGACCCTTTCAACGCGGACTTTTAAGGGTGCTGATAAATAGATTTTTCGGCGAACGGCCTGAACTCTTGCGGCTAGTGAAGATTTTTTCATAATTTGGTAGCAAGTTTTTGAATGAAACGGATTTTCATCCGTCAAGAAGCCGACGAACGAGGTCGAGATTTATGCAAAAAAAATCCGAAAAAATTTCTAATGGACCTGAGTTGCCCATTGAGAAAGAGATCCCGGCGATGGATTTTCGGAAGGAAAGCCTCCAACTTCTCCAGGAATCGACCCGTGATCTGGGCTGGAAGTTCAAGCTCTGGATCCCGGCATCCATGTTGCTCGCCTCGGTTTTTCTCCTGCCTCCCTACTTCCTGAAATACTTCACGGAGAACCTCACTACCTTGAACGAAGTCAACGGCTCAGAGTTCGGTCGGCTGCTCATTTTCTATGGCGTTATCATCGCGATTTGTCTCTGGGTCGGTTTTTTCCTCAGCGGTGTCCTCGCCGAGTGGCTCCGGATTCAAATCAGCATCAATTTGAGAAACGACGCCCTAGCCAGCCTCCTCGATTCCAAGCTCGAGCGTCTCGACGAGGCGGAACGCGGCGACTGGATGACGCGGATGACCTCCGATTTATCGAGCTGCGAAGACTTTCTCTCCGACTCCCTCCCCCGGCAGATCCAAAACCTTACTATTTTGCTCGGTTCCGCGATCCTCTTTACCCTGCACAGCGGTTGGATCGCGTTAATTCCTCTAGTTGCAGCAGTTTTTCTGAGTTGGTTCAATGTCTTCGCCCAGAAAAAGATGGCTCCCGTCCTCAGTGAAGCCCGGGAAATCGAGGGCAAAATCTTTCAAACCATCATTGAATCATTCGAGGGCATTCGCACGATCCGAAGTTTCGGGGGCGAAGGCTCCGTCAAGGATCACCTCAACCGGCAGCTCCAGCAGCTCAAAGCGGTCGGTATGCGGATTATCAAAATAATGTCCGGGCTGATGGGGTTAAACGAGATGATTTCGCAAATCGTGATCACCCTGATACTGACCCTCGTGGCCTACCGGGTGAGCGGCGAATCTCTCACCGTGACCGACGCGCTGGTCTATCCCTTTTTCATCAATCTGTTTCTCAATTCCGCCAAATCGCTGGTTGCCTCGGCCTTTGACTGGAACCGATTCTTTATCGAAGGCGGGCGGCTCGCCTCCGTGATCTACGACCCGAACGGTAAACTCGACGAATCCGACGAACTTCTCGGGATGATCGGGGCGGAATCCATCGGCGGACGGGGCATCGAGGTCAAATACGGCGACAATCCGCCGGTGATATCCGACTTCGACTTCCTCGTCAACAGCGGGGAAATCGTGGTGATGAAAGGACCGTCCGGAAGCGGCAAATCGACCCTTCTCGAAGTCTTTTCCGGCCTGCGAACCCACTCCAAAGGCGAGCTTTTCCTCTCGACCAAACACAGCGGGGCGGAAACCGTGCCAATGATTCCGAAATCCATTTGTTCCTTTGTCGAGCAGCAGCCCTATCTATTTGTCGGGACCGTTCGCGAAAATCTCAAGCTGGGCAATTCCGAGCTGTTCGACGTCGAGATTCAGTCCGTGATCAAAGCAGTCGGCCTTGAGTCCGTAATCGCCCATCGCGGAGGCCTCGACACCAACCTGGGCGACCGCGGCCGCAACTGGAGCGTCGGCCAGCAGTATCGCCTCGCCCTGTGCCGCGCGCTTCTCAGCAGGCGGCCCTTTCTAATGCTCGACGAGCCCTTCGCCGCCCTCGACGACGAATCCGTCAGAGACGTCATCAAAACTATCGAACTCGCCAAAAAAGCAGGATCTGGAATCGTCATCGTCACCCACATCATGCCGGACGACCTGAGACCAGACAAAGTCCTCGATATCGCCCCGGAACTAGCGGTGGGTCATTCTGAATAAGCGTCCATTCCTTCGCATGTGCATACCAGATTCCGGTCGCCGAAGACGTTGTCGATCCGGGACACTGAGGGCCAGAATTTTCGCTCCCGAACCCAGGCAGCAGGATACGCGGCCTGCTCGCGGGTGTAGGCATGCTCCCATTCACCGACGATGATATCCTCTGCAGGATGGGGTGAATTTTTCAAGGGATTGTCTTCACTGTCAAACTTTCCACTGCCTACTGCTTTGATTTCGGCATGAATCGCAATCATCGCGTCACAAAATCGATCCAGTTCGGCGAGATCTTCGCTCTCGGTTGGTTCAATCATCAAGGTTCCCGGAACGGGCCAGGACATCGTCGGGGCATGGAAGCCAAAATCGATGAGACGTTTCGCCACATCTTCAACATCAATTCCGGTCTCCTCTTTCACGGGACGGAGATCGATAATACATTCGTGAGCGACATAGCCCTGCTTCCCCCGATAGAGAACCGGGAAATAATTTTTCAAGCGATGCGCAATGTAGTTGGCATTTAAAATCGCCAACTCGGTGGCTTTGGTAAGACCATCCGGCCCCATCATCGCAATATACATCCAGGAAATCGTCAAGATGCTGGCGCTTCCGTAGGGCGCCGCGGCAACCACGCCACCACCGTTTCCATTCTCCGAGTCGCGATGTCCCGGCAAAAACGGAACGAGATGCTGAGCCACTCCGATCGGCCCCACGCCGGGACCTCCCCCACCGTGTGGAATACAGAAGGTTTTATGAAGATTGAGATGGCAAACATCAGCCCCGATCTCACCGGGAGAGCAAAGCCCCACCTGTGCATTCATATTGGCACCATCCATGTAAACCTGACCGCCGTGGGCGTGAATGATTTCACAAATCTCGACTACCGTCTCTTCGAAAACACCGTGGGTTGACGGGTAGGTAATCATCAATGCCGACAGCTCGTGAGCATGCTTTTCGGCTTTCTCCCGAATGTCGGCCAGATCAATATTACCTTCCGCATCGCACTTCACCGGAACCACTTTCATTCCGGCCATGACCGCACTGGCGGGATTGGTGCCGTGAGCCGATGTGGGTATCAGACATATCGTACGACCGGTATCGCCCCGCTCGAGGTGATAGCCGCGGATCGCAAGCAGTCCGGCGTATTCCCCCTGAGATCCGGCGTTCGGTTGAAGATTGACCGCTGCGAAACCGGTGATTTCGGAAAGCCAGTCTTCGAGCTGCTTTGTGATCTTTGCGTAGCCTCTGACCTGTTCGGATGGAACAAATGGATGCAGCGCGTTGATCTCCGGCCAACTGATCGGCAACATCTCTGAGGTTGCGTTCAGCTTCATAGTACACGAACCGAGCGGAATCATGCTCCAGTTTAATGCGATGTCCTTTCCTTCAAGACGACGCAGGTACCGTAACATCCTCGTTTCGGTGTGATGCTTTTTAAAAATCGTCTGGTCGAGGAAATTTTCATCGCGCAAACCGCTCTCCGAAATAGAGATCTGTCCACTGGATTCGAGATCCGGAATATTAAAAACCTGACTGAGTTTTTTCCAGTCCCCGGATTCAATCGCGCCTTCGTCGAGCGACAAACCGATTTCCCCGTCTCCGTCCTGACGCAGGTTAATTTTCAGCTCTGCGGCCCGCTTCAGAATTTCAGCGGTATCTTCGGGGCACTTCGAAATGGTCAGAGTATCGAAATACTGATCGTCGTTTTTCAGAGTGTATCCCGATGTTTTGAGGGCATCTCCGAGACTTCGAGTCGCTGAGGCAATATTAAGGGCGATCCGGCGAAGTCCGGATTTGCCGTGATAGGTGGCGTAGAAACCGGCGATCACGGCCAGCAGCACTTGAGCGGTGCAGATGTTGGAGGTGGCTTTTTCCCGACGAATATGCTGTTCCCGGGTTTGCAGGGATAGTCGCAGTGCAGCGCGCCCTCCGCTGTCTTTGGAAACGCCGACAAGACGACCGGGCAATCGCCGCTTGTGGGAATCCGAGCAGGCAATAAATGCCGCATGAGGTCCACCGAATCCCATAGGAACACCGAAACGTTGTGCGCTCCCAATGGCAATATCAGCGCCCCAACTGCCGGGCGGTTTCAGCAGGGTTAAGGCAAGTATATCGGCCGCAGCTACCAGCACGCCTTTGGCAGTGTGAACTTGGTCTGCCAAGTCTGAGTAATCGCAAATGCCCCCTTTTGCATCGGGGTATTGAACCAGCACTCCGATCAGGGAATCTGCCTCCGCCGCGAAATCTACCTGATCGAGATCGGTGACGATCAATTCGATTCCGACGGGCTCCGCTCTCGTCTGGAGCACATCGACCGTTTGAGAAAAGGTTTTTTCACAGACATAAAATTTTGAAGCTTTTGGTTTTGCCGCGGCGGCCATCGCCATCGCCTCGGCGGCGGCCGTTGCCTCGTCGAGAAGAGAGGCGTTTGCGACCGGAAGTCCGGCTAATTCGCAGATTAAGGTCTGGAAGTTGAGCAATGCTTCCAGCCGACCCTGGGAAATTTCAGCTTGGTAAGGGGTGTAGGCGGTGTACCACCCCGGGTTTTCCAGCACATTTCGCTGAATCACCGGTGGGAGAACCGTGTCGTAGTATCCCCGGCCGATCAGTGACCGCCAGACTTCATTTTCCCCGGCGATTTCTTTCAGCTCGCTAACAGCTTGATATTCGGAACGAGCCCCGGGTAGTTCCAGCCCCGGTTTCTTCGATCGGATGCCCCCGGGAACCACATTGGCAATCAGGTCGTCCAGAGAATCCAGCCCCATATCATGAAGCATGGAGGCGACGTCATCAGAATCGGGGCCCAGATGCCTTCCTGCGAAGACCGAACGGTCAGGAAATGTGCTCACGATAAGAACTGGCATCCATCAACTCCTGCAATTCTGCGGGATCCGATGGTTTGATTGAAAAAATCCAGCCTTCACCGAATGGATCTTCATTGACGGGTTCAGGTGCTTCTCCGAGGGGTTCGTTCACCGCAATAATCTCGCCGCTAACGGGGGCATAGATGTCGTTGGCGGCTTTTACCGATTCAATCACCGCCACCGGGTCGCCTTTGGCAACCGTTCGCCCGACTTCGGGCAGTTCGAGGTAAACGATATCTGTCAACTCAGCTTGAGCGTGATCAGAGATTCCAATTTTGTAAGATTCAGGATCAGACGCATCAACCCACTCATGGGAAGGCATAAACCTGAGGTTTTCGGGAACGTTCATGGTTGAATGACTATTAGCTACCGCTGTGCCAAGGTGCAATGAATTGTTTAAGTGAAAATCAGCATTTGCAGGCTCGACAATTGCGGAGTTTCTATGCGATGTTATAGAGTGGAATCCATTTCGAAAACCACACGATGAGATTATTGGCCTTCATTGTGTTCTTTACACAGGTAGTGTCACTTTCGCTCCGCGCACAAACACCGGATAGTTCCGCAAGAATCTGGACAGATCTGAGCGGCCGCGAATTGAGTGCTGAGTTCCTGTATTTTCAGGAGGGGTTGGTCGGACTCAAGTTGACCGGCGGTCGGGAAGCAGCAGTGCGACTCGATACCTTATCACCAGAGGATCAGAACTTTGTGTTCGAACAAAGCGTCGCCGATGTCTTTGAGTTTCAACCCACCGAGATGCCGCACCAGATCAAGGTCGAGGACGGTGATATCAAGGTTTCGGGAGGTCCGACTATCTACGAAACGGAATGGTTCCAATTCGAAAATGAGGAAACGATTTCGAAAGAATTTGTGCACGAAGCGGCTCAAATCTTCGAAGCGACCCGGGAAGCGGTTCATTCCCTGCCACTTGGTCTCACCGCAACCCCACCTGCCGGATTATCAAAATTCCGGGCTCAGTTCGTCACCAAAGAGAATTTTCAGGCCATTCTTCTCAAAAATCTGGAAATCACCACGCCGGATAAGATCGCGGGAGTCTACGATCCTAAAGTAAAATCGATTATCGTTCCCTACGACCAGCTTGGTGCCCGGAAAATCGACGGCCGAATGACGCTGCATCACTCCAGCGATGCGTCGACCTTGATCCACGAAATCACCCACCAGTTGATGCATGACCGACTTCCTTTGGTTCCCATCTGGTTTTCGGAGGGGTTCGCCGAGTATATGGCTTCGATCCCGTACCGCGACGGCGTCTACAATTTTGCGCGGGCCGAGGAAGGCTTGAAGGACCGGCTCACAAAACGTTACGGGTCACTGAAAGTGAAACTCCCGGGTTTAAAAGGTCTCCTCGAACGCAGCAGGAATGATTGGAAAGGTCAAACCAATGACTACGCCTCCTCTCTGATTTACACCTATTATTTCATGCACCTCGACCAACCCCAGGCTCCCGGATCGCCGATTGCTGCGTATCTTTTCCTTCTCGATCAGGCGAAGACCGACACTCACCGGCTCATCACCGACTACAACGATGAAGTTCACGGCTACAACACCGAGGTGCTTCAATACAATGAACGGATCGTGAAGTACCGCATGCAGGTTACGGCGTACCAGAGTGCGGTTCGGGATTACAATCTTCGAGTCGACCAATACAATAACCAGCTTAAAAACAATGTTCCGCCGGAGAAATTGATCAAACTGGGAACCAAACCGACTCCACCTCTCCTTCCAGTTGAACCGGTCATGTCGGAATTGCTCAAAAACCGCAAAATCAATTCCCCGATCGACCTGTTTCAGATCGCCAATGACCGGGCGCGCCCCTCTTTACTGAGAGCGAGAGACTACGATTCGATCCAGAACGACATCGTCGCAAAATTCCGGAAAATGGGAGTCGAGATCGAATTTTAGCGTTTACGGATCAAACGTATTGAGACTGGTAAACTTCACCTCTCCGATCCTTGATAACCTTCACGATCCCCCAGCCAAGCAGTCCGAGGAAAAGCAGGCCGAAACCGGCGTAGATGTAGGTCCAGTCCATCGACCGGGTCGTTTTTGAGGCAAAAGATACTGAAGGTGGCGAACTTCTTCCATTTTGATCGATGGTGAACACCCGAAATTCGTAGACGGTAAACGGCATCAGATTTTCCACTTTAGCCTTCACGAGTCGGTCCACCCTCTCATATTTCACGTGAGGATAGGGCGCCCAAACACTCTCAATCACAGAAGTAAGCGGATTGGTTCTCTGGCCACGAACCTCAAGTTCGAAACTATCGACTTCCGATCCTTTGGGTGCGGTCCATCCGAATTCCAGCGACTTTGCGGTGGATTTGAACAGCTCGAAATCAACGGCGCTCTTCAGTCCCGGGGCACTATCTCTTTCCACGATGCTTTTGGTCAGGATTCCGAGCGGAGACAGAGTCAATTCCTCACTAAGCTTGGTTCTTTTGCTAGGCCCCACATTCGAGATCTTTTTGACACTGGCCATGTTCAACCGGTCCGGCGACGGAACCGATACCGGCGGCGCAGTCACCGCACTCCCGATGGCGTTCGCCGGATCTGCTTGCCCATTGTTTTGGGAACTTAAAGCGCTATGGGGCGTCACCACCGGGTCCGGCACACTTTGTTTCACTGCAGCGGGCTTGGGCAACTGCCGAGGGGCGCCCGGCGGCCTCAGAGCATTTCCAACCAGGCGAATCTTGATCTCCTCATGGCTCGAACGCAAGGTCAGAACCTGATCGGCTGCACCCCGATCTGATTTATGAGGAAAGAAACCGATCGAAATCGGCATCGATTCAAGCGGGATCAATTGACGATCAGTGTTGGTTAAGACCCGAAAAGGTTCCGAAATCGAGACCTCAAGCGGCATCAGTTCCCCTCCGGTATTTTTGATCAGGATCCCCCGCTCGACACTTCTCCCCGCATTAACTTTTCCGAAATTTATCACCTCGTGCCCCAGTTGATCCGGCACCTCGACCTCCATTTTAGAGGGGAGCGTGTTGCTGAAAACACTGGTCACGACTTTATACCCGGCCTTCATTTTGATCTCCAGCCCGCCATCGAAAGCCATCACATCATCCTTTTCGAGATAGACTTTGATGCGGTTTTCTTTTCCCGGGATGATGACGGTGTATTGAGATGCCGCAGTTTTCAGGCGGGAACTGGCCCGGAGAAACACCTCGAACGGCTTCTCGCTATGCGTTGCCACAAGAACATCCACTTCGCGACGACCGGTCTCGGGATTCAGTTTCAGCTCCCACTCTTCAGCAGAGATCGAAAACGGGACGATAGCTTCTCCCGTGATTTTACAGGTCCCCTTATCGCTTCGATTGAGAATCAGGTCATAACTGGAGGTTCCTCCCATCATCGGCGCGAACCCCAGTTTCACCGGAAATTGTTGCCCCGGACCTACGACGACTTTCCCATCGCGGGGCGATAACAATTTCCAGGGCGGAGGGAGATTCAGAGTGGTGGAAAACGGAGCGTTTCCCTTATTGGTTATGGTAAACTCCCGTTCCGCACTTTCGCCGACCATCAATTTATCAAACTCCACCGAGGGTGAAACCTCGACCATGGCTCTGGCATCTTTGATTTCAATAGTGCAGCCGACAGCCGTGGAATATTTCCCTCCGGGATATCGGGCCGCGAAAGTGAAGGAATCCATGGTGGCTCCGGAATCGGGATCCGCTACGTAGGTCACCACCGCTGAGCTCCGGTTCTCCGGATTGCTGATGATCGAAATAATCTTACCGGCGGAAGGGAAGTCGCGGACCAGAAATTCGACTCTCATCCCCGGTGCCTTAGTCTTGGCCGAGATGTAGAAAGCGACCTGATGACCTTTGACGGTCTGAATTTTGGTTGCGTAGGGTGTTGGAATTCCGAAATCCCGGGTGAACACGATATCCGGAGTGTCCCGGTTGATCGGCGCACGCCCCGGGTCCTCACGGTCGCGATTGAAAATTTTCGGCAACTTCCCCTCCAGCAACTGGGCTTCAGCATTCGAAGCAGCGAATACTGCCACAGAGAAAACCAAAGCGACCAGGCCCGAAAATGTGTTTTGTAAAAAACTCATGGGATTTTAAACCTAACTTTTGCCAACACAGATGGTAAAACGTTCCATAAGAGGAACCGTTTAGTAAAATCCAAATCTGTTAATCATCAAACTCCTGAGAACGATCACAGGAGTCTTACTAGATACACTAAAAAGGTAACTTATTCGAGCGGGAAGCCGAGGATTCTTTGTCGCACCAGATCGATAACCATTCGGCAGACCCGGGTTTTGAACGCCACCCGCTCAGCCGGCCAGTAATATCGTTTCACAAAGGTCTCTTCACCCCGGCTCGCAACTCCGATATAAACGGTGCCCACGGGTTTTTCCTCGCTCCCACCGGTAGGCCCCGCAATTCCACTCACTGCGACGGCATGAGTGGCTCCGCTTTCCCGGAGGCAGCCCTCGGCCATGGCGCGAACGGTCTCACCGCTAACCGCTCCAAAGGACGCCAAAGTCTCCCCGGGAACGCCCAGAAGAGCAGATTTCACTTCATTTGAATAAGTGACATAGCCCCGGTGAAAAACCGCACTGGAACCGCTTTCATCCGTGATGGTGCTGGCGATCAAACCACCCGTGCAGCTCTCCGCCGTGGACAGGGTCTGATTTTTCTCAATCAGCAAATCGATCACCACCCTCGCGATTGAATCTTCAGATTCGGTGACAATTTTTTGATGATACTTTTCCCGGATAATCGCAGAGGCTTCGTCGATCGCCTTTTCAGTTCCGATCAATCGCACATCAACTTCCCCGAGTCGCGCGCAGTAACCGAGTTCGAGATTTTCAATCAAATCGAGTTTCGGTTCGAGATAACTGGCAATCGAGGATTCGCCGGATCCATAAATTCGAAAATTCCGAAACACCTGAGACGAATCCGCATCATCCCCCACAAATCCCTTTATCTTCGGGATCACCAAATCTTCCCACATGGGTTTGAGCTCACGGGGAGGACCGGGAAGTAAAAACAGATGGGGACTGGACTCGGTTGCCGGCAGATACAGACCCGGCGCCGTTCCGTTAGGATTGTCCAGCACCACACCACCTTCCGGTACCATCGCCTGCCGGTCATTGGATTGATGAGGCTTCAAACCGCGACTGATAAACATTTCCCGAATGCCATCGAGAATCGATTGATCGAGAACCAGCGTGCGTCCCAGCATTTCGGCGACGACTTCGCGGGTAATATCGTCATTGGTCGGTCCCAAACCACCAGTGATCACGATGACATCACAGCGGGGAAATGCCTCGTTCAGAACCGTCCGGATCTCATCTCCGTCCGGAATCGTGGTTTGGCGTTGGATTCTAAGCCCCAGCTTAAACAGCTCGTTCCCGAAGTAAGCGGCGTGAGTGTTGACCACTTTTCCGAGAAGCAACTCGGTTCCCGTATTAACCACTTCGATGCGCATCTGAAGGGAAAACGGTTAAACCTCAGCTTCTTCAGGCGATTTCAGGAAATCGTACTCGACTCTTGGCGCGTCGGACCACAAATCTTCGAGAGCATAGACGTCACGAATATCCTTGTGAAAAATATGAACGATTACGTCCACATAATCGATCACCAACCACTGGCTCTCCGCATTGCCTTCGGAACTCCGAGGTTCCTCTCCGATCGCCTCGGCAGTATTCTTCCGGACGTCGCGAAGGATCGCTTTTAAGTGAGGGGTCGAAGTGCCCGTGCCAATTACGAAATAATCAGCAATTGTCGAGATCCCACGGAGATCGAGCACTACGATGTTTTCAGCTTGGATTTCATCTGCGAATTTCGCGCAGGTTTCAGCGATAGTTTGAGCGTCTGCCACAATAATAGAATGGTTTTGAGTACTCCATAAAATGCGATCGAAACGCGAAAGATCAAACGGAAGCTTTATTATCGAATCCGGGCAAATGTTTCATCTTGTGTCTTTATCCGATTTAAAGGAGTCTACTTCACTGATTTCAATGACAACTGAGCTAGAACCGAAAGACGAATCTTCAGCCCGGGCCAGAACTTCCAAGAAGATGGCGTGGCTGCTCGATGAGTGTATCAGAATCCCGGGAACCAACATCAAGTTCGGTCTTGATCCGATTGTCGGAATGATTCCCGGTGGCGGGGAATTTATCGCTACGATCGCCGGAGCTACCGTTCTTGGTGAAGCGGGAAAAAAGGGAATTCCTTTCCGAACCCTGATTCGGATGGGCGGCAATATGCTTGTCAACGCCTTGCTTGGTCTGTTTCCATTCTTCGGCGACCTTTTTTCTGTCTGGTTCAAATCAAACAAACGGAATTACGAGATGTTGACCGAATATCTCGATAGCGACGATGGCAAAGAGGCCAAAGGCGGCTGGTGGCCGATCCTTTTTGTGATGTTTATTCTGGGAACCGTCTTAGTGATCAATATTGCAGTGTTTGCCGCATTGGCCATCACAGCCCACTGGATTGTGAATAAGAGCGTTCTCTTTACCCCGCCGGTCTAGTCCGTTAATATTGATGGTCGATATTATTTATATCGAAGAGGAAGTCGCGGACCACCCGAGGACGCTGGCTCTACTCGAGCGTTTCCCGAAAGCGACTCGAATCCCCTGCCGGAGATACACGGAAGTCTTCAATCTGCGGGCCCAGAATTTTCGTCTTCAAAAAAAACGACCTGCGATGATTCTGGCGAAGAAGCACGGTACCTCTGTGCTTCCGACTCCTCCGGAATATAATATAGGGGCCGACCGGAACTATTACTTCAGCCATATGCTGAACTGTCTGTACGATTGCCGCTACTGTTTTCTACAGGGAATGTACCAATCGGCGCACTATGTATTGTTCGTTAATTTCGAAGACTTCGAGACAGAGATCGACGACACCCTCAGTCTACCGGAAAACGAAGGCAGGCAGCTCTGTTTTTTTTCGGGTTACGATTGTGATTCACTCGCAATGGAAAGTGTTACCGGTTTTGCTGATCACTTTCTGCCGTTTTTCGAGAAAAGACCTCAGGCATGGTTGGAACTGAGATCAAAAAGCATCAATACCGCCGCGTTATCCCGGCGGGAGCCGCTCCCGAATGTCATTGTATCTTTCACTCTGAGCCCCGATGTGATCGCCCGGGAAGTGGAGCATGGCGCGCCTTCGCTGGAACGGCGACTGAACAGGGTACAGTCTCTCACTGTACAGGGTTGGGTCGTCGGTTTGCGCTTCGACCCATTAATTCCCTGGCCCGACTATCAAAATCTTTACCCCGAATTCTTCGACAAAGTCTTTAGTCAAATCCCTCCGGAATCGGTACATTCCGCGACTCTCGGCCCGATGCGATTCCCATCTGCGATGTATGACCGTATCGTAAAACTATACCCGGACGATAAACTGTTTGCGCGCTTTCCTTTTGATAAGAAAAGCGGGCAGGCGACCTTTCCTCCCGCTATGGAAGAGGAGCTGGTCAGCACCGTCGGCAATGCCCTGAGCGATCATCTCCCTCCCGGAAAAACCTTTTCTCAAAATCAGCTGGAAACCACTTTCTCCCGGGAGGTTACCGGAACAAAACGGCCTTCTGCATAGTTTCGTAATTTTGTGACATCTTCAGCACGTGATACCGATAGTGGAACCGTGCTTTTGAGTTCCCTTAAAATCAATTCTGTAGATAGAGCCTGTTTCTTATATAGCGCTTCATACGATGAGCTGATCACCGCCTGCTCGATTTCGGCCCCACTGAACTCGTCGCTGTTATCGATCAAAACCGGAATATCAAAATCCTCGACCCGTTGGTTTCTCAGCTCGAGATGAATCTCAAATATAATCCGTCGTTCCGTCCGGTTCGGAAGATCGACAAAGAAGGTTTCGTCGAATCTGCCTTTTCGCAAAAATTCAGGCGGAAGCACATCCAGATCGTTCGCGGTTCCCACGAGAAAAACCTGCTTTTTATTCTCCTGCATCCAGGTGAGAAAGCTGCCAAGCAACCTCTTTCCGGTTCCCCCATCCGCGCTGTCACCACTGCCGGTTGAAAAGCCTTTCTCCACTTCATCCATCCAGAGCACGCAGGGAGCCATCGACTCCGCCAAACTGAGCGCCCTTCTCAAATTTTTCTCCGACTCACCGACATATTTGTCAAAAAGTCTGCCGGCATCCAGTTTCAGAAGCGGGATTTTCCACTGCCGGGCAATGGCTTTTGCGGCGAGCGATTTACCGCATCCTTGAACTCCAACCATCATAATGCCCCGGGGTGGGCGAAGATTCATCGCTGCGGCTTGCGGTGAAAACCCCACTTCGGCGCGTTTTAACCACTTTTTCAGGTTATCGAAGCCTCCGAGGCGGAACTCATTGTCATCCAGAGGACAATACTCCAGCAATCCCCCTTCCCTGAGGGCCTCCGCTTTATTGTGAGCGAGGCTTTTGATATCAGCAGGACAAAGTTTACCGTCCTGAACGATAGCATAGGTAAGTTTCTGACGAGCTTGATTAGCGGTCAACCCTTTAAGTGAGCGCACCAAAGCATTTTTGCCTTCGTTATCAATTTTGACATCGAAGTTCATCCGTTTCTTCAAACCGGCCACAGTATGAACTACGATCTTCTCGATTTCTTCCTCGCTCGGCAGATCCAACGGAACGTAGGTGGCGAAACTCGTCAAACTTGATTCAAGTTCTACCGTTTTACCGGTCAGAACCAGAACTTTGGTCTGAGAACTATGCTCGAAGCCCTGCAGTAACTCTCGCAGTTGCCGCGCGATGAGAGGATCTTTCAACCCCTCGCCCGAGTCCCTGAACCAGAAAACGCCCGGCAGGTCAATATCCCAAAGTCTTTGCAGCGTTTCCGATAAGCGGTTCGGCTGAACCAGCACATTACCAAGGTTGCGGTTTCTCAGCCCCGAAGCCAACGACCAATCGAAGAAACTCCACACCATCGAACTGGTCAACGCATCGAGAATAGCCTCGACCCGCTCCTCTTCCACGGTTTCGATTACGATCAGTGGATGATCTGAAAGGACCAGGCTCTTCAGATGATGTACTATGGATTCCATAATTATCATTATAAGTTACATTCGGATCTCCTGCCTGTTATTTTTTTGAAAGTTGTTATCTCCAGATAGAGGAATTATCTGAGTCTATGAGCGATCTCCCTGACTGGTTAAAATTGATGAAAGACCAAAGGTGGGCGGCCCTTGGAACTATCTCCAAAAGCGGAACGCCACTGGTATCGAGCGTGGCCTATCACATTGCCGGGATGCCTCTCCCGGGATTGTTGATGCATTTATCGGAACTGGCCGCACATACCGGAAATTTGCTTCGAACCCCTGACTGTTCGTTACTTGTATCCGAGCCCGATACCGGAATCGATGATCCGCAGCTCCTTCGGCGACTTAGTCTGGTCGGGATTGCGACACTGATCCCCCGCGAATCCGAAGATTTTGGATGCGCGGCAAAACAGTATATCGAAAGATTTCCAAACTCCGAAATGCGTTTCGGGCTCGGAGGATTTCATCTCTTTCGATTTGTCCCGAGGAAAGCCAATTATGTAGGTGGTTTCGGGGCGGCGGAAAAAATTTCAGGAAACCGCCTTCTGGAACAATTATTTTAGCCAATTCGGTTTCGCTTGAGTCTGGAAGATTTGAGGATTCATTACCGACACTTTGACATCTCCAGCTCACCACATTTTAAAGTTTCTGTTCCCGGCGCTGGTCATAGTCGCGACCCAAACCCCACGGACTTACGGAGATGAGCCGGCTAAGAAAATCAAAGGCCTGTTTATTCCCCAATCCACTGCGAAACATTCCGATTGGCGAACGACGGCTATAACAGAGGGAATCTCGAAACGCAGCAAGCTGCCTATTGAATGGGTCATCGGTGAAAACACTGAGGCATTTTTTTCCAGGGACGACTGGGCTAAGGATACTGATATCGTCGTTTACTCCGGCCAAATTAAACCTCAGGTCATCGGCAAAGTGCTTGAGTTCCACCGATCAGGATCCCCGGCATTATTGATTCATGATTCGCTCATCCAATCGGAGGACGAAGAATGGACGGCCTTTTGCGGAGCGGAAGTTTCTCTACCGAAAGCAAAACGAACGAAAAATCTATCTCTATCGAACACTGAAAAGAATATTTCATTATGGCTGACTCCCCGGGAGCTTGTCATCAACGTCAAAAACCCTGTTACCACCTCAAAGATTCTTTACCAAATTGAGCAGCGGCAATCCGTAACAACCCCGGCGGTTTGGTCGCACGAATACGGCCCCGAACAATCGCGAATCTTTGCCGTCACACCGGGGTCTAATAACAAAACTCTCAACCAGCCTCCATACCTTGATATCCTGACTAACGGATTTCTTTGGGCGACCCGAAAATCTCCGGAAGAGCACTATGTATCGGCATCACTCTCTTCCGAAAACCATAGCTCGACTCTCACGACCGGTCATAACCTTTTCACTCGACAAAGCAGCCGTTCTTCGTCAGAAAACTCGGACTATGCCATCGATGGTGATATTGAGACCTACTGGGAAACTGAAAAAGGCGACATTATCAATTGGTGGCGGGGCAGTCTCGACGAACCACGCGAGATAGCTGCCCTCGCGATTGTCTGGCAAAACGAGACCGATCATCCCTACCTGATCGAAGGGTCCAGCGATTTAAAGAGCTGGAAACTGATCGCTGAGAGTTCCTCCCTACCCAACCAAGTTTCGTATCACCGGGTCGACGGGATACATCAGCACATTCGCATTTCGAACCCGGCCACAGGCATTCTTAATGGAATTGTTGAATTCGGGGCTTACCAACATCTCAACCAGGTTCCTTTTCATTTAGTACCGAACAGCGGAGAAAAACCACTCCCCGAGATCTCCACTCCCCCTGCCGAATTGAATCCGAACCCCGCTCAGACAGCGCTTACACCGGAAGATCTGTTTGTCATCCTCGACGATCAAAATAACAAAACGGAATGGGACCAGGCTTTCAAACAGTTGGCCACATTCCATTCCGAGAACGTCGTTAGCGATCTGATCTCCAGAACCGAATCAACGCGCTCAGGAGCCTTCCGCACCGGAGCAGTCACCGCACTGGGCGCACTATACCGGGATTCCAATGGCGATCTATGGGAAGGCAGCGGAACCATTCAAAACTACCTGAACCACCAATTCGAAAACAAACGATTCAGTCAGAAACAACTGTTAACCGTCCATATCTTAAACGAAATCCCTTTGGAAAACTTCGCTGATGTATTCGAAAACCAACAGGAGAACCCGGAATTAAAACTGTTAAAACTCCGTGTGCTTGAGAAGAACCGACTTTCCTATCGTTCCATCAAATTTTTGACGGGCATCATTCGCGATGATTCGGAACCGTTTGAAAACCGGACCCGGGCAGGAACTCTTCTCGCTCAGTCGCCTGATATGTTGGCAATGCGGGATGCGTTTCACCTCTCCTCAGAAACCGGGATCAATGAGGAATCAGACCTGTTTCAGGCAATACTGGCGAACCCTACCTGGGAAGCACAAATTGAGTGGCTCCTCTCAAAACTGGAGTCAGAAATACCAAACGAACCGGAACTTGCCCGAAAGCTTCTCACAATGATTCAATCAGATCCCGCGACCCGCGCCGAAAACCGGGAACTCGTGAATGCTTCGGTAGAGGACATCTTTCTAATCGAGGAAACCGCAACGGCTCCCCGCGAGGCACCGATCGGCTCCATGAGCTCCGACGAAATTAGTAAAGCATTAGCAACTAACGAGGCAGCTGATCTTGAAAACGGAGAAAGTATTTTCAATCGAAACTGCTCCAGTTGCCACGCAAAGAAAGTGCCGATTCTCTTCGATCTCACCAGAGACGATCTCGTAGAGGCGATACTGAAACCCGATGCAAATGTATCGCCCGATTACCAAACCTTTGAATTCAGGCTGAACGACGGAAAAAACCATACCGGATTTATTTCCCGTGAATCAAAGAATGAGCTGGAGATCGTAGATCAGGCCGGGAACGCAATGGTTCTCGACCGGTTAAACATAAAGGACCGGAAACCAGTAAAACGATCGGCGATGCAACCGAACCTTACTCATCATCTCTCAGCCGGCGATTTCAATGACCTGATTTCCTATCTGGAGCAGCTTTAATTACCGCGAAGCGCCTTCAGCTTCCGGTCACGACGTTCCCGGATAATCTTTGAAAAGTTTTCATCCTCTGAGATCTCACGCGCATCCACCCGACAGGCTTGTTTCAACTCTTCGAAAGGTATGCCGTTCCTGATATAGCCCCGGTCATAGGCATAGCGATCGGAGAATCCGTTCAAGATGATCTGTCTGGTAAATGGTATCTTTTTATCCAGAGCGGAATTGAGATGCTTGATCAACAGCGTGGTGCAATTCGCGCCAATCGTGCTGTAGAATTGGGGTTCTCTGGCCAGCAAATCAGCTCGTTTCACCATATCGAAAAACAATTTTTGCGCCTGCTCTGGAGAGGCTACGCTGGGATATAGATAAACCTTTTCTCCGCGACGGCCCTCGCCATCATCGATTCTCAATCCGATGGTATCGCGCTCATCAGCGACTACGTAGATCAACTCGTATTGTCGGAAAAAGCCGGGAAAAGGATGATATTTCTCCCCTTCTTCCGCCCGTATCTCTATGGAAATGGAAAGCCACTGATCCCCTAAAAAGCCAAAGGTCAGGAAGGTGTGGGCAATCGTTCCGCTTTCCGCGCCCCAATAGGAGATGGCATAATCGACCGTCCGAATATTCCGGACATCATAAGAGCGGTCTTCGTGTCGAACAACGAGGTCGCTCCCGCCCTCTTGATATTTGAAATTCCTGACATTGCGGACTCCAATTTCGTTGGTCACTCCCGTTTCGAGACTGGCCAGTTGTCGATTCTCAATTCTCCACTCCCGATCGTTTGATGGTGAGATCTGCCACCTCCACCCGAGTGATAAAATCAGAATCCCAAGCGCAATAACGGCTGACTTCCAGATTGGGCGAATCAGCAGGAGTCCAATCACCCCGGCTCCGATGAGAATGGCGACAGCGAGACGAATTTGATCCTGTGGAATATTAGAGTAGTAGGCCGTCAGGACTGCGAAACCGCCGATTACCACTACTACCAAGCTACAGAGCGCCCCTTTACACAACTTCAGCGCTTTTTTTGCAAGGCTAGGTTTTTCTGATCCCATATCAAGCAAGATAATCGGTCCCTGTGGCATAAGACAACCCTTTGTTTCGGACATCTTACTAATCATTCTCGGAAAAATCACGCCTCTTGAGATTATGACCATTACTCGCCACCTTCCCTAATGTCGCGTCTGTTTCGCTGCCTCCCTTGTATCCTACTCTTTCTCTTCAGCAGTTCATCGCGTGGAACCGAGGCGATCGATTTTGGTCGGCAAATTCGTCCCATACTGTCTGCCAAGTGCTTTTCCTGTCACGGCCCGGATGAAGAACACCGCAAAGCTGATCTGCGGCTCGATATCAGAGAGGGTGCCTTCGCCGTCGAAGACGGAGTCGCCGTGCTGTCTCCCGGTAAGCCACAGGAAAGCGAGGCCTGGTTAAGAATCCACAGCGACGACAAAGATGACGTGATGCCCCCTCCTAAGGCAAAAAATCCGCTTAGTACTGCCGAAAAGGAACTCATTCGGCAATGGATCGAACAGGGCGCTCCCTGGGCGGAGCACTGGTCACTGGCACCTCCCTCCAAAAATGCGGTTCCCGAAATCGATAGCAGTCAGTCGCATAACGAAATCGATGCCTTTATTATTGACCGGCTTCAAGATACCGGGCTCGCCCCCTCGCCAGAAGCTGATCGGGCAACTTTGTTACGCCGCCTGAGTTTTGATCTTACCGGACTGCCCCCCACCCTCGAAGAAGTTGAGAAATTTATCGATGATTCATCCGAAAACGCATACGAGATTCAAGTCGACCGACTTCTTTCCTCTCCTCACTTCGGCGAACGGATGGCTTTGATGTGGCTCGACGCGGCTCGTTACGGGGATACATCCGTCATGCATGCTGACGGGCCGCGGGACATGTGGCCCTGGAGAGACTGGGTCGTGGATGCGTATAATCAAAATCAGCCCTACGATCAGTTTTCGATCGAACAGCTCGCTGGTGACCTACTTCCTGATCCGACATTGTCCCAGAAAATCGCAACGGGTTTTAACCGCAATCACCCCTCATCCGACGAAGGCGGTGCGATCGCAGAGGAGTTGAGAGTCAGCTACGTCGTCGACCGGGTGAAAACCACGTCGAACGTCTGGCTGGGCTTATCGATGGAATGTGCCCAGTGCCACGACCACAAGTACGATCCGATTTCTCAAAAGGAATACTTTCAATTCTATGCCTACTTCAATAACACCGTTGATCCCGGTATGCAGACTCGTAAGGGCAATCAAGCTCCTCTGGTAAATGTCGTCTCGAAGCATGAAGAAGCCGATTTGAGAGAGATCGATCAACTCATCGAGTCCGGAACAAAAACTTCCGAAGCGGAGAAGAAGCGGGCTTTGAATTCTGTCAGCGGATGGCTCGAAAAGCAAAAGGGAACCACTGAGGCTCTCGCGGACAGCGAAACCCGCCTCAAAAATTTGAAACATTACTTTCCGCTCGATGAACCATCGGGCTCGCTGATCTCCGATGTATTGGGAAACAAAGATGCTTCCGGAGACAAGGCCATCAAAACAGCAGCCGGCGAAAGAGGAAACGCTATTGAATTTGATGGATCGACAGCCTATTCCGTTCCCGATTTTACCGAATATGACAATCGGTCCAAACTAACCTTATCGGCATGGGTTAAAATCGACTCCAATTTTACGGGAGCGATTCTTTCCAAGATGGACAAATCGATGAACTACCGGGGATACGATCTGTGGATCGAAAAGGGCCGCCCCGGCATTCATCTAGTCAATTCCTGGCCGAAAAATGCAGTGAAAGTGATTATCGACGAACCAATCGAAATGGGAACCTGGCAGCACATCGCCGTCACCTACGATGGCTCCGGCAAAGCGGAAAACATCAAAATATATATCAACGGTGAATCCCGCGATCACACCGTTCAAAACGGCGCCAAGCTGCTGAAATCCACTATCAAAAATGACATTCCGTTCCGAATCGGGGGCAGAAATGGAGATTCATTTTTCAGAGGCCAACTTGATGACCTTCGCATCTATAACCGGGTTCTCTCTCCGAAAGAAATTGCCTGGGCCATGGACGATCCGTTCGCCGTCGGGATAAAAACCGATCCAAAAAAATGGGGAAATGAACAAACCCGCCTCATCTCCGGGATATACCTGGCCCGGCATGCTGACACTTATCGAAAAGCCAAATCGGAGCTCGTCCAGTCTCATCTCGAAAGATTAAAGATCATTACCGGAAAAACCACGACCATGGTGATGGCAGACAATCCTGATCATAAAATGAGGAAAACCTACATCCTCGACCGGGGCGCCTACGATGCCCCGAAAAAAGACGAGGAGATCCGCCCCGGAATCCCGGCCGTCCTGCCACCACTTCCAGATGACAGTCCCGCCAACCGGCTGACATTAGCGAAATGGCTTTTTACGCCCGAGCATCCCCTGACCTCCCGGGTGGCGGTTAATCAACTCTGGCAACTGTTGTTCGGGACAGGAATCGTTTCGACTCCCGGGGACTTTGGTGCTCAGGGAGACTTTCCATCCCATCCCGAATTGCTCGATTGGCTCGCAGTCGATTTCCGCGAAAGTGGCTGGGATATCAAACGGATGATCAAAAAGATCCTGATGTCTCACACTTACCGACAGCAATCCAATGTCGGGCCGCAGCATCTCGAAACTGATGCCGCAAACCGCCTTCTCGCCCGGGCTCCACGGTTCCGACTCACGGCAGAAATGATCCGCGATAATGCTTTAGCGGTCAGTGGACTGCTCGTCGATGAAATTGGAGGCCCCGGAGTGAAGCCCTACCAGCCGCCCGGTCTATGGGCCGAGGTTTCGTTGGGTGGAAATCCCAAGTTCGTTCAGGATCACGATGACAAACTTTTCCGCCGCAGTTTATATACCTATTGGAAGCGCTCTGCCCCCCACCCCGCCATGGTCATCTTTGATGCACCAAACCGGGAAACCTGCGTCCTGAAACGGCCCAATACCAATACCCCGCTCCAAGCGCTCGCTGCATTGAACGATATCCAAATGATCGAAGCATCGAGACATTTTGCGGAACGACTGCTCACCGAGGGAGGCGGAAGCGTTGAATCGAGAGCCAAATATGCATTTCGTACCGCCACGGCCAGAAAAGCCACTTCGCAGGAAATCTCTACGATTGTAGCGATCTATCAAAAGAGTCTTGAAACTTACTCTGCCGATAAAGCAAAAACTGAGGAGCTTTTGTCCGCCGGTGAATCGAAACGAGACCTTTCCCTAAACCAATCAGAACATGCCGCCTGGACCCTGGTCTGCAGCATGTTGCTCAACCTGGATGAAGTACTAAACCGAAACTAATTTATGTCCCCGGAATCTTTCACTACCGCTGAATCCCGCCGAAACTTTCTCGGGCGCTCCTGTAGCCTGCTGGGCAGCGCCGCACTGTCGTCATTACACGGGGCGCAAAGTGTAGCATCACCGGCTCTTCCCCACTTCGCACCAAAAGCAAAACGGGTCATCTATCTGTTCATGGCCGGGGGACCGTCGCACATTGATATGTTCGACTACAAACCGGCGATGACCAAAATCCACGGAACTGAATTGCCCGATTCGGTTCGAAACGGCCAACGGATAACCGGAATGACAAGTGGTCAGAAGAATTTCCCCTGTGTCGCTCCAATGTTTAATTTTGAAAGAGTCGGGGAGAGAGGCACCTGGATGAATACCGACCTGCTTCCCCATACTGCGTCCATCGCTGACAAAATCGGGATCATTCGCACAATGAATACCGAAGCGATCAATCACGATCCGGCGATTACCTATATCAATACAGGAACTCAACAATTCGGACACCCCAGCATGGGTGCATGGATGGCATACGGACTGGGATCGTTAAGTCAAAATCTCCCAAGCTATGTCGTCATGATTTCAGTAGGACAAAAACCGGGGCAAGCGCTGTATGCGAGACTTTGGGGAAGTGGATTTCTGCCCTCCCAATATCAGGGCGTTCAGTTTCGAAGCGGGAATGAACCGGTCCTTTATCTGAATAACCCAAAAGGAATCGACCACAATTTGAGACGTAAAATGTTAGACGGCTTAGCGAGCCTCAATGAACAGCGGTTCCAGACGGTAGGCGATCCGGAAATTCAGGCCCGCATTTCGCAATACGAAATGGCATTTCGAATGCAGTCATCGGTTCCCGACCTGATGGATACCGACGGCGAACCGGAATATATTCACGAACTTTACGGTCCGGATTCAAAGAATAAAGGTTCGTTTGCGGCCAACTGTATTCTGGCGCGCCGAATGGCAGAAAAAGGCGTTCGATTTGTTCAACTTTTTCACCGGGGCTGGGATCAGCATGGCAACCTTCCGAAAGAACTGCGAAAAAACTGTCAGTCCGTCGATCAACCCGCCGCCGCTCTTATCAAAGATCTCGAAGATCGGGGAATGCTCGAAGACACCGTCGTCATCTTCGGCGGGGAATTTGGACGAACTATCTACAGTCAGGGCAAGCTGACCAAAGACAACCACGGCCGCGATCACCATGGGCGATGTTTCAGCACCTGGGTGGCAGGGGGCGGCTTCAAACCCGGATTCGACTATGGAGAAACCGATGATTACGCCTACAACATTGTGAAAGACCCGGTTCACATCAATGACTTCAACGCCACGGTTCTCAACAATCTGGGAATCGATCACGAACGGTTCACCTACCGCCATCAGGGCCTCGACTCGCGCTTAACCGGTGTCGAGAAAAGAAGCGTGATCAAAGAACTTCTGGCCTGAATCCCCTCGCCGGCACGAGGTACTTAAATAAGCTTTATTATCAATGTAAATTGAACTTTCCAATCTGGCTTGATTTTTGCTACGATGCATTTTGTGAGAATGAAACCGTCTTATCCAAGTAACCGCCATTCCTACTAAATTATGCGTATTATGCCCAAAAGTTGCCGGGCGCGCCTTAGCCGCCGTGATTTCGAGTTCATGGCTGCAATCCTTAACCAGTTGGATCCTTCGAAAGAAGATTCCTTTATTCGATTGGCGCGCGATCCAGAAACTCTGAATACCCTGTTGGATCATCCCAAAGTGCTCGATTCGCTTCTTTCGATGAAGCAACCGATCAACGTATCGTCCGAATTGTATTTCTATGTGTTGGTGCGCCATGCTTTAAAAGAGTCAGGCGTTGACCACCTCGAAGTCGCCGATTATGTGGCGGGTACGCTTGTGGAATTTGCCAACGGCAATCCTTTTTACACTGATGCAGGTAGCCCGGTCCAAATCGACGGAGTTCCTTATCACATCGAATTTATTGAAGCGATCAATGCCGCCAATGCCTACGATCGATTCTACTTACACGTCCACTGTGGAAACCAGTTCCTCGTGCTAACTGGGCTGTTTCCCGGAGTGATTAAAAATCGGGAAAACCGGAGAGGCGCTCCCGGAGTCCGGTATTATGAGGGTGTGGCAAGAGGATCTTACCGAACGGCGGGCTGCCATCCACTGGCTGATGAATTTGCCCTCTGCGAGGTCTACGAAGTACTCGCGGACCGGTTTAAGGAAACCAGAATGGCACTCAATCGCATGGCGAACGAGTACCTATTCTTAAGTCGCTGAGAGGTTTAGTGAGCGGACTTCGATGTCGGAATCATCGAAATTAGTCCGGTAATCACAAAGCCTGCGGCGAAAAGTCCTTTGACGACGGCCAGGCCGACCGCACCAGTCATCGCGGTGTGGAAGGTCAAAAAGACCAGACCGATCGCAAGAATCATGGCGAAAATACCACCCCATCTTTCAACCGATTTATCCGAAATCTTGGCGCACCCGAGGGTGGAAAACATCAGAGTGAATCCGACCAAAAAGATGATCAGAGGAGTCCAGTTTCCGTTTGCGGCTATAATACAGGTCTCGACAAGAGCCCAGGATATTCCGACAACGTAGAAAAACCCAAGTGTTAGAGATTTCATCGCGGCTATAATGCGTTCGTTTTTTCGCTATTCAAGTGTGTATTTCACTAAAGTTAATGGCAATTACGCTCAGTTAGCGACGACGGACGGTTCGAATGCTCACAGACCCAACATTGGAGCCGGAAGGAGAAAGGCATGTTGCTCCAGAAGACTGTAACTGCCATGCCAGCTCAGATATTGCGAGATCCAGACCACAAAAACATAAACTGCCGCAGCGGGCAGCATCCCGATCCGCCCCAGAATTCTGAAGATCCAGTGCCGATTCATCTCCGACTTCATCGATCTTGAAGTGGCCCAGCCCAACAGCAGGCGGGCCGGAAACATAAACGCCACGAACACCAAATTGGGTATCCACGCCACTTCCTGAGGAGCCAGTTCGATTTTCAGCACGTAGAGCGGGAGCGCAAAGAGCAGCGTAATCACCAGCGCAACCCACAAGGCGAGTGGCGCGCGTCTGAAACCCTGCCTCACTGATCTCCAATCCCGAAATGTCGAAAATTTCCGGCTTAGTGCAAACCGGGTCTGAACAAACGGGAGGTAAAGAATCACGACGGCAAGAATGATTCCACCGATCAGCGAAACGAGAAGGGAGAGCGGTTGGATCGGAATCGATGGGGCCAAAAAGAGGAGAGACGTGGGAATCAGAAGCCAGAGAGCACCTCCGAGAAATCCCAGAAAACCCAATTTAAAATAATCAAAAAGCTTAAAACGGCTCTGAAGTCCCGATAAACCGCTGAATCGCGGAAGTTGCTTGGGTTCGCCCAGCCAGCGAAAAAAGCGGATCGGCGCTGCCCAGAGAAAATGCCGAAATTTCCCACCGCGCATGATGGCCCAAATCATCCCGAGAACACAGATACTGCTCAGAAAAAGCAACATTCCACCGAGGAAGCGTCCCGCCTCACCTTGCGGGACCAAAATTTCGGCATCGACCCAGTAACTGTATAGAAGTCGGATCGGAAGGAAGATAAACCAACCGGCAACGATCACTTTTCCGATTCTTGACGCCGGCTTCAAACCAATCAACCCGTCCCGAAACCGTCCACTTCTGGCGACCCGGGCCGAAGCTTCCAATAAGTACCCGAGACTGAAAAAGTGGATAATGGGAATCGCGGAAATCGCAGCGAGACTCAAAACGATCACAAGAAGACCGAACAGATAATCAAAAAACGTCCCCAGCTTTGCCGGTAATGAAGCCTTTGAGATCTCCGGTCTCTCTGAGGAAATATTCGATACACTTGACTCCATTTCTCTCCCGCTAGATGCCCTGCCCCGCCTCGCAGTTACAAAAAATGTCAGTAATATCAGGGATACCAGCGGTTCGTGAGGATCAAATAGACCCAGTTCCCTATTAATAACAGGGTCGTGATTACCGCAACGGCTTTGATCGAAATCGATCTGCGCGGCGGGTTACCTTTTCTGACCACATAACCGCCCAGCCAAACCACCGCGATCAGACATCCTAAAACGGCGAGTGGATTGTAGGCTACCGCTTTCCCGACCTGACCATCTGCTAATGCCCGCAGCGAACGGGTCCCCCGACAAGCAACACAGGGAATTCCGGTGACCTTTTTAAATCCGCAGGCCGGAGGCTTTACCGGAAACTGATCGTAAAACCTTGCGGCGACGAGCAGACCCACCATCACAAAAAAGACGACGAGGGGGGCTATAATAACTTCGAGCTTCAATAGTATTTGTCCGTTCTTCGTTCTATCGTAAAGGCAAAATCGGCAAACTCAAAACTTTGACCAGACACCTCTACATCCACATCCCGTTCTGTCACCACATCTGCCCGTATTGTGCGTTCTACAAACACCGCCCGGGTGCATTGGCCAATCAGGCGTTCATCGACGCGATCCTCAATGAAGCACGAATCAGAGTCTCGGAAGTCGAAATCAAACCGGAAACGATTTATTTCGGCGGAGGAACCCCGAGTGCTCTCAGTTCCTCCCACATCAAGAGACTCTGCACCGGACTGCACGAAATTTTTGATCTCTCGGACCTTAAAGAATGGACGATCGAATCGAATCCCGCGACTTTTGATCTCCGCAAAGCGAAACTGTTCCGCGAACTGGGCATCACCCGCCCCAGCCTCGGCGTTCAGTCATTCCATCCTGCCACCCTGAAAACTCTGGGAAGGGATCATTCGGCTGACGATGCGGTAGCCGCCTTCGAAACGCTTCGTGAAGCTGGGTTTCAAAATATCAGCGTCGATCTGATGTTTTCCATTCCCGGGCAAAAGCTCGCGGATTGGGATTACGATCTGTCCGTCGCTCTGAATTTGGAATCCGAACATATCTCCTGCTACAACCTGACTTACGAAGAGGACACCGATTTTATGAAACGCCACCAAAGCGGTGAACTCGATGCGGATGAAGATCGTGACGCCTCGACGTTTTATCACACGATCGAACGGCTCGAAGCGGGAGGTTTTCATCACTACGAAATCTCGAATTACGCCCGCGACGGATTCCAATCGCTTCACAATCAGGCCTATTGGACGGGACGCGATTATTTGGGACTGGGGCCGAGTGCCGTTTCCACGATCCGGAATGTTCGCTGGAAAACGCTCCCCGACACGGCGGCCTACACCAGGGCCATGCACGCAGGGGACGAGGTGAAATCTGAAATCGAAAATTTAACTGAGGAGGACAAACGCCTCGAAGCCATTGCACTGCAGCTTCGTACCTCAAAAGGCCTCCCCTCAGATTATGTCGGTGGACTCTCGACTATTGACTCCCTAACCCAACAGGGTTTACTCATAAAGCAAGGAGACAACTACTGTCTCACTCACGAGGGGAAAGCGCTGGCCGACCCTATCGCTGCAGCCCTTGCCTAAATTATACTCAGATACCATGCATCCTTGCCAAGTTCCCACCGGAGAAACCGTCGATTTGAACCAAATCCCCACTCGTGATGAAGTGATCTTTCCCATTTCGAAAGACGAAGGGAAAAAGCTTTTCGAGGAGATGTTGGAGGAAATCGATGAACTCCAGACACGGCTCTATGCCGAGGGCAAACATCGTCTCCTCGTCGTGTTCCAGGCGATGGATTGCGGAGGAAAGGATGGCACGATCCGTAATGTGTTCAACCCAATGGATCCTCAGGGCATCCGCGCGGTTTCTTTCAAAAGACCGAGCAGCGAGGAACTGGCGCATGATTACCTCTGGCGGGTCCACGAACATGTTCCCGGCAACGGCGAGACCGTCATTTTCAACCGCAGCCACTACGAAGACATCGTCGCGGTAAGAGTCCGCGAGATTTTCCTGGAATCCCGCTGGTCGAAGCGCTATGACCATATCGTCAACTTCGAAAAAATGCTCGCGGACGAGGGAACCAAAATTGTGAAGATCTTTCTCCATATTTCAAAGGACGAACAAAAACAGCGGCTCCAGGACCGGCTCGACGAAAAGGATAAGAACTGGAAGTTTAATCCCGGAGATCTCGAAGACCGCGCGCTTTGGCCGAAATTCATGACGGCCTACAGCGACGTGATCTCTAAAACCAGCACCGCTCAGAATCCATGGCATGTCGTTCCCGCCGACCGGAAATGGTACCGGAATCTGATTGTTGCCAGTATCGTCATCGAAGCGCTGACCAGTCTGGACATGAAATATCCACCGGTCGATTTCGATCCCGAATCCATTGTGATTGAGTAAGCCCCGGGGATCACCGGTAAACGCACACTGTGAAAAAGGTCCGCTGGTTTCTGAAACGCTCGGCCCGACGACTTCGAGAAATGATTCTCGAAGATCCGTTGGACCCGTTTCCAATCCGGAAAGCGTTTACCAATTATAAGCGGAAAGATTTTGCGAAAGACTCCGTTTCCGGACTGAATGTCGCCCTGCTCGCCTTCCCTCAGGGCATGGCCTACGCCGTAATTGCCGAACTTCCGATTCAGTTCGGCATTATCTCCGGTGCGGTCGCCGCGATCGTTGCCCCGCTTTTCGCCGGATCCAGACATACCGTGTTGGGACCGACCAATGCCACGGCCTTCATGATTTTCTCGAGTTTTGCCGCCTTTTCGATGGCCGATAAAACAGCGTTTCTCCCCCTCTTTGTTCTTATTGTTGGGTTATTGCTCGTGATCGGGGCCTTTCTCCGGGTGGCGGAGCTGATCCAGTTCATTAGTCGCAGCGTCGTGGTCGGTTACATCACAGGAGCGGCGATTTTAATCATCGCGAATCAGATTCGGCATGTTTTGGGTGTGGAACTGAATTTATCGGAAGGCCCCAAGACCTTCTTCACCATCATCCAAAATACCTTTTCCCAGATCAAGGAAACGGAATGGGAACCCCTCGCTCTGAGTTTTGCCACTCTCGCCATGTGGATCGGTCTATCATGGAAGTGGAAACGACTCCCGGTCTTTGCCGTTACGCTCGTTACCATGACCGGGGTCTACGCCCTCCTCCACAGCAACATCGGCTGGACCGTGGCAACCTTTGATTCCTTTCAACCCTCCGACCTGAAGCCGAAATTACCCACCATCAGCGAAAACGGACTGTTCTATGATATCGGCCATCTTCTCGGCGTGGCCTTCTCGGTGGCGTTCCTCGCTACTCTGGAAAATTCGGTGATGTCGAAAACGCTCGCCAGCCAAAGGGGCGAATGGCCGAATATGAATCAGGATATGCTGAGTGTCGGACTCGCAAATATCGTGACTTCCTTTGCCGGCGGGATGCCCGCATCCGGATCCCTCACCCGGTCAGCGCTAAATTTCAGCAGCGGAGCCCGCAGTCGTCTCTCCAGCATAATCAGCGGGATACTCTGCCTCCTCGGTGCGCTTCTCATCGGAAAATATATGCACCTCGTTCCGAAGTGCAGCCTCGCTGTTCTCGTGATCTGCATCGCTTTCAGCCTGATCAACCGACGGAGGATTCAGATTTCGCTCTATTCCACGCCGGGAGATGCTGCGGTCTTGATAACCACCTTCCTTGCGGCTCTTTTGATGCCTCTGAGTGTGGCGATTTTCGTCGGAGTGGGACTTTCCATCGTTTTGTATTTGCGGGCGTCGAGTCGCCCCTACCTCACAGAGTATGAAATCACCGAACACGGCGAACTGAAAGAACTGGAGCGCCAGGAGGATGAGCCGACCCCGGCGGTTTCCGTCGTTCACGTGGAAGGCGAACTGTTTTTCGGAGCCGCGGAGATCTTCCGGGCTCAGATCCAGAAAATCGCCTACGATCCGGCGATCAAAATTATCATTCTCCAGCTGAAAAACGCACGCCGTCTCGATGCCACATCCGTGATCGCTCTGGAGGAACTAGTGAACTTTCTCCGGTCGAAAAACCGGGACGTCGTGTTAAGCGGCGTGACCAAAGACGTCTTCCGAGTCCTCAAAAACTCGGGAACACTGGACACCATCGGGCGAAAAAACACCTTTCCCTACAATAGTAAAAACCCAAACCTCGCCACCAAGCATTCTTTAAAGCGAGCGCTGGAGTTATTGGGAACCGAAAACGCAGACATCCGGATTTTCTACGACCCCAACAAGAGCTAGGTCCGATGGGACCCGGTGCAAAACCGGACTGTACAGGGTACAATCACTGACTGTACCCTGCACAGTCTACCTGAAAGACCCGCCGGGGACTGCACGCCCATTGTTTTGCCGATTTTTCGCAAGCATAGCGAACTCCCCCGGCCCAGGGTGAAAACGCAGGCATAATCCATTTTGTCTCTCCGGCCACAAACGACGGTAACTTCATCGACAGCCCCGCCCCGTCGCTATAGCGATAAGCAGGATGGATGTGCCCTACCACCTCGATCTGCCCGTTTTTACCGGCAAAATCCCGATGACCGTGATGAAAAACCCATTCCCCGATCTCAAAGTGGGGCAGCCAATCAAATTCCCGAATCAGAGCCCCCTTGTCATGGTTACCCTTGATAAGAATCAGGTCATCGCAGCGGTCTTCTAGGGCAAAAAGCCACTTTATGACCTCTTTTTGACCCGAAATGGCACCATCGACAATGTCCCCATTCAAAATCAGAGTCTTCGGTTGATAGGATGAAACCAGATCATCGACCCGGGATTCGATCGTTTCGCGCCCCCACATTGGCCAAAGCCCACCCTCCGCCCGGCGCCTCACTTCATACCCATAATGGAGGTCGCTGATCGCCAGCCAACGCGCCTTTTCCCCGTAAAGAGCGAGGCGACTATCCAGAAACACCGTTTCCTGATCACTTTCGTGAACTTTCTCGCGAACGGCAGCGGTTGATTTTTCGAAGGTCTCGACCATGCTTGCGCCCAACCATACATATAAATAAACCAATGTCAGAAGAAACCAATCAAGGCGAAGAACTCGGGAATCTGTTGAAATTTCGTCGTGAAAAGATGGACCGGCTTCGGGAGATGGGAATTGACCCTTTTGGAGGGAAATTTGAAACCACCGATACTCCCCATCACCTCAGAGAAAATTTTGAGGAAGGAAAACCGGTAAAGATAGCCGGACGAATCACCGCGCTTCGGGACATGGGTAAGAGTAATTTCATCGATATTTCCGACATCCATGGCCGCATCCAGTGCTTCCTGAACCAGAAAGGTCTCGGAGAAGAGCAGTGGGCAGCCTACAAGTGCCTCGACATCGGCGACTGGATCGGAGTTGAAGGCGAAACCTTTAACACCAAAGTCGGCGAGCCCAGCATCAAGGTCGAAAAACTCACCGTGCTATCCAAATCACTCCGCCCGATGCCCAACAAATGGGATGGAGTGGTCAATCCGGAAATCAAATACCGTCAGCGATATCTCGATCTCATCGCCAACGAAAGATCACGGGATGTCTTTTTGAAGCGCTGCCAGATGGTCAGTGAAATCCGCCGATACTTTCAGGACCGGGGCTTTCTCGAAGTCGAGACCCCGATGTTGCAGGATGTACCCGGAGGAGCTGCCGCCCAACCCTTCGAGACCTATCACAACGCTCTCGGGATGGATCTTTATATGAGGATCGCTCCTGAATTGTATTTGAAGCGCCTTCTTGTTGGAGGTTTTGACAAAGTCTTCGAGCTGAACCGGAATTTCCGGAACGAAGGCATCAGCCGCCGCCACAATCCGGAATTCACCATGCTTGAAGCCTACTGGGCCTACGCTGATTTCGAGCAAATGGCAGATATGGTGGAAGATATGGTCTGCACCCTCGCTGAAAAATACTGCGGTGGTCTGAAAATCGATCACAAAGACTCTGAAGGCAACGTCACCAAGACAATTGATCTGAGTCGCCCCTGGAGACGGGCCCCATTCCATGATCTGGTCAAAGAAGTCGCCGGCGAAGACTGGTTCGATCTGAGCTCTGATCAGCGAAAAGAGAAGTGTAAAGACCTCGGAGTCGAGATTTCCCCTGAAATGGAGGATTACGAAGTCAGTCAGCAGGTTTTCGAGAAGTTGATCGAGGAAAAATGCATCGATCCCGTCTACGTCACCCACGTTCCCAAAGAGTTAGTCCCTCTGGCACGGCAGAACGCCGACAATGAAGCGGTGGTCGACGTCTACGAATTAATCATAAACGGAGCGGAAATCTCTCCGGGATACTCCGAATTGAACGATCCCGATGTTCAAAGAGCTCGTTTGGAAGAACAAGCCGGTGAAGAAATTCAGAAAGTTGACGAAGATTTCCTCCTCGCTCTCGAGTACGGAATGCCTCCCGCCGGAGGTATTGGAATCGGAATTGACCGGTTGATTATGATGCTGACCGGAGCGGAATCGATTCGTGACGTTGTGTTGTTCCCTCAGCTTAAGCGGATTGAATCAGGCTCATAATTGAGAGCTTGAAGTTTCTTAAATGTGATAATCCCGCTTGCCTGATATCAAATATAAGATAAGTTTAAAAATAAGTTTTGCATTACGAACTGAGGAACCGCTTCTTAGAAAAAAATTATACTTTTCTGCTTGAAGTATCTCTCAGTTTTGCGAGACTCAATCCAGCGCTAGGGGAGTCTCCCCTAACGCTAAACTAAAAAAGAGATAAAGAACTAAGGAGTTATATGAAAATCAAAGCATTACTTGCTACCCTTATCGGTGCTGTCGCTCTCCAGGGCGTTTCAGCAGGAGAATGGTGCCCACCAGCACCTGACAAATGTCCAGTTGAGTGCTGTGACGACACTAACGGAGAAGTTTCATTCGGTTACGGATCAGACTATATCTTCTACGGTGTTAGATTGGCAAGAGACCACGTTTGGGCAGACGCTAACTACACTTTTGACGGACTTCCACTTCCATTGACTGTTGGTGTATGGCACCTCAGCTCACTCGGTTCTGGCGGTGCTGTAAGCGATGCTTACGGTGATGAGACAAACCTTTACGCAAGCGTTGCACTTCCTTCATTCTGCGGGTTTGATGCATCACTTGGTTACAAGGCTCTCTTCTACCCAACAACTCGTCAGCCAAGTCCTGGCACAGCTGGTGATTCACAGAACGAACTGTCACTCAGCATTTCCAGAGAAATCTTCTGCGGTGTTACTCTTGGATACACAGCAGCATACGATTTCAACGTAACTGACTTCAACGACACTGTTCTTGCAGATCGTAGCGGTGCTTGGGTTCACACTCTTGGACTTTCCAAGTCTGTTGACATCACTGATTGTCTTGCACTTGACCTTGCTGGTGGAGTTCTCTACACAGACAACTACTGGGAAAACGTAGCTGGAGCAACTAAGGACAGTGGTTGGAACAACTACTACCTCTCTGCTTCACTTCCAATCGCACTCAGCGGTTGCGCTACTTTGACTCCTTACGTTGGATACAGCGGCACTCCTGACACTTGGGTTGCTGATGGAATCAACGGAGGTGTTCCAGGTGCAAACCAGAACGACGTGTTCCACGGTGGTGTGAGCATCAGCGTTGGATTCTAATTTTAGAATCTACTAAAACACATTTTTTATCCTTGGTTGAATCGCCTTCCTTAACAGGAGGGCGATTCTTTTTTGTACGGGTTTCGAGGTCGCCGAAGTAAATCCTCAATCGCACTAAAATGGCGCCTTACTCTTGAATTCAAGCCATTCTCCAGAATCAGGATGGTAGAAGCCGAGTTTCTCCGCATGAAGCTTCAACTTACCCGGCTCGTCGCCATTTCCGTAGAGAGGATCGCCTACAATTGGAATCCCAAGCCCCTTCTCGTGAGCTGAGTGGACTCTCAATTGATGGGTCCGGCCTGTAATCGGCTGAAACTTAATTCGCGTGAGCCCTCCTTCAATCCCGATACGCTCCCAATGGGTGATCCCCATCTTGCCGTGAACTTCATCGTAAATCTGATAAGGGCGGTTGTCGATATCGAGACGGAACGGCAGCTCAATCACACCACTCTCTCCTGACAACTCACCTTCGAGAAGCGCCACATAACTCTTCTCCGTTTTCCGATCCTGAAATTGAATGGATAGATTCCGATGCGCCTCAGCCGTTCTCGCTACCACCAGCAAACCGGAAGTGTCCATATCAAGACGATGAACCGCCGGTTGCTCGATGCAGCCTGGATAAGCCTCTTTAACTCGCTCGGTCACACTGTCCCGCTTTTCCGGTCCCCGACCGGGCACGGACAGAAAACCACTGACTTTTGATACCACGACAAAACTGGGATCTTCGTGAATTATTTCGATTGGGGACTCATTCATTTCCTATTTATCGATCCCGCAGAGCATAAATCCCAGAATAGGCTGGCATTTTTCTTCGCAGGCTACAAAAAAATCACCGGGTTGTTTTCGACCCGATTTATTGGTTCCACCCCAATAGAACTCCGCGATACTCACAGGCCGCAGACCATGAGATGCCGCATAATTCAGGAGCTTCGGTGCACAGCAATCACCGACACCACCGGGAATTCCGCCCTTCGCTTTAAAAACCGCCTTCAAAGGTTCAGTTTCGCCTCGAAAATTACTCAGTTGGTAAAGGTCGTGAATTACCGGCATTAACCCCCGGGAGATTTGTTTCCGCTCACGCTCCCATCGCTGCCGGGCCGGATCATTCAAATCTAACTGATTTTTTACTTGAGTAAGTCTCTTTATTTCGAGCTGTTTAGGCAAAACAACTCGATTGAACACCTCGGTTTCAACGAGATAGGGAACCCAGCCGTTCACATCGCGAATTCCGGTTCCCAGCGAGGAAAAGGCACGCAACCAAACGGTTTCACCGACGCTGCCTACGCATTCCATGACCCCAAACATATGCCCCCTGTCCCCGGGTAATACACGGTCAAAACTTAAACCGGGATCCGCCTCCTCATCACAAACCTCGTAATCAAGACGTCTTTTGGAACGGAATTGCTCCATCATCGCCTGCGCATAGACCACAGACTTCCCATACGGTAAGCCATGCCGCACGCCGCAGCGTTCGCAAAATCCAAAACAACTTAAACTTTCTTCCAATGGAAACTGACCCATCACAAAAATAATAACGTAATAACTCCCGAAATCTCTTCTATCCCATATAAGAATAATTTAGTTAAATAAGACAGATATTTAAGAAAAGCTAAATATTCCTCTTGCCTTTAACCCATTCTTTTGCCACGTATCGCAAAATGCCGGAACCACTTAACTTAAAAAGGACATCACGGGATCTGCCTGATCGATCTCCGCCGGCCCGACTGTACCCGTTTCTCCCGCTATTCGGAGCGCTCCTTTTGACCTCCTGCCAGGGTACTTCTCCCCATAATCTTTCTGCCTACGCCGAATTCCCTTCCCCGAAAAAGTGGAAGGCTGACACCGTGGCGCAACCTTCCTACCATCCGGACCGTTTTTGGATCTCGGATTTCAATGACCCGAGCCTTGAAGCCTTTGTTCGGGAAGCGCTCAAATGCAACCGGGACATCAAAGCAGCTCAGGCCCGAATCGAGACCGCCGCAAATACTGCTCGAATTACCGGTGCTGACATCTTTCCGCAGGTCGGTGGGAACCTGGCCGGGCAGAGATCGAAACAGAATTTTATCGGTTTTCCTTTCGGTGGTGGAGGTAGCGGGATCCTTTCCAGTCACTCCACGCAGTGGAATTTGTCGTTGGATACCAGCTGGGAAATTGACCTTTGGGGACGGGTCAAAGCCGCGCAATCTGCTGCCATTGCCGAAATGGAAGCCTCCCAATACGATCGCGCACTGCTTGATTTGTCAATCGCCGCACAGGCTGCCAAAGCTTGGTTCACTCTGGCTGAATCCAAGGATCAGGTTAAACTGGCCGAAGGGACCCTGCTAATCTTTAAAAAGACCGAGGATTCGGTTCGCGACCGGTTCCAAAAAGGAGTCGAGGAGGGAAACACCGGCAGCTTCGGATCCCAACTCCTCCTGGCGGGAACCGATGTCGCAACTGCTCAGGACGCGCTGGCAGCTCGTAAAGAACTGGTCAGCCGAACGTCCCGCCAATTGGAAATCCTTGCCGGAAGATACCCTGCCGGTGAAGCCGGAAAAACCGCGAGACTTCCTTCGTTCCCCACTAAAAGGCCGATCTCACTGCCCTGCACCGTCCTCGAAAGAAGACCCGACCTGATTGCCGCCGAAAGACGCCTCGCCGCTACCGACCAAAGATTGATCCAGGCAAAACGGGCGCTTCTTCCAACCATAGGACTCACCAACAGTGTCGGAACGACTACGGAAAGATTCGGCGACTTACTTAACGGGCAGTTCAGTGTCTGGAGTATAGCTGGAAATATAGCGCAGCCGGTGCTTCAGGGAGGCCGACTGAGACACTCGATTCAGCGAAATCAGGCAGAGATGCATGTCGCCAAAGCCGAATACGAACAGGCGATCCTCACAGCATTTGCCGAAGTGGAAAATGCGCTGTCCGCTGAAAAGTTTTTGGCGGATCGAATTATAGCCCTGACAAAAGCGGCTAAGTTATCAAAAGAATCGTATCAAAGATCAGGAGAGGAGTATATTAACGGCACCGGCGATCTTTTAACTATGCTGACCGCACAACAACGAATGTTTACCCAGGAATCCCAGTTACTTGCGTTAAAAAGGCAACAACTCGAGGCCCGAGTTGATCTCCACCTCGCACTGGCTGGAAGTTTCGAGTGTCCAACCAGCATCCATACTGGTGCCACTCCCCTGTCTCCATGAAGATAAGGAAATTCCTAAAACGATTTCTCCAAATTTTTCTGATCCTCGGCTTCATCAGTGCCGCCGGATTCTTTATTTGGTTGCTGAACATTACCAAACCGGTTGCCGTTGAAAAGAAGATCGAAACCCAGAAACCTCTGGTAGAGATTACGCCGGTCAAATTTGAAGACATTACGATTCAAGTTCCTTCCAAAGGCCTTATCCAGGCCAAAAAGCGGACCCAGCTTTCGTCTGAACTGTCAGGAAAGGTAAAGTCTATCTCCGACCAGTTTATCGTCGGTGGCACCTTCAAAGAAGGGGAAACTATTCTAGAGATCGAACCTTCGGACTACACCGCCGCACTGGCACAGGCTGAAGCGAATTTAGTCGAAGCGGAAGTCACTCTGACAACCGAACTGGCGAGGGCTGAGCAAGCCAATCGGGACTGGAAACGGCTTGGTAGCGGAAAACCTTCTGCACTGACGTTGCGGGAACCTCAGATTCGCAATGCCCGATCCAGGGTGACGGCCAGTAAAGCGGCAGTCGAGAAAGCCAGAAACGATCTCGCTAAAACCGTGATTCGCGCTCCCTTTAATGCGACCGTGGCCAGCAAATCCACGGAGATCGGAAACTACCTCGCACCGGGTTCACCGCTTGGAGAGTTCTTCCAAACATCACCTTTGGAAATACGATTACCTCTCGCGCTTGATGAAGTGCGGTTTCTTAATTCCAGCTCCGATGGTGAAATCTTTGGAGATGTTATTATCGCTACCGCATTGGGAAATCAAATCGTAGAATGGAAAGCACGTATCGATCGAACCGAAGGACAGATTGACCAACAAAGCCGATCGATCCATTTGATTTCAGATATCACATCCTCTCAAAATCAGGAGACTCCGGTCAAACTTCAACCCGGGCTGTTTCTTACCGCGTCGATCATTGGAAAAACCTTTCCGGATATCGCCAAAGTGCCTGCCGCCGCTTTTCTCGATTTGACCAGAGTCATACTCGTGAATTCAAAAAACAAACTCGAATTTCGGGAAGTCACTGTGCTGAGGCGGGAAGGTGATTACGTATATGTTTCGGAGGGAGTTAATGAAGGGGAAAAGCTTTGCCTAACCGAACTGTCCACCATGATCGAGGGAACTGAAGTCGAAACCCGGCTGCGAGTCCCTGCCAATCAGGCCAAGGTCGAAGTCAACCGCAGATAGAGATATGATGTCCGATTGTACCCTGTTCCCTTTCCGACTGTACTCTGTTAGGTTTTCAACTGTACAGGGTACCGTGATCCGTTCACTGCATTTTTAATCCATGGAAGGTATCATCTCATGGTTTAGTAAAAACCACGTCGCCGCCAATTTCCTGATGGCACTGATCATCATTTATGGGGTGATCACCTGGCCGACTTTAAAAAAAGAGATCTTTCCGGAGACTGCCATCGATGCCATCCAGATCTCAGTCCCCTTCCCCAACGCTACTCCCGAAGAAGTTGAGAAAGGAATCATCGTTCCAATTGAAGAAGCGATCCAAAATCTCGACGGTGTCGATACCATCAACTCCACCGCGACTCAGGGAAGCGCCAACATCACGGTCTATGTAGCGGTCGGGTATAAGACCCGGGATGTGATGGACGATGTGAAAACGAGGGTCGATGCCATCTCAAACCTCGCCGAGCAAGCGGAGGAACCCATCCTCGAGCAACTGATTCTGAAAAATCAGGTTCTCAGCCTGGCACTGTCGGCAGACACGACCGAAGCGGCACTCCGCGACCTCGCAGATGAAATTCGTACCGCCCTGCTGACCTATGAGGATGGGGAAACCAAAATCACCCAAATCAATATCGCGGGGGTGAGGGACTATGAAATATCGATCGAAATCTCTGAAACCCGCCTTCAACAGTATGGCCTCACTTTCGACCAGGTAGCACAGGCCATCCGGCAATCTTCGCTCGATCTTCCCGGTGGCTCCGTTCGAACTTCCACCGGCGAGATACTGTTTCGTACGGAATCACGGCGTTACAATGCTGAGGAATTTTCCGATATCACCATCTTCACCCGACCCGATGGCTCCTCTGTTAAATTAAGTGACGTCGCATTCATCCGCGATGCCTTCAAAGAAGGTGATATTGATACCCGGTTCAACGGTCGCCCCGCTTTGTTAATTAATGTTCTTCGCGTCGGTAATGAAGACACACTGAAAATTGCAAACACCGTTAAAAAGTATATTACGGAGGAAGCTCCCAAGGTTCTGCGGGAAGGTGTCTCACTACAAGTCTGGAGAGATGATTCCCTACTTCTAAAAGGCCGACTTGACCTTCTGGTGAGGAACGGAATTTTCGGGCTTATTCTTGTAGCCATAGTGCTGGCACTTTTCCTCCGCCCCAGTTTGGCATTTTTAGTAGCGCTTGGAATTCCTGTATCGTTTTGTGGCGCCGTAATTCTGATGCCCTACACCGGCATCTCCATCAATTTGATCTCTCTTTTCGCTTTCATCCTTGTGTTAGGTATCGTCGTGGATGACGCGATTGTCATTGGTGAGAATGTCTATCGCCGCATGCGCACCGGTGAAGACCCCGCAATCGCCGCTCCAAAAGGAACTCACGAAGTCGGCGTCGTCGTTATTTTCGGTATCTTGACCACGGCAATGGCTTTCACTCCCATGCTGGGACTCAGCGGCGTCAGCGGAAAGATCTGGCCAAACATTCCGCTTATTGTAATTCCGACGCTGATCTTTTCTCTATTACAATCCAAGCTGATTCTGCCCTCCCACCTCGCTCTGCTCAGGGCCTACGATCCAGATAGGGATCGAAACTGGCTAATGCGGTTCCAGGGATTCTTTTCCCGAGGTTTGGAGAACTTTGTCGACCGAATATACCGGCCAGTTTTGTCTGTGTGCCTCAACTTTCGATGGGTCGTTCTGACGGCTTTTGTCTCACTGCTCTTTATATGCTTCGCCTATGTCAGAAACGGGCACATCCGGTTTGAATTTCTTCCCACAGTCGAGGGGGACGTCATCTCTGCCCGACTCCAAATGTCTGAAGGCGTTCCCTTCGAGGCGACCCAACGAGCTATCAACCAGCTCACCAACGCTGGAATTGCTCTGGGAGAGAAGTTCAAAGATAATGATGGAAATCCAGTCATTAAAAACGTCCTTGCCAGCGCCGGGAGCCAGCCATTTGTTTTAGGTTTCGAAGGTTTAGGCGGTGCCCCAACCGCGACCAATCTGGGTGAAGTCACAATCGAACTTCAACCCGCCGCAAACCGCGTTTTTGATACTGACCAACTTATTTCCCAATGGCGGGAAAATACCGGTCCGGTAGCCGGTGCCATTGATTTGCTATTCCGCACCGAAACAGCCTCAGGAGGTAATGCCATCGACCTCGAAATCACCGGGCCCGATATTGAGTCTCTGAAGCAAGCCACTGAGGAAATGAAAGGTTACCTCAACAAAATCGAGGGAGTTATCGATGTAAGCGACAGCGATAAAGAGGGAAAACGGGAATTGAAACTCGGTATTTTACCTCAGGCGGAAGCTCTGGGCCTTCGCCTTCAGGACGTCGCTAATCAGATCAGGCAGGGTTTCTTTGGCGAGGAAATCCAGCGACTCCAGCGTGGGAAAGATGAAGTCATCGTCTATGTCCGCTACCCCAGAAACGAGCGAAAATCGATCGCGGACCTTCAAAACGCGCGAATCAGAACGCCCGACGGTGCCGAAGTCCCTTTCAGCGAAGTTGCCACCGCGACCTTTGGGCGCTCACCTTCTTCCATCCAACGTACGGACGGACAGCGGGCCATTCGAATCACTGCAGACGTCGACAAGGGAGCCGGAGCTAATGCCAACGAAGTGGTTGCTCTACTCAAACAGGGGCAGGAAACCTTCGAAGCAAGATGGAAGCTGAACCTCTTCAACAAAATTGCCGAATGGACGGGAAACGAAATCACCACGGTGGAAGACGGGCCGATCAAACGTGTCCTGGATAAATATCCGGGAGTGAAAATCAAGTTTCAGGGAGAACAGAAGGACCAGGCGGAATCAGTTGGTGAAATCGGCACCAAATTTATTCTCGCGCTGATGGGAATGTATATATTAATGGCAGTGCCGCTACGGTCATACATTCAACCTATTATCATTATGTCCGTCATTCCTTTCGGATTGATTGGATCCGTTATCGGACATGTCATTATGCAATACAACCTGAGCATCATGAGTATGTGCGGAACCATTGCTCTCGCCGGCGTCGTCGTAAATGACAGTCTGGTTTTGGTTGATTATGTGAATCGTGAAATTGAAAAAGGACACGACCTTCTCACTGCCGCCTGGGAAGCCGGAGCAGCCCGATTCCGCCCCATCCTGCTGACCTCAATGACGACCTTCGCCGGTCTCACCCCGATGCTGGCGGAAACCGATCTCCAGGCAAAATTCCTCATTCCAATGGCGGTTTCCCTCAGTTTTGGCATTATTTTTGCCACTGCCATTACTTTGATTCTCGTCCCCTGTTTCTACCTCATGATCTACGATTTAGGGAAGATCTTAAAAAGGGTAACTACCTAAACTTTCTTGAAATTATAGAAAGCTGGAGGTAGCTTGGTGGGATCTTACTCACACATGAAACCCAAAGCTTCTGAAACCTTCGACGTTCTCATCATGGGAGCGGGATTCGCCGGCATCTGTCAGGCGCGCCATCTAATGATGAAAGCCCCGGGACTGAAGGTCGGTTTGATTGATCCAAAAGGGACTGAGGTTTCGGAACGAGATTTCAAAGTTGGCGAATCGTTAGTCGAAATCAGCGCGATGTTTCTCTACCGCGAGTTGGATTTACAGGACTATCTAATCGAAAACCATCCTCCGAAATACGGATTAAATTTCCACTGGCCAAAGACATCGGAGAAAACGGAAACGATCGAAGACTACTACCACGTCTGGACCAACGGCAGTCCCCATTTACCCAGCTACCAGTTAAACCGGGCAAAATTCGAAGCCGACGTTCTACAAATGTGTATCGACATGGGCGTCGTTTACCTACAGGGAAAAGTCACCGATATCGAATTGACTCCCGGAGATGCTTTGAGCCGCGCAACGGTAAAGAGCGAAGAAGGGACTCATGATTATCACGCCCGCCATCTCATCGATGCCGCCGGCAGAAAGTTCTTAATCGGCAGAAAAGTCGACAACCTCGTCACTGATCCGGACAAGCTAGCCGGTCTTCGGACGGGATCTTCCTGGCTACGGGTTGATAATGTAGACCGAAAGATTTTCCAGAAAGAGCGGGACGAAATCAACGGATCCGCCAGCCACTACTATGGAACCAATCACTGGTTTGGACACGGGCATTGGGTCTGGATGATCCCTATCGAAAAAGAGAGCCGAATGCTCTCTATCGGTATGGTTCACCATAAAGAAATCATCGATGGTAAATCGGTCAATTCCAAAGCGAAGTTCCTTTCTTTTCTTAAAGCCAATCACCGCCTTGTTTATGACCTGATAGAGAGTGGTGAAGTCAAAGATTTCAAATACCTGCCCCGAATCGCTCACGGAAGTAAACAGATGCTTTCCGAAGACCAGTGGTATGTGATTGGTGAATCGGCTAACATGTTCGACCCCTTCTATTCAACCGGGCTCGTTCTCGCCGCTCATAATATCGAAGGTGTCACTGAAGTGATCCGGGCGAAGATGGCAGGAGAACCCGAAGCCGAGTCAAAGCGAATTGACTACAATCGTTTTATCATGCGGGCTTCGGAAACCTATTGCAACGTATATAGGGATCATGCCAAGCACCTCGGCGACGCCAATGCCATGAGTTGGCGGACCTTTATGGAATCCATTTTCTGGTTTGGTTTCCTCGTTCCTGCCTATACCGGGAAATGGCATATGGAACGTGATTTCATCGATCAGTTCGTTAAAATTACAGATCAATTTTTTCTAAGGGAAAACAGCTTCATCCAAAGTTTCTATAACGAACTGTCAAAAGCCCAGCGTTCCGGGAAAAATATAGGTATGTTAAACTATACCCGAACCAACCAGATGCCTTTCGGTTACAATCCTCTCAAGTTGTGGGATAACTTCCGGGAAAACTCAAAGTACGAGCGTAGAAGACTGAATGTTTTTGTCGGGATCAAAAAGAGCATGTTTTATCTCGGGCTACTCTATGCCAAACTTCGGATCAAGAATTCAGGTTATCTCGGGCTTCTCAAGCCAGAAACGCTGAGACATCTCGGATCGGCGGCACGCTGGATGATTTTTACATCGATGGGCGAGCTGGCTCACAAAATCGAAATGCGCGGCGTTCCCTGCAATTCCAAACTATCGCGGCAGGATAAGGAACAAATGGAAACCTACCGTTTTGAAGGTCAACTCATGCCATGGGAAGTCGAATCGCTCCCCAAAGACCAGACAAGCCAGAAAACCGATCGGGAGAAAGAACTCTCAGCTGTTTGATCAGGGACTTAACAGAACGATTGGTCCCTGAGCTACGGGAACGCCCCCTTTTTTCTCGACACTGATCGCGAACTTTTGCGCAGAGGTGATTTCGTCCCTCGGTTTAAATTTTACCTGAGCAAATCCGTCGGGCCCCATTGTAATCACGCCGCTGTCGACGGGGTTTTGATAGTTAGGATCGACAACCCACAGCTGGTAATCCTGATCCTGCTTCAATGGGGGCATCTGTTCCAGCTTCAAGACCCCAGATTGACTGTCCTGATCCCAAATTACCACGGCGACGCCTTTCTCGTATTCACCAATCGTTGCTTTCAAAGATTCAATCTCAAGTTTGGCATACTCCCTCGCATCCTGAACTTCTGCCCTCAATTGAACAACCTCTTGTTGTGAGCTGGTCAGCAAACTCCAGGTATAAATTCCAAAAGCGCCAAACAATACCGCCGCCACCCATGCCGCGATTTCCCGAACATTAACGACATTGGATTCGCGAATCTTAACCAAATTTTCAGGGATTTCACTCTCAACCGGTTCCGGAATCTCCCCTCCTCCGATGCGTCTCATCAACTCATCTCTCAGATCGGGCCGGGGACTCTTTGCCTCGGCACTCAAAGTAAAGATCGAAAAACTGTCTTCCAACACCGCAACCTCTTCCCGGAAAGCAGCGTCGTTAGCCAATCGAATTTCAGCAAGACGCCTCTGATCGTCAGGAAGGCTTCCTAACACGAAATCCAGAGCCAGCGACTCGTCTTGATTAGGATCGTTGTGACTCATCGTTCGTATCCCTCCTTTGTGATGAGACCTCTTAATTCTAACAGGGAACGTCGAATCGTCGATTTTACCGTTCCCAAAGGTTTTCCGGTTTTATCGGAGATTTCCTGATGAGTCAGTCCCTCGAAAAAAGCCAGTTTCAGAAGAGCCCCCCGGTTCTCGTCCATTGATTCGATTACACGGCGCACGATATCCCGTTCCTCTTTCCATTCATAAAGTTCAGGGTCGGCCGAATCCATGGTCTCTTCGCTCACTTTCTGCAAAGTCCGGGAACGGGTCGACTTCTTTCTCAGGCGGTCGATGGAGCGTGATCGGATAATCATTACACACCAGGTGAAGGCAGCGGAACGACTGGGATCAAAAGACTGTGCCCGGCGCCAGATCTCTTCCATCCCTTCAAGCAGCAAATCCTCCGCTTCAGTCCGGTCCCCCACCATCTCAAAAATCATTGAATAAAGAGGGCTGGCGAAGCGGTTGTAAAAACGCAAGAAAGCATCATGATCACCTCTGCCTACCATTTGTAGCAGAGCATCATCTGTTTCACTTCCAGACTCTCGCTCTTTGTTCATTTCGGGAGGAATGCATACGCTAAGCTCGATATCCCCGAGAATGAGGGCCCGCCTTCCTGATTGTTCTCTACGGCAATTCGCCATGTTTTCAAGTGATTCGAAAATCAAGCGTTCCGAGATGCAAGAATCGCGTTTTGATTAAGATAAACAAAGTATCGTCAGTTGACTCCGGACCAGTACCCTGTTTCTTATCCGCAATGGCAAAAAGATCATTGGGACTCGCCTTAGGCTCAAATCTCGACAACCGAATCGCTAATCTCCGGGCGGCTGTCGAAGGTGTATTGCGCTTCTGCGAAGATAAGTCACTTCTCACTTCATCGGTTTATGAAACGGAGCCGGTGGGCTGCCCGGAAGGAAGTGAACCCTTCTATAACGCAGTTTTTCAGGTCCGATGTGAACTGGAGCCCCAAGAGGTTTTGGAAAAATGTCAAGCCATCGAGCTGGAGCTGGGCCGGTCCGCTGATCGCGACAGTAACGCCCCCCGAACTATCGATATCGATCTTCTTTACTACGGAGACCACCAAATTTCAGAGGGCGAGCTGGTCCTGCCACATCCCCGACTCGAGGAACGGAAATTTGTTCTCGTCCCTCTCAATGAAATTCGACCCGGCCTGATTTTACCCGGCAGAAAACTTTCGATTGAAGAGATTCTCGACGCTCTGGAAACGGACGAGTCCGATCCCTCCCCGGTTTTTCCCCGGGATACCTGGCTCTAACGAATCAATTCAGTCCCTGGTCCGGCTCTTCGGGTTCAACATTGGGCTTAATTTTTGACCAATTGAGGTCGAGTCCCCAATCGGCTTTCTGCGAGGTATCAACCAGCAGTTTGCAAAGGGAATGAACAATCTGGTCATTCAACGCCAATTCGATGCCCTGCCCGTCTTTGGGATGCATGCAGAGGAGCGCCCGCCCTTCCGGATCCGGCTTGATACCGGCGCTGAACAACAACGCAGGAGCTTCCCCAAGAGGCAGATAGCTGCTTTCCTGATACTGTGTTTGGAAATCAGAGTTTTCGACTGTCTTGTCGTGTTTTTCCTGAATTTGCGCAGCTTTTTTCAGCTCATCCTGTACTTCGGTTTCCTCCACTTCCCGCTTTTCGACCACCTGAGTGATCGTTTTCCAGAGAAGCCCCGCATAGCGACGGGTCATCCAAAAGCGAAATTCCTGCCGTGCCCTCGTGTTCATGCGGAGAAGAATTCGATCCTCTTCGGACACGTAGGACAACTGCATTTGGTGCAATTGACTCATTAAGTAGTTTTGAATCGTGTTAGGTTAGGGGCCATTCGAACGGATTTGGATTATAGCTTACTTTGCCGGAACTGTCATCATCCCGAAGCAGAGATACGTTTTAAATCAGCCCGGCTCACGGCGTAAGTTTCAGCAAAACCCAAAACGTCAGGATTCGGCTCCTCGCCCCGCAAACGGCACACTTCGCCGTACAAATCAGGCCACCAGTTGCGGTGCGCGGTCAAACCATCGCGCTTCCATGCCTCCCAGTCGCTCATCACTTTATCCCAGCACTCGCTTCCATAATCGGCAGCGGCTTTGACCGAATCAAAATCCTTCACATACCAGTCCCGTCCGATTCGGGCGTGGAGAACTTCGTCCGCCCAGTCATAATCCTGGATCAACTCAGCGTATTCATCGCCGGAGGCTTTTCCCACCTCCCATTCGAACCGTTTACCGGTTTTCGTCATCAAACCCTGCTCGATGAACCACAAAACGGCGTGGCGCTCCGTCGGAGTGAGTTGTTCATTGAGTCCTTTCGACCAGGTGAAATTGATCATCACATGAGTTCCCCAATCAACTCCCAACCGGGCGAACCCGATTTCACCCATCATGGCATGACGGGCCTCGTCCCAGAGTTGACGGGTTAAATCCCGGTAAAACAACCAGGGCCGCCCTCCACCTTCTTCATCACCGCTGGCGATGACAAATTCATACAGTATCGAAGCCATCATCTCCGGCACATCGATCTCGCGGAGGCGCTTATAATACATCATGAGGACTTTGTCCCGATCCTCAAATTCATTGGAATAAAGGAACTCCTCAGCATGTACGCCCATGTTATACGGATCTGGAAAACGCTCATCTCTCGCCGGGGTTTTATTGTATTGCCAGGGCTTATCGGAATAGGTTGGAATCGGCACCTCCGCGTTTGACTCACCGGTTCCGTCAATCAAGCCGACGCCCGCTAACCAGGCATGAAGATCGCCTTTCCACCGATCAATCCGATCGAGTTCCTCCGCCGCGACCTCTGCTTTCAGGGCTGCAATCGCCTCTTCACCCCAGTGGATCATCGACTTTACCTCCGGCTCAATAATCCGCAGGATTCTCAGAGAAGGCGCATCGACCAGCGGATTCGTCGCGTCGCCATGCCTCGCGTAGCCTTCCAGAAGAGCCGGTAAGGCCACTTCGTAGACCCCGACCAGCATCTCGAGACTCGACTCCGACATCAAAATCTCGTCAAAGAAGGTTTCCAGATTTAAATCCGGTACTTTATCCAATCCCAAAGGGGGATGCCTCATCTCTGCCACGCGGTCACGGAACAAAGTGACATGCTCAGCCAATAGATAAGCATGATGACTGAGCCCCATCTTCAACTCATAGACGGGTTCGGAGGTCAACCGGGCCACCATCAAAGACCACAAGCGGTGGCAACTGTAGTGAAATCGTTTGTGACGGGTCACACAGGCCTCAATACTCAAACCCGGTCCTGCCACCCTTTCAAACGATTCCACTCCCGCAAGCGGCGGTAACCCCTTGTAGGACCGATAGTTTTCGATCTCACTCATACTTAAAGCCTAGGCAATAAGTTTAGAAGCATCAAGCGCTAAGCCCACAGATAAAGCGCCATCACCCCGACCACCGCAACCACGGCGCCGAGAATCGACCACGGTCCCGGGATATCCTTTTCCGTTACCGCGGAGAGGGGCATCATCACAATGGGCGTGAGCGCCACCACTGCCAGAACCACGCCGCTTTCCTGGGTTTTCAGAGCCCATTGAAAACAACTCACCCCAATCACCGGCCCAAACAGCGCCGCTCCGAAAAGCCAACCGCAGACCTTTCGATGGTGAACCAGACCCGGAATCACAAGCGACCGCCTGGAAAGAAAACGCAGCACCAGCACCACGAGGAAACCCACTAGCACCCCGGCCAGCACTCGCTGAAATGCCGCACTGATCCCGTGAATTTCAATCTGGGAAAGTTTCGCCACCGATTCCGCTTTTCGGCTGATCACCGCTCCGGTCCCCTGACCGAATCCGGCGATCACCGCCGCGATCACACCTACGGAAAACCGCCCTTTCCGCTCCGGCCGAACCCGATTGACCGAACCACGCATAATCGCAAACCCGACCCCGAGAAGAATCACCGCAACGCAAACCAGCACTTTCCAAACCGGGCGATTCCCCAACCAGAGCCATTCGATCGAGAGCGCAAAAACCGGTGCCAGACACAGGTTTAGCAGAATCGTTAACCGCGAGCCCAGTCTCTCATAGGCCGCAAACAGAGCTACGTCGCCCAGTCCGAACCCCACTAAACCACTGACAAAGAACCACAAAAAGGTCCGATGATGGAAAGAGTCGGGGAAAAGCAGAAGCGAGATCAATCCCAGAAAAACCGCCGCGATTGACAGTCGAACGAAATTCCCCCACTGCGCGCCGAGGCGAATCGCCACCTTCTGCCCGGTGACGCCGGACAGCGCAAAAAATAGAGTGGTTAGTATGGCCGGAAACATTGGCAGCCACCCAACCACGCTTTCTCAAAGAAACCACTACGAAAGATTCGCGTCCCATCGCGACCTTGATCTCTTTTCCCCGCCTCTCTAGAGTAATCCCATGAATCGCTACCTTCTGTTTCTCGCGGTGTTTCCCTTGACCCTTTTAAAGGCTGAAACCGATGTCTCGGACTGGTTTCGCGGGAATACTCATACTCATTCCCTGTGGAGCGACGGAAACGACTTTCCCGAGAACATTGTCGATTGGTACCACCTCAATGGGTACCATTTTGTCGCGCTATCCGATCACGACATTCTCGCGGAGGGCGAGAAAATGATGTCGGTCGATAAAATAAAATCCCGGCAGCGGGCCATCGGACACGGTGCGATCCCAAAATGTGAAGCCCGGTTCGGGAAAGACTGGATTCAACGAAAAACGGTCGATGGCAAAGAAATGATCGTTCTCAAAACCCTCGAGGAGTTTCGCGGCGAATTCGAAGAACCCGGCAAATTTTACATCATGACGGCTGAGGAAGTCTCCAACAACTCCACTACCGGTCCCGTCCACATTAACGCGCTCAATGTCGAAACAGTCATTCCATCCAACAAAGACAAAACGGTCGATACCCGTGAGGTGATGCGCCGCACCCTCCGTGCCGTCGCAGAGCAGGCCGAAAAAACCGGGAAAACAATCATCACACATCTCAATCACCCCAATTTCCAGTGGGCGATCAAAGCCGAAGATATCGCTGCGGTCACGGAAGAGCACTTTTTCGAGGTTTACAACGGGCATCCCGGTATCAACCACCTCGGAAAAGAGGGCGTTCCCGGTGACGAAAAAATCTGGGATATCGCCAACACGATCCGGCTTGGCGAACTGGACGCCCATCCCCTTTTCGGAGTCGCCACCGATGATTCCCACACCTATCACGGTGGAGATGTTTCGCCCGGACGCGGTTGGATTATGGTTGGAGCGGAGAAACTAGACGGCGATTCGCTGATCAACGCCATGAAAAAAGGCGACTTCTACGCCAGCTCCGGCGTTTATCTGAAGTCGCTGGACTATGACAAAGCCAGCCGGACGCTCTCCTTTAAAATCAAGCCCGGATACGGCGAATCCTTTACGACTCAATTGATAGGAACCAGAAAAGGCGCGACCAAAGATGTTGAAATCGGCGAAATTTTCGGGACGATCAAAGGACAGACCGTCAGCTTCACCGTTCCCGATGACGCTCTCTATCTGCGCGCCACCATCACCTCGTCCAAACCTCACCACAATCCATCTTTTAAAGATCAAAAGAAGCAGGCCTGGCTACAGCCGGTCGGTTGGCGATAAGACCTTAGCGCTTGGACACCCTTTTTTACGCCCTTCATTTCCCGTGCAAAAATTCCGTCGGCAACCTACGATTGCCGGATGGTCCGAAAGCTATTCTTTTCAATCATCACAGTCATTGCCGTGGCCGGCAGCGCCGTAAAGGCCGCTGATCCTATTCTTGTTGAGGCGGAAGCCTTCTCAGAACACGGCGGATGGAAACTGGACACCCAGTTCATCGAAATCATGGGGTCGCCGTATTTGCTGGCCCATGGACTGGGCAAACCGGTTTCCGATGCCAACACCACCATCACCGTTCCCGAAGCCGGCGAATGGAATCTCTGGGTTCGCACCAAAGACTGGGTGGCCTACTGGGAAGCGGAAGGCTCTCCGGGGCGTTTTCAGGTCCTCATCAATGGCGAACCTGTCGAAACCACTTTCGGGACCACCGGAGCCAAGTGGCACTGGCAACCCGGCGGCAAAATCAAACTTCCAGCAGGAGAAGTCAGTCTCAGCCTTCACGACCTCACCGGATTTAACGGCCGCTGCGATGCCATTTATCTGAGTCAGGACGAAGCAGCACCAGACAACAGCAGCGAAATCCTCCCTGCCTGGCGTCGCGAAGCGCTCGGAATCGAAGTGGAACCGATTGAAAACGAATTTGATATCGTCTTTGTCGGCGGTGGCTATGCCGGAGCGGCAGGAGCGATCTCGGCTGCCCGAATGGGATTAAATACCGCTCTCATCCAAAACCGCGACGTTCTCGGAGGGAACGGCAGCTCTGAAGTGCGCGTCTGGGCGAAAGGAAACACTCCCGGAGGTCTCTACCCCGTTGGCGACATTGTTCAGGAACTTTCCGACCACGCCAAAGCCTCGCCCGGAACCTACGAGGAATACGAAGACGCCAAGAAAACGAAAATCGCAAAAGCCGAGCCTAACCTCTCGCTTTTCCTCGGGCATCACGCTTTTGACGTCAAAGTGGAAAACAATCTGATCACTTCCGTCAGTGCTCTCGAAACCCGGACCGGTAAAATCCGCGAATTCCGCGCTCCCTACTTCTGTGATACCACCGGTCACGGATACATCGGTTTAAAAGCCGGTGCCGACTACAAAATGATCGAAGGTGGTCGCATGGGAATGAGTAACATGTGGAACTGGGGCGAAACCGAATCGGCTCAATCCTTTCCCGACACACCCTGGGCACTTGACCTCGACGAAAAAGGATTTCCCTATCCCCGGAAACATCACGCCGAGTGGTTCTGGGAAAGCGGTTACGACAAACACCCGCTCGACGATCTCGAACTGATCCGCGACTGGAACCTCCGGGCGAACTTCGGAGCCTGGAACGCGATCAAAAACAAAGGCGCCTACGCCCGGTCGGACGAATCAGGAAAAGCCCACGCCAATGCCGAATTGACTTGGATGGCCTATATCGGAGGCACCCGCGAAACCCTGCAGTTACTCGGCGACGTCATCCTCACCGAAGAAGACATTTTGACGAAACGGGAATTTCACGACCGCTGCGTTCTTTCCACCTGGTCGATCGACCTTCACTACCCGAAGGAGCAATACATCGGTAAGTTCAAAGACAACCCTTTCATCTCCTACGCTGAACACGGAAGAGGAGTCGACCGTCGGGTCGGCTATGCGGTTCCCTATCGCTGTTTCTATAGTCGCAATATCGAAAACCTGTTCATGGCCGGCAGAAACGTAAGCGTGACTCACAAAGCGCTCGGCACCGTCCGCGTTATGAAAACCGGTGGTATGATGGGTGTCGTCGTCGGTAAAGCCGCAGCAGTCGCTAAAGAATTCGATACCAGCCCACGCGGCGTCTACGAACAGTATTTACCCGAGCTGATCAAGCTCCTCAAACTCCCCGGAAATATGCGTCGCGCCGATCTGGAAGAGAGCTTTGCGGAGGATCCTAAACTACCGAAATTCGAGCCAATGACTCCGGCGGAATCTTCCGGTGGTGTCCCACTCACTAAGCTTGAGGGAATCGTTATCGACGATGAAAAGGCCAACCTGAGCGGCAAATGGAATCGCGGAGGCACCGGGCTCAAAGGCTTCATCAACCTGGGCTACAGCTACACCAGTGATAAAGCCGCCAAAGCCAGTTACGACTTCACCGTTCCCGAAGACGGAACCTATGATCTCCGCGTGAGCTGGCAGCCCCATGAAAACCGGTCCACCAAAACTACCATTCAGGTAGTGACCAATGGCGAAGTGACCGACGAGAAAGTCGTCGATCAAAGCAAACAGCCCTTGCTGAAAAACAGCTTTCATTCTCTGGGCCGCCGCAGCTATAAAAAAGGCGACAAAACCAGCGTCGTCATCCTCGGCAAAGAGGCCAACGGAAATGTGCACGCCGACGCTGTGCAACTCCTCAAAAAATAGTTCACCGGGAGGGACTGTACAGGGTACAGTCCTTCTTTGTACCCTGTACAATCCGGATAACGGGTCCCTTTAAAGAAAGTCTTGAATCGCCTGTTAAATCATACCTACCTTGCGATGGCCTTTCGACTGGGAGCCGTTCTCCTCGTCGGGTGGCTGATCCACCGTAACACGGTTCGACACAGCGAAAACGGTCTCCGACCCATTCGGGTTTCCGAGGTAAAGACCTATCTTCCAAACGCCCATCAACTCAGGGTAAATCCCGGACCCAACGGCGGCTTCCGGGTCATCGATGAAAAGAAAAACACGATCGGTTACGCAACCCGGACCATGCCCCACTCCCGGTCGATCCTCGGATACTCCGGGCCTACCGATGTACTGATTGTTTATAACAAGAACCGAAATCTCAAAGGCATACTCGTCCGGCATAGTTATGATACTCCGAGCCATGTCGAAGACGTCGTCAAAGACTATCATTTCATGGAGCAGTGGAATGATAAGGCGCGCAAAGATATTGCAGCGATGCAGGGATTGCCCGCTTCCAAATTTCACATCGTCTCGGGCGCCAGTCGAACCAGCGAAGCCATCGTAAAGAGCGTCACCCTCCGCGCCGGTTTAGGTAGTTCTCAGGAAATGACAAGGAACAACTTCCGGTTCCGCTGGCAAGACGTTGCACTAATCCTTTGCACAGCGGCGGGACTCTTTCTCACGTTTTCCAAAGCGCCCTGGTTGCAGCGTCGCAAAGTCTGGTTCCATCTGGTGATGGTTATCTATATCGGCTTGATCAGCGGCGATCTCCTCGCGCAAAGTTTACTGATCAACTGGGTCGGTCACGGGATTCCATGGAACCAGCTAATCGGTCTGGTCACCCTCGCCGGAGTTGCGTTCCTGATTCCCTGGTCAACCGGAAAACCTACCTACTGCACCCACATTTGTCCCCACGGCCACGCCCAGCGCTGGCTGATGAAAGTCATTCCAGCAAGGAAGAAACGCCATTTGGGCAAAGACGAAAAATGGAGCTTCGCCGCCCTGCCCGGACTGCTGCTTTTGACGATACTCATCGTATCGTTTCTCAACCTGCCGATCGACCTGGCCGGATTTGAGCCTTTCGACGCCTGGTCGCTGAAAGGAGTCGGGATCGCCACTGTCATCGTGGCGATCGTGGGACTCGTTTTCAGTCTCTTTGTCCCGATGGGCTATTGCCGCTACGGCTGCCCGACCGGACTTCTCCTCGATTTAGTAAAACGGGAGAAGAACGGTTTCAGGAAAAAAGACTGGTGGCTCGCCGCGATGATCGTGATATCGATCGCGCTATACCTCTAGTCCGAAGAAGTCAGCCGCGTTCTGGTAGCAAATCCGCTTTACCATATTTCCGGCCAATTCCATATCGCGGGGAATTTCGCCGTTTTCAATATCCTGACCAATAACATTACAGAGAATTCTCCGGAAATATTCGTGCCGGGTAAACGACAGAAAACTCCGCGAGTCAGTCAACATCCCGAGAAAGCGCGACAGCAACGAGGTATTGGAAAACGCATTGATCTGCCACTCCATTCCCTCTTTGGTATCGAGAAACCACCACGCTGTTCCGAGCTGAAGGCGACAAGGCGGTTCGCCCGGCTTTCCGGACTGGAAGTTTCCGACCATGGCCGAAAGCGCGTAGTTGTCTTTCGGATTCAGATTATAGACAATCATTTTCGGGAGATGCCCCCGATTGTCCAGCGTGTCGAGATACTGACGAAACGCTGCGGTATGATTGATATCGGCTATGGAATCGCAACCGACGTCCCGACCCAATTCGTTAAACAGGCGGGTGTTATTATTTCGCTCACAACCGATATGCAGTTGTTTTGTCCAGCCGCGTGACTCATCGAGTTCCGCGAAATACAGCATCAGGAAATTGCCGAATTTATCAGTCTCGGTTTCATCCGCACAGGATCCACCTCTCACTTTGTTGAAGATCGTTTCCGCTTCGGACTTGGAACATTCTGTCTGGAAAATCGTGTAGAGCCCGTGGTCGGAGATTCGTCCGCCCAGTTCATGAAAGAAATCGTGTCGGGCACGAATCGCATCGAGAAAGCCGCTCAGGGAACCACAATCCACGCCACTGACTTCGGACAATTTGTCAGCATAGGTGTTGAAATGATCCGCATCATTTACCCAGAGCGCAGCGTCAGGCCGGAAGGTCGGATAAACCCCGATGTCGATCGTCGGGTCCGCCGCAATCGCCTGGTGATGCTCCAACGAATGCGTCGGGTCATCCGTCGTGCAAAGCGCTTTTACCTTCATCCGGCGCAGCAGTGACCGACAGGAAAAATCCGGCGTTGCCAGAGCGGCATTACCTTTTTCCCAAACTTCATCCGCTGTTTCGGGTGAGAAAAGCCCCTGAAAGCCGAAATACCGGTCCAGCTCCAGATGCGTCCAGTGATAGAGCGCATTTCTCAAGGTGTGAGGAACCGTTTCCGCCCAGGCATCAAATTTATCCCGAGGCGAAGCATCACCCGTGATCCGGCTTTCGCAGATCCCATTGGCGCGCATGCCCCGCCACTTGTAATGATCCCCTGCCAACCACACATCGAACAAATTGTCGAAACTGCGATCCGAAGCGATCTCGTCAGGTGGCAGGTGATTGTGAAAGTCGAGAATCGGCTCGTCCTTCGCAAAATTGTGATAGAGCTCCCGCGCAGCCATCGACTGCAGCATAAAGTCATCGGTAATAAACGGTTGAGACATAATCGTGAGCTAACCCGAACTTTTGCTGAATGCAATGGTGCGTTTAGGGAGATAAAGTGCCGCCAAATTTCGAGTAACTTTATGATTTATCGTGGCTTACTATAATTTTTAGCAAATATTCACTCGACTTGAAGGGGCTTCGAGTTGTAATTACAAAGCTACCGTTTATAAGCTAAGCACGAGGTCGTAATATGGCCTCAGATATCCTGAAAAATCATAATAGCCAGATGAATTGTCTACATCTCTACGATAGTCAGACCCGAAAGAATAAGCCCGTCACCCCAATCGAAGGAGATACGCTTCGATTTTACTGCTGCGGCCCAACGGTCTACGGACCGGCCCACATCGGAAATTTCCGGACTTTTGTGATGCAGGATGTGTTTCGCCGAGTCGTGGAATCCACCGGATTGAAAACCCGGCACGTGAGAAATCTGACCGATGTTGATGACAAAACGATCCGGCAATCCCAGGCCGAGGGAGTATCACTGGGAGACTTCACCACCGGGTGGACCGAAAAATTTCATAAAGACAGTGAATCGCTCAATTTGCTGCCGCCCCATGTGGAACCGAGTGCAGTTGACCATATTCCGGAGCAGATCGAGATGATCGCCACCCTGATCGAAAAAGGCCACGCCTACCGTTCCGATGATGGTTCGGTCTATTTCAAAGTCGATTCCTTCGAAGATTACGGAAAACTGTCCCGGCTCAAAGAGCGTGAAATCACAACGAACAACGTGACTCAAGAAACTGAGCGCGAAGATTCGGATGAATACGAGCGCGAATCAGCAGCTGATTTTGTCCTATGGAAATCCCGCAAAGAGGAAGACGGCCCGAATTTCTGGGAATCCCCATGGGGACAAGGCCGCCCGGGCTGGCACCTTGAGTGCTCCGCGATGTGCAAAAAGCACCTGGGAGACAGTTTCGACGTCCATTCCGGAGGAGAAGACCTGCTTTTTCCTCATCACGAGAACGAAATCGCCCAGAGCGAATGCTGCAATGGTGCCGCTTTTGTGAATCACTGGTTTCATATTAGCCACCTCATGGTCGATGGCGCTAAAATGAGCAAATCGCTCAACAATCTCTACACCATCGACCAGTTGGAGGAGATGGGGCACACGGCAGAGGAAGTTCGCTACGTGCTTCTTTCGGGAAGCTACGGCCAACAGCTCAATTTCACGCTGGATTCTCTCAAAGCAGCCGGAAAAGCACTGGAACGACTTCGCGATTTTAAAGAAAAACTCGGAGCGATTCCCGACGGCGTGGCGACTTCGCTTGATGATTTCGGCCCGTTTCGCCCCGTCATCGACGCCCTCCTGAACGACCTGAACACTTCCGATGCACTGGGAAAACTTTTTAGTCTGATCAAACAATATCAAAAAGAGATTCCCGATCTCGACAACGACACGCTTAACGAAGCCCGTCGTGGGTTCGCCTATTGTATTTTTGCTCTCGGTCTGAAGCTCGACATTCCGAAGACGAGTAAATCCAACGTTCCGGAGAATGTCGCCCAAATGGCCGCAGATCGCTGGGAGGCGAAACAGAACAAAGACTGGGCAAAATCCGACGAATTACGCGATGCGATCGCCGCAGAAGGTTGGCAGGTAAAGGATACCAAAGAGGGATATACCGTCGCTCCCCTGGCTTAAATCCAATCAAAAAACCACGCTCAAACAGCGCTGGAAATTCAGGGAAACTAAGGGACAGTTAGCGCTGCACCAACCTTAGCTTCTGCGGGGTTGTGCCTTATTCAAAGCTAAATCTCAAATACAATGTCCAAAGATCGAAAGACCCTTGAAGAACGCGACCAGATGTCTGACCTGGAACGGCTCCGTCACTCGACGGCCCACGTTATGGCGACCGCGATTCTCAAGATCTGGCCCGATGCCCAGTTCGCCTATGGACCTCCGATCGATCACGAGGTCTACGGTTTCTACTACGATGTCGATTTGAAGCATCGCATCACGCCGGATGATTTCGAAAAAATCGAGGCTGAGATGAAAAAGATCGTCAAAGAGAACCAGCCGTTCGAAAGAATGACGGTTTCCCGCGACGAGGCTCTTGAGCTGGCCAAATCAGGAAGACTGGGCGGACTCGCCGAGCGCGATGCCGAAAGTGTCTTTAAAGTGGATCTTCTCAATGATATCCCTGAAGGCGAAGAAATTTCGATCTTCAAAAACGGAGACTTCTGGGATCTCTGCGCCGGTCCCCACGTGGGCAGAACTGGAAACTGTAAAGCTTACAAAATTCAAAGCGTGGCGAGCGCCTTTTACAAGGGCGATGCCAACAACCAGCAACTTCAGCGCCTCTACGGAACCGCATTTAAAAACAAGACACTGCTAACGGAACACCTTGAGCGGGTCGAAGAAGCGAAACTCCGCGACCACCGCAAGCTGGGTAAAGAACTCGAGTTATTTAAAATCGACGAGCAGGTGGGTCAGGGTCTCATCCTCTGGTTACCGAACGGAGCCATCATTCGTCAGGAGTTACAGAACTTCATCGGCGAGGAACTGGAGAGACAGGGCTACTCACAGGTCTTCACTCCGCACATCGGAAAACTGGATCTCTATCGGACTTCGGGACACTTCCCCTACTACGAAGATTCTCAATTTGTTCCGGTTATCGAGCGCGACGCTCTGAATAAACTTTCTGACGAAGGTTGTTCCTGCGCCGACTTGAACAATGCCCTGATCAACGGTGAAGCAGACGGTTTCCTCCTGAAGCCGATGAACTGCCCGCACCACATCAGGATTTACGATGCCTCACCACACTCCTACCGGGACCTCCCGGTACGACTTGCTGAGTTTGGAACCGTTTATCGCTGGGAACAATCCGGCGAACTCGGCGGCATGACCCGGGTGCGCTGCTTCACTCAGGACGATGCCCACCTTTTTGTTACCCCGGACCAGCTTGATGAAGAAATTCAAGGCTGCCTGGAGCTCGTGAAAATCGTTCTCGGAACTCTGAAAATGGATGACTACCGCGTCCGGGTAAGCCTCCGGGATCCGGAATCTGACAAATACGTCGGCGATCCGGCTAACTGGGACAAAGCCGAGGAAGCGCTCCGGAAAGCCGCTCAATCCCTGGGCAAACCTTTCACCGAGGAAGAAGGAGAAGCCGCTTTCTACGGTCCGAAAATCGATTTTGTGGTGAAGGACGTCATCGGCCGGGAGTGGCAACTGGGTACCGTCCAGGTTGACTATAACCTTCCGGAGAGATTTGACCTGCACTATACCGGAGCTGACAACGAAAAACATCGCCCCGTTATGATTCACCGGGCACCATTTGGATCGATGGAGCGATTTGTCGGTGTGCTAATCGAACATTTCGCCGGTCATTTCCCGACCTGGCTCTCACCTGAGCAGGTTCGCATCCTACCGATTTCGGATAAGTTCGCTGAGTACGGTCAGGAGATTGAAGCCAAACTGAAAGCAAAAGGCGTGCGGGTCAAAATTGATCTCACCTCTGAAAAAGTCGGTGCTAAAATCCGTCTCGCTCAGCTCGCCAAGGTTCCCTATATGTTAGTGGCCGGAGCTAAAGAAATGGAAGCCGGGGAAGTCTCTGTCCGCCACCGCAACCGGGGTGACGAGGGTACAAAATCGGTAGACGAATTTGTCGATGCCATTGTCAAGGAGATCGAGGAACGTGTCGTATAGCAATTAGTCCCGAAGTATGGAAACCTTATCCTGCTTCAAATGCGATAGTGATTTAGTCGCCGGCACCACCAAATGCAGTCGCTGCAGCTGGAATGGTGGTGCCGCACTTCCGGAAAGCGACGATCGCTACCTGGTCCTCGTGGCCCTGATTTACCGGACGATTGAGGAAGGAGTCCGGGTGATGCCCTACATCAATCGCGTCGAGGGCACCGCCCGGGAACTTGCCGTGCTGGAGCATGGTGATCAGTGCGAAATCGACGGGACCAAGTGGCGAATATCCGGCAAGAACGCTGAGAAAGGATGTTTCTTTCTCAACGGGTTCAGAATTCTCCATTTCCCGAACCGCCAGTTTTTTAAATTCGAACCTGAAGACCCAGTTGAGGAGATTAAAGAGGAAATGCGACGATGGAAACATCTTCACTCTGCCTACTACGAGATTCTAGAGTTGAAGAAACGTCGCGAACTACGGGGCTATCTCCGCAGACCGGAGAGGAAACGCGCTATCTACCGCGCAAAAATTCAGGATGAAAGTCCCTACCTAAGCTGATGCTCTCTCAGGGGGATTTGTATGCCATTGCCTCGGGCTTTTTCTGGTCATTTTCGGTCATTTTGATGCGGGTCAGTGGCTTCACCATCCCACCCGTCCCCCTGACCTTTTTCAAAAGTTTCGTCGCCATCGCCGGATTTCTACTGATCCTCGTAATCCGGGGAGAACCCTTGTGGCCCGAGCTCACCGCCGGAGCCTATCTCCGCCTCACGATCAGCGCCATACTCGGCATATCGATCGCAGACACGATGTTCGCCGCCGCCTTAAACCGGCTCGGAGCCAGCCTTCAGGCCATCGCTGACTGCATTTATGCGCCCGCCGTTACCCTCGTCGGATTCCTTATGTTCAAAGAGGGCCTGCATCCCCTTGAATTTCTCGGAGGAGCACTGGTCGTCTCCGGAGTCTTCGTCGGAATGGTGGTTACCAGCGAAGTAAAAAGCAAACGGGATTTGATGATGGGCACGGCACTGGCTGCAGGTGCCCACGTGACAATGGCATTCGGGATCCTGATGGTCAGAGATTTGATTCGCTCAGAATCGCTTCTCTGGATAGCCGCCTACCGCTTCGGAATTGCATTGATCGCTCTCGGCCTCTTTTCGGCACTCTGCGGTTCCGCCCACTCTCTCTTTGTGGGATTCCGTAAAATCCATACCTGGAAAACCACCATTCCAATGGCCATCCTCGGCCCCTTTCTCGCAACCCTGTTCTGGATTGCCGGTTTCAAATACGAAACGGTAGGTCGAGTCGCGATCTACAATCAACTATCCACCGTTTTCATTATCATCCTCGCCTGGTTGATCCTGAAAGAGAAAATGACCCTTCGAAAAACCATAGGAGTCATTCTGGCAGCAGCAGGATCAGTTCTCGTGGCACTCCATTGAGGTTCCACCTCGTTCATCATCAACCGGCTAAATCGGTAAAAAATACGGAATTTCGCTTCCTTTTATTAGTAAAATAATATAGATGTAAAGAACACACCATGTCACTTTCCGGGAAAAATTCCCCCTCCCCCCTTGAGCAGAAAATTCTCTGCGAAGCATTGAGGACATTCCCGGAAACCGCCCGAAGCCAGTATCTGGACGCTGCCTGTGGCGATGATCAAAATCTGCGCTCCCGGGTCGATGATTTGATTAAAACTCATGGGGAACAAATCACTGTTCCCGACCTGTCTCTTTTCCCGGAGGACGAAAGCTATTCGGAATCACTTCAGCTTCCCTCCGAAGCCGGGGAGTTTGTGATGCAGATAATTGAGGATCTCGATTATGACGACGCTTCACCTCCGGAAAAACTGGGACGATACATCATTGAGGAAATTATCGGAGAGGGAACGTTTGGGACAGTTTACAAGGGGTTTGACCCCAATTTGAACCGGATGGTAGCGATCAAACTGATTCACCGGGATCGGATCGCACTCCTCGAAAGTATCGACGACTGGTTTGAGGAGGCACGCCTTCTCGCAACCCTCAACCATCCCGGCATCGTTCCCGTTTACGATGCAGATCAGTCCGGCAACGAGGTATTTATCGTGTCTGAATTTATAGACGGTCAATCGTTGGCAACCACTCTGGCGGCAACGAAACCGACACCCACTGAAGCCGTCCGGATCCTGGCCGAAGTGGCGGAGGCTGCACATGCCGCACACCTCAGCGGACTGGTGCACCGCGATATCAAACCGGGAAATATCATGATCCGGGCCGATGGAAAAGCGCTCCTGATCGACTTCGGGTTGGCGATTTCCAGACAACACCCCGGTAATCAATTTGCGAGTGGAGTCGCGGGGACCCCGTCCTACATGAGTCCGGAACAGACCCGCAGCGAAGGGCACCTCGTGGATCGCCGGTCGGACATCTTCAGTCTAGGCGTTGTCTTTTTTGAGATGCTGGTGGGACAGCGCCCTTTTAAAGGATCCGATATCGATTTTGTCTTCAGTCAGATCCAATCTCACCAAACCCCGAAATTCCCTGCTTCCGACCCTCCGATCCCGACTGAATTGCAGAGGATTTGTAACAAATGCCTCGCCCCGAGAGCCTCAGAACGGTATCAGGACGGACGAGAGCTCTATGACGATCTCCGTTCATTTCTCAATCCTGACGAAGCTCTCGCAATACGCAGGGATCCGGACAAAAGGCCGGTAATTGTCCCGAAAGGTCTCCGGTCTTTCGACGCCTCAGATGGTGATTTCTTCCTCCAACTACTACCCGGGCCATACGACCGGGAGGGTTTTCCGGAATGCGTCCGCTTTTGGCTAAACCGGATCAAAGCAACGACAATTAAGGATGGCGCTTTTCGTATTGGAATGATTTACGGACCTTCGGGATCAGGGAAGTCGTCTCTCATTAAAGCCGGGGTTCTTCCCTGGCTTCCGGAATCGATAGAAGTCTTCAAAGTCGACGCTTCGCGCACTCGCACCTGCGACACCCTGAAAAGTTATCTGGTATCGCGAATCGGAGAGTCAGTCGCCGACAAAGAGTTACCCGAAATCGTCCGGCATTTGAGATCGAACAAAGGTTCCAACCCTTCAGAAAAAGTACTGTTCGTCTTCGATCAATTCGAACAGTGGCTTTTTGGCCGGGAGCAGGGCGAAATATCGGGGGATGAACTGATTAACACGCTCCGGCAATGCGATGGCATCCATACCCAGGCGATTCTTGTGATCAGAGATGAATTCTGGATTCCGGCGAGCCAACTGATGGAAGATCTGGATTGCGAGTTGCGCACTGAGAAAAACGCACGCTACGTCGAAATGTTTTCGCTTTCTCACGGCACCGAAATCTTAAAAAAATTCGGCCGGTCGTACGGTCGGATCCCCGCCGACGGTGAAATCGGAAAGGTTGTGGATGAATTTATTACTGAAAGTATTCGCAGCCTCAGTGTCGACGGGAAGATTGCGCCGGTCCAACTGGCATTGTTTGCTGAAATGTTTAAAAACAGGCGCTGGTCAGTAGATGAACTGAAACGGGTCGGTGGTGCTAAAGGAATCGGGGTCGCATTTTTTGATGAAAATTTTATGCTCCGAACTTCGGATCCCCGGTTTCGTAACCACCGGAAGGCGGCAAAACTGGTTTTAGAATCTCTACTTCCTCAGAACCGCACGTTGATTAAAGGCTCGATGAAGACGGAAGCGGAACTGTTAGCCGTATCAGGTTACGAAAGCCAGCCTCAGCAATTCCGGGAATTGATTTCGATCCTCGATACCGAGTTAAAGGTGATCACTCCGGTATCCGCCGAAGACGAAACGGTCTCACAATCGGCGAATAGAGGTTTCCAGCTTACCCATGACTACCTCGTTCCCGTAATCCGCGACTGGCTACGCCGGAAAAAAAAGGAAACACTACAGGGACGAACTGAGTTGCGAATGGATGAGCTGGCATCATCGTTCAACCTGAGCCGGGAACGTCGCCACCTTCCCTCATTTTTGGAATGGATTCGATTTCAGATCCTCACAAGCCACTCACATTGGAATTCGGCCCAGAAGCAGATGATGAAGGCCGCTATCAAGCGAATTTGCCTGAGTGCTTCTTTTCTTGGCGGGCTGATTCTACTATTGATTCCACTCGGTCTCTTTATTTCGAACTTGAGAATCGAAGAGGAATTACTGGACCATCTGCTTTCGACTCCGACCGCGGATTCCCGCCCTATTCTCAACCGCCTCGAATCACCAAATTCAATTACCCTCACAAAAGCAGAGCGCATCTTCGGTTCTTCGGAACTCAATGAAAGCGCCAACACAAATTTGGCCCTATTACTATTACCGGACCGTCCTGACACGATTCCTATTGCCTACGAAAGATTGCTGGTCGCAGCGCCGGAGGAATTCTATCTCATCATCGAACGGGTCAAGACCGCAAAATGCGAGGTGAAGATTGTAGAGAAGCTGCATCAGCCAGCAGGGCAAATTTCGACCGCAAAATCAGCACGGTTCCGCGCCCTTTGCGCTCTTTCCCAATTGGATCTCTCGCCTCCTGACCAGATCCGAATCCAAACATTGATCGATCTTCTTCTCGGTCTATCGGCGAGCGAAGCCCTCGCCTGGGCACCGGCACTGGTTCCCCTTTCAGGCAAACTGGAAGCTTCGTTATCAGAGGCCTTCGGGCACTGGGATTATGGTGATCCACCTACCGACCAATCCTACCTCGCTGCAGCGGCCGCACTATCACAATTCTACCGGTCCCAGCCGACAAAATTGCTGGGGCTTATTGACCGGGCGCGCCCCGATCAACTCGCCCTCTTAGGCCCTGCCATCAGTGAATCTCATCAAGAACTCTTACCCCACCTCAAAGAGCTCGCTCTCACCACTCACCTGCCCACCATCGACGCCGATTCCTATGATCAACGGGCTCGAATTCAGGCGAAGGCGATCGCTCTGCTCCATATCGCGGGTAGTGAGCCCGAAATCTTGAGTCGGGCCTTTCAACGCCAAACTCATCCTGTCGTTCTCGAGCACCTCAAACAGATTCTGGAACCCTGCGGGGCCACCCTGCATTCTTTGACTCCACTGCTCGGTGAGTCGAACCCACCCGAGGTTATCCGGGCAGCCCTTATCTCGATTAGTCATTATCCTTACAAAAAGTTGTCGAACGACCTCAGGACAACCCTCGAACCGGATTTGATCAAACTATATCAACATAACGACGCGGCGATCCATTCATCGGCTCTCTCGGTGCTCACCAAATGGGGATGGAAAACAGACGAGTTGCCCCGCATTAATCGTCCTCTGAATTCGCTTAGCAGTTGGATCACAACAGAAAACGGCCACACCATGGTGAAAATGTCACCTCCGGCGAGGTCCGGCATTTCTGAGTTCTATATCGCGAGTAAAGAAACCACCACCGCTCAATATACGGCTTTTAAAGCTCGCCCCGAATACCCCCACCAGTCCGATCTACCAGCGGTTGATATGCCTATATCGGACATATTTGAGTATTGTAACTGGATCTCTGATCTCGAAAACATACCAGAGGAACAGTGGTGTTACCGCTTCGACGAAAAACTGAGTGAGTATGTGCCGAAGGAAAACTTAATCAACAGGTCTGGATTTCGCCTCCCGACATCCCGGGAATGGACCTTCGCCGCCATGGATATACCAGGCATCGATCAACGATCTTCGTGGGAGATGTCCGCAATTCATTTCTGCGATGCGTGGCACATCAAAAACTCCTCGGCACGCCTCCACCCGGTGGGCCAGAAGAGGCCAAATAAATCCGGACTCTTCGATATGTTCGGAAACGCCCGGGAATGGACCTGCGACCCCACTACCCCGACCAACCCGAAAGCTCGATATCCTTACCGAATTATCGGCGGTCATTTTGAGTCCACACTGGAAACGGCTCGGATCTCAGGCTTTGATTCATCCATAGAAACCAGATTCGATACATTTAGACTTGTAAAAACCTTTAAACCACCTAAAATCAATCACTTAAACACACGAACAACCCATTGATCCCAAACAGAAGCATCGTTACCGGGATCGCAACCCGTCAACATCACTATGGCTATCTATTGTAATGGAAAAGAGTGCACTCCACTAAACAAAGAATTCCCAAATAGTTATCTGGGAGTATGGAATGGGTCGGTTTGGATACCTCATCCCACCATCAGTAAATGTTATGATGGATGCGAACCTCCCGACAGTCTGGCCGGCACTGACGAACGGGCCGAATCTTTCGAAAATGTAGAGATCGACGAATGTGCCTGGCAACCTTGCGAGTGTGGCTCGGGCGCTCCGGTAACCGAAGCGATTGCTCCCTAAGCCGGAGGAATGAAGGTACTCTTTTTCGGCAAAGATCTCAACAAACTCGAACTCTGTGAAGTCAGTGCCCGGCACGCGGGCCTGCCCTGCGAATCTTTCCCTACTTTTAGGGAGGCACTTGAGCAAAGATCCGAAACCGAGGCCATAGTTATCGCCTCGGAAAATGTCCTCGTAAATCAAATCCCCGACCTAAACTTCGACCGTCAAATCGTTAATCCGGGAAACCAGGCCTCTCCGTGTCTCGATCTGTGTTTGATTGGTAAACAGGCCACTATCCCGAACCAGGCCGGTTCGATCAGGGACTTGAATCGGCAGAGAGGCAGTCTCCATTATCACTATCGGCCCAGCCTGCTGGCGGCATTCGATCCGAGCCCCGCACTGGACTATGATTTTAGCCGATACCGTAGCATCCCGGCATTTATATCGTTCACCAAAGTACCCAACGAATGGGGCCGACGTGCCGGAGCAATGGCCGAGATGCTCCAGTTACTGAAGTCTGAACCCTACGACTTCACCGCTTTTGTCGAAAAGACCATCGTCCGGCAACTTTCGCCGCGCTTGAGAGACGGCGAACGCTTCACACCATCACGAAACGCAACCTTTGGTGTGGAACGGATCGTTGCCGTTTGTGACTCGGGATTTGATGATGATCTATGGCGCTTAATTCCCACCGCCGCCGGATTTCATCCTGATATCGAGATCCACCTGTTCTGTGACGTCGCCTCTGCGGCCACCGCAAAACGGGTTATCCAGTCCATGATTCCATCTGGAAAAAATGTGGTGATCCGGCCCGAGATTACCCCCGAATCGATAAAAAGAATCGAGAACCGCTTTCGGGGAATCAACCAATCGAACTACTGGAAACCCGGTCCGATTTGGTGGAAACTCGAAGCGCTCCGGTCGGTCCTGGAAGAAGATTCCATTCCGACCCTACTCGTCGATTGCGATATCATCTTTGCATCTGCGGTGAAGGATACCTTCCAGGGTGTCGACCTCGTGATGAGCCCTTTCTTCTGGCCTAATCCAAATCTGAAGGTGCCGGTGTCCCCGGGTAGCGAAAAGTATGTTTCCATTGCGGAGCGTGACGGCTGGTACAATGCCGGTTACCTCCTGGCAACCCGAATCGAAGTCGCGGAAACCTGGATGGAACTCTATGAACAATCTGTGGGCAATTTCTACGAACAATTCTGCATGGGCTACCTCCCCCAGCGGTTCCGGCACGATGTCTTTGGTTCGGCTCACAATTGGGGACAGTGGCGGTGCGAATCGCCGCCTGAGAATGTTATCTCAGTCCATGCTCATCGACGCACCAATCACAACAATCCGTTTGGTAACTCAATTCAGGTCGTTGCGGAAGAATCTGCCGAACAATTTTTGAAATGATTTCTCTAGAGCACGAATTTATTTTTATTCATATCAACAAAAACGGCGGCACTTCATTTGAAGTCGCACTCCGGCCGTTTGAAACCCTGCCGCCCATCGCCAACAACCATGATCCCGCTTTTCTGATTCGCCAAAAGATAGGCGCTGAGCGGTTTGATCGTATGGAATCGTTTGCGGTAGTTAGAAACCCGTTCGATCGATTTGTCTCTTCGTATGAATATCGTAGGCAGTTCCTTTCTCCCGAACATGCACCGGACGATGCCATTCCTCCAGATATGTCATTCGATGATTTTTTAACCCATTGGGTCACCGCGCGACCACGAAATAGAGAATTGGGACCTCAACACTGGTTTTTAACCGATCCTCCCGGAGGAGATATCGTCGTGAAGCATATCTATGAATTCGAGGATGGACTTGATAAAACCCTGGCTTCGATCAAGGAGCGATGCGGCCTCCCCGACGGGATAGAACTACCGGAAAAGAAAGTCAATCAAACCCGAAGGCGACCCTGGCAGGAATATTACCGGGGAAAACCCGAGCTTATCGATATCGTTGCTCAACGGTGCGATACCGACCGCAATTTAGGTTACGACCTGGCGCCGTTTTAGATGACCTCGATTGATTCCGGCACATCGTAGCCCCACTCTTCCAGAGCGAACCCCCAATCACTTCGAATCCGGTCAACCTGAGCACGGCTTAACTGATATTGGTTCCGTTTGTAGCCTTTACCAGCTTCAGCATAACTGGAGATTTCCGCCAGGGCTTCCTCTTTTCCGTCCAGACCAAGAGCCTCGTAAAAGCGACCGATCTCCCCTACCGGATCAGCTACAATTTTCTCGTAAGAGGTCTCCAGCATCCGATCTCCGACCTTTTCTTTCTGTTCCAGAAACCCCTTCATGAGGCGGCCATATTTGTAGAAGACCATTTCCTCCAAATCGATGTTATCAAATCGCTGCCACGCAAAGGCATTGAAGAGCCGCGGATAATGATGGAGCATCGAGGCAAACACTTCGAAAGGATTTCTCACGATATGGATAAAGCGGGATCCTTCGAACAGTCGATCGAGTAATTCCACCCGGGCGGTGGAAGCCGGGTTTTTCAGTAGTAAAGGTTTTCCTTTACCGGCGATCGATAATTTCCGAAGCAACCGAATGTATACCTCTTCGAAATTGGCGATCTCTTCCGGTGTGAGGCCTTCGAGAAATATAGACTTTTCGAACTGTTCTTTTATCTCCTGCGGATAGTAAAAAACGTTGTAGTAACAAATTGGATTGAGATTACCCAGAGCCATCTCCTCTTCCTGAGGCTCTTTCATGCCCATTTTTACCCGATCCATTCCGCGGTCCTTTGGAACAGCGGTCGACATCGCGGCACGCCCGATAAAACGGGTCGGGTTGAGGAGGTTGTGTGGCATCGCCGTCTGCCCGAAATCGATCGTCGAAAACTGAGGCGCGGAAGACATCAGATTATGGAGATGCGTCGTCCCGCTCCGCCAATGGCCGATGATGAAAATTGGAGGATGAGGCAGCTCGTAATTTGCGACCTTTTTCGAAAAAAGAAGCCGTTCCATCAAGGTGAACGGATGACGCGCCAGCACAGCGAGACGACTTTTCTTGCGCTGGCTTTCGGTCCGCTCGGTGAATCCGTCGTGGTTTTCGAAATGTGCGCGAAAATTCTCCAGATCACACCCGGCAAGCGGATGAAAATGCGGAGGCTTCTCCTCCATTGCCCGTTCAATAGTCCAGCGTGCTGCCATATTTCGTAAAATTGGAAGCAGATTGAATATTGTCAAAAGATCGCTCTTAAATCCTGCTCAGCATCTCGCTCTTTTTGCTCTGAAACTCTTCCTCGGTCAAAATTCCATCGTCACGGAGCTGTCCCAGCTTTCGAATGCTCTCGTAGATATCCGAATTTTCGGCCATAGGAGGCGCGGGCTGCTCGGGAGTGCTTTGGGCTGGCACTTTCCCACCCGGGCCATCAATCAAAGGTAGATCGAGAGTTGAGAAGCTACCGAACTGGCTCGAAAACGTCATCGTATTCGAAGAGCCTTGCTGCTGACTCACTCCACTGATCATATGATTCAGCGTATCATACACGCTGACCTGGCCGTCGATTTCGACGACGAGGCGGTGTTCGTTCGGGAAAACCGCGTAACGACTGTTGTTCTGACCGCCGGTGCTGGATGGCTGGCTGAGACCCGCAGGCCACCAATTCTGCCCCCCCCCGCTGCCTACCGGCGGTTTTTCGAAGATCTGACGGTTGTTCAGAGCCGCCGCGAGCTCTTCGCAAAGATTGTTTACATTCGCTTTGAGCTGATTGTTGAACAAATCACCAACCATGGTCATCCCGCCCCTCATCCACTGGCCACTGCCAAATTCCGGAATACTGAATTGAGCCATCGTGCTCCCTCCATTATTGACCGCGATGAGCATGTGAAGGGCAGACTCCCGGCTGATTTGATACCTCGTTGAAATATCACTGAGAAGTTGCTCTCCTTCTTTGGTTAATTGATTCATATTAATAGGCGAATACGTCGGCACCTTCGGCCCAAGAGAGGTACTGTGCAAACTGGTAAGCATTAATTTGGCCAAGCCACTTGGCATGGCAAAAGCTAACGAAATCTCACATTCTATGAAATTCAATCTTCAGAGCTCACTGTATTATTTAATAAACGGGCCCTCGACCATCTTTGCATCCCTGCGATGCCTGGAAAACGATTACCAGACGATAGCCGATGAGAAGCTCACCACCGATCGCCAAATTGAGTGGGAAGACCTCCGTTACGGTCTGGCGGATAACCGGTTTACCCGCTTTTCGCTCGAAACTCCTGGACCCTTAATGATTCAATATGAGTCGGTTGCAGACATTTACCCGCAACTACTAAACAAAAGCGACGTCGAGGATGACGGGGTGCGCTCAATTCACTCAGAGTCGATGCCCTACCTGTTTCCCAGTCGTTACGCGCCCTCGGACCGCCTCCGCGCGGTGGCGATTGATCAGTTCGGTGGGATCAAAGGCAAGCTGAATCAGGCTCTCGCTGTCGAACAGTGGATCTGGGAACGTATCACCTACCAACACGGCAGCTCCGATGAGAAGTCCTCAGCGATCGATACTTTGGAAAATCGTAAGGGCGTATGTCGCGATTTTGCACACCTGGGCATTGCATTTTGCCGTGCACTAACCATTCCCGCCCGCTATGTAACGGTTTATTCCTGCCTTCTCGATCCTCAGGATTTCCACGCTGTGTTCGAGGTCCTTGTCGGCGGACGATGGTATTTGATCGACGCGACCCGTAAAGCCCCACTGAACGGCATGGTTCGGATTGCGATGGGACGCGACGCGAGTGATGCCGCAGTAGCAACCTTGTTCGGCAATATCCAGGGAAATGGAATCAACGTATCGACCTTGATCAGTAATGAGGAAACGACACCCTTTCAGCCGCTCTATCGGCAGGATCTGGAAGAGAACAATCAAGTGATTTCAACCATCTAAAGCGACCTGAATGGCAAACTGTACCCTGTACAGTCTCGGAGTGAACAGGGTACAGTCATCTATAGAACCACGAAATCCCCCAGCCGAAGAGTATACTATGGAAATCATCCCATACGAAGACCGTCCGATAGTGAAACTCCGGTTCCAGCACACTACGACTTATCAGTATAGTGGACCGGTGACTTTTGGAGAGCATCGCTTTGTTCTCCGCCCCAGAGAAAGCCACTACGAACAACTCGAGCATATGGAAATCGAGACTTCACCGAATTCTGAGTTGCACTGGTTTCACGACATCTACGGTAACGTCATCGCAAATGCGATTTTCACGGAACCAGCGGATCAACTCATCATCAAAAGCGATTTTCTAATCGCGAAGAAACAAATCCCTGCCTGGGTTCACGACAACTGGCAGAGGGGCGAAGCCTATCCGGTTCACTACGCGGGTATCGAGGAATCAGCCTCGTATCTCTACCGGCAATCCGTCTATCCTCCCGAGGTGGAAAAGATCCGGAACTGGCTGTTTTCAAAAAATCTATTACCTCCACCGGGCCAAAGCGGATCGATCTTCGCCAACTTGTCAAAAGCAATCCATCAGGAAATTGCCTACCAGAGACGGGAGTCCCCCGGAGTGCAAAGCCCGCTGGAAACGATCGACCTCGCGAAAGGCTCCTGTCGCGACACCGCTGTATTGCTCATGGAAGCAGGCCGTTGCATCGGTTATGCGACTCGTTTCGTGAGCGGTTATCTGGAGAGTGCCAACTCGAAAGTCGGTCGAGGATCCACCCACGCCTGGTCGGAAGTGTATCTGCCGGATCAAGGTTGGCGGGGCTTTGACCCGTCAATAGGAGAACCAGCCGGGAGCGGTCATATCGCTGTCGCCGTTAGCCACCACCCACGCGGCGTGATGCCTATCTCAGGCAAATTCGAAAGCAACGGTTTCGTGAGCAAAGGGATGACGGTGGCAATCCAGTCTGAGCAAATCCCTATCTAAGGCTTCCCCACTAACTACAGGGAATTCTTCCGGCTTTCCGACAGTCTTTCATCCTGCTCCGCAAGCCATGCTTCGGATTGACGGTACTCGACAAAGTCAGCCGCCTTTTCCGCTTCCGATCGCGAATCTTTGATCACGTGGAGAATCACTTTGCCGACATCCGCGCCGGGAAATTCATTGAGCTTATCCGTCCCCCGGGTTCGAAACGTCAGAATTTTAGGACCGAAAAATCGGGAAGTGTAGTGGAGCGATTCCACTTCAGTATAGGAGAACTGCAGTGTCACAGATTCGTTTTTCCGAAACGCCCGGTCTTTCAACTTGAACCGAAGCGTCACCCCGTCGCGATCGCACACCAGTTTGCCCTCAACGATTTCGTGCCCGAGCGCATCGGTAGCGGGATTCTCAAAATATATGGAAAGTTCCTCCCTCAAAATCCAAGCCAATACTATGACGCCTCAGGCCTCAAAACTTCGTTGAGAAGCTCGACCAAAACATAAATCTCCGGACGGTCGAGCGGCTCCGGGAGAAGCGCTTTCATCAAAAATTGACCGGAAATTTGTCCATCCGTTGAAACGACACACAACCATCGGTCGCCTTCGATCGCCAGTTGCGACGCGGTATGGCTCCGTGCATCGGTTTCCGACGCATAGACCTTCCGAATCGATTTTACAAACTGACCGACACTTTTCTCAACCGTCAAACTCTGGCTGGTAGAAAAGAGCGAAAAACCGTCTCGATCCACCACCATCATTTCCTCCATACCCACGTATTCCGAAAGAATATTGGCCAGCGCCATAAGTCGCCCTTTCAGCGAGAGATGGGAATCGATTTCCACATCGAGGGGAATTCGGTCGAGCGGCACCAGTCTTTCCTCAACCTCTTCAATTTCGACCTCCGGTTCCGGGACCGTTTCCGGTTCCGGCTCCGTTTTGACGACATCCACCGGCTTCGCAGGCTCTGGAACCGCCACGGTTTCGGGCTCTTCCGCTGGAAGGGAAACCTCCTTCACCACCGGATTTTCAACCACCTGAATGGGGCGTTTTTCAGGTTCGGGTTTGGCGATTAAACCGTTCTGATCGGCTTTCGCGCGAATTTCCTGCAATACTCGCAAGGCTTTGGCCGCTTCAGAAGCAAGCGATTCGATTTGATCCTCGATATCATCAAACTCATCGTCTTCGTCGATCGCAAAAGGAGACGAGATCTTTTGATCCTCTTCGAAACTGGAAGGGTTTACCAGTACCTGAAGCGGCGAAGGAGACGGCTCAGCCGGGCGCGCCTGCGCTGCCGGTTGAAGATGGGGCGAGACCTGATTGGACTGCGGCGGCTGATTATAAACCGGTCTCGATCTCGGAATATGAATCGATGGGATATCATCAAAAATATCCTGGGCCTGCACATTTTGCTGGGAGGTTTCGGCACGACGGCGCGGAGTGAATCCGGAAACCAGATCATCCAACTCATCCTTATCTATCCACGAATCCTTCATTCAAACTTAGTAATTCCGTCCGTATTGACCGCGGGAGCCCAGTCCTAATTTCGGCTCCAGTTCAGCTGACAGCTGATCGAACGCCAATGCCGGTCCTCCCGGCTGCTGGTCCAACATTCCAACGGGAACCCCGATACGGGTCGCCTCCATTACGTCCGAGTGCTTGGGAACCACAGTATTGAATACCAATTCCTGAGGAAGTAGCTCGCGAAACTGCCGCTGATCTTCCAGAGAAACCTGATCGTAAGCGTCTGTCATGGAAAAAACGAAACCCGCGATATCCGGTTTCGCATTCCCGCCCTGATGCTTGGCGGATGCGAGCATCCGGAGCATCTGAGGCAGACTGCGAATGCAAAGTGGACCGGGATGCTCAGGGACCAGAATCATATCCATCGCCGCACAGACACTCATTCCGACCTTGCTGATGCCCGATGAGGTGTCGAAAATTATCACATCGTGTCCCAGCGACTCTATCGCACTTCGGCAGATCTTCATTCTTGCGTGGGACGACCAGGTGCCATCCATGTCGGACAACACCTTATCCAGATTTTCACGGGTGCCGCGGGTGATCAACTCCATCTGATTCATGCAGGTACGAATCGGAAATTGAGCGATCGATTGCTCCCAGCCCGGGTTCATCAAAATATCAAACAACCCGTAACAGTCCTTGGCTTTTTCGTTCAAAGAGAAGCCAAGTCCCCCTTGCAAATCAGCATCAACGAGGAGGACGCGCCATCCCCGACGGACCAGCGAATACCCGATATTCACTGCCATTGTCGTCTTGCCCACGCCGCCTTTTTGGCTGGCTATGCCCAGAAAGATACCCATTTTTTCAAGAAAACCTCAATGCCTCTACAATAATGCAACGTGATTCAAGTCTATTCCATTAAGAATTCGATTTAAACACTCAAAATCGTTGTCTTCCTCTATTCCAGTTTGTATGATTAACGTTATTGAACTTAAAATCATAAATTCACCGTTATGCGCAACCTTCATTCCTCATTGATAACCCTACTGCTTTTGTTAGGCATTCACAATGTTCATGCCGACATTGTGAAAATGAAAGACGGCACCAATTACGAGGGGAAAATTACCCTTCAAACCCCCGATATGATCAAGATTGAGGTGTCAATCACCGACAAGATCAAAGAAACCAAAACACTCGGAATGCCGGATGTTTCGGAGATCATAAAAACCGCTCCGGACGACGAAATGTTCGGTAAAATTCAGACTATGGTGCCCACTCGATCACTGGTCACAGCCGATCAGTATCGCTCCATGCTGACAACCGGGCCAGAGGCTTTTCTTTCCCAGTTTGCCGGGAGTAAACACAAGGAAAAAGTCGAGGAAATCAAGAAGACCCTTGAGGAGGAACTCGATAAGGTGGAGCGCGGTAACATCAAACTGGAGGGTGAATGGTACACCCCGCAAGACCGCAACGACTTCCCGAAATTGATCGAATCCAAAATTGTTCTCTTCCGGATGAAAAACAACGCCGCCGGTGGACGTTATTTGAATAACATTTCCGCGATGCGTGATTACGAGACGCTGGAGACCCGCTATTTCGGGACCCCTGCTCACGCCGAAGCGATCGCTCTCGCCCAGAGAATCCTTCCGGTTCTCGGCCAGCAGGTTCAGGGTCTGCGACGGGATGTCGATGTCAAAAACACCCAGTGGGAAGCCAGCAAAAACGCACTCAACACCGTCGACAGGCAGCGCGTCGAAGCCGCCCGTGCCCGGGAGGAAGCTCAGCTGGCCGCCGCAGTGGCCGCAGATAAGAAAGCGAAAATCAAATGGACCCGGATTAACACCCGCTCCGCCTCGGATCTGGATAGTTATATCAAGTTTGCCGGTGACGAGTACCGACGAATCAAATCTTACGACCCTAAGCTCGTAGCCGACCGTGCGGAAGCTTTGGTTAAAGTCGACAAACTGATCAAGGAAGGCGATCTCGATCGGGCCCGCGCCATGTTATCGGAGGCGGCCGCGATGCCAATCAGCACTTCCAGCAGCTCAAAGCCACCTTCATCAAAAGGATCATCCAATTACGCCGGAGCGCTTTCTGCGAAACTGAATGAAAAAGTAGCGGATCAGAAAGAGATCGCCAAGGCAGCAGAAGATGCCAAAAAGTCAGAAGCGCTCTCCGCAAAACTCAAAGAGAGTGAGAACAAATCCAGTCCGGAAGATCTGCTCGATGCCGTAGCCGATGCTAATGCCGATGGTGAAGAGATGCCGGAGAAACCCTCGAATGTCGACGACTTTGATCTGCTGGCAAACGCTCCCGTCGAAAAGAAAGAGGAGCCTAAAAAGGAGACCACCAAAAAGTCTAAAACTAAAACCAAAGAGAAAGCCGAGAGACGTCCCCCACCACCTCCAGCACCGGAACCATTTCCGTTTCATTTGATTGGAATCGGGCTCGCTGTGCTCGCCGGCGTCGGCATCGGAGTGATGAAAGTCCTCGGTATTGGCGGCAAGAAAGACGGCGGCTCCGACGATTAATTTTCCTGGGTAGCGGGCCCCGTTGCAACGGGGTCCGCGTCCATCTTTCAATTTAAAATCGATGCCAGCCCCGTCGGCTGGTGGCTGTGGCGATCGGACACCGCGTTCCCGGTAAGTGCGGCATGCTCCCGTTCACCACAAGGTGAAATTGGAGCAAGGAAATCGCTGCGCTGATTTCGAACTTCCCAAAAGGGGGCGCAACCATTTCGGCGTGTCGCGACTAACTAACGACGGTTTTCATGATCTGCCGACGGAGATAGATTCGATCAGCCCATCCGCCCGATTTTCGTTTAGGTTTTTGTAAGGGTAAACCTTCTCGAATAGTCTGACAGAGATAGATTGAGCCCGTCCCAGAATGATACCGAAGAAATCTCCAGCTAGATGCCGCCTACTCGAAACCGCCTCCCGGCTGTTTCAAAAAAGAGGGTACTCAGAAGTCGGCATTGATGAAATCATCGAAGAATCACAAACCGCCAAAGCGACTTTTTACCGGCACTTCCCTTCCAAAGACAAACTGGTCGAAGCGTGGCTCTGCGCTATTCACGACAACTCAGAAGAGCGTCAGGAAAAAATTATCAATGCCGAAGGCTGTCCGGTTCAAAAGATTGCGAACGCCTTCGACGGGCTCAGTGACTACATGATTGCTCACGATTTTCGCGGATGCCCCTACTCAAACAGTTGTGCCGTAACCGAATCGGGCAACGAACTAATCCGGCAGCAAATCGAACGACACAAAGAGTCGACCCGACAGTTTTTCCATCGCATCAGCCAGTGTATTTTGGAAGTGCGAAACGAGGCCAACCTCCTTGGAGACCGAATTTTCATCCTCTATTCCGGCGCCACAACCGAAGCCCAAAATCTTCGCGATCTTTGGCCAATTGAAACAGCCAAAGGGGCAGCTCTGGATCTTTGCGAGATGGCGAAAAGTCCCGCAGCTTAAATAGTTTACTCCGGTTTCGCTCTACGAAACGTAGTTAGCTTTGTGAAATTTTTAATTCCCATCGGTTGCGCTCTTGCCTGTCTGGCTCTCGGATTTCTATCTGGCTTTTCAACTTTCGAATCGATCGAAGGTTGGTATTCAACTCTGAAGAAACCTTCATTTAATCCGCCGAACTGGATTTTCGGTCCTGTCTGGAGCGTGCTTTATCTGGCGATGGGAATTGCGGTCGGATTGATCGCCAATTTAGGACTGTCTCATCCCGGCGTAAAATTAGCACTCACACTTTTCGCGATCCAGATGCTGTTCAATGTGATATGGACACCGGTCTTTTTCGGTATGCACCAGATTCTCGCCGCACTGGTCATAATCGTTCTGTTGTGGACTGCTATTCTGATCTGTATGATTAAATTTTTCAAACTGCGTCGACTATCCGGTTGGTTGCTAGTTCCCTACCTTCTCTGGGTCTCCTTTGCCACGGTGCTGAACGCCAGTTTATGGATTCTCAACGCCTAATCAATTTGCGATCTCTTCTCGTTGATTTTCAGGAGAATCTGAGCCGCAGCCTTAGCATCGCACAGCGCCCGATGGTGATCGTTCAATTCGATACCGAACTCCCGACACAGGTTTGCTAAACTATAGGATTGGAAACCCGGAAAATAGCGGCGAGTCTCCACCACTGTGCAAAAGGTTGGCATTCGAAGGTCCTGCTCAAGACGCCGGAACTCCTCCCGGAGAAAACCGAAATCAAATCTGACACGATGAGCGGCAAAAACCCCGTCACCGAGGAATGAGCGGAAATCATCGGCAATTTCGCCGAATCGGGGTGCCCCTTCGACCATTTCGTTGGTAATACCGGTCAGGCTGATAATCTTCGCGGGAATCTTTCGCTCTGGGTTAATCAGAGATGACCATTCCGCGATTATTTCGCCGTTTTTAATCTTCACCGCTCCTATCTCCGTCACTCTTTGCCAGGATGGATTACCGCCGGTTGTTTCCACATCAACCACCACATATTCCTGATCGGGATCAACTGCCCACTGAATCCGCGCGACCTCCACCACAAATCCAGCACGCCGCAGCCTTTCCATCTGAGCCAATTGATGGCGCTGAATTTGGTCTCCCTCCGATTTGATCTCGACCAGTCTCACTGAGTCATCCTCGAAAACGAGCAAATCAGGAAACCCGCTCCGAGTCCCTCTGAAGTTTTTCACCATATCACGTAAAACCAGCCCGAGTGAACCTTCGGGCGAACATCTAATCAGCTGCCGGGCGACTTCAAACAGCCGGGAATCCGGGTACAAAAGGATATTAGGCATCGTCTCCATTTGCGGGACGATCATCTCGATCTGCCGCTCAATCCAACCTGGCTCGACGAACTGAAGCAAACGATTCTCTATTTCTTCCCTATTTTCATTATAGAAAGATTCGGAATCGAGTCCGGCGGGTAGCTTATCAAAGTCATTGTGAATCGCAGGATTTTCCCCGTCGAAAAGCAGATCCCAGAAGACAACGCCAAACAATTGGGTCCAAACCACATTTTCGACATGAAAAGCTTTAGCCCCCTGTCGACCAAACCACGAAACCGCAGCCAGTTCCGGATAATCCCGCCCGGATTCATCCAGTTTCAGTACCTCCGCTCCACGCAACACTTCGGTTAATCTACCTACCTTGCGTTTGCCGAATTTCCTCTCGAAGAAATCCTCCGCAAAAATCAGCTCTTCATCACATGACGGATTATCTATTAACCGAACCAGCAAACCTTCAGCATGATCCCGATCTCCCAACTGATACAACAAACGAACCGTTCTCTCCGTAGCGGGATACGTTTCCGATTGTCGGTATACCTTCAGCGCCAGCGCAGGGTCCAGATTCCGTTCCACCTCGCGGCCTAATCGATAAATTTCCCGATTCCGGGCCAACTCGACTTCGGAATGATTCACCTTCGGCCAGTCCTCCGCTTCCTCTACCAAATTCATTAACTCGGTTGGGGCGCATTCTTTGATGCGACTCCTAACACAGCGATAATGAAATGCCGCGGATGCTATTTCCCGGGATGAGAACCGGGCTGTCGCCCGCGAGGAAATCTTGCGGGTTTTCAGTAAACCCAAATCCCTCAGTGCAATTGCTGTCAAGCTCCCCTCAAGTCTCCCGAAGTAGAGAAAAAAGAGGTATTCGACATCCCGGGTTCTGCTGATCACCACACCGTCGGGTGTCAGAGGCTTTTTACCGACAAAGGATATATCAAAAGCCGGCAGCATTGTCTCTATCAGTTGAGACTTCTTCAACGATGACAGGCCTCCTTTGGTCGGCAATAGGTCCCGAGCCAATCCAATCAGGTCCGGCTTTGATAGTGTGGCCAGATAGCCAGAGCAGTCATCCTGACTAACACAACGGATCAGTCCCGCGTCCCGAAGCTGTTCGATCGTTCCCGTCAAATCGGAGATTTCATCATACCCGATTTTATCAACCCGAAATACCTTACCTTTGCGGTTCACCAACCGAACGAAGAGACATTGCGCATCAGTATCGAGAGAACGAAATACTTCGATAAAATTGAGGTGACAGTCTTCAAGCAATACCCGATTGGAGGTCGAAACAAAATCGAGCACCTCAAAAAAATGATCAAGGTAATATAGCTTTGTCAGTTCCTGTTTACGTGTTTTTGTCAACACCTACTGATATACCCATTTTTCCGGTAAGGCACAAAAAAACCGGGATCTATTCCAAGACCCCGGTTTTGAGTAAATTCGGTATTCGAATTAAGCGACCTCTGAGATCGTCTGAGAAACACGGGCAACGATCCGGTAAGGATCTCCCTGTGAGTTCGGACGACGGTCTTCGAGGTATCCCTTGTAGCCGTTGTTCACGAATGAGTGAGGAACCCGGATAGAGGCTCCGCGGTCGGCGATACCATAGCTGAATTGATCGATCGACTGAGTCTCGTGAAGACCGGTCAGACGAAGGTGGTTGTCGGGACCGTAAGCAGCGATGTGCTCGTCACGGTTTTTCTCGAATTGAGCCATAAGCGTTTCGAAGTACTCTTTACCACCCTCTTCACGAAGTCTTTCGGTAGAGAAGTTACAGTGCATTCCTGAACCGTTCCAGTCACCCTGCCAAGGCTTACAGTGATATTCGACAACAACGCCGTATTTTTCACAAACTCTCTGAAGGATGTAGCGAGCTACCCAGATTTGGTCGCAAGCGGTTGCTGATCCTTTTCCGAATACTTGAAATTCCCACTGACCTTTAGCCACCTCAGCGTTGATCCCTTCGTGGTTAATTCCTGCATCGAGACAGATGTCAAGATGTTCCTCAACGATTTGGCGGGCGATATCACCCACGTTTTCGTAGCCTACACCGGTGTAGTATTCACCCTGAGGCGCTGGGTATCCATCCTCGGGCCAACCGAGAGGGCGGCCATCCTGATAGAGGAAATACTCCTGCTCAAGACCAATCCAGAGACCTGGATCTTCAGGAATCGTAGCGCGGGAATTAGATGGGTGCGGGTCGCCGTTAGGCAACATAACTTCGCACATGACGAGAAATCCGTTCCGGCGGGTTGAATCCGGATAGAGTGCGACCGGCTTCAAAATACAATCCGAGTCACTTCCGTCCGCTTGTTGGGTCGAGCTACCGTCAAATCCCCATTCAGGAAGATCTTCCAGCGACAGAGAATCTGCGTCGCCGTCCATGATCTTAGTTTTTCCACGGATATTAGCGACAGGCTCATATCCATCGAGCCAGAGGTATTCCAGTTTCAGTTTAGCCATTTTTTAATGATGTTTTTGTTTTGGTTCGGAGCCCTCTACCACACTATCTTCTAATCGACAAGCGACCGAGAACCCCAGGTTACGTTTGCGGGAACTGAAGAAAGCAACTTGCATGCCAACTTTCAATCAAATTCCCGCATAATTGGGATCAATTGGTTTGAATTTCAGTAATTATTCGCATTGCTGAAGTCGCTGTAATTTTTTCTACCCGCGACTTGTTTTTATCGATTGAGAATAATTTTCCCTTCAAAATTATCCTGAATGTCAATACGAAGCGATCCACTGTTAACGGAGTCCGTCGGTTCGCCGTATTTTGCTCGATCGGCTTCATCGGCCCAACTCCATTCTGCCTGTTTAAGCTTGAAGGAGACAGTTCCGTTCCCCTGCGCGACCGTGATCCCTTTCGTTTCATCCTCATCCGGTAGCTCCACGTCAACGTGGCAATCTGAGGCGTTGATAGTCAAAAATCTCGATCTGGCCCAGGGCACTTCGACCGATAGATTCTGTTCAACTTCGGTGAAATGGCCACTCATCCGCTCCTTGTATTCAACCACGGTCATATCCCCGTGTTGATACTCCACGAAGTGAACCGCCACTTTTGAAGTCGGAACGCCATGCCCCCAGGCTTCTCCAGTCACCAGGTACTTTTCGCCCGGCTTTACTGAAATAGTTCCCGCCTTGAATGTCAGCAAGACATGAAGTGGATCTGTAGCCCCCTGTTCTGTGATAATTCGATAATTCCTAACCTCACGATAGGGTGTCGCCAGCAATATCCCCCCCATCAAAGCCAGTCCGGCAACCGGCACTACTACCTTCATCCACAATGGAACGGGTTTGTTATCCGGATCGCGCGCCAGTCCTTTGTGTAACCGCAGATCGTAGTAAAGGACCATCGCCACAAAATACATGATCGCACCAGCCCATATCACGTCGGAGAAGAAGTGCCCCCCCTGACACATCCGGGCGACGCCCATGAAAAAACCGAGGCACAGTCCAAAAATAAGAAAAAACCACGCCCAGTCTCTCCGGTAGCGGCGCAGGAGGAAGAATCCCCCCATAAAAAAGTAACCCATTGTGGCATGACCACAGGGAAATGACTTGCCGTTACTCGATTTATCGATTGTCAGCACCGGCTCAAATTTGCTCTGCCCACCCAGTCCTTCAACCGCGCGCGGACGGGGCCGCCCCCAGTGCTCTTTTAAAATCAGATTAGAGACCACTCCGGGCCCGATAATTCCGAGAAGGATAACGAAGAGAAAACATTGCCGCCAACGTTTCCACTTGTCCCTAAACAAACTCAGAATAAATCCCAGCACAGCGAGCCCACAGATCACTGCTGCCGGGATGGTTCCAAAATGGTACAGAAACCACCACAGGGAGCGCTCTCCAAAATCCCAACTATTCCCCCCCGCCAGATAAATCGCTTTCTGGATTTCCAGATCAAAATTACCCAACCGGGAAATGACCGAGAAGAGCGCCAGTAAGATCAATGGTAGAACCACCCACCGGAACGGTCGGAAAACCGGTCCCTTTGGTCCTTCTTCGATGGCGGATTTGATCCCGCCCCAGTCTTTGGTAAGTGCGCCGAAATCCATCAATCAGTTTTCACGGCTCCAAATTTTTCCATCACCCAAACCGTGAGGATTCCGACTATTATCAACCCAACCGCGATAAAGGTCGTCGTCGACAATTCCGGCAACAACCACTCGTATCCGATCACTTTTTCTTTGATCTCACCACCCTTTTCGAAAGTCGCGATTTCCTCCTCTTTCCAGGGCCAGATCACAAGGAGGGAACCCGCCACAAATCCCGTTAAAAGAGCCACCGCCACATCGTGATATTTCTTAAACACCCAGGCAAGCAAATGGCTCAGAGCCAAAAGACCCACCACCGCACCAATTCCGACCGGTATGAGAATTTTCATCGCGCTCATATCGCCGCTCGACAATTTATTCACCGAATCAATCATGATGAGAGCGTAATTGCCCATCAGCAAAAGCACAAAAGAACCCGACAACCCCGGTATAATCATACTGGCCATCGCCACGACCCCGCACAGCACCAGATAAACCGGACTGGCATTCTGGCTGGCCGGACTCAACAGCGCCACCGCCACCGCGATTAAAGCTCCCACGGCGAGAGCCGCGATCGCGACGCCCCCCCACTTTTCGACCCGCTTCCCGACAAAATAAATCGAGGCGAGTATCAATCCGAAAAAGAAGGCATACACCAACACCGGCTGATGAGTGAAAAAATACTCCAGCACTCTCGCCAGTGTTATAATGCTGAAAATCACGCCGAGCCCGAGCGAAAGCAGGAACCCGAAATCAATCCGCTTGGTAAAAGCCGTCACACTCCCGCTGAGCAGCAGTTTGATCGCCGTAACATCGCAGGACTTAATCGCCGTGATGAGACGCTCGTAAATGCCTGTAACAAAGGCAACCGTCCCGCCAGAGACCCCGGGGATGACATTGGCCGCCCCCATTGCAGCACCCTTCAGGAAAACTGGAATGAATTCTTTCATAAAATTGCCGATACAAAGACTGTACCCTGTACAATTTGAGATTGTACCCTGTACAGCGCGTGAGTGTACCCTGTTACTTCGGATAAAATCAACCGAAGTCTTGCTGCATTTCTTTCAGCTGCTTACGAATTGCCAGTTTCCGGGCACTGCTCATTCGATCGATGAACAGTTTTCCAAAGAGATGATCGACCTCATGCTGGATCGCCCGCGAAAAGAGTCCATCGGTCTCGATGGTAAGAATGTCGCCGTCCAGAGTTTCGACCTTCGCCGTCACTTCACCGGGACGGGTAATATCTGACCTGAGATCCGGAAAGGACAGACAACCTTCCGATTCCGTCTCCTTTTTGCCACGAGGCTCAATCTCCGGATTGATAAACACCAGAGGACAAATGTCAGCAAGAGCCGTCTCTTCGCCATTAACCCGGCAATAAGTCACACAATCTTCATCGTGAGAGACATCCACCACCGCCATCTGAATGGCATGCCCCACCTGTTGAGCCGCCAGGCCGACACCCTGCGCCTCGTACATCGTTTCAAGCATATTATCAGCGAGATCCAGAATCTCCTCTGTGACCTCTTCAATACGCTCTCCAGGTAGCCGCAGCACCGGGTCAGGATAGTTTACAATCTCCAGAATCATTAGTTAATCGGGAAGATGCTCAGCAGTTACAATATGTCAATGCAGGTGTTTGAGGCGATATCCGAACCGCAAAACGTAAAAATCCCTTCATCGAGGAGCAACTTTTATGAAACATTCATTTCCCAGCGGGTTTAATAAACGGTTTATTCCACGAAATCCAATTCGAAAATGCCAGCCTTCCTTTACACTGCAGTTGACGCCGCCGGGAACAAAGTTTCCGGCGACCTGAACTGCCGCAACAAGTCGGAAGCATACCGGGAGCTGGAGGCGAAATCCCTCACCCCGGTTCAGGTCGACGTGATTGAGGATGACTCGGCAAAGGCCCGGCAGAAAAAAAGCTCCGCTCCGTCCGGCCCCGTGGCGCTTCCCCGCACCGCGCTGATTCTGCTCACCGAGGAACTGGCGGACCTCCTCGATGCCGGCCTCCAACTCGAACAGGCTCTCCGCATCCTCCACGATCGCCAGCAGCACAAGGGCATCAAAGCCGTCGCCGGCATCCTGAGAGATGAAATCCGGGAGGGAGCCCGTTTTTCCCAGGCTTTAAAAAAGGCCTCCCCGTCTTTTGACGAATTGTACCGAAATCTCGTCTCAGCAGGCGAGGCCAGTGGCTCACTCTCCGATATCCTGAGCCGTCTCGCGGTCAATCTCAAACAACTCAATGACCTGCAGAAACGAACCATTTCCGCGATGATTTATCCCACCGTGGTAATGGTTTTTTGCGTGATTTTGCTCGTCGTTTTCAGCACCGTCCTGATGCCAATGCTGACTAAATTGATGAAAAAGTCGGGTCAGGAGCTACCTCTCGTGACCGAATTACTCATCAAATTTACCGATTTCATCAATTCCTGGTGGTGGCTGATTTTATCGATCATCACCGTGGTCTTCCTGGTTTTCAAAGGGTATATCGCCACCAAATCAGGGCGCATTTGGTGGGACAAAACCAAATTGAAACTTCCCGCCTTCGGCCCCGTGATAGCCGGTCGGTTTTACGCCCAGTTCTCCCACTCCATGGCGAACCTCGTGAATAACGGGGTGCCGCTTATGAACGCCCTTCAATTGATGAAGCGGGGGACGGTAAACCGCTATATTCAGGGCCAGTTTGAGACCGTCGTCAGCGATGTCGGAGAGGGTAACTCACTCTCCCGGACCCTCTCCAAACGAACCGACTTCCCTGCATCACTCGTCGATCGGGTCGCCATCGGGGAACAGTCCGGGGAACTCGGTAGAGCCTTCTCCAAAGCGGCAAAAAAATACGACGAAGAACTCGATACTCACATCTCGAGGCTCACCAGCGTGCTACCTATGGTGATGTTAGTATTTGTAGCGATCATCGTCGGAGTGGTCGCCTATTCCGTGATCACCACAATTTTTGGCTCGATGAAAGGAATCGGAGGCCGATAATATTTTATCAAACGAAAAGGAAAACTATGAAACTATCGAATCAGATAAAGCGCAAAAAACAGAGCGGATTCACCCTCGTCGAGTTGGTGGTTGTAATGACAATCATCGTAGTGCTGGCTGGATCAGGTATTTTTCTGGTCACCGGAATTATTGACGATGCCCGGGTTCAGACAGCCGATAACAACCTGAAGGCACTCGATGTGGCCTTGAAAAGTTACGAGCGAAATAACTACGGCAAACCGCCAACTCAGGAACAGGGTCTCGCCGCGCTAACCGAACGCCCCACGAGCGGAAACGTTCCCAAGCGGTGGCGGGCTTACCTGGAAGAACCGATGCTCGATCCATGGGGCAATGAGTACCAATACCGCTTCCCCGCTCAGAAAAGCAAACGTCGCTACGACATTTGGTCTCTGGGAGAGGACGGAGTAGAGAGTGAGGACGATATTGGCAACTGGTAGTCAGCAGCGAAGCGCCGGGGGCTTCACACTTGTCGAGCTGGTGATTGTACTTTCCGTGCTCGTGCTCCTCGCCGCAACGGCGGTGCCCTCGATCGATGGCGTTATGAAAGAACGGCAGGCACGGGAGCCTGTCGCCGCACTCCTCGCTATGGCGCGGGACGTGAGGAACCGTGCGCTGTCCGAGCAACGCCCCTACCAGATCGCCTTCGATTCCGACGGCTTTCGCGCCTCCCGTTACTTCAATCCCTACGGGGGGCGGGAGGAATTTGACAAACTGCAGGATCTTCTGAAAATTCAGAATGAGAGAATGAAGATCATCACCGCGTCCCAGGAGCGGGGCATTCAGATGGAGACCACCGTGATCGATCCCCGTATCGAATCAGCGATGGCCGGTTTAACTTACACCGCATTCTTTGAACTGCCGGACGGGATTGACTACCGGCTCAGATCGTGGCGCGATACCGATTGGCTGGAAATGGACGGCGGTACCTTTCGTCGCTGGGTGTTTCAGCCGAGTGGGATGTGCGACCCGTTAAAAGTTCAGTTCCAATCTGACAACGCTTTTTTCGAAGTGGAGTTTCATCCCCTGACGGCAGATATCAAATCGGAGACATCATGGGTGGAGTAATCAAACCGAATCGACAACAGCAAGGCTACGCCCTACTCGACGTTGCTCTCGCCCTCACCATTTTTGCATTTTCCATCACCTCTCTGGTAGTGCTTTTGCAGCAAATTACCGATACCTCATCCAGTTACGCCCGGGACCGGCTCATCCAGAGCGCCCTGGACTCCTACCTTACCGAAACCAAACGAAAGCCGGTCAGAGAAATGGGCGGCGAGTACTTCGACGAAGCTCTGGAAATCAATTTCCGGGCCGAGGTAGTCCCCCTCGAGATGGCTAATGCTGACGGAAACGGGCTCAAAGACCTGTACAAACTCGTCGTCACTGCAGAATTCGAAGACGACGGAGGTCCCCAGGAGGAAGTCGCCGAATTATATATTTACCAACCCGAAACCCGATGAAAAACCGTGGATTCACACTCGTCGAAATCGTGATTGCGATGACGATTCTGGCTCTGATTTCAGGGACCGTTATGGCAATTCTCGTCCAGGCGGGCGACACGGCGGCGGAAATTCGGGACACGGACCTGAAAGACGAGGAAGTCTCCCGGTTCCTTGAACTGCTCGAACGGACGGTCGAAACCCTCCCTATCGACGCCACAATCGAAATGCTGCCGGCGGCTGAAACGATTTCGGGATTCCCGGAAATGAAAATCAGCAACGCGGTGGGAGCGTTCACCTTCGGGGAGGATATCGGAAGCGCCGGTGAATTGGTAATCGGCCTGCAACCTCAGCAAGAGAGTGAGAACGAAGGACAATTCTTCGAACTTGCGATCAGTCGCGACAGTTTTTCGCCGGAAGATACCGATGGCGACGGCATGGTCTTCGGAGCCGGCAGTGAAGATTTTTTAACCGCCGACGCCGAAGGGCGCTACTGGCTTCCGCTGGTGAGTGACATCATATCAGCCAGCTGGCGATACTGGGACGAGGAATCAAACGAATGGCTCACCGAATGGCAGGGCGAGAACCTGCCTCCCTTGCTTGAATTTTCCGTGGAGGACAGCCATCGCCCCGGACCGGTCAGAGTGGTTTTTGAAGTCCCCGAACACCTCGTCACGGGCGAGACGGTCTCAACCGATACCTCCACAACCGACACGGAAACCACCTCGACAACTACGAACCGCTCCACTTCAGCGGGCCCCAACCAGCCGGGCGGTGGCGGTCAGGCGGGAGAAGGCGGCCGCCCCGGAGGCGGTAAAGGGGGCAAAGGCGGTGGAAAAGGCGGCGGAGGACGTCAGAAAGGCGGTAAAGGCCAGAATGGAGGCGGAGGCGGTCCACAAGGAGGAGGCCCCGGAAACGGCGGTCCCCGCGGTGGCGCTCCAAACGGCGGCGGCCAGACTCCTCCGACAAGTGGCGGCGGTGGAGGCCAGTAGGCTCCGGCTACTTCAAGACATCCAGCCAGGGAAATTTAAACTCCTCTGACGGGACTCTCTCTGACTTCATCAGCTCCTCTGCCTGCTTTACAATCGCAGGATAGTCGGCAGAAACATCATTGGACTCTGATATATCGTTTTCCAAATCGTAAAGCGCGATCTTCAACTCCGGATTGCCCTTCTGTTTCTTAGATGGCTTAATCCCCTGCCGTATCGCTTTCCATTTTTCACCGATCCAAACCGCCTGTTGACCACCGTAAGCCGGAAACTCACGATACAGAAAACCCCGCTCCGGAAGATCTTTTCCATACAGAGTTGAGGCGATGCTGATGCCGTCGCAGTCCGGCGGAGTTTTATTCGCTTCACCAATCAAGTCGAGCATCGTAGGCAGCCAGTCCTCAAAACCCGTCACTACCGAAGTTTCCGACCCGGCTTTGATATTCCCGGGCCAGCGAACCACCTGCGGCACGCGGATTCCACCTTCGTACAGCGAACCTTTGAGACCTTTAAGCGGCCCGACACTTTCGAAAAATTCGTAATCGACATCCGGCAGATAAGTCGCCCCGTTATCGGAGGTGAAAACGACGACGGTATTTTTAGCGAGATCCAGCTCATCCAATAAATCAAGAACCCGTCCCACGTAAGTGTCCATTCTCGAAATGAAAGCTGCATATCCTGCCCTTGGCGTGAGATGAGGGGTATACCCCCCGGTCCCCCGACGAGTGAAGGGCTTTTCCTCCCATCCCAGTTCGAGATACGGCTTCAAATCCTCATCCGGAACATGAAGCGCCAGATGAGGGATAATCGTCGGATAATACAGAAAAAACGGTTCGTCTTTATTGTCGTGAATGAATTGAAGAGCCGCGGCATTGATTCGATCGGGAGCATAATCCTGCCCTTTATAACGATCATAACTGCGGGGATCGTTTTCATCGAGCTCAGCAGGCAGTGACTCATGACCGACAATGGGAGGATCATTCTTCAGCGGAAAAATTTCGTTATCACTCCAAAGTGTCGCCGGGTAGTAACTGTGGGCGTGCCCCTGGCAATTGTAGCCGAAAAAACGGTGGAATCCTTTTTTCAACGGATTCCCCGTCGACTGCGTATTTCCCAGGCCCCATTTCCCAAACGCGCCGCACTTGTAACCCTCGCCGGTGAGAAGACTGGCGATTGTCGCTTCATCGGCAGGGAGTGGGTATTGACCTTCCGTCTCACCGCGCGAGCGCATCGCCAAATTGTTTCTCACCGTGGCGTGGCCGGGGTGTTTGCCCGTCATCAAAACACAGCGGGAAGGAGCGCAGACCGCATTTCCCGAGTATGCCCGGGTGAATTTCAGTCCATCCCGGGCCAACGAATCGATTCTCGGAGTTCTGATTTTTTCCTGACCATAACAGCCAAGCTCCGCCCAGCCCAAGTCATCAGCCAGGATGAAAACGAAATTAGGCCTCTCGGCCGATTGCGCGTTCATCAACCAGAAACAAAAGAACGCGAATACAAAATGTCGATGAATCATGGCCGCAGCCTGACATTTTGAAACCTTGGCGGCAATAGCGCAAAAACAGGTGAAAGGGTCGGCAGGCGAAAAGAGCTAAGAGGCGAGAGCAGGAATCGAACCTACGATAGAGGTTTTGCAGACCTCTGCCTTACCACTTGGCCACCTCGCCGAAAACTCTCGAAGCACGCGACCCGCGATGTTGCGGAAAAGTAAGGAGGCGAGGGCGGGAATCGAACCCGCGATGGAGGTTTTGCAGACCTCTGCCTTACCACTTGGCCACCTCGCCTTACTTGCGCGAACGCCGCTGAATTTACGTTTCGCAGGTGGTAGTGTCAATGACTTTCCACCCGGTTTTTTAATTTTTATTGATTATCGTTTAAATAATCATTCCTGCGGCGACCGTTTCATTGGTTTGCAGGTCTATCAACACAAAACTTCCCGTTGTTCGGTTTCTCCGATAACTATCAAAAAGCAATGGAGCTGACGTTCTGATCGAAACCCGGCCAATCTCATTCAAACCAAAATCCGAATCGTCTTCGATTTTATGTAGATTGTTGATGTTGATTTTATAGCGAACTTCCTGAACCACTGCCTTCACTTCTTTAGTCGTGTGCCGAAGATAGTACTTCCCTTTCGGTATCAAATTCTTCTCTTCGGAAAACCAGCAAATCATCGCCTCGATTTCCTGACTTTTCTGGGGAGGATTGTTTACTTTCACAATCATGTCTCCACGACTGACATCCACATTGTTCTCCAAAGTAATAGTACTACTTAAAGGAGCGAAAGTTTCAGCCTGAGGCCCACTGAAGTCTTCGATCGATTTGATCTTTGATTTGAATCCTGACGGCTCAATCACTACTTCATCACCAGGTCTAAAAACGCCACCTGCGACTCGACCAGCGTAACCTCTGAAATCATGGTACTCATCGGAATGTGGCCTAATCACCCACTGAACCGGGAACCTTGCTTCCACATGATTCTGATCGGTACCAATATAGACATGTTCCAAATGATATAACATCGTCGGCCCGGCATACCAGGGCATATTCTTCGATTGATCTACCACGTTATCCCCTTTCAGAGCGCTGATAGGGATCGGAGTCAGGTCCACGATATTATCCAGTCTCGAAGCGAAAGTTTTAAATTGATCCACGATCTTGTTGAACGCGCTTTCTTCGTAATCAACCAAATCCATCTTGTTCACCGCAAGGATAACGTGACGAATCCTCAGAAGGTTTGCAATAAAGGCATGGCGCATCGTTTGCTCAATCACTCCATGACGTGCATCCACCAGGATAATCGCCAGGTTTGCGGTCGACGCTCCGGTCACCATATTCCGGGTGTACTGGATGTGACCCGGCGTGTCTGCAATAATAAACTTACGCTTCGGTGTTGCGAAATAACGATAGGCCACATCAATCGTGATCCCCTGCTCTCGCTCCGCCCGGAGACCGTCGGTGAGCAATGCGAGGTTCACATTCTCATCTCCCCGACTTTTCGAAGTTTTCTCGACCGCTTCGATTTGGTCATCGAAGGTATTCTTTGAATCATATAGCAGACGACCAATCAGAGTTGACTTCCCGTCGTCAACACTTCCGGCAGTCGTAAACCGGAGGAGGTCCATATCGAGGTAACCTTCTGTAGAAAATGTTTCTTCTTCCATCATAATAATATCTATTAGTTTGTTGGTAGCTGAAGGCCTAGAAATACCCTTCTTTTTTGCGGTCTTCCATTGCGGTCTCGGACCGTTTATCGTCGGCTCTGGTGCCTCGCTCAGTTTCCCGGGCCGAAGCAACCTCCTGAATAATCTTATCCAGATCATCTGCGTCAGACAGGACAGCACCGGTGCAGGTCATGTCTCCAATCGTGCGAAAGCGAACCTGAAGCGTTTCCACCTTCTCTCCCGGTTGGGGCTGGACGATCTCGGAGGTGGCAAGCATTGCACCGTTTCGATGAACCACTTCGCGTGTGTGGGCGAAGTAGAGATTCGGCAAAGGAATCTCCTCAGCTTTGATATATTGCCAGACATCCATCTCCGTCCAGTTGGACAGCGGGAAAATACGGAAATGTTCACCGTGGTGTTTCCGGCCATTAAAAATATTCCAAAGCTCAGGGCGCTGATTCTTGGGATCCCACTGGCCAAAATCATCACGATGGGAAAAGAAACGCTCTTTGGCCCGCGCCTTCTCTTCATCGCGACGACCACCGCCCAGTGCCGCATCGTACTGCTGCTCTTCAAGACACTCCAGAAGTGTGACCGTTTGGAGTGCGTTTCGGCTGGCATTCGCCCCCTTCTCCTCAATCGCAGTTCCCTTATCGATCGAGTCCTGCACCAACCCCACTACGAGATCAGCCCGCAGCTCCTCAGCGTAGTTATCGCGATACTGAATGGTCTCTTCAAAGTTATGTCCGGTATCCACATGGAGAAGTGGGAAGGGCAACTTCGCCGGGAAAAACGCCTTACGGGCAAGATGAGCCATGACTATCGAATCTTTCCCCCCGGAAAATAGCAGCGCCGGTTTTTCAAACTGCGCTGCGGTTTCACGAAGAATATAGATAGCTTCGGATTCAAGCTGCCTGAGATGATTGACCCGATATGACGGGATCTGATTGTCTTCCATAGTCGGTTTAATGGTATATTTCTTTAAAATTTATAGTGCCTATCGGTGGTGCATACACGTCGATTACTCAGCAAATTAGTATCTGGATTTTAGATCTGGAAATCCACGTCTTCGTTAAGTCCACATTCCCGCTTTAGACCAAAGAAACGCGTGTCCTCGGCGGTCATGCCATCGGTTAACTTGCGGGTCGTCGGCCAGTCACCGATTGAAACATACCCTTCGTCCCAAAGGGGATGATAGGGTAACTTATTGTCTACTAAATACATTCCAACATCCATATCGGTCCAGTTCACGATCGGATGGATTTTGACTCTCCCTCGCTGGGAAACCACCACCGGCATTTTCTCGCGGGTGCTGCTCTGCTGACGTCGCAGACCACTGAACAATGCGTCGATATTCAGGTCATCGAGAGCCCGGTTCATCGGCTCGACTTTATTCATGTCGTTATACTGCTTGATACCGTCGACGCCCCTCTCCCACAACTTTCCATACTTGGCCTCCTGCCAGGCCGGGGTTACCGGGTTGCTGTAGACCTGAAGATTTAAATTCAACCTTTCCGTCAGCTCGTCAATAAAACGATAGGTTTCAGTGAACAGATAACCGGTATCGATCAAAATCACCGGAATGTCCGGGTAAAGTTGGGTCAGCATGTGAAGCGAAACCGCAGACTGAGCCCCGAAACTGGAACTCATCGCAATCTTGCCGGGGAAGTTTTCAAGCCCCCAGGCGATTCTCTCCTGTGGCGTCAGCTCTTCGAGCCGCCGGGCCTCTTCCTGCAAATCGATTCCGTATCGTTCTTCTATGCTTCCCATCGAACTGACCGGGACTGCTGCATTTTTCGAACCAGAAGACTTCTTCGACGCCACTCTCTTCGGTGACTTCGATGATTTCTTCTTTTTTGAAATTGTTGAGGCTTTTGACATTTTATTCACCCAAATCCTGATCGGAATAGTCGAGTTTATAGACAGCGGTAAATGAACTCCTGTTTTCTAAAAGGTCAAACACCTTTTTAATGGAGAATATACGGAACCGTTAACTGCTGCGACATTCAGCTGTCCCGAAGCTTTGAAAGAACTAAAACCAGCTCGCGCGGCTCGGCGCGCTCTTCATAGTTGACGCTGGTAAAGGCGAAGCGAATCTGCCCATCGCGATCCACGACGTAAGTAGCGGCAAGAGGCAGCTCGTAATTCAAATCACCGTTGAATTCATTGATCTTCAGACCAAAACCTTCATAGATTTTTTTGATCTCCCGCGCGATGGGGTGAACGAGCCCATATTTCGCGGCGACTTTGTTGCCACGATCGCAAAGGTCCTCAAAAGCCGCGTCAGCAACGGGCTCGAAGCGATTTATCACCTGAGGACTCAATGCTAAAATCATCGCCCCGGAGGAGCGGTACTGCGGCAACGTGCTGAGAAGTTCCTGAAATTCCAAATTGCAATACGGACACCATGTTCCGCGGTAAAAACTAAGGATCACCGGTCCGTTTTTCAATTTTTCACTCAATTGAATTTCGCTCCCGTCCTCTTTCGGAAGCACAAAATCCGGAGCGGCATCCCCCTCTTTGGCGCATCTCGACAGGATTCCGGACCGGAGCAACTCTTCGGTCTTCTGCGCGAAAATCCGCTTAATTTCAGCCGGATAATCACTGGCGTGCTCTTGACTCCACTCCGCGATTTTTTCGCGCAGTGTTGGGCCCTCCATCTCACTTTCGAATGTTGTCATCTCAATTTCCAATCCGGTAATCAGTCGTGCACCACGCCCCACCACTTACGCCTCAGCGTGAATACGTTTGCCGGGAGCTTTCGGAATCCGCAAGCATTTGGTTGATTTCGTGAGTTATTCGGAGACGTACCACCGACCATCTTATGAAAAGCTCCTCGATTATCTCAGCACTACTGCTGTTCTGCTTCACCCTGTCGGCTAACGACGGGAAACCGAATGTCATTTATATTCTCGCTGATGACCTTGGGATCGGAGATCTCGGTTGTTATGGGCAGAAGAAACTCAAAACGCCAAACATCGACCGGATCGCGACAGAAGGCATTCGCTTTACGAGCCATTATTCGGGAAACACCGTCTGCTCCCCGACCCGGGCAGTCATTATGACCGGCCAACACCCCGGAAAAGTGCATTGCCGGGGCAATGGGGATGAAGATGCCTTTGCTCTCGATCCGGAAATGACCACCCTCCCCCGTCTTTTTAAAAACGCAGGATATGCCACGGGAGCCTACGGTAAGTGGGGGCTTGGCACCACCAGCAAACAGGGTGCCTCCAATCCCCTCACCCATGGTTTTGACCGCTTCAGCGGTTGGAAAAGCCAAAGGATTGCCCACACCTATTATCCTAATTTTATCATTCGGGACGGGAAAGAAATCCCACTGGAAGAAGGAACTTTTGTTCACGATTTGATTATGAAAGATGCCTTCCAGTTCATCGAGGATTCTGTCAGCGAGGAAAAGCCCTTCTTTTGTTATATTCCCACTGCAGTCCCGCACGCCGCGATGCATGCCCCGAAGGAACTTCACGAGAAATGGCGAAAAATCTTTCCCGAATTTGATGATGTGATTGGGAAATACGGTGCCGGCTCCGAAGACAAATGCCCTCCCGTCCAAAACCCCATCGCAGGTTTCGCGGCGATGATGGAAAACCTCGACAATCAAATCGGAGATCTTCTCGACATGCTAAAGGAACTGAAAATCGATGAAAATACCATCGTGCTCTTTTCCAGCGACAACGGCGCCCATAAAGAAGGCGGTCACAAACCGGAATTCTGGGACTCGAACGGCCCCTACCGGGGGATCAAGCGCGACCTCTACGAAGGCGGAATCCACACCCCGTTCCTCGCCCGCTGGCCGGGAAAAATCGCGCCCGGCAGTGTCAGCGAACACATCAGCGCCCACTGGGATATACTCCCCACGATGGCTGAGTTGATTGGACAACCCGTTCCACCGCAAAGTGACGGCCTTTCGATGATCCCTTCCTTTCTGGGAAATCCCGACCAGCAGAAGGCACACGACTTTCTCTATTTTGAGTTTATCAAAGGAAAAGCCCCCACCTACACGACCCGCGCTCTTCGCCAGGGAAATTGGAAAGCGGTGCAACGGAGTGAGAAAGACCGGGGCCTGAAATTTCTGCCCGTGGAATTGTATGACTTATCAACCGACATCGGCGAAAAAAACAACGTCGCAAAGAAGCACCCCGAGATGGTGGATCGGCTTAAAAAGTTGATGGACAACGCTCACACACCACTGCCTTAACTTTTTCCGATTGTACCCTATACAATTCCGCGCTGTACAGGGTACAATATCGAAAAAGACCACGCGCCAATCTAACTACGCCGATTTCCCGCTTAGCCCATGAAAAGTAAATCACCGGATCCACCCCGCTACGACATCTCGAAATCCCCACCCGTCGATCAGGTCGGGGTCGCGGAACGGGCAAAACGGTTCACTACCCGCAGCATCAAAAACGAATGCAAACGCTCCGGTTTGCAACTCGTGTTGAACATGATCGATCTCACCACTCTGGAAGGGGCCGATACCCCGAACAAGGTGAAGCAACTCTGTTACAAGGCGAACCATTTACACGACTCCATCCCGGGTTTACCGACCACGGCCGCTGTGTGCGTTTATCCCACTCTCGTCAAGACCGCCCGCAAAGCCCTCGGAAAATCCAGCCCGGTTAAAATCGCATCTGTCGCCACCGCTTTCCCTTCCGGCCAGGGCTATCTTGATCTGAAGCTGGAAGAAACCAAGCGCGCCGTTGGTGATGGCGCCGATGAGATCGATATGGTGATTTCGCGCGGCAAATTCCTCTCCGGAGACTACGACTATGTCTTCGATGAGATCGCCGCCGTTAAAAAAGCCTGTGGAAAAGCGAGGTTGAAAGTGATTCTCGAAACCGGCGAACTGGGCACCCTCGACAACGTGAGGCGGGCCAGTGATATCGCGATTCATGCCGGTGCGGACTTCATCAAAACTTCGACCGGAAAAATATCATCTGCCGCTACAATCCCAATTACTCTCGTAATGCTCCTCGCGATCCGTGACCACTACTATAAAACCGGCCAGATGATTGGAATGAAACCCGCCGGGGGAATCTCCAATGCAAAACTGGCCCTTCACTATCTCGTCATGGTAAAAGAAACGGTGGGGCCCGAATGGCTCACCAACGAATGGTTTCGCTTTGGCGCCAGCAGCCTCGCCAATGATGTATTGATGCAGATCGCGAAACTGGAAGACGGCCACTACCAGGCTTCCCGGTATTTTTCAAAGGACTAACCCATTTTCACTATGTCAGATCCAAACGAATGGAACTACGCACCGGCACCCGAAGCCGCAAAGCAAGCCAGAATATCGGACCGTTATGCTCACTTTATTAATGGTAAATGGGCCGACCCGAAGGAAGGTGAGTATTTTCAATCCACCAACCCCGCTACCGGGGAAAAACTTTCAGAAGTGGCTCTCGGAACCAAGCGCGACGTTAACGCTGCCGTCAAAGCCGCCCGGAATGCCTACGATAATGTGTGGAGCGGAATGAGCCCGCGCGAACGGGGAAAGTATATCTATCGCATCGCCCGACTCATTCAGGAGCGCGCCCGCGAATTTGCTATCATCGAAACGCTCGATGGCGGAAAACCGATCCGCGAATCAAGAGATATCGATGTCCCGCTCGCGGCAAACCATTTCTTCTACTACGCCGGCTGGGCCGACAAACTGGACTATGCATTTCCAAACCGGAAAGTCTCCTCACTGGGTGTCGCCGGTCAGGTAATTCCCTGGAACTTCCCCCTCCTCATGGCCGCGTGGAAAATCGCCCCGGCCCTCGCCACAGGTAATACCGTGGTATTGAAACCGGCGGAAACCACCTCCCTCACCGCGATGAAACTGGCGGAGATCATTGCGGATTCGGGCCTGCCGGATGGCGTCGTCAATATCGTGACCGGCATGGGGGAAACCGGGGCCCTTGTCGTCAATCACGACGATGTCAACAAAGTCGCTTTCACGGGTTCAACCTCAGTAGGGAAACGCATCCAGAAATCAATTGCCGGAACCGATAAAAAGATCACCCTGGAACTCGGCGGCAAAGCGGCAAATATCATTCTCGAAGATGCCGCGATCGATCAAGCGGTCGAAGGCATCGTTAACGGAATTTATTTTAACCAGGGCCATGTCTGCTGCGCCGGCTCACGCCTTTTCGTTCAGGAATCGGTATATGACGAAGTTCTCTGGAAATTGAAACGGAGAATGGATACTCTCATCGTGGGCGACCCTCTCGATAAAAACACTGATGTCGGAGCGATCAATTCCAAAGAGCAACTCGAAACGATACAAAGGTATTTGAAGGCAGGCGTCGATAACGGAGCGGAGATGTATCAACCCGCCTGCGATCTTCCCGCTTCCGGAAACTGGTGCCCCCCGACCGTTTTCACCAACGTGGCTCAATCATCCATCATCGCGCAGGAAGAAATTTTCGGTCCGGTTCTCGCGGTGCAGACCTTTCGCACCGTCCCCGAAGCAATCGAGAAAGCGAACAACACACCCTACGGTTTATCAGCGGGGATCTGGTGCGACAAAGGCGCCCGGCTTTTCCAGATCAGCAACCAGCTTGAGGCCGGTGTCGTTTGGGGAAACACCTACAATCAATTTGATCCCACCTCGCCGTTCGGCGGATATAAAGAAAGTGGCTTTGGTCGCGAAGGAGGACTTCACGGACTTGCCGCCTACCTCGACATGTAGAGCCTAGCACTATGAAACGACTCGAAGTTTTGAAAACCTACAAACTATATATCGGAGGTCAGTTCCCCAGAACGGAATCCGGTCGCTATTACAGCCCGACCGGAGCTGATGGGCAATCTCTGGGAAACATCTGCCAGAGTTCCCGGAAAGATTTCAGAAACGCAGTGGTTGCCGCAAAAGGTGCACTGGGCGGCTGGGCTAGTCGCGCCGCTTTCAATCGCAGCCAGATTCTCTACCGGATCGGCGAAATGCTGGAGGGCCGCAGCGCTCAGTTTGTCGACGAACTCATCAAACAGGGTAGTACGGAAGCCGATGCCCGGCAGGAAGTAGAAGATTCGGTCGATCGCTGCGTCTATTACGCTGGATGGTGCGACAAGTATCAGCAGGTCTTTTCTGCGGTGAATCCGGTTTCCAGCTCGCACTTTAACTTCTCAATTTATGAACCGGTCGGGATCGTCGCTGCTATTGCACCGGAGGAAAAACCACTACTGGGCCTGCTCGGCACAGTACTCCCTATCATCGTCGGGGGAAACAGTTGCGTCGTCCTCGCGTCAGGCAATAGCCCGCTCTCCGCGATCACTCTCGCCGAAGTGCTCGCGACATCCGACTTGCCCGGGGGAGTCATCAACATTTTGACCGGCTTCCGCGAGGAGCTGCTCCCTTTTATGGTCAGCCACATGGAGGTAAACGCCTTTGTCGCTTCCGATCTTTCCGCCGAACACCTCAAAACCGCGAAAGAGGAATCGATTCACAACTTAAAACGGATCATCCATCACAAGGAGAATATTGCCGATTGCGAATCCCCCTACCCGATCCTGTCCACTCAGGAAGTCAAAACCACGTGGCACCCCATCGAATCGAGTATTTCCGGGGGCGGCAAATACTAACCGACGCCTCTGGATTAGTTTTTCTAATCCAAAGACGCGACCCTTACGCCCATTTGTCTCCACCGTGAGCCAAGGGCCAGCGAAAGATTAGAAAAACTAATTCGAGGGCAAAATACGCGAAAATCACGTTGCTTTGAAGAAAGCCGACTTCTAATTTCCTGCGTAAACTATGGACCATCCGGCTCCTTCGTTTTGTTTTGTGTTAACATGAGAATTCTTTTTTTTACTACAGCAGTCTTTGCGCTTATTTCGGGTTCTGTAACGCCCCCGGCTCAAAGCGAAGATATTCACAAAGGTAACTGGATCTCCTGGCGCGGCCCTCTTCAGAGCGGTGTCTCCCTGGAGAGTTATGAAGGATCCGGAGAACTGGACCCCACCCCGGTTTGGGAAGATGCGATCGCCGGCCGCGGAACTCCTGTGGTTTTCAAAGGCCGACTCTACTCCTGGGGCTATCGCGGAAAAGGAGCCGATTTGGAGGAAGTCATCCAGGCGCGGGACGAGAAAACCGGCAAGGTGATCTGGGAAAAGGCGAATCACGACTTCATTTCCGATACCATTTACAACCGTTATTCGATCGGATCTCCTGCTGTGGATCCCGAAACCGAGAACGTCATTATCGCCACCACCTTTGGCCTCGTGACCTGCTACTCAAAAGACGGTGACGAACTCTGGCAGCATTCCATGATTGAGCGTTTCGGCCGCCTCACCTTTCCTAACGGACGCGCCGGAGCACCGGTGATCGACGGCGATATCGCGATTATCCGCGGAGTCACCAGTTACTGGGGTGCCGACGGTCCAGCTCGCGACCGCTTTTTTGGATTCGATAAAAATACCGGAGAACTTCTCTGGTCATCCACCCCGGGTGTGGGTCCTCCTTATCTGAAGGACAGCTCAATGAGCACCCCTTATCTTGAAACCCGTGACGGAAAGCGTGTGTTTTACGCTGGAACCGGCTGTGGTAACATTGTCTGCGTTAACGTTAATGACGGAACGCCGATTTGGAGATACCAGATTTCAAAAGGAGGCGTCAACAGTTCGCCCCTGATTCTCGGCGACAACCTGATCTGTATCCACGGTAAAGAGAACCTCGATACGACCGAAATCGGCCGGGCCTTCGCTATCAAGCTTCCTGCTGACTATGATAACACCGGCGGAGTCGTCGATGAAGAGCAAAAAGGCGCTCCCCGAATCAATGACGTCGAAGTTTGGCGTAACCGCCTCGAAATGTTCACCAGTTCTCCAGTCCTCGTTGACGATAAAGTCTATCAGGTGGTGAAAACCGGTTCGCTCTACTGCCTCGATGCCAACAGCGGAAAAACTCTCTGGGAATTGAAACTGGCGAACGAGCAGCTCCATGCTTCTCCAGCTTATGCCGACGGGAAACTTTATGTTCCGCTTTTCCCCGGTGAGTTTTTTGTGATTGATGTCACCGGTGAAGAAGGAAAAGTTCTTCAGAAAATCGAATTGGACGGTAACTGCATCGGTTCGCCCGCGATCTGTAATGGAATCGTTTACGTCCACACCACTGAAAAGCTTTACGCCTTCAAAATCAAGAATGATGGCATCAACTGGGCCGAGGCACCGGTTGCTGAATATCCCGAGGCTGGTGAAGCGGCTAAACTTTCAGCTGTCCCAGTTGATGTGCTGCTTCAGGCCGGAGGTTCCGCCGATGTAAAAATTCTTCAGGCAGGAGCGAACGGAGTCCCAATTGGCGCCGCGTCTGATGTGAACTTTGCGAAGTTCGTCCCACCTACCGCCAAAGTGAAGGCTGAAATGGATGCATCCTTTTCCGGGTCGACTATCTCGGCAGCCGACGACGCGAAGTTGTCCGCCGGTGCCTGGAAAGCCACCAGTGGTGACCTCAGCGGGATCGTCCGGGGCCGGGTGATTTCCAACCTTCCCTACAACGAAGATTTTGAAGCATTCGAACTCGATGCCGACAGCGTTGCCGGTGGCAAAATGGCTTACCCGCCACTTCCCTGGATCGGAGCTCGCCTCAAGTGGGAAGTCCGCGAACTGAACGGAACCAAAGTTCTCGCCAAAACCCTGGACCGGGTTCTTTTCCAGCGGTCTCTCTCCTTTATTGGAGGACCGGAATTGAGCAATTATGCGCTTCAGGCAGACGTGATGACCGACGGTAACCGCCGTGTGAAATCCGTTGTTGGTTTGATCAATCAGCGATATATTATCGCGCTGATCGGCAACGCCAATAAACTGGAAATCAGCTCAAATCACGAGCGGGTCAAACACTCAGTCTCATTTCCGATCTCCGCCAATAAGTGGTACACCTTGAAAACCAAAGTCGATGTCAACGAAGACGGTTCGGGAGTGGTTCGCGGCAAAGCCTGGGTCAAAGGTGAGCCGGAGCCGGAAGCCTGGACCATCGAATTTGAACATAAAAACGTTCACAAAATGGGAGCCCCCGGCCTGTTCGGGTTCTCCCCGCAAAGCCAAAAAAGTGTATTCATCGATAACATCGCGATTACGCAAAACTGATTTTTCTTAATTTTCCCTGCCCTGACTTTTATCGTAAGAGTTGGGGCAGATTTGCTTAACAACTTGCAACAATTGTTTTCTACCAATATGAAATCACTGATCACCATCACCAGCCTTGCTCTCGCCGGGCTCTTAGTCACATCGTGCGAGAAACCCGATGTGGATCCGGAAACCTCGGAAGCTGTGGAGGCAGCATCTGAAAGCGTCAAAGAGGCTGCATCCGATGTGGCCGAAGCCGTCACCGAAGCGACGCCCAACGCGGCTCAAGCGGTGAAGGATGTCACCCATGCTGCCGAAAAAGCGGCCGGCGAAGCTAAAGAGCTAGCGGTTGATGCGATTGATGCGGTTAAGGAAGTCGCCCAGAAACCTGCCGTGCAGGAGAAAATCGAAGAGGTGAAGGAAGCGGTAACTGCCACTCAGGAAGCCGTTGAGGAAAAGGTCACGGAAGTGAAAACCGATCTGGCTGAGAAAGTCGCCGACTCCGCAGAAGCTGTTGCCGAAAAAGCGGAGGAAGTCTCCAAGCCAAAACCAGCTGAAGCGGAAGCTGCTGCTGCGGAAGCACCAGCAACTGAGACGGCCGACACATCAATGTCCGGCGAATGGCCGCAGTGGGGACACAACGGATCGAACAATATGTATTCGCCAGCGAAGAATATTCCTCTGGATATTACTGCCGGAGAAATTGACAGCGAAGGTCATGTCACCGACGCGAAGAACGCCAAGTGGGTGGTAAAGCTCGGCTCACAAGCCTACGGAACTCCCACCATTCAAGGTGGTCGTATCCTAGTTGGAACCAACAATGAGGAACCTCGACTGGACTCCATCAAAGGGGACCGCGGCATCGTGCTTTGCCTTGATGAAGAAAGCGGCGAACTCAACTGGCAGTTCTCAGTGCCGAAGCTGGGTGCCGGTAAAGTTTCCGACTGGGAATTCCTCGGAATTTGTTCATCAGTGTTAATCGACGGAAAACACGGTTACGTCGTTACCAACCGGGGCGAAATCATCTGCCTCGACCTTTATGGAATGAGCGACGGCAACGACGGCCCTTTCCAGACTGAAGGCAAATATATGGTCGGAGGACTTGAGAAAATGGACGAGTCCGAGCCTGTAGAAGTTGGCGATAAAGACGCCGACATCGTGTGGGGTTACGACATGCGTTCCGAACTGGGAGCATTCCCTCACAACATCACTTCAAGTTCAGTTGTGCTGTCCGGAGACAATGTTTTCTGTTCAACTTCAAACGGTGTTGACTGGTCTCACATCAACATTCCGGCACCTAGCGCGCCATCATTTATCGCCCTTGATAAGAAAACCGGTGAACTGAGCGCTGAAGAAGCGAGCGGAATCTCCGAGCGGGTTATGCACTGTAACTGGTCATCTCCAGCAGCAGGTGTGATCAACGGAAAAGACACAGTCGTTTTCGGTGCGGGTGACGGTTGGGCCTACGGCTACGCCGCCAACGAATTTGATACCGAAGAAGACGGAGGCGAGACCTTCAATTTGATGAAGGAACTCTGGAAAGTCGATTGCTGTCCGAAAGAGTATCGTTTCAACGATGCTGGTGAACCAATCAAATACGCCACTTACCCCGGACCATCTGAGATCATTTCCTCACCGGTTATCGCGAACAACAAAGTCTACATCTGTATCGGCCAGGATCCGGAGCATGGTGAAGGGGTTGGATGTGTGACCTGTATCGATCCTACTAAAGGAACCGAGGAAGATGCCATCGTTTGGCAGTTTAAAGGTGTAGGCAGAACGATCTCCACCCCTTCAATCGCCGACGGACTTCTCTATATCGCTGATTACTCCGGTCGTCTCTACTGCCTCGATGCAGAGACTGGTGAGCAACTGTGGGATCACGACACTTTCTCTCATATCTGGGGCTCTACCCTTGTCGTTGACGGTAAAGTTTTCCTCGGAAACGAAGACGGCGAGTTAGTCGTTCTCAAACACGGTAGAGAAAAAGAGGAACTGGCTACCATCAGTTATCCTGCTCCGATTTATTCAACCTGCGTTGTCGCAAACAATACTTTGTATGTCATGACTCAGACTCACCTTTACGCTTACAAGCAGTAGAAATCACTTATGAAGCGTTGGGTTATCGTAATCGGTTTCATCGTATTAGCGGTGTTACATCAAGACATTTGGAACTGGGATAAGAGCAATCTTGTCTTTGGCTTCCTGCCTGTTGGTCTCGCCTACCATGCCGGCTATTCTATAGTCGCCGCCCTGTTCTGGGCTGGCGTGGTATTCTTTGCCTGGCCCACCCATCTCGAGGAATGGGCCGAAGGCGGAGACAAAAAGTAATCACAACACCCGAATTGTACCCTGTACACTCAGAAGTTGTACAGGGTACAGTCATCAAATATTTAAATCGATAGAGCATGGAAGTCAGCTACACACCACTCGTTATTATCGTGATCTACCTGTCGCTTCTTTTAGCGATGGCGATGTTCAGCGGTAAATTATTTCGCGGAACCTCAAAAGACTACTTCGTTGCGAGCCATTCCATCGGCCCGTTTATGTTGTTAATGTCCGTTTTCGGCACCACTATGACGGCATTCGCCCTCGTAGGTTCAACCGGTAAATCGTTCCAGATTGGAGTCGGGACTTACGGCTTGATGGCATCGTCATCGGGACTGATCCATGCCGCCTGCTTTTTCCTTATCGGAATTAAGGTTTGGGCAATCGCAAAACGTCACGGCTACGTTACCCAGATCCAGTTTTTTCGGAGCCGCTTTGAATCCAGTGCTCTCGGCTATCTGCTTTTCCCTATTTTGGTTTTACTGGTGATTCCCTATCTCTTGATCGGGGTGATTGGTTCGTATCGCGTCCTCGGGCCGATGACCAAAGGTATGTTTCCGGATCTCTTTTCCAGCACAGGTGGTTCCCTGCCACCGTGGTTGATTGGGATCGTGATTTGCGGAGTGGTTCTGGCTTACATTTTCGCGGGAGGTTCCCGGGCAGCAGCCTGGGCCAACACCTTCCAAACAATCGTGTTTATGGCGATGGGTGTCCTCGCATTTCTGCTGGTTTCAAAAGCGTTTGGCGGATTGTCCGCTGCGATTGAGCAAGCCAATGCCGCTCACCTTGTCCGCACGCCGAGCGAATTGGAAATCACGACCTCGGCAGGAAAAGCGATTCGGGATATCGGGATTCACCCCGTCACCTTCCTGACCTACATGTTCATCCCACTTTCAGTCGGGATGTTCCCTCACCTTTTCCAACACTGGTTAACCGCAAAAAGTGCCAAGACTTTCAAACTGACGGTGATCGCTCACCCGCTCTGTATCATGGTGGTCTGGGTTCCCTGTGTTTTACTTGGACTCTGGGCAACCGGCGTTTTCAGCCCCAACCCATCATCCGCCTGGCCACCTCCGGCTTTCAAAGTGATCGGTGGAGCCGGCGACGCCGAGGTGGGAAAAGTTCTCAGCGTGATGATCAACATGCTGATCCACAAACCGATCATTGTCGGTCTGGTCACCGCGGGAATTCTTGCAGCGATCATGTCGTCTCTCGATTCCCAGTTTCTCTGTCTCGGAACGATTTTTACCAACGATGTGGTGCTTCACAACAAACCGGAAGGTCACTTTACTGACAAACAGCAGGTTCTCATCGCCCGCGGCTTTATCGTCGGGATTGTGGCGTTGACCTTCATCCTGTCATTACTTCTCAAAAACGTGCAGAATGTTTTCGACCTCGCCGTCTGGAGTTTCTCCGGGTTCGGAGCGCTCACCGCGCTGGTGATCCCGGCACTCTACTGGAAGGGCGCGACCAAACACGGGGCATTTGCCTGCGTTATCGCTGTTGCCGTTACCTGGATCTTTTTCTTCTGGAAATCGGGTTGGGGCGGCGAGTACACCGTGGCTCACATCATGCCGGTGGCGATTTGTTTTATGGCAGGACTCATTTCCATGATCGTGGTTTCCCTGTTTACCCAAAAACCATCCGAAGAAACCATCCGTAAATTCTTCGTCCAATAGGACGGAGTAAACCTAACTCGAAAGATTTTTTTAACATGACACCTGACGAAGCAAAAGACCAACTCGATGCCCGGGTCCGCGAGATGATGACCTGGCATTTCTCAGAGGAAACCGGTTGCCCTTTCTGGCTGGACTGGAAAAAAGAAGCAGGCTGGGATCCCCGTGAAGAAGTCAAGGGAATCGACGATATCGTAAAGTTCGATCACTTTCAGGACGAATGGCTTCGGGAAGAGAAAAACGAGCGTTTTGTGCCAAATGCCTACAAAGGCAAACCTTTCAATGTCTTTGAAACCGGTGGCACGACCGGCTGCCCGAAACAGCGGGTCGGATGGGAAGATTACAAGCACGACTACGAGCAGTTCTCAGACCAACTTCTCGACGAGTACTTCCCGAAAGGCGGAAACTGGATCATGGTCGGCCCGACGGGCCCCCGTCGTTTGAGACTTGCCGTGGAGCATCTTGCCAACCATCGCGGAGGAAGTTGCTACCATGTAGACCTCGATCCCCGCTGGGTAAAGCGTTTGATCGGCAGAAAGGAACTCGATCAGGTCGAACGCTACCAGGCGCACGTGATGGAGCAGGCGGTGAATATCATCAGAGCCCGTGATATATCCTGTATTTTTACCACACCGAAGCTGCTCGCTTCGATTGGGGAACGGATTTCGATTCCAAGCCACGGTATCAAAGGCTGCTTTTGCGGTGGGACATCGATGACGCCGGAATACGTTCGCTTTCTTCAGGAAGAAGTTCTGGAAAACGAGGCTCTCTTTGTGCCGACCTACGGAAACACCCTGATGGGTCTCGCCGTCAGTATTCCGGAAGAGCTTCAGCAAAACAATTACAGCGTAACCTATTGGGCTCCACAGCCCCGGGCCGCGCTGAGAATTGTTGATCCCGAAGACACCGCAAAAACGATGGGATACGGTGAGTACGGTCGGGTTGAGCTGACCACTCTCACCCACGAATTTTTCATGCCACGCTTCCTCGAACGTGACGAAGCGATCCGTCGCAAACCTCACGAGAAATACCCCTGGGACGGAGTTGGTGACGTGCGTCCTTTCGGCGCCTTAACCAAGTCGGTAATTGAAGGGGTTTACTAAGGCAGCCAGATGAAAACACCTCACATCCCAATTCTTCGTCAGGGACGTCCATACAAATCACTCGACGTTCAGTCGATTGAGAAGCTTGGGACGGATGAGCCGGCCGTGGAGATCAGTTTCGCCTGTGCGGATATGATCAAACACGATATGCTGAAGATGGACAAAGCTCGCGCCAAACTGCGGGCCATGAAGTCGTCGGATCTTATCGAAATCACCAAACGGGCCGGTGAAATTTTCCTGAATGACGACCTTCCAGTGGGAATCGACGGGGAACCTCAATCACCCGAAGATTACGTTCAGGCACTCGCCTCGACAAGCGGGCTCCCCCACTCCCTGATCCGCATGAACATGAAGCGGCTCGGTGGGATTTTCGGTGATATCGAAACGATTTTCCGCGGCCTGACCCGCGGCCTGGATATCGAAGTGCTCGATAAAGGATACGGTGAACAAGGCGGCGCACCGGTCAGCTTTTCTCCCAACACCACAGAGCTTGCGGTCATTCTGCCGAGCAACTCCCCGGCAGTGAATGCGCTGTGGATTCCTTCAATCGCGATGAAAATCCCAGTGCTTTTGAAACCGGGACGGGAAGAGCCCTGGACGCCCTGGAGAATCATTCTAGCATTTATCAAAGCCGGTTGTCCGGAGGAAGCCTTTTCTCTTTATCCGACCGCCCACGACGGCTCGGGAGCCATTATTCGCCGCGCCGGAAGGTGTATGCTCTTCGGAGACGATTCAACGGTGAAACAGCATGAGCACGATCCCCGGATCGAAGTTCACGGCACCGGCTACTCAAAACTCGTCATTGGCGAGGATGAGATCGAAAACTGGGAAAAGTACATCGATACCATCGTCGAATCTGTATCCGCAAACTCCGGACGGAGCTGTATTTGTACCTCGACGATTGTGGTCCCCAAATACGGTGATGAAATCGCCGAGGCGGTCGCAAAGCGGGTCGCAGAAATTTACCCTCGCTCGCAGGACGACCCCGATGCGAAACTGTCCGGGTTTGCCAATCCAAAATTTGCCGAGTGGATCAACGAAGCGGTTGAAACCGGCCTGGAATCGCCGGGTTCCACTGATGTCACCGCCAAATACCGGAAAGGTGATCGCTTCATGATGAAAGACGGCATGAATTACCTTCAGCCGACCATCGTCAGGGTCGATTCTTTCGATGAAGATCTCGCAATCCGCGAATTTCTTTTTCCTTTTGCCTCCGTGGTCGAATGTCCGCAGGCAGAGGTTCTCGACAAGATTGGCCCATCTCTGGTGGTCACCGCCATCACCAAAGATCTTGAGTGGATTAACGAACTTTTCGACTGCCCGACGATTGATCGTCTTAACATCGGAAACGTCCCTACCAACCGGATCAAGTGGGATCAACCGCACGAAGGCAACTTGTTTGAGTTTCTTTATTCACGCCGCTCATTCCAGATTGCAGAGATTGCGTGACCGCGTAGTCTCCTTGTCATGTCCGCCGTTAGTGCCATCAACGTTGAGTCTCTCTGCGAGGGATTTGAGGTTCCCGATTCCGTAAAGCGCTTTGAAAACGTGCCGAATCGAGAGGTCATTTTCGGCTGCGGGACACTCACCCGGATCGGTAGCAAATGCGCCGAACTGGGTGGATCACGGGTCCTGATTGTCACCGACCCCGGCATCGCAAAAACCGGGCATCCACTGCGGGCGGCGGATTCGATCCTGGAGGCAGATAAAAGCGCCTTCATTTTCGATGATGTTCACGAAAACCCCACCACCGATGACGTGGAGCGATGCGTCGAATTTGCGAGGCAGAACCGGATCGATTTGATCGTCGGGCTGGGCGGCGGATCCAGCATGGACACTGCGAAGGGATGCAACTTCATCCTCACAAACGGCGGTGAAATGAAGGATTACTGGGGAGTCGATAAAGCGCCCAAAATGATGCTTCCCTTTATCGCAGTTCCCACGACCTCCGGAACCGGTAGCGAATGCCAGAGTTTTGCGCTGATTGCCGATGCCAAAACCCACGCTAAAATGGCCTGCGGCGACAAAAAGGCCGCTGCCGCCGTCGCGATTCTCGACCCGGAGCTGACCGTGACCCAACCCTACGCGGTGACGAGCCACACCGGGATTGATGCCATCGCTCACGCTCTTGAGACCGCGGTTTGCAAAAAACGTACCGAAATTTCATCCGCCTATTCTTCAGCGGCCTGGCACCTGCTAAATTCAGGCTTCGAAAAAGTCCTCCGCTCGCCCGAAGACATCGTGTCCCGGGCTCAGATGCAACTTGGAGCCGCTTTTGCCGGAGCCGCGATCGAAAATTCCATGCTCGGAATTGCCCACTCCTGCGCCAACCCGTTGACCGCCCATTTTGGCATTGTTCACGGTCAAGCCGTCGGAGTGATGTTGCCCCATGTGATCGATTTTAATTCCAGAGGTTCAGATGCTGCGGAAATCTACCAGAGTCTGGGAACCGGCCTCTCCACCCGGATTACGGAATTGTTACAGGTCGGCGGCATCAAGACCAGACTCAGTGAACTGAAGTTCGATGAGGCAAAACTACCTCAACTTTCCGAAGAAGCCGCCGCACAGTGGACCGCTCAATTCAATCCTGTCCCGGTGACAGCTTCGGACTTGCAGGAAGTTTACCAAAACGCTATTTAGCCCCATGCCTCTGGTTTCGATCTACACCTCAGCGACCATTGCTGATTCAGCCCCGATTTTGAAAATAGTAACCGAACGGGCTGCATCAATTCTCGGAAAACCCGAGTCGATTATGATGGTACGGATCGAGGATGAGCAAAACATGTCTTTTGGCGGCGCTTCTGACACACCCGCCACCCTTTTCGAGATCGATGGTATCGAACTTTCCGATGAAAAAGCGGAGCCTCTGACTTTGGAATGCTGCCGCCTCGCCGGAGAGTTATTCGCAACTTCACAGGACCGTGTTTTCGTGAAACTCACCAATGTTCCGCGCGGTATGTGGGGCGGAAACGGCAAGGTCTACTAACCCGACGAACTATTGAGCGACTATGATCTTATCGTGATCGGAGGAGGTGCCTCCGGTTTTTTCGCAGCCATCACCTGTGCCGAGGTATCGCCCACTCCCCGGCGCATTCTTATTCTGGAAAAAGCGCCCGAGGTCCTTCAGAAGGTCAAAATTTCAGGCGGCGGACGCTGCAACGTGACTCACGATTGTCACGATCCCCGCTTGTTTGTGAGTCATTACCCGCGCGGCCAAAAGACGCTGCCGGGCCCCCTGCATCGCTGGAACGCCGCTGATATGATCAATTGGCTGGCGGACAAAGGCGTTGCATTGAAAGTCGAGGCCGATGGACGAATCTTCCCGATTACGGACGACTCTCAGACCATCATCGATTGCTTCCATGCCGCGGCAAGGGACGCCGGGATCGAAATCCGTTGTCGACAGGAAGTTTCTGATGTCACTTTTCGCGACGACCACTTTTCTCTCGAACTCAAGTCCGGTGAAGTGCTAACGTGTAGCAATCTCCTTGTGGCGACCGGCGGAATCCGGAATCCATCCGGGAAGAAATTTGCCGAAACGTTCGGGCACACCACGCAAGATGCGGCACCTTCGCTCTTCACTTTTAAAATAACCGATCCCCGGATTGAGGGGCTCGCCGGAATTTCTGTCCCCTTGGGAAAAGCTACGGTCTCCGGCACTAAATTCGAGGAAATGGGCCCAATTCTCATCACCCACTGGGGGCTGAGCGGACCCGGCATCCTGAAAGTGTCCGCCTGGGGTGCCCGCGAGCTTTACGAGATGAACTATCGGTTTCAAGCCGTGATCAACTGGGTCGCAAAGGAGACAGAGGATGAAGTGCAACGCCACCTTTCCTCGCTCCGAACCAATCACGGGAAACAAAGTATCTTCGCCAATCCTCAGTTTTCCATCCCGACCCGGCTTTGGAAGCGCCTCTGCGAAGCTGCGGAAATTTCGCCCGATACCAAATGGGGAAATCTGAGTCGAGTTCAGTTAAACGCCCTGAAAGGCCAGCTCACCTCATGTGAATTTCAGGTCGAAGGGAAAAGCATGAACAAAGATGAATTTGTGACCTGCGGCGGCGTGAATCTCAAAGAAGTAAACTTCAAGACCATGGAGAGCAAACTCCAGCCCTGTCTCTTTTTCGCCGGGGAAGTGCTCGATATTGACGGCGTCACCGGCGGATTCAATTTCCAGTCAGCGTGGACCACTGGAAGGATCGTCGGCGAAACTATCGGATCCCGGGATTAACCGGTTTTCTGCAGATTATCGAGAAATCCGAGCAACGCTCTCTCGAGCCGTTTGACCTCCGCCTCACATTTCAGAAAAGCATTGCGAGCCTCCTCCAAATCGGGAATCCTCGCAAGCCGGTCGAGTTCCGTCGTGGCCCGAAACGCGCGGGTTCCGAGGTAGTTTCCCACCACACCTTTGAGAAGATGCGCGGCCTGATGCAGTTCAATCGCGTCTCCTTTTTCCAGCGCCAGACGGGCCCTCTCAAGTAGAGTTCCCGTCTCCGCGGGATACATTTCGATCAATTGTCTCTGCACCTCCGGATTCACAATTTGAGTTCTGAACTCATCGGCATTAAAAATATTGCGATCGACATCACTCATACATATTTAGTAGTTTACATTAGGTTCGGAAAAAAAGCATCAGACGAATCGCGGTATGCTTCCTCTATCCAGACTGTACAGGGTACGGTTGAAAATTGTACAGGGTACAATTGAGTTTTGAGACAATGACAAACTACAGAAATTGACCCGCGCTTCATTTTTCACTAAGCTTACAAGATGAGACTCTTCCTCCTGTTAGCGGTGTACTGCGTCGGTTTGGGAATCTTTATGGAAACTCACTCTGGGAACAAAAATCGCCGTCAGGTCGTAGCAAAGATTCGGGGAATCCCACTGCAATGCCCTCCCCCGTCGTGCGGGACGCGCTCGAAGCGAAGGCCCGGCAACAGAAAGAAGCCAAAAGGAGAAAAGAGCAAATCTTCGAAACCCATCAGAAGTCATTGGATAAGTTGCAAGCCCTGCAAATTGAGATGGACCAAAAATTGGCGATACGTGAACAACTGGATGCCGAAATCACTGAAATTGACCGCGCTGTGTCCTATGCGGACCATTTTGGGAATCCCTTCGATCGAGACTGGATCGAAGGCATCAAACAGAGCCTGAAGTAACCCTTCTTTCGCCTCCGATCCGGCTTGATTTTCGTCGGGTTAGGAAGTCTGGTTGGGAATGAAGACTCGCGAGGAAAATTTAAGACAGTTTTTCGGTAAAGATGGAAAAACCGTAATTCTACCCATTGATCACGGCACAGCGATTCCGGTTCCGGGGATGGATGACCCGATCGGGCTGATCGAGGAAACGAGCCCGAACGTCGATGGGTTTGTGGTCAATTTAGGCTTGGCTCTGGCCGCCCACGAGCAGTTGGAAAACACAGGACTCTGTCTTCGGACCGATTGTTACAAGCCGGTATACGGAGACAATGAGGACGAAGGTGCCTACCGGATTTACAGCGCGGAACACGCTGAGATGATCGGAGCAAACGCGGTGATGAATATGCTCTACGTCCACCACGGACACGAAGCGGAAAGCTTTCGTGAGGCGGCTGAATTGATCGGCGAAAGTCTCGATGCCGAAATTCCAGTCATTTTGGAAACCCTGCCTTTTGGTATCGGCCGACCCGACGATTACACGCCGGAAAACATCGGTTTTGCGGTGCGCGCCGCAGCGGAACTCGGAGCCGATGTCGTCAAAACCGCTTTCCCGACCAACGGAACGGTCGATGACTTCAAAAAAATCGTGAATGGTAGTTTTGTCCCGGTAATCGTGCTGGGTGGAGCTGCGATGGGCGACGACAAAGCGCTCCTCAGCATGGTGAAAATGGCCATGGATGCCGGGGCCTCCGGCATCGCGGTAGGGCGCAACGTGTGGCAACACCCTAAACCGAAGTCCATTACCAAGGCACTCCATGCGATCGTTCACGGTGACGACAGCGTCGATTCCGCGCTTAAGTTGATGTCCTGAACCACCTTAAAATCCCGTGGTTGCGGAGCCCCACCCTTTGCCGAAAGGAGTAAGGTGTGGAAGTTTTCTGCCGTCCAGATTTCCTAACAAAATGATCATTCCCAGTATCCAATACGGAGCCCGAACGTTTGCCAGCGTCGACAAACGTCATCTCATGAAGTTTATGTGGAACTTTGGCTACAAAGGGATCCGGTCGGTCAATTTGTTCAAAAAGCGGATGAAACAGGGCGAGTATTTTCCGCCCTTCATCTACATCTCGATCCTGAACAGCTGTAACCTGCGCTGCCAGGGCTGCTGGGTCGATGTCGATAAGCCTCAGGTGAAAATCGATCTCGAAAACCTGAACAAAATCGTCAACGACGCCAAAGCTCACGGAAATTCCTTTTTCGGCGTTCTCGGTGGCGAACCGTTTATGCATCCCGATTTGATGGACTTTTTCGCAGCCCATCCGGACTGCTTCTTTCAAGTGTTCACCAACGGGCAGATGATCACCCAGAAAAAAGCAAAGCAGCTTCGCCAGATCGGAAACGTGACGCCTCTGATCTCAATCGAAGGAACCAAAGTGGTGGCCAACGAGCGCCGCGGCGGTAAAGACGTGCTCAACCGCACTCTCCGCGGACTGGACGCCTGTTTAGACAACCGCATTTTGACCGGGGTTGCGACCAGTCTCTGCCAGACCAATATCGACGATTTACTGACCGAAGACTGGTTGAGGCATTTGATCAAAAAAGGCGTTCACTACGCCTGGTATCACACTTACCGTCCGGTGGGTCCGCAGATTCACGACGAACTCGCACTCACTCCGGAACAAGCCCGGAAAGTTCGTCAGTTTGTCGTCGATATGAGGGCGAAACTGCCACTCGGCATCATCGACGCCTATTACGACGGCGAAGGCCGGGCTCTGTGTCCGATGTCGACTGGTATTTCGCATCACATCTCCCCCACCGGGGCGATTGAGCCCTGTCCGATCATTCAAGTGGCGACCGATAATATCGCGGACAACGATTATTCCATCTACGAAACCCTCACGAAGTCAGAATTTCTCAAAGACTTTCGGGAAACCTCAGCCAAACACACCCGTGGCTGCATCGTGTTGGAGCGCCCCGATTTGGTAAAAGCTCTCGCTGAAAAGCACGGGGCTAAGGACACCACGATCCGCAAAACCGCGATCGCAGAGCTGGATTCCATGACACCCCGTAACAGTCAGTGGCTTCCCACCGGCGAGGAAATTCCGGAGAAACATCCCGTTTACCGCTGGGCGAAAAAATACTGGTTCAACGACTTCGGCGCCTACGACGAGTTGGAAAAAGAAAGCGAACTACGGAATCACTCGTGATTCCTTCGAACTGTTACCCTCCCAGTAATCCGCTTCGAGAAGCTCGTGGCGTCTCACAATCCCGCGATACCACTCGAGGGTAACTTTGGTTTTCTCCTCCTCACTCAAACGCCAATCAAGATCGCTGTCCCGCAGTCTTTCCACGATCCGGGAAAGTGTCAGGGCCACCGTCACGGAGATATTGTAACTCTGAGTGAAGCCATACATCGGAAGGCAGAGGTAATCATCGGCTGCCTCGATCGCTTCAGAAGTGAGCCCCTCCTCCTCCGTCCCGAACAATAACGCGACGGGTTGATCGAGGGGAAGCGTCACCGGATCATACCCCTCGTAATTCGGCGTCGTCGCCACGATACGGTATCCTTTGGCCCGCAGGGTTTCCAATGCCGAGGACGTTTGATGATAACGATGCATCGTGAGCCATTTTGAACTGCCCATCGACACATTATTGTTAGGTCGGTAGCGGTTCCGGTTTTCCACGATATGAACGTCCTGAATTCCGAGGCAGTCACAGTTCCTCAGGCAGGCGCTGGCGTTGTGAGGCTGATAGATCTCCTCCAACATTATTGTCACATGGCGGGTCCGCTCCTTCACAGCCGCAGCAATCTTATCCTGCTTATTCTCTGTGATGTATTGCCGCAAAAATTCTACCAATTCTTCATCAACCGTCATTATCCGGCTATGAATAACACAGCTTAGGCCTGAGTCGAGGTGTTGAGCACTTGAATTATCGTTTTGGCGCTGTAAAATTCTTCACAGCTTTATAATGAGTGAAAATAAACCAATCGACGATGAGGATCTGGAAGACATTAAAGAGACCCTGAAAAGGTGTCCGGAAGGAACCTTTGAGGCGTTGATTGATTTTCGTACTACGGGAAATCGGGAATCCCTCCACAACTTTCTGGTGGGTGTGTTGAAGCGACACGTGGAGCCGGAATATGTCGGATTACTCGACAACGAACACCTCGCGCTGAGCTTTGCCGACGATCTGGGAATCGACTCGATGACGATGATGGAAGTGGTGATGATGGTCGAGGAGTGTCTCGGAATCCACATCGAAAATGAGCAACTGATGGAGATCGAGACTTACGGCGAGCTTGATAAGTATATCGCCGAAAATCTCTAACCGGTCCGCTTTCCACCCCGATGCTCAACAGAACCGAGATTTTATCGTCCCTTCCACAGGGGGATCCTTTCGTCTTTATCGACGAAGCAGAAGTGGGAGAAGGCACCATAACCGGTCACTACACTATCACCGGGGATGAATGTTTTATGCCGGGCCACTTTCCGGGCCGCCCTGTGTTTCCGGCATCGATTCTGGTCGAGGCGCTGGGTCAGTTGGCCATCGTCTACCTCTATCAGAAATATCACGACCAGGGCTTGGATCTCGAGTCGATCTTTTTTATCAAAAGCGAAGATGTCCAGTGTCGCCGGAAGTGTTATCCAGGCGACCGGCTCGATATGAAAATCGATGTGAAGCATGTGCGGGAACCGGTCATTACCTTCAAAGGCGAAATCTCTGTCGCCGGCCAGAACGCCGTCAAATTGTCGGCTCTGATTTTGAGTTTTTCTCTAAACGCGAAGTAAAATAAATGAATCAGGTCGTTGTCACAGGTTTGGGGTTTATCTCCAGCATCGGGAACTCCAAATCGGAAGTCACAGAAAGTCTCAAAACATTGACTCATGGATTTGCCCCATTCCCCCATTTGGAAGGCGAAGATAGTCCGGTGCAACTATATGGATCGATCAAGGAGTTCGATACCTCCAGTACCGATCCTGAAGACTGGGTTTACCCGGAACGCTTCAAGATCAAGCGGCAACTTAGGCGGACCATGTCACCGAATGTCCTCTTTGCTCACTGCGCCGCGCTCGACGCGATTTCCGATGCCGGACTGACTCTGGATGACATCTCCAATCCGGAAACAGGGCTTTATAGTGCTTCCGCCGGTTCAGCCGCATTTCAGTCCGCTCAGATGACGATTTTAAATAGCAAAGGGGTCAAGCGACTCTCCCCTTTTGCGGTCGTTAATTCAACCGTGGGAACGATCAATTTCAATCTGGTTGCGTCGTTGAAAATCAAAGGAGCGGTCTGTGGGCTGGCGTCGGCCTGCGCCTCGTCCGCTCACGCTCTCGGCTTTGCTTTTGATGAAATTCGCTCGGGTAGACAGGAGCGAATGCTGGTAATTGGCGCTGAAGACGGTGATCGGGCATCGATCCTGCCGTTTGCCGCGATGCGGGCCCTGAGCCCGAAATCTGATCCGCGCGAAGCGTCATGTCCATTTGATGTGAAACGCTCCGGTTTTGTCGGGACGGGAGGCGCTGCTGCTTTGATTCTCGAATCCAGAGAAGCTGCGGAAGCGAGAAAAGCGGAAATTTACGCCGAATTCTCCGGTTGGGGCCAGGCCGCTGATGGTTACAATCCGGCGATGTCACACCCCGAAGGCGAGGGTCTCGCGAGATCGATGAACCTCGCGTTAAAAGTATGCGACCTGAGTCCGGCCGACATCGACTATGTTAATGCCCACGGAACATCGACCCCGGTTGGCGACCTCTCCGAAGTTCGCGCTCTGAAAACAGTATTTGGAGAAGACAAAGGGAGACCGGAGATCAGTAGCACCAAAGCGCTAACCGGACACGGTCTCTCGATGGCCGGTGCACTGGAAGCAGGGATCTGCTGCCTCGCAATTAAAGAAAGCTTCACTCCCGGCTCTGCCCATATCACAAAACTGGTAGAGGAAGCCGAGAGCTTAAACATTATCCGCGAGACTAAAGATTCAGGTCCGGGGACGGCTCTAAGTAGTAGTTCCGGATTCGGCGGCGCCAACGTCTCGCTGATCTTCAGGAAGGATTCTTGATCTCTTTCCGTTCGAGATATTCATAAAGTTCGTTTTGCGACATCTTCTCGAACAATTCTTTAGCGAGTCCTTTCAGCTCCTTCGGCGGAATTTTGCCTTCCTGCGCTTTGATGGCGTCGCGGATTGCCACAATTTCGTCAGCAGTATCCGGAGTTGACGACTTGGAAGTTTCTAAAGGGTCTGATTTCATAACTCTAGTTAATCAGCTAGGTCCGTGCCGCCGCAGAATACGGTATTTACCGCTGGATGGAGCGCTACACTTTGCAAGCTGCAAAGCATTCCCCTGCAATTTGACTGCTGGATTTGCGGCGAGAATGGAAGATCCCTCATTCCACGGCAGGCATGGATGATGCAAATCGGGACCCTATGTCCACAGAAGGAAAAAACCAAACCACGATACTTGCCGTTTCCATGATTGCGATCGTCGCGATTCTTGCCGCGATCTTTTTGGTGATATACAAAGAAAATCAAAAAACTCCGGCGGAAAAAGCAGGCGATGCCATCGGTAACGCGATCGAAGAAGTGTCAGACGCCGTCAAGGATGCCCGGAACTGAATTTAGCGGAGGGCGCGGAAAAGCGTATTGTAGGGAATCAGATTCAGCTTCCCCAGCGTCGCCAGCATTCTCTGTTTACCCGCATCGGTCAGGAATGGATGAATCGCGTTCGAAATCGCGAGACGCTTCCGAAACCGCTTTTTCAGATCGAGAGTTATTTGATCCCGGCAATCCAGCCACTCCATTTCACCGCTCGCATACGCTAACAATGGATCGATCGCGGCAGCAGCCCCTTCGAAAGCCATGCTCATACCATTACCCGAGAAAGGCCCGATGATAGCAAAACGATCTCCAATCCGAAGTTTGTCCCGGTCCTCAGGCTCATCCGGCTGCCACCCCAGTTCGAAAGCATTAACCCCGAGACAGGAGGATTCATCTTTATTGGCATTCCGGACCCGCGCAGACATCTCTGTCAAATTACAGGCCTCCAGATATGTCTCCAGCAGCTCCATTTTGGGAACCTTGATTTGAGGGCGAATCTCGAAGAGTCCACAGGCATCAACCCGGTTTTCTTCGACACGACTCACTCCGAGGTAGGCCCCCTTCCCCACATGCATCTCGACATCAGCTTCCAAAGGAAAATCAATAAGGTGGCACTTGATACCGATCCACTTGCTACCTTTGCGACGCACCCGCCCGGTCGAGAAAACATACCCTTCAGAGTCGTCGCCGGTATAACGGGTCCCGGTGATCAATTCGCCGCCCAAAGCTTCAAAACGGTCTACCAGATCCTTATCCAACTTGTATCGCGACACGCCCACCGCCTCTTCAGGCAAATCAGACTGAAAAGAACGCTTGCCCTGACAATACCATACCGATGTCCGATGCCGGGGCATCCCGTCGAGAATCCCATCGATACCGATGTACTTTAAGGCATCGGTGCTGATCCCGGAGATAAATTCACCGCAGACTCTGTGGCGGGGATAAAATCCAGCTTCAATCAGTTTGACCGGGACGTCCCGCCTCCGCAGTCCAATCCCCAGAGAAATTCCGGCAAGGCCGCCGCCTATGATGGTGATTTTCTTCCTCAATCCTTACCAGACTACGTATTAGTTGCCGAATTTGGTATAATTTTTTTATAAAAATTGAAATCCACTGTAAACTACCTTTTGTCGATCCACGAATAGACATGACCGAAATTATTTAAGCAACCCTATGTATCTTCACTCCATCTCCAGCGCATTCCCGCCTCATAAGCTAACCCAGCAAGAGGTATGGCAATGTGGCAGTCAGTCGAAATCCCCTGCGATGACGAATTTGAAGCCTAAATCCTTTGGTTTATTGGAGAAAATCCTCACTGGAGACTCCGGTATCGGCACGAGGCATTTCTCTACTAATGATCCCACTGAGCTCTTTGAACTTTCCGCCGGGCAGCTAAATCACCTGTTCGAGCAGGAAGCTCCGGCGATGGCGGAGCGGGCTCTAAGCCAGGCTTTGGACAAAGCATCCACCCTGCCTCAGGATCTGGATGCTCTTTTTGTTTGTACCTGTACGGGGTACCTCTGCCCGGGAGTCAGTTCCTACGTTGCTGAAAAAATGGGTATGAGGGGCGATGTCTACCTTCAGGATATTGTCGGCCTTGGTTGCGGCGCTGCCGTACCCACGATTCGATCGGCTCACGGGTTCCTCACCGCAAACCCCGAGGCTACCATCGGAGTGATCGCCGTGGAGAGCTGTTCCTCCGCCTTCTTTATTGATGATGATTTCGGCGTTCTGATCAGTCTTTGCTTATTTGGCGATGGAGCCAGCGCTTCGATTTGGAAAAGCACCCCGGGGGAAACCGGATACCGTGCCGACCATTTCCATACGCTTCACGATCCGAAAAACCGGGAAAAGATTCGTTTTGTGAATCACGAAGGAAAACTGCGGAACAAACTGCACCTCAGCGTGCCGAATCTCGCAGGAAAAGCCGTCAAAACTCTTTACGACAAGCGGACTTCCGATTCACCTCACGTTTTGACCCATACCGGCGGACGCGATGTTCTCAGCGCGATCAAAAAAAGTTGTTCGCTCGATGATATCCCCGAAAGCCGGGAAGCCTTGTATGAATACGGCAATACGAGCAGCCCATCGGTGCTTATCGCGCTTGAAGGCCTTCTTGAAAAAGGCGCTTCAAACGACAATCTCTGGCTGACTTCTTTCGGAGCCGGCTTTGCCTGTCACTCTTTTGAAATGCTTCGAAGCTGAAAACGTTAAAGAACGGCGAGCAGCTTGTTGTGAATCCCTCCAAAGCCCCCGTTGCTGAATACGATAATAACGTCGTTGTCCTTTGCCTCCATTTTGAGACGCTCGACAATGGCGTCAGCATCATCTTCGTAGAAAGCGGGTTTACCGGTGGCGCGCAGCGTCTCCATTAATTTCGCTGGATCGAGCCTTTCCTCAGGGGCTAGCTTTTCCGCCCGCGCCACCTGAGACAGGCAAATCGCGTCGGCCTGACCGAGCGCAGCAGGCAAATCCTCCTGAAAAACATTTCGCCGGGTGGTATTGGAACGGGGTTCGAAAATGGCCCACAGTCGGGCACCCTCAAAACGGTGACGCATCCCGGCGATCGCCTCTTTGATTGCCGTCGGATGATGCCCGAAATCATCAACCACTGTAATATTCCGACTCGTAACACCCCGGATTTCCTGCCTTCGCTTCACTCCGATAAAACTGAGAAGTGCCGCGCGGATCTGATCAGGAGTCACCCCGACAAAAGTAGCCGCGACCGCAGCCATCGCTGCATTGCGAACATTGTATTCCCCGTTCATCGGTATTTCGAAGCGTTCTCCGTGAACGGTAAAGGCAGTGGAATCGGCGCGGTAATCCACATCGACAATCCGCATATCACATTCCTCACCGAACCCGACCCGGCAGCCCGGCGCGTGACCTTCGGCGGCGAAAACGTCGAGACAGTTTTGATCATCGCCATTGATGATGACGAGCCCGTTTTCCGGAACGAGCCGGACCATGTGACCGAAAGTCCGGCGGATCGCTTCGATATTGTCGAAAATATCCGCGTGATCAAATTCCATATTATTCAGAATCGCCACCTCGGGATGATAATGAATAAATTTGCTGCGTTTATCGAAAAACGCGGAGTCATACTCGTCGCCTTCGATCACCGTGTAGTCGGAATCCACGAATCGCGCGCCCTGCTCAAAATTCCCCGGGATTCCACCGATCACAAAGCTCGGGTTTTTCCCGGCAGATTCTAGCATCCAGGTCAAAATTGATGAAGTCGTGGTCTTCCCGTGGGTCCCACTGACCACCAGATTCCGCTTCCCCGCCAGAATCTGCTCACGAAGGAGTTGGGGCATCGAAATGTAAGGCAGTTTGCGATTTAAAACCTCTTCCACTTCCGGATTTCCACGACTTTGGGCGTTCCCGATCACAAAATAATCCACATCGTCCGGTAAATTTTCCGCTTTGTACCCATCCAGAATTTCAATTCCGCGGCTTTCGAGGAAGCTTTTCATGGGATCGTAAACCGATGAATCAGACCCCGTAACCCGATACCCGGCATCGCGAAATGCAGCAGCGGCCGACCCCATTGCGGTCCCGCAGATTCCCATGAAATAAAGGTGAGGCAGCGTCGGATCAGTCTTCGGTTCTTTCATATCTTCCTTGAGTTGGGAGCCTTGTTAATCGTAAACGATCGACGATGCAAAAAGAAAAGTCCGAATGCAAATTTCGATATCTTACGGTGATTTTTAGAACGACATCTCGTGATTTGACGGGGTGTCAGGATAGGCGTTAGTAGGCCGCATGAGTAACATCGTGTCGCGGGGAAGCGATCCCGACCCAAAAGTTAAATTTCTCAGCATCGCTTTGGCGATTGTGCTGGCCCTGTTCTGGGGATTTCTCATTGCGGGAATCTGGTGGTTCTTCAACATCAAAGAGAACGTCTACGAGGGGACCACGCTGAACTGGATCGCCCGTTTCCACGTGATCGCGCTCCACCTTCCCGCCGGGATGATCTTCTTTGTGATCGCCCTCGAGTTATTCGGCAAAGTTCCCGGATTCCATCACATCCGGGAGGCTTCCACTTTTACCCTCTGGCTGACGCTTCTCGGCTCGATCGTTACCACCATCCTCGGATTCCTTCTCATGGAGGTCGAAGAAGTTAACGGCAAGGCGATGACTCTTCACATGTGGACCGGACTCGGAGTGGTCGGACTTTCTGTGCTTGCCCTGATTTTTAAACTGAGAGGTCACGGCTTTGTCTATGGCATCACACTGCTTGCATCGGCCCTCTGCGTTGCGGCAGCCGGCCATTATGGTGGAGCGATGGTCCACGGAGCCGATTATCTCGCCGATCACGCTCCCGGGCCGGTTAAGAAAATTATCCTCGCGGGCCTCTCCGATGGCGACGAGGAGAGCCCAATTGCTGATGAACTCGTCGAGGTCGAAGTTGAGGAACGCAATGTCTACAGCGAATACATCCATCCCATCCTCGAGAAGAGTTGTAACGAGTGTCATAACGAAAACAAAATCAAAGGCAAGCTCCGGATGGATACCCACGACTTGCTGATGGCCGGTTCCGACGGTTCGGATTATCCAACGGTCGTTCCCGGCGATTCCGACGAGTCCGAACTCATTGTCCGGGTGACGCTTGATAAAGATGACGATGAATTTATGCCGCCCAAGGGAGACGGCCTCACCGCTGATGAGATCAATCTTTTGAAACTCTGGATCGATGCCGGAGCGAAGACCGACATCACCGTCTCTCAACTCGGGGACGATCCCGCTATCTTGACAACCATCGCGGTGGTCGAAGCCTTGATTGCCGGTGAGGAAGTCGCCGACATTGTCGAAGAAGTCTCGTGGACCTCAGTTTGGGACGGCCTGTCTCCCGAAGAACAGGAAGCCCGCCTCGCCAAGCTGAATACCGAAGCGGAACAACTGAACTTTTCGGTCATGCCGGTCTCGGCTGAAGATTCCCGCCTCCACGTCAATGTTTTGAACGGAGCCAGCGAATTCGGAGATGAGCAATTAAAGCTCCTCGAACCGGTCGCGGAAAGAGTGCTTTGGCTGAACCTTGCCAAATCCCAGATTACCGACGAGGGCCTCGATACGGTGTCAAAGATGCGCGGACTTGAAAAACTTCATCTTGAGAACACCAAAGTCACCGATGCGGGGATTGCCAAACTCACGCCTCTGAAAGAGCTGCAATACCTCAATCTTTACTCGACCGAAGTCTCAAACACTATCTTCGAATCACTGAAGCAGTTGCCGAATTTGCGGAAGCTTTACGTCTGGCAGACCAAAGTCGATCCAGACGAAGCGCGCCGCTACGAAGAGAGCGTTAATCTGCAAATCAACACGGGAATTGATTTGGAAAAAGCGGCCGAAGAAGCCAGGGCGGCAAAAGCGGCAGTTGAAGCGGAGGAAGCAAAGAAAAAGGCCGAAGAAGAGGCCAAAAAGAAAGCATTAGCCGAAGCCGCAGCGAAGAAAAAAGCGGCAGAGGAAGCGGCCGCTAAGAAAAAAGCCGCCGAGGAAGCGGCGAAGAAGAAAGCAGCGGAGATGGCTGCAGCAGAGAAAAAGGCGGCTGAAGAAGCCGCGAAGAAGAAAGCACTCGAAGATGCGGCCCGTAAAAAACAGGAAGCCGATGCCGCAGCAGCGAAAGCAGCGGCGGCCAAAGCTGCGGCAGAGGCCAAACCCGCAGAAACGCCACTCCCCGCGGCTCAGTAATGGCGGCCTTACAGCAAAATTGACCGTAATTCAGACTGTACCCTGTACACTTTTGGACGGTACCCTGTACAGTCCGACTTTTTCCATTCTAAAGCACCGATCCAACACACTTTTAATGAGACAATTCTTCTGGTTTTTAACGTTACCCGTCGCTCTCAGCCTCACCGGCTGCGGCGGTTCGGCACCTATTGAAATTTCCGAGGTCCGGGAAATCGATCCGGCAAACGATTTTGAAATCCCGGTGATTGCGGAATCCGACACCTCCCGCTTCCGTTACAAAACCAGTCCATCAACTGATACCCGCCCCGTTGGTCCTCAGGGTGACAACAGCGACGGCTCACCGAAACTAACCTGGAACACACCCGACGGATGGAAGGAACTGCCCGCCACGTCGATGCGGGAGCCCAATCTCCGTTTCGGACCCAATGACGAAGGCGAATGCTACGTGACCCGCCTCTCCGGAGCCGCCGGCGGATTAACCGCCAACGTCAACCGCTGGAGAAAACAGGTCGGAGCCGCCGAACTTACCGATGCCGAAGTGGCCGCACTTCCTAAACAGACTCTCTTCGGCGAACCGGCAACCCTCGTTTCCGTAGACGGCTCATTTGCCGGAATGGGTTCCGCCGCCAAAGAAAACTACCGCCTTCACGGCCTTATTTTAACCGTCGCCGACTCGATGGTCACCGTAAAGATGACGGGACCTAAAGATCTGGTTGCCGAAAACGAAGCGAAATTCGGAGCCTTTTGTGCATCGCTCGATTTCAGAACCGGAAACTGAAGGTTACCCGATAAATGAACTACCTGAGATCCATCTACCGATTCTTCACCTCATTCGCCCTCGCGACGATTGTGCTGGTGTTGCTCACCTTGATTACACTGCTCGGAACTCTCGCCCAGGTCGATCTTGGCCTCTGGGGAGCGGTGCAGAAATATTTTCACTCCTGGTTTGTCACAACTGACCTGCTCGGCCCTATTCCGATCCCCCTCCCCGGCGGGTTGCTTCTCATGCTGCTGCTGTTTGTCAATATGACCCTCGGCGCCGTCGTTCATGTGCGGAAACGGACCCGTGGAATTCCGAACCTCGTCTCCCACCTCGGTATTCTCTTTTTGCTGGTCAGCGCCTTTGTCACCTTCGTTGCAAAGAATGATGGCTTTGTTGCTCTTTTCCCCGGCCAGGCCAGCAACATGGCCCGGAGCTACAAAACCTGGCAGCTCGAAGTGCTGGAATTTAACGAAGCGGGTCGTCCGACCAAAGCTCACGTCATTCCCTGGGAGGAACTCACCAAACTGAATGGCGGCGATGAACAGGAATTCACCTTCAAGGCCCTGCCCTTCTCGGTAAAAGTCGATACCTTCCTCCGCAATGCCAATCCCATTCCGGCATCTGCCCCGATGGCCGTCCGGGCCGGCGACCGGGAAATCAATGGCTTCAAATTGCTTTCCGCGAAGAAAGAAAAGGAGGAGGAGCGGAACTTTCCGGCGCTCTTTGCCACGGTCTTAAAAGGCGAAAACCGCGAGGAAGTCGCCGAGATGATCATTTCATCCTATTCCGCGAGCCACATGGCCGGGGAAAGCCCAAGGGTGGCCGGCTTCAAGATCGACGACAAACAATACGGACTTTTGCTCACCAAAACGACCTGGCCGATCGATTATTACATCAAGCTCGATCGCTTTATCTTTGAAAAGCACCCCGGCACCGATCAACCGAAAAACTACGAGAGCCGGATCACCCGGATGGACACCTTCGATGATGAAGGAAAGAAAGTGGCGATTCGCATGAACGAGCCGATGCGCCACGGTGGTTTCGTTGTCTTTCAGGAGAGCTTTGGCCAAAATCCGGACACCGGGGAATACTACTCCCAGTTCGCCGTTTCCGACAACCCGTCGGACCAGTGGCCGACGATCGCTCTGACCATCATGGGAATCGGAATGTTTCTCCATTTCATCTGGAAACTGGTAGAATACATTAACAAATCAAAAGCCGAGCGGCTGAAGAAAGCAAAGGACTAAAGATATGAGTACCAAAAGGCAAATCCGGGAAGATGCGGCCGCCAGGGAGGCCAAAGCCCGTGCGGAACAGCGTTTCAGTAAACTGAAAATCGCCTATCTCATCGTTTCCCTACTTCTCGTGGCGGGTGTCATTATCTCGCTGAAGTCAGCTTCGTTTCTCCTCAAGAACTCTCGAAGCGCGAAGAACGTGATGACCAATCTGGAGTCTTACACTCCGTGGCCCGACGAGGTCAGGGAGCAGTTCCAGAGAATGTTGATTCAAAACGGCGGAAGAGTGAAGCCGGCAAATACTTTCGCCCGCTTTACCCTGCTCCAAATTAACAACGGAACGCGTGCAAAATTTGAAACCAAAGATGGTGAGAAGCACAAAATCAAAGCTGACGAATGGCTCATGGAAGCCCTTTTCCGGGGTGACGTCGCCAAGGAACTGCCGATCTTTAACGTCGATGATACCGATACTATCGCCGAACTCGGCGTGAAGCCGAAGCCGGGAGACTCCGTTCACCGGAAACGGGACCGCTATTCCTACAATCAGCTCCTCGTAGCTCGCTCCAAGATTGCCGAAGAAGGCTCCCGGGTATCCGAGAAGAAGCAGGAATTCGACAAAAGCGAGGAAGATCCGGAGCTTCAGCCCACCCGGGAGGAAGTTCAGATTCTGCGACTCAGCCGAAACATCAGCCTCTTCGAATACATGCTGGGACAATTCGGAGCCGTGCGGAAAGGCGAGAATATGGTCAACGACCAGATCATCCCCGAAAGCCTTTCCGAAATCGCGAACCGTCTCGACATGTCCGAGTTCCTGGACCTGATGCCGGAGATGACTCCGCAACAACTCTTCGGAGTGCTCAGCCAACCGGCTCCGACCGACGAGGCGAGACTTTTTCAGGCTCCCTTCCAACTCTTTTTCTTCTTCGCCAACTCGGGAAGAAACCTGGTGATTATCCCTCCGCAGGACAAGCTGAAGGACGAATGGAGCGGAATCGGAGACGCCATGTTTGAAGCAATGCAGGATAAGTCGCTGCGGGACTGGGTCAAAGAATCACTCAAAGCTATCGGCACTCTTCATGAAGGGCAGAAGGCGATGTTTGCCGCTCTGGAAAAACTACCCGACGATGCCGACAAATCCGACCGTGCCGCCATTGTGAAACCGATGGCGGATAAAATGGCTGCCTTTGTGAATCGTCAAAAAGAGGAAACTCAGGCCCGCTATCAGGCCCGGATTGATAAAATCGACTCAGAGATTGCGGCCACCACTGAGGAACTGGAAAAGGACCGACTCAACGACCGGAAGCGGATTCTAAAAGTCGAAGCGAAAAGCTCAGACAAAGAAGTCGATCTATACAACAGCGGGTATTTCCATAGTAGCTTGTCGTATTTCATCATGGCCTTTCTGATCCTCGCGGTCAGTTGGATGATGCCCGGCTCCAAAGCCTCACGAATCCTGACCTGGATTGCGGTTGCGGTTACGATCCTCGCTTTGGGATACGATATCATCGGTATCGTTCAGAGATCAGTGATCCGGGCACGCCCACCGATTACAAATCTATACGACACTATCATTTTCATTACGGCAATCGCAGTGATGCTATCGCTGGTGTTGGAATACTTCACCCGCCGCGGCGTCGCTCTCATCGTAGCGGTGATCGCCGGGATGGCTGGCATGTTCCTTTCTCTCCGGTACGAAACCAAAGAAGCGACTGATACGATGGATCCGCTCCAGGCCGTGCTCGATACCAACTTCTGGCTCGCGACTCACGTGACGACGATCAACATCGGATACGCCGCTGGACTGCTCGCCATGTTACTGGGCATCTACTACCTGCTACACCGTTTTCTCCGACCTCTGATTAAGGTCATGAAATCGATGATGGGCAAAACCGTCCTCGAGGACAATCAGATTTTCAATGAGGACAAAGAGACCCGCGACTTCTTCAAATCGATATCAAAAATGATATATGGAGTGGTATGTTTCTGCCTCTTTTTCTCTATCATTGGAACCATCCTCGGTGGAGTCTGGGCGAACTATAGTTGGGGACGTTTCTGGGGCTGGGACCCTAAAGAAAACGGCGCCCTGATGATCTGTCTCTGGGCTCTGGTCATCCTCCACGCCAAAATGGGAGGATACATTCGCGACATCGGTATCGCGGTCAACGCCGTGTTCCTCGGTATGATCGTGACCTTCTCCTGGTGGGGCGTGAACAACCTGGGAATCGGCCTCCACAGTTATGGATTCACTCAGGGAGTCTGGGACGCGCTCTACATTTCCTGGACCGTGAGTGTTTTTGTGATGGCCTGCGGCATTCCTCTCTGGCTCCATGAAAGAGACAAGAAGAATCGCAAGAAGCCCCGGCGTCAAAACCGGAAGGCGGAGCCCACTTCCGACCAGTTACCGGACGGAAGCGCACCGGCGTAACAGTCACTCCTGAGTCCACAACGTAAGGCGTCCCGACCGATCTATCGGCCCCGGGACGTGCATCCCTCCCCCGACGATATCCGGCTTACCGTCGCCATTTAGATCGCCTACCGCGATGTTGGCAAGATTGGAGGGGGCGTAGGCTATTTTCTGCCGCGAAAATTTACGGAACCCTCCCAGATTCTCCATCCAGGCAAGGCTCGGAAAGTCAGCTTCTTTCCATTGAAAGTAGAGAGCCGAGTAAACGACATCGAGATCGCCGTCTCCATCCATATCGACGGGCTTTGCATCGTAACAGCCCGGCATACCGGCGAGATAATGTAGTTTATAGTTCCAGTTATCGTTCTCCAGCCAGCGGACCCCGTGGTAGGGCTTTGGTGCGGGATTTTCATCCATCATATCACCGTTGGTATAGAGAATATCTTCGTCCCCGTCCTGATCGAGATCTTCGATATAGATACTCGACGAACCGAACGAAGGATGATTTGCACGGGCGATCAGTTCACTTTTAAATTGATTCCCCCCCTGATTGATAAAGCGCACGATCATCTCATGCTGCTGAGTGATGAGAGCGACAAAATCAATCTTATCATCTGAGTTCAAATGCGCCGGCAGTACCCGCATCGTCCCGTTGATATCGATAATTTTCTTTAGTTTGAATTCGAGGGGCGCCACTTGTTCGAGCACGGTGATCGCTCCGGTTTTTCGCCAACCAAACATCGCAAGCACGATATCGATGTCCCCGTCTCCGTCATAATCGGCAGGGGCGCAGTCAGTAATTCTCGGAACACCGCCACTGATGACGGGCAGATGCTCATACTTTCCATCACCCTGATTGATCAGGAGATGAAACTCTCCGATGAGGAGTTCATTCGGATAAATATCGCCCATACCGGAAATACCAAAATCGATATCCCCGTCCCCATCGATATCCATCGGCGTCGAATTCACCGGGGATTTCGTTTTGAGGATCACCTTTTCTTTCCACTCTGAGCCGACCCGTTTCAGCCAGGAGACCGATTCGTTCAGGTTGTCAGTAACGATCAGTTCGCTGGCGACCCCGTCCCCGTCGAAGTCACCGATCTTAACGCTCGAAACTTCCGGTCGGGGATGAACAAACAATTCTCCGATCGTCTCGATGCCAAAATTCAGTCGCGAGGGCTTCAGGTCATCTTCAATCGTTTCCAGCGTCTCAGGGCTGTTTGAGAGGTAATAACCGACAATCTGATTCATCTCCTCCTGCGTGATCGGTAACTTTTGCTCCTGCATCAAACCAACCATGGTTTCGAGCGCACCCGGCCAGGCATTCTTCGCCATCGAACCCGGCCGGGGAACCGGATGACAAACGCCGCATTTTTGAGCGACCAGAGGCGGGAAAGGTGCACCCTGAGAGAATATCGGGAAAGGCGTCAAAAAACCAATCAGGATTGCCCCTGAAATCAGCTTGGGAAAGAGTCTTTGTGAAGGGACTGAATTTAACGGGATGATGAAAATGATAACTCCGAAAAACAAGCCTGACAAACTCACGTTTCCGCCTCCCGGTTCGAGGTCTTTCGCTTACCCGAAATAATCTGAAAAAGAGCGGAAATCGAGCTGTCCGAAAAGGCCGTCAAATCCCGATAAAACCGACATTTCAGCGAAACTTAAGAGAGCTGAATCACCGTCGAAATTAATCGTGGGATTACGTTGAATTTTTTCATTTTCCGGCTATCTTTGCACTCCCGAATTCGGAGCATTTTTCGAGTTCAATCCACCACTCAAAAAAGGTTCAAATATGCCTGAAGAAAACGAAGACGATTTAACTCTGTCCAAGCCGGATAGCGAATACGGCGCCGGTCAGATCAACGAATTGAAAGGCCTTGAGGCTGTCCGGAAACGTCCCGGAATGTACATCGGGGATCCCGCGACAGAAAGAGGCCTTCATCACACCGTTTTCGAGGTTCTGGATAACTCGATCGATGAGCACCTCGCCGGTTATTGTGACAAGGTCACCATCACCCTTCATGCCGACAATTCGATCTCGGTAGAGGATGATGGCCGGGGAATTCCGGTTGAAATGCATGAGAAAGCGGGCATTCCGGCCGTCGAGCTGGTTTTGACCCGACTTCACGCAGGCGGTAAGTTTGGACAGGGTGCCTACAAGTATTCAGGCGGTCTCCACGGGGTTGGTGCCAAGTGTGTTAACGCACTTTCGGACTGGTTTAAGGCGGAAGTTTACCGCGATGGAAAAATTTACGCGATCGGCTTTGAACGCGGAAAAACCACCTCGCCGCTCGAGGTCATCGGGGAACTGGAAGATCCCAACCACACCGGGACCAAGATCACTTACTTCCCGGATGCGACGATTTTCACAGCGGTTCAGGAATTCAACTTCAACTACCTGGCGCGCCGCTTACGGGAGCTCTCATTCCTCAACGCAGGGGTTCGAATCGTTCTGGTTGATGAACGCCCCGAGCAGGAAGGGGAGAAAGAATTCTACTACCCTGAGGGCATTGTTGAGTTCGTTCGCCAAATGGGTGAGGACAAAGAGCTGGTTCATCCCCTGCCGATTTCCTTCCGCGGAAAACGCAACGTCGATATCGATGACGACGGGAAAACCATGAAGGACGACTGTTTTGCGGATGTCACCCTTCATTACACCGGGGACTACCACGAGAATATTCTCTGCTTTGCCAACTCCATTCCGAACGGAGACGGCGGAACTCACCTTTCCGGTTTTCGCCGGGCTTTGACCATGGCGATCAATGCCTACGCGAAAAACAACAAAATGTTGAAAGACAAGGACCCGCAACTCACCGGCGAAGATTGTCGCGAGGGCGTTCTCGCAATTATTTCGGTGAAGCACCCGAACCCGCGCTTCAGTTCGCAGACCAAAGATAAGCTGGTCAATAACGAGGTTGAAGGCGTGGTCAGTTCCATCGTTTACGAAGGATTCACCGAGTATTTCGAAGAGAACCCCGACATGGCGAAGAAGATCGTCGAGAAGGTTCTCAACGCAGCCCGGGCTCGCGAAGCCGCCCGTAAAGCTCGTGAAACCGTTCGGAAATCAGCCATGACCGGTGGCGGTCTCCCCGGCAAACTGGCGGACTGCTCATCACGCGACCCGGCCGAATCTGAACTCTACATTGTGGAGGGTGATTCCGCGGGTGGATCGGCGAAACAAGGTCGCGATCGCTGGACTCAGGCGATACTACCGATTCGTGGTAAATTGATCAATGTCGAGAAGGCAAGACTCGACAAAGTGCTCCAGAATAAAGAGATCCAAACCATGATCACCGCAATCGGTGCCGGTATTGGAGAAGGCGAAATGGAGGGGGCTTTCAACCTCGATAAAGTTCGCTACCACAAGGTTATCATTATGACGGATGCGGACGTTGATGGTTCTCACATCCGGACGCTTTTGCTTACCTTTTTCTGTAGGCAAATGGCACCTCTGGTTAAGGCCGGTTATGTATATATCGCTCAACCGCCTCTGTATAAAATTACCCGGAAGAAGAAAGAAACCTACGTGCAGGACGACGCTAACCTTTCGGAGATCCTGATTGATCTCGGCATCGAAGATGCATCATTAAAAACCATTAATGATGAGAACGTTATATCAGGCGCAGAACTTGGTGAAATGCTCCGGCACCTCGCCAAACTCGACCGCTACAGCAACGTCATTTACGGTAACGCAGGTAACTTTGAAGAATACCTTTCTCTAGCAAGAGATAAGAAACTCCCCCGCTACCTCATCCAGGTTCGCGAAGGAAATGAAGTCCGCGTAAAGTATTGTTTCGACGATACCGAACTCCGGGACTACTCGGATAAAAATCCGGATCTCTACCTGTTCGGCAGAAAAGACGTGGAGGAAGCAATCGCCGCGGCGGATGCGATCGACCCATCCGTTCTTCCCGAAGATCCCATCATCGATTCGGAAGTTGAAATCGTAGAGGAAGAAGAAAAGCCGAAGGAAAAACCCAGCAAGCACTCCGTAATCCGGAGAGCGCGACTGGTGGAAATTCACGAGTCAAAGCCGATCGCCAAAATTCTCGAACGGTTGAGAGAACTGGGTTTAAACATCGAGCAATTCTCGTCCGAGGATACTCCGCTCTTTGAAGTCATCGAAGGAGCCGGAGAGAACGCCAAACATATTCCCGTGTTCAGTGTTCCCGAGATTCTTCATACCGTTACCGAAATCGGTAAACGCGGAATGCAGCTACAGCGATTCAAGGGTCTCGGTGAGATGAATGCCAAAGAGCTTTTCACGACAACGATGGATCCTAAAGTCCGCCGTTTGCTTCGAGTCAAAATGGATGAAGAAAATCAGGTTGAAGCCGACAAAATGTTTACGGTTTTGATGGGCGACATCGTCGAACCCCGCCGTCAGTTCATTGAGGATAATGCCCTGAACGTCAGAAATCTGGACATCTAACTACCACCACTCACACTTACTAACTCACCGGATCAGCTGCTCTGATTCGCTACCAATACCATTGCTATGCCTGACGAAGACGATACGCCAGACTCAACACCACCGCCACCGGAGGACAACGCCAGAATTCAGCCCATCCGAATTGAGGACGAAATGTCCAGTTCGTTTCTCGATTACTCGATGTCGGTTATCATTTCCCGGGCCCTACCCGATGCCCGGGACGGCCTGAAGCCTTCGCAGCGACGAATTCTCCTCGCGATGAACGACCTCGGTCTTGCCCCAGGCAAGAACTACAGGAAGTGCGCGAAGATTTGTGGTGATACTTCAGGTAACTACCACCCTCACGGTGAAGCAACGATTTACCCGACACTCGTTAATATGGCACAGCCATGGACGATGCGGGAAATTCTGATTCAGGGTCAGGGTAACTTCGGTTCAGTCGAAGGTGACCCTCCGGCAGCGATGCGATATACCGAGGCCCGCCTCACCAACTGCGGTCATTCTCTGATGACCGACATGGAGAAGGAGACGGTAGATTTTCGAGACAACTACGATGAAACTCGTCAAGAGCCGGTCGTCTTCCCTGCTGCATTTCCAAACCTGCTGGTTAACGGCGGTACCGGTATTGCGGTTGGTATGGCAACCAACATCCCACCACACAATCTCGGTGAGGTGGTCGATGGCGTTTGCGCTACGATCGATAATCCGGACATCACAACCGGTGAATTGCTGACCATTATCAAGGGACCCGATTTCCCTACCGGATGTACCATTCTCGGGACCAGGGGAATCACTGACTACGCCACTACGGGGCGCGGCAGTATTAAAGTTCGGGGACGCGCCGAAGTGGTGGAGAATCAAAACGGTCGCGAACAAATCGTGATCAGCGAAATTCCCTATGCCGTCAACCGGGCCCGTCTCGTGGAGCGGATTGCGGAATTGGCCAATGAGAAAATCCTTCCCGAAATTTCGGCGGTTCGTGATGAGTCAACGGAAGTCACCCGGGTCGTTGTCGACTTGAAGCGCGATGCTCGTGCTCAGGTGGTTCTTAACAATCTTTATAAGCACACCGCTCTGGCGACTTCTTTCTCCGCAAATATGCTGGCGATTGATAACAATCGTCCACGGTTGCTGTCGGTTAAAGACGCCCTGATTTGCTATATCGAACACCGTCGGGAAGTCATTATTCGCCGGACGAAGTATTTGCTGCGCAAAGCGAACGAACAGGCGGAGCGGCTCGAGGCTTATCTCCTCGCTCTCGGTAATCTTGATGACTTTATCAGGATGATCCGCGATTCGAAGAACCGTGATGAAGCCCGTGAAAAAATCAAAGCTTACGACTTCTCGGTCGAAGCGGCGGAAGCTCTCGGTATCTTTATGCGGGGTCAGGAAAGCCTGAAACTCAAAGAGGGTCGCTATACCTTAACCGACCGCCAGGTCGAGCACATTCTTGAGCTTCGCCTCTATCAACTGGTTGGCCTCGAAAGAGAGAAAATCAAAGCTCAATACGATGCTTTGCTCGACGAGATCAAAGACCTCATGGATATCCTCGCTCGCGAAGAGAGGGTTCTTGCCATCATCAAACAGGAGCTCCTCGATGTGAAGGAAAAGTGGGCCACTCCACGACTTACCGATTTCGGTGCTGACACCGGAGAGATCGCCAACGTCGAGCTGATCGCCAACGAGTCGAATGTGATTACCATTTCGCATCGTGGCTATATCAAGCGGACCTTATCCTCCGAATACCGCACCCAGGCTCGCGGTGGTAAAGGCCTTAAAGGGATGGAAACACGGGCTTCCGATGATGAGGACGAAGCCGATGATTTTGTCGAACACCTCTTCGCTGCGACCTCGCACGATTACTTGATGTTCTTCACCGATACCGGTCGAGTTTATGTCGAGCGGGTCTATCAGATACCGGAGATGTCCCGAACATCAAAGGGACGCTCCATCAAGAATCTGCTGAGCCTCCAACCGGAAGAGAAAATCGCCGCGGTGCTTCGAATCGAAGCGGTCGGTGCTGAAGATAAAGATGCGACCTTTGTCGACGATCAGTTTGTTTTCTTTGCTACCAGAAGTGGACGGGTCAAGAAGACGGCGCTCTCGGGATTCAGGAATTTCCGGAAGGATGGTATTATCGCTATCAAACTGGACGAGGGTAATGAGCTTATCGATGTTAAACTGACCAACGGTAAAGATGACATCTGTCTCGTAACCAGCTCCGGATATTGCGTGCGCTGTAATGAATCGACGATCCGCTCAATGGGCCGTCCTTCTTCCGGGGTTCGCGGAGTGAATCTACGTGAAGGAGATAAGCTGGTTGCCCTGGCAATCGCGTCCGACGAAGGACAGCTCCTCGTTGTCAGTGAGAAGGGACTCGGTAAACGAACTCCTTTCGGTGAGTACCCTACGAAGGGTCGAGGCGGTAAAGGAATCATTACGATGAAGGTGACTGAGAAAACCGGAAATGTAGTGAAATGCCTTCACGTAACGAATGAAGACGAGGTCATGCTGATGACTGACGCCGGACAAAGCGTTCGCCTGCGTTGCGACGGAATCAGCGTGATCGGCCGGAACACTCAGGGTGTCAAATTGATGAACCTGAAAGACGGCGAATCCATTCAGGACGTCGCCCGGGTCGCCACAGATGACGACGAAGAAACCGAATCTGAGGAACAAGCCACCGCCCCTGAAAGCGACGGCGCTTCTGAGGCAACTACCGAAGAAACCAGCGACGAAAGCGAGTAAGCGATCCCGCAAACTATAGTAACTTTACTATCGAAAGGCACCTTCTTCGGGAGGTGCCTTTTTTCGTATCTGTCACTCCCCTGCACCACTTCCGAAGTATCAAATAAAAAGCCCGGTCTCCTTTCGGAAACCGGGCTTTTATGACCACTCAACAAATGTCTCGTTTAAACAACCTTGGGAGTATGTATTGAGACAAAATTCTTTCTCTTAGTTCTGAGCAACGTTCTGGTGATAATCGTTATACTTTGAGGTAGGAACCACCATCTCATCACCGGGATGAATCACTGTGCTCGTTCCCATATTATTGAGACGCTGCAGTTCCTTCATCGTTGTAAAAAAGTCACGTGCCAGAGCGTAGAGGTTGTCACCTTTCTGGACGGAGTAGTATCCGTAAGTTTCGTCACTCTTAAGAAGAGGATTTTCATACTGATAGGATCCGGAACCCGATGCGGATGGCGTGGTGTTCTGTGCCGCCTGAACAATATCCTGCTTAGGAGCTTCTCCACTTACCGGCAACATCAGCTTCTGACCGGCACCGATGATATCACTGTTCAAGCCGTTCTGCTTTTTGATTGCCGCTACCGTGGTTCCATACTTCCGGGAAATGCCAGTCAAAGTGTCGCCGGCCTGCACGATGTGAAACTCTCCGCTTGTCGCTGAGGCAACGCTGGTCTCATTGACCGGAGCTGATGGAATGATCAAACTTTCACCAATATAGATTGGCTGACCTTCGGCCATGTTGTTTGAATCCAAAAGCGCCTGACGCGGAATACCGAACTTCCGGGCGATACCGCCCAATGAGTCACCGTCACGAATAACATAAGTTTCGTTTGCCACTTTTTTGGCGGGAGCACTCACCGCTGGCGCCAGTGCCGGTGTCGGGGCCGGTTTTTCGCCTTTTGCTGCGGCCAGTTTGCTTTCCAGTTCAGCAAGCCGGGCTTCCATCGACATAATCCGGGACTCGATCGTCCGCACATTTTGCGCATCAGCTTTGCCCAGGGTGACAAAACCGGTGGCCAGGGTTGCCATCAATATCGTGATTCGCTTCATACTCGTAATTTATGATTAATTTATAATTAATCAATGCTTTTCATTCATTTTTCCTGATATTTTTATAAAAATTCGGAAATTCGGTTAATTCCTTGCTTATTTGGCGATAATTTCGGCAAAATTACGCTTAGAAACGCAGTTTTTTCGCCACTAACAAATTCAACTGCGTAAGCCGCTTAAGCTTGATGTTCAGATCGATCCCCGCTATGACAGGGTAAATATGAAGATTACCTTCTGCGGTGCCGCCGGGACAACTACCGGTTCCCAACATCTTATCGAGGTGAATGGATCAAAAATTCTGCTCGACTGTGGACTTTATCAGGGGCGCCGTGACGAAGCCGCCACCCGAAACCGTGAATTTCTTTACAATCCGGAGGAAATAGATGCCGTGGTCTTGTCCCACGCTCACATCGATCACAGTGGAAACCTGCCGAATCTGACCAGGAACGGTTTTAAAGGAAATATTTACTCCACCTTCGCCTCCCGGGATCTCTGCCAGATTATGCTGGGCGATTCGGCACGAATTCAAACTCAGGAAACCGAATGGCTCAATAAGCGGCGCATCAAAAAGGGACTTCCTGAACTGGAGCCGCTTTATTCAGAACTCGATGCCGAAAACTGCCTTCGCCATTTTGTGAACATCGGTTACGAAAGATCGATCCCGATCGGGGACGGAGTTACCCTCACGTTTATCGACGCGGGCCACATTCTGGGTTCCGCGCAGGTCATCCTCGATATCAAACGGGGCACGAAAAAGGATCGCCTGCTCTTTTCCGGTGATGTCGGTCGCGGCAGCAACACTCTGCTTAATGACCCGGTAGTCGCCGATGATGTTGATCATCTGATTATGGAAAGTACTTACGGCGGGAGAGAACACGAGCTACCGACTCAGGCCAACCACCTGCTTAGTGACATCATCAACCGGGCGCTCGAACGAAAGGGCAAAATCATCATTCCGGCTTTTGCCGTGGAAAGAACCCAGCAACTGATCTACGTCCTCCATGAATTGACCGAAAGCGGCCAGATTCCGGATGTGCCGATTTTTGTCGACAGCCCTCTCGCAGTGAACGCCACCGAGATTTTCCGGATTCATCCGGAATGTTTTAACGAGGAAGTCTACGATTTCCTGTTCACCAAGAGAAATCCATTCGGATTCGAGAATCTGACGATGGTTCGTAAAGTCAGCGAATCCAAGAAGCTGAATGACGTCAACGGTCCTGCAATTATCATCTCCGCATCGGGGATGTGCGAGGCGGGACGAGTCCTCCATCACTTGCGCAACTCGGTCGAGGACAGCAAAAACACCATTCTGTTTGTCGGTTACTGCGCGGAACACACTCTGGGCTGGAAGCTGAGAAACCGGGAGAAAAAAGTGAACATTCTGGGTGACTCCTTCAGAGTTCGGGCCAATATCGAGATTCTCGATTCCTTTTCAGGACACGCCGATCGCAGCGAGCTGATTGATTATTTCGATGCGATGGGTGGCAAAAAAGAGAATGTATTCTTAGTTCACGGAGAACCGGAACAGAGTGAAGCCATGGCAAAAACGCTCTCAGGTCGCCATCAGGGGCGGATCGAAGTCGCCAAATGGAAATCAACTGTGGAAATTTAACTGCCCAATAATCAAACTACTTTATGAAATCGCTGCTACTGTCTAATGAGTATCCCCCTCACGTCTACGGGGGCGCCGGCATCCACGTGGAATACCTGTCCCGGGAGATGGCCAAATTTTGCGATGTTGAGGTGAGATGCTTTGGTGAGCAGGATTCCCCGGCAACCAATCCTGCCGCGCTGGGATTCGCTACCGAGACCTCTGGCTACACCTGCCCTCCCCCGCTCAAATCCGTCTTTGGAGCGCTCGACAAATGTCTTCAGTTCAACACCACAAATATTGATGCCGACGTCGTCCACGTTCACACCTGGTATGCTCATTTCGGCGGAATTCTGGCGAGCTTGAATTACGGCATACCCCTCGCCCTGACGGTTCACTCCCTGGAACCGCTCCGTCCCTGGAAGCGGGAACAACTGGGCGGCGGATACGATTTTACCCTGTGGCTGGAAAAGACCGCGATCGAAATGGCCGATGCCGTGATCGCTGTTTCCAAAGAAACCAAAGCCGACATCCTCAACCTTTTCGACGTCGATGAGAGCAAGGTCCCGATCATCTACAACGGAATCGATCCCGACGAATACGTCCCGACCCGTGATGACGATGTCCTCCGGAAATTCGAAATCGATCCAGAAAAGCCCTTTGTTCTTTTCGTCGGCCGGATCACCCGGCAGAAAGGCATCATACATCTCGTCAACGCCATCAAACACATCGATCCCAATTGTCAGGTCGTTCTCTGCGCCGGAGCGCCCGACACACCCGAGATCGGTGCCGAAATGCGCGACGCCGTCGAAGTGGCCCGCGGATCTTTTGGGGGAAATATCGTCTGGATCGATGAGATGGTCTCCAACTACCAGAAAATCGTACTTTATTCCCATGCCAGCGTCTTCTGTTGTCCCTCGATCTACGAGCCGTTCGGCATCATCAATCTCGAAGCAATGGCCTGTGAAACACCGATCGTCGCTTCGAAAGTCGGCGGCATGAAAGAAATCATCATCGACGGGGAGACCGGACTCCACGTTCCGCTCGACCAACACAAAGAGTCACCTTTTGAGGCCAAGTCTCCGGAGAAATTCGCCGCCGACCTCGCCGAAGCGATCAATTCCCTTCTGAAAAACCCGTCTCTTTGTGAGAAAATGGGCAAAGCAGGTCGGCAACGCGTTCAGGAGCACTTCAGCTGGACCGCTATCGCCCGGGAAACCGTCGATCTTTATCAGAAAATCGCGAAAAAAGGATAAATCGCAACAGGTAGCCCGGTCACATCGCAAACTGTACCCTGTACAGTCTCAGATTGTACCCTGTACAGTCCGGGATCGGCGTCTTTTTCGTCAGACGAATCGGCTTGCCTAAACTCCCCGATAATCGAAAGTAGCAACCAATGGAATATATCCTTCACATCAAAGTCCTTCACCTCGTCGGCGCGTTCTGTTTGTTCGCCGGGATTGGCGGGCTTTTCGGAATCGGCGAAAACCGCAACCAGATCAACCGCGCGGTCGCGAGTCTGCACGGACTGGGCCTGTTATTGCTTTTCCTCACCGGCTTCGCCATGCAGGGACTCAACAAGGCGATTGTCGGTTTCCCGATGTGGCTCACCGTCAAGATCGTCCTCTGGATAGCGATGGTTCTCATCTTCGTCTTCATCAAGCGGGCGAAAATGTCAACCTTTGCAGGCATCATTATTTCCATTCTGATCGGCGGAGTCGCCGCCTACCTGTGTCTCTTCAAACCTTTTTAACGGGAAACAGTTGACTAAATTCTCAGGAACGGGATTTTTCCGGACCAAGCAATGAACAAAGGAGACAAAGTCGTTTGCATCAATGATAAGTGGGACCCGTGGGTCTTCGACACTTACAATCAGTTGCCGAAGAAAGGTGAGATCTACACGATCCGCGCCGTTTCAGCGGGGCGCCCCAATCTCGATGGCGGAGCCGCTGTCCTGTCACTGCTTCTCGAGGAGATCGTCAACGACGTGGATTTCACCCACAAAGGCGGAGAAGAGCTCGCCTTTCGCGCCCACCGTTTTGCCCCAATGGGAGCCGTCACGGTCGAAGTGGAAAAAGAAGAGGTTGTCGAATTTTAGACAACCCTCCCTTTGCCCCCCCTTTATCCTGCTAAAAAATTGCTGATTCTTATAAGTCAGCAAACGGTTCAGTCGTGTTGATTAAGAAGAATTGGGCAAAGTTGTCTTTTTTCGGTCAAGCTTCCCCATACCACCTGTATTTTTGAATTCGAATACCTTGACCAAACCCGAAAGTCGCGATTTATTTAACTCCTGATTTTTTATGCCCGGAACCAAGATAACGAAGCGATTACTGGAATCCTCCCGCAGGCTTCTTCTTCCTGCTCTTGCCACGCTTTCGGTCTTTTCCCTTTCGTCCTGTGTCATTCCGGCGAACACCCATCGTGATCAGCTCGCATCCCTCGCGAAATACGATACCCAGGGCATTAACTCGACCGTGAATCTCCCCGAGCTGAAAGACGCTCCGATCGGCAAATTCTCCGCCGCCGACTTTCTGACACTCCACTCCGGGATGCTTGTGAGCGGCGAATATGTCAGCAGTCAGAAATTCAAAGATGAGCTGGAAACCTTTCGCGGAGACCAACAGGGCGAACTCACCCTTGGCTTTTCCGTTCCGATCGCAAACGGAGGGACCGGTTTCGGCTCCTGCGCCCCGATCACTTCCGACGGTTATTTTCTTACCGTTGCCCACGTTTTATCGCACGAGGATACCTTTGTTCTTTATGCGACCTCCAACGGAAAACGGACCTTTATCGATACGGCCAAGTGCCGGACCGTTTTCCGCGACGACGGTTCCGATTTTGCGATCATCAAAGCGGAAATCAAAACACCGCGGATTCTGAAATTCCGGAAATCCCCTCTCACGTCGAATTCCACTCTCTTTGCCGGCGGCTGGATGCATGAAAAAGCAGGCGGGAAGTTCCGCGAGATTGTGCCCATCACCGGATTCAACGGCCAACGCACCCCTTACTACAAAGTGATCACATCGATCCCGATGATCAAGGGCGACAGCGGCTCACCTCTCATCGATCAGAACGGAGAGCTTTGCGGGGTGTTGAGCACGATGCGTCTCGGAGTGGTCGTCAAAATGAAACCGCTCTCAACTGCGGTGATGATGGATCACGGCGAGATCTTCAAGATCATCGAAAACGACCGGAAACGGTACTCCCGTTAATCAAAGAGCTGCCGCTCGAAAGAACCATCGAAAAGCGGGCATAGTCGGGTTCCCGCTGGGTGAGAACCCAAGCCCGGAGCAGGATTACTCCTCAACCACACCGTTCTTCACTTCGAACTCACGGCACCAGCCTTTGATTTCAAGATCATTGAAGATCTTGCCCATCACGCGGCGAAGGAGGCCTTTCAGATTCGCATTATCCAAATCAGCAAGACTGCGAACTGCAGCGTCCTTGTAAGTTTCCATGAGAAGCAGGCACTTCTCGTCCGCTTCCAGTTCGTGAGCCAGTTTACGAACCTTATGAATCGCAAAATCCTTGAGTTCTTCGTGAGACCAGAGCGAATCCATCACCGCACGGTCATCTCCTTTAGCCCGTTCCCTGGCCAAAGCTAACAACACACTGGGACGCATTTTTTCCAACTCGTTCTCCCCCGCATCTTCGCCGAGGTCATCCATGTCATCACGAATTTGATAAGCGATTCCCAGATTTTCGGAATACTGCTTCAACACATCCGCAACGTCACCAAGCTTGCCGGCATAACTGGCACCCAGCTTAAGAGCCACCTCGAATGCAGGCGAAGTCTTCTGTCTGAAAATCTCCAGTACCTGTTTCGATTTTAAAGGCTTCGGATCATTCGCCCAAACCAACTCCGCACCCTGCCCGAGGCAGAGTTCACGCTGGCCCTGACTCGCAACCAGAAGCATCTCCGCTTTCTGGGAATCCGAAATTTCGGACTCGCCAATCATGCGATAGCCTTCACCAATCAACAGATCACCCGCATTCAACGCAACCGGAATGCCATGTTCGACGTGAAGGGTCGGCTGATCATATCGACCAAAATCTTCATCCTCGATATCATCATGAATCAAAGACGCTTTGTGGAACAGCTCCACCGAAACCGCGATCTTTTTGATGTCATCCGGGATCGGCTCACCACGGGCTTCGCGAAGCGCCTGATAAGCCGCCACCGTCAAAAAGGGACGCCAGCGCTTACCGTCACGAAGCAACCACTCCCGGGCGATTTCCTCCTGGCGACCTTCTGCCGGTCCCATGATTTGATCCATCGATTCCGGTGTGAACCACTCGCGAACTTCCGCATGAAGTGAATTCAAATCGAGACGACGCGTTTTATCATCGCTCGTCAGGTGGATGTATTCCCACACCCAATCGATATCGACGGTGGTATTGATACAGTCGTCCTGCAAAAGCGGGACAGCAATCGACGGGATTGCCGCCGCTTCAACATAAGGAAAGGTTCGTTCCAACACGGGGAGACAAGAGATACCGACGATCGCCTCGATCTGACCGGTTTGAATCAAAGACATCACAATCGCAGATCCCTCCGCGACAAGCACCGCATAACCGAGCTTTTCCGCCTCCTCCTGGAAATCCTGAATCGAACAAAGTCCGCACTGTTTGCAGAGCAAACCAAATTCATCAAACGGAGCCGGACACTTGTCCTCAACCCGGAGACATTTCGGCATCAAAAGAAGCCGCTTTTCGAAAGGAATTTCCGCCAGGGTTTCCCGCCACATCTCATTGTTCAGCGTGACCGCCGTGTAATGGAGATACAATTCGCTGTAACCCGTGTCTGCGAGAATGGTTTTAGCGTGGACCTCCAACTCGTTCAAAGGCATCGGCGGGACCGGGTTCTCCTTCTCGATGTATCCCCGAATGTAGGCCAACAGGGCGTCGCGCTCGGTTTTGGTCTGCGGAATGTTCTTTTTCGGTGCCCGGAACCGGGTCGTGGTAACCGGAACCGGCTTAGGAACTTTTACCGTCTGAATCGTATCAAGCGTTGATGACATAACTATAAGGAATCAATTCGATCGGAGTCGAAATTATTCTAACATCGACGCCTCTCACAAGACCAGTCAACGAGTTTAACTCCAAAGATTACCAAAAGTTTCAGGGGAGACAACCGTTTTCCAGCCGGTGGATACGGTGCCAAAAGACGCCCTGTTTTCAAGCGAAGCACTGGGCGTGATTGTGGCAGTGATAAACGCAAGGTTTCCCTAAGCAAGCAGACGAGGTGCTGATTGAAAGGCATTTTCAATATGATTGATCTCCGGTCTCTGTCCTTCGATCAGAACGACTTCGATGATGTCGAAACGGAATTTCAAAGGCATAAATCCCAGTTCCCGAATCCAGGCGTTGGCACCTTTGGTGATCAATTTCATCTTTCCGCGATCCACCGCCTCGGACGGAGTACCAAATTTTTTTGAGGTTCGAGTCTTCACTTCACAAAAAACGAGAATATCACGGTCCCGAACCACAATATCGACCTCCCCTCCCCCCGGGGCAACGAACTGCTGGTAAAGGACTTTCATTCCGTTCGCCCAGAACCATCTCCGGGCGAGATCTTCGCCCAAATCACCAATCATCTGATTCCACTCACCTTGCTCGAAATTTTCGCGCGAACCCAGTTGTAATGGGCGCTGCAGCCGACGGTCGAGCCATCGATAATACCAGACAAAAATTCGATACACGCCCCGAGATTATCACAGATGGGGCGGGAATTTGAACGAAAATCCATGCATCATTTTCAAAGCTGCACTATTCATCTTTCCACGCAATGTCTTCACTTTCTAAAATAGCTCTACTTTGCATCGGGCTCTTGACCTCCTGCGGACAGAGAACCGTCAGTCAACCCAGCCGACTTACCGAAGAGGAACTCACGCGACTGGATGCCGCTTTTGAGCGACTCGACCGGGTCCTCGAATCGAACGCACCGAATATCCACAAACAACTTCACCCCGGTTCCACGGAGGAAGACCTCGATCGTTTGAGAATCTGCCTGAGCGGAAATCAGGTCGAGTGTCTCGAAAAATGGTTTTCCTGGCACAACGGCTCCAGCGAGGAAATCCTTCCGGCCGGTCTCCCCATCAGTGTGGCGCGGTCGGTTGAGGACCAGCGAATTTCGGAAACCCTACCCTTTGTTCCTCCCGTGCGGCAAAACTCAGTCAAAATACTGGATAACTCAGCCGGTGACGGATTTTTCATGGATGTGAATTCGGAAACACCGCTGGTTTTCCATCACATGCTGGAAGATCCCGAAAATCCGATCTGGTTCGGGACTCTTCCCGAGTTTATCGACTTTATCGCGACGGGCTTTGAATCCGGAATCCTTTTCGAGGACGAGGAGGGCAACTTTGATTTTGATGAAGCCAAATACGAAGAGCTCATGACCAAACATCTTCAGCGGGCCACCGGCTGGAATTGACCCGTCCCCCGGAATTACTCTGATTCTGAGCCTTCCGCCCTGACTTCGATCGGGGATTTTAACGCATTTGCCGCCGTTCCCTGATCGATGACGCCGCGAACCGCCATGAGGTTCAAGACATAATCCCGCATCGTTTTGCACGCTTCCGGGTAGCGCCTCGGGCATCGGTAGAAGGGATTTCGGATTACGCCGACCAATGTTGCGGATTCAGACAAATTCAGCGCTTTAGGCGACTTACCAAAGAAACCTTCCGACGCAGCTGTGATTCCAAAGTAACCACTCCCGAAATCAATCTGGTTGATATATAATTCGAGAATTTGCTCCTTTTCCAAATAGGTCTCGACCCGATGGGCCAAACAAATTTCCAGCGCCGGATTGGGAGGCCGCGCCTTCAGTTTCTCCGCAAAATTTAACCGGATCAGCTTCTTGGTTAAGCTGTCTGCGCCCTCATTGATCTGTTTGGAGTCTTTTGCATTGAGGTAGATCGCTTTACCGAGTCCCTGATAATCAATTCCCCGATGTTGATAAAAGCGGGGATCTTCAGCAGCAATTAAGGCATCGACAAAATGAGACGACACATCATCAAGTCGAACAAACGCTCTTCCGGGAATTCGCCGGTCCAGCTCCGTCAGGTCAAAACGTTCCGCTAACTGATAGCGAGGTTTGATGTAGCTATAGAGAACCGCTAAAGAAAAAACGGTGAAGATCAAGACCAGCCCCGGAAAGCTGAGGACGACAATTAAGGGCCACTTTTTTCGGTCAATCCTGGTTACTTCAGATCCGGAGTCTTTGAATTCGGTCATCGCGCTGGTATTTCAGTCTGACCACTGAATACGCCGGCGACTCCCGAATTCTTTCAAACTTTCCGATTCCGGTATTACCACTTTGCACCGGGTGGTTTCGCCCCGGGATGTTTCATCCGAATCGAATAAAGGGACTTCCGTGCCGTAATAAACAGTGTTCGAAAATCAGCACCTCCAAAAGTCGCATTGGCGGGATGTTCCGGAACGAAAACCACTCCAACCCGTTCGGCTTTGGGGTTAAAGATAACAATCCCTTCGTCCGTCGTGGCATAGATATTCCCCTTCACATCAACGCACATTCCATCGGAGCGAACATCCAGAATTTCAGGGCGCTTCGTCAGGGTGTGGTTGGGATTAACATCGTAGATATGCACAGCTGGAGCCGCATCCTTCAAATTCGGATCGGAAACGGAAAGGTGCCCCCCAGTGTCCGCGATATAGAGCCGACTTTCATCCGGGGAAAATACAATCCCGTTCGGCATCGCCAGATCTTTACTAACCACAGTAATTTTCCCATCCGGCTTCAGGCAGTAAACCCAGTGTCCCGCGATCTCTTTTTCCCGACCGTTCAATCCCCAGGGTGGGTCCGTAAACCACAAAGATCCGTCCGATTTCACGGCGACATCGTTGGGTGAATTAAATGCCTTACCATCGAATTGCGAAGCCAGCACTTCGACGTCATCTCCCGACTTTAGCCTGACGAGGTCACGCTCTCCGTGACGACAGCTTAACAGGTGACCTTCCAAATCGAGAATGTTTCCGTTGGTATGAAAACTCTCCTTTAGATAAACAGATGATCCTTCCTTTTCACTCCACTGCATGAGACGCGAATTAGGTATATCACTAAAAACCAGCTTCTTTTCTGCCGGAAGCCAAACCGGGCCCTCGGTGAACTTCATACCCGTCGCCAGTTTCTTGACCTTAGCATTTTTGGCCACCAGCGGATTGGGCCGCTTATCAACACTCAAATTCTGATAGGGTTTCAACTCCCCGGATAACTTAGCAACCAGGTTCTTGTGTTCGGGATGGTCCGCCAGATTCGTGATTTCCTCCGGATCATTTTTGTGGTCATATAGTTCCCGCCCGGCGTTGCCCTCGAGCCATTCGGTATACCTCCACCGTTCGGTTCGGATCGAATAGCCCCAGGCGTCCCGATTATGCCAGACTTGAGTTACCGCCGGTTTCGTCCATTCGTCTGAATCAGGATCAGTCAGCAAAGGCCGGAGAGACAAGCCTTCCAGATCGACCGGTCCATCAAGACCACAGAGATCAGCGAGAGTGGGATAGAGATCGACGAGTTCCACCGGCTTTTTGGAGTGGGTTCCTCCGGCAAGACCGGGAGCGGCAATGATCAGCGGCATTCTCGCGGACAACTCGAACGCTTTCCGCTTATACCAAAGACCTTTCTCCCCGAGGAAATAACCATGATCGGACCAGAATACGATAATAGTCTTCTCCAGTAGGTCGTTTTCTTCGAGGGCGTCGAGAAGACGCCCGACCTGGGCATCGACAAATGAATTACAGGCATAGTAAGCTTGTTTGCACCTCCGGGCCTGCTCGACAGTGATGTCTTTGAAGTAGTAGGGCCAGTTTTTCGAATCCCGCTGGTAGGCCATCGGCGGCACATCAGCGAGGTCTTCCCGGGCGGCTTTTAAATCAGGTATGGTGATCGATTCGAGTGGGTAGAGATCAAAATACTTTTTGGGTGCCACATAGGGACAGTGAGGATTGAAAAAACCGGCTGCCAGAAAAAACGGTTTATCTTTATTTTTCTCGATTTGCGCAATCACATCCGACGCCACCATCCCGTCAGTATGCTCTTCATCGGTGCTTTCCGGATCCCACCATGCCATGGAAATGCCAAGCCCCTTGTTGGGTCCAAAATTAATTATCTCCGACTCCCGGGTTTTATCGATCCCGGCCGGATTATTTCGCTCGGTCCAGGTCGCCGGATCGTCATTGGCATCGGTCCCGATCATGCTGGGATTGCCGTAATGATAAATCTTACCGGATCGATACGAGAAATAACCGTTGTTCCTAAACAACTGCCCCAGCGTCAGCACATCCGGATTTTTGACCCTCATTTCGTGCTTGAGGGTATGTAAATCAAGAGTGTCGGGACGCAGCCCGGTCATCACGCTGGCGCGGCTCGGACCGCAGAGTGGCTGCTGACAGTAGGCATTATCAAATCGCACGCCCATTTTAGCGAGTCGCTCCAGATTTGGAGTCTTCACCTGCGGATGCCCATAGACACCGAGATCACAATTCATGTCGTCTGCCGCAATAAAGAGCACATTCATTCGCTCTTCCGCTTGAAGCGAAATGGCACCGAGCCAAATCAGGGCGAGAATACCCCGTCGAAAATGGTTCAAAACATCAATCATAGAGCTGATTCGTCGTCGCGACCTCCCGGTTTCGCAACTCACGTGAATTCGATCGTTGCTCACGGGGCAGGTCCTCTCATTCAGGCAATAATCAGACTCATAAATCTTTATCTAAACCACTCTGCATGTTAGCGTACCGGGATGAGCCTCGCCCACAAAATTCTAGCCATCATCGCGATTCCGGCGCTTCTCGTTTTTGCCGTAGGCAGCCACTCTACCCGACTCGCGGAAAAGATGTTACGGGATTCGATCGAACAGGCGGCCGCAGTGGAAGTGATGGGGCTATTGAACGAGATCGACCGGCTTTTGATCAATCAGGTCGCGACTCTGCATGCCTATGTCAAAAGCTCGCTGATTCAGGAGACGCTAATTCAATCAAACAGTGATTTCAAAACGCTCGAAAACCGCGAAGAATGGATCGACCAGATTGACCGCGAGTGGCAAATCGGTGAATCACAGGAGTCTTTCTCAAGGGTGGAGGAACTCACTTCCAACCGCCTCGCCCGGGAATTGAAGGCCCGTATCAAGAGGCTCGAAGAAGTATTTACCTACCCCGTCTTCGGAGAGATTTTCGTAACCAACGCCTACGGTACCAATGTGGCTCAAAGCAACCGCACCACCGATTACCGACAAAACGATGAGGCCTGGTGGAAAAATGCTCTCGAGAACGAAGTCCATGTTTCGGACGTGAGCTTTGATCAAAGTGCCAATATCTACTCCATCGATATCAGCCTCCGAATCGACGATCACGACGGTATATTTATCGGCATCATCAAAGCGGTGTTAAATATCCGTGAAGTCGTGGGTTTGGTTGATTCTCACTCCGCCAATCTCCGTGAAGGATCGACCATCGCACTGATCAATAAAGACGGCGAAATCATCCGACAAGGAAACAGCACCGCCCCCCCGCTTGAAAGCTGCGAACATTTAGTCGGCGAAATCGATACCATCATTACCGCACTACAGGAGAAGAGCCCCAATACGATACCCTTTGTCAGGAATGGTGAGAAACAGGAATACTACCACACCTTTGCCAAAGGGGAACCGGGACGCCCGGTTCATAAACTGGGTTGGATAGCGGTGAAGCGACAGGATGCGGACTCCTTTCTCGCACCGGTCAAAGACCTGCGTTACCGCAACTATTTGATCACCCTCGGGGCCGGACTCGTTTCCTTTGCGCTGGTTGCCGCCGTGACCACCCCGATCCGTCGGCGGATCGAAAAACTGATCGACGCAACCCGCGCTGTGGCAGACGGAAATTTCCAAACCCGGGTCAAAGATACGGAACGCGATGAGTTGGGGCTGCTCTCGAAAAATTTCAATACTATGACGGCTCGACTCAACGCCAGCGCTGTCGAGCTCACAATCGCAAAAGACGCGGCCGAAGCTGCCAACCGGGCGAAAAGCGAATTCCTCGCGAACATGAGTCACGAGATTCGAACGCCCATGAATGGTATCATCGGGATGACGGAGCTACTCCTAAATACCGACCTCAATGACAAGCAGCGTGAGTATAATAAAATTGTTCAATCATCGGCGGAATCTCTACTCACACTGATCAATGAAATTCTCGACTTCTCTAAAATTGAAGCGCGAAAATTTGAACTCGATCCCCAGCCGTTCGTCTTGCGGGACTCCCTCAGCGATACTCTACATATACTGAGTTTCAGAGCCGATGAAAAAAACGTGGAACTGATCAATCACGTCGAATCAGACGTGCCCGACCACCTCGTTGGTGACTATGTTAGAATCCGGCAAATCCTGATCAATCTGGTGGGGAACGCCATCAAATTCACCGAGGACGGGGAAGTGATTGTCAACGTCTCGTCGAAACCGATCGACGATAAACATGTCATGGTGAAGTTTTGTGTTTCCGATTCCGGCGTGGGAATCGAAGAGGACCAACTCTCCCATATCTTCGACGCCTTCACTCAGGCCGAAACCTCGACTACGCGCCGGTTTGGAGGCACCGGTCTCGGCCTGTCGATCTCCCGGGAACTGGTGCTTTTGATGGGAGGAACCATTGATGTGACCAGTACCTATGGTGAAGGAAGCCAATTCATTTTCGAAATCCCGATGGCGATATCCAAGGCCCCGCCCCACTCAACGTTGCATCGGGATGTCACGCTTGCGGGGTTTGAGAATTGTCACGTGCTTGTCATCGATGATAACGAAACGAATTGTAAAATTCTATACGAAGCACTCGAAGAATGGGGCGCCTCACCCCATATTGCCCGATCAGGTTTTGAAGCTCTTGATCTACTGGAAAACTGCCCGCTGCCGAAATGCTCTGCCATCATCGTCGATCACATGATGCCGAAGATGGACGGGTTTGAAACCTCCCAGAAAATCCGGGAGCACCTCACGGACACTAAAAATGCCATACCACCGATCATCATGCTGTCATCCGCCGGGAGCTCAATCGATCCCGATGCGGCTATCGAGAACGGCATTTCCGAAATTCTGACAAAACCGGCTAAACTATCAGAACTCAGGTATGTCCTCGCCCGGGCCCTGGACCCCTCGAAATTTCTCAGTAAAGCATCCGGAGAATCCGAACCGCAAGAAACTCAGGCTGCCTCCGCCGATACCGAACCACTCCACATCCTGCTTGCCGAGGATGGCAGAGTAAACCAAATCGTCGCCGTTCAAATGGCTCAGAATTTAGGCCATACCATCGATGTCGTTGAAAACGGTCGGCTTGCGATTGATGCCTATATCGACAATTCCTATGATCTCATTTTGATGGATATCCAAATGCCGGAAATGAACGGCCTGGATGCCACTGCTGAAATTCGGAAATACGAAAAGGAATCAAATTTGCCCCGAATCCCTATCATAGCGATGACAGCGAACGCCATGTCCGGTGACAGAGAAAAGTGTATTGCCGCAGGGATGGATGATTTTCTTTCCAAGCCGGTTCGAAGCACCGATTTAGCAGCTGCCATCGGTAGACGGCAGGAGGGTGAGCAACGTGAAGAAGACACGCCTCCGGAGGTCGTTCTCGATCTCACATCCTTCCGCGAAGCAGCGGCCGATCCTGAGCTGGCAAAATCCCTGATCGATATGTTTCCCGTGGAGGCAGATCCTCTCTGTGAAAAAATGAAGACGAGAGATCGCGAAGAACTCGATTACGCGTCTCACTCCATGAAGAGCCTCGTCGGTAATTTCGGTGCCGACCGTAGCTTTACCGCGGCAAAGCTCTTAAACGATGAAGTTCGCGCCAATGGTGTTTCCGCAAAGACTGATCAACTTGTCAAAGATCTCATCAAAGAAGTTCAACTGCTTAAAGAGGAACTACAGAAATACCGGAAATCTTTGGAATAGTTATTTCAGCGGATTTTCATACCAAACGACATTTTTGGAACCCCGTCCCGCGTTCAGCAAATCACCGTCACCATCGCCATCCATATCGATGGTTCGCAAATCGTAACTCTCCTGATTATCGTCGAGAGTATGAATCGTAAAGGAGCCGGTTCCATCGTTTTCATACCACCGAACGAGCCGGTTTCCATAGCCGCAGGATGCTGCGTCGATGTCACCATCTCCATCGTGATCAAAAACCGTTAAACTATGAGGATCTTCGATTTCAGGATCGATTTCGTGGATCTTCCAGTTGGGACTTTCGAACCATAAAACTCCCGCGCTGTGCCCCCTTGAGGCGAGCCAGTCAACTTTCCCGTCTCCATTCACATCAGCGGGAAGAATATTTGTCGCCGCCAGTTGGTTTCCCGCCAAAATCACTTTCTCCCATTTACCGGTCACCTTTCCTTTTCCGGGATTTTTCCAGAAGGCAAACCAGTTTCCATCCTCGAACGGAGCGCCTTTGGCTCCCACTGCTATTTCTTTCCAGCCATCGCCGTCGATGTCCCCCGCTCCCATGTAGTGACTGCCGCCACGGGCATCGCCATCAGCAAAAACATTCCGCTGCCACTGTTTGGCTTTCAGCGGGTTCTTGGGAATTTTGAACCAGGCGATGGAATCCGCTATCCCTTTGTCGGGAGTGAAATTATTGATGATCAGATCGGGACGACCATCATTATCGATATCGGATTTAGTGATACAGTGGATCCCGGTGATTTCATTATCAATCATTCGCGGAGTCCACGCCCCCATCCCGATATTTTCGGGTCCGGGGTTTTCCAACCAAAACGGGTGCGCGTTCGCCAGCGTTCCCGCCCAGTCTTCATCGCCATCACCATCGACATCGATTACTTCGCTGTGAATACATCCGCCTCCACCACCCAAAAATCGGTAAATCACGATTTCCCGTTTCCAGTCAGGAGCAAGAAAAAGGCTGACCTTTCCGCCGAAAGCAGCGATCACATCCAGATTTTTATCGCCATTCGCATCGAGAGCCACCGCTGTGTTGCAGTGGGTCCCTTCCATCACCACATGCTTTTTCCAAACCACCTTTTCCTGGGAGGTGGCGGAACTTCCGTAAATCACGAGGAAAACCAAACTAGCGAACGCGAATCTCATACCGGAAACTAACCACAAAACCCGGTTTCGAAAACTACGCCAACCCGTTTTAGCCGATTCCAAATTATTGACACCTTCCCCAGCTAATCTAACTTCGCGGCACCATGTCTATTTTCGAATTGGTCGCCATCATTCTCACGATCTCAGCGGTGCTGGGATTTATCAATCAGCGCTTCTTTAAGCTACCGACGACGATCGGAATTATGCTGATCAGTTTGGGCTTTTCTCTTATCCTCGTTCTCCTCGGTCAAGTCATCCCCGGAATCGCGGACGGTGCCACCTCTCTGGTGAACCAAATTGATTTCCGGGAGGCGCTTCTCGATGTGATGCTCAGCTACCTGCTTTTCGCGGGGGCGCTTCATGTCAATCTACTCGACCTTGCTAAACAGCGCAGGATCATTGCCCTGATGTCGACGATGGGTGTGATCATTTCCACCTTTCTGGTAGGGGGCTGTGTTTATTTCCTTCTCCCTCTCTTCGGAATCGAAGTGAAATTTATTTACTGCCTCCTGTTCGGTTCTCTCGTCTCGCCAACCGACCCGGTAGCCGTGTTGGGCATTTTGAAAAAAGCGGGAGTCAATAAAGAGCTCGAAACCAAGATTACCGGTGAATCGCTTTTTAATGACGGTATTGGCGTCGTTGTCTTCCTCGCCATCCTCGGGATCGCTTCGGGCGAACACGAACTGTCGGTCGGCCACATCGCCCACCTTTTTGCCGTCGAAGCGCTCGGCGGCGTTATCCTCGGAGCCGCTCTTGGCGGGGTTTGTTATTACATGCTCAAAACGATCGACAACTACCAGATCGAAGTCCTCGTGACTCTGGCTCTGGTCACCGGCGGCTACGCTTTGGCACTGGCCATCCACGTTTCGGGTCCGCTCGCCATGGTAGTAGCCGGTTTGATGATTGGTAATCAGGGCCGCGCTTTTGCCATGTCAGACAAAACCAGAGGTCACCTCGATTTGTTCTGGGAGCTGATCGACGAAATTCTCAATGCGCTGCTCTTTGCCCTGATCGGTCTGGAACTGATCCTCGTCGCTCAGAGTTTCCACGGTTCCTGGTTCTTCATCGGACTTCTCACCATCATCGTCGTTCTGCTCTGTCGTTTGGTGGCGGTTTCGATTCCCGTTTACACCCTGAAGCCCTTCCGGAAATTCAGCGAAGGCTCCATCCGGATGCTGACCTGGGGCGGCCTGCGGGGCGGGATCTCGATCGCCCTCGCCCTCGCCCTGCCCAAGGATATGGGGGAAATCCGCGATCTGTTTCTGACGATGACCTATTTCGTCGTCATCTTCTCGATCGCGGTTCAGGGCCTCACCGTCGGTAAACTTTACCAGTCGTTTGGCCGAACCAAAAAAGGAAAAACTGAAGCGGCCTGATTTAGACCGCCTCGACTCTCATCAAAATCGGCTCTTCGCGAACACAATCAAGTTTCGCGATCTGAGCTTTGGCCGCCAGCATTTTACCGAATGGCGCAAAGTGCAGGGTCAAAGCGACCGGAGCGGTTTCCTCTTCGTGATCTTCCGGCTGAATCACCGAAAGAATCCCGATACCATGATCTCCGAGAATTGTCGCGATTTGCGCCAAAGATCCGGGCTTATCGACCACCTGAACTCTGAGGTAGTACTTTGAAATACTTTCTTCGACCTTGAGCGGTTTCCCGTACAAATCGTGAGTTACAAATCCCATCGCGCCCTGCTGATTCTCCCTCGCAACCGCATCAGCAATATCACCGATCACGGAACTGGAGGTGGGATCCTGCCCCGCGCCCGATCCATAGAACAAGGTTTCCCCAACCACATCGCCGGTCACGAGAATCGCATTAAAGACTCCCCGGACCGATGCCAGAATGTGGTCTTTTGCTACCAATGATGGCTGAACCCGCACTTCGATTCCCCGGTTTTCATGCAATTTGATGATCGCGAGCAGCTTGATGGTGTATCCCAGATCGTCGGCAAAATCGATATCCGGTTTCGTCACTTTTTCGATCCCGTCGACATAAATCTGATCACAGGGAACCCAGCAGCCGTAACTCAACGACGCCAGAATGATCGCTTTGTGAGCCGCGTCCCAACCATTGACATCGAGGGTCGGATCCGCCTCTGCGTAGCCGAGTTTCTGAGCTTCATCCAAAGCCGCCTCATACTCCAGCCCCGCTTCGGACATCCGGGTTAAAATGTAGTTACAGGTCCCGTTGATAATGCCCGCGACCGACTGAATGTGGTTACCAATCAGAGACTCCTGAACGGTTTTGATAATCGGAATTCCTCCGGCCACCGCCGCTTCATAGTAAATATGGGACTGATTCTCTTTCGCCACTTCGAACAGTTCGCGCCCTCTTTCAGCGAGCAGTGCTTTGTTCCCCGTGACGACGGTTTTTCCCTTTTCAAGGGAGGCTTTAACGAAGTCAAAAGCGCGATCGATTCCGCCGATCAATTCAACGACCAGTTCCACTTCATCATCTTCGATCAGATCAGAAAGATCCGTGCTCACGTTTTCCAACGGGAGCGAAACCGCCCGCTTTTTCTTCAGATCGCGCACCACGACCCGATGGACAATAATATCCCGCCCCGTTCGTTCCCGAAGGATGTCACGGTTCTTCTCCAGATTCTTGTACACACCGGCTCCAACGTTTCCGAAACCGGCCAGTCCTATTTTCAAAGGTGATTGAGGCATCTGCTGCAAAAAAGTCGTTCGTAGGCAGATCGCAACTGATTCTTTTATTAACGTGCTTTCGTCCTTGCGCAATTAAGGTGGGAACGGCTTAGTGATCAACATGTCGAAAATACCTTTCATGACGCTGGCGTTTGCGTTGTTCGCAATGGGAAATCTGAAAGCCGAAGATAAAGCCGGAGCCGGCTTCGTCGATCTGCTCAACGGTAAAGACCTCAGTGGCTGGACCATTTCCGAGGAAAATCCCGATTCGTTTTCCGTAAAAGACGGTGTCATGATCGTAAAAGGCGGTCGCAGTCATATCTTCTACACCGGCGACGTGAATGATGCTCACTTCAAAAATTTCGAACTGAAAGTCCGGGCCAAAACCTTTCCCGGAGCCAATAGCGGCGTCTATTTTCACACCTCTTATCAGGCCGAAGGATGGCCCGATAACGGCTACGAGTGCCAGGTCAATTCCACTCACAAAGACCCCAAAAAGACCGGAAGTCTCTACGGGGTAAAGAATATTCTGGTGCTCAAGGAAGGCGAAAAAGAGCCCAAGGGGGATAACGATATTCGCGATAAGGCGCCGAGCACCGATGGCGAGTGGTTCGAATACCACATCAAAGTTGTCGGGAAGCGCGTCACGATCAAAGTGAATGGCGAAACCACTGTCGATTACGAAGAGCCTGCTGAAGGCTCCGGATCGAATTTCAAAGGTCGCAATCTCGGGGAAGGAACGTTCGCCATCCAGGCACACGACCCCGATAGCGAGGTTCACTACGAATACATCCGCGTCAAAGCGCTGCCTTAAGGGCAGGCCGCAGGTATGAGTCACGACACATTGCCGCAGGTCGTCGGCATTATCGCGGGTAACGGGATTTATCCTGGGACCTTTGCCCGCGCCGCGCGAAAAGCCGGGGTTCCCCGCCTGATCGCGGCTGCGTTTAACAACGAAACGGAAGCCTCTTTTTCATCGGAAGTCGATGAAATCGATTGGTTCCGCGTCGGGCAACTCGGCAAAATGATCAAATATTTCACCAAACACGGCGTCACCGATGCCGTGATGGTGGGACAGATCGCCCCCCGAAATCTTTTCGACCTCCGTCCCGACATGCGGACGCTGAAAATGCTCAGCAAGGTCAAAGAACGCAACGCGGAAACCCTCTTCGGAGCAATCGCCGATGAACTGAAACTCGACGGCATCACCCTGATGCCCGCCACCACCTTTCTCGATGATTTGCTTCCGGAATCCGGGCACGTCGGCGGCCCTAAACTGACCGACCGGCAGGAGGACGATGCCACTTACGGCATGAAGATCGCCAAAGAAGTGAGTCGCCTCGACATCGGCCAAACCGTAGTCGTCAAAAAGGGCACCGTGCTCGCGGTCGAAGCCTTTGAAGGCACCAACGAAGCGATCAAACGCGGCGGCGCGCTCGGAAAGGGCGAAGCCATGATGGTAAAAGTTTCCAAACCGAACCAGGACTTTCGCTTTGACGTTCCCTGCGTCGGGCCCGCCACCATCGAAACCGCATCGGAGGCCGGAGTCAGCGCCATCGTCGTCGAAGCCGGCTGCACCCTGATTCTCGGAAAAGAGGAAGTCCTCAACCTCTGCAAAGCAAAAAAAATCAGCCTCGTCGCCCGCAGCGAAGCGAATAGCGGTTGACCAACGCCGGGTTCTTGCGATAGCTGATGGCCGGATTTCAACGATTTACGAGATGGAACAAGCCAAGGTCAAAGCAGGAGTTGCCGGAGTCGGCGCAATCGGACAAAACCATGCCCGGATTTACTCGGAACTGGAATCGGCCGATTTGGTGGCCATCTACGATACCGATATTGAGCGGGCTAAGGAAATTTCCGAAAAATTCGGCGGCACTCCGACCCAGTCTCTCGAAGACTTTGCTTCTATGGTCGACGCCGCCTCGGTAGCGACTCCAACCGTTACACACCGCGAAATCGGTTCCATTCTTCTCGAAGCGGACTGCCACGTTCTCGTCGAAAAACCGATCGCGGACTCCCGGGACGATGCCAAAGCGCTGATCGATCTCGCCCAGCAGAAAAACAAGATTTTGCAGGTCGGCCATATCGAACGCTTCAACCCAGTGATGAGCCAGCTCGAAGCGCGTCTCGACTCACCAAAATTCATCGAATCACACCGCCTTTCTCCATTTCCCCAGCGCAGCCTCGACATTGGCGTAGTCCTTGATTTGATGATTCACGATCTGGAGATCATTCTTCACCTCGTCAATTCTGAGGTGGCTCAAATCGACGCCGTCGGCATTCCGGTGCTGACCAAGCGCGAAGATATCGCCAATGCCCGGCTTCGATTCGAAAACGGCTGTGTCGCTAACATCACCGCGAGCCGGATCAGTCCGGAGAAAATGCGGAAAATCCGGGTTTTCCAGAGCGAAGCCTACCTCTCCCTCGATTATCAGGAACAGGGCGGCTGGATTTACCGGAAAGACGGTATGCAAATCGCCCGCGAAGAGGTCGAGATCGAAAAAGACGAACCTCTCAAGCTTGAGCTGGCCTCTTTTATCGAATGCGCCGCCAAAGGCCAGTCTCCCAAGGTCACCGGGAAACACGGCGCAGCCGCCCTCGACATCGCTCTGGAGATCACTCGCTTGATCGAGGAAAGCTGGTAAAGAGAAGCAGCAGAGGCACCATCCAGTGAGAAGTGCGAACCAGAGTTTCTATTAGCCAGGGGTCGAGGCTCTGTCCCGATACCACTCTCGCGCAGGCCGTCAAGGCGCCCCAGGCGATCATGTAGTAGAGAGAAATCCTCCGAAACGGAGCGATCAGGATGCCCACGGCTGCCACAAAATCGAGAATCCCCGCAGCCATTAAAAATTGACGGGCCCCGGCTTCGTCCAGCGGGAGAATTTTAGTGGTCATCATCATAAACTTCAACGGGACGGGATGAAATCCGACCGCGTAGAGCCCGTGACCAATGAAAGTGAGCGAAGTCGCCAGCTGCATCAAAAGGTGACTTTTCCCCGGCTCTTTCTGAGCGATAAAGAGCATTAGTGGGCATCCCCACTGCAGGGAGTGTTCGATCGCCATCGCGAGGTGATTTCCACTGTCGATAAACCGGGCGAAGGAGTCGACAATCAGAATGACAGTCATCGGAATCAAGAGCCCTCTCAACCACCGCACCCACGGAACGACCGCTGAAATCATCAAGGCAATCCCGAGGATTTTCAGACCCGTAGTGATCATCGGGTCCGACGTCATCGCGAACTGATCCCAGTCAACCAGCCTCCCCCACCAGCCTTCCTGCCAGACCAGCCCGCGGATCGGACTGTCCCACCGCCAGGTTAGCCAACCTCGCGCCAGCACCGTAATCGACACGCAAAGCTTCAGCAGAACCAACCAACTATTCCGGCTCATCGGAAAATCGTCGTGACAAGGCTTTTAGCGATCTCCCGGAACCACCAGAACCGACTCGCCCCCCGGAGCCCACAACTCGAGCCCCGCAGGCGTTTCAAACGGTTTTCGAGGGTCGATCGACGCCGTTCTCGCCGGATTTTTGATCTTCACCGTTTTGATTTCGATTTTTTCCGGAGTGACATGGATCCAGTCGAACCCGTTGAAAGAATCCGTGGCAATCGTCCAGGGTTTCGCATCGTCAGCGGCACGCAGCGGAGCACCCCAGCAACCTTCGCCGATATAAACCGTGGCATTTTTATCGTTTTTGGAGCGGGAAAAACCCTCCGTCCCCGCCGTATCCGGTTTCAGAGGGAACGTGCGCTTCATCACGTGGGAATCCGACTCGATCGCCAGGTCCAAACCGCACTCGTAGAAAATGTCCGCCCAGAGATGCGGATTCAAGCCTTCGGACTTCCTCGATACATGCGGCCGCATCGGTTTGTGATAGCCCGCCACGAGATGCGTGACCTCCCCCCGGTATTTCTTGAGTCCTTTCCGGAGCCATTCGCCCTGATCCCCATCCGCCGGAATTTGAGAATTCAGCGTAAAATAGCGAAACAGATCCCCGCCGATCGACCACTCATAGTAGGCATCCTTCGGCGTATCGAAATATTGATAAATCGAATCCGGGCGCGCTTCATGGTTGCCCCGATGCGGCACAATCGGGATAATCCGGCCCTCATCATCGATGGTCTCCTGCCAATCATCCATCCACTCCATCCACTCCGCTTCATTATCGTGATTGATCATATCGCCTGTGAAAGCGATAAACAGTGGCTGCAGCTTCGCGCAAATTTGATTGGCGTGAACTCTCGGTTCCTTGAAATTACGCGAGTCCCCTCCCGCGATGAAAGTGAAAGGTTTCGACTCCTCCGGTGCCGTCAGGAACGAAAACCGGGGACTCACTCCCGCCTCATCTTTGATACAAAAATAATACCTCGTGTCAGGCTTCAGGCCTTTGAGATGAACAAAGCAGTTATGAATCACCGGTGAGTAACGGTGACTGCGATCCACCTTATCCTTTTCCGGGTAATTTTTGTAATCCCTTCCGAAATCCTCTTCCCCATAATAAACCTTCCCCGCCTCACCCGAGACCTGATTCCACGCAATCGTCGCCTTCGAAGTCGGGTCCTCCGACCAAACCACGCGATACTGGCTGGTATTCGAGCCTCCCAGGCCCGTCAGCGGGATCATCAAGGCGGAAATTATCCAAAGAGAGCAGTAAAATATCTTCACCACACACCACTAAGTCAAAAAACTCGGGAAATGAAGCCCCGCTTGACGCCATTGTACAGGGTACAGTCCGAAACGGTACAGGGTACAATTCAAAAACTCTTGCTTCTGCTCTTATTCCTGCTCTTGCTCTCATGCATTTGGAGCAAGAACAAGATTAAGAGCAGGAGCAAGAACAAGTTTGAGAACATGAGTTGGCGGTGCCTCACGACCTGGTTCATGCGCCCCAAACAATCGTAAAATTTAAGAATGATTCCCCGGTCTCACTCGTTTAACGGGGTGACAGCAGTCCTGACCGCGCGGGACGCAAATCTCTCGACCCGTCTCTCAATTGACGGTATTTTATCGCCATGGCAAAAATAACCCCACACGTATTTATATCCGCAACCAGCGGAGACTTGCGTAGTGCCAGAGATATCGTGAAAAATTCCCTTCTCACGATCGGTTGCCATCCCATCGTGCAGGAACATTTCGAGCCCGACTACCGCACGATCAAAGATATGCTGCGGGAGATGGTCGCCGACTGCGAAGCGGTGATCCACCTCGTCGGCTTTCACTACGGCGGAGAACCCGACCCGGCATCTCTGCCCCCCGGAACCGGGAGACGTTCCTGGACACAACTGGAACTCGACGTGGCCCGCGAACTGGGGAAAAAAGTCTATCTCTTCATTTTTGATAAAAGCTACCCCTTCGACGAGCCAACTCAGCCCGATCCTGACGACGAACTTTCACTACAGGAAGTGCATCGCCAGCGCATTTTCAACGGGGAGTATATCTATCACATTATCAAATCGCCGGTCGACCTCTCGCGCCGCGTGATCGAACTCCGTCTCGAGGCCGCCGAGCTCCGCGAGCAGGTAGAGAAAAGCAACAACCAACTCTCCGACGCACTTGGCACCATGGAGAAAAATGCCGGGGAACTGAAAGAGGGACAGGTGTCAATTCTTTCCAGCGTCGCAGAAATGCGCGACGCTTTTTCAGTTTACTCCGAGCTGGGCGGTATCATCCCCGATCCCACTCTCCCCGAACATTTCTATTACAACGCCAAAATCAGCGAACTGAAGGGCGACTACGGAAATGCCCGGAAATACTTTATTGAATACTTCCGGTTTGATATAGAATGCATCGATCCTCACCTTCTCTTTATCCAGTTCCTCAAAGTGCAGGAAGGTAAAGAAGGGGCTGCTGAGACCTACCGCCATGTCGTGAGAAACTCAAAGAGCGTCGTTCACGAACTGGCCGAGGCTCTACTCTGGGACCGGGAACGCCGCATCGCCCAACTACAGATTTTTCTAAAAAGCCACCGAGACTGTGGACCCGCTATTTATTTACTCAGCCTCGAGTTTTCCGAGACCCGTCTCGGCACCCGGACCCTTCAGGATAAACGAAACGAGAAACGCTTTCTCGAAAGCTTCCGAAAATTCGATGAGCTCGGTCACGTCGTGAAATGGTTCGTCGATCAATCCCTCGTTTCCGAGTGGCGGGACGATGCGACCTACCGCCTCACCGCACTGCAAAAGCATACTTCCGCGCTGGAGCATCCCGTGCAAGTGCCCTGGCTGAGCCACAACCGCGGCTGGGTCGGCACCATCCAGATCGCTGAAATTGCGACCGAAATATACTGGCGTCCGCCCGATAAAGAGAAATTTGTCTCGACCGGTTTCCTTTCGACCCGCTGCTACTCGACCGGGCAGAAGCTCCCGCAACAGACCATAGAGCTTCCCAAGGTAACGGAAAAGACCGCGATTGAAGTGGCCTACAAAAACCTGAACGGGGAAATGATGGGACCGTATCCAGCCATGCTGGAGCCCTATGTGGAATCGCACTCGGAGACCAAACAGATTCTCAATATATCAAAGCGAAGCTGGGCGACCTTCCGCGAGTACGATGGAAAACTGTTGCTCTACTTTACCCACCTCCTCTGTCATCGGGGTGGACTGCAGCAGATTACCTATGGGCTGAATTCCAATCCTCGCTTCCGGGTCGTCTTTCCGGAATACAACAAACCCGGCATCGCCCCGATCGATTCGGACCTCCCGGTTTTTATTACCGTCCCGCCGGATACGACTTACGTCACCGTGCAGGTGATTTTCAAAGACGGGGCACCCTCTGAGATCGTAAAAATCGATCGCAACCACTAGGGAATCACCCACTCGTGGCAGAACTCCATGAGCCGAACTTTACCCGGAATCGCTTTGGCTTTGTGATAGGACAGCAGTTTCGGGAAATTAGCCGTCGTCGAAAAGTGAAATCCTGAGGAGAGCGGCTCAAAGAAATTATCCTGATGAGTCGGCATCACATATTCCGGACAGAGGTATTTCACGGCATCCGGGTAGCGATTCTGGCTGTCAGCAACCGCCACACCCATGATCGCAACATCCACCCCTTTTGCTTTACTGGAAGGCATCACATTTCCCATCCCGCCGGATTCGATATAGATCCTTTTGCCACCGATTTCGATCAGATAAGCGAGCGGTTCCCCGACCCGCCAGTCTTTGGCGCGACACGGCGCGGGCACCTCGCCATCAAGTTCACCCGGATAAGGCACCATTCCCAGGATCCGATCGTGAGTCGCGGATAACACCGTGATTTTCGCATCACCGATCCGGATTCGCTGATCAGCAGTGGTCCATTTCGCGCTGCGAGCGGGAACGCCGGATGCTTTGAGCAGCGCCCGCCCCGTCTTCGAACTGTAAATTCTGCCGCCGAATTCTTTCTGCAAAAAAGGCAGATCGAGAGCGTGATCAAAGTGAGCGTGAGTGACCAGCCATCCATCGATATCTTTCGGAAAATCAGCTTCCTTAACGCCTTCGCAAATCACATCCTCTTTTGGTGGAGTCAACCCGTTCAGCATCACCGTTCGCAGGTCGTATCGGGAAAAATAGGGATCCACCGCAATCGCCGTCTTGCCGCTTTCGATCAAGTATCCGCTCGTTCCGAGGTAAGTCAGACTGACTTCCCCTTTCGCTTTTTTCGATTCCCCGGCAGGTACCCCCACCACGTAATCCTCATAGCTGGTTAACTTATAAGCACAGCTGGTAAAGCAACTGCATGCCAGCATCAGAGCTAAAAACGGTCTCCCCATGTTTCTTAGATATCTTAAATATCTAGGGTGTAAAGGCTAATTTACTGATCCTGTAACAATTCCGGGGCAGTGGGTAACAGAGGATTGCAAACCTAAAACCATCAATCTTATGCAAAACCAATTACAAAAACCGAATCAATGGATCATCCCGACTGCTGTTGTCAGCGCCATCGTGGTGTTTCTCACCATCGTCGTGATCTTTTTTATGACGATGTTTAAAGTCGCCGCGGAAGCGATCAAACTGACCGACGGAGCCCAACCAGAACTTATCCTCCCGGATGATGAGGAGGCCGGGAATCTGGCTCGAACAACCCTGCTGAATATCGATACCGCGCTGAAAACGGGCGATTTCAAAACCTTTCGCGATACCCGGATCGCGAGCCTTTGGAAACGCCAGTTCACCACGGAGGAAATGGCAGGGGTCCTCAAACCGCTCAACGCACAGGGCGTCGATTTCTCGGGCGTCGCCGGACTCACTGCGGAGTTTGACAAAGCGCACCGGATCACCGAAGAAAATCTGCTCGAGATTTCAGGCTCATTCCCTTCGGAACCCGCCCGGTCCTTTTTCGAACTGGGCTATCTCCGGGAAAATGATTCCTGGGCTCTCATCAAATTCTATGTCTACGCGAAGGAGGAGCCCCTCGCGATTCCGGAGGAGAGAGAAATTATCACCCTCACAGAACGGTCGCTGCTCGACTTCAACGCCGCTCTGCAGAAGCAGGATTTTCAAGCCTTCCACGGCCGCCTCGCCAAATCGTTTCAAACTCAAATCACCCCGGAGGGGCTGAAAGAGGCGTTTATCTCTCTGATTGACGCAAAATCGGATCTCAGCCCGATCAAGGCCTTGTCACCGGCTTTTGATGGCGAACCTGTGATCGATGACGATGGCGTTCTGGCCGTGAACGGGAGCTACACTACCGCCACCGAAAAGATCAATTTCGAGCTCAGTTTCTTTACCGAGGCAGAGGAATGGAAGCTCTTCGGAATCGGCGTGAACATTTTTCCAGTCGAGGAAACCACTGCGACAGAGGAAACCGTGCCGCCCCTCACCGACCTCGTTCAGTTCCTCCGGGAAAAAGTCGTGCTGCCTGACGATGGGGATCAGGCTCAGTTTCTGAAACAGCTTCAGGCCCTGACGGAGCTGGAAACTCTACTCGCCGAAAGCAATCCTTAACTGACGCGCCACAACCAGCGAAATAGCATCATTCCATCTCAGGATGGGATGATGCTTTTCAGGCAATAATATCTTTCACGACATGCCCGTGAACGTCAGTGAGACGGAACTGCCGTCCCTGATAGCGGAACGTGAGCCGTTCATGATCGATCCCCAACAGGTGAAGAATCGTCGCGTTAAAATCATGCAGGTGAACTTTATTCTCCGCCACCGAATACCCCAGTTCATCACTCGCACCATGGACGTGACCACCTTTGACGCCTCCGCCCGCCATCCACACCGTGTAGGCTTCTTTGTGGTGATCGCGCCCGATCGTTGTCAGATCCGCTTTGCTGCCGCCCTGCCCCATCGGAGTTCGTCCGAACTCTGCGTTCCAGACAATCAACGTCTTCTCGAGTAATCCTTTTTCCTTTAGATCTTTGATTAAAGCCGCAATCGGCTGATCGACCTGTTTGGCTTTACCGGGCAGACGCTTCATTACACCTCCGTGATGATCCCATCCCTGATCGAATAATTGCACAAAGCGGACGCCCCGTTCCACCATTCGCCGCGCCAGCAGGCAATTGTTGGCAAAGCTTGCGCCCCCCGGCTTGGAACCATACTTTTCGTGAACCGACTCCGGCTCATCTTTGATGTCCATCAAATCCGGGACCGACGTCTGCATTCGGTAGGCCATTTCATACTGACTGATCCGGGTTGCGATTTCCGGATCCCCCACACTGTCGAGCTGGATTTGATTGAGGTGATTCACCGAGTCGACCACCTTTTTCCGTTCGGTCGGACTCATCCCTTTTGGATTCGAAAGAAAAAGTACCGGATCCCCCTGACTGCGAAATTCAATTCCCTGATGAACCGTCGGCAGAAAACCACTGCCCCACGCACTGTTCCCCGCCCCCAGAACCTGCCCGGTCACGAGAACCACAAAATCGGGGAGATTGCGATTAGGACTGCCGATACCGTAACTCACCCAGGAGCCGATACTGGGACGACCAAACCGCTCGAAACCAGTTAGCGAATACAGTTGTGCCGGGGCATGATTGAACTGCTCGGTATGTAGAGATTTGATAAAACACAACTCATCCGCCACTCCCTGGAGATGCGGCATCAGATTCGAAATTTCCATCCCCGACTGACCGCAGCGTTTAAAAGCAAACTGTTCCTTCTCAGGTGTCCCCAGCAGATTCGGTTGCTCCCGGATAAAGGCGAGCTGTTTCTCGGCAAAAAATTCATCGGGGCAAAGCTGTCCGCTCCGTTTTTGTAACTCCGGTTTGTAGTCAAACAAATCGAGATGGGACGGAGCGCCGACCAAATGGATATAGATCACATGTTCCGCCTTCGGTGCGTGGTGAACTCCACGCCGGGTCAGGGCGTCGCTACCAGCCTGCGCATTGTCAGCATTGATCAACGATGTCAAAGCCGCACCGCCGAGACCAAAACCGGTCTGCTGGAAAAAATGGCGGCGACTCAGGAATTTTTGATAGTCGTCATTCATGATTTTGTGATCATCTCATCGAGGTTCAGCAGGATATTACCGATATAGAACCAGGCGGCGAGTTCCACCTCATCAGTCGTTTTGGCCCGATAGGTATTGGAAGCGCCTTTGATCACCTCGACCGCCGCTTTTTCATTTTCTGAGTAATACCGCGTCCTTTCATCAAGCACCGCTTTGAGATGTTCAATTTCCTTTGGTTTGGCGTTGCGGGAAAAAGCGATCTGGAAAGCGGTATCGATCTGTTGATCGACTTCCGAACTCTCCGACTCCGTCAGAACCCGGTCCGCAAAAGCCAGCGCCATTTCCACGTATGCCGGGTCGTTTAATAGAGTCAGCGCCTGGAGCGGAGTATTGGTCCGCGGGCGCTCCACCGTGCAGGAACCGCGGTCCGGCGCATCGAAATTAACCATACTGGGATAGGGTGCCGCCCGGCGATAAACTATATAGATACCGCGGCGCCAGCGATCTTCATTCTTCGCCTCGATCCACTTCGGTTCGTTCCGTCCCACCTGTCGCCAAATATTATCCGGTTGATGAGGCATGATCGGCCGACCATACATTTTAGTGGAAAGAAGTCCGCTCACCGCCAGCGAATTATCCCGGATCCGTTCCGCATCGAGCCGGAACCGCGAAGCCCGGGAGAGATAGTGATTTGCCGGGTCCACCTCACGACCCCGCGCTGTAATCCGGGCACTTTGTTTATAGGTATCGGACAACAAAATGGTCTTGATGATATGTTTCATGTCCCAACCGGAATCCATCAATTCCACCGCCAGCCAGTCGAGCAGTTCCGGGTGAGTGGGCGGCTCCGACTGGGTTCCGAAATCCTCCAGCGTTGCGACAATACCCCGACCGAAAATTTCCGCCCACCACCGGTTCACCGCCACCCGCGCTACCAGAGGATTCTCACGATCGACCAACCATTTTGCGAGACCCAGTCGGTTTTTAGGAAGATCCGGGGAGATCGCGGGCAAGACTTCGGGAGTCCCCGCTGTCACCGGATCACCTTTGCTCAGATAATTTCCCCGCATCAAAATGTTCGTCATCCGCGCTTCCGGGAGTTCCTCCATCACCAGTGTTTGATCCGGTGCCAACGCTTTCAGTTTTCCATCGATTGATTTGCGGCGTTTTTCGAGCGCTGCGATAGTCGAGGATGATGATTCGAATAGCTCGCGGAGCTGTTTCAGCTCTTTCTTCGAAGGATTGTCCTTCGCGAGAATCGTCCGAATCTCCGGCGACAACGCCTCAACCCCGGGATCACCCGACGTCGCCGAAATCCGGACCCGCCCCAGAGTTCGCCCGCCGGGATACTGGTGATCGAGAACAAAAGCGATTTGGGATCCGGGGTTCAGCACTACCGGTTCCGCCGTCTCGAAACTCGCCCAGTGATCCTTTCCGAACTGAGGCGCGATCCCCCAGCCGCTTTTGGGGTCCGAATCAACCGCCCCGGCAACCTCCCATCTCGTCTGGGAAAAATCCGCCCGTGAATTCACCAGGGAAACGGGTTTTCCATCGACGCGCATTTTGAAATCGGTCAGCACAAAATTGGTCCGTTTGGGATCGCCCCGGCCCGGCCCTTTGCCGGGAATCCGCTCGTGGGTCAATGCCTCGAGCCGGATCCCGTTGATGGTTTTCAGCGAAGATCGAGCCGTCGCGTTGTAGGTCGTCCTCGTCGCCAATTTCCCGGTAATGAGAGCCGATCCATCCTGAAGGATTTCGACCGTTTCCCCGCCCGTAGTGGTAAAATCGGCGAACTCGAGCACCTCCCAGGCTGAGGTTTCAGACAGCGATTTCCGTTTCGCAGTCAGCCAGGTCTCGAACGGCCCGGCACCCGCCAGCGCCTCTTTTTCCGCTGCCAACGTTTTCATTTCCGCTTCGAGCGCCTTCCGCTCTGCCAGCACTTCCGCCGGTTGCGGCAGATCCATAAACGGACCGATAAAATCGTGAGACACATCAGTCTTCGAGCTTGGCAACTGGACTTCGAGCGGGGTGTTGTTGAAGAAAGCAAACAGCTGATAGTAATCCTTCATCGAAAACGGGTCATACTTGTGATCGTGACACTGGGCGCACTCCATGGTGATCCCGAGCCAAACCGTTCCCGTTGTGTTAACCCGGTCCACCACCTGATTGGTCCGGTTTTCCTCGGCATGAACCCCGGCTTCGACATTACAGGTCACGGTGCGGTGGAATCCCGTGGCGATTTTCTGATCCAGCGTGGCCCCCGGAAGCAAATCACCGGCGAGTTGTTCAACCGTGAAACGATCGTAGGGCATGTTGTCATTGAGGGCCTTGATCACCCAGTCGCGATACGCCCAGGAATCACGAAGCTGGTCAGCCTGAAACCCGTTCGAGTCGGCATAGCGGGCCAAATCAAGCCATTGCCGGGCCCAGCGTTCTCCGAACCGGGGCGATTCGAGCAGGGTATCAACCACCGTGCGAAACGCGGCCTCCGGATTTTTCTGATAGGCGGCGAGGAATTGATCCACCTCCTCCGGCGATGGTGGTAGGCCGATTACATCGAGATAAGCGCGGCGAATCAAAGTTCGAGGATCCGCTGCCGGGGAAGCTTCAAGTCCCTTTTCTCTCAGCTTTTTCCCCACGAAATAATCAACCGCCGAAGTGGCTCCCTCGGCAATTTCCGCTTTCACCGGCTTCACAAAAGCCCAGTGTTCTTCGTATTTCCCGCCCGATTCGATCCATCGTTTCAGGAGATCCTTTTGACCGGCGGTTAGTTTGCGTTTCGACTTCCGGGGTGGCATCAGATCCGGATGCGATTCGTCGAGATCGACCCGAAGCCACAGTTCGCTGTCCTCCAGGGAATGTGGGACCACCGCCTGGTATCCGCCGAGATCCTGAACGGCACCGGCCTCGTTATCGAGCCTCAAATCCGCTTCCCGCGACTCCGCATCCGGCCCATGACAGTGTACGCAGTTTTCCGAAATGATCGGTCTGATATCCCGGTTGAAGTCAATATCCGCTCCCCGCCCCAACAGGGAGATTCCAAATAACACAATCAGCAGACCACAGGTTTTCATAATGACCAAAACAAACGGAGTATTAGCGTAGAACAATCTTCCCTCCGATAAAAGGCCCCTCTTCAGGGATTGGCGTGAAGGATGGCGCGGAAACGTCCTTCGGACCTTCGCGCTACCTAAGCAAATTCGCGTAATTCGCGCCCATTCTTTCCATTCGCGTTAAAATTTTTCCAACATCTTTTAAACCTATCGCGAATGAACAGAATCCGGCATGACTGGAAAACCTCCAAAGGAGGTTGCTACCCTCCTCCATCAGCGCGTTCCACACTGTAGAAACGTCCTTTGCACGTCCACCCGGCCTCAGACCACATCCCTTTCCACGCCCCATCTCCTCCTCCGCAAAGAAATCACTCGATAATCCGATGATAAATGGCAAATAGAGGCAATGGCTGACTGCCGAAAATTTTCCCTGCAACGACTTCTCAAAAGTTTCACTTTTGCGGGGAAAGGCGTGCTCTGGATCTGGCTGAGCGAACCGAATTTCCGGGTTCACTGCGTGGCACTTGCCCTCGCGACCATCTTCGGCTTCGCTTTGAAAATCAGTCTCCCGGAGTGGATCGCTGTGGTAATCTGCAGCGGCATGGTCCTCGGGGCCGAAGCCGTCAACTCCGCCATCGAAGTCCTGGCCGATGCCACTCACCCCGAGCCGGATCCGCTCGTCGGACAGGCCAAAGACGCGGCTGCCGGTGCCGTGCTCCTCGTTGCAGTTGCAGCCTTCGCAGTAGGCGCGATTATCTTTTTACCAAAATTATGGCAGTTGATCTCGACAGCAATCCAGAGTGGGTCGCCGACCTGAAACAAATCATCGACCCGAAAATCGTCTCCACAGACGATGAAATTCGCGCGGAATTCGGAACGGACCGCTGGCACGCTATGGCGATGCCCGCCGCCGTCGTTCAGGCCGAATCGGTCGACGACGTTCAGGCGACGATGCGCTTCGCGAACGAACGCGAAATCCCGGTGACGACCCGGGGCGCCGGAGTCGGTTACGTCGGAGGCTGTGTCCCTTTAAAAGGCGGGATCCTCCTCTCGGTCGCGAAAATGAACCGGATTCTCGAAATCAATCCCAAAGATGGCGTCGCCGTCATCGAACCGGGGGTGATTTTGAATGATCTCGTCGAAGCAGTCCGGGAAAAAGGCTGGTACTACCCGCCCGATCCCGCCAGCCTCAAAGAATGCTCGGTCGGCGGCACCATCGCGACCAATGCAGGAGGCCCCCGCTGCCTGAAATACGGGGTGACGCGTCACTATATCCTCGGGCTGGAAGTGGTCCTGCCCGATGGCGAACTGCTCGTCACCGGCGGACGCTGCCATAAAAATAAAACCGGCCTCGATTTGATCGGAATGTTTGTCGGATCCGAAGGCCTCCTCGGTGTGGTGGTGAAAGCAACGCTGCGCATTATTCCTCTGCCCGAGGCGCGCATGATGCTGACCGCCACCTATCCGTCCTTTGCCGATGCCGCAAAAGCCGTCGAAACGATCCTCGATTCCCGCTGGCAACCTTCGGCGCTCGAAATCACCGACAGTTTTACGCTGCAAGCCGCCCGTGATTATCTCGGAGCCGATACCCTTCCCGAAGGCGAAGCGCATTTGATTGTCGAGATCGATGGGCGCAAAGACTCTCTTTCCACCGATCTCGCAGCCCTTCATCAGCTCGTCGACGCCACCGGCGCGATCGCCGTCGATGAAGCCCGCAGTGAGGAGGAGTGCGATGCGGTCTGGCAGCTGAGACGTGAATTTTCCTACTCGCTCCGCGCCACCGGCTTGATTAAGCTGAACGAAGATATCGTGGTGCCCCGCTCCAAACTCGTCGAGCTGGTCAATTTCGCCCATCAGCTCCAGCAGGACACCGGGATCGCTGTGGCCTGTTTCGGTCATGCCGGGGATGGCAATATCCACACCAATTTGATGGTCGAAGACTACGAGACCAATGCCGAAAACCGGGCCAAAGCCGATGCCGCTCTCGATGTCCTGTTTCGCTGGATCATCGAAAACAACGGCCAAATTACCGGTGAACACGGCGTCGGCATGGCCAAAAAGCGCTGGTTCAAAGACGCCGTTTCCCCGGTTTCCTTTGCGATGCACCGCCGCCTCAAGGAAGCGATCGATCCCAAAGGCATCCTCAATCCCGGGAAGTTTATCGACGATTAATCGAAGTATTCCGCCCAGGAACTCGAGGTCTCCCAGACCCGGACTTTGACGACCCGCACCTCGGCATTTCGGAAGGGGTAGCGGGTCTCTTCCGATTCGGTGAGATTGCTCAGTTTACTTTTCAGCGTGTTAAATACCTCGCGGGCAATCACTTCTGTCGTTGGATCTTCGTTTTCAAACGGGATCACCCGTTCGCCGAAGCGTTTCCGGAATTCTTCGAAAGCCGGATCGTTCGTGTTCATACACATCGCGTGATCGTAGGCATCGAGGTGTTCCGCGATGACCTGTTTGATCAATTTGAAATCACAAACCATTTCCCGCTCATCAAGCGTTTCCGCCTCAAGGACACACTCCACCGTGCGTGAGTGACCGTGAGGAAACTTACACTTATCGGGGTGTTTACTGAGCATGTGACCGCTCTCGATTTCGAACTTTCGGCAAATCCGGTAGGGCATGCTCATTTCATCGCACCGAGTTGAGGAAACGCAAGATAGCAGAAACCCTTTTCGCACGAAGGAAACGCACCACGCAGCCCCAAGCACCAACACCCGTAAAACAGTTTTCCAAACTGTTCACGCAACCCCGACCCGCAACCATCACGCTTCCCGATTCACCCGTTACATCCTGCCGGATTCCTCCCATTCGCGGACATTCTTTCACATTCGCGATAAAAATATGAACCAGTTCTCCATAAACCGTCTCTACTGTAGCCCCCCCTTTGAACGTTTACAATGCGGGAGCCCTCAACCACCGAAAACCTCCAAAGGAGGTTGCTACCCAACCCTGCCAACTCCCCGCAGCCAAGTCCCTGGGACGTTTATCCATTCCCGTTTTTTTGGTTTAAAAAATGGAGAATTCGTATCGCGAATGACGCGAATTTAAAAAGCGCTCAGCGCATTCAAGCAACCTAACTAACAAACCAAAACCAGCGCCCAAAGCCAGATAAAAACAGTTTAAAAAACTGTTCTACAACGAAGCGCGCCACGCACCTCACCTCACAACCCGTAAAACAGTTTTTTAAACTGTTCGCGCAACCCCGACCCGCAACCCAAGCCGCAACCATCACGCTTCCCTATTCACCCGTTACATCCTTCCGGATTCCACCCATTCGCGGAAATTCTTTTACATTCGCGTTAAAAAACTTTGAACCAGCTCTCCCAAAACCGTCTCTACCGTAGCCAACGTCCTTTGGACGTTACGATGCGGGAGCCCTCAACCACCGAAAACCTCCAAAGGAGGTTGCTACCCAACCCTGCCAACTCCCCGCAGCCACGTCCCTGGGGCGTTTATCCATTCACGTTTTTTGGTTTAAAAAATGGGAAATTCGTATCGCGAATGACGCGAATTTCAAAAGCGCTCAGCGCAATCCTAAACAGTTCGTGCACCCTA
>JARGPI010000043.1 GCA_029213005.1 Verrucomicrobiales bacterium
CTTGCTCTTGCTCTTGCTCTTGCTCTTGCTCTTGCTCTTGCTCTTGCTCGGAAAACGGGGATTAAGAACAGGATTAGGAGCAAGAACAAGAGGTTCTGAATTAGCGGTTTCGGGCCGCTTTATGCGCTCAGGAGAAAGGCTGACTAGGCTCGGTGCGAGACTGTACAGGGTACAATCTCAAACTGTACAGGGTACAGTCCGCTTTTTCAGGGCTTTTCCTCTGCCTTTGTCATCTCGAGATAGGCATCTGCGAAGCGTTCTCCCAGAGTCCGATAGGCCTCGGCGCTGAAATGAATCTGATCGCCTTTATGACCGAGTCCTTCGGCACTGACAAACCGGGTCCGGGGCAAAACTGACGGGAGTTTCTGATGAGCTTGATCGACTTGAATCTTGGACTCACTCCAGGGCTTTTCTTCAAAGATTCCCATCTGACCGCAGATAAAGGGAACTTCCGGGGCATCCAACTCCTTGCGGAATCGTTTCACCAGTTCCTGCAGCTTTTCGGCATAAACCGGGGCGAGCTGCTCACTGGAATCGGACTCGCCCTGATGCCACAGGATTCCTTTTAAGATTCCATGCTTCATCGCTTCGCGCGCCCGGGGCAGCATATCGTCCCAGGGATGCGTTTTGGTGGAGGGATGATACCCGCCCGGCTCCCAACTCTTGATTGGAGAGCCTCCCACAGCGCAGGGAATCAGCCCCACAGTAATTTTCGGATTCTCCTCCGCAATCCGAAGGCCGAAGGTCTTTCCAAGCCCAACTCCGGCAATGGATTTATCGAAATGAATGGGATCGACCGCCGGCTTCCATTTCAGATCTTTTGTGAGAGCAAGGACTCTGGGATTTTCGATGAGGTCCTGTTTTGCTACTTTCCCGCGCCCCGCCATATTCGACTGACCGACGAGGAGATAAAGATGAAAGTTTTCTTTCTCAGGAAGCGCGTCATCCCCCCACAAAGGAAGAGCGAAAAGCGCTGCGATGATGGTAATTCCGATAGTTTTCATGATTCAATGCGTTGGGTTATTCGATCCGGTCCAGACCAAGCGCGGTGCGTTCCAGTTGAAGATCACCAAAGGTCTTCTTGACGGCCTCGAACCGCTGGATCGCGATGGATGAAGTGTTGCTGCTGGTAGAAGCCAGATTTTTAACCGCATTGAGCACTTCTTTGGCCTGGTACAGATAGTTCCTTACCTCGGGCAGGATCTGGCTCTGCAGAGCCAGTAGAGCGCGATCCGACTCTTCCAAAATCGGTTTCAGCTCCTCAAAACTCAATGTGGACGGATTGCCTTCGTCAACCGCACCGGCGATCTTAAAAATGAAGGGCTCAACGGCGAGGTCGACCTTTTGGATCGCTTCCTGAAGGAGTGCTTTGGGATCGTCCGGAGCGGCCCCGAAAGCGAGCATAATTTTTGCCGACAGGTGCTGAGGATATTTCTCGATAATCTGATCGAGACGTTCCCGGACTTTTTCGTTTCGCGAGAGCGCGATCAGCGACATTTGGTCCTGCACCGCCTGAATCTTTTTGAATTCTTCAGAGGCTGCCGCTCTCTCTTCGGTTCCGCCACCAAAAGCCGTGTCTTTGAGCTGATCCCAGCTGGAATAGGAAATGATCTGGGGATCGAAGAGGTATTCCAACTTCCGGGTCGAGATGGCTCCGGCAACCAGGGCATCGAACTCGGACTCGGGCACCAGAATATACCCGGCATCCCCTTCCCGGGCCTGCTCCAGAACCTCGCCGAGTTGATCACCCAGAGCGAACGAAGCTTTTCCATCATCCGAAATGGTGGTGACCTGGCCGCTGTAAACGATCCCATCGACGAGTGTTTTTCCGGAAAAGGCAGCTTCGAGAAGCAAACCGGCAGCAACACTCATGTCAGCCGAGGCAAGGCGGCGGGGACTGCGGGGCACCTGGCTCGTATCAAATTGGACTTCCGCGAGCTTCCGCTCCGGCCACTTCGGGTAACTTTTGCGAATCAGGGACTCCGCCTCTTCGAGACCTTCGATCTGGAATCCTCTCGGGTTCGGAATCAATCTCATCTCATAGGCCTGCTCTTCGGAGACTCCGGGAGCGACGCCGAATAATGATTCGTCCGACTTACCGGCTTTCCCGACATCGAGAGACGCAACCCCGCTGATCATTCCGGTCCGAATCGGAGCCGAAATTTTTGCGATGAAAGGAATCTCCACTTCGCTGATTTTAACGTCGAGAGAATCATCGGTTTTCTTTGGAGGTTCGGGCTTTTTATCAGGAACCTTCGGAGCTTCCTCTTTTTTGACGGGCGCCGACGCCGCCTCTTTGTCCTTCCGGGGTGGCTTTTCCACCACGGCGACTTTGACCGGTTTATTGGATTTGGCATCGGAGAACAGCTTTTTCAGCCGGGCTCCGCTCGGATTCTCTTTGGGTTGTAATTTCAGGAATTTTCCCCAGTTCTGGTCGTCGCCATCCACCCGGCGATCGAATTGCTTCACCCGATCGATGGGCGGACCGGGATGCAGGGTGAGAGACAACTCTTCAAGATAAAGAGCCAGTTTTCGGCTTTCGGGCTCGGAATTTTTACCGCTCATTCTCGACGCCGAGGCCCACAGTTTCTCAGCCACTTCGCTGACACTGCTCTGGAAAAAAGCCGTCTTCTCGGGAGGTCTATCGTTAAGCAATTTGTGATGGGCGTTGCGGGAATTGACGTTCAGCGGATCGAGAGCAAGAGCAAGCGAGAGCGCTTTTTCCTTCAAATCATCGTCGATCAGTGGACTGTCCGGAAAGTTGCACGCCACTGCGTTAAGAGCTTCCACGACACTCTCCAGCTCATTCTTCGGGAGCATCAACGCATCGGTATCGACGATCTTGAAGTCCAGATTCGGCGAATCGTAAGCTTGAGCCGCCTCCCCACCGAACCAGAGGAGCAGAGACGCAATTAGAAAGGAGAACTTGGAAGGCACGGTCATAGCAGAATGCGGCAACCTTATCATTCCCAACGCCAAAGTCTACCCGGCGGGATCACAACGCTCGATCACGGTTGAAACCGAATCCAGCATCCGCTCAATATTCAGCGGTTTGGTCCAGACCGCTTTGACCCGGACGTCGCGAATCAGGTCTTCTGAAGGGAGCGGATCGCTTTCACCTCTCACAAAAACCACGGCGGGAGCCAGCTTGCGGTTCCCCAATCCGGTCGCGTATCCGCGCGATACCATTTCGTAGAACAGATTTCCGGACATTCCGGGCAGGCTGAGTGCAATGATAAAAAGCTGATAGTCCCGGCGGATTGCCAGTTCAAACGCATTCAAGACGTCGGAAGTCGAGTCGACCTTGGCTTTGGTGAAGTTCCCAAAAGTTTCCTCGACCAGCCGGTAGGTCGAAGCGGCATCGTGAACCACCAGAATGCGCGGTTCGGAAACTTCCAGCGGACGCACCGGTTTCTCTGGTTCCGGCGGGGCCTGAACCACTTCAGCTTCCGGCACAACTTGCTGCTTCCTCGCCAGTTGGCGACGCCGCGGAGTTCGGGGTGTTGCCACCGGGTCGTCGCCCGATTCGTCAGTTCCCGGCTGATCCGGAGACTCGACTTTTCGTAAAGTTGTCCACTTTTTTTCCATTAATCACTCTGGGGAGTTTTTCATGATAACCTAAAACGCCCGTCGGGGGAAAGCCTAGAATAAAAACCAAACTTTATCAGTAAGATCACAAAACCACCGGGAGTGGTAGGGTGAGACCCATGAGTTCCGCTGATAAAAACGACAGCTTCCTGAGGCACCTAACCCGGCATGATCCCGAGATCAGAGCATTCATCCGCGCTTCCATTCCGAACGCCGCTGATGTCGCCGAGATCATGCAGAATGTGAGCGTCATTGCCTGGGAAAAGTTTGGGACTTTGGAAAATCCCGACACCGTTTTCGGCAAATGGATCTGCGTCATCGCAAAATATGAGATCCTCAAATTTCGACGGGGAAAAGCCAGAGACCGGCTGATTCTCGACAGCGATATCATCGAAAAAATGGTCGATGAGGGAGTCGAGGAGACTTCGAACCGGGAAAAATGGATCGAAGCGCTCGAACTTTGTCTCGAAAAACTCCCTCGTCAGCGCCGCGAGCTCCTCCTCCGGGCCTACCATCCGGAGGTATCAATGAAACACCTCGCCGCGGAGGTGAACAAAAAGCCCAACGCTCTGTACCAGTCACTTTCCCGACTCCGACTCAGCCTGGTCGACTGCATTGAACGCGAAGTCACCCGCAAACTCACTTGAAACCATGACTCCACAGGAAGATCAACTTTTATGCCGGTATCTGGATGGCAAACTCTCTGGGGAAGATGAAAATTCGCTGCAGGACCTCCTCCGCAACAGTGGCGAAGCCCGGCGTCGGCTTCGCATCCTCGCCACGGTTACCGAAGGGCTCGCCACCCGGAGTGAAGGCCCCGCTCTTCCCAAAAGGACCGTCAAACGCCCGGTTCTGCCCTGGGCAATCGCCGCAGTGACCGCTATCCTCGCGGTAATCAGCTGGGTCTTGCCATTCCTGCCTGAGAAGGAAAGCGAAACTACCCCGGCGGATTCATTCATAGCCCTTCTCGTCGATGAAGCCGGAGCCGAATTTACCGACGGCAACGCCCCCGACGAGGTTCGCTTCGCAAAAGGTCGCTATCAGTTAACCAAAGGGGCGGTGCATGTCCGCTTCGCTAACGGAGCCGATGTCGTGATGGCCGCTCCGGCGGCGTTTGAAATCGATGATGCTTTTCACATCCGGCTGGAGAACGGCGGACTGCGGGCCATCGCCCCGCCCAGTGCTCAGGGCTTCACCGTAGCGACCCCGGGAATCGATTACGAAGATCTGGGAACGGAGTTCGGTATTTCCGTCAATGAAGATTCGGGGATCAGCGAACTCCATGTGTTTGACGGTCAGGTAGATGCAAAAGAACCCGGTTCCAGAAAATTAATGACCTCGGTGATGCAGGGCGAATCCGTCCAGTTTGCCGATGGCACCCTTGAGCCGACCGGTGCTCCTGATGTGAACCGCTACCTGACACCCGGATCGATAGGCTTTCTCCGCTGGGAACACGAGCGAAGCCAATTCGGGAAAGATCCCGACTTGATCGGCTACTATCCGTTTATTAAAGCCAGCACCCTTCGGAACGAAGCGGAACAGGCCCAGACCACCGACGGAACGATCCACGGCGCCCGCTGGGTTTCCGGTCGGTGGCCCGGCAAAGGCGCCCTGCTATTTGATCGCGACACGGATTTTGTCGAAATCGAAATTCCCGGTGAGTTCGAAGAGCTGACCATGGCCGCCTGGCTGAAGCTGGATCGACTCGACTTCAGCCACACCTCCATTTTTGATTCCAACGGCTGGACCGATGGCGATATCCATTGGCAACTCACCCGGAGTGGAACCAGTTGGATCGCCGGTTTTACCGAGAATGGACGCAAAGTGGTAGCGCCGTCCAAGATTGTCCCGACCAACGAATGGGTCCATCTCACCGCGATGATCTCCCGCAAAACGGGGCTCAGCTCGGTTTACCTCAATGGGCAACCGGCCGGTGTCCAGCAGATCTCGAAGCAAACCTTGATCAAACCGGGGCTGGGAAGAATCGGTAACTGGCTTTGGGATAAAGAATGGCCCTACGTCCCGATCCGGGCGTTGAGGGGAAGAATCGATGAGTTCGCCATCTGGAAGCGTGCCTTGACGGAAACCGAAGTAAAGGAGTTGGTTGATAAAGGAAAACCGGCTGCTCTATGGACCATGCAAACCAAATGAAATCTTTATTACTTTGTCTATGGTCTGTCATCGTCATTTCCACCCACGCAGCGGAAATTGATTTCACTAGAGATGTCAGACCTATCTTTTCGGAAAACTGTTTCCATTGCCACGGGTTTGATGCCAAAGCCCGCAAAGCCGACCTTCGTATGGACGAGGAAAGCAGTGCGAAACAATTTATCGAAGTAGGTAATGCGGACCAAAGTGAGTTAATCCATCGGCTCGAATCCACTGACCCCGATGAGATCATGCCACCTCGCGACTCTCACCGCTCTCTGACTGCAGAGCAAATTGCCACCGTCAAACAATGGATCAACGAAGGTGCTAAATGGGGCGGACACTGGGCCTTTGAATCGATCGACCGTACCGACCGCGATTTTGGTAACCAGAACCCCATTGATGTATTAGTTCAGCAAAAGTTGGATGAGCAAAATATACAGCCAAATCCACGAGCCCCGAAATCGACCTTAATCCGGCGCGCCTCACTCGATCTCACCGGCCTCCCGCCGACTCCATCCGATCTGGAAGCTTTCGAAAAAGATGGCTCTCCCGAAGCCTGGGGAAAAGTCGTCGACCGGCTTCTCGCGTCACCTCACTATGGCGAGCGTATGGCATGGAACTGGTTGAACGCCGCCCGCTACGCCGACTCCAACGGATACCAGGGCGACCGGGAACGCACCATGTGGCCATGGCGGGACTGGGTAGTGAGTGCCTTTAACCAAAATCTTCCCTACGATCAATTTACTATCTGGCAGCTAGCCGGGGATTTGCTGGAATCGCCCACCCAGGATCAAATCCTCGCAACGGGGTTCAACCGCAACCACATGATTAACGGTGAAGGTGGTCGCATCGCCGAGGAGAACCGGGTCGATTATGTATTTGATATGGCCGAAACGATGAGCACCGTCTGGCTGGGATTAACGCTCAATTGTTGTCGCTGTCACGACCACAAATTCGACCCTCTCACTCAAAAAGAGTACTACCAGTTCACCGCCTTTTTTAACCAAACCCCGGTGACCGGCGGAGGAGGCGATCCCCAGACCCGCCCCGTAATTGGTGTGCCGTCAGAGGAACAGGCAGCGAAAGATAAATTGCTGGCTGAAACCTACCGTCTGGCATTGCAGGCGGAAAATGCAATGGCGAAGCAACTCATCCCGGGACAGACCGAATGGGAGAAAAACTATCCGGTTACTACCGAGTGGAGGGTATTATCCCCCACCTCAGCCACCGCTACCAAAGTAACCTTAACGATACTGGACGACCAGAGTGTCCTCGCCACCGGAGCCAATCCGGATAGGGAAACCCACACCGTGAAAACTGCCTCAAATGCGGAGAAGATCACGGCCATCAAACTGGAAGCCCTCCAGCATAAGACGTTCACTAATCAGGGAAAAGGACTCTCCCGGTCAGACAGCGGAAACTTTGTGCTTACCGAATTTGAAATTCTGGCCGGAGATAGGCCCGTTAAAATCAAGTCAGCTAAAGCATCGCATGAACAGAACGGACTCACTGTCAACCGCACCTATGACGGCAACCCGAACTCCGGCTGGGCAGTTCTCGACAAAGGTACGGTCGATCGCCCCCACGAGGCAGTTTTCATCCTCGACGAAGCGGTTTCCGGCCCCTTAACGTTTACGCTTCGTCACGACTCCGTTCACAAAGCTCACTTTCTGGGGCGCCTTCGTCTCTCTGCTACCAGCAATCCCTCCCCCCGGGCGGATCAGGATAATGCGGCCTTCACTAAAGCACTGAAAACGCCACAGAAACAACGAACCAAAGCTCAGGCCGATTTGATATCGAACGCCTTCCGGCTCGACCATCCTGACTATAGAAAGTTCAACGAAAAAACGAAAAAGGCAAAATCGGAATTGGATGCCCACCGGAAAAACATCCCCAAAGTCATGGTGATGGATGATATGGGAAAGCCCCGCAAAACCTATATTCTTAACCAGGGCCTCTACGACTCTCCGAAAGACGAGGTTAGCGCAGCAGTTCCCGCGATTTTCGACCCGCTCGATAATTCTCTACCCGCCGACCGTCTCGCTCTGGCAAAGTGGCTCGTGAAAGATGATCATCCCTTAACTGCAAGGGTGACGGTCAACCGCATTTGGCAGTTGATCTTTGGAACTGGTCTCGTTAAAACGGTGGAGGACTTCGGCGTGCAGTCGGAATATCCTCCCCACCCCGAGTTACTCGACTGGCTCGCCTCCGACTTTATAGCATCGGGCTGGGATGTGAAAAAACTCCTCCGAACGATCTTAACCAGCGAGACCTATCAGCGAAGTTCGACGATTCCCTCCAGGGAAGCCTTTGAAGCAGATCCGGATAACCGGCTCCTCGCCAGAGGGTCCCGATACCGCCTCCCCAGTTGGATGATCAGGGATCAGGCTCTCGCTGCAGCCGGAATGATCAATCCTCAAATCGGAGGTCCGGGATTCAATCCCTATCAACCACCCGGCATTTGGGAAGAAGCCACTTTCGGGAAGAAGAAATACACCGAGGCCACCGGAGACGACCTCTACCGACGAAGCCTCTATGTGTTCTGGAGAAGAATCGTAGGTCCAACTATGTTTTTTGCCTCCAGCAAACGGCAAATCTGTGAGGTGAAAATCGCCAGAACCAACACCCCGATGCATGCACTAAGCACCTTGAACGATGTTACCTACGTCGAAGCGTCAAGATGCCTCGCTGAGGAGGCGATAAGGAATTCCCGGACCACACAGGACCGGTTTGATTACATCGGCCGCCGGATTCTCAGTCGGGTTCCAACTTCCCGCGAGAAATCGATCTGGTTGCGAAATCTGGAGAGGGGCCTCGAGCGATTCCATGAAAGTCCTCAGGACGCCGCCGCCTTTATTAGCCTCGGGGACTCGAAACCTGACGCAACCATCTCCCCGGCGGAATCGGCAGCCTGGGCCAACCTCTGCCTGACCCTGCTGAACCTCGATGAAACCTTAAACCGGGAATAGAGAATAGATGAGTTATCACCTTTTAGATCCTGACACACCTCCCCCGCTCCGCGATTACCAACTGGGTATCAACCGGCGGGAATTCTTCGCTCGTTCCGGAACGGGCATCGGAGCAGCGGCACTGGCAAGTTTACTGGGGGACCAAAAGGTAAATGCGGCGGCACCATTCCCGGATCAGGAAGCCAAAGCAAAGCGGGTTATCTATTTATTTCAAAACGGCGGACCAACTCATGTTGATACCTTCGATCACAAGCCGCTTCTGAACAAACTTCATGGCAAGCAACTGCCCCCCGGATATGCCGATGGGAAACGGTTCAGTACCATGACAAAAGATGTCAGCAAAAAGCTGGTTCTTCATGAGATGGAGCCTTTTGCCCGGCATGGGCAGAGCGGAGCCTGGGTCTCCGAACTGTTTCCCTACACCGCCGGAATAGCTGATGACCTTTGTTTCATCAAAAGTATGCATACCGATGCGGTGAACCATGCCCCGGCGATTTCCTTCATGCTGAGCGGCGCGCAGATCCCGGGCCGCCCCACCCTGGGTGCCTGGCTGACCTATGGACTTGGCGTGGAAGGTCGAGACCTGCCCGGGTTTGTCGCGATGACATCCATCAGTAAAGGAACCAGCTGTGGACAAATCTTTTACGATTTTTACTGGGGATCCGGCTTTCTCCCTTCTAAGTATCAGGGATCAAAATTCCGCGGCATCGGGGACCCGGTTCTATATCTGAAGAATCCGGACGGAATCGATCCGAAGTTGCGACGCGGAATGTTAGACGACCTTGCGGAATTGAATCAGATCAAATTCGAACAGACGGGCGATCCGGAAATCGAGACCCGGATTGCTCAGTACGAGATGGCTTACCGGATGCAAACCAGTGTTCCGGAACTCACCGACTTTTCAGATGAGCCGCAATATATTCTCGATATGTATGGTCCGGACGTAAGGGAACAGGGATCCTATGCCTACAACTGTATCATGGCCCGCCGCCTCATCGAAAGAGGCGTTCGCTTTGTGCAGTGTATGCATGCGGGTTGGGATCAACATAATAGTTTAACTACCGAACTATACAATCAGTGCCGGGATACCGATCAGGCCAGCGCGGCGCTGGTAAAAGACCTCAAAATGAGAGGGCTGCTCGATGATACTCTGGTGATTTGGGGAGGTGAATTCGGGAGAACCCCCTTCATTCAGGGCGACATCAACAACCGCCCCCGCTGGGGACGCGATCACCATCCCTATGCCTTCACTACCTGGATGGCCGGTGGTGGCGTTAAGCCGGGCATCACGTACGGAGCGTCCGATGACCTCGGCTTCAATGTCGCGGAAAATCCGGTTCACGTTCACGATTTTCAAGCCACGATTTTGCACCAACTCGGGATCGATCACGAGGCCCTGACCTATCGCTTCCAGGGCCGTCAGTTCCGCCTAACCGACGTTCACGGACATGTCGTCAAAGATATTTTAGCCTAATGAAGACCCACCTTACGATCCTATTCGCCTTCATCATCCCGCTGGCCGCTTCCGGTGAGGAAATCGATTTCAATCGCGACGTTCGCCCGATTCTGTCCGGGAAATGCTATGCCTGCCACGGTCCGGATGAAGCGGAGCGGGGAGCCGACCTCCGGCTGGATACCGAAGCTGGCTCCCGTCACGATATGGATGGCTATGCAGCAGTGGTTCCGGGCAAGCCCGATGAAAGTGAATTGATCTACCGGGTCACCACCGATGATGAAAATGATATCATGCCGCCGGACGGCAAAGGTAAACCACTTACTCCGGAGGAAGTCGCTACTTTGGAAAAGTGGATCAGTCAGGGTGGTAAGTATGCAAAACACTGGTCATACGAAAAACCAACTCTACCTGAGATTCCTGAGACCGCCGATAAGAGCTGGACAGTAAACCATCCCATCGATTCCTTTATCTATCGGAAACTGGCGAGCCTCGGTCTCCACCCCTCGCCCAAAGCCGATCACCTGACGCTGGCACGGCGCGCCGCCCTTGACCTGACCGGGATCCCCCCGACCTGGGAGCAGGCCCAGGCTTTTGCTAATGATCAACAACCCGACGCCTACGAAAAATATATAGACAGTCTCCTTTCCTCACCTGCTTTTGGAGAGCGCTGGGCTCAAGTGTGGCTCGACTTGGCCCGCTACGCAGACTCTGCCGGATACGCCGACGATCCGCCCCGCACGATTTGGGCCTACCGCGACTGGGTGATCCGCGCTTTTAATGAAAATATGCCTTTTGATCAATTTACGATCGAACAGATTGCGGGAGATCTACTCGAATCCCCCGGTAACGATCAGTTGATCGCCACCGCTTTCCACCGCAACACTCTAACCAATAACGAAGGAGGAACCAACGACGAAGAATTCCGCAACGTAGCGGTAGTCGACCGGGTTAATACCACTCTGGAGGTGTGGATGGGCACCACGATGGCCTGTGCGCAGTGTCATACACACAAATTTGATCCCATTACCCATGACGAATATTTTCAATTGTTCGACTATTTCAACCAGACTGAAGATGCCGACAAAAAGAATGAAGCACCAATTCTGGAGCTATGGTCGGAGGCTCAAATCCAACAGAAAACCGACTGGCAAAAGAGGATATCGGAACTGAAACAAGCCCTGAATTCTGATAGTGAAGCCCAGACCAAAGCCCGCGCCCAGTGGCTGAAATCGTTATCCGGCGAACCGGAATGGCAACCTTTGACCAACCCTGAAGTATCCGGCGGAGATTTGCGGCCATCCGACAACCATTGGCTACACCTGGAAGGAGAACGCGCTGAGAATGCCAACTATCAACTGGCTTTCCCCACCGGCGAATCAAAGATTACCGGCTTGCGACTCGAAGTATCAGAACAACAGAAATCCAACTTTGTCCTTTCCCGGATCAAAGCGAGCTGGAAACCAAAAATGCACCAACCCGTCGCGGCCCGATTCCTCAGAGTCGAACTTCCCGGAAAGAAGAAAATGATACACCTGGCTGAAGTCGAAATTATTAGTAACGGAACGAACATCGCCACTTCAGCGACCGCGACCCAGAGTTCCACCGGTTTTTCCGGCCCTGCCAATCTGGCTATCGATGGTAACACTGACGGCGACTACGCCAAAAAATCAGTTTCCCATACCGCAGTGGAAGATAATCCCTGGTTCCAAATCGATTTAAAAAAGGAGTTCCCGATTGATTCGTTCACTATCTGGAACCGCACCGGCAATCAACTGGAGAGCCGCTTAGAGGGTTACCAGATCACACTCCTCGACGACACCGGAAAAGTTGTGTGGGAGCAGGCTCCCGCGGATGTCCCCCGCCCCAGCACAAGCTTCGCCATGACCGACGCGATTCAACTGGATTTCAAAACAGCGATTGCCGATTACGAACAAAAAGGATTTCCCGCCGGAGCCGCGATTAGCAACAAAACAGACGGAAAAACCGGTTGGGCCATTGGGGGGAAAGCGGGTGTTAAACATAATCTGACTCTAACTTTACCAAAACCGGTTCAATTGTCTGACGGCACTCTCACCATAACACTCGAGCAAAGTTCTGAGCACAAACAGCACCTTCTGACCGATTTCCGAATCTCTACTACCTCAGATACCAATATCACTCAATGGTCACGCATCCCCGGTGATGTCCGGGAATTGATCATCTCCGGGAAACTTGAGCATCCAAAAGTCGTCTCTTACTACCAGTCCGTTGCTCCGCTCCTCGCCGGGGAGCGGAAAGAACTGGCTAAGCTCGAGAAGCAGCTGAAGGACGCGAAGCCTCATACCTCGGTTCCTGTGATGCGCGATCTACCGACTGAGAAACACCGGGTCACCAAACTACAGATTCGGGGCAATTATCTCACGACGGGACACGTCTTAACCAGAGGAGTCCCCGCCGTCTTCCACCCCTTGCGGGAAGATTTGCCGAACAACCGCCTCGCCCTCGCGCACTGGTTGATTGATCCAGAAAACCCACTGACCGCCCGGGTGATTGTGAACCGATTCTGGGAACGGATTTTCGGTGTCGGCATCGTCCAAACCAGCGAGGAATTCGGTTCTCAGGGAGAACTTCCCAGTCATCCCGAACTTCTCGACTGGCTGGCTCTGAATTTTCAGGCCGACTGGGATATCAAAGCGTTACTTCGCGGCATGGTCATGTCCTCCACTTATCAGCAACAGACCGAAACCACGCCGGAGTTGCTGGAGGTCGATCCCTTTAACCGCTACTACGCCAGAGGACCACGCTTCCGAATCTCCGCGGAAATGGTTAGGGACCAGGCTCTGTTTGTCAGCGGCCTTCTCAGTCAGAAAATGTATGGTGCGCCGGTAAAGCCACCCCAGCCCAATCTGGGATTGAAAGCGGCCTTCGGGGGTTCCACCGACTGGGTCACCAGCCAGGGCGAGGATAAATTCCGTCGTGGAATCTATACCAATTGGCGCCGATCCAGCCCCTACCCGAGTATGGCAACTTTCGATGCGCCGAACCGTGAAATCTGTATTTCAAGCCGGGGCCGGACCAACACCCCACTACAGGCCCTCGTCACTTTAAATGACCCGGTCTACATCGAGGCCGCCCAGGCTCTGGCCCGTAAAGTTCTGGCAGACGGCGGCTCCTCCGTTTCTGACAAACTGACCTTCGCCTGGCGGGAAACTTTGCTTCGCGACCCTACTTCCCGCGAGATTGAAAGAATGACTGATTTAATCCATACCGCACAGGAACGGTTTACGGCCGCGCCGGACGATGCCAAACGAATGGCGACGGAGCCGATCGGTAAAGCTCCGGAAAGTATCGATTTGGCAGAACTGGCCGCCTGGACCGTGGCGGGAAATGTGATTTTAAACCTCGACGAACTCTTTTTGAAACGATAGCAGCCGACTGTACCCTGTACACTCCGAAACTGTACCCTGTACACTCCAACTTTTTCTCTATTATGGACCCCAGACTTGAAAAAATCCAACTAGGCACTCGTCGTCATTTCCTGAAGCACTCAGCGGCAGGCCTTGGCGGAATCGCTATGAATGCGCTTCTTGCCGAAAACAGTCAGGCCGCGGCGAACCCGCTGATGCCGAAGCAGTCGCATTTCAAGGGAAAGGCCAAACGAGTCATCTATTTGCACATGACAGGTTCCCCTCCGAATCTGGATATGTTTGATTACAAACCGGAGTTGATCAAACGGACCGACCAGGATTGTCCGGATGAATTTCTCAATGGTAGAGAATTCGCTTTCACGACGGGAGTACCGAAATTGATGGGCTCGCCCCGGGAATGGAAACAGGTCGGAAAAAACGGGATGTGGATGTCGGACGCAGTCCCTCATTTCCACGGAGTTGCGGATGATATGTGTATGGTCCATTCCATGTATACCGATCAATTCAACCACGCTCCGGCGGAATTGCTGGTCTATACCGGTTCCCCGCGATCAGGTCGGCCCTCGATGGGTTCCTGGGTGACCTATGGACTGGGATCGGAGAATGAAAATTTGCCGGGATTTGTCGTTTTGATATCGAGCGGCACCCAACCGAATGGCGGAAAGAATTCTTTTGGATCAGGATTTTTGCCCAGCGTTTATCAGGGCGTCCAGTGCCGGTCGAAAGGAGATCCGGTTCTCTATTCCTCCGACCCTGCTGGTATGGACCGGACAATGCGGCGGATGAGTCTGGACGCACTTCGCGATTTGAATGAAATGCAGAGCGCTGAAATGGGTGACCCTGAAACCCAGACCCGGATTTCGCAATACGAGCTCGCCTTTCGCATGCAAACCGCCGTTCCCGAAGTGATGGATATTTCGCGGGAAAATCCCCGCACTCTCGAAGCATACGGGGCGAAACCCGGTGAATCGAGTCTCGCCAACAACTGCCTTCTGGCCCGCCGCCTCGTCGAACAGGGCGTGCGCTTCGTTCAGCTCTTCGACTGGGGCTGGGATTATCACGGGACCAATCCGGGGACGGGTATCACCGACGGGCTCACGAAAAAGTGCGCCACGATGGATAAACCGATCGCCGCTCTAATCAAAGATCTGAAGGAAAGGGGCCTTTTTGAAGACACTCTCATCGTTTGGGGAGGCGAGTTTGGAAGAACCCCTTTCCGGGAAGGCCGGACTGCAAAAAGCAAAGTTCTGGGACGGGATCATTACCCCGACTGTTTCACGATGTGGATGGCAGGCGGCGGCGTCAAAGGAGGCTACGAATATGGTCAGACCGACGAGTTAGGCTTCGGAGTCGCGGAAAAAGGCGTTCATGTTCACGATCTGCAGGCAACTATCCTTCATCAGTTGGGATTTGACCACGAACAGCTGGTGTACCGGTTTCAGGGCCGGGATTATCGACTCACCGACGTGCACGGCCATGTGGTGAAAGATCTCCTGGTTTGATCCCCATCGCGATTTTCCCTGAAAAACTCGTTAACCTTTTGGTTAGGGAGGCCATTGGGTCCTGTCACAACTTATGAATCTAACCAAAAATTTGTTTTTCATTGCTCTGGCAATCTCCATTTTCCCGGTTTCCGCCGATGATAAAGAGAGGCCTAACATTCTGTTTATCATGTCGGATGACCACACCACACAGGCGGTGGGTGCATATGCGACTTTGCTGAAGGACCTCGACCCGACGCCCACGATCGATACACTGGCAAAAGAGGGTATTACCTTCGACAATGCCTTTTGTACCAACGCGATTTGTACCCCGAGCCGGGCCTGCATTATTACCGGTCAGTATCCCCATATCAATGGAGTCACCGATTTGCTCGGAAGTATTGAACCGGAAAGACAGACCCTGCCGATTTTAATGAAGAAAGGTGGCTATCAAACCGCTATGATCGGCAAATGGCACCTCAAACAGGAACCCAACTTTGACTACTACAAAGTTCTGCCGGGCCAGGGTAAATATTTCGATACCGCCTTCCGGATTCAGGGCGATAAAAAATGGCCCAACAATGTCGTCGTTCACAAAGGAGAACATTCCTCCGATGCCATTACCGATTCAACCCTTGATTGGTTGAAAACGAATCGGGATCCTGACAAGCCGTTTTTCCTCTGCCATCAATACAAAGCACCCCATGACTACTTCGAAAACGCAGAGCGATACCAGACTTACCTTAAGGACGTTACCATTCCGGAGCCAACTTCTCTCTACGATGTCCCCACTACCTTTGGATCGATCGCCACACGGGGATACAAAGATGAGTTGATGCCCCACATCGGAACCTCAATTGGAAAACGAAATCCGAGACGCTCCTATGCCGAAGATCTCTTTCAGCTCTTTCCCGAGGAATTTCCTGCGGACTACGACATAGCCACGTTTAACGAACCGGAAACCACCCGGCTTGCCTATCAGGCCTATCTGAAAAAGTATCTCCGCTGTGTCAAAGGAGTGGACGACAATTTAAGCCGTCTCTTTGCCTACTTGAAAGAAGAGGGACTTTACGATAACACCGTCATTATCTATACCGGCGACCAGGGGTTCTGGCTCGGGGAGAATGACTATCAGGACAAACGCTGGGCCTACGATAAATCGATGAAGATGCCTTTCATCGTTCGTTACCCGAAAACCATTCCTGCCGGAATCCGGAGCGATGCGATTGCGGAGAATGTCGATTTCCCCGCTCTCATGCTCGACTTTGCCGGTATCGATGTTCCCGCCACTTTTCAGGGAGAATCTTTTCGCTCAATCTGTGAGACCGGAAAGGAACCGGAAGACTGGAAGCAGGAGGCTTACTATCGCTACTGGATGCACATGGCCCACCACGATAACCCGGGCGAAATGGCGATCCGAACGAAAACCCACAAATTGATCTACTTCTACGGCGTTGATTACGAAGGTGGCTATCAGACGCCACCAGCCTGGGAACTCTACGATCTCGTTGCGGATCCGGAAGAGTTGAACAACGTCGTCGATGATCCCAACTACACCGCGATCCGCGACCAATTGAAAAAGCAGTTGGCGGAACTCCGCCTCAAGATCGGCGACGATGGCACTCACTATCCGAAATGCGAGGCAGTGGTTCAGGAATTCTGGGATTACGATGAAGCCGACCGGAAAAAAGCGATTCAGATCTCGCACCAGTTTAAAGCTCTGCGCGAGAAAGAATTGGCAGAGCGGGAGGCCAATAAACAGAAGAAGAAAGGCTAATCCTCATACGCTGAAAAGATTGCCATCGCCCGGCGATTTTGGTAAAGCTCAGTGATGTTCACTGTCCGTACCCTGAAGCCCCGCGATTTCGACGCCGTGGCTGAGCTGATTTATCTTTCCACCAACAGTTGGTATCAGAAAAATCGAGGGTACGAGATATTTGAGGGCGGTCCGGAGGTTTGTCGGCTCTTCTGCGATGTTTACGAGGAGCTCGACCCCGGCTGCGCCATGGTGGCGGAGCACAACACCCGCAAGACCATTATCGGTTCCTGTTTCGTCCATCCCCGGGAGACTCACATTTCCATCGGGATCATGAATGTTCACCCCAGCTACTTCGGAGACGGAGTGGCCGGGGCCCTGATGGATTCGGCGATCGCTTTTGCAAAACAGGAGGGACAGCCGATCCGGCTGGTGTCATCAGCGATGAATCTCGAGTCCTTTTCACTCTACACCCGGAAAGGATTTGTGCCCTTCGCCACTTATCAGGACGTGATGTTCGACGTCCCGCTCGCCGGAATTCCCGAGCCGGACTTGATCAAAGGAATCGAAGTCCGTGAAGCCGACCCTCACGATCTTATGGCCATGGGACATCTTGAGTTTGAGGTCAGTGGAATCTCCCGTGAGCAGGACTACTGTTATTTTGAAGAAAATGCGAGCGGGGTGTGGCAAACCCTCGTTGCACCGGATCAGGACGGGGAAATCGACGGATTCCTCGTTTCCATTGACCACCCCGGAAGCCGTATGATCGGACCCGGGGTCGCCCGGACGCCGGAAGTCGCCGCAGCCCTCGTTCACCGGCAACTGGACCGGTTCCGGGGCAAAAAAGTGGTTTGTCTCTCCCCGGTAGATCAACCGGTCCTCGTGAATGCTCTCTACGGAATGGGGGGCCGAAATGTCGAGATCCACCTCGGCCAGGTCCTGGGTGAAGCTCAACCCGTCGATGGCGTTGTGATGCCTTCATTTATGCCTGAAACCGGCTGATCAAGCGGGATTAAGTCACCTGTTTTTGACATAAAAAGCCATGGAATTCCGTCAAAATCGGTGTATAACAAGCCCCATTTACTCCTTTAAATAGTCAATAACCTCAACTTGATGGTAAATTTCTTATGTTTCGTAATATTCCTTTCGATCGGGTGAATTGGTTCACCAGTTCCTTCCTCATTGTCACTTTTTTCACTGCCCTGATCGGCACCCCCCTCTATATCATTAAATTCGGTCTCGACCCTCTTTTTGTCGGGATGTTTGTTGCGTATTTCATTCTCACCGCGATGGGCATCACTCTGGGATACCACCGTCTTTTCGCCCACCGTGCGTTCAAGGCAAAAACTCCGGTCCGCCTTGCCACTCTGATTTTCGGCGCCTGCGCCTTCGAGGATTCCGCTCTCGACTGGGCTTCCGATCACCGGAATCACCACAAGTTTACCGATGATGATCACGACGATCCTTATTCAATTTCCCGCGGCTTTCTGTGGGCCCACATCGGCTGGATTTTCTTCAAACTCTATCCCAGAGAATTGAACAACGTCGCTGACCTCCGCAAAGACAAGCTGGTCATGTGGCAGCACAAATATCACTACATGATCGGCATCGCGGTCGGTTTTGTTCTTCCCAGTATCATCGGTTACCTTCACTCCGGTTGGGTGGGTGCACTCGGTGGTTTCCTCATCGCCGGGATTACCCGGGTTGTGGCTGTGCAGCACTGCACCTTTCTCATCAACTCCCTCTGTCACACCATGGGTCGCCAACCTTACTGCTCCAAAGGCAGCGCCCGCGACAGCCTGTTGATGGCAATTTTCACCTTCGGAGAAGGCTACCACAACTATCACCACACCTTCCAGCACGACTACCGCAACGGTGTTAAGCCGTGGCAGTGGGATCCTACCAAATGGACCATCTGGACGCTTTCCAAACTGGGTCTTGCCGAAGATCTCCGTGAAGTGGCTCCTGAAAAAATCCTTTTGGCAGAACTCCGCGAAACCAATCGCAGAGCAGAAGAGCGGCTCAAAATGATCGATCTGAAAAAGGAACAGGGCACGCTCAGCGATTGTCCGGTCCTTCACGCTGCGATCGACAAGCTCCGCGCACTTCAGCACAGCCTGCAGGATTGTTACGATGACATTGAGGAATCCTTCAATCAGAGGGTTTCAGTGTCCCGTTACGCTCTGGAAAGATCTCGCCTCAGCGCCAGTCAGGTCATCCAGCAGCTGATGAAGGTTGATAGCCTGAAGCCGCTTGCCGCCTGACTTTGAACGAATCACTTCCTCTCGATTGCGATCAGAGAGGGAGGTGAATTTTTCTGGTTCACGAAGCCGTACTCGATCACCGAAAAACAGGTCTGATCGAGAGCTTCGGCCCAGTCTTTAACAGCGCGGCCTTCCTCCGGACCTCCAGGATGGCCGGTGTAGACAGCAATCGTGATCATTCCGCCCGGTAAAAGTCTTTCCGCCATTTGTCCGAGAGCGGCAATCGTGGAATCCGGGAGAGTGATAATATGCTTCTCATTCCCGGGGAGATAACCAAGGTTGAACATCGCGGCCTTTGCCGAATCTTCGAGATAGGTCCCAATCTCCTCGTGACCCGCGTGATGAAGCGCCACCTGAGGCAAACTGGCGGTTTTTTCCCGGGTAGTCGCGATCGCCGACTCTTGAATATCGAAGCCCAGCACGGAACCCTCCGGTCCGACCAGCTTGGCAAGAAAAAGGGTATCGTGCCCGTTTCCCACGGTGGCATCGACCACGGTATCTCCCGGCCCAACCCGCGACTGGATCAACCACTGGGAAAATTGCACCGCTCTGGGGAGATGTTTTACAAAAGGATTCGTCATTTCCTACCACTCAAATTGCACCTGAATGTCGTTAACCCGGGGAACCGGCTTACCTTCGGTAAGGTGCTCGACCAGCGCAAGCGTCCTGGCCGGGGCATTGAGAACTCCTTTGGAACCGAGGCCGTTGAAATAGACGATGTCGTTCACTTCCGGATGTCGCCCCATAAAGACCTGACTTCGTTTGATGATGGGACGAATCGCGGATTGATGATCGATCACCTCGAAGTCCTCTTTTAAGATCACACGGATTTTTTCCTCCACTTCCGCCCGACCTTTCTTCGTGGGATATTCATCGAGGTAATGATGATCGTAACTTGAACCGCCCCGGAATTCGCCGTTCCCGAGCGGCAAAATCCAACCGTTCCGGTTGATGATCCGACTTTCGCCTTCCGGCAATTTTGCGCGGCACCTCAGAATGTCACCCCGTGCGTTATTCATCGGAATCCGGCCGAAAAAGTGATTATTCACGCCCTTCCAGCCTTCGCAGAAAATAATGTTTTGAGCCGTAATATTCCGCCACTGCACACCGCCGTTGGGAAGACACTGCACGTCCCTCGATTTGACCGTCCCCACGGCATAAGCGAGCCGTTCGAGAAGGTATTGGCGGATTCCCTCCACGAAAGCCGCAACATTCAACCACCCGCCATTTTTGACCTCAATTCCGCCGAAGGGCGCATTGATCAGGCTTTGATCAATCTCAAGTTTTTCGGCAAAGGATTCGTAACGAGACTTTTGACCGGGATCCGAAAGCCGTTTCGCCCACTTTTCGATATCCCGTTTCCCTCCAAAAAGGCGGGCAATTCTGAGATGATGAAAATATTGCTGACCCAATTCCTCCTCAATATCCCAGTAAACCTGTTTTGCAAAAGTCAGCGTTTCTTCGATGCCTTCCGGCAGTGAGTATTGCTGCCCGGAAACCGGAGTCACCAAACCGGCGGCAACTTTCGAAGAAGTGACAGCCTCGTCCCGGTCCACGACCAGCACCTTCCTCCCCCGTTGCAGCAGGTGCCAGGCGAGTAGTGATCCGGCCAAACCCTGGCCTACGATGATATGATCCACTTTCACAACCCGTTCTTACGCTGTACCGGGTACAATCTCAAACGGTACCCTGTACAGTCAGCCCCATCACCCGGTAAAAGACCGGAACTCAGCGGTATAGGTATCGTCACCTTCGGAGATCACATAGGGAATCAAATCGCCAAAGGCATTAACTTCCGCCACCGCCAAGCGTTTCTGCGAGGAACTGATCATCAGGTCGACCGCGATATAGTGACATTTCGGGAAGGCGGCTGCCGCCTGCTCACAGGTTTTGAGAGCCCCTTCCCAGATTTCCCCGCCCAGCTTCGATTTCAGCTCCTCGAGGACACCCCGCTCGTTTCCGAGATGAAGATTGGTAATCGGCGACTGGCTGGTTCGCACCACCACATGCCGGGCCCTTCCTGCGATCAGCAAAACCCGAAGGTCGTAGACTTTTCCGTTGATCGAATCTTTAGGAAACCATTTTTCGGCGAACACGTTTTCCTGACAAAGCTGATCGACCAATTGCCGGATCACGAGAGGATCCCGATAGCGGCGAAGCTTCAGAGAATTGTAGATTCTCGAATTTTCCGGGATGTAATTAGCCGAAGTGGTGGCGAGGATTCGGGTGGGCGATGCCGATTGAATCGCGACCACTCCGGAGGCGGATGAGGAATGACAGGGTTTCAGGAAAATCCTTCGCGACGAAGTTGATTCCATCAAATGAACCAGATGATCAAAGGACTCGACTCTCCCCAGAATCTCGGGAACCGGAATGGAAGCCTTTTTGAGGTGTTGCTGGGAGGAGTATTTGTCGAACACAGCAGCAATCTCGTCCGGATGGTTCATAAATCGCGCGCCGGGAAAGGCGGTTTTAATTTCCCCAAGGACATCGACCAACCCCGCATACCAGGCCACTTGATGATAGAGGCGCCCCCGATCATAAGTCAGGCCGCGTGGCCCGCCTCCCCTCTCAATCAAGAGCCGTTCGACATCGAAATTTTCGCCGGGGGATTCGATTCGGATAACATCCGCCGGACCGGGCCTGAACTCAGCTTCTCCCTCGAGCAAGCTTTTCCAGGAAATTTCAATGGCGGGAGCCAACTGCAACCTCTCCAGAGCCTCCCTGACGAACTGGGCCCGTCGGTTTTCCGGATTACAGATGTGATAGTATTTCACTTCGCTACCGGTGTTTTCTGCGACGCCGCTTCAATGAAGCTGGAAAAGAGCTTTTTCTGATCAATATCCTCGCTCATTCGTTCGGGATGCCACTGAACGCCGACCACGAAGCGGTCACTCATCAATTCGATAGCCTCCACCACTCCATCCGGAGCCCGCGCAGCGATAGCGAGACCTTCACCAACTTCCTTGACCGCCTGATGATGGCTGGAATTGACCTCGGCCTCCCGCTTTTCAAAAATAGCCGCCAGTTTGGCGTTTTCTTCAAAAGTAACCGGGTGGCCTTCGCGGTGATTAGATCCCACCTCCGATGGAATATCCTGAATCAGGCTGCCGCCCTGAACGACATTTAACAACTGACAGCCCAGACAAACGCCGAGAAGCGGCTTTTCGGTCTCTTTGATCCAGCGCTTCGTCAGCTCATACTCGAAGGCGAGCCTCTCGTCGGATACCAGTTTAACGGTGGGGTGCACCTCCTCGTCACCATACATCGAAGGGGGTAGATCAGCTCCACCGGGTAGGACCAGTCCGTCCAGTTTTGCGAGGTGGTCCGGGATTTGGTTGCGGTCGTAGCTCAGCATGACCACCCGACCTCCCGCCGCGTTGATCGCTTCGGCATAACTGACGACGCTCGTGCCCGAGATTCCAATCAGCGGTCTGTCGTCGAACACCGGCCTGAGGAAGATCAAACCCAGCACCGCGAGTCCGATAACGGCTACTCTTCTGTAGATTTTAGCTTCACTCATACGAACCGCTCATCGATCGGGCGGTCGATTATACGGAATGGCTGCCCCGCGAGCTTCGTGCTCCATTTCAGCGTTCCAATAACCGTCCCGAAAACATTCTTCCAAATATTCGACGAGAAACGGACGAATGCCACCGTAACGTTCATACTGAGCCACGTGAACCAATTCGTGAACGAGGAGCGACGGATCGGTCCGGCACTCTTTGCTCAGATAAATGCCATGCCCTGCGGCGAGCCCGATCGGCGCAATGGGATACCTGATCAGATCGGCGAAATAATTCAGTAACGGGGAGCCCGGCAGCGGGACGACGGACACATAGAGCAGCCTCACTTTCTCCACATCCTGCACCCCGACGCTGGCAGCCCAGCTCGCTTCCAGCTCCGACAACCTGACGCCCTCGTTGAGGATACGGCGCTCCTGACGTGCCACCCACCACGAAGCGTAGGGGAGAAACAGCTTTATGAACCAGGTACGGAATGTCGTTGACATCTCAAGTTTGCGGAAGAATCAGACTGCGAGCCACCTCACCCTTTTCAAGGGCTTCGTAGGCTTCGTTGATTTCGGAAAGTGGGTAAGTTTTAGTCAATAATGGTTCAAGTTCAATAATTCCTGATCGACTCAATTCCATCAGTTTGGGAAGATCGATACGTGGGCGGGTCGACCCGTAGATAGATCCTTTTAAAGTTTTTTCTGCATAGACGAGAGAATTGATATTGATCTTAGATCGCTCATCCGGTCCGGCAATCCCGACCACCACGCAAGTGCCTCCTTTTTTCACCGAATCGTAGGCCTGCTCGACGGTCGACGCCATTCCGATCGCCTCGAAGGAGAAGTCGACGCCACGGCCGTCTGTGAGTTTCATAATTTCAGCCACGGGATCTCCGTCCTTTGGATTCACAAAATGGGTTGCCCCCAACGATTCGGCATACGCCTGTTTCGAAGCAAAGGTATCAACTGCGATGATCCGGGTTGCACCGGCGATACGGGCGCTTTGAATCACATTCAGCCCGATGCCACCGGCCCCGAAGACCGCGACCGTACTCCCCGGTTTGACCTCTGCTGTAGCAAAAACCGCGCCAAAACCGGTGATGACACCACAACTGATCAGAGCCGCCTGTTCGAGGGGAAATTCCGGATCAATTTTGACAACCGCACCTTCCGGCATCGTAGAGAGCTGGGAAAATGTCGAAACTCCGGCGTAGTGGCGAATCGAATCTCCCTTTTCATTGCGAAAACGGGTCTTCCCGTCCGGCATCAAACCGGTGAACCGCATCTTTGTCCCCACATCGCAGAGGGCGGGACGCCCGCTCAGGCAATACTCGCAGACTCCGCAAGACATCCGCCAGATCGGGATGACATGATCGCCCGGTTTGACGGAATCGACATATTCCCCCACCGCCTCGACAACACCTGATCCTTCGTGGCCTAAAATGATCGGCATATTCATCGCCAGATCGCCTTTCATTACGTGGAGATCGCTGTGACAAACTCCAGCCGCGTGCATGCGAACCTGGACTTCACCGACTTGAGGCGGCAGCACCTCAACTTCCTCAATGCGAAGTCGTTCTTTCGGTGAGTAGAGTACAGCAGCAAGGGCTTTCATATTTTGACCATCAGTTTCCATCGTCTTACCACCCCGTAAAGGATGTTTTCAGTCTCCGGTCATCAAATAAAGCGTTGCGATAACGAATCTTTGGCCAAATATCGGACATTTTCTATCGTTTCCAGATGTATGGGAGAACTCCAGCTTGAGTCACGGCCAAGATCGGGGTAGTTATGTGTTGTTATTGATCAAGGTTTCGTGATTATGAAAAAGAGATTGTTTTGTATTTATTTAGGATTGGTGGCGATCGCTTTGCCACAGTCCGGTTTCGCCGCCCCCACCGAATTAAACGGTCTTAAAGCAGTCGTAAACGGGGAGCCGATCACTCAGGTTGATTTGAACGAAGCGGTTCGGACCCAGGTTCAGATGTATCTGATGAAGAACAAAGGAATGGTTTCCGCATCTCAGGCCGAAAGGGATATCCGCAAAATGGAGGAAAATGCCCTCAATGACCTGATTGACCGGAAATTGATTCTCAGTGAATTCAAAACCATGGGTGGAGAAATTCAGCCCAAATATATTGATGAAGCGGTGGATCGCTTCGTAAAAGGTCGTTTCGGCGGTGACCGGGACAAATTCCTTAAGCAGCTTTCCGAACAGGGCATCACACTGAACCAGTTTCGCGAAGTGCAGCGTGACCAGATCGCCGTTCAGGCGCTGCAGGGCCGCCACAGCTCGCGTCCCGGCAGCAACTTCAGCCTTCCGCATGAGAGACGCGAAGTTTACAATGAAATCAAAAACGAGTTTGCTTCCGAAGGGAAATTAAAGCTGAGAATGCTGTCGATCCCGAAAGTGACTCAGTTCAATAGCGCGTCTGAACAGGAGGCGCTGATTAAGTCGGTTCGCACCAAAATTTTGAAGGGATCCAGCTTCAGCTCGATGGCCAAAGAACATTCCAAAGACAGCTTTGCCTCCAAGGGCGGTTATGTGGGAGAAATCGGCCGTTCCACGCTTAATGCCAGACTCACTCAAATTGCCTACAGCCTACCCAGCGGAAAAGTTTCCGAGGTGATCGACGACGGCCCGTCCTGGCGTCTCATGTATGTTGATGGGCGGACCGGGCAGAAAGTTCCCAGTCAGAAAGAAATCGAAGACGAAGTGGAAAAGAGACTCGCTGTGAAGAAGCGCCAGGCCAACATGGACAGCTGGCTCAAAAAACTTCGTCGCGACGCGAATGTCCGCATCTTTTAATTTGCCCTCCGGGCTCGCCTCCACGCTATGTCCACAATCCTGAAACGATTCGAGATTTGGATACTTCTAGTCCTGGTTTTTGCCGGGATCTGGTGGGCATTTCAAGCAGAACCGGTATCAACCGCTTCCACGACTCCCACAAAGGGCAAAGAGCCGGTCACCACTGCGATCCAACCCTCTCCGGAGGCGGATTCGCTGATCGAGGTGAAAAAGGTGAATCTCACTTCAACCGATCAGGGAACCGTAATCGAATTGACCCTTTTCGGCCGCTCAGGAACCGATACACCGGTTGCACTGGGACATGATACTCTCGGCCTTCATACCGCAGAGGGGGAAGGAGTTGATCGCTTTTTTCTGCCTTTTGATCCCGATCCCCTGTTATCAGCGGACGAGAAATCGCTGGTGACCTTGAAGTACTGGCTGAAAGCCCCGGTTGATGTTCTCTGGCTTACCTATCGGGATCAAACCCTGAAGGTGGAAATTCCGGGCGTTTCAATCTGATCGAGTATGACAGGCCGGAGCGCAGAATTCCTCTTCATCAACAACAACAACACCCGGACGAAGTTCGCGCTTTGCTCCCGGGATGCCCTCCTCGAACATCGGGCGGTCGAAACCTCCGCTGTCTCGATCGCAACCGTTACCGAAGCAATCAAAGGCTGGGGTTTTGAGAAAATCGTAATCGCCTCCGTCGTTCCCCGCGATGTCCCCACCCTGCTCGATTCGATCCGCGGCAAGCCTCACATCATCGTGAACCATGAGATCAAGCTGGGAATCGAGATCGACTTCCCCAAACCCGGGAGCGTGGGAGCAGACCGTCTCGCCAACGCGGCCGCCATCGCCGATCAAATCGGGGATCAACCCGTGATCGTCGTCGATTTCGGAACGGCAGTGACTTTTGATATAGTTGACACCCGGCCCGCCTACGTTGGCGGCGTGATTGCCCCGGGACTGGAATCGATGACCCGCTACCTGCACCAGCGGACCGCTCTCCTCCCCAGAATTGAAATCCGGGAACCGGAAGGAGCGATCGGAAAATCGACTGAGCACGCCATGTTATCCGGGGCGTTCCACGGATATCGCGGCCTTGTCATCGAAATCATCAATCAAATCGAAAAAGAACTCGGTTCTTCAGCGAAAATCGTTGCTACCGGCGGATATGCTGATTTGATATCGCGCGATCTTGCCGTCATCGATGAAGTGCAACCTTACCTTACCATGGAAGGACTTAGAAAGATCGCCATTCTAAATTTTCCACTATGAGCGACATACCAACCCTGGGCATTGATTTCGGAGGGACCTCCATCAAAATTGCGGCCGTTAAAGGCGCTGATCTGATCAGCGACATGGAGAGAATTCCAACCCAGCAGCACGAAGGTCCGGACGCTCTGATCGAAGAGATCAAAAAACGGGTCGATTCACTACGGGCCAAATTCCCCGACATCGCGGCTGTCGGCATCGGGGTTCCCGGTGCGATTGATTTTGAAAAAGGCATTACCTACAACCTGACCAATGTTCGGGGCTGGACCAATATCCGATTGCGCGACATCATTCAGGAAAAGATCGGTTTACCCACCGTGCTGGAAAACGACGCCAACTGCATGGCCTACGCGGAATTCAAACACGGCGCCGGCAAAGGATTCCGCAACGTGGTCTGTGTGACTCTCGGAACCGGTGTTGGTGGTGGTTTGATTCTCAATGGCGAACTTTTCCGCGGGAGTCGCTTTGCCGCCGGCGAAATCGGCCAGATGAGCGTTGATCTCTACGGGGTTGACGGACCTTACGGAAACCGCGGCGCCCTCGAACGCTACATCGGAAACCGTCAAATCGGAGAACTGGCCGCCCAGAAATATTTTGATGCCGGAAAAGACGCCCCGGAGGATCTTTCGCCGGAGAACCTGAGTAATCTCGCCGAGGCGGGTGACGAAGTCGCTGTCGCCGTGTGGGACACCGTAGCAACCTATCTGGGAGCCTGCCTGATGAGTACCATCTACCTTTTAAATCCCGATGCCATCGTTATCGGAGGTGGCGTGGCCCATGCCGGGGATGTCCTCTTTATACCGCTGAGGGAGAAACTGAAAAACTCCCTGACCCGCGAGTGCTTCGATGATTTGACGTTAAGTCACGCCCGTTTTGGAAACACCGCCGGGATTATTGGCTGTTCGACAATGGCGCGGGAGCTCCTCGACGCCTGATGGAATCGGAGTTTCTCAAGAAACGACGCTATTGGAAACGCTGGCTGAAAATTTTACTGGCAGCGTTTCTGATTCCACCCCTCATCGGCATGCTGGGAACCGCGTTTTCGATGGTGGAATCTTTTCAATCCCTATCCGAAAACACTCCCGAATCGCCCGAAGCCCTGGCATCGGGAATTTCCCTGTCGATGACGCTTACGGCGATCGGTCTGGTGATATCTACGATTATCTTTCCCTTCCTGATCTTCTGCCTTGTCAGATTCATGAAGGTGAAACCTTAAGTCAGGAGCAATCACTCGAGGCGCATCATCGTGTTATCCTCGCCAAAAGATTCCACAATCGGGCTTAAGCCATCAAAACCACTCCCCCAGGACAGGTCATTGCCACTCCCGCGGATAACCCCGCCACCCATCGAGCCGAGTATTAAGGTGTTTTCATCGCCGGTGATTTCGATTTTCTTCACCGTGTCGCACTGCACCTGATTGTTCCGGCCTTTCAGGGTCAGCTTTCCACAGCCGCCGGAAATCACGATCACACCGTCATTCCCCGTAATTTCGACGTCTTTACCGCCGGCATCGATGATTCGATTCGGGCTGTCCTCGCTAATTTTAACCGTATCGTCACGGTTAATCAGCCCCTCAACTCCCGGGACCGCCTCTTTTTTCTCAGGTTTGGGCGGTGGGGGCATATCCTCCATCAAAATCTTCTCGTCATTAATTTTAAAATCTTCGGGAATAACCTGCTCCTCCAACCGGGGGACGATTTCCTCTTCAGGAGTTTCGGCAGGTGTCAGTTTCTGTCTGGATGACACACTGCGACTGCTCTCCGGCCTTGAGGACGATGACGAGCGGGTGGGACGGGAACGCTGTTCCGTCACCGGTTCCTTGCCTCCATAGTCCGGCGCATCCTTAAAGGCTCTCTCAAACGACTTGCAGGAGGTCATGACGGAACTGGATCCGAAAAGGAGCGCGATACCGATAAGGAACTGGATTTTTGCAACGGCCATATACTGGAGGAAGGCAAATCTTCCGATCTCAAAAAGACGGGTTAATCCCGTTACCTCTTAGACGAGCGGGATTTCAAAAAATTAGCTCAGCCCCGTCATTCCCCAGCCGACGAAACCCGAATCGAAAAAGTGCTTCGATTTTTCAAATTTCGATTTGGCATAATCAGATTTTCGGTTATTATTCTCGCCCTGAAACAAGGCGACGCCTTTCAGGAATTTCGATCTCAAATATTTATTAATTTTTGTTAATATTATTTGAAAGTTTTATAAATTCGATCGAAGTTACAAGAGTCGCGGGTATAGCTTAGTGGTAAAGCTCCAGCCTTCCAAGCTGGCTACGTGGGTTCGATTCCCACTACCCGCTCCACTTCACCTCTTTTTTCTTATGAAAGGACTCTTGTTCATACTTTTAATCACAATCCTCGCGCCCCTCGCTCACGCTCAATCCTGTAAAGTGGAGGTCATCATGTTGAAAGCGAAAGTGGAAGCCGATCCCGGAACGGTTCTATACTCTCTGGGTGATGCCATCGCGCTCTACCCGCAGTGCATCTCCGACTTGATTGAGGCCGCCATTACCGCCGCCAAACCGGATGCAGACACACTCGAGCAGATCATTCGACTCGCCGTCACCGAATACCCGTCAGAGGCAGGAGCCATTGCCGAAGCAGCGATGTTGGCCGCTCCGGATGATGTGGATGTGATTCGTCAGGCTTTTATGCCGGAGAAGAAGGCCGTCGTAGCCACGCCGGTTGATCCCGACAAACGCTCACCGATTGAAAATTTCCTCAACAACCTCGAGCCTGAAACCGCGTCTCCTACCATCGCGGAAGCTGAAGTGCCTCAACAAATCGAAGTTCCCGACGGTTCTTTCGAGGTGATGACTTCGAAACCTCATAATCCGGACGACGTTGCAGCCACCGCCATGCAGGCGATCGACGAGATGCTCGCAAAATTGAAGCATAAAGAACTGGAAGGCTGTTCCGACGCGGACAAAGCCCGGATCACCAAACCATCGTCCCGGGAAGTCGAAAAATTCCGACTCAACATCCCTGACGAAACTATCGCAATCACAACGATCAACGACCCGGCGCACCACGATCAAAAGGACGAACAGCTGGAAAAACCGGCGACGGAGCCATTGATCATCAAAGATCCCGCTTCTGATCCTGATCTGACTGACCTCTTTGAACCAAAAAGCAGTGAAAAGGACCAGGCCGCTCTCGAAGTTCAGCAGAGCGACGATGAAAACCTCGCTTTCACATCCTCAGTTTACCAAATTCCGCTGACCGGTATCGCTGAGGGCCATGATTCCCAGCCCGCAATCCGGAGCGCCTCGGTTTCTCCGACGATGCCCAGAGTGCGCCGTTAAGAGCGCATCCTACCTGGACTTCCGGGCCACGATAAAGGAAAGCCCGTAGATTACTGAGCCGACGACCACGATGAGTGGCCCCGTCGGCAACTCCAGCTGATAACTCAGCGCCAGTCCGCCCACGTTGTAAACGATCGAAAGACCCACCGCGATCAACATGATGATCCAGAGGTGACGGGAGAATTTCGATGCGGTTGCTGCAGGAAGCACAATCAAAGCAAGGGAAAGAATGATTCCCGCAAGCCGAACCAGCAGCACCATGCTGATCGCGGTAATGCCCAGCAAAAGCAGGTAGTAAGCCTTCGAAGACACCCCTCGTAATCTCGCAAACTCTTCGTCGAAACAAACCGCCACCAACTTGTGGTAGAACAGGGCAATCAACGTCAACACAATCGCCGCGAGGATCACTGTGGCAATCACATCCCCTTTCGAAGTCAGAAGGATGTTACCAAAGATAAAACTCTCCAAATTCACCGCCTTCCCCGGGGTGTAATGGATAAAGAGCAGTCCGGTGGCCATACCGAAGGCCCAGATCGCTCCGATAATTGTATCTTCACGCTCTTTCGCCCTCAGACTGACCCAGCCAATCACCGCAGCGGAAAGCAGCGCGGCGACAACCGCTCCAAACATCGGTGAACACCAGCTTTCCAGACCGTAAGTTCTCGAAAAGTAGAACGACGCTCCGATTCCCCCGAGTATACTGTGAGCAATCGCCGCAGCGATATAACCGATTCGCCGGGTCACAACAAAGGTACCGACGACCCCGAAGGTCAGACTGGAGACAATACCGGCGTAGAGCGAGTACCGAATCAGCGGGACATCACGCAAAGCTTCGAAAAATTCAGTCATGTTTACACTTGGAATGGTCTCCCTGACGGTGCCGGGTCCGGCGGTCGTGTTCGATTCGAAGCTCGCCGCTGTAGATTTCCCGAATCGTTTCGCCATCGAGCGGGAGTGAATGTCGATGGATTCTCCGGTTCACACAAAGCGTTGAATCCCCGATTTCACTGACGATACCCAGATCGTGGGTCACCAGCAGAATCGTCAGTTTTCCGCGAAGCTTTTTCAAAGTATCGAGAAACTGAGCTTCCACCGAGAGGTCGATATTTGCCGTCGGCTCATCGAGCAGCAGGATCTCCGGCTCACAGGCGAGAGCCCGGGCAATCATAACCCGCTGGCGTTGCCCGCCGGAGAGATCGGAAAAAGGACGGTTTGCCTCTTTCTCCAAACCGACTTCGGCAAGCGCCTCGTGCGCTTTGTCCCGACACTTCTTGCTGAAGCGTCCAATTTTCAGGCGGTCGAGCCGTCCCATCAACGCGATGTCGAGAGCTGAAATCGGGAAAAGCGGATCGTAGCGCAGCGCCTGGGGCACATATCCCACCCGGGCAGTGGCATCCGCAGGCGAACCGCCGAGCACCTTCAGTTCTCCGGAATTTGGTTCGAGCAAGCCGAGCAGCAGCTTAAAAAGCGTCGATTTTCCACCACCGTTCGGGCCGATAATGCAGAGCGATTCGCCCTGCTCCACGGCAAAGTTGGCTTCCTCGAGAACCTTTGGTTTGCCGTAGCGGAAACACAGGTCCCGACATTCCACGACGTATTTGGATGATGATGCGGTCAAGGCCAGACACTAACTCTGAATCTTCTTCAAGTGCAAGCGAATTGCATTAAAGGAACCTCACGCGAATCATTTCAAGCGGAACCGATTTTGACCTGTCTGCGGGGCCTCTGAACCAAACTGTACAGGGGCAAACATTTCGCACCTGTGACCCCAGAGATCAAAAAGCCCAAAGGGCTAATTCAAACTAGCCCGAGGGCAGCGCCCCGGGTTTCGATACAATCAAATTTTCAGCGCTGAAAGCGCGATTCAAACATGCCGTGGCGATGGGGCTTTAAAATGTTATTAATCCCAGACATAACGTTCGTCGATATTCACTTCGTGTTTCGTCAGAAAGCTTCGGTACTCATCTTGAAAGTTTCGCTTGCGGTGATGCTCCTCCTGATTGGAGACATACCTTAAAACCTCATCGAGGTTGCTCTTACTAACTGAAAACGATCCATAACCTGACTGCCATGAGAACTTCCCATATTTAGCATCATCAATCTCTTTTATCCACTTAGATGACTTATTCTTGATTTCCTCAAGAAGACTACTTTGGGATAGGGTTCGAGGTAGAGTGGTTACTACATGAACGTGATCGGAAACCCCACCAACTTTATAGCATACTGATTTTAGATCACGACATATCGTTGCTAAATATCGATGCATTCGATCCCGGATCTCGTGATCCAAAAACGGATACCGGTCCTTTGTCGAAAAAATAATGTGTAAGTTAACGTCAGAAAGTGATTGCGGCATCACCCATTTTATCACGATTTGAGTCGCGCCTTCAGCGCTTTTTTTTGGGGGGCCTGAGTTCCCGGGGCGCTGCCCCCGGGCTAGTTTGAATCGCGCCTTTAGCGCTGCGAAATGTTTGACAGGGTACAATCACGGACTGTACCCTGTACAGTTTGCTAGGATTCAAACCCGGACATCGGTCCCAGTAACTCGAGGTCGAGTGACCACTCGAGCAGCTTTTTACTATCGGTCCAGACCGCGGAATTGTTGGTATTGATTACCACTGCAATCCGGTGTTCCCCTCCGATATTGGCGCTGGAGACCAAACACCGGCCCGCCGCGTAGGTGAAGCCGGTTTTCATCCCGTTGCAATGTTCCCACTCGCGCATCAGGCGGTTGGTATTGGACAGGAGATAGGAGGTATCGTCATTAAAAACAAAGCGATAGGTCTTCTGTCTCACGATGTCCCGGATCTCCGGATTTTGATAAGCTTCAAAGGCAACGATCGCGATATCCCTCGCGCAAGAGTACTGACCTTTTGCGGGGAGTCCGTGCGGGGTTTTGAAGTCGGAATTGACCAAACCGATTTCTTTGCCCATCAAATTCATTTTGTTCGCAAAAGCCTCGACACTTCCGGCGTTGTCGATCGCCAAAGCAGCGGCAAGGTCGTTTCCGCTTTTTACGAGGAGCGCTGTGAGGAGTTGCCTCCGCGTGTAGGTCTCCCCCGTTTTGATCCCGACCTTCGTTGGCTCGACCAGCGTGGCTTCCCGGGTCACCGTTACGATCTCATCCAGGCTTCCGGCCGCGCAAATCACGAGCGCAGTCATCAGTTTCTGAGTGCTCGCCACCGGAGTCGGCGCCGTTCCATTTTTCATGTGGAAGAACTGCATGGTGCGGCCGTCGAGAACCGCTGCGTATTTGGCGTACACCGAAGGGGCACTGTCGCCCCGCCAGACCTGAGGTGGTGGTAATTTCTCGCGGCGCCGAACCACGGCTTCTCTCTGGAGAAGGGATTCTTCGATCTGGCGGATCATCTTTTCCCGCTCCGCCGCCTTTGCTTCGCGCTCGATCAAAGATTCTTCCCGCTGCGACAGGGCCTCCTCCCGCTTTTTCATCGATCTCATCCGCAGAGACAACTGATCACCAATGGTCTCCAGCATCTCGATCCGAATCTCCGCACTTTTACTCAAGGCGGTTTTCACTTCTTTTTTCTCAGGAACCGTAGTGGTTTCCGAAGTGTTGACCTCCTCAACAGCCTCGATCACCACTTTCTTCTCCGGTTGTTTCTCGTCGAGAGGCGCCGCATCGGGCAGGCGGACCGGTTTCAGGGGCCGCAGGGTTGTTCCAGTGGCCGGAACGGTGGTCGTGCTCGGTGCTGCTCCGGGATTCGAGAAACTGGGTGTCGGAACGGTCAAAGCCCCGGATTCCTGCGCGTTACAAACACACGCAATAACAACCGGAAGAACCGAAAAGAGCCCTTTACAAGCATTTGGCAGATTCATTGAGAAAAAGAAACGGAAACCTAAAGTATTACCCTAAAACGCTTCAAAATTAAAGAACATAGTTCCCGAAACGATCCATTCGTTGACGGGAGCATCAGAATGGCGGAGTCATTGCGTTAACATATCGTTGAATTTTGGGATTTATATGGCTAGCTCAGCTTTGCCCTCCCACCTAATCCTCGATTTTCGCCTGTTGAATCTTCGGCAGATTGCGATCCACCAAACACTCAACGTTACGCACAACAGTTCTAATTTTGTCAGATGAAAGTCATCGCAATCGCTAACCAAAAAGGAGGCGTGGGTAAAACCACGACTTCTGTAAATCTGGGAGCAGCACTCGCCGAAAGAGGAAAAGAGGTCATCGTGGTGGATATGGATCCGCAGGCCAACTCGACCAGTGCCCTGGATTTCAACCCCGGGGATTACCCGAGTATCTATCAGCACCTCATCTCCAGGAATTCACACCTGGAAGATCTGCTCCTGAAAACGAAATACGACCATCTCTCTCTGATCCCCTGCGATATGGACCTCGCGGGATGTGAGATTGAAATGGCAAAAGAGGAGGATCACCTCGTCCGGCTCCGGAATATCATCCAGCCGTTCAAAGATCGCCACCCGGCTGATTTCCTCCTCATGGACTGCCCCCCTTCCCTGGGCGTTATTATGACTTCGGCCCTCGCAGCGGCCGACGAGTTGCTCGTACCACTCCAATGTGAGTATTTTGGTCTGGAAGGACTTTCAAAAATTGTGGGGATTCACGAACAAATCAGAAACTCGGGCGCTAACCCCGATGTCATTCTGGAAGGTATCGTGATGACAATGGCAGATGCCAGAACCAATCTGTCCGCTCTCGTGATTAACGATGTGCGACGCTATTTTCCCGAAATCACTTACGAAACGGTGGTTCCGCGAAATATTCGACTCGGAGAAGCGCCCAGTTACGGGCAGTCGATCCTCGAATACGATCCGAATTGCTCCGGAGCGGTCGCCTACCGCAATCTCGCCGAAGAATTTCTTCAACGAAGAGCGTCCTGAGTCTGTCCCACAATATTCTGACAGTGTTATCTGGCAATAATCTAGAATTGCTGTATTTTTAATATTTCCGAATTTTTTTGACAGACAAGTCATGGTTAAGTGGATTCTCAAAACGATCGTTGGCAATAAGAACCAGCGAGAAATCAAAAAGCTTCTGCCTCTGGTAGATAAAATTAATCTTCTCGAGGAACAGCTTCAGGAGCAGCCCGAGAGTATCTTGAAAGAAAAGGCGCAGGCCTGGAAAGACTACCTGGACCGTTACCGGATCGAGTTGGATTTCTACAGCCCGCGAATCCTGGAGCATCATGATGTCGAGAAGAATCGCGAGATTTTGACAGGATGGGCCAAGCGCTTTGACACCCTTTCAGAAGATTTTTCAAAAGCGAAAATTTTCATCAAGCCCGATGAAGTGGCCGAACTGGCTGCGGATCAGTTGGTTGAGCACATCATCACCGCTCAGGATGACTTCAACGAGATGAAGGAAGACTTTCCCGCCCTGCGGAAAGCCTACCTCGAAGATATTCTGCCCGAAGCGTTTGCCGTGGTTAAAAATGCGGCGCGTCGTCTCTGCGAAACGGAATGGATCGTTTGCGATCATCCCGTGAAATGGGAAATGGTTCATTTCGATGTCCAGCTCATCGGCGGCATGGCTCTGCACCGTGGATTTATTGCGGAAATGGCGACGGGTGAAGGTAAAACGCTCGTGGCGACCCTTCCCGTCTTTCTCAACGCCCTGACCGGTCTCGGCGTTCACGTCGTAACGGTGAACGATTACCTCGCTCGACGGGATGCGGAGTGGATGGGGCATCTTTTTGAATACCTCGGTCTCACCGTCGGCTGTATTCAAAACGATCAGGAAAAATCGGTTCGCCGCGCTCAGTATCAAAACGATATCACTTACGGAACAGCCAGTGAATTCGGTTTCGACTACCTGCGGGACAACGGCATGGCTCAGAGCAAAAATGAGCAGGTCCAGCGCTCTCACTACTTCTGTCTGATTGATGAGGCTGACTCCGTTCTGATCGATGAAGCCCGGACTCCGCTCATTATTTCAGGTCCTGTGATTCAGCGGGGCGAGCAGCAGTTCGACCGCTACAAGTCAGGGATTCAGGCCCTCTATCGCAAGCAGTCGTCTCATTGTAACGAGCTTGCCGCCGAGGCGAAGAAGCTCGCTGAAGAAGGCGATCTTGTCGAAGCCGGTAACATTTTCTACAAAATCAAACTGGCTCAGCCCCGGAACCGCGCACTGATGCGGGCCATGGAGGATGCCGAGATCCGGAAACTGATCGATAAGGCAGAGCTCGAATTCTACCGCGACCCTCAGAAAAAGGCCCTTTTTGCTCTGAAAGAAGAGCTTTATTTCACGGTTGATGAGAAGCAACACGAGGCGGAATTGACCGAGAAAGGTCGCCAGTTCCTCAGTCCGGACGATCCGGAAGCCTTTGTTCTTCCTGACCTTGCTTCCGCATTTTCCGAAATCGAAGGCAACGACAAACTTTCGGCGAAAGAAATCGCCCAGAAGAAGGTCGAGATTCAGGAAAGAATGAACAATCAGGCCGAGAGAATGCACACCATCTCTCAGTTGCTCAAAGCGTTCACCCTTTACGAAAAGGACAAGCAATACGTCGTCGAAGACAACAAAGTCATGATCGTCGACGAAAACACCGGCCGGAAAATGGCGGGTCGACGCTGGTCCGATGGCCTCCATCAGGCGGTTGAAGCCAAAGAGGGCGTCACCATTGAAGGTGAAACTCAGACTTACGCCACCATCACGATTCAGAACTACTTCCGTCTTTACGAAAAGATCGGCGGTATGACCGGTACGGCGGAAACGGAAGCGGCGGAATTCCACGACATCTACAAAACCGATGTCATGATTATTCCGACCAACCGCCCCATTGCGCGGATCGATGAGAACGACAAGATTTTCAAAACTCAGCGCGAGAAGTTCAAATACGTTATCGAAACGGTGAGAGAACGGCACCTCAAAGGCCAGCCGATCCTTCTCGGTACCGCCAGCGTCGAAGCTTCCGAGGTCCTTTCGCGGATGTTGAAGCGTGAAAAGATTCCTCACAGCGTTCTTAACGCCAAATACCACATGCAGGAGGCGGAAATCGTTTCCCGCGCGGGTAAAAGAGGAGCCGTTACCGTCGCCACCAATATGGCCGGTCGGGGTACCGATATTAAACTCGATGAAGAGGTCAAAGAACTTGGCGGCCTCTGCGTGATCGGAACCGAGCGCCACCAAAGCCGACGGATTGACCGCCAGCTTCGCGGACGTTGTTCCCGTCAGGGTGACCCGGGTCTCTCGACATTCTTCGTCAGCTTTGAGGACGAATTGATGATGCAGTTTGGTGCCTCCGACCGGATGACCAAAATGATGGAACGTTTCGGTCTCGAAGAAGGACAGGAACTCGAACACCCCTGGCTCAACAAGTCAGTGGAGAATGCTCAGAAAAAGGTCGAGCAGCGGAACTATCTCGGACGAAAACACGTTCTCGATTACGATGACGTGATGAACAATCAGCGGACCGTGGTTTACGGCTACCGCAACGAGGTGATGAACACCGAGGATCCGCACCAGTTGATCGTCGACATCATCGAAGAGTCGGTTCCCAACAAACTTGAGGAATTCTACGACATGGAGTCCGGCAACATCGACTGGACCGCCGCTCTCAACTGGATTAACTCAGTGATTCCTCTCGGGCTCGATCCGGAAAGCGGCGGCTTTGCCGATCGTACCACCGAGGAAAATGTCGATTATGTGATCGACCAGGCCAAAGCTGCCTACAACCTCAAGTGTGCTCACGAAGATCCCGAAATCCTCGAAGATCTGGAGCGTTTTGTGATCCTCAACAGCGTTGACCATCTCTGGCAGGAACACCTCTATGAGATGGACGGCCTCAGAGACGGGATTTCCAACTATCGTCACGCTCAGAAAGATCCGCTCGTTGAGTACAAAGTTGCGGCTTACGATCTTTTTGTCGGTTTGATGAACGAGATCAAAGCAGAAGTGCTCCAGCATCTTTTCACCACGACAACCCTGCAAACCAAAGAGGACTTTGGTCGTTTGATGCAGAGCATGCAGACGCTGAGCCGTCCCGATGTTCTCGCCGATCTCGCTGCAGGTAATAAGGAAACTGCCGCTGGAATCGCAGCCGAGACCAACCAGCAGCCGAAGATCGAAATTCCGAAAACAGTGAAGCGCGAGCAGCCCAAAGTGGGCCGGAACGACCCCTGCCCATGCGGTAGCGGTAAGAAGTTTAAGCAGTGCTGCGGTAAAATATGACCGTAATCGTCACTCTGGCCATCATCGGGATCATTTTGCTTCTTGCAGAGCTGGTGCTGCCCGGTGGCATAGTCGGAGTCGGCGGAACGATCTGTTTACTCGCGGCCGTAATTTTAACCTTCAAAAACTATGGGGCGATGGCAGGAGCCGTCGCTTTTATAGCCGTCCTCGTTTTCGGGTTACTCTTTCTTGCGATCTGGATTAAAAATTTCCATCGCCTTCCCTTTACCCGGAATCTGGTCCACAACGAAGCGATCGACGACACCTCGGTAAGCGATCATTTGCAGGCACTTATCGGTAAAACCGGCGTCACCCTGACCACCATCGCCCCGTCCGGGCATGCTGAAATCGAAGGTGAGAAAATCGATGTCGTGACAGAGACCGGACGAATTGAATCCGGCACTACGATCCAGGTCGTGACGACCCGGGGCCCCAGCATTTACGTCGAGCAAGTCTCCGACAGCGGCTCTGTTTCTTGACATTGCCGCTCTAAATGGAAATGATGGGGCATGCAAATCGCGCCACCACCGCAGCCGGGAGACTACATTCCGGGAAAAACACCCGGAGCCATCATCTGGTACCGCGTTTATCTGGTCGTCATGTGCCTGATGTTTCTCGCCGTTATTGCCGGTGGAGCAGTCGTCCTCTCCGGAGTCTTCCCGATTACCGCTGAAGACCTCGATGGCATGCCGCCTCAGGTTCTCGGTAGCATCTACCTCATTATGGGCATCGCGATGATAATTCCCTACGCGCTCGCCTTTTTTCTTCCTCGCAAACCCTGGGTGTGGATTTATCACCTCGTCATGATCTGCATCGGTATGACCGGCTGCACCATCGTGGCCTCGATCCCCCTCCTGATTTTCTGGCTCAAACCCGACGTAAAAGGCTATTTCGGGCGGCAGTGATTCGGAAAATGAAAAGGGCACCGGTGATCAACCGATGCCCTTCCCTTTTTACCTTACATCTCACGACCAATGAGAGAGTTTAAAAGCGGTTCTGCTTGAGTGGTCTGTTTGTGTGTTAAATTCTTGCCAGAACAACGCCTGCTTGTCATTCGGGACAGTCTGGCGGGCTCGTTTCTCTCATCTACAAACAAATTAGCACCAGGGGTGGGACAACCATGGGCCACAATCTAAGAAAAATTGATATTTTCGTGCTTTTTAAAAGCTGCCACTACGACATAGACCGCGCGCCACGAATATCACCGCTGAAAGTCGTCGAGATAATACTCCACGATTGATTTCAGGGGCGCGACCTGTGGGAGTCCGAGGGCCACGGCTCGACTTCCGTCGACAGCGGTGGGCCAGTTATCGACGATTTTCTGGATTTCGGGATCGAAGGCGTCGACGATTTCTCCAATGTTTATGCCCCGTTCGGCGGCAATTTCTTTAATGCAGGCTTCGGCGATCAGTGGAGTCACTTGATGAGCGGGTAGTCCGTAGGCCCGGTCATCGCCGAGTGTTTCTGCGGGCACGTCGTGGAGGGCTATCAGAGACTCAACCACTTCGCGATACCCCGTCATGGGATGACACTGGTCTCTCCGGATCGGGAGGGCGCAATCCTCGCCTTTGAGCGGCTCGCGGAACATACCGCTGGCCCAACTGGACGCCGCAGCGTTGGGGCTTCCCGGACGAACGATCACGGTCGGCAATCGAGCGGTGCGCCCATCGAAAAAACCTTTCCGGGAATAGTCGTTCACCATCAACTCTCCGATGACTTTGGTCATGCCATAGGTGGTTTGCGGGGTGCGCTTCGCCAAATCGTTTACGGTCTCAGGCATCGCCGACCCGCCGAAACTGGCGATGCTTCCGGCGAAGACCACTTTGGGAAACCGGGCTTTGTGGCGTGCCGCTTCGAAGATATGCCAACCGCCCATCAAGTTAACGGACAGAGCAGCATCAAATTGCGTTTCGCATTCACCGGAAACCATCGAGGCGAGATGAAACACGGAGATGTCTTCCCGATCGATGGCCGCGAAGACCTGATCCCGGTCGGAGATGTCCCCCTCCAGTAGAGTGATACCGGGATCTGACGCCGTTTCGTCTCGAACCAGATCGGGAAAAGCGCGGTCGAAAAGACAAATTTCATCAATCGCAGCCACGCCATGAGATCCGGTTAGTTTTCCTTTTTCACGAAGCTTCCGGCACAATTGATACCCGAGAAAACCTCCCCCACCCGTGATGATGACTTTCATAGATTGAGGGTTACCATGGGCGCCATGAAATTGCCACTTTCCGGTCAGAAAATCGGGTTCGCGGGACTCGGAAATATGGGTGCGCCAATGGCCCGGCACCTCCACAATGCGGGAGCTGAGGTAACGGTCTGGAATCGAAGCGATGGACCGGCTCTGATCGCCGAAAAAGCGGGGTTAAACCGAGTTCAATCTCTCCGGGAACTCTCCAGCACGGTGGGGAACGGGATCATCTGCATAAATTTGACTCACACCACGGTGGTTGAGGAAGTGGTATTCGGGAAAAGTGGTCTTTTTTCAGAGAAGCCCGCCGCAGGAACCCTGATCATTGATTTCGGCACCACAGGGGTGTCGGGAACCAAGCGATTCGCCGCTCAGATGAAGGAATGGGATAGCGGATGGGTTGACGCCCCGGTTTCCGGAGGACAGGTCGGGGCGGAGGCGGCTAATCTGACGATCATGGTGGGTGGCGCTCAGGCGGATGTCGCCCGGGCGATGCCGGTGATCGAGGTGCTCGGAGAGAAAATCACCCACATGGGCGAATCGGGATCGGGTCAGGTCACGAAGCTGGCCAATCAGTTGATCGTCGCTCAAACCATCGACGCAGTCGCCCAGGCGCTCCGTCTCGCGGAGCTGGCCGGAGTGGATTCAGCCAAAGTTCGCGAAGCCTTGCGGGGAGGCTTTGCGGAAAGCCGGATTCTCGATCTCCACGGCGAACGAATGGTAATGCGGAATTTTGAACCGGGAGGTCGATCCACCTATCAGCTCAAAGATGTGCGTATGATCTGCGAACTTGCGGCGGAAGTCGGATTGGAATCCCCCACCCTGCAAAACAGCCTTCACCAGTGGGTCAAATTTGTGGAAGCTGAAGGCCACGGGGAGTTGGATCACTCCGGACTGCTCCGGCTTTACGAAAGCTGAGCTCAGGGCTTTTCGGTTTTGGCCTTCTGCCAGTTTCCCTTCTCGTCGCAGGTGTAGTGCGTGAATCCTTTTTCGTCGACGATCATATATTCCGTCCCGGGCACGCTGTCATAGATTTTCTGGAGATTGGGACAGGTCTGCCTTTCCTCAAATCCCTCCTGATCAGCGAAGCCCACGAGGATGATTTTGATATCAGAAAGATCTGCCACCACCGGTGTTTTCATCGTGAAGCGGTCTTCGCCATCCAGCGGGATGTGAGCCAGAGGCGGTACTTTTTCAGCCAGTTTCAGCGGCAGCCGCTCCGGTCCCAGCCTCCAGTCTTGAATCACCGGATCCGCTTTCTGGAAAAAACCGCCGTATTCGCGAAGTCCCTCAATTTGCCAGTTTTCGTTCAGTTTTAAACCGAGCGGCCCCTCAAAATCTTTCCGATAAATCAGCGCGACCACACCGTTGATCTGGGTGTAGTCCTCGCGATCATCGCTCTCGAGCCGGAAGATGGGGCGATGCAGCGCGGTGTAACGCCAGTAGGCTTTGGTCAGGGCCTCTTTGAACGACGGACTGAGCCCTTTCAGCTTCAAGTTGGTGTACCCCAGATTGCCCGCTGCCTGGAATTTGCCGTCGAAACGCGAGTATTGGAAATCGAACGCTTTTTCCTGATTTTCAGCCCATTTGTCGATCACTTCCCTTGTGATGGAGGTGGAGAAAAACGCATCGCCGGGAAGGAAGAAGTTGTTGTGAGCCCTCACGGTTTGAGCAAACAGCGCGAGCAGGAGAACGGTGGAAAGAGACAGAAATTTCATCTTGCTGTCTAAAACGGACGAACTTCACGAAAAATTACGGGTTTTCGGGATTTGTGCCCCTTTTAAATTGAGTGTCTGTTCCCGCATGTTAAAGACACACAATTTTTGGAAAACGAGTTTACCGGCCACACTTCTGTTCGCCGTGATCGGTCTCGCCTTCGCTCAAACTCAGAAGGCGCCCCTGAAGATCCTCCTCGTAGCCGGTGGTTGCTGTCACGATTACGACACGCAATCTAAACTGCTCAAAGCGGGAATTGAAGAGCGTCTCAATGCCGAAGTCACCGTGGAATACAATCCGGACAAATCCACCGAGACCCGCTTCGCTGTTTATGAAAAGGAAGACTGGGCCAAAGGTTACGACATCATCATTCACGACGAATGTTCCGCCAAAGTTTCCGACCGTGCCTATGTGAAGCGAATTCTCGACGCTCACAAGAACGGAGTTCCCGCCGTGAATCTCCACTGCGCGATGCACAGCTATCGCTGGGACGACTACAAAAGCCCGGTCGAAATCGGCGCGGATAACGCTGGCTGGTATGAAATGATCGGTCTGCAGTCCACCGGACACGGACCTCAGTCACCGATCGATATTAAGTTCGAGAGCGTTTCCCACCCCACCACTAAAGGGCTCGAAAACTGGACCACGATTAACGAAGAGCTTTACAACAACGTTCAGATTTTTGATGGTACCGTTGCTCTCGCCAAAGGTCATCAGCTCCAAATGCCACGCAAAAAGAAAAATCAGCCTGCGAATCCTGACGCGAAGCCGACCAAAGCGGAAGCCGTGGTCGTCTGGGCAAACGAATACGGTCCCAATAAGACGAAAATCTTCAGCACCAGCCTCGGCCATAACAATGAAACCGTCGCTGATCCGCGTTTTCTCGATCTCGTTACCCGCGGTCTCCTCTGGGTCAGCGGAAATATCAACGAAGACGGTTCCGCTGTTGAGGGCGCAGGCCGATAATCATCGATCCGTTTAAGCTATGGAGCTGAAGCAGGGAATTCACCTCGGTTATTGCACCAACATTCACCGGGGGGAAACCTGGGAGGAAACGTTTGCGGGACTCAGTCAACATACCGACCGGGTTCGCCAACGGGTCAGCCCGGTGGATCCCTTTGCGATCGGGCTCCGGCTCGGGTGCGACGCGATCAATGAGCTGAACCGCGACGCGGCCACGAAGAAAGACTTCGCAAACTGGCTCGAAAAAACCAATTCCTATCTCTTTACGATCAATGGCTTTCCCTACGGGAGATTCCACGGCGGCAGAGTGAAGGAACAGGTCTACGCGCCCGATTGGACGAGCCGCGATCGCCTCGAGTACACCAACGCCCTCTTCGACTTTGTTTCAGAACTGGCTCCGGCCGGACATGAGGTCAGTGTCAGCACCCTGCCCGGCTCATTTAAAGAATTTATCCAACCGGCGACCGAAAAAGAACAGCTCCAGGCGATCATCGATAACATCCGGGCCTGCAGTCGACATATCGACACGTTACGGGAAAAAACGGGGCGGGATATCCACCTCGGAATGGAACCGGAACCGCTCGGGTTGTTTGAAAACACGGCTGAAAGTCTCGACTTTTTCGACAAACTGGTCGATGGCCTCTCGGCCGATGAATCTGCCGCTGTGCTGCGGAATATCGGAATCAATTACGATACCTGTCACTTTGCAATTGAGTTTGAAGACGCTGCGGAATCTCTCTCCCGCTTAACCGCGAATGGTATCAGGATCAGTAAAATCCACCTCAGCTCCGCCCTCACGCTGCCGCCCACGGATGGCAATGTGGAACGCCTCGCCACCTTTCAGGACGAGGTTTATTTACACCAAACCATCATTCAATCTCAGGGTGAAGTCACTCACCGCTTCCGCGACATTCCCGACGTGCTCGAATGGTATCCGGAAAATAAAGATCAGGCCGGTGATGAATGGCGGGTTCACTTCCACATCCCGCTGCATGCCGAACCGGATGGGGATTTCGGGGACACCACCCGCCAGATTTCAGGCGTGCTCAGCGAAGTGGCGAAAAACCCGGAAATGTGCCGTCATTTTGAAATGGAAACCTACACCTGGGAAGTACTTCCGGTCGAAATGCAATCCGGAGATGTCGTCGATCAACTGGTCTCGGAATACGAGTGGTGTCTCGACAAATTCAAGACCTCCGACCTGATTTAAGCGCAATTAAGCGATTGAAAGCCGGGGCAGCCGGTCGGAATTTCCCGGCATGTTTTCTCGACTGATTCTCTCGCTCGTCCTGCTGGGTTCATTTAATCTTGCCGCAGCCGACCGTCCTGCCAATGTCGTCCTCATTCTGGTCGACGACATGGGCTGGATGGATCTCAGCTGTCAGGGCTCCGATTTTTATGAGACTCCGAATATCGATCGCCTCGCGACCGAAGGGATTCGCTTCACCAACGGATACGCCGCCTGTGCAGTCTGTTCACCGACCCGGGCAGCCGTGCAAACCGGACGTTATCCCCACCGGATCGGAGTGACCGACTGGATTCGCTCGCTTTTTCAGCGCGGTGGTGTCGGCACCCCGGAGAAGAATCCTACAGAGTATGTCGGTGCGAAAAATAAGAAACTACTCTGCCCGCCCAATCCCTACTGGATGGAGCATGATGAGGTCACCATCGCCGAAGCACTCCAGGCAAAAGATTACCAGTCCGCCTATATCGGAAAATGGCATCTCGGCGACGAAGCCTGGTATCCGGAAGGCCAGGGCTACGACGAGAACCGCGGCGGATGCGACTATGGCCAGCCCCCTTCCTATTTTGATCCCTACAACAACCCGAAACACAAGCACGAATCAATCCGGGCCGGTATCCATAAACTACCCGGTCGAAAAAAGGGCGAATATCTGACTCATCGCGAAGCGGACGAAGCCACCGCTCTGATCCGGCAGTGGAAAGATGAACCCTTTTTCATCCAGGTGAGCCATTACGCCGTTCACACCCCGATCCAGGCCATTCCTGAAATTGCCGCCAAATACGAAGACAAAAAGAGCGCGACTCAGCAAAACACCAAATACGCCGCGATGGTCGAATCCGTCGATGACTCTACCGGTCAGATTCTCGACACCCTCAAAGAATTGGGGATCGATGACAACACCCTCGTTATTTTCACCAGCGACAACGGCGGTCTCGATAACAAAGGCAACCCCACCGACAACGCTCCGTTACGAAGCGGGAAAGGCTACGCCTACGAAGGAGGCATCCGGGTGCCGTTTCTGGCCCGCTGGCCCGGACAGATTCCGGAGGGCAAAATCAGCGACACCCCGGTTTGTTCCATCGATATTTTCCCGACGATCCTCGATGCAGCAGGAGTCACCCCGCCGCAGGATCGCGAAATTGACGGACTTTCCCTGCTCAGCCACATGAAAACCGGCGCCGCAACAGCCGTGGAGCGGGACGAACTTTTCTGGCATTTCCCCCACTATCGACATCAACCCGGCCCCTATTCCATCATCCGGAAAGGCGATTTCAAACTGATCAAATTCTGGGAAGGGCCCATGGAGCTGTTCGATTTGAAAAACGATCTTAGCGAAACCACAAATCTCGCGGCCACCATGCCTGAAAAGGTGAAAGAACTCGACGAAACTCTCGTCAGACGATTAAAGCTTGATAGTGCCAAATTACCGAAGGAAAATCCCGAATTTGTCACTAAAGTAACCAAATAGAAAAGAGCCGTGGAATACAGGGATTATTACAAGATTTTGGGGGTAAAAAAGGATGCTTCAGCTGATGAGATCAAGCGGGCATTCCGGAAGTTGGCGCGTGTCAACCATCCCGATGTAGCGAGCGACAAGGACGACGCCGAGGAAAAGTTCAAAGCGATCAACGAAGCCTACGAAGTCCTCGGCGATCCCGAAAAGCGGAAAAAGTACGACCAGCTCGGCTCTAACTGGGACAAAGTTGGCGACAACTGGGGCCAATCCGGCGGCGGATACCCGGGCGGCGGTGGCGGCGGCTTCGAATACAGTTTCGGCGGCAGTACCGGTTTCAGCGACTTTTTTGAAGAGATCTTCGGGCGACGGACCGCCGATCCATTCGGTGGCTACCAATCCACCCGGGGTCGGACCGGCAGCCGTGCCGGGCGCGACGTGGAAAGTGATTTTTTGATCTCAATCGACGAACTGATGAGCGGCGGCGAGCGCCAGATCCGCCTTCAGGACGGCAATACCGGCAAGGTCAAAACCATCAAAGTGAAAATTCCGGTCGGAGCTACCGATGGGACCCGGATCAGATTGGCCGGGCTCGGAGAACCCGGGATCGGGAACGGCCCCGCAGGCGACCTTTATCTGAAATTGCGGCTCGAACGCCACCCGAATTTCACTTTTGACGGGACCACCGTCAATGCCGACGTGGAGCTGTCCCCTTCGGAGTGTGTCCTCGGCGTGCAGAAACTGATCAAGACTCCGAAAGGCAACGTCCGCCTCAAGATTCCGCCCGGAACCCAGAGCGACACCACCTTTCGAATTCCCGGCCACGGACTGCCAAAGAAAGATGGTAACGGGATGTTTTGCGCAAATATCCGCGTCAAAATCCCCGAGTCGATCACCGACGAACAAAAAGCTCACTGGGAAGCTCTCGCTTAAACTGGACAACCTCCGGCCCCGGAGCGAAAAAAGCCGGGGCGAACGAAGTATCAGTCCCCGGGCAAAGAGATTTCCGTTAAATCGGAAAATTGTACCCTGTACAATCGGGGACTGTACAGGGTACAACATTTCGCATCTTGAGAATACAAGGGAGGCTGGAGGC
>JARGPI010000044.1:0-6325 GCA_029213005.1 Verrucomicrobiales bacterium
ACGATGGGATCTGCGAGGGGGACGCCGGGTAACCGGCGTTCCTACCTCAATCGGTCGAGAAGATACGATGCCTCCATATTTCGATGAACCCGATGCTATCGTTACTGCCGCTGCAGAGGACTGTTTTTACGTGATGTCGAAATGTGTTGAGCGGGGTGATAACGTAAATTATCAAGATGCAGAGGGTCGAACAGCCCTCCACTACGCTGTAGAGAATAGACGGCCAGATATGGTAGAGTATTTGCTTCGTAATGGAGCTGATCGAGACATTGAAGACTTAGCAAATAAAACGCCTATTGATCTTGCTGCCGGTCTTGATCACGATGATATTATCGACTATTTCTAACATCAAACCCAACGAGCAATCGCACAATGACCGAACAAATCGCATCACTCAATGACTTACTCTCCAAAGTCGAGTAAGTCATGAGTGTGCTCGGACGTTGTGCGCCGTGCAAAGCGAGGCGCTTCTTATTTGGTGCAAGTCCAAATGTTATAAACCTTAGCCAGGAGTAACTACCGAGTGTTGCGTTCATGTTAGCTAAGCCATTGAAAGAAACAGCGGTCGATGCCCGCTTTGAGAACATCGTAAAACCCGCTTTAATGGCGGATGGCGAAACAGCATGGGCGAAGCGTACACAGGGAATTCATCAGGCCGCAGGGAGGTTCGCACCCTCCTCAAGATTGATACAGCCCCGTAAGCAGTTAGGAAGTGGAAGTCAGTCCGGTAACGTTACGGGATGGCAGCAGTCGGTGTCGCGCACTATGGCGAGCGGCATCGGATTCCACCGGGGTCTCGTAAGATCGTGGCGTGGTGAAAGAGAAGCGTATGTAGAATGAGTGACGAACCACCGGAAATCAATGGTTCCCGCTCACCTCGAACACGGGAGTCCTCTACTTTATCCCTGCGCGCAAGTGCCAGGGACATTGAGAATCAACTGAAGGAAGACCTCAATGAAGTGGAGGAGTCAGATTCACCCATAGTAGTCGGAGACGGTAAGGCCGATCACATGGCGAAGGGGTGGACAGTGATTCAATGGAAACATAGCACCGATGCGAGGGAGAGGAATGCTCCCACGAAAAGCATCTCAAGCACCCTGTTTGCTCTGAACCGGAAGGCGGCAGCAGAGAAGAAGCATCGCTTCAAATCTCTCTACCGCCTGATCGATAAACAGATGCTCTACGACTGTTTTTACCGATTGAAAAAGAACGCTGCCACTGGTGTGGATGGTGTGACCTTTGCTCAGTATAGTAAAAACCTCGAAGAAAATCTGGTTTCGTTACTGGATCGATTGATCAGCAAACGCTACCGGGCGAAGGCTGTGAAACGAACCTACATCGCTAAAGGAAACGGGAAACTGCGACCTTTGGGGATACCTTCATTAGAAGATAAAATCGTACAGATGGCAGCGGCTCGGATACTGGAAAGTATCTACGAGGCTGACTTCAGTGACCGGAGTATCGGGTATCGCAGAAATCAACCGGGCGCACGCGAGGCGAGTTATCAACTCATGCGCGAACTCAACGGGGGAGTCTATGGATGGGTTGGTGGAAGCCGACATCAAAGCCTTCTTTGACGAGGTCGATCACGACTGGATGATAGCGATGCTGGAGCAACGCATTGTCTGACAGGGTGCAGTGCTTTCGCAGGTAGAGAAACCGTCCGGTTTTTTTTGAAAATTTGCCGATTTCACAAACAGATCACAGAGCGGTAACAAAACCGTAACAGAGGTTCTCCAGGATGGGTTTCACGTCAACGCTGATAGACAGATCTGACGAAACTGAAATCCTAACTATAGAATAAATGAGAACCGAACTAACCAATAGTAATAAACGAAAAGGTCGAAAATCGGCATTTTCTCTCGTCGAGTTGATGACCGTGGTTTCCATCATGGCGATTCTGACAGCAGTGGCCTCTCCCGGGCTGAAAATCGCGATGCTGAATGCTCACCAGAACGCGGCGATGGGGAATGCCCGCAGTATCGCCCTCGGATTAAAGACCTACGCTCAGGACTACGAGGGTGTCTTCCCGGGATTTGAAACGGAAGACGGAGGTAAGATATCCACTTCCAACGATGCCTTCCGGGAATTAATCCCCGACTATATTGACTCCGAGCGGGTCTTTATGGTGAGGCGCTCTGCCTGGGGGAATCTGGCCGATGGCCGGATCACTGAGCCGGAAGACCGTCTCGAGGCCGGTGAAAACCACTTTGCCTATATCTCCGGACTCCTCGACACCTCTATATCCGACTGGCCGCTGGTCGTCGATGGAACTAACGGTTCCGGAACCTATACCAAAACCCACGGCGAAAGAGGCGGGTGCTGGGAGGGGAGGAAGGCGATCGTCGTCACCGTCGGAGGCAGTGCTTATGTGACGAAGATGCGTGGAGACGCTGATGCCCGCTACATTCCGCGTTACGGGTATCCCGAAGAAAATGCGCTCGAAGTCAGCGCTTACATGGGAGAGATGGCTCAACTTCTTGACCCCGAGTAAGAAACTCAGGTAGACTGTGGGATCGGGAAGCGACCGATTTTAGGATCGCTTCCCGAATCAACTATGAAAAGCGCGATTTGGATTGGGCGACGACAGGTAAAAGGCCTCATTGTATTGCTGGCCTTACTTCCGTTGATACCAACCTCATTCCTCATCCACACGATGTGGATCAATACCTCGAGTGATCAGACCCGGGTGATTGACGAGATGAACGGCATTTTCAGAAACCAACTGAAACTTTCCGCCGAGCGCTTTTCCAAATCAGAAGACGGTGGGGAAAAAGACGGGGAAGATCTGATCCGCTTTTTGATTCATATATTCGGCGAAAACTTACCTATGATGATCACATCACCATCCGGAGAAGTGGTTTACCAAAGTGAAGCGCCCATGATGGGTAATCAATTCGAGTATCAAATCCATAGTGGTGAATTTTCCGGTTGGCGGATATTGATTGATTCCGTTTCCGAGCTTCCCCAGCATATCAAAGAAGAACAGCAAACCACCTTTCAACAGGCGATCTTCGCCCTGATCAGCACGATTTTAATAGCCGGCGGTGTTTGGTTAGTGGTGAATCGCGGGCTGAAAACCGACGAAATCCGCAAAGACCTGATCACGACGATTTCCCATGAAATCAAGACTCCGGTATCGGCGATAAAAATTCTCGCCGAGTCACTGGAATCCGGCGACCTCGACCCGGAGCTCCAAACCGAGTATATCAAGCTGATCTCAAACGAAAATGAACGCATCGAACAATTGGCCAATCGTTTTTTGACCTATGGTCGACTCGAGAAAGGCCAACTGCCGATCGAGAGGGTGGTGACCCGCCTGGATCCCGTGATTAGCGAAGTGTCCAGTCTGCTTGCGCCCCGTTTTCAGGCGGCACGAGGGGAGTTGCTGATCAGCGGGGATAAAGATCTATCTGTGGTCGGCGACCGGAACGGACTCACCATCCTGTTGAATAACCTACTTGAAAATGCGTTGAAATACGGTGGCGCTCCACCTCTGGTTAAACTGGAGATATCGAATTCCGACAACCAAGTCCGGATCGCGGTTCTCGATAATGGGCATGGCATCCCAAAGTCAGAACGAAAAGCGGTGTTCCGGAGGTTTTACCGCAGTGAGGGTCGACTCGACGACGGCCAAACCGGGGTTGGTCTTGGTCTGGCCATCTCCAGACGAATCACCAAACTGATGAAAGGGGAGCTCTCGCTGGAAGAATCAACCGATCCCGAATGTAGCGGGGCGAAATTTCTGATCTGCCTACCACTGAGCCCATCCACGACTGTATGAACCTACCGATTGAACAACCCAGAGTACTCCTCGTTGAAGACGATCCCACCTTGCTGCGTGTTCTTTCCGACACTTTTGCGGCGCGTCATTTTCGTGTCGCGACGGCGGTAGATGGAGAGACTGCTATAGATATCGGGCTCAAGCAGCGTTTTGATATCATTGTTCTCGATGTGATGCTGCCGCTCGTCAATGGCTATGAAATTTGCCGATATCTGCGTGCCGAAGGGGTGGAGACGCCGATCATATTTCTCACTGCAAAAAGTGAAGAGTCAGACATTTTGCTCGGCCTGGGGCTCGGGGGCGACGACTATCTGGCGAAACCTTTCAGCATCAAAGAACTTCTCGCCAGAATCGAAGCAATTCTTCGTCGGGCCGGAAACAATGTGGAGCCGACCGCTGCCACTGCCTTGAAATTCGGAGAATTCGAACTCGATCAATTCTCTCACAAACTGAGGAAAGGGGATGGCACTCCGGTGAAGCTTTCGCCGAAGGAGTATGATTTGCTGGCGTTTTTGATCCAGCACAAAGGAGAGGCCCTGAGTCGTCAGCGGATCATGGACAGCGTTTGGGGATTCGATTCCCGGGTCACCTTTCGAAGTATCGACCGGTTTGTCACCACTCTGAGGAAAAAGATAGAGACCGACAGCGGACAGCATATCGAAACGATACGTGAGTTTGGTTATCGCTTTAAAATTTGAGAGATCCCGGCAGGCGTTAACCCGTCTCCCTTTTTCCGGGAATTCATCCTATCGTCTCCCGATGATATTTAGAAAAACCGCCGTCGTATGGTCCGTGTTATTAACTGCGATGGGTGCGCTGCCGATCTATTCCGAAGAGCTGGCAGCCGCTCCGGAAGGCTCCTTTACTATCGTGGTGATCCCCGATACCCAGCAATATCATGGTGTAAATACCAAATTGACTCCGGACAGTACCGAGCCGTTATCGAATCCTGTGTTCGAAAGCTGGACTGATTGGGTTTTTCAAAATATCGACCGCCAGCGAATTGTTTTTGTGAGCCATGTCGGCGATATCGTCGACAAGAACAACCGCGAGCAATGGGCTCTCGCGCGCCGGATGATGGATAAACTTCACGGCAGGATTCCCTATGGCATCTCGGTCGGGAATCACGATATGAAAACAGCGGGCGATTCCAGTCTGTTTCAGGAGTTTTTTCCGAAATCACGTTTTGAGGAATTCGATTGGTATGCTGGATCATATAGCCCGGTCGATGGCCCTCCGGCTATATCAGGAAACAATGCTAACAGTGTTCAACTCTTCGAGGTTGGCGAATTGAAATTTGTTTACCTCCATCTGGAGTGTAACGCCCCGGACAATGTCCTCGAATGGGCGGATACTATCCTCGGGAAGTATGCCAATCGTCGGGCTATTATCACTACTCACATGGACCTTGGGCCCCGCGAGAAACCGAAAACCGCCGGCGAGTATTATTCACTTCCCAAAGGCCGGATGATCTGGAAAAAGACGCACGGGTCCCGCGGAAACACCTCGCAGCAAATGTGGGACAAATGTTTCCGAAAACACAAAAACCTGTTCATGATTTGTTCCGGAGATCAAAGCCGGACTCAGGCCTTTCGGCTCGAATCGACCGGCGATCACGGGAATACCGTTCATGCCCTGGTCTCGGATTACGGGAAGGAAGGCCTCCGGGCGATGAGATTTATTCCAGCCGGGAACCGGATCGAAGTGCGCACCTGGGATCCTATCGCAGGGAAATTGTGCGAATCCACCGCTACCGTTCCGGACTCAAATCAGCATCAGTTTTCACTGAAGTATCAAATGGAGTCATCTCCTGAGTAGGCTTATACCCGAAGTTTCCGGTGGCCGGGATCGGACTGCCGATCATAAAAAAATCCGCTTCGGAGCGATGGCTCCGGAGCGGATCGGAAAATTTAAGATCTAAGTGTTAGATCGTTTCCTGATTATCCAGCTGTTCCGGTGCCGGAGGGGTTTCCTTCTTCACCGGTGGTTTCGCCTCTTTAATGGCTGGTTTGACTTCTTCAGGGGCAGGCTTGGCCTCTTTGATAGCTGGCTTTGCTGCTTTTGGAGCGGGCTTCGCTTCTTTGATCGCAGGCTTTGTTGCTTTTGGAGCAGGCGTTGCTTCCTTCATTGCAGGTTTAGCTACTTTAGGAGCAGACTTTTCTGCTTTAGCAGCCTTCTCGCTGGGGCACTGGCACTTTTCACATTTGCACTCAGCACCTTCACCCTTGGTGCACTTGCACTCTGCTGCCTTAGCTTCTCCAACTTTGCACTTGCCGTCTTTACATTCGCCGGCCTTGCACTTGCCGTCTTTGCATTCACCGGTTTTGCACTTGCCGTCTTTGCATTCGCCGGTCTTGCACTTGCCATCTTTGCATTCGCCGGTCTTGCACTTGCCGTCTTTGCATTCGCCGGTCTTGCACTTGCCATCTTTACATTCGCTGGTCTTACACTTGCCGTCTTTGCATTCGCCGGTCTTGCACTTGCCGTCTTTGCATTCGCTGGTCTTGCACTTGCCGTCTTTGCATTCGCTGGTCTTGCACT
>JARGPI010000044.1:6425-46604 GCA_029213005.1 Verrucomicrobiales bacterium
TTGCACTTGCCGTCTTTGCATTCGCTGGTCTTGCACTTGCCGTCTTTGCATTCGCCGGCCTTGCACTTGCCATCTTTGCATTCGCTGGTCTTGCACTTGCCGTCTTTGCATTCGCTGGTCTTGCACTTGCCGTCTTTGCATTCGCTACCGGAGTGGCGCTTGTCGTCTTTACCTTTGTCAGGACCGCCGTGGAAGCCGTGACCACCATGTGGATTGGGGCGGGCGTGTGGTCTTTCCCTGTGACCGCGATGGTCATCCCGTCTCTGAGAATTGTGATGAGAGGACATCAACTTTGAAATGATATTCATCTCTGTTGCCGTCACAAAACCGTTCTCATCGAGATCCATCCCGGCAAAATGTTTCTTCGCTTGCTCTTCAGCCCTCTTTTGATGAATTTTGATTACCTCGGCTTCGGTGATTTTGCCGTCTTTGTTGGTATCGAGGTCAGCGAAACCCGGGCCTGAGTGAGAGCGTGGTTTTGCACCCATCTCTTTACCAGCGCAGGTCGGGCACTGGGGGGCCTGCTTGTCTTGCGAAAAGACGGTCCCGATGGGCATTAGTATGGCGGCGAGTAGTGAAAGTGGAAGGATCGTTTTGGGTATGTTCATTGACTGATTGGATATTCTCTGGTTTGGGACTCCTGTTCGTCTACGCCCCGTTATTGAGGCGTCAGCGGGAACCAAGTGTAGTTGTGTCGCTTTAGACTGCCGAGAACGAGAAAAATTTCACGATAAAGGTGATTTTTTCTGGCCCGTTAATGGTTTGTTAATGAGTGGACAAACGCCCGTTCGGAGGGGTGCGGGCTTTATAGCTAACATTGACCTAAAAAAAGCTGCCCGTGAGGTAAAGCGACCTCCTCTTACCGTGAGGGCAGTTTCTTCAATACCTTGATAAATTCGTTAGCGGCCAGAGCTGAAATTGGCTTTGAGCTGGTATCGACATCACTGCTGTAGAGAGCTGTTTCGCACTTTCGCTTGAGATCCCCAATCAATTTGAGAAGGTCAGCCGGGGCTTTGGGGTTCTCATTTTCCCAAATGGTGAACGCCTCGAGGGCATAGTGATAAAAGTCGTCGCGATCCACTCCGGGGCGGACTTTGTGGGCGGCTTCTCTAAAGGTGAGGGCTTTTACCTCGACGTTTTTCTCAGCCCGGTATTGCTTCAGTTTTTTGAAGAAACCGAAACCGAGGAGGCCCGCAAAGCCGATTCCGATAATACTGTTAGTGATGCCGAGCAGAGTGCCAGTCTGGATATTTGCGGTGTAGGGTTTCCACTTTGGGGGAGCGCGCCTGATGTGAAGGATGTCGGGAAACTGCGCGACCGGAATCGAGGCTGCGGAAGTCGGGAAATTGCCTGCTCCGTTCTGGTTGGAGCTGGTGACCGGACTCATCAACGGGGCGTTGTCCGGGGCGACCTTGATCGGGGTGGGGATGGTTCGGCGTTTGATGTATTGCTCTACCTTCGGGTCGAAATAGCTCAACTCGAAAGCGGGGATCTCGGAGACTTCTTTCAAGGGAATCAATACTTGAGTGAACACGCTGCGACCGGAGCTGATCCCATCCGATTCAATCTGAATGTCTTTCTTTGCCTCGTAGGTTTTCCACACTTCGGGATCGAGGTCGCGCACGATGGGGGCCCCGAGGGTTTCAAAATTTCCGGTCCCGGTGATCGTGAAATCCATCGAAATCGGGTCTCCCACTTTCAGTTCCAGGGGAGTGGCACTCGACTCCATCTCAAAAGCCCCGACCCCGCCGGTGAAGCTGAGGGGCGCGCCGCTGGGAAGGGGCAGAATATTGACCCGCACGGTGTCGGTCTCGATGGTTCGAATCTGTAGCTGGGTAAAGAAACTGGGGACTGAGACCCGACTGTTCTCATAGATTTTTACATTAAATTTGGCCGGGCCGAGCCGGTGGTCGCCTTCGCGAAGCGCAAACATGGTCGTGGGGAGCTTGGCGGTGGAATAAACGGTCCCTTTCAAATCGACGGCTCCGAGGTCGAGTTCGGAAAAGCGTTTGATGACAAAACTCTCGTGTTTCAGGGAAGGTTCGCTGACTCCGTTGATCGAATTCCTCCCTGCGACATAAATAGTGGCGTCGATCGGGAAAATCTGGTTTTCGTACAAATTGCCTTCCGGAATATCGAGACGTGCAAAGCGATTCCCCGTCGGGGTGATGTCCTGAAGTTTGGATTTTACGATGCTGACTTTTACCGAATTACTGGTCACTGACTGCCCCCGGATGTTCGTGGTGACCGGCGGGATGACATAGTCGCCTATTTTGGTCCCCTGGATGGTGTAGTAATAGGTATAGGTCAACGTCATTTTGATCTGACCTTTTTCCACAGTTTGATCCTGATGAAACTGACTGCCGGTATAGGTGATGCTCAAACCGGGGGCGTCGATCGAGCGGGGGACGGTATCTGGTTCGCCGCCGACGGCACTGAGTTCCAGAGCACCCACGTCACCCTGGGTGATTCGCGGGTTACCCAAATTGGCAGAAAGGGTGTATTGCGGTTCCTGAGACACGCCCTGTCTCCCCGACATCACAAGCAGGATAAATAGATAAATAGGGATTAGAGATCTCATCGGGTTTACCAGTTTTTGAATTTCTCGTTGTTATACGGGCGGGGATAAACGGGGCGCAGTTCCCCGTCTTCGTCAGCGAGGGCTTCGATCAGTTGCCTGGCTTCGCTGGGGGAGTAGTTGGTCGCCGGGTTTTTCCGGTTTTCGGCCTGCGATTTTTTAGCTGGATTGACCGGCTCACTTTCGTCTGCTTTCAATTCGCCTTCGCCGGGATCCGGAGGCTGATTGGATTCCTCTTCGCCGGAGTTTTCCGGATTTGCAGGCGACGATTCCTCCGGTGATTTTTGTTCACCGTTCTCGCCTTCATTTTCCCCGCTTTTGTTCTCGTTGCCTTCGGATGGGTCGGCAGGATCCTTTTTCGAATCGGAATCACCTTCGTTTTCCTCCTGATTCGATTCATTCGGTTTAGATTCCTCCTGATCACCCTTATCCTGATTTTTGTCTTCGGGTTGATCCTGTTTCTCCGGTTCCTGCTCTTGCTCCTGTTCGTCCTGAGGTTCTTCTTCCGGTTGTTGCTGTTGTTCTTCTTTGAGTTCTTCGATTCGCTTCTTCAACACTTCGATATTGTGTCGCGCATCGGCGTTGTCTTCATTGATTTCGAGGGCCGCCTGATAATGCTCCAGCGCTCCGATCCATTGTCTCAATGTGGCGGCAATATGTTCAGGATTCACTGCCATCTGAGTGGGGGCAGCCGGATTCGCAGAAGGCGGATTCAAAGTGGTTTCCCCAATTCGGAAAAGGGTGTTGCCCAAATTGTAGTGCGCCTGCTCTTTGATCTTTTTGTCGGAACCGATCAGGGCGGAGCCGAATGCTTTGGTGGCTTTCTCGTAGTCCCGGAGTTTGTAGGCGGCGGAGCCAATTCCAAGGTGAATCCCGATTCTTTCGCGATTCGAGAGGTTTTCCTCTTCCAGTGAAATGGCAAAATGACGCAGGGCGGATTCGTAGTTCTCCCGGTCGATGTAGGTCCAGCCGTCTTTGGCATCCGCTACTGTGCCGGAGGCAAAAAGTACGATGACGACTCCGACCGCTTTTGCCGCCAGAGAGGTTGGTGCGGCACTTTTCAAGGGGCGGCGCACAAATAGCAGGTGGATCACATGGGAAAAGACGAGAAAGAGGAAACCGAGGGCCAGAGGCCACATAAACCTCTCGATGGGACGCTGCTGAGCCACGTCCTTCTCCCGGGTGGCATCCAGATTGGCGGTGATGTTTTTCACGACCCGGGTGAGAGAGGCGCGATCTCCGAGTTGCAGATAAATCCCACCACCAGTGGCCAGTTCCTGAAGGGCGGATGAATCGAGCCGGGTCCTCACGACCTGACCCCGGGCGTCTTTGACGAAGGCGTTTTCCTGTGGACGACCGTCGCGACCGGGTTCGGGAATAATCGAGCCGTTCTCGGTGCCGACGCCTATGGTGATAATAATCATCCGTTCCCGACGAGCGTCCTCTTTGATCTGCTGGACCTGGCTTTGACCTTCGAGCGCTTCACCGTCGGAGAAAATGATGAGAGCGTTCTGCTCGGCGTCCTCTTCCCGGAATGAGGACAGGGCAAGATTGGCGGCCGCAGTCAGATTGGTACCGCCACGGGGAATGATTTCGGTGTCGATTTGTTCGATCGACTCAATCACTGCCTGATGATCGGTGGTGAGAGGAGCCTGCATGAAGGCTTTGCCCGCAAATGCCATCAACCCAATCCGGTCCTCTCCGAGTCCGTCAACGATATCGCGGGCCGCGAGTTTGGCTCTTTCCAGCCGGTTCGGCGAAAGGTCGGTGGCAAGCATGCTGCGCGACGTATCGATCGCGAGGATCACGCTGCGACCTTCGCTGAAAGATTCCACTTCCTCAAAACCGAGTTGAGGCCGGGCCATCGCCACAATAATCAGAGCCAGCCCCAACAGGGTAAACACAAAAGTGAGCCAATGTCTGACCTGACTGGTTCCCTGAACGAGAAGGGGATACAGCCGAGGCGCGACGAGACCTTCCAGGCTTCGCCGGTTCGAGGTCTGTGCGCGAATCCTCAACGCAAACAGCGGCAAGAGGAGTAGCAAAACCCACAGCCATGCTGGTGATGCAAAGGTCATTTGTTTATGGAAACCGTCTCCAGATAGTCTCTCTTCCTATAACGGTAATCAACCCGAAAGCGAGAGCACCAAATGCCGGAAAAACGAATAATTCATCGGCCTCGACGGTAACGCGACGTTTCACTTCGGTCTTTTCCATCTGATCGATTTCACTGAAGATTTTTTGAAGGCTGCCGGTGTCCTGAGCCCGGAAAAATTTACCGTCTGCGATCGATGCGATCGACTGGAGGGTTTCTTCGTCATATTCCTGATGGAGGCGGGTCGGGCCCCGCGGCGTTTGCACGGTGTGATTTCCATAGGTGCCCACGGCGATGGTGTAAACTTTGATTCCCAGCGTCTTTGCCAGTTTTGCGGCTTCAATCGGGTTCAGTTTCCCGGAATTGTTCTTTCCATCGGTCAGCAGTACGATGACTTTGCTTTTTGAATCCCGCTTATCGAGCCGCTTCGAGGCCGCGGCAATGGCGGAACCGATCGCGGTGCCGTCTTCGACCAGTCCGATGTCGACCCTGCCAAGCCCGTAGGGGCCTTCGAGCCATGATTTCGACAGGGTGAGGGGACTGGCGAGGTAGGGGCGCCCTGCAAATGCGATGATCCCGATGCGGTCGGTCTGGCGACCCCGGATAAATTCACGGGTGACTTTTTTGGCGGCCTGAAGCCGGTTCGCCCGGTTGTTGTTGATTCGGAAATCCTCCGCCTGCATCGAGCGCGAGACGTCGATTGCGATGATCAGCTCGATGCCGCTGTCTGTCACCACTTCTTCCCGGTTTACGATTTGGGGGCGGGTCAGAGCGAAAATGGCACAAATCAAAGAGAGAAAAATAGAGGCGAGGCGGAACCCGCCAATCCGGCCTTTCGACTTCGGTCCCATTCGTCTCAGAATGTGGAGCGAGGAGAATTTAATGGAGCCTTCCCGACCTACCCGCCCTTTTAACATCGCGAGTAACGGAATTAACAACAGTAATAAAAGCGCAAGGGGGTGGGCCAGCGAAAATGAACTTTCTGCCAACAATAACATCCTTACCATTTTATCGCAGCACTGGCCCACGTCAAACCGGCTCCGAAGGCGACCAGCAGGATATGGTCACCACTTTTGATTCTTCCCTGTCGGTTGGCCTCGTCCAATGCAATGGCCACGGCGGCGGCGGAGGTGTTGCCGTATTTCTCCAGATTGATGAAAACATTGTCCTTGGGGATCTCAAGCCGGTCTACGATGGCATCGATAATTCTGAGATTTGCCTGGTGAGGAATGACGAGGTCGATGTCTCCCGCAGTGAGATGAGCCGTTTCGATGGCGTGCTCGGACGCCCGTTTCATCGCATTGACGGCGTGCTTGAAGACTTCGCGTCCCTGCATTGCTAAAGTCGCGAGTTGCTGGTCGGCGTTTTCGATCGTGATCGGGCAGCAGGAGCCGCCTCCCGGAATATTCAGCAGCTCGGTTTGTCTGCCGTCGGTTCCGAGGTGAGACGACAAAATACGTCCACCGCCATTTTCCGACGGGACCAGCACGGCCGCTCCGGCTCCGTCTCCAAACAGGACACAGGTGTTACGGTCTGACCAGTTTACAAAAGCTGAGAGTTTTTCCGCGCCGATGATGAGAGCGTTCGTCCGGCCACCGGTTGCGATGAGGCTTTTGGCGAGCTCCATGGCGTAAAGAAAGCCGGAACAGGCGGCGGAAACGTCAAAAGCAACCGCGCCATGGGCTCCGAGCTTCTCCTGCACATAACAGGCTGTTGCGGGCGTCAGGGTATCCGGCGTGATCGTTGCGACGATGATGAGCTGAACGTCTTCCGGCGCGATGTCGGCCTGCTCGAGAGCTTTGCGGGCTGCATTGGTGGCGAGATCGCTGGTCGATTCGCCATCCGCTGCAATGCGCCGTTCCTTAATTCCCGTCCGGGACGTAATCCATTCGTCAGATGTCTCGACCAGTTTCTCCAGATCATGATTTGTCAGAATTTTCTCTGGCAAATAACTCCCGGTTCCGGCGATCCGGACAGGCTGAAGTGTTGAAGCGTGGTCGGCTTGATCCATGGTAAAAATTCTGTGGTCAAAAAGACTCTCTTTTTACATTAGACCTGAGCGTTGAGCAATAGCTTCCTCAATAATTGGGTTAATTCCATGATCGACGCCTTCAATTCCAGCGCGAATTGCGTTCTTGATCGCGGTGGCGGAGCTGGATCCGTGCCCGATAATAACAACGCCGTTAACGCCTAACAGTGGGCTACCCCCGAATACGTCAGGGTTGCCTTTGTCCTTCGCGGAACGGAACGCATTCTTGGCCAGAGCGGCCCCAAAGTAGCTCATCGGGCTGCGTTTGATCTCTTTTTTGAGCCATTTGAACATCACTTTGACGGTCGCCTCGCAGGATTTCAAAACGATGTTGCCGACAAAGCCGTCGCAAACCACAACGTCCAGTTTGGTTTCGAAGAGATCGTGCCCTTCCACATTGCCTTTAAAATTGAGTCCGGAGTCCTTTAACAATTCAAAGACTTCACGGGTGAATTCGGTTCCTTTGGAGTCCTCTTCCCCGACTGACATCAGTCCCACAACGGGATTCTTTTTGCCCTGGACATGCTCGGCATACACGCTGCCCATGATGGCATACTGAAGCAGATGAGAGGCCTTCGCTTCGACATTGGCGCCGGCATCAATAATGTTACAGGGGCCGTATTCATTCGGTAAAGGGGAGGCGATCCCGGCGCGCTCCACTCCTTTGAGGTGACGCATCTTCACGGTGGCTGCGGCTACGGCCGCTCCGGTGTTCCCGGCGCTGATCAATGCCTGACAGTGACCACTTTTCACCAAATCGGCACCGACGCTGATTGAGGAGTCCTTTTTCTGGCGAAGAGACTTCACCGCTGACTCCTCCATGCCGACGACTTGAGAGGCGTGACAAATCTCGATCTTGCTGTGGGCGTAGGAAATTCGGTGCAGCTCGTCCTTGATCGTTTTTTCGTCTCCAACCAGAACCAGTTTGTTGATTCGGTTGCCAAAAAGTTCGAGGGCGGCTGCAGCTCCCTCGATGGCAACTTGTGGGGCGTGATCGCCGCCCATTGCGTCCAATGCGATATTCATCTGTCCCACACTCAAAGAGCTAGGCCGAAAGTTGCAACAGCTAAATTGGAACAGAAGAGATTTACTCTTTCTCCGGAGCGGGGTCCTTCGCGGGCGGCGTGGTTTTCAGTTTGCCGTTCATTTTCAGAGGATTTGGCCTCACGTGGGAGCCCAAACCGGTGACGTGGCCTCTGACATAGGCGGAGTCTTTGGGCCGGTGGGAAACCAAATCGATATGCCCGGATAGCGATTTTCCTTTCTCCGCTTTAACGGTGGCTTCCCGGTGGGATGAGTAAAATCGGACCATCGCGGATTTGACCTCAGCAAAGGTGAAGGTGGTTTCCTCTTCGATGACTGAGATTTTCCGTTCCATAGGAAGCCGTTTCCAGAGCCAGTTATCGTTTCCGCCCTGCTGTTTCCAAATCTTCAGAAACACTTCCAGAGGAGTGGGGGTGTGATCTTTTTCGTGCTCGGATTTCAGAATCGAACCGACCAGTTTGTCGAGAATGACTGCGTTGTCGGAATTTTGAGAAGATCGCTCAGCTTCGGCCATGGGTAAAGATTGGGGGGAATATATCAGACTTTACCGATTAGGGCACGAAAAAAGCCACACCGGATGGCATGGCTCTATCAAATAGTTAGGTTGGGTTGACCCCCGGACCTAAAATTCGTCGACCGTCAAAACCTGACGTCCGTTGTAGTAGCCACATGACCCGCAGGCACAATGGGACTTGACTGCGCTGCCGCATTCGCTGCATACGTTCAACTTGGCAGCACGCCAGCGCTGACCGCTGCGACGGAGCCGTTTTTTCATTTTCGAGGTTCTACGCTTAGGAACTGCCATGGATTTTCGTTGTTAAAATTGCGAGCGGGGAATAAGGACTCTTTTTTTAAAAAGTCAAAGCGGAAAAATGAATTCTAAAATTAATTATTTCGGAATGGGTGGGTCGACGATCTTGCCGGAGGGGCTGTCAGGCAGCCTCGCTTCGAAGGTTCGATAGTATTGACTGACGGCCTGAGCGGTCATTTTACCGAGCATGAGCTGCCCTTCGGTGTTGAAATGAACCTGATCGATCACGGTGGGGAGGCGGCCGTGATAGACGGGAAAGGCATTGTCCAGATAGTCGGCGACGCGGGCTTTTGAGAGGTAGAGTGGGTAGGCGTTCGGTCTGACTTTGTCGAGAATCTTGCGGTGTTCTTCCAAACCGGCCTCATTGAAATAGGTGAGAACGAAAACGGGTAATTCCGGAACCCCGAGGTCGTTTCTCATGTGATTGACGAATTCGATGAAGCGTTCCTGATAGCTTTCCGCCAATTCGATTTTTTTGCCATCCCGGCCGCCCTGTTTCCAGATAAATCCGCTGATTTCAAAATTGGAGATCCGATAGGCCTCGCTCACCGCATTGATCATATCGCGATAAAGTGAGCCTTTTAAAGCATCGCCGGTTTTGCTGGCCTCCGACCATTCCCAGTCCGGTTTCCAGGCGTTCATGCCGGTGCCACCGACGGCGACCTTGATGATCCCAATCGTGTCGTTGGGGAAGTGATTGGCCATTTCGTGAGCAAATGTCACCTCGGGGCCGAAATTGCGTTTCGGGACCATGTATTGCCATTTCCCCCGGGACCAGATCCGGATCCGGGGATGGGCCTGGTTGTAGGGCTCGGTCAGTTTACTGGAGCGTCCGTGTCCCACCATATTGGACTGACCCATGAGCAGGAAGACCCGCAGCGGGGTTGTCGGGATGATCGAGGCCTCGCCTCCGCCCATAGAGTTGGCTTCCTTCAGGCCGATGCCCCGGGAGGGATCGTGCTCCAGCGTCAGCTCGCGGGCATTGGGATGGAGCTCGCCCTCGCGATAGGCATACCATTCCGACGCATTGACATCGCGATACTTCAGAAATGTCTGATCGAGTTCGGTTTTACCAAACAACTGGGGCTTAACCGAACAGCTTGTCGAGGCGAGGCTTGCGATAAGCCCCGTCAATAAAAAGCAGACCTGTCGTAGCGAAAGTCTCACCGGGTACCTTATGCTCACTTTTTCAGTGATCAAGGCGAACCGTGCGGCGGATTGTACAGGGTACAGTCCGGGACTGTACAGGGTACAATCGCCCTAAAAATTGCGGGTTCCGATGTCGCTGCGGCGCTGCATGCCGGGAAAACTGACTTTTTCCGATTCGGCATAGACTTTAGCGACCGCTTCCTCGCGGGAATCCCCGTTGGCGACGATGGCGTAGACCCGACCACCGGCGGTTTCGAAATTTCCGTCTGAATCGAGGCGGGTGCCTGCGTGATAGATTCGCGCATTTTCCAGATTCCCGATTCCGCTGATGGTGTCTCCACTTCGTGATGAAGCGGGGTAGCCGTCCGATGCTGAAACGAGGCAAATGCTCCATCCATCCTGAAATTTAATCGCATCGGGCTGGAGGTTGCCTTTGGCGCCTTCGAAAACATACTGGGCAAAATCGCCGGAGATCATCGGCAGAACGGCCTGGGCTTCGGGGTCGCCGAAACGACAGTTGTATTCGAGAATTTTCGGTCCGTCGGTGGTCAGAATCAGCCCGAAATAGAGGAAGCCGCGATAGGGGAGGCCATCTTTGCGAAGGCCTTCAACCGTTGGTTTCACGATGGTTTCGTCGATCGTCTGTCTGAGGTCGCCTTCGAACATTTCCAGGGAACTGACGGCCCCCATTCCGCCGGTATTGGGGCCTTCGTCGGCATCGTAAATCCGCTTGTAGTCGCGGGCCGGAGCGAGGATCTGGTAATCGTCATCGACGACGGAGGCAAAGATCGAGATTTCCGGTCCATCGAGGAATTCTTCGATCAAGAGGTTGCCGGCGCCGAATTTTCTCTGACCGAGGACTTCGTCGATGAACTCGTCTGCGGAAGCTTCATCAAAACAGACCGCAACGCCTTTCCCGGCGGCCAGACCGTCGAATTTCAGAACGGTGGGGTATTTTCCGGCGATGGCGGCCTTGGCATCGGCAACGGTGTCGACTGAGGCATATCCGCCAGTGGGGATTTCATGGCGGACCATAAATTCTTTGGCGAACTCTTTGCTGGCTTCAAGTTGGGCGCTCTCTTTCGGAGGCCCCCAGCAGGGAATTCCCGCCTCGGCGCACTCGTTGGCGAGCCCTTTGTCTTTGACGAGGTAGCTCTCTTCACCGGCGACACAGAGATCGATGCCTTCCGATTTCATGAAGCTGATCAGCGTAGGCAGATCCGAAGCGTCGGCTTTCTCTGCGATTTCAAAAATGGCGTCACTCCCCGGAAAAGAGTAAATCCGTGTCTCGGTGGGAGACTCGTGAAGTGCCGTGATGATTGCGTGCTCACGCCCGCCTTTTCCAACTACGAGGACCTTTATCATTTAAGTTTCGCGTATTAAATTTGGCGGCACCCTAGGGAAAATCTCCCCTTTCACAAGCCAAAAAGGCCTCATCATCGTCCCCGAATGGCAAGAAACAGGCCGATAACCACGATAACGGCGCCGACAATCTGTAGCGGGATCAGGATTTGACCGAGGATGAGGATCCCCAGAACCGCTGTCAAAACCGGCTGAATCAGCAGGGTGACTGCGGTGAGGCTGGAAGGTAGTCCACCGAGGCTCCAGGCGATCAAACCCTGTCCGCAGGCGTGGGAAATCACTCCCAAACCGATTAGGGGCAACCAGCCTGCAAAATCGTAAGGTAAAAAACGATCGGGATGACTCAGGGCTACCGGCAACAGCACAAGAGAAGCGACCACGCTGGCCCAAAACATGAGAACCGGAGCGGAATGCTCTCTGCGATAACGTTTGATCGAAAGCTGGTAGGTGGCGTAAAACACGGCGGTGATCAGGGCCAAAATATCGCCGAAAACGGGGTTCCCGTCGTTTGGAGTGATGCGGGATCCGGAGCTGAGCATCAGCACCGCCATCCCGACGAACGCGGCGACCGCACCGGCAACGAATCGCCTCGTGATTCTTTCTTTCCAGACCGCCCAGGCAAAAAGAGTGACCCAGAGGATCGAGGTGTTGGCGAGCAGGGTGGAGTTTGCCACCGTGGTGTGCTCGAAAGACCAGTGCCATGCCCAGAAATCGAATCCAAAAGCAATGCCGGGTAGCCAGATCCATCCGTGACCAAATTCAAAATCGCTTTTCCGGGGGATGATCCGCTTCCGTTGCACACCGAATAGAATGGCAAGAGCTATAGCTCCAATTAGAACCCTCCAGAACGCCGCGTCCCAGCTTCCCACGCCGTTTTCACCCCGCATGCTGAGCACGGCAAAAATCGGGGCGAAGGCGATGCACGCTGCTCCACCGATCACTCCGCCGAGATGGGGTAGCGATATTTGAGTTTTTACAGCGGCCTGATTCCCGGATGTCATTCGGGGATACCTAGCAAATCGCCGTCGGTTTGCACGGACCTGATGCGGGTTATTTTTCCGCAGTCGCTTCCGGAGCCGTTACCTGAGCTTTGATGATAATGGCCGTGCCACCACTGTTGAGATCCTGAGCGCCGAGAAAGTTCCGGTTGAAGTCTTCCGAAGCGTTGGCAAATCCGTGGGCCCGACCGAGACCGTTATTGCTCATCGCAACCGAAGTTTGAAACTGCTTCAAATTGATCTCCGGCTGAATGCCTTCTTCCGTTTCGGCAAAGACTTTGAAGCGGGGGATCATGTCGACGGTGACCACTCCGTTTGCGATCCGGGGCTTAATCACGATAGAAGTCGAGATCCGGGTGGTGCTGATGATAGGTACGAGAATGTTATTGGGGATCAAGGGTTGGAAAAACGCGGGATTGGCCACCTGTCCGTTCACCGGAACGGTTCCGACCTGACCGGCGGGCAGGATGGCAGAGCCGTAATTGATAAATCCTTCAAAGGAGGTGTTTTCACTGTTGATATCCATCGTGATGGAACCGTCCGGATTCACGGTGGACACCGTCTCACTGGTCACGCCGATGTGTCGTTTCACAAAGCCGGTGGGGTGGGCTGGAGTGATGGGGAAAGGGCCGGGGCCAACAATGACGTTGGGAATCCGGGGAGCTTCCCAGGCGGTGGGAAAAAATACCTCCCGTCCCACGGAAATTTGGGTTCTTCGCGAGGGCAGGCCGGTTTTGAAAGCAAAATTCAGGTTCACATTCATGTTCGGCAAAGCGCCTCCGGCCAATGCCGCTTCGGCCGCCGCGATATGGGCGGGGTCGTCGATCACGAGGATGGCACCTTTGGTGGGCAGCATCACAAATTTGCCCTGAGGGGATAAAACCTCTTTCAAAATGGGGCGAACCACTTCGATAGAGGCAAAACCGACCTCGATCTCTTTTTTCGATTTGGTCTGCGCCGGCGCCGGTTCGGGAAATAAAGACCAGATTAGAAGAAGGAGAACGGGAGCCAGCTTCATTTGCATACTTTAGAGTGCCTCAAGAAGAGCTCGCTGGCAAGAGAAGCTGGCGTCAATGCGAGGCGAATTTGTTTGCCTCAGAGTCCCAATATGCCTAAAAGGCTCCGTTAATTTTAACCAGTAATTAAGTAAAATGAGCCAATCCGATACCGAAGCCGGTAATAAAAAGTTATTCTGGGCGTGTTTTGTTGCTTTGGTAGCAACGTCGTTTGTGTTCGGCCTGCGGGCTAATATCATTGGGGACTGGCAGTCTGATTTCGGGCTGACGGAAGCGGACAAAGGCACCATTCTTGGCGTCGGGCTGTGGCCGTTTGCGATCAGTATCGTGGTGTTCAGTCTGATTATTGATTACATCGGATACAAGACCGCAGCTTTTTGTGCGATGGCCTGTCACGTCGCGTCTCTCTGTTTTACGCTTATGGCGAGTGGGCCGACGGCCCTTTACTGGAGTGTATTTCTCATCGCAATTGCCAATGGTATCGTCGAGTCATTCATCAATCCGGTGGTGGCGACGGCTTTCAAAACGGAAAAGGCCAAGTGGCTCAATATTCTCCATGCCGGCTGGCCTGCGGGACTGGCGCTCGGGGCGCTGACGGCGATCCTGCTGGGGGATGCCAACTGGCACATCAAATATGCAATGTGTTTCATCCCGGTGGTGATCTACGCCATCATGATCATTCCCTGCAAATTTCCAGTCAACGAAAGGGTTGAAGCCAATGTGCCTTATCGGGAGATGCTGGGGCAGGTGGGAGCAATCGGTTTTTTCATTATCTCATTCCTCCTGATTTTCGGCGTGGTGCAGATCGCAGCCAGTTTGAATCCCGGCTTTACGCTTTCCTACCCGGTGATGGCAATCATTTCCGGTATTATCGCCGCGATCGCCGGAGTGATGACAAAGAGCCTCGGGCACTGGATGTTTATCCTGATTTTGATCACCATGGGACCGCTGGCCACCACCGAGCTCGGAACCGACAGCTGGATGCCGGATTTGCTGGGCGCTGACTTTTCTCCCGCCCAGGCAGGCTGGATCTTCATTGGTGTCTCGGTCGTGATGACGATCCTGAGATTTTGCGCTGGACCGATCGTGCACAAGTTTTCGCCAATCGGCCTTCTTGTCATCAGTGCCATCATCGCAATTATCGGACTTCTTTTCCTCTCCAAGGCATCGGCCATGATGGTGTTGGTCGCCGCTGGGGTTTACGCCCTGGGTAAAACTTTTCTCTGGTCCACGACTCTCGGATTGGTTGCTGAGCAGTTCCCCAAAGGCGGAGCCTTGACTCTGAACGGGGTCTCTGCGGTGGGGGTTCTTGGTATGGGGATTCTCGGGACACCGATTATGGGAGGGCTTCAGGACAAAGGAATCGAGGCTGATCTGAGAAACAACCATCCGGAAATTCATCAAAAGATCGTCAGCGAGCCCAGGGCGGTGCCATTTATCGGTAAAGTTCCGGGCTTTGATGAGGATAAGGTCAATAATTTGCCGGAAGCGGAGCGGGCGATCGTGACCGAAACCCGATATCCCCACAAAAAACGGGCATTTTACACGGTGGCAATTCTTCCGACTTTTATGCTGATTTGCTATCTGATAATGTTTGTATACTTCAAATCCAAAGGCGGATACAAACCTGTCGATCTAGGTGGCGAAGCGTCCTCTTCCCACTAACCACCGCGCCTTCGGGCAAATATTACGGACGTAATTTTCAGAAATTCGAGCTTGTCGAACCGCCGCGATTTGGTATGAAGGACGCTCGGTCGGGGTTCTGGAATCGTTAGGTCCTGACATTCTTGAAAACTACTTATACTTATGAATATTAAAGAAGATGGAATAACGCCAAACGCAGGGAGGCTTCTCTGGGCCGGCTTTATGGCGATTCTTGCCGCAGGTGTTGGATTTGGTGTCCGCGGTGGAATTCTGACAAACTGGGCCACGGAATTTGGTTTTACCGGGGCTGATCTCGGAAAAATTGGAGCGGCCGGGCTTTTGGGATTCTGTCCCGGAATTATTATCGGCGGACTGATCGTTGATAAGCTTGGTTACGGTAAATTGGTATTTGCCGCATTTTTGTTCCACATTCTTTCAGCCTTTGTCACGTTCGCGGCATCAAGTGGTCAGGACCCGGCGGTGGCTTTCCAGTTTCTTTTCTGGGGAACTTTCATTTTTGCGATTGCTAACGGAACGCTGGAAGCGGTTTCGAACCCTCTGGTTGCGACTCTCTTCCCGAATAACCGGACTCACTATCTCAACATTCTTCACGCCAGTTGGCCGGCAGGTTTGGTCCTCGGTGGATTGATCGGTTGGACTCTGGGAAGCGGAGAGAACGCGCTGAGCTGGAAAATTCAGTTGGCTCTGTTCCTCGTTCCGACTCTGATTTACGGAGTGATGTTCATGGGGCAGAAGATGCCGAAGTCGGAAGCTTCGGAAAAAGGTCTCAGCTTCGTCGAGATGTTCAAAGATGTTGGGATGCTCGGCGGTCTCGTTGCCAGCTTGCTGATCGGAATGTTTGTGGTGTTCGCCTTTGGACTCTTCGGAGTTAACCTCTCTCAGGGCGTTGGCCTCGGGATTGGAGTGGTCCTTGCAATCATCATCGGTGTCTTAACCAAGTTCTCACTGGGAGCGATTTTGCTTTTTGTCCTGTTCCTGACTCACGCTCTGGTTGGAGCGGTTGAGCTCGGAACCGATGGCTGGATTCAGAACATCACCGGAAACATCCTGTCACCTGAGCAGGGGAAAATCCTCTTCGTTTTCACTTCAGCAATCATGTTCGGCCTTCGTTTCTGTGCTGACTTTATCGAGAAAAAACTCAAGCTTTCCCCGATCGGGATTCTTCTGGTTTGTTCGATTCTGGCAGTGATTGGTCTATTCCTCGCCAGTAACATTACCAGCTTTGGTATGGCGCTGGGAGCGCTTGCGGTTTACGCGCTCGGTAAGACATTCTTTTGGCCTACGATGTTGGCTGTTATCGGTGACCGCTTTCCGAAGTCCGGTGCGGTTGCGATGAGTATCATGGGTGGTATCGGAATGATGTCGGCTGGACTGATTGGTTCCGTCGGTCTCGGGTTCGCCAAAGACAAATTCTCGTCAGAGGATTTGCAGGCAAAAGACCCTGCGGTCTACGCTCAGTATAAAGCGGTCGATGCGAAGACCGGTGAAGATGTGAAGAGCCGGTTCCTTGTCTTCGAATCAGGAGCTCTCGACGGTAAGAAGATGGGTGCCATTTCGGAAAAGCCTGAAGCAGAGCGCACCGCTGCCGAGAAAATGGCTGCAGCCTCAAGTATCACGGGTGACCGGAAGACGCTGCGTGCGGATGCTTTCATTCCTGCAGTGATGGCTGTCGTCTATCTCCTTCTGATGTTGTATTTCAAAGCTCGGGGCGGCTACAAGCGCGTTTCCATCGAGGAAAGCGCATAGACAGAAATTTGATAGATTTCTAAATCGAAGAGGCACCTTTCGGGGTGCCTCTTTTTTTGTGGTCATCGCAAACGCATAAAACCTGATAAATTTTTCTGTTATTATTTTTATAAAAAGTTTGCATAAATGTGAATCAACCTCGATAATTCTATCAAAACCGATTCACTTCCACACATGCAAGATCTTACCAAACCTTCAGCAAGCGGAGCATCTTCAATTAATCCGTTTCGTGACGACATCTTTTCCTTTCAGTCACCAATCCCCGGAACTCCTCAGATTCATCAGGAGGAGATGACCCACTGCGTCAGCGCTATCGAGAAGATGGTCGCAGCGTTTTCGGGCAAGGGATCGAGTCCAGCCTACGGTGAGTTGATTTCAATTTCCTCTCCACTGGCCGGATACGGGAAAAGTCACCTGATCAGCCGGATCTCGAAGACGATGATGAATTCCGTTTGCACCATTGAGCTGGAGTTCGGACCGCAGTTCTCCTGGGGCGAATTACTGGAATCGACTCTTCAGAAATTTGAGTCGGAGGTCAGTGAAAATGGCACGATGCTTGATGAGGTCGGCGCCTACTTCCTGACGAACCTGATCGGCACCGCTGTCGCGCAGGGAATTATTGAAGAAAGGGAGTGCCCGGTTGCTCTCACATCGCTGCAGTCTGAGTATTGCGAGGTGCTAACCGGCAGTGGCCGCCCCAAGCTGTTGGCCTGGCTGAAAAAGAAGAATGGCGCGATCAAATCAACGGTGAAACTCTCCCCGCTCGAGTTCGCCGGGTTTTCGAAAGAGGATGTTTCATTCTGGGCGGATTACTTTCAGGCTTATTTTCGCGGGGAGGAAACCGTCTTGATAAGTTCTTCTGACCTGGATGCCAGAGACCGCTTTCTTCAGTTGCTCAGAATCGCTTCGAACTGTCATCCTCTGCTGATTATCGCTGATCACCTCGATCGCTGTTACGGATCAGAAACGGCCGGGATGGAGATAGCGACTGCGGTAACTTCAATTGTTGAGAAGATTTCGAACTGCGTTCTGCTGATCAGTATCAACCGGGACATCTGGGAATCGATTTTTGAGAACCGGTTGCCTTCCGCCCTGTTGGATCGGTTGAACCGGGATAATCTCGAATTGGCGCCGGTCAAAATTGAGGAGGCCAGGGAGTTGATTGTTAATCGACTCTGCGCCAATGGCGTGGCTTACCAGCAATCGCACTTGTTTGCCAATGCGGTCTCTGAAGACTGCAAATGGGAAGATAGTGAAGCTCTGTTCCCGAGGCGGATCATCCGTCAAGCTAACGAAATCTGGGGAAAGCGGGGTTCTGAATTTTTTGTGCCGACGCCGGAGGAGAAACCGGAAGCAGAGGTCGAAGCCTCTTCCTCGTTTCAGGACTACATTCAGCCGGAACTCGAAAAGGGGCCGATGTACACCGGTTCAGTCGAAACGGCCCCCAATCCATTTGAAGGGCACTCGATGACCTATAGCGATCGGCCCGGGGTGACTTCGCCGGTTCCAGTGCCTGATGATTCTTCCGAATTTCGAAACTGGGATTCCGAAATAAGTCAGCCTCCCTCCAACGTGTCGCACCAATCGGACTACCTTCCGGCCGCCGCGAAAGACGAACCGCTGGTTGCCACTCCGCATCCGGTTAATGGCAAAATCAACGGAACCAATGGCTCCGGAACGAATGGCAAAGCCGCTGCCGCGAGCCGTCCGGCAAAAGATTCGAAAACCTCCGGGCAGATGAAGAGTTATTTCGAGCAACTGGAAGCCCATTTTGGAAAGAAAGCGGATCAGCTCGGGATTGATTTTGCGGGGATGGAATTCCTGATCAAAACGGTGGGGGAAACCCATCCTCCGCTGACTCAGGATGAAATCGTCATTCCCGGTGGGCAAAGCTCCTGCCTTCGCTGGGACTTGAAAAACTACAACGTGTGGATCGGTTTTGAGCCTGCCCGAAATATCTACTTCTATGGTAATATCCTTCAAAAGTTGTTGAATGATCCGGCCCGGACTCGGGGAAAGATTGTGTGTTTCGCTCACGAATCACATCCTTTCAGCCGGGAGTTGTTGACAACTAACGGTATCACTTCCGAGATGTTGAACCGGTGCTTTGATGTGATCCAACTGAGCAACGCAGAGTTGGTTATCCTGCATTCCGCATCGCAATTTTTGAAAGAAACTTCTGAGAAGGGATATCGAGAGGGAGCTCTCGAATTTATCCTCGATAAATTGAATCCTCTTTGGCAGCGACTCTGCCAGCCGATCTCTCTAACCGAGTCATAGGCTGAATATTTTTAGTGGAAACGGAACGGTGTGGCCGATGGGGATAAGTCCCTGTCGGCCACTTTCCGTATCCGGATTCATTGCAATTTGAAAGGTCTCTCGAATCGTCAGCTCTTGAGTAAGGAACTTTACATCCCCCATCAATGAACGAGAATCAGCACGATGGGCAGTTTGATTCCTATTTCCCCAATGCTGCGAAAAAATTCTGAACTTGTGAAGTTAGGGTGGATTGGCGTGCTCTTTTTTGCGGCAATCTGCCCGGTCAAAAGTTGGGCACAGGTTGCTGATTCGGATAGTCCTGAAGGGCTGAAGCCCTCCGTTTTCACCAGAGCAAATGCGCGAACCTTCAATTTTACGGTCCCCGCGCCGCGAGGACAGATTCTGGACCGTCACGGTCGGGTCCTCGCGAATAACCGGGTTCGGAATTACTTCGCGGTGCAGCTTCCATCCTGGGAAGGGGCGCGCGAGGAGGAGGTAGTTACATTGGGGCGTTATGCGCTTAGAGGTGCCAACTCGATTCTCGGTACCAGTTGGCAGTTGGATGATGAAACAATTCTAAGCCACTACAAATATCGTCGATGGTTTCCCCTGCGAATATCACCGAAGCCGTTGACCGACGAGCAGGAGGCGAGCCTCTCCAGCTTGATCACCACGCCTCAGTCTGGACAACCCGGCAACCCGCCGGGACCGGTATTGCAGCCCTGTTATCTTCGGGAATATCCGGCAGGGCAGGTTGCCGGACATATCACCGGATATGTAGGTAGAGAAACGCCGCTCGAAACCAAAGAGATCCGCAAAGGCGAGCTGCTGTTTGAAAATTTAAAGGGACGCTCCGGCCTGGAAAAGTCGTTCGATGCGATATTAACGGGGAAGGACGGGGTGGTGAACTATACTTTTGATGAGTCCGGGATTCTGGTAGGGAAACGGGTCATCACTCCGGCGGAACCGGGGGGGAGTGTGGTGACGACGCTCAATCTGGAGATGCAAATGCTGGCCGAAGCACAGCTCATTGAAAAGAGCAGACGGGGCGCGGCGGTAGTGGTGGATGCGGAAACTGGTGATATCCTTGCCCTTGCCTCTCACCCGGGATTTGATCCCAATCTATTTGTTCCCTATATAGGTAAAGAGGAATTCGGGAAACTAAATAATGATCCGGATATCCCTCTCTTTAATCGGGCTATCTCAGCGGCCTATCCCCCCGGATCTACTTTCAAGCCGTTTGTGTCCTGTGCGGTGCTTACTTACGGGCCGGTGCGTCCGTGGACCCTTTATTCCGGCCCTCCCAGTCTATGGATAGGGGATCGTGAGTTCAAAAACTGGAATACCAAACACGAAGGAACTCTCAATGTTGTCTCCGCCTTAAAAAGATCGTGCAATACCTGGTTTTATCAGGCGGCGATGGATACAGGATCAGCTCCGATCATCAGGACGGCGGCCGATTTTGGGTTTGGTCAGTCAAGTGAGTTACCTCTCGCTGGCGAAGCCGTTGGGAATCTTCCTGAAACCCCGGACCTCCCTGCGGGGAGGACGGCGAATATCTCAATTGGACAGGGTGAGGTGCTGGCAACTCCGGTTCAGTTGGCTATCGCCATCGCCGCGATTGCCAATGGTCGTCATTACCCACAGGCCAGATTGATATCTCAGACTCAGGATTTTCGTAATAAAGTAACGGAAAAGTTCCCCAATAAAAGCCGTGGCTATATGCCTTACTCGATGGAAACGATCGCGGCAGTGCAGAGAGGGATGGATGAAGTCGTAAATGCCGAAGGTGGCACGGCGTTAAGGGCGCGTCAGGAAAACATCAGAGTTGCCGGGAAAACCGGTACCGCCCAGTGGAGTTCCGGTGATGGAAAAATCCGTAATTTGGCCTGGTTTTGTGGCTTTACCTTCACGACCAACCCGAAGCTGGCATTCGCTGTGGTATATGAGGGCGAACTCGGGGAGACGGTGTCAGGCGGAGCGTTAGCTGCACCAATTGCCGGTGGGATCATGAAGGGTATATATGATAACCCGACCGCGTTCGCGATGGCTGATCCCGACTTGATTGAGCCTCCGGTATTGAAGTCTGCAGAGCGGCAATCGGAAGCTCAGGTAACTGCGCGGCCCGTGGGTAGCGCGTCCGGTAATGAGCAATCGGGTGCGGCGGCCCGCCCTGTGCCAACTCAGGCCACGCCGGCAGCTGACAGTGAAACCCCATTTCCCAATAACAGAAGGCGAGGGCCGGTCAATTCACTCCTCAGGGGGATTTTTGGACGCAGGTAATACGATGAAGAATTCACGGTTTAACAAACTAGGGCGCTGGTTGAAAAAGGTCGTTACTCTCCGCTTTCTACTGATTACGACCGCGGTGTTCGTAGTGCTGGCCGGGATCGGACTGGTTGCTGCGAAAATCATATTGTACCCCTACGAAAAGAAGGCAGAAGTGTACGATTTAGCTGAAATACGGAAGGTGGAAACCGCCAGTGTGGTCTACGATCGAAATGGTGATGTACTCGGTTCCCTCTTCGCTGAAAACCGGCGACCGATTCCCGTAGAGCAACTTCCGGATTCTTTAATCCATGCGGTGATGGCGACAGAGGATTCCAGATTTTTTGATCATTGCGGAATTGATTTGATAGGGATGACCCGCGCGATGATTACCAACCTGAAAAGAGGGGGGATATCGCAGGGAGCCAGTACCATCACACAGCAACTGGCACGGCAGACCTTCGAAATGCGCGAGATCAGCTACGAGCGTAAACTGACTGAAATCTTTCTCGCACTGAGGATAGAGGAACAATATACCAAGGCTGAAATTTTTCAGCACTACTTGAATCTAATCTATTTTGGCAATGGATTCTACGGTATCGAATCCGCGGCTCTGGGCTACTTCGGGAAACCGGCTTCCGACCTCTCGCTGGGGGAGAGTGCGACACTCGCTGCTTTGATAAAGCGACCGAATGCCTATAACCCATTTGATAGTTTAGATCTAACCAAAGCGGCCCGCAATCGCACATTAAAACGGATGCGGGCCAATGGGTATATAGATAAACGAACCTATCTGGAAGCAATTGATACTCCAGTTTCCTCTCTCGACCCGTCGTTACGAAATGGGAAAGGTCTTCATGTGATGGGTGAAATTCGGCGCCGACTCAGTACCATCTTTGAGGATCAAGTGGTCTCACTTGATGGGTGTCAGGTCTATACATCCATTGATTTAAAACTGGAGCAAACCCTGCGACGAAAAGTCAGTTTACATCTTGCCGCCATTGAACAGGCCCCGGGAAATGAGGCGGGGAAAGGGAGCAAGCAACCTCTGGAAGTGGCGGTCACCATGATCAGTAATGATACCGGCGAACTCCTCGCCTCTGTGGGAGGGCGTAACTTCGGGCGCAGTGAATTTGACCGCGCTTTTAACGCCAAACGAATGATGGGGACCGCCTTTACTCCTTTTGTCTATGCGGCAGCGATCGAGGGCGGCCTGGATCCTTACGCGGAAGTGTTGGACGCTCCTCTCGATAACAGTGCCGTAATGATCGGAGCCACGGAAGGTATTATCGGGGAATGGGGAGCCGAGGATTTCGACAATCAATACGAGGGCCCAATCTCCGCCTGGAAGGCCATTGTGTCCTCCAAAAATGCGGCAACGGTCCGGGTAGCATCAAATTTAAAGGTGGATCCCGTTTTGGCGCTGCTTGATCGTGCCGGATTTCCACCTGACCTGAGAGCAGCCCCCTCAACCATACTCGGACAGACTGAAGTGACGCCTGCTGAATTGACCTTGTCCTACTCCTCGTTTCCCAATGGAGGAAAGCGACCGGAGAAAATTACGATCATTCGAAAAGTGGTAGATGGTAACGGTGACGTTCTCTACGAAAATACCGGAACCTCACGTCAGGTTGAAGTGATGCAACCGCTTACCGCCGGCTATGTGCACAGCGCTTTGGTTGGTGCGCTTGAAAAAGGTACCGGAGAGAGTTCGGTGAACGAATTGGGTTTGATTCATATGCCGGCGGGCGGCAAGACCGGGACTGCCTATAATTTTACCGATGCCTGGTTTCTGGGGTATAACAGTGCGGTGACCTGTGGCGTCTGGGTCGGTTATGACCGGCCTGAACCGATAGGTGAGGGGGCCTTTGGAAGCGTGCTGGCACTCCCGATTTGGGTGGATGCCATGAACGCTTCTTTTGAAGAGTTTCCACCTGATCAAATCGAACCGGCACCCGGCACAGGTAGAGCTTTTGTGTGTGACTACACCGGGATGGCAAAGACTGAGTTTTGCGCCCACAAACGCTTTGTTCCCGGATCCAATCAACCGGTCATGGTAAGCTGCACCCACCGGGCCAATTTACCCCTTGAGCGGCTGCAGAATTTGCAACCCTGTTCCAAACATTCCGCGGCCAGTATTCCCGAAGGGACCAAAATGCTGACCTCACTACAAAATGAGGCAACTCAGCGAATGACCGGACCGTACGCGCCTCCGGTCTATCCCCGTTCTGCTGCCCTGATCGGCAAGGATCCTTTTGGCTCGCTCGTAGCGCCGGAACGTCCTACGCTTCAGGCCGTACCCGTTAAAGCAAAGCGACGTTCGCCATGGCGATTCGAGAGACGGGTTCCCCCGGAAGAATAACAGTTTCTCCAGAGGATCAGGCCATCTTTGTAAATGTTTTCGCTACCGGAACTTCGGTCGAAAATATGCAGGATCCCCGGTAATCGTTTTCCTCGAGCCGGTCGCGGATCTGTTCGACCAGCGAAGCTGATTTTGACCGGGGCACCAACATCGTGAGACAGCCGACTTCGTGATTGATTCTCGAGCCCCCTTTGGTTTCAGCGGCGTCGCCTTCAATCAAACGCCAGTTGCTGACACTGGCTCCTTTCACTCCGATTCCAAGTATATATTGAAGCAGCATTTCGACGTCTTTCCGCCGGGCGATGACATTTAAAGAAATGAGGTTTTTGGTGACGCCCTGAGTGTTCGCGGCAAATTCTTCGGCCTTGGGATCGTGAATCAGTAGCTGGTTCGCTCTCCAATCGGTGTTGCCCTGGAGATCATCGATCGCCCGAATGATCTGCTGGATGCTGGCGGAATGTTTCCGTGCCTGGAACACGCTTGCCAGATTGGTCAGTCCTTTTGAGATCGGGACCTGATAGATTAAGCCGCGCCCGGGTTGGTCTACCCGGCCCGCCTGGGCCATTGCCTGAAAAATGGCATCGAGATCATATTTATCTACCACAACGGTAATCATCTCTTTGTCGTGACTTTTGGTGATCCGGAGCAGTCCGAGGCGGTCCCGCAATCCATAGCCCCGAACAAAGGTAATCGACGGCCCCTGTGCTCCGGCTTTGATCGCTGCCCGGCAAATTCCATCAGCACTGTTTCGGTCCGTTACCAATATGATAGCGGTGAGGTCCTGCTTGAAAACAATGTCGAAAGATACCGACTCAAAAGTGTATTCCCCGGGATGCCATACCGGAAAGGTTTCGCTGCAACTCAGGTCAAGGCAGGGGGTTGCGAAAATGGAGCCGCCTCCATAGTGACGCAAATTCCCGACCAGAGCGATTTGTTCCATGAGGTGATCGGTATCAGATGTCGGCGCAAGGAACCGCAACATGTCGTGCTCAGGACTCAATGTCGGTAGTAACGATTGATACCAGTTTTCCTGGATGATACTGCCTCTTCCCCCAGTGGTCATGGCATGGGCCGCGCCGGAGTCCATGACCTCCTTGAGGACTTTGAGAGTGCTTTGCCGGGGAAGAATTGCTGTAACCCGGGAATAGCCGGAAAGAGTATCAATCGCCATGATCTGACTCCAGGTTAAATTCTTCTTTCCGCGCCCGATTAACCAGCAAACCGACGATAAGCACGGTCATAATCGGCCCTACTGAGGCGAGTGCGAGGATTCCGAATCCGTCGCCCACTCCGGGGATGTTAGCTCCAATTCCCAAACCCATCGCGAGAACCAGCGGCACCGTGATTGGTCCGGTCGTCACTCCGGCGCTGTCCCATGCGAAATTTACAAACTCCTCGGTCGATAGAAAGGTTAGAAGTAACAGAACTAGGTAAGGCGGAATCAACATGGACGTGAGGTTGAGGCTTTCGAAGGCCATTTGCGCGACGCCGGCGGCGATTCCCATTCCGACGCCGACTGCGACGACCTGCATCAATAGTTTCTTTTTAAATACCCCGACAGTGACATCGTCGACGGTCTGTCCCAGTGCATTGAGCGCCGGTTCGGCGAGGGTTGCCCCGTAACCCAGAAAAAAGGCGAAGAGTATCGTAATAATTTTCCCGAACAGTTCACTGTCGAAGAGGGGAGCGACCGTTCCTGAAAGTCCCCACGGAGTGATTGACGCAAAGGTAACCGGAACATTGGCTCCCAGTTGGGTTCCCAGGGGGATCAGTCCCATAGTCAGTCCAAGACCGAACAATGCCATACCGAAAACCGCAAAGGTTACGCCGAGCGCGATTTCATCCGCTTTGCGAAGGCGCTCCCGCAAAACAACGAGCAAGGTCAGAAAGAGAAAGGCACAGAGGGGGAGGATCGCCTGGGCAGCCATTTTCAAAGAAGCGATGGTTGCCTCCGGGATTTTGAGATGCGGATTCCACGGATTTTTGGTCTGACGAATCACAAAGTTCTCGATCATACCTTTGTCATCCCGCTTCACCAGGACGATTTGAGCATTGTGTAGAACGATGCGCCCGTCGTCATCAAGAGACGCTTCACCCCCTTCGTACCGGGTGGTGAAACCCGCCAGCTCGCCGGTTTTGAGATATTCCTCAAACTCTTCGGGGCTAAATCGCAATGCTTTCTCTTCTGTGGAATCTTCGTTGGCGACAAGCGTTTCGACAGCCTCATCAGAAACGGACACCGCTGGTCCGTTGAAGTTTTCCGCACCGTAGAAATCTTTCGAAGTGTGGTGAAAAATCGCCAATCCTAACACCGCCACTACAGGAAACAGCGAAGCCAAAGTGACAATACCAAAACCTGCCGCCCCATCGTTATCGGAACCGACGATCCGGCAGACCCCGATCCCGAGGGCCAACACCAGAGGAACCGTAACGGGTCCGGTGGTCACGGCTCCGCAATCCCAGGCCAGCCCTATGACCGGTTTTAATACAGGATCGAAATAGGCGTAAAGTGTCAGTGAAATAAGGAGCAACACGATTGGAATAATTAGAATTTTCAGTGACCAACCATAGAAAAAGCGGAGAATCCCGAGGGTCACCGCGACGCCCACGCCGACACCTACCGCGGCGACAAGCTGTCCTGAAAATTCGTTTAACAGGCTGTAGAGTAGGGGAGCGGTTTCCGGGGACACTCCGCTGCCCGCCTGTTTTAGAACGGAAATCGCGGGTTCGGCGAAGGTGGCTCCGATTCCGAGAATAAAGGAAAACGTCATGATGAGGGGGAGCCTCGAGTTCCTTGGCAGGATCGCCCCGATGGTTTCCCCAAAGGGCATCAAACCGAGACGCAGACCCTCCATAAAAAAGGTGAGACCAAGAACCACGATCGCAATTCCCAGTGCGATCGTCGCTGAATACACTATGGGCAGGCGGAGAAAGAAAATCTGAAAAACGGCGAGGTAGAGAATAATAAACCAGACGCTTTTTAACTGCTCAGTCGCTTTCTCGCGGAAGTAGCGCCAGACAATGGAACACACCCCACCAACTCCCAGCGCCTCAAAAGGCGACGGATTGGGGAGGGGGAGTGGCTTCTCGGTTTCAGGCATGTAGGTTCGAATTGCTTCAAAGCCAAAATCGTGCCAAAACCAGCCACCGATTTTTTACCGAATCGGTCTGGCGGGTATTGACGAAAGCCTTGAAAGCAGGACGATGCCGAAGATCACTATGGAACCGCCAATATAGATACCGGCACCGGGCGATTCGGTGCTGATAAACCAGGTCGACTGAAGCACGCCGCAGAGCGGGATCAGGAACCGGTAACCTGCGAGAAGATTCACCGGGTATTGTCGGGTCAGACCATTCCACAAAGTAAATGCAGCGGCTGAAACGATAGCGAGATAAATAGTTGTTCCCGCGATGCGGAGGTCGGTGAAAGCGGTGGCCTCCCCGATTGCAGGAAGTCCGAGCAGTGTTAGTACCAGTCCTCCGGCGAAGAGGGAGAATCCTGTAGCGGTCGTGACATCGATGGTTTTCGATAGCGGCTGGAGCACGATGACGCCGAGTGTGCCGCTAAGTGATGAGCAGAGAAAGAGTGCTCCGCCGAGTAGTGGCCTACCCGCACCTGCGCCCGGAGCGTAAACGGCGATGCTGATTCCGATCGCACACATCACCAGGATAGCGTAGTGCTTCGCAGTCGGTGGGGGTGATTTCAGAAGCAGGGGCGCGAGTAACACCCACCAGAAAGATCCGGCGGAAACCAGCAGTGATCCGAGGATGCCGGACGAAGTCGACAGTGCTAGATAGAAAAATAAATACTGCCCCACTGTTTGGAACAGGGTAAAAACGGCAAGTAAGCGCCAATCAGCCCGGCGGAGTCGATCCAGGGGCCGATCGCGACTGATGAATAACAATACGAGTAATCCCGCGATGGTGAAGCGGACTCCGGCAAAAAGGAATCGGGTCGCAATCGATTCCATTTCCCAGATGCCATAGACATACTTGATCGTCGGAAAAGCGGATCCCCAGAGGATTGAGCAAATCAGAACGATGCCGAGAATCCGGGCGTGAGTGGCGAGTGATAGCATAAAGATGGTGACAGACAGGAGAATGTCACCATCAGGGGAGGGAGCAAGTCCGGATTCGTAATCGCTTAAGCGGCGGTATAGCCGCCATCGACAGTCCATGCCGCTCCGGTGACAAACGAGGCTTCGTCGGAGGCCAAAAATGCTACCACGTTGGCAATTTCCGCCGGTTCAGCCAACCGACCCATGGGATGCAGGGATTTCATTGCCTCGTGAACTTCGGGATTTCCGGTCACGCCCTCAGTCAAAGCGGTGTAAACAAAACCGGGGCACACCGCGTTGACCCGAATGTTTTCTGCGGCAAGCCGAACTCCCATATCACGGGTGAGCTGGAGTATTGCCCCCTTACTTTGCGGGTAGGGACTGAATCCATCGGAAAAGGGGAGCGCAGTCGGGTAGCCGACCAAACTCATAATCGAGCCGAGGTTAACAATACTGCCGCCGCCGGTCCGCCGCATTTCCTCCACAGCGGCATGGCACATCAGAAAAGTGCCCTTGGCATTGATATCCATCACGGCCTGCCAGCGTTCTTCAAAATCCGCCTCGGCGGGCAGGTTGCGCGGAGTGATGCCTGCCGAATTGACTAACACATCCAGTTGGCCGAATTGATCCCGGCACTGTGCGATGACGGCCTCGATATCATTTCGTTTCGCCACGTTGCCGACGCAAGTCGCCAGATGGCTTTTTCGATCGCCGGCCTGTGCTACCAAATCCTGTAGTCTTTCCTCATTGATATCGGTAGCCATGACTTTGGCTCCCTCGGCTAAAAATTTTGCTACGGTAGCCGCACCAATCCCGGAGGCGGCACCGGTAACGAGTGCTACTTTGTTTTCCAATCGACCTGTCATGACTTATGGGGCTAGCTGAAAAGTTTAGCGATTGGAGTTCCCTGATCGGTAACCGGAACAGGACGGTCTCCGGCGTAGAGATTTTTTTGATAATCGACACCTACTGCGGCGCAAACTGTCGCGAAGAAATCCGGCACACTGACGGGATCAGCGAGTGTCTTTTTGGAAAGATCATCGGTTTGCCCCCACGCACCGCAGTGGTTGAGGCCGCCGCCAGCCAGCACGCAGGTGAACGCACTGCCCTGATGACCGCGTCCGCCGCCGCTGTCGAATTCCGGCGGGCGTCCGAATTCGGTAGTTACCATGATCAGCGTTTTATCGAGTAGGTTTTTCTCACTGAGATCAAGAATCAAAGTTGCCATCGCCTGATCGAGTTCTTTGATCAGTTCGTGCTGCTGCAGGATCCCTTCTTTATGGGTATCCCAACCCGTTCCATTCATGAAATTCAGGTTGTGCGACACTTCAATAAATCGAACCCCGCGTTCGACGAGTCGACGACTCAGCAAACAGCGTTGTCCAAATTCCCCGCCGTATTGATTCCGCAGATCCGCGGGCTCGGCGTCGAGTTGAAACACGCGGTTAAATTCCGGACCGCTGAGTTTTAGACTTTGCTCGATAGCGGCATCGTAACTTTTCAATCGTTTGTCGTCCGTCGGTGCCGAGCTGGCCTGAAGTGCGCTCAGAAACCGTTCCCGACGCTCCTGCCGGGTAGTCGAAACGCCCGGCGGACGCGACAGACCTGCAGGTCCCCGACTGGTGTCGGTGAGGTAGAGATAGCTGTCTTGCGCACCGAGAAATCCCGGACCGCGGGTGACGTTTGGGTAACCGATCAAAACATAGGGCGGGGCATCTTCGGACACCGCGCCGCGCTCGTGAGAAATGATCGAGCCGATCGACGGATACCTGATCGTGCCACTGATGGGGCGCCCTGTATGCATGCGGTTGGTCGCTGCCGCATGCTCATCAATCACGTTGTGATGCACGGTGCGAACCGCCGTCACACGATCCATCAGCGGGGCTAATTTTGCGAGATGCTCACAGACCTGAACGCCCGGCACAGCGGTGTCGATGGCGTCGTAGTAGGCTCCGGGTTTTCCAGCTTTCGGATCGCCCCGGCGTTTCGGGTCGAAGGTATCGATTTGCCCCATGCCTCCGCCAAGCCAGATCGAAATGACGTGCTCGGCCTTTCCTGAAATCAGGTTGGCAGATAGAGATTGTGGCAGTGCTAACCCGCCGGTAACGGCAGCGCTGGTTCCTAAAAATTGTCTTCGATTCATAAGATGATGTAGTTGCGATGTTAGGGCACCCAAACGAATTCCCGATGGTTGATGAGACTCCAGATGAGGTCTTCGTAAACGTCTCTCCACTCAGACTTCAAGCGTGAGTCGGGTGCGGGGCCCTGTTGGACACGTTTTTCGATTTCCTGCTGAATGGTGTTGGCGTCGGGCGTGACATGGTTTAGCCACGTCACGAGTCGAAGCCGCTCCGGCTTTTCGGGAATTGTTACTTGATCAGCGGGCGTGAGCCGGTTTTCAAAGCCTGCCTCCAGAGCCGGGAGCAGTGCCGATTTTTCCGAAGGAAGTGGCATTCGATTGAGAAAACGGAGGAATAGATTATCGAGCAGAGCTTCGGCAGAGCTGCTATCCACGGCCAGATCGGCGATTTCCGATTTCCATGAAGCGCGGGATAGGGTTTGGACCAGCGTGCCGTTTTCGAGAATCCCGGGCTGCAGCATGTTGGGATCGGTATCGCGCTCAAAAGTCGGTTCCTGTCGGGTGCCGCTCCATCCAAACGCCTGCAAAACATTGACTACCGTTTGCGCTCGCGGTAGAGCGAGACTGGGTCGGTCCCGTTCATTGTTGAGTCCGGCAAACATCCAACCTCGACGGGGAATCCCTAACGCCTGTCGGGTTTTCAGAGGTTTTGCGCCGTCATAGATAAAGGTCATTTCCTCGGAGTCGATCTTGGTTCCGGTCGCGGTATGCAGAGAATCTACGATCTGTTCCGCGGTTAATCGCCGGCGGATTGGTGTATTAAAATACCGTTCCCCCGATTCCATAGCTCCCGCCTCGCGTTGGTAGGCCTCCGATGTAACGATGAGCCGGACAATGTGTTTGGTGCTGTAGTTGTTCGATACCAGTTCGTTCGCCAGCCAGTCGAGCAATTCCGGGTGACTGGGTTGGTTGCCCTCCCAGTCGTGGACCGGCTCAACGATGCCCGCGCCCATGAGGCGCTTCCAGATTCGATTCACGATCACTTTCGGAAATCGGCGGTTTTCAGGAGATGTAATCAACGCGGCGAGTCGCTCGCGGGTGTCTTTGGGATTTTCGATGAGTGCATTGAGATCCTCGTTTTCCTTCACACCGGTTACGGCGGCGAAAGGCCAATCCGGAGTTACCGGTTCGTCGGGCTTCAGAGTGACACGGATCAACGACTCACGGGCTTTCTTTTCAAAGAACGCAGCGGGTACCCGACTGGTTTTCGGAACGGTCACGGTTTTGCGCTCCAGCATCGCGGCCAGTGAATAGAGATCCCGTTGCGTGGTGGAATGATAGGGCGAATCGTGACAGCGGGCGCACTGCAATTCTATACCAAGAAACGCGGAGGCCACGATGTGACCTTTCGCTGCGAATGGCGCATCGTTTTCCGCTGCCTGCGCAAAACCGGCACTACCGCCGTGGGCCGCATCGCCACGCATCATGAGTAGTTCGGTGATCATGCGGTCGAGTGCTTTGTCGTCCCGCAGGGAATCGTGGAGAAAAAAGCGGAAAGGACCGGTGCTGTTTAGAGAGGCGTTTATCAAAGTAGGGTTTTCCGCGAGGATATCCAGCCAGACGCTTATGTCGTGATCCGCACAACGCTCATCGGCGAGGAGTTTATCGATTAGTTTAGTGCGCTTGTCAGGATCTGTATCAGCGAGAAATGCCTTGGCTTCATCGGCGGTGGGCGGAAGGCCGATGGTATCAAGATAAATCCGGCGGAGAAAGGACTGATCGGAGGTGACAGGTGTTTTAGACAGTTTGTCAGAATCCACGGGAGGCTCCGGCCATTCGGCGCCTTCCTGAATCCATTTTTCGAGCCGGGCGATTTTGTCGGCGGGGATGCGATCACCGGTGGGTGGCATCACCAGATCGTCGTCGTCGCTGCGGATCCGCTCGATCAATTCGCTGGCGGAAGGATTGCCGGGAACGATGGAGGGAATCTCACTATCTCCGCCCTGCAACGCGTCCTTCCGGGTATTGAGCTTCAAGCCTCCTTTGTCTTTCTCGCCGTGGCATCGGAAACATTCTTCCTGCATGATCGGTAAAATCTCCTCGTGAAATTTCTTCGCTGTATCGGTAGTTGAGGCACTCGCGGCGAGGGCGGTTTCGATCTTGGCGTCGATAAAAGCATCGACAGGATGATGACGGTACCCTGTACGGTCCTCGAGTGTACAGGGTACAGTCACGGTATATTTCTCTACAGCCGCTTTCGCCAGTGTATGTCGCTTTTCCCAGAACGAATCGCGGGAGCGGGCGGCGGCGCGACGGTTGGTATCATCAAATTCCCCGAGAGAGGTTTCGATTTGGGCGAGAACCGGTTCGATCTCCGAATCGGTCAGGGGGAGTTCAGAATTTCCGGCAGCGCGCAGTATAGAGATAGAGTCGCGGCCAGGTGATTCGATAGCGACACAAACTTCGCCGGTGTCGGTTCGCTGATTCTTGCCGCCAACGATCAATTCCAGTACGACCCGGGAGGTGGCTTTACCGTGCGGAACGGTCACGGTTCCGAATACTTCCTGCTGGTGGTAGCCTTTGACGCGGGTTCCGGGATGGGGCGGTTCGGCCAGAGGCGTCACGGGATCAAATCCGTTTTCCCCACTGCCTACGGCCGGATTGGTTTTGGCGATGAGTTTTCCATCGACCCAGAGTCGGGCGAGACCACGGGTTCGCAACAGGAGTCGCCCAGCCCCTGCTGGCAGTTCGACATCTGCCGCCATGCGGAGTAAAAGCGGCGCTTTCCAGCTGGAGCGGATTCCCCAGCTGTCGTAGCGAACCGGCATGCGGGGAAACAGAAATGCGTCGCCCATCCAACGGGCGGATTCCTCCGGCATTTCGACCGAATTGGGCCAGCGGTTGGAGGCGGAGTGACCTTCGTTAAACTGAACCAGTAGTTTGCCCGCTTCGATTTCTCCGAGATCCGGCATTTCCTCCACCGCCGGCAGTACGACCAGCGGACCGTCTTTTCGTTGCGAGTGGCTCGCTATTTCTTTATCGGTCAAAATGCGCCGATGGAGTGCTACGGCATCGAGAAATCCTTCCAGACTGTTGCCCGCGTTGCCTCCCTGGGATGACCCGATCCAGACATCGTCGTCATCGACGACAGGAGCTTTTGTGGTTGGGCCGTCGACACCCCAAATCCCTTTAGTAGGTAAACCGTTGATCCAGCCCCGAATCGAGTCGGGTTTCCCGAATTCATAGGCGATCGCGACATGATGCCAGCCTGTAGAGATTTTGAAAGAGGCATCCGAATTCCAGATATGCCACGTGTTGCCGCCTCCGGGTTGTGGTGCTCCCGCAAAGAGAAAACTGAGATGTCCGAGTCCGTTTCCACCGCCGATAACCCGCAGTGACCAGTTCTGATTGTTGCGGCCGAAATGCGGAGAGTTGGTCCGGCCTTTACCGATAATATATACCGGTTGGCCGCGGCCCAGTTTGTCGATCTTGACCCACGATTCCATAGTGATGGCGTCGCCGTTGGTGAAATCGAACTCACTTTGCGGGCCGGGATCCCGAATCTCGAAACGGGCGCCTTTGCCCTTCAACCGGATGGCGGTGTTGTTGGCCACGAAGCCCGGAAATTCCGGAGGGCGGGGACCTGCCTGATCCCGGACGACATTACCGACAGGAATCAACGGGGCCGATTCTTCGGTGCTGAAATCCAGCTCCAGCACTGGTTTTGATTCGTTCGCGAAAAGCGGCGAGCAGGTGACAAGTGAAACAATAAGTAGAGAAATCCGTATTTTCATAACTCAAAAATCAATTAGCTGGTCGCACCATTTACGAGGCCTTCGTGAACGTGGCCTTCATTCATATCGACGCGTTCGGGGCGCCCTTTGTGGGTGTAGATGACCTTGGTGTGGTCCATTCCCATCAAAGCCATTACGGTGGCGTGGATGTCGTGGACATGTAGTTTGTCTTCGGTGGCGTAGAGGCCCAATTCATCGGTTGCGCCGATGGTTTGCCCGCCTTTGACTCCACCGCCGGCCATCCACATCGTGAAACCGGTGGAATTGTGGTCGCGACCGTTGCCTTTCTCACTCATCGGAGTTCGGCCGAATTCACCGCCCCAGATTACCAGTGTTTCGTCGAGCAGGCCGCGTTGCTTGAGGTCGGTTAGTAGGCCTACGATAGGTTGGTCCACCTGATGGCAGAGTTTGGAGTGATTGCCTTCGATATTACTATGGCTGTCCCATTTGCTACCGGCTCCGTGGTATAGCTGGATAAACCGGACGCCGCGTTCCACAAGTCGTCTCGCGAGTAGGCATTGTCTGCCGTAGGTTTTGGTTTCGGCTTGGTCGAGTCCATATAGAGATTTGATCGACTCCGGTTCGGATGCCAGATCAATCGCCTCCGGAGCAGTTGCCTGCATGCGGAAGGCGAGTTCATAACTTTTGATCCGCGCTTCGAGATCACTGTGGGATGACCGGGTTTTGAGGTGGTCCCGGTTCATATCCGCCAGAAAAGCCAGTTTCTGCTTCTGAACCTCTGCCGAAACCGAGGCTGGATTGTTGAGGTTAGCAATCGGTGGATCGTTCGATTCCAACAGAACCCCCTGATGGGTTGAAGGAATAAAGCCCGATCCCCACGATCGGACACCGTTGACAACCATGGCATTGCTGTCTTTGAGAACGACAAAATCAGGCAGGTTGCGGGACTCCGAACCCAAACCATAGGAAACCCATGAGCCAAGCGAGGGCCGCCCTCCAAAAACAGCACCGGTATTCATCTGGCACATTCCACCGGCGTGGTTGATGCCATCGGTCACGCAGGAGCGAATCACGCACAGGTCATCGGCGATAGCGGAATGCTTCGGTAGCCAGTCGGAAATCCATAGTCCGCTTTCGCCATGCTGCGCCCATTTGCGTTTGTCGGGCAGTAGCGGCGAATAGACCTCCCCCGCAGCGGTAACCGGCGTTTCGAAACTGTCCGGCAGCTTTTGTCCGGCGAGCTTTCGCAGGAGCGGTTTGGGATCAAATAGATCGAGGTGACTCGGCCCGCCTTCCATAAAGAGGAAGATGACGCTTTTTGCCTTGCCGAAGTGGTGGGGGATCTTTTGCGAAACGGAACCGGCAATGAGGTTTTGCCCCGTCAGAGCGGACAGCGCCACAGATCCGAATCCGGCTCCTGCACTGGACAGGAAGTTGCGACGCGTAGGTTTAAAGTTTGAATTCTGAGGTGACATAACTTTGCAGGTTCAAAGGAAAGAGTTAATCAATAAAGATAGAGAAACTCATTGGAATTAAATAGTAAGTGGCAGAAGTCAGTCACTGAGTCCTGCAGGGAATCCGAGGCTCCGCGGCCATACCATCCCGCATTGGGAGCAGGGGAACGATCAGTCGAATCCGAAAAATCCAGATCGAGGATCCGCGTGAGACCGGCTTTCGGTTGGTGTAGTAAAAGTTGTTCTTCCGGTAGTTGGTTTTCCGACAGGGTAAGGCGGGAGACCTGTCCGTCCCAAAGGTGCCCTACCTGACTCCGCCCTCCGATCACGACGGGAAACGAAGAATCATTGAGCTTCCCGATTACCGAATGACTGATCGTTACCGATTCCATTTTCGCTTCGGGATCCGAGAGATCTTTTAGATAAAAAGTCACTTCGCCCTGCCTTCCGCCTTTTGAAACGGGGTGGGCCGCAACCGATGTTCCGATGTAGACCGGTTTCCCGACAGGAACCCGCAAATTTGAGACCACCACTTCGTATTTCGGCTGGCCATCGTAATCCACTCCGTTCAGAACGAGGAGCAGGTTTCGCGGTTGGTAGCGGGATTTGGTGCTGGTGACGCAGAGAAACCAGCCGGAAGTATTGCGGTTGTCATCCCACCGGGAAACGAGAGTATTCACGGTACCGTCGGGATAGATAGAGTCGAGATGCGCCACTGCTTCTATCGTAAACGCATCGTGTTGCGAGCCGAGAGTCGTATCGATCTCCAGTTGTTCAAAGCGTGAGCCGCGTTGGAGATTCAGAGCCTGACTTCCCAACTCGATTCCCTTTACTGATTTGAACTTTTCCGAGTTGGTGCGAAAACCGAGGCTGGTACTTTCTATACTTTGCTCATCGTCGCCCCGGAGCGAAGTCAAAGTCTGGATAAAGTTTTTCGCTTTATCGATTTCCGTTTCACTGGGCATTCGGCCCAATGCCCGTTGATAGGCGGAGATGATATTCTTTCGCCAATCCCCGCTCTCTGTAAACTGAAGCGACTTCGCGAACGCCTTGGCCCGGTCCAGCGGCCACGAATCATTAATCATGAGAAGCGACTGGGTCGGAGTCGTGGTTTCAGGCCGCTGCGGAGCGGATTGAAAGCCCAATGGTGCATCAAAACAATTGAGTAGTTCGTCTGGTTTGTTGCGCTGCTTTTTTACATAGATACTCCGGTAGGGACTGGAGCCCGGAACCGAGCCGGGACGGTCGGTAGAGGGAAAGCGAATCTCTCCGGAAGCCACTAACATAGCATCCCGAATTTCTTCAGAGGAGAGTCTCCGGGGCGGGAAGCGCCACAGCAGCCGGTTCCCCGGATCAGTTAGCGACTCGCTCGAAGTCGGCTCCTGCTTGGCGGTCATCCGATAGGTGGAACTCATCATGATCAGCTTGTGCAGCTCCTTCATTCTCCAGCCGCCTTTGACAAAGCGTGTGGTCAGCCAATCCAGCAACTCCGGATGACTGGGCGCTTCTCCGAGATTGCCAAAATCGTTCGGCGTTGCCACCAGCCCGGTGCCGAAATGCCCCTGCCAAATCCGATTGGTGATGACCCGGGTGGAAAGAGGATTTTCCTCCGATGCAATCCAGTCTGCGAGGGCGAGACGCCGCCCTGAATTGGAATCAGTAGGCTTGATTGCCGGAGCGGGTTGATCAAGCAGAGTCAAAAAAGCCGGTTCCACCGGAAATTTCTCACCCCGTTTTTCGATCACCGGAACCACTGGTTTGGCGCTCACATCGGTAGCGACAAATCCTTTCGGTAGTGGAGTCGGTTTGAGGTGGTCAAAGGCCTTCAATTGTTCGTTGAGGCTTTTCCATTGCTTCAATTTATCGGGGTGTTTCTCAAACGACTTCTCAAAATTGATCCGTTCGGTTTGGTAGTCAATTTGCCGCTGCACCAACATGACCATTTGCTCTTCGAAAGGAGTCCGGTCGTCCCCCGCTTTGTGATACATCGTTTGGATATCTTCCGGAAACATTTTGACCTCGGTTTTCCTCTTCGCTTCCTCCTGAGTGAATTTCAGCTCCGCCAATTGCGCACGAATTTCTTTGGTCGCTTCTTTCCAGACGGCTTCTTTTTGCTGGAACTCTGCGAGTTGCTCCGGAGTCGCCAGCGGCACATCGGTGGGCCATGATGTAGTCGAAAGAAAGGCCTGAAGGGCGAAGTAATCTTTTTGCAGGATCGGATCAAATTTGTGATCGTGGCACTGAGCACAACCGATACTGATTCCGAGAAACGCTTCACCGGTTACATTGGTCATATCGGTCATGATAATATCCCAATGCATCCTGACGTTGTGATTATTGTACTCGTAGATACCCTGCCGGAGGAATGAAGTACCGATCAGAACATCAGGATCTCCGGGAGCGATAATATCTCCCGCCAACTGTTCGCGAACAAACTGTGGGTAGGGTTTATCATCATTAAATGATCGAATGATGTAGTTGCGATAGTCTTTAGCCCCGGGGCGATAGGCATCCTGCCGGTATCCGTCGCTCTCCGCATATCTGACTACATCCAACCAATACTGGCCCCAACGTTCGCCATAGCGGGGGCTCGCAAGCAACTGGTCGATCAACTCGCTGAGAGCGGTTTCGGGATTTTGCTCATAAGCAGTCGTAAAATCATCCACCTGCTCAGGAAGAGGTGGGAGACCATGCAGATCGAAGTAAATTCGACGTACTAATTCGAGAGGCGTTGCTTCTCTGGCGGGGTGGAGATGATTTTCTGCCAGTTTACGAAAAATAAAATGATCAATTTCATTGCGCGCCCATTCTTTACCGGCTTGAGACGGCACGGCAGGATCAACTACCGCCTGCACGGCCCACCACGCCCGCTCTTCGGCCGTAAATACTTTTTCATCGGCAAGTATGGAATTCGCACTGAAAACAAGCAGCGTAGCGAAGTATATAAAAGGTTTCATTGTGATGTATTTGGAAGCCCCCGGATAATGATTGGATCGACGTGATTTCTATCATCATCGGCGTCCTGAAAAAACAAGCCGGTCGCCTGCTCGCCGTCTTGATAGCCGAGATCCGAGAGGTCGATCCCCACGGCGAGGGCTTTGGAATTCAACGGTGACGGTTTGCTGGTAAAATTGGCGGATTCAAGAATCGATGCGGAGTGAAGTGATTCGTCGGCAAAGAAGAGATGGTAATGTTTCATCGACAGAGCCTCCGAGGCGGTCATCATCAAATCGTACTGGCGGATCGTGTGGGATTTTTTGCCCTCTTCCCAGACCAGCGGACTGACATGAAACGCATCGCCTTCCGCTGGATTCATCGGATTTTGCACTTCGAAAAAGACCAGATCCGGGCCGGGACCATTGGTAACCGGACGCAGAAACTGAATGCCAAATCCGGGAGTCGATTCCATATCGAACGGCCCTTTTAGTGGGGTATTACTACCTCCCGGATTGATGATGCCGCCATTCAAATTCAAATCTTCCACCAGTGAAGCCCGTCGCACCGGCAGTGGATAATCACCGAAAACATGTAGTTCCTCTACGTTGTCGCCGGGATTAAAGGAAACCAGTTTTACCGGAATCAAATCCCGGGCCGCGTAGTTCTGCATTTTCCCGTCCCGCTGCACGGTGACACTGAGCAGTTCCTTGGCCCGGCCATTCGAGTCTTTTGTCGCTTCGTAGGAAATGACGCGGTCCGGCACCTGACTCCGATAGGACTGAGCGGAGAAATCAACCGCAACGAGACCTTTGTTGCCAACGCGACGAGCCGAACCGTCGGTGAGATGTTCTTTTGCTATAGTTTTATCTTCCGGGTAGATGTCAGCCGCGCCTTCCACCACCTGCACCTCGGTTTCATTGAGTTCCGACACACTGACATGAAATCGTGTGCCGCGATCAACGACCCGACTGCTCGGCGTATCGACCCGGAACCCTTCCGCGCCTTCGGGACAATGAACCGAGCATTGCCCGGTATCCAGAGCAAGCCGGTCGTCCGACACCACTCGAAATACCGCCGGCCCTTCGATGATTGTCTTCGCCCCGTCAGGAAAGGCCAATTCCACTGCACCGGAGACCAGCGAATAATTGCGGTTCAGCTCGGGATGCGAATTCACCGGCGGCACCAACTCGCCGAAAAAACTCGCCTTCGCCAGACCGGTAAACTGAGCCCGGCTCCGGGAAAATTCATCACCACGATCCCCGCGCCCCAAAAACAAACCGATCATTAGCAGGGCCGCGACCGCCCAGCCGCCATAGCGAACTAACAACCCACCTGAGCCGGCCGCCGTTGGTTTGACCGGATCGGCAACCGCTTGCCGTGTATTTTCAGCACCACCTGCTTCGCCGAGGGTTTCGTCCAGTGCCGCAACCAGCAACCAGTGCTCGGCAAAATCGCGCCGAAAGTCGGGATCGGTTTTGATTCGACGATTGGTTTCCGAATCGCTGTCCGGTAATTCAAAGTCGATGTTTTCGTGATCGGATTCCTGATTCATGATGGAGATTGACCTTCCTTTCGTAATTGTTCCTGCACACAGAGCCGGAGAGTTTGATGAGCCTTTTTGAGAAGTTGATGCATCGCGACCCGCGAGCGATTCCACCGTTCCGCTATGCGAACTACGGTATTTTTATCGACATAGCGTTCATCAATCACCTGCCGCTGCTTTTCAGGCAGACGACTGAGACAGGTTTCGAGAGCCGCGAGTCGCTGCAGTTGGGCGGAACTCAACTCTTCGACATCATCCGTGAGCAGTTCCATGGCGTCGTCATCGAGAGCGATCGGCAATTTAGTTTGCGCCCGGCGCCACTCCATCACCTTGAACCGGGCGATTTTCAGTGCCCAGGCTCCGAAATCCGTCCCCGGTTCATATTCATCGAACTTCCGCCAGAGCAAAACACCCACATCCTGAGTGACATCCATCGCCGCCTGTCGATCGTGCAAAAGAGAAAGCGTAAAGCCAAACAGCCGGGGCTGCGTCTCCAGCAGCAAGCGCGTAAAAGACTCCCCCCGATCAAAATCGATGGGCGGGTCCGGGACAGGATTTTGTAAAGACTCTTCCGGCATTCAAACAGGTAATGATACCGGAGTGGAAAGTGTTAAGGGGTTTTTGATGTTTTTTACGTGAGGGATGAGGAAATCTCTCTTTCTCTGTATGTGAATTTGAAATGGCAATTTTCTGATTCACCCCATTTAGATGCTTCGCTCCCAATCGATAAGGCAACTTTATTCATGGATGCCATTTATAACTGTGTTGCTCTCGGGGACGGTATTGTGTGCCGCTGATTCCTCAACGAAAAGGGGGGAGAGTCAGTCGGACTCAATCCGATTTGGCGAATGGAAGTTGAGTTTCCTCGGTGAAAGCGCTTTAGCAAAATAGCGACGACTTCCACAAATCCCCAACCCCTGGAACGCAAAAAGCCGGTCCATTTCTGGACCGGCTTTTTCTTATAACCTGG
>JARGPI010000009.1 GCA_029213005.1 Verrucomicrobiales bacterium
ATCGCAATTCATTCATTTCCCGCTTCGGTGTCTTTTTTTATGAGGCAACGCGCGCACAGTGATTGACTGCAATTCGGCATAGGCAGAGCGGTGAGATTGGATTATTCTGAGGGGATGCAATCAAACCATTCGAAGCAACGATTCCTCGAAGATCTGGGGCGGCCCTGGATGGGGGAGGAGCTCTTTGATATGGTGGCTGACAGTGTTTTTTTTATCAAAGACCGGGAGGGGCGCTATGTCACGGTCAATCAGACACTGGTGGATCGCTGTGGACGAAAATCGAAGGACGAATTGATCGGACGCACCGCGCGGGAAGTGTTTCCGGCACCGCTGGGGACGAGCTTTACGGAGCAGGACTTCGAGGTGATTCGGGAGGGTCGGCCTATTTCGGGGCAGCTCGAGATGCACCTCTACCCGAACGGGAGCCGGGGTTGGTGCATCACCTGGAAGCAGCCGGTGATCAATGGTGAGGGTGAAGTGATCGGGGTGTCGGGAATCTCCCGGGACATCCGCTTTGCTAAAGAAACCACTACCGATCTCAATGCGGTCGCGGTGGTGCTGGAATATATCGATAAACATATCGACGAACCGCTTCGGCTCTCTGACTTGGCGGAAATGGCGGGCCTGTCTACCTATCAGTTGGATCAGCGGATCAAATCGCTGTTCGAAGTGTCTGCAGGGCAATACGTCACCCGGAAACGTATCGAGAAAGCCTGTCATCTTCTTGAGAAAACGAAGGAAACGATAGGTATCATCGCACTGGATTGTGGGTATGGCGATCAAAGTGCTTTTTCCCGTCAGTTTCGCCAATCAGTGGGGATTACCCCGGGTGCCTTCCGCGATAGTAAAACCAAAACTTAAGCGAAGATGGCACAATCAATACTCGATTTTTTTACGATAGGGATTGGCCCTTCATCTTCTCACACCGTGGGACCGATGCTGGCGGCATCCCGGTTTGTTCGAGGGCTCTCAGCATTGCCGGTCAATCGCCTGCGTTGCGATCTCTATGGTTCACTGGCGGCGACGGGGAAAGGGCACGGAACGGACCGGGCGATTCTGATGGGTTTTCTCGGGGCGGAGCCGGATTCGGTTGATCCGGAATCGATCGATGCCTGTATCGAGAAGATTCGATCGCGAAAGGAGATAGCCTTGCCGGGTGGCGGGACGGTGGCGTTCCACGAAAAAGAAGATATCGTTTTTCATCGAAATGTATCTCTACCGCGGCATCCCAATGGTATGCATTTCATCGCCCTCGGTGGCGATGATTCGATATTAAAAGAGGAGATTGTCTACTCGATTGGTGGTGGGTTTATCGTTCCGGAAGGTCAGTGGGATGCGATGGACGAGGAGGATGATATCAAGATTCCCTGGCCTTTTGATACGGCCAAAGCCCTACTTACTTTGACTGCCGAAACCGGCAAGTCTATCGCTGAACTGGTGCTCGAAAACGAGGCGTCATTCCGCAGTGAAGCAGAAACCCGCGCGCAGCTCGGTGAGATCTGGGAGGCGATGAAGGATTGTGTCGAGCGGGGCTGCCGGGGCGAAGGTACCCTGCCGGGAGGTCTCAAAGTGCCGAGGCGGGCGGGAGTGATGCGGAGGCGTCTCGAGGGCTCGAAAGCAGATCCGGATGACTCGCTGGCCTGTCTGGATTGGGTGAATCTGTTTGCCCTGGCGGTAAATGAAGAAAATGCAGCGGGAGGACGGGTTGTCACCGCGCCGACCAATGGTGCCGCCGGGATTATTCCCGCCGTGTTGCACTATGCGGAGCGGTTTACGGTATCGCCTCATTCGGACCCGGTAGACCGGTTTCTTTTGACTGCGGGAGCGATTGCGACGCTCTATAAAAAGAATGCTTCTCTATCCGGAGCGGATGTCGGTTGTCAGGGAGAGGTGGGAGTAGCCTGCTCGATGGCGGCGGGCGGACTCGTCGAATGGCTCGGCGGGACTCCGCAACAGGTGGAGTGTGCCGCCGAAATCGGTATGGAGCACAACCTCGGACTGACTTGTGATCCGGTCGGCGGGCTGGTTCAGATTCCCTGTATCGAGCGGAATGCGATGGGGAGTGTCAAAGCGATCAATGCGGCGCGCCTCGCGATGAATGGGGACGGAAAACATATCGTTTCACTGGATAAGGTGATCGCTACGATGAGAGAGACCGGTCGGGATATGATGTCCAAATACAAAGAGACGTCACGGGGCGGTCTCGCTGTCAATGTTACGGAGTGTTAAAACACGCTATCAACCGCCCCGGATTTGTTAGTTTAGTTTTTGATCCGGACGGCCCAGTCAGAGTGAGTGGCCTTGTATTTCTGGAAAGCCTCGTATTCCACGCTATTGACGACTCCATCTTGATTGGTATCGATTTTTGCGAAAAGCCATTCCCACCCTGCTTTGCTCGTATTCCATTCCTCTTCAGTGACAAGCTGGTTGTTGTCCCGGTCACATTCGGAGAGGAGTTTGCTATAGGGAAATTGCTGGCCGGGGCTCGCGCTACGAGTCGGTTTGTCGACTTCGGGATCCCAGAAAAGTTTCTGTTTGGCTTCGAGGAGCGCTTTTTGAAAAACCGATGGTGTGATGTCCTGCACGGCAAAGTTTTCCCGGATTGCCTGAGTGGCCGCAATACCGGCAGATTCCCCGCAGATCATGAAGGCCGGCTCCATCCGTGCTGAAGCGTAGCCGAGGTGAGTCGCCGAAAAGCACACTGGAACGAGGAGGTTTTCCGCCTCCTTCTTCTGCGGAGTGATGGCGCGGTAGGGGATGGGATAGGGAACATTGGTCGGGCCTTTGGAGCCTCCGATAAACATTTTGCCCTCGATACCTACCCAGGTGTTGCCATTGGTTCGGCCCCAGATCCGGCGCGAGGGATAGGTGTCGATTCCGTATTGGGCGAGACCGATCGGATCGTTTATTTCGGTTCGGTTGTAGACATCTTCGGCGGATATAGTGTAGCGGCCGTTGAGGCGACGGGCCACCCGGATATAGAGCTGATGCGGCCAGCCTTCGGTCCCGGGGTGGGCCCGTTTGTCGAGTCCCAGTTCCGCGACTTCATTCCGGTAACTCTCCGGCACCCGGGGATCGGTGCTCATGAAATGATGGAGACCTCTCAGGTAATTCTGATGAGCTTTCCATACTTCTGCCTTCTCACTGTGGTCGCCCATGGCATATCGTTGGCTGATCCCGAGAGGAGCCAGTGAAAACAGGGAGCTCCGCTGATAATTCCACTCGCCGGAGTTTTTCCATCCGGGGAAGATTCCGACCATTTGTTTGCGGAGGTTCACTTCCGATGTGGTTTGGCTAGTGAGATGTTCGATATACCGACCAACCAGTTCGAACTCCTGCGGATCGTAATTATCCGGAGGGGTCAGCGCTATTCGCAAATCGGGATCGGAGGTGGTGTAGTATCGGTAGTTGTAAGCCTGAGTATAGGTATCTGCCGACCCAATTGGTTTGCCGTGATCGTTTTCCGCATGGGGGAGGAGACCGCTTTCGGGATTTCCGGGTTCGACAAAAGGATCGATCGGAGCCTTTTCCATCGGTTCTCTAACTCCCGCCAGCGCTTCGCCGAATGCTTCGGTCGATTCCCGCCCTACTCGAAAAGAAACGCCCGCTGCCGCCATCAAATCGCCTTCGTAGCTGGCGTCGATAAACATTTTTGCTGTCACCTGAAGGTTGTCTGTTGCCTCCGGCTCCGCGACAGGGCAGCCCAGCGAATCAAAAGGTGCATAGTCAAACGTTGCGGTCAAAATCCGGTTATCCGATTTCTGACAACTCGCTACACGGTGTTGAAAGACCACGGGGATGTCGTGGGTTTTGAGCAGTTCGCGGAAGTCTTCGCGGATTGCCGTGGGATTGAGGTTGCGTGGATTCCCGTTTTCGAGTGGGGTGGCACCTTTTCCCAGCTTCGGGATCAGCTCATGGGTGAGGCCTCCGGTTGCGGCGTAGTTTGGACAATCCTGCAGGGGCTTGAGACCCGCACCGAGCATGCCGCCAACCCAGCGGCCCGGTTCCACGATGACGACGGAGCGTCCTTCACGCTTCACCGCAATTGCGGCAACGATGCCCGATGGCGTCGCGGTGTAGATGCAGACGTCGACCTCAAGCGAAGAGGGTGCGGGTACGGGCGCAGAAATGGCCGGAACAGCCAGCCAGGTGAAGACTGTGAGGGTGAGCAGGCCCGCACAGATATTGCGAAAACGCTTACTGGAAAAATGGTTTGGATTTGTGGTATTCATTTGCCGACAGCTGACTGTTCAGCTGTTAGCATCGGAACGATTTCCGAACTATCAATCGAAATAAGGTAGGGGATGGCGTGTCGGAATATGATGGCTTTACGGATGCTTCCACCATCGGCCCCGACCAGGCAGGCGTTTTAACTACCGCTTTTGAATTTCTGGACGACCTTTTTGACTCCGTCTTTTACGGTTGGTTTTGATTTGCTGAAATCTCTACCTTGATTTAGTTTCGCGAAACGCTTCCGATCTTCCGCTGTTTTCATCCAGTCGGCAGCGATTTTCTGTCCGTGAGCGACGGCTTGATGATGATCAATGGTTTCGCCGGCAAAGAGGCGGGGTGACAGTTCCGTTTTTTCACAAGCTTTGCTGAAGCCTTCAAAAAATGCCCGGGCAGTGGCTTCGGCATGTTCCTGGAGCAGTGAGCGATCGACGTTGCAGGCGGTATCCATTTCGGATGCCCAAAGTTCGGGCTCGTCGCTGAGTACGGCAGGAAGCGATTCCATTTCCCAAACCGAGCAATAGTCAACGTTGCGGTGATCGGCCCGTGGAGTGTTGATTCGTGGAACGCAGAATGAGCTGGCAATGATTCTGGAATCAAGACAACTACCGACATAGAAACTGGCGTTACCGATCATCCGGGTGATGTCCCAAATATTGTCACTGTCGAACCAGACGGCTTCACCGATGCTTCCCAGTAACAAATTCCACTTGTTGCGAGTGGTATCGGGAACACTACCTATTGATTTGGCGGAATAAATAACGATTCCCCAGCCTTTTGCAGCGGCAAGGCTTGAAACCGCGGTGGCAAAGTCGTTTTCCTGTCGCTCGGGGATGTCACTGACCTCTACCGCGATCCATCCTTTTCCAAAGCGGTCGCGAAGGTTTTTAATCGCCGGTGAGAGTTTCCGGTTGTTGCCGAGTTGCTTTCCACAGAGGCGGGGCAGGACCGCGAGGCCGCATGGCATCTGCTCACAGTTGACACCGCGTTCAGTGAGAAATTTTTCTGCATTGTGACCACTGACTCCCACGAAGGAAGCTTCGCCCGTACAGTATACCAAATGCTCTTCCTGATCCTCTTCAAGTACGGATGGTTCAGGTAGACGCAAGCCGAAGAAAGAAAGATCTGATCCACTATAGGAACCTTTCGGGGCGAGCACATAGGCAAGCGGCGAAGTTTGGCCGGAGCGCCGCTTGACATAGCCTTCCATTTCATCGCGGTCTGCGAGTTGTATCAAATTCCGTACCCGGTTTCTTTCGATACCTTCGGTCGCACTGTGATAACCGGAGACGAGACCGCTCACGGTATTATCACAACCGATATGGATCAGGCTGAGATCACCATCCTCCAGTTCGAGAGCGGCTTCGCCGAAATTTAATACCTGATGGCCGCCGATTTCAGAGAGGTCTTTCGATACCAATCCCGCGCAGCGATAGGTATCGAGATGGAACAGTCGCGAAAAGATATGGGGGCGTAACTGGGCGCCGAGACGTCGGCAATCGGAAGGGCCTACTAACAGCCCCTGTGAGTTTTTTTTGTCGAGCTTATTGGAGAGAGGTGCAGTAGATGTGGAAGGAAGATGATGGGTGTTGAATGAATCGTCCGAGTATTTAGAGAAGCATGATGAATCGGTATTCGCGGCCATAAAATCATCATGACATTTTTTATTTGGTTTACAATCATTAATTGTCTGAAAATTCTAATAATAACGGTATTTCTCCGTTGTCGAGTCGATATGGGGCGGAAGGTGAAGCCTAAAGTATAGATAATGAGGACTGTACAAGGTACAATCTGTGACTGTACAGGGTACAATCAAGGGTGTGCAGTTGCTATACATTATCTACCTGCGCGGGAAATGTTATCGGTAGTGAAAAAGCGGGTGGTCTAATAGCGTTTCCAGAGAGAGGGAACGAAGAGCACGAGGACCGCGACAAACTCGAGTCGACCCATTGCCATCAGCACGGCGAGGAAAACCATAGTGCCGTGATTGAGAAAGGCAAAGTTGTCGGTCGGTCCGACCATGCCGAATCCGGGGCCGATGTTAAACAGGCAGCCGGCGACCACACCGACGACGCTTTCAAAATCAAGATCCGGCTCGATCATCGCGACGACGACCATGGAGAGGCCGCAGATGGCCATAGCCAGAGCGAGGAACATGGAGGCGTGGAGCAGTGTCTTTTCGTCAGCGGCGGATCCGTTGATTTTGATCTTGATGATTTTCTGGGGGCGAAATGATTGCGTTAACTCTTTGACGGCGACTCGTTTGAAGAGAATCATCCGGTTCATTTTCAGACCACCGGCAGTTGAGCCGCCACAGCCTCCCACGACCATCAGCACCCAGAGGATAATCCGTGAGAAAGTTGGCCACTGGTCGTAATCCGCGTGGTCGGCAAGGCCGAAGCCGGAGGTGGAGCTGATCGATACGATCATAAAGAAAGATTCCCGGAGGCCCTGGAGAAAATTTCGCTCCGGTGTCATCATCAAGTCGAAGCTCACCATCGCAATGGCGACGAGAACGAAAATGACGTAGAACTTTCCCTCTTCTTCGTTTTTGATTCGCTTGATGTCCCGATCGTCCTTGTTCTTTTTGACCAGAAGTAGGTAAAACATAAACGAAATACTTCCGAGGAGCATGAAGATCGAGAGCCATATTTCGATGCCGAGGTCATCGTAGTATCCGATACTGTCATTTCGGGAGCTGAAACCGCCGGTGGACATCGCAGTCATGCAGTGACACAGCGAATCGAGCATCGGCATGCCGAGGGCGAGCAGGCCGATAAAGCAGATGAAGGTGAGAACCAGGTATACTTTCAGCAAGCCAAAGGCGGTTTCCCCGATTTTGGTCGCGCGGGAATCGGATATATTTAGACTGCTTTCCTGAGCAAAAAGATTTTTACCGCCGACACCGAGGAAGGATAACACCGAAACAAATAGAACGAGGATCCCGATCCCGCCCATAAACTGGGTGACCGCTCTCCATAGCAGAATGGCCTTGGGAAAAGCTTCGATATCCGTCATCACCGAAGATCCGGTGGTGGTGAGGCCCGACATCGATTCAAAGAAGGATTCCACAGCGCCGAGTTTTTGCCCATCGCCAGGGTCGGTAAAGAAGTAGGGAAGCCCGCAGAAAAAAGCGGCCAGAAACCAACTGAGTCCAACGGTGGCCATTGCTTCGCGGCGGAGGAATTCGTTTTTGGTGTTCCAGCCGATTCCGAGAAGTCCGCCACCTACTGCTACGGTGATAGCGAGTGAGACTAACAGTGCGTGGATCGCATCTTTACTTTTGGCATCGGGATGGCGGTAAATGCCCTCGACGACGGCGTAGCCGATCACAGCTAACATCATTGCCGCTACAAAAAGCAGCACGATTCCCAATACCTTTGCGAGTCGGCGGTAGTTCATACGCTATTCCGAAAACAGATCCAGAAATTGACGTTTCGTTTTCTTAGTGACCATAGCATAGACACTGTCGCCGCTTTCGATTCTATCTTCGGCAGAAGGTACCACGACTTCTGAACTATGCCATAGCCCAACGAGTACCGAGCCCTGCGGCCATTGGGTTTCTTTAACCATGGTTCCGGCAACCGGGGCGTCTGCGGCAACCGTGACTTCGATCAGCTCGACTCCGTCGAGTTTGCGAAGTAGTTGAAAGGTATCGACGACAAAGCGCATCAGCATGGTACTGGTCGCCTCGCGGGGAGATACCGCTGCGAGTATCCCCATGCGGCCCTGGAATTTGGTGATCGCGTCGGCGTAGTCGGCCCGGTGGAATAGAGATAGGCAGTAGGTGGTTCCGAGGCTGTTTGCCTGAAGGCAGGTCATCACGTTATCCTCATCTTTCGCCGTAGTGGCGACGAAGAAATCGGCATCCCCCACGTTTTCCTCAGTGAGCGCGGAGAGCGAGGTCGCATCGGCGTTGAGCAGCGTGACGTTGCTGAGTTCGTCCGCCAGTTCATCGCAGCGATCCCGGTCTTCTTCGAAGATGCGGATGCGGAATTCACCGCCCGATGCGGACAGAGTCTGAGCGAGGGCATATCCGTATTCCCCGCCGCCGAAGATGACGACGTTCTTTTCCTTTTTCCGTTTCCGGGGGACGATCAGGCCGACGACATCGGTAATCAGTTTCTGGGATCCGGCGATAGTAAGTATATCATTTTCCCGGAGGATATCTTTAGCCGAAGGGATCAGGATTTCATTGTCCCGTTTGATCACGCAAATTCGAGCGCGGTGGGGGAAATTCAGCTCCAGTATAGATTTACCGATCACGTCTGACTGGGGCGGAACCGGTAGCTCGATCACTTCGATAAATCCGCCGGCAATTTCCTCGACCACGCGATGCGACTGGGAGTCGGGATTCCGGATATGTTTGGAAAGTTCGACGGCGGCGAGTCGCTCGGAGCTGAAGATTTCATCGACTCCGAAATTCTCTTTGAAATCGAAGAGAAAGTTCTGCGCCTCAAGTGCCTGATGTAGTCGGCACACGGTCCGCTTGGCTTCGAATTTTTTTGCGACGGTGGACGCGACCAGATTGGTATAGTTATCGCTCGTGAGGGCGAAAAAGACATCGCAACCGGGCACGTCGGCGTCGAGCTGAACGGTGGGAGCGGCTCCGTCTCCGGTGATAACTCTGACATCCAGTTTAGACTCCAGATCAGCGACAATCGCCTCATCCGCGTCGATGACGACGATCGAATGATTGCTGTGTGCCAGTTTTTTGGCTAAATGAGTGCCGATTTCGCCGGCTCCTACGATGACGATTTTCATGAGCGAATGGGCGGGAGGATAAAGCGTCCTTTCCCGTGAGGCAAACAATGATAGTTTGATAAATGATCGACTGGATTCGCGAAGAAATGCCTGATTCCGAGCTGCCCCGGCTTGTTGAAACGTTGATCGAATGGTGTGAGATCAATTCCGGTTCCTTTCACCTTCCGGGCCTCGAGAGGATGCACGACCGGTTGTCCCGGGAATTTGGATCGATTGCGGAATCAACCGAATCGATCCCGCTCTCCCCGGTCCTTCGCCGGGATGAATGTGGTGCCCCTTTTGAACTGGAACTGGGCCGGGCGTTGAGATTTCGAACCCGACCAGATGCGCCACTTCAGGTTCTCTTCAGTGGGCATTACGACACGGTTTACGGCGCCGAACATCCCTTTCAGACCTGCGAATTGAGCCCGGACGGGAAGCGACTTAAAGGTCCCGGCGTCGCCGATATGAAAGGTGGCCTTCTCGTGATGCTGGAATCACTGCGGCTACTGGAAACTTTCCCCGGGAAAGAGGCGTTCGGCTGGGAAGTACTGTTAAATCCCGAAGAGGAAATCGGCACCCCGGGAGCCCGCGATTTGCTGAAAGAGGCCGCGAATCGCTGCGATTTCGGGCTGGTTTTTGAGTGTGCCACTCTCGAGGGCGAACTCGTGCAGAAACGGCTCGGAACCGGCCTGTTTGCTGCGGAGGTCACGGGCCGTTCCGCCCATGCGGGGCGTGATTTTGAGGAAGGTAGGAACGCGATCGAAGCTCTTTCGGCGCTGATTCTCGAATTCCGGAAAATCTACCGGGAAATGGATGGGATGATCATCAATACGGCGCGGTTTCACGGCGCTACGGCAATGAATTCGGTTCCTGACCGGGCAATTGCCCAGTTTAACATCCGGGTGCCGGATCAAGATTCGATCGGGACGCTGAATTCAAAAATTTCAGAGGCGCTGAAACGGGTCGAAAGCGAGTTTGATGTTTCGATCGCATGGGAGGGTCAATTTGATCGTCCACCCCGTATCCCGAATGCAGCGATTTCCGGGATGGAAGCCTCTCTGGCCCGATGTTTCCAGGATTTTGATCTGCCTGTTTCGTGGCGGGACACGGGTGGCGGGACCGACGGCAGCCTGTTGCTCGATTATGGCCTGCCCAATATCGACAGTCTCGGTGTCCGGGGGGCTTTTCTTCATTCCGATCGCGAATGCATGGACCCGGAGAGTTTGCTTGAGCGAATTCGGGTAACCACGCTATTTTTATTACGAGCTGCAAACGGCGGCTCTGCCTGACTTGATAAATGAAAAACAAAAAACCGACATTGATTGCTGAATCCTTTCACGAAGACCCTGCTGTTATCGAGGCGAAACGTATTCTTCTGGAGCGACTTAGCGAGCATCAAGCCAGAGTGGACGGCGTTCGTCCGCCCCGTGGTGAGTTGGTTGAGCAATACGACGAAACGATTCGGGAATTCAGCAAAGCGCGTGCCGGAAATCTCTATTTTCCCTATCTCGGCTCCGGGATGGGAAATGGTTCGCTCGTCGAATTGGCCGACGGCAGCGTGAAATACGACTTCATTTCCGGAATCGGCGTTCACCATTTCGGGCATTCTCATCCCAAATTGATCGAAGCGGGGATCGACGCTGCTCTGTCGGATACGGTGATGCAGGGTAATCTTCAGCAGAATCTCGGGAGCGTCGAGTTTTCCCGGCTGCTGCTGGATGCGGCTTCGGATATCGGGGAGGGGTTTGATCACTGTTTTCTGACCAGTACGGGGGTGATGGCTGGGGAAAATGCCCTGAAAATCGCATTTCAAAAAAAGGCTCCGGCGAGCCGGGTGCTGGCTTTTGAGCATTGTTTCGCCGGTCGGACGATCGCCTTTTCCCAGATCACCGATAAAGCGGCCTATCGGGAGGGCGTTCCGCTGACATTGCCGGTTGATTATGTTCCTTTTGACGCGGAAACAGCGCTGGAGCGGCTCAATGAGCACATCGCGAGGTATCCGGGGCAGCACGCGGCGATGATTTTTGAACTCGTTCAGGGCGAGGGCGGTTTTCACGTCGGGGCGGAGGAGTGGTTCCGACCGCTCATGGAGCGGTGTCGTGAGGCGAATATTGCGGTTTTGGTAGACGAGGTTCAGACCTTTTCCCGGACGCCAAGTCTGTTTGCGACCCGGCACTTCAATTTGGGTGATCTTGTAGATATCATCTGGATCGGCAAATCTTCTCAGGTCTGTGCGACTCTGTTCCGGGAGGACTGGGCGCCGCGGCCCGGATTGCTCAGCCAGACTTTTACAGCCAGCTCGGGGGCGATTGCTGCGGGGTGTGTGATCCTGCGGGAGCTGCAGACCGGCGGTTTTTTCGGAGAGGATGGCCGGATCGCCCGCTGGCACCAATGGCTCGTGGAAAGATTGGAAAAACTGGACTCGGTATCCGGCCCGTTCGGCATCGGGGCAATGGTTGCCTTCACGCCCTGCGGCGGAGATCCGGCGAGGGTCACCGCTCTGGTGAAACGCCTGTTCGAGAAGGGTGTGATGTGTTTTGTGGCAGGCAGTCATCCGATGCGGATTCGCTTTCTGTTACCGATTGGAGGCTTGACCGATGCTCAGCTCGAAGCCGCCTGGGAAATCGTAGAGGAAACGATCCGGGAGGAAACATGATGGGCGGCGAAGGGCAGCTCGTGATACGTCCGGTTCGGGAAGATGATCTCAAACCGCTTCTCGAACTATTGAAGTCGATCCCTGACTCGATCACTTCGCTGCAGCCCAAGTCTGACTACCTGGAGAGCCGGATACATCAATCGTTGAGATCGTTCTATCCGGTAGTATCAGAGCCGGGCGTGGAAAAGTATATATTTGTGCTTGAAGATGCGGTTTCCGGGCGGCTTGCCGGGACCTGTTCAATCTATGCAAAGACCGGAGGGTTCGAGCCCACCTATACTTATGAAGTGGTAGAGAAAGTTCATCAACATAAGCCTCTCGGGATCGAATCGAAAATCGAGGAGTTACAGTTGCGGGTTGAGCATGAAGGACCCTCGGAGCTGGGTGGCTTGTTTCTGCATCCGGACTACCGGGGTGGAGGTAATGGAGGTGTGCTTTCGCGGAGTCGGTTTCTTTTTGCGAAGGCTTTTCCGGAGCGTTTCACGGAAAATGTCATTGCCGAGTTCCGGGGCGTGGTCACGGATCAGGGAGTGGTTCCCTTCTGGGAAGCGATTGGTAGGCACTTCTTTGTGAAAGATTTTTTCAGTCTCGATCAATACAGTGCGGTGGCTCGAAAAGACTTTATTCGCGATTTGATGCCGGAACACCCCATCTATATTCCTCTACTTCCGAAATCGGCTCAGAAAGTGATCGGGAAGCCGCACCCCGATGCCGAACCAGCGGTTCACGTTCTGAAAAAGGAGGGCTTTCGCTACATCAATCGAGTCGACATTTTTGACGCTGGCCCCGTTTATGAAGCGTCGTTTCAGGATACAAAATCCTTTCAAAATTGCCGAACTCTGCCCGTGAAACGTATCGTAGATACCCTGCCGGAGGTCGAATTATCGCACGGTTTGATTTCCTCGGTGGAACTCGACTTCCGTTCCACCTCCGGCAGTTTCGCTGTAACCGGCGAATGGGTGATTTTGACGAAAGCAACCGCCGTAGCGATTGGCGTAGAGCCGGGGCAATTGGTACAATTACAATCATGAAAACACTTTCTCTCTATATCGACGGCTCCTGGACCGAAGGGCACGGGGAGGTATTTAAAAAAATCAATCCCTCAGACGGCACCCCGGTTGCTAAAATGAAAGCTGCGACCGGTGCGCAGGTAGCGGATGCGGTATCGGCCGCCCGCTCTGCCCTGGCTTCGTGGGCTCACCGCCCGATTGGTGAACGACAGGCGCTGTTGGAAGCTTTTGCTGACACTTTGCGGGCGGAAAAGGATCGCCTCGCTTCGGTCATTTCTCTGGAAATCGGTAAACCTGACTGGGAGGCTCAAACCGAGGTGCAGGCCATGATCGGGAAGGTCGCCATTTCGATTGATGCTTTTGAGCGGCGTTGCAGTGAGTTCCGTGGTGGTCCGACCGTGACCCGCTTTTTGCCCCACGGGGTGGTCGCGGTTTTGGGACCCTTCAATTTCCCCGGTCATCTGCCGAACGGCCATATCGTTCCTGCTTTGTTGGCGGGAAATACCGTGGTTTTCAAAGCGAGTGAACTCGCACCGATGACGGCATCGCTTATGATGGAGTTGTGGGAAAAGAGCGGTCTTCCCGCCGGGGTGCTGAATCTGATCCACGGCGGCGCTGATTCGGGCCGACATCTCATCGAGAATGATGATATAAACGGGGTCTATTTCACCGGCAGTGCCAGAGTCGGCGAATTTCTGAAGAGCTACTTTTCGACCCGGCCCGGGAAGATTCTCGCTTTGGAGATGGGCGGGAATAATCCGCTGGTGGTTGACGAGGTGGAAAAAATCGACGCGGCCGTTTTGATCGCCATCCAGTCCGCCTTTTTGACCGCCGGGCAGCGTTGCACCTGCGCCCGCCGTTTGGTGGTTCCGGAGGGAGATTGGGGTGATCATTTTTTGAAAAAGTTGGTGGAGAAAGCCGGGCAAATCATAGTGGGCGTTCCGGGGGCCGATCCGGTTCCTTTTATGGGGCCGGTTATCACGGAAAAAGTGGCGGCTTCGATTCTGTCGGAACAGGAAAACCTGCTTAAACAGGGCGCAATCAGCCTGTTCGAGTGCCGGTTGCTTCAAGGCGGGACGGGAATGCTCAGTCCGGGGATCATCGATGTTTCGAAAGTCGTGAACCGAAGTGATGAAGAGATTTTTGGACCGTTTTTGCAGGTCATCCGGGTGGCGGACTTCGACGCTGCGATCGAAGAGGCGAATCGCACGGATTTTGGACTCGCGGCCGGTTTGATCAGTGATGAGGCGGAGGAATGGAACCGGTTTCAGCGTGAAGTCACCGCCGGTGTGATGAACTGGAATCAGCAAACTACCGGGGCGAGTAGTGCCGCTCCATTCGGAGGATTCGGCCGAAGCGGTAATTTCCGTCCCGGTGCCTACTTCGCGGCGGACTACTGCTCCCGACCTGTCGCAATGATTGAAGTGGAAACCCTGAACCTGCCGGAGTCGGAGCCCCCCGGATTTTCATCAAACTCATGATTGAGGTTAATTTTGACGGCCTGGTCAGTCCAACTCACAATTATGCGGGGCTGGCGATAGGAAATCTGGCCTCGACCAGCAGTGGAGGCGGGGTGTCCCGACCCAGAGAAGCGGCTCTTCAGGGGTTGGAAAAGATGATGACGCTGGTGAATCGCGGGGTTCCGCAGGCCTTTTTCCCTCCGCAGCTTCGCCCTTCGCTTCCCACTCTTCGAAAACTGGGGTTTGAAGGAAGCGATGCCGAGGTTTTGAAAACCGCCTTCGAGACTGCACCGGGGATTTTTGCGGCCTGCTCGTCTGCGTCATCGATGTGGACGGCCAATGCTGCGACCGTTGCGCCTTCGGAGGAGACGGCAGACAGGAAGGTGCATTTCACTCCGGCCAATTTGGTCACGAATTTTCATCGATCGATCGAGGTTGCTGAAACTGCGCAGATGTTGCGGTCAATTTTCCGCGACGAAAGCTGTTTTGCCCACCATGATCCACTCCCTGCCACGGCGCTGTTTGCGGATGAAGGAGCTGCCAATCATACCCGGTTGGATGGGGTGCATTTATTTGTTTATGGTTCAGTTTCAGGGGATCGCAAAGATCGGCCATCGCGGTTTCCGGCGCGGCAGACGTTAGAGGCTTGTCAGGCTATTGCGAGGCTTCATCAGCTCCCGGCAGAGCGGTGCGTTTTTATTCGTCAGAATCCTGAGGTTATTGATGCCGGGGTCTTTCACAACGACGTAATTTCCGTAGGTCACGAAACCGTGTTTCTCTATCATGAAGAGGCGTTCGCGGATGGGGAAAATGCCATTCAGGAGATTGTCGGTCAATGTCCGCATCATTTGGCCATAATCAAAGTTCCTGCATCTGAAATCAGCGTGGAAAGAGTAGTAAAAACCTATCTGTTTAATAGTCAGATTGTCACTCTGCCTGACGGTGGAATGTTAATGCTTTGTCCAACTGAGTGTCAGGAAGATAACCGGGTTTACAAGTTTATTGTGGACAATATCCTGGGCGGAGAAAACCCGATTCGCGAAGTGGTTTACCGGGATCTGAAACAAAGCATGAAAAACGGCGGAGGCCCTGCCTGCCTGCGTCTTAGAGTCGGTTTGACGGAAAAAGAAATCGCGGCATTGCCTCCCCGGGTATTTCTTTCCGCCGGTACTTTTGGTTTTTTGGAATCATGGGTCAAAAAGTATTATCCTGAGGAGCTGGAAATCAGTGATCTGGTCGATTTCGAGCGGTACAAACGGAACGCAATTGCGCTGAGTAAACTGAATTCCTGGCTTGGTATAGCTTGAATATTTTGGTTTACTTAAATTTGACCTCCTTTTGCCTCTGGTATACATGTAAAATCCCCTGATTCGTAACATGACGAGTAAAGAAATTGAAAAGAAACTTTCTGAACTGACTGCCGCTCTCGTTGAGAGTGACAGAGTTCTGGACTCGATCATTGCTGAGTTCAGAATCGAAGTTCGCCCCCTCGTAGAAAAGTGGATCAAAGATTTCGTTTTGGAGGCTGTGGAGGACAATCCTGATGTCATTCATGATCTGGGAACTGAGCGTCTCAAGGAGCTGAAAGTCGCGTTGTCGAATCTGTTCGCCGAGTTGCCGAAATATATTGAAGCAGAGACGAGTGACCGGAACGACTGGCCTCATCTGCGTCCCGTTGTGGAAAATGTATACGGCGGACGTAAAAACGAGCCGTTTTTCGAGAAAACTTTCCGGAGTTTGATCAGTCAGGTCGCTCCCGTTCTTGATCGTTTTGGGCTTCGTCAAAATTTTAAAGGTCAGTTGGAGCAATGGAAGCTGGAGCCGAACGGGCTCTACAAATACGCCCTGCTCACTGGTTTCCAGGAAATGAAAGTGGTTTCCCGCGACCGTTTTAATGCAAAACATCAGGAGAGAACCGCTCTCATCGAGGAGATCGACCGGGCCAAATCCGATCTCGCTAAAGCAAAAGCCCGGGAACTGTTTGAGTCCGCGTAACGCTTGCCGTTACAGGATGATTTTGATCAGAGATTTTGCGGCTTTGGCTGCCTTTGCCGCTTCGGCAGCATCTGCGGCTGCTTTAGCTGCCTTCGCCGCGGATTTCACTTTGATGTCTGCATCCAACGAGTTGACGCGCTTCGCGAGGATTGCTGCCAGTTTCTCGGAGTCGTGAGCTTCGGGAATATCATCCAGCCAACTGGCAAAAAAGCGGTCCGCATCCATACCGATAACGCGATCGTCGAGGTGTTTCAGGATATCTTTGTCCGTGGACAGTTTTGAGCGGGGTGTCAGTGTCGCGCAGAATTCAGTGACCGATTCTGCCATCGAAGAGAAAAATGAACCGAGAACAACCTTCGAGATCCGGTTCATCGATCCGCCGAGCTGATTCGCGACATCAATACTGAGTTGATCAACCGTCGCCAGTAGGGAATCTCTTGCCGCTTTTCTGACGAGAGTGGAGCGTTTGGCGTGTTTAGAAGTCTCAAGTCGCCGTTCCTCCAGCGTGGGCCAGTCTTTTACCTCGGCTAGCGGGTCTTTCACGACCGGATTCCGGGGAGGGGTGCTGGTTTCGGTATAGAGTTTTTTCCCGGCATCTTTCCCCATTTGTTCTGATACCTCTTTTGCCGCTTCCACTGCCGCCACGGTCCTTACTAGAGCGGTAATCTGACGGATCTGATCCGGAGTGAGTTTCTCGATCGATTCTTTGACCAGTTGGTAGGCGGCTGCTTCAGAATTGAATTGATTGATATCATCTAGGTTTTTATTGATATCTTTCCGCAGTTTCGCCGTGATGATCGAACGATTGGTTTTTATCCCACTACCGGATACAAAGGTGAATGCGCAGAAGGTAGTTAAAAAGATCATGATATTTCGGCTCATGACTCGTAATTTAGCGGATTCCTTAAAGATAGTCAGGGAGGGCCAGAGCAGGTTGATGAACAGTAGAACCAGCGTCATCGTGAGTAGGGCATTGAGCAGGTTGCCATTCTGAAGCCACTCGGTGAGACCGTAGATCTTATTTTCCCAGGAGCCGACGGTGAGTGCTGCATCTGATTCGGCTCCGCCGAAGATCCTCGCGACCGAGAGTGGTTTGATAAAGATCGATAATAAGGTGACGGCAAGTAGAGCCAGCGCGATACAGAGAACAGGTTGATATAAGGAAAATTTCCAGAGTCTCCAAAATCTGGCCAGGAAATTCCGCCGGTCCGGAAGTCCCATAAACCGGTATCGGTAACTATTTAATCGGTAAGCGTACAGGCTGCCCGCAAACGCACCGGCCCCGGCGAGACCGAAGAAGATCATCCCGATTCCCGTCACCAAAAAATACAGCAAAAGCATTTCCAATGCCTATCAAAATGAACGGATTTAGTCAACCCACGAGGACTTTTCAATTCAGGGTTGTTTCGAGAGATGCTTTTTGATATGAAAGGCGGAACGCAATGGACGATATCATCCCGAGTGACGGAAGCCCCAATATACTGAGTGTCGACACGAAGATTCTCAGAGAGTTATGCCTGGAGTGGATTCATACCAAAGATTTCATGAATTATTTTTGGAGCATGCATCCCACCACCATGACTTTGGTTCCGTTGGCGGTAGTTGGGTTATTTCGAAAGGAGTTACGGGGAGCTGGAACCCGGATGGGGAAATCGTCACCGGAGCTGATGGCAAACTACCGGAATGCGGTCCGAAAAGCTCCGGTCGTTTTTTCTCAAATCGTGATGGCCAACACCGCGGTTATTTATGAAGGGATCAGTTCGCCAGCGCTGGTGGTAGTGGCATCAGGCCCGGGAGCTGACGAAATCATGGTGCACGCAGCAGGAGTTCTCGCCCGGGTCCATTTCGGCGATGTGAATACTCGAGATGAAGAAGTGCTCGCGAAGTCGATTGTTGACGAGGAGTATCGATTCGGGCAGCGTCGCCGGCTTCCGGAATGGTTGGTTGGTTCCATCGAAGCCTACGCTGCCGACCTCTGGGTTCCCGGGGAGGTGGCACACGAAGGAGGTTTGCATTCCAATACATTGCCCTGTTTCGCGGAACCGGGGCCGGAAGGGCTCACTTTCGCGATTCCCCGGACCTTTATAGAAAAATCGATTCGCAGAACGACACCGCCCCCGATTGTGAGGTAGGGAAACCGATTGTACAGGGTATAATCTAAAAGTGTACAGGGTACAGTTGAATGCCGCTAAGAATTGCGTGGATTCCGGGGCAATGAATTCAAAATACGGCAACGCCGTTCCGTAACACAGTCCATGGTTGCCGCAGAGAAACGGAGGCTACCATGGGGTTTGCATACGAGTAGTTTCCCTACGTTGAAGGCGTTGCGAAAGCTTTCAGATCACTTTCAGCGATCAGTTTTGTAGCACGATAAAATCCCCAGGTAGACTCTCAGCTTCGCTTCGGTCAACCCGGGGCTGTGTTACATGACGGCGTTGCCGTATCGCGACTGAAACCGAAAACTTAGCGGTATTCCAGGGTACCGTTTGCCACCGCTACAGAGATTCTCTATTTCCCGAGAACATTTCCCGGCAGTTCGCCGCAGGATTGAAGAGCCAAAATGACAAAGGCCGATCCGGTATTCGAGATAAGATTATTCGCATAGACGACGGGTGACCGGGTAAACCACTTCCCGCTTTCGCGCTGGTTTGATTTGATCCAGGCGATACCTTCTTGAATCCGCGGGTCACTGGCTGGAACACCCAGCTCGCGGGCGATAATGATGCTCAGTCCGGTGCCGTAGCCGTCACTGGTTTTTGTCGCCAGAGGAGGGTCGCCTTCGACCACCAAGCCTTCCCAATCGGTTAAAAATCCGGAAGTGGACCACCCGCCGTCGGGGAGTTGGAGCGCCATCAGCTCCTTCAGGGTTTTGGTCCGTTCCACATCGGTGGCGATTCCATCGACCCTGATTGAGCACCAGGCCAACATCGCCCGGTGATGTAGCGATTTCGGAGGATCGTTTTTTAAATAGGTCCGCAATTTTTTAAGCCCTGCTACGGCCTGCGGGGTTTTTATGTAGTCATCCGGCGCGATTCCAATAGTTAATGCGGCAAGGGTGACGCCGTAGTGCTCGTCAATTTCTATAGGTGCGTAATTGCAGTCCGGCCAGCGCCAACCGCCGTCACCCCGCTGGGCGGTCCAGATGAAATCCAACACATCGCGGGTCACTTCGCTTAGTTTACCGGTGGTTTGTAGGTCGTTAAAAGTCAGCCCGGTTCCGACAACAATTGGCCAGAACCCCTGTCCCTCCGAGGGCGGTCTCTTCGCCCAGCGAACGTTTCGGTAGTCCTCGTAAAATGACCGAACTTCGCCGGAATCTTTGAGCGCGACGGCAAGGGCGGGGCGCGCCATCATATAACCCATGTTGGTGTGGCAGGTCGCACACTTTTTCTTTTTCTGCCAGGTTAGCGAGGCTTCGTCCAGATAGCGGACTGCCTTTTCTGCAGAGAAGGTTTTGGCGATCGGTTCATTCTCCGAAATATCCTGTAGTTCATCAGGCACCTGTTCGAGAGTTACGATAGCGGATTGACTGAATAGCGATCCCGGTAATATAAGGATTGCTACGATCGCAAGTGGTACGGCTAAAAGTCGTGAATTCATTGCTGCAGTGGTTTGGGTTTGAGGAACAGGACTTCGGCGCGGTTCATCCATTTTTCCCGAAGTCCCATTCGGAACCACCCGTCGGAATTTCGCGGATTGACCCGAACTCCGGAACGGTCACCAAGTTCTTTGAGGTCGTATTGGCCCCAGGTTTTCCCCAGATCAGGGGAGAAGAGGATGCCGCAGTCGCAGGGATTGGCATTTCCATACTCGGGAATCACAATGAAATTATCCTCAATCGTCATCACGGCGATTTCATATTTGGCGGGAAAAATTTGGGTGTGTTTTTGTTTGTTTGCTATATCGGCCGGATCGCAGCGGAAAACGCCTCGGTCGTAGGTTTCCCGAATCGTATTGGGGCCGTTGGCATCGGCCACCCAGTAGGCTTTGCCATCGACAAAATTGATCCCTCCCGATTTGAACCGGGAATTGGCGTCGGATGAGACTTGCACCGTCCATTCCCAGGAGTCGGCGGTTTTGTCATAGATACCTTTGAGCCAGTGGCACTCCAGTCCATGGCCATTTTTGCGATCGAGATCGCCGGTGCAGGCGTAGAAGGCATTTTCGGCAGGGTTATAGGAAACGGAGTGGATATGTCGGCAGACGATCTGATTATCATCCGCCCCGAGATATTCGTCCGGAGCGACACCCTTCTCTTGAAAGGCTGAATTTTTGCCGAAGGAATAGGCAATTTTTATCGTTTCTCCCTGATCGGTCGAGTAGTAGATATTAACGGGGACCGCTCCGTGTCTGACATTGCAGTAGTTTCCCCAGATCATCATTTCTCTGCCCTCGACCTGATGGGTGTGAACTCCGTCGAGAGAGTAAAAGTAGGATCCCGGTTTTTCGGGATTTTTCGGTGTGTGAGGGTGATAGTCGCTGCCATCTCGATCCTGCACCGTAATCTCGCGGTAGGATTTCAGGTTGTCGGTGCTCAGATAGATTCGGTTAAGGGTCGCGAAGACGATATTTCCATTTTCTAAAAAGCAGCTGAACCGAATGTTTTCTGCGTTTTCAAAATCCGTTACCTGAGACCAGGTTTGGGCGTTGTCGTATGACAGGTAGATCTCGCCGTCCCGAAATCCAAACGCTTTGCTATCCCTTTGAGAGTCAATATATGGCCCTTCCGCGGGAGCAAGCCGATACCAGAAATGCTCGGTTTCCCCAGATAATGGCTCTGCGCTCGATCCGGAGAGATAAAAGCAGGCCAATAATAGAAAACAGAAAAGTCGGGTGGCGAAGTTGGTTCGAGCAGGTTTCATGGATGAGCCTAAGCTTAGTCATTCCCGGTGAGGATAGATAGTAGGGGATCGCGGGAGGCGGGATCCGGTTCGCGTCGGCAGGTGCTATTCTGCGGATTCAAGGGACCAATCGAGCGTTGAGGTGATATCGCCGCGAACAAATTGCAGGATGTAGGGACTTTTCCGTTTCGGGTTCGCAGTTTTTAACGGGCGGGTAGCGCCGAGAAATATATATTGGCCATGTGAGCCCACGATCTGGGAGGTGATTTTTTGCGTGTAAAACGTCGGGGTGTGAGTCATGAATTTCGGGTCCGTCGACTTGAGATGCCATTGTTCAACTTTCTCCAATTCCGATAATTCCGGAGCGATATTCAGTTCGAAGGAGGTTCCGCCGCTCTTAATAACCAGATCGACCTCCAGCGTCAGGCCCAGATTCCGGGTTTGGAATGCTGTGGGGGCTGTAGCGGTGACCGGAGCTTCAGCGCCGTCTTTCAATGTCACCTCTCCGGGGATTCCTGCGGGGTGATATTCGGTAGGGTAAATGTATTCATCTACTGATTCCACTTTGGTGCGGGTGCCAGATCGGCAGATCGCAGTCGCCGATTCGACGATTTCCGCTTTGCCACTTTTTATCCAGCTCTGGACCTTGTCCCGCAAGTTCGTGGCATCGGATGTGAGCACATTCTCGAATAGCCAGTTATTAAAGTCCGGCAGGTCTACTTCGACAAATTCGAGGTATACCAGGAGCTGTAATTCCCCGCTCTGCCGAATCGTTCGGAAGAGGTTTTCTGCTACCTCCAATTCGGCTGCGGTATTGGTTACGGTGAGTTTTGATTTCGCCTTGTCGAAACTGGCGCTGGCTCCATCGGAGAAAGCGATCCCGGCTTCGGTGAGGACGTCCTGTGCCGGGCGTTGCGCTAAAGTGGAATTCGGTAGGGTAGGGGGATTGAAAGGGTTGTCCCGTTCCGGCGACCGAGTCTTTAGCGTCGCGATTTTTTCCATAAAGATCGGGGAAAGTTGGTATACCCGGGTCTCCAGATTCGGGAGGTCGTTTTGAGCCGCTGCGTTATTTACCAGAAGCAGGGTCAGGCCGATTGAAAGGATAAGAAAGAATTTCATGACGGTCAGGGTTTAGTTGGAGATCGTTGCGACGTCGGCGCGGACAAAGACGAGGATGAGAGGTTTGACGCGGTTCGGAGTGGCCGACGTGAGCGGTCGCACCGTTCCGAGGAACCCGTTTCGTCCGGTTTGCAGGGTGATTTGATTGACCATTCGCATGGAGTGAAAACGCGGTATTGAAATGGTAGCATTAGGTTCCGGAGTGGCGGGCGGCCAATGGGTAAAGCCATTTTGCACATTGATTTCAGGTGAGAGGTTGAGATCAAGAGTGATATTGTCGATCCCAAGAACGGGGTCGACTTCCAGCTTGGCGCCTACCTTTCGTAGATCATAGGCGGAGGGTGTGGAGGCCGCGACCGGAGCTCGGGTACCTTCACCTTCCAGTGTAATTTTGGAAGGTGCTTTCGGAGTTCCCGGTTCGGTGGGGTATATAATTTCTTTTACTGACTCAGCTCTTGCGCGTTGTCCGGATCGAGCGGTGACCGTCATGATGTCGATCACAGTTGCTTTTTCGCTATTTAGCCAATTCTGTGCCTGTTTGCGTAGCGGAGTGCCGTCGCCGGTGAGTCGGTTTTGATACATCCAATCATGGTAAAGGACGCTTTCCACTTCGATATACTCTAAAAAGATGTGAAGTTGTCGTGTTGCTCTTTTTTCCTGTATCGCATCGATAATATCTTCCACTTTCTTCAGGTTTTCCGCAGTGTTTTTGACGGTCGTTTCAGAAGTGTTACTGTTGTATTGTGCTGAAGCTCCAGGTGAAAATTCAACCCCGTGTTTTTCCAACAGGGTCTGGATGGTTTGGCGCACGTTCTGTCGATTCGGAGCAGATTGGGGAGCAAAGGGATCACCACTGTTGGGTTCCTCAACCTGAAAGTGTGAGGGAGAGATTTGATAGGTCTTTGTCAAAAGTTCACTCTCCTCTGCGGCCAGTGGGTAGGCTATTAATAAGCTGGTCAACACGGCGGAAACGAGCGGGTAGGTGGCGAAATAGTTCATCCTGGAAATAGTGGGTGATTTAAAGTTGAAAGGAATCGGCACGAATAAAAATCGCCAGAAGTGAGTCGGGAGGTGTGTCGGTTTGTTTACCGGTTCCTGCAAACACATAGCTACCATTGGCTATTATCAAAGTGGTCGACAGATCAGTTTGTTGGAAGGCTGAGGAATCTGCGGGCGGACCGGAGTGGCTGGATAAGCTTGAATTCAGAATGATCTTGATAGCCCCGGCATCGGTGAGTGTGGCATCAATTGTCATGATGGCGCCGGTCTTTCGGGTATTGAAATTTCGGAGCATTCCGTCGCCGTTTTCGTTATTGGTCGACTGAATTTCGGTGGGGTAAAGGATGTCCCGGAATGACTCCGTTTTCGCTTGATGTCCACTTTCCGTTTGGACCGCCATCATGTCGCGGAGTTTGGCCTGGCCGGTTCGAAGCCAAATTTCAATCTGACGGCGAAACCGATCGTCATTCCCGTTTATCGGGTTTTCGGAGAGGTAATCATTAAAAAGAACCCGGGGAACCTCGAAATACTCGATGAGAACGGAGATTCTGGAGGGATCCGTTTTTCCGGTAAATGGTTGGCTCCGGCTCCGTCGGGTCTCGATCCGGGCATCGACATCCGCTTCGATCCGGGCGAGGTCTTTCGATGCATCGCGTCCACACCCTGCCAAGGCAACCGTCAGGATGGTGAGGATCATCGCATGGATGCAGAAACGGTTCATTTACCGCATTGTAGTCAAATAGAGGCCCGAGCATCAATCGGCAAATTCAACTTTTCAGGTGGATACCGGAGAATCACGTATTGGACAATAGCGGTTTCGGATAATAATAATTGAAGCGTTCCAACCTTTTCCGAAATGAACAAAATTACGTCACTGATTATTCATCAATTTCTCTTTTTCACATTTGGTTGCGTGATAAGTCTCGGTCAATCGAAAGTGGTAACGCCCGATCATAATGATGTGTTCTATGGTCGGGAAAATAAAGAGGCTCAACTGCTCGATGTCTATCTGGCTCGAACTGGCAGCGGTGAAATCGAGCGGAAACCGGTGATGATTTATATTCACGGTGGAGGCTGGGCAGCAGGAACCAAGAACCGTTTGCCCTACTTTCTCACCAAGGGTTTGAATGATGGTTGGTTTCATGTCGTTTCTGTTGAATATCGCTTCACTAATGTGGCGATTCACCCCGCACAGACCAATGATTGTATTCGGGCGATCCAGTATGTGAGGGCAAATGTTGAAGAGTGGAAAATAGATCCGGAGAAAATCGGCGTGACCGGTGGTTCTGCAGGTGGACACTTGTCGTTCTGGGTGGCACTCCATGACGATGCGGCTGATAAAGATTCGGAGGATCCGGTGGAGCGGTTCTCCAGTAGGGTATCCTGTGCCTTTCCTTTTGCCGGGCCTACGGACTGGTCGCTGTTGGCTTCGATTGAACACGTTCACCCGGCCTACCGGAAGCTGATAGGCTACGAACCGGGAACACCCGCTTCAGAGATGGACCCCGAGAAAATGACGGATGTTTCCCCGGTGTCTTTTGTTTCCGGGGACGATCCGCCGATTGTGATTTTTCACGGCGATGCCGATGTAATCGTTCCCATTGAGCACGCTACGGTGATGGTGGAAAAATTGAAAGAAGCTGGTGTTGTCCACGAGTTGATCGTAGTCCCGGGAGGTAAACACGGGGTTGCCGGTGCAGGGACTCCGCAATTGATCGAGCAGGCGTTGAAAGCGGTGAAGAAATACCTGTTGGATTAGTCGGAGATTTCTCTATCAAGGAACTGGATCGAATACAGGTCCGATTCATTCATGACAAATCGCAATTTGACAGGTTTTCCTGCCAAGTGACTGACATCGGTTTGATCTTTTCCCCACCGGACGATTCGGCTGATGTCATCACCAAAGATCTCGCTGCAGTCTTCTGCGGAAAAATCCGGGAAAGGAGTGTTGGTTTCGGCGTCTATGATTTCAATCAGCATCCTTCCCGCAGCACTGGTTGAGTAGTTGATGTCGAGCTGTTTTCCCGAGAAGATAAACGGCTTGGTAGTGAACTCTCCCTGCTCATACCCTGCGTGAATTGAGATGAATCCATCGGTCCGTAACACGTAGTGACCACCTCCATACATATACATCGACATTTCGCGCGGGCTGGTCGGGACGACTCCGAGCGCAATGTAGTTGGTGCGGTTGCCCCATCCCGAAGCTCCCAGCCCGGGCCGGATAAACGCTTCTTTGAAGGTTCGGTCGTAATGGCTGCTTCCCGGTCTGGTGCTCATCAAAACCACATCGGTGATGGAACTGCGTTTGGTCTGGAACCGGGTCGCGAGGGCGATGTAGAGGTGAGGTGCTCTGAAATAAGGATGGGTGCCACTGGTGTAAAGATGTTCGCCGGGCTGGTTCGCTTCCATCTCAACCGGGTCTGACCAGTTTATGAAATCCTGACTGGTGACCCTGCGCATCGACCTGAGACCGTTCCTGAACCAGCGATAATAACAGACGTAACACTGCTCTGCTTCCGACCAGAATGAGACATTTTGAGAGTCGTAGTTACCGATCGACTCTTCGAGGACCGGTTCCTTTTGTAACAGTCGCCACTTCAATCCATCGGCTGAAACGAAGGCACAAAGTCCGCCGGGGCCATATTTTTCAATTAGCTTGGCCCGCTCATCTTCAGTTTTCCAATTTCCCCAGTTAGCCGCGGGGTAGCGGCCTCCGCCAAGTGCTTTGTAGCGTTCATCGGATGGGACGTCGGGGCGGGTATCGCGAAACGGCGTAAAATTGTGGGTTTTCAGAAACGTCCCGGCATCGACGTCGAGAACGACATTGCCTTTTGGTATCGAATCGATTTGGTAGATCCCGAGATTGGGCTCGGTCCAGTCATAACCGTTTTTGGACTCCGCGTATAAGGTGACTTCATTTTCGTGATAGGTTCCCCATCCGTTCCGCCAGTGCATTCCCGGAACTTTGTCGCCCCGGTAGTAAAGTCGGAAGAGGTCGCCATCTTTGAAGACCGTGGCGTAATGGCCAAAGGGGCGGGGCGGTGAGGTTCTTTTCAGCAGTGTCGGTTCATGAAGTTTTAATGAGGTGCCTTTCAACTCGCCGACGAGGAGATCATCGAGAAAAAGTTCCCGTCTTGATGCGATGTTCACTGGTTCGGCAAAACAGGTTCCGCATAAAAGTAATACCAATAGAGGTGGGATTGCCCGGCACGTATCCCTACTTCAGCAAAGCAGAAAACCGGCTCGCCCGGTAGGACGCACTTGAGTAGTCCCTTAATTGTCGATCTGGTCCAGTAATTCCCCGGCTTTTTGCAGGAATAGGGATTCCCATTCTTTGGCGAACACGCAGTCGCTGTCTTCCTGAGCTCCGCCCCGGTTGGTGAGCTGTTCGGCAGTCGGCGCGTAGTAAAGATAACCATTGGTATAGCCGGAAACGAAAGTGGACCTGTTTTGCTGTGCCGCTTTGATTTTTAATCCGATCTGAACGGTTAATTCTGCCGGAAAGGTAACGAGACGGAAGTCGCCGATCCGCAGAGCGACTACTTCCGCAGCCACGGTTTTTCCAGTTTGATCCGTCACCGATTGATGTTTTTTGAGAAGCGCCAGATTGATCTGTTTTCTGGTCAGTTCTTCCATCGTTCTGATGTTTTGAACATAGGCATCGATCGCTTTACGGTTATCCTGATCGAGTGTCTGCCAATCGTTACGAATGATCAAATCATCTTGAAGGTAGCGCTGGGCTTTTTCAGAAGGAAAGCCACTGTTAACATGATATTTGAGGTAGAGGGGGATAAAGGTATCGAAGTCGAGTGTCGTGCCCCGAAGTGACTTCCGGAGTATATCGATCTCGTTTTCCATTTCCAGGATTCGGGGCTTCAGGTCAGCCCGTGGCAGGGCTAGCGTTTCGTTTCTCAATTTCAATTCGCTGATTTCAGCGGTTTTGATTTTGCGAGTCGCTTCGAGAACACTCAGTCCCAGCAAATTGCCGAGCCTTTCGGCGTCCCGGGGGCGATTGACGTTTTTGTAGTCGGTTGGGTTGATGTCTCCACCACAGCCCTGGAGGAAAAAGGCCATAGCTGTTCCGTCTCCGAGATTCGACTCGATCACCCGGGACGCGAAGCCGACGAGATCGGCGGTGTTACCTCCATCCGGAATGCCCCGAATCGGATGCACCGCGAATTGATATAGTAACGCGTGTGGCTTTCCCGTATCGGCCCGATCCAGTTTTACGGTGCCTATTTCGGGATCAATCGGGCCGACTGCCGCGATTGCATCATTGGGCGGTAGAGAGTAGGCATGGCGGACGTCGGCCCCCGTTCCATTTTTCAGTTTGAGGCGGCGGTTTTCCTGGATTCGGTTTTCAAAACCGACGCCGGTTCCCGCTTTTACGGGAACCCGGTTGTTCCAGGCGGCAGTGATGGTATCAACCGTCTGTTTTTCGATATTCGGCTCGACGACACCATGGCAGTGGCTTGCATTTACGACAATCGATTTCGGATCTATACCTAGACTCTCCCGAACGGTTGCTCTGACATTTTCGAGAAAGGGTGCGCGGACTGAGCTTATTTCATCTATCGCTACGACATCGAGTGTCACGATCACAATATTGGTTTCTCCCCGGCTCAGAACCAGAGCTTTAGCCCACAAGCGATTGCTTCCTTCAGCCGGCGCGCCCTTCCGGGTGATTTCGACTTTTCCAACCCCTGCGAGCAAATCGGTTGCCTGAGAGAAGTTGGCTGTATAGAGCAGACAAACCAAAGCGAGCAGGCCGGGGATAGTGAGTTTCGGAATCATATCGAGGTTAAAAGGATCACCCGGTTTGAAGTGAATTGTCAATCCACAGGCATGGTTTATAACGTAAGTCCCGCGAATGCGTTTGAGGTGGGGGCGGATGCCGATTGTACCCTGTACAATCCCGGACCGTACCCTGTACAGAAACAGTTATTCTCAATCAATACAATAAGCGTCCAATAACAGTGGATTCAAAAACTCTTGTTCTTGCTCCTAATCCTGTTCTTAATCCCCGTTTTCCGAGCAAGAGCAAGAGCAAGAGCAAGAGCAAGAGCAAGAGCTCACGGCACTTTTCCGCCTTTGCTTTCAACCGGAATTGGGTGTGAAATGTTTGATCCTGCATCGTTGGATGCTTTTTCGCTGAACCATGATTTTGAACACTCCCGGTAATGTTAAGGAACTCGATGAATTGATCGCTTCGCCAAGTGATGAGGTGATTGAAAGCATCCGCAAGCGGGACGGGGATTTTACGGTGCTCGGTGCCGGGGGGAAGATGGGGTATCACCTGTGCCTCATGTTGCAGAAGGCTCTGGCCGCCGCCGGTAAAAAGTCCACCGTTCGGGCGGTGTCGCGTTTTGGGTCGGTTCGGGCTGGAGAGGAGTTCGAGGCGATTGGCTGCGAAGTGGTGCGGGCGGATCTCAGTGATCGGGAAGGTCTGAAGGCTCTCCCGGATTCGCCAAATGTGTTTTTTCTTGCCGGAGTGAAGTTCGGAACTTCGAATGATACCGGGTTGCTGGAGCTGATGAATGTCGTGATGCCGCGACTGGTTGCGGAACGTTTTCGCGCGTCCGATATCGTCGCTTTGTCGACAGGGTGCGTCTATTCATTTGTGACGCCGGAATCAGGTGGCTCCACGGAACGGGATGAAACCAATCCGCCTGGCGAGTATGCGATCTCCTGTCTGGGGCGTGAGAAAGCGTTTGTCGATGCGGCGGACCGCTATGGAACACGGTCGGCACTGATTCGGTTAAACTACAGTATAGATTTGCGATATGGAGTGCTGGTGGACCTGGCCCAAAAGGTCATCGCGGGGACCCCGATTGATGTTACTACGGGGTATGTGAATCTGATTTGGCAGGGGGATGCGATTCGACATACGATCAGAAGTCTCGAACATGTCTCGGCCCCTCCTTTTGTGATCAATGTGACCGGCGATGAGATCCTGAAAGTTCGGGATCTGGCCCGGAAGTTTGGCGACAAATTTAAGCGTGAGGTTGATATCGTCGGAAGCGAAGCGGCGACCGCCTGGTTGAGCGATGCCTCGCAATCCCACGAACGGTTCGGGCGGCCTGAGGTGTCGGTAGACCGGATGATTGATTGGGTGGCGGAGTGGCTGAAAAGCGGTGGGGAACAACTCGGTAAACCTACCCATTTCGAAACGCGTGATGGAAAATACTGATATGCCCCCCTTAAAGCGATGGACAGAAAGCCTCGCGAGCGGGCTGGTGATACCTGCTTTGCCCCTGGCTCTGTCGGAGGATGGCCAATGGTCGGAGAGGCATCAGCAAGCTCTGCTTCGTTACTACATCGAATCCGGTGCGGGTGGGGTTGCCGCAGCGGTTCACTCGACTCAGTTTGAGATTCGTGATCCGGAACACGGTTTGTTTGAGCCGGTGCTTCGGTTGACTTCAGAGGTGCTTGATCAATATGCGGCACCGGATTTTGTGAGGATTGCAGGGATTTGCGGAAGAACGCCCCAGGCGATAAAAGAGGCGGAATTTATCAGGGACACGGGATATCATGCTGGTCTGGTCAGTCTCGCTGCCTTATCAGACTCATCGGAATCCGCTGCGATCGAACATATCAAAGCGGTTTCGGAAGTGATCCCGGTGATCGGATTTTATCTGCAGCCTGCCGTGGGTGGGCGAGTCTATCGTTATTCGTTCTGGCGGGAGTTCTGCGAAATCGAGAATGTGATTGCTATCAAAATCGCACCCTTCAATCGCTACCAAACCTGGGATGTGATTCGTGCGGTGATCGAGTCGGGAAGGCGGGATATCACTCTCTATACCGGAAATGATGACAATATAATCTCCGATTTGATAACGCCGTTTGTCTGGAAAGACGAGGTTCGTTATATAGCGGGCGGATTGCTCGGGCAGTGGGGAGTCTGGACAAAAGCGGCGGTGGAAATGTTCCCGCAAATCAAAACGGATCGGGCATCCGGAACGATCGCGTCTCACTGGATGACTCAGAACGCTGCATTGACCGATGCCAACGCTGCGGTCTTTGACGCGGCGAACGGATTTTCCGGCTGCATACCGGGAATTCTCGAAGTACTGCGTCGTCAGGGGCTGGTTCCGTCAACCCGTTGTTTGAATGCAAATGAGAGAATGTCGCCCGGCCAGGCTGAGGAGCTGGACCGGATAATCGAAGCTTATCCCGAATTCATAGACGATGAATTTGTTGCTGAGAATCTGGACCGTTGGCTGGAGTAGGGGAACAGCACTCCGGTTCGTCACTGCACGTAGAGTTCCCCGAATTTCAGGGTGTCGTGAAAAGACGTCGCTTCGGGGCCGAGTGGTGAGAAAGCGGTGGTTTCGGTATCTTCTGTGCCTGCCCGTTTCCGGTAGAGGTTGAAATACCAGGGTAGACTGGTTCCCTTTCCGGATGCGAGAGCTTCCTTCTTTGATCGGAAGGGCCTGTGACCAACGATATTGTGTAGTGGATCTTCATCCGAAGCGGTGGTCGGTAATCGCATTTCCACCGACCAGAAACCGTCTCCGATGTGGGTGGCGACTTCCGCTTGTGAAGCCCAGTCGTGCCATTTCTCTTTTTTAACGCCCCGGTCCAAATCCACAAGGGCTCCTGCTGGATTGATGACGATTTGATAGTAGGCATGTTGGTCGGTTTCGATCAAAAGCTCGAGGTGCTCGCCATGCCAAATCGCGGGGTCGTTGTTCCGATCCGTTCCGATAACGGGTCGGGTCCCGGGTTCGCCTTCGCAGTGGATCGCCAGATAGAGATTGTCGTTCCACCAGCGGGCCCGGAATTTGGTTGGATACTTTGGTTTTTCACCGCTTTGGAGGTCCCGCAAATTTCCCTGCAGAGAATAGGCGGTCCAGAATGCTTCGTCTATTTTGCCATCAAGCTGAAGCGTTTCCCGGGCGTCACTCCATTTTTCTTTTTCCATGTCGATCAAGCGGAAAGAGGGTAAACCTTCGGGACGATTCGGGCGGATTTGGGTCGCCCGGGACCGGAGGGTTTCAAGGTATTCATCGACAAGTTTGATTCGTTTTCCGTATACCGATTGCGGTGGCGCGGCAGCTTTTGCCTCATCAAAAAGCCGGATCGCTTCTTTGGTGATTTCGCCATCCGTTCCCAGTTGTCCGTAGTGGATCTCGGAGTATTCGATAAATGCCTTCATTGTGTGGGCAGCGGGTCCGTAAAAGAGTTGGTAGTATTCGGCTAACAATTGATCGATATCCTGAGTGGCATCCCACCAGAACCGGGAAATGACAAAGGGATTGAGGTGGCTCATTCCGGGGTGGTGCAGCCCACCTTTATCGCTGGAGAGCCACACATCCTCCCGCCACACTTCGTCGGCACAATCCTTCAAACCGCGGGCGATGACGTGAGGCCAGTATTGGGGCCTGTATTCGCCGCGATTGGTGAGAGGGGTGTAGTTCAGGGTAACGGAAAGAGGGTGACTTGTCTTTTCAAGCCACTGGCGACGCAACTCGGCCCGGGACTGGTGGGTTTCGTCGTCCATTTCGCGGATCGGTCTGCCGTTGGTGATTTGAATCAGTACGTTATCGGGAAGTTTATCAATTGTCTGTGGCGGGAGTCGGTAGGTGCTGTAGGCACCGTTGAACACTTTTTTTCCGGGGTGGGTTTTTGCCAACTCGTTAGCCACTCGAACCACAAACTTCCAGACATAGTCAGACGATTGGCCCTCCGCTCCGCGTTCCGGGGAGAATTGATCCCGGCATCGATCACACTGGCAGTGGATAAATCCATCGTGCGGCATCACGGAAATAATAGGGATGTCGTAGTGATCGAACATCGTTCGGGAAAAGGCCACCATCTCGTTGATAAAGCCTTCGGACGAGAGGCAGGCATTCGGTGTTCGGCCCTCATTATCCCGTTTTCCGTTCCCGAGCATGGCATAATATTCGGGGTGGCTGCTACGCTGCAGGGGGTGTTCCAAAACGTGACGCTGTCCATGGTGGAGTATTCCGTATTGTTTATTTGCCCCGATGCGTAGATACCACATCGCATCGTCATTGTCCGGTGAGCCGGGCAGCGGACGACTGATCCCCCGAACCTTAAATTCCGGCTCGACAGTTTTATCTATCCCGGAAAGGGCGATGCTGGTCCGTTCCGGCAAAATCTCACCCAGCTCTCCCGGCATATACCAGCGGACTCCCAGATCGCGAAGAAACGCGTAAACGGCGTTTAGGGAGCCCCGATGATCGTAGGCCCAGAAATCCAGATTCTTGTTGTACCATTTATATATCGAACTGCCGACGGGGTTATTCCAGTGATGGCCCGCCAGTTTTTCCCATTCCGCCTGCTTTTCATTTTTCCACTGATTGTGATTTCTTGACCAGGGCTCTACGGGAGTAAAATCCCGGTCTTCGCCGATGAGGGCCAGCCAATCGCTTCCTGAGACGATGCGAAACGAATCCCGCGACAGGCCCTTCGCGTCTACGCCTTTTTCCCGGGCCGCGGCGCTTTCCCCGACGAAGATTTTGATCGGCATCGTTCCGGTCGGTGAGGTCACGATCGACAACTCAGCGCCGGTGATTTTCTTCAGGTAGGTCTGTAACTCGCCAGCAGCGATCCGGACGGAGCGGGTGCTCTTTTCCGCCACTACGATCTCCGCATTTGCCCGCCCCTCTTCGACGATCCAGGACTCTGCTTTCGCTGGCGCGATACCACTCAGGATTAACCATAAAAAACTGAAGGAGATCGAAAGAACAGGGTAGGTCTTCATAGGCAAAACGATGGTGGAAGATTAATGACGCGAAATGGGTTTTACAAGAGCTTTTGCCGGGTTCGGGAGGCGCAATCAATGACTGCGAGCGAGTTGGAGACGGATCGGGGAGGTATTCCTCCCCTGGATTTTGGAAAAAATGGCGGCTTTTCAAAACTTTATTAAAAAAGTGTAACCGCGGGCTTCTCACAATCATTTCATCTCACAGAACGCGGCACTGAGGTCTGCGATTCTTTGAGAAATAACAACAACTAAGTAAACAACCAATTAATGAAAGCACTTCCAATTATTACCATCGCGATTATTGCCTTTGGGCTGTCAGCTCAGGCAGGGCCATTCAGTCGTTCGACTACCGTTACCGGGGTGAACGGGAAATCTGCGAGTCGCACCGTTGCCAACTCGGTATCGAACGGTGTGGTCTCCCGCAGTGTCGTTAAGACTGGACCGGCGGGGAAAACCGCTAGTCGGGGAAGCACTGTTCAAAAAACAGCAGGTGGTCGGAGCGCTTCCCGAAACGCAACCGGGCCCAACGGAAATACCGCGACGGCATCCGGTTCGGTGACCCGCGCAAATGGAGCGAGAACTGCGACGCGCTCTGCGACAGGGCCGAACGGTCAAACTTATGGAGGAACCATTACCACGACAGTTAAGAAGTAGTCCGATCCGGAATTGATCGAAAAACCACTAAACCAACATCTCTATATGAAATCATACCAAAGGATATTTTTCGCACTGTTATTATTAGGAGTTGTCACTGTCGTCTCGACACCACTTCTCCGGGCGGCAACTCAATCTGACGATGTTTTGCTGAGGCAGGCAAGAGGTCGGGAGGTCGTGAAGACGGCTCTTAATCAAATGCTGAACTTCCGAAAAACGATGCCCCTAAGCGAGGAGCAAAAATCCAAGATTCGAGTCGTAGTGGAAAGCCACAGCGCAGAGATTAAAGCTCAGGCGAAACGGGGCTCTGACGCTCGCGCCGGATTCCGCGAAGCTTCCCTGAATGCTCCGGAATCAGAAGAAGCCCTGGCTGCGGCAACTAAGATTGGCGAAGTCGCCCGGTCCCGGGCCCTGCTCGGAGCAAAAATCCGGGCGGAGGTCCGACCGCTGCTCACCCCGGAGCAACTGGACTATCTGGAGTCGGCCATGAAAGAGGTTCAAGTCGCTATTGATCAATTATTAGTAAATCTATAACGAATCGTGTATCGTCAGGATTAATCGAATGCGGGAGGCCGAATTGCTCCCGCATTCTCTGTTTTCCTTTGGAAACCTTATGGAATCACCCGCCGCTGATGACGAAGAGGACTGCAAGCTGGTACGGCAAATCCAGGCGGGCGATGACAGTGCGTTTGATGCGATGGTCTTGAAACATCAATCTCTGGTCACCGGCCTGCTTCACCGGTTTGCCCCTGATCGGGCCGATCTGGAAGATCTTGTGCAGGACGCTTTTCTGCGGATCTGGCGCGGTATACCGGACTGGAAGCCGGAGCGCCCTTTTGTCCACTGGTTGAAGACGGTGACGGTTCGCGTCGGTCTTGAGTTCTGTCGTCGTCAGAAACGCTCCAAAGTGGATCTATATGAAGATCGAAACTCTTCCAGTGACAGCGGATTTAATATCGATCAACTTCCCGCTGAAGATTGGTCAACGGCGGAACGGGCCCGACAATCGCTTGAGACCGTGCGGGAGCTTTTATCGTTGTTACCACCCGACGATCGGGCTTTACTGACCTTGCTCTATTTGAATGAAATGCCATTGAATGAAATTGCGGGACACTTCGGGTGGAGTCTCGCCAACGCAAAAATTAAAGCATATCGCGCCCGGAAACGGCTGCGAACGACTCTGAAATCTCATGGATACCGAATCGACTGAATCAAACCAACAACCATCCTGGCAACGTCTTGTCGATGATGCTAAACAGGTGGAGCCTCCGGGAGATATTCCGATCCTCCCCGCTTTGCATCTTGCTATAGAAAAGGAACGAAACAGCTCGGTGGAAGAGCCGGCGTCGCTCTGGGCTGAAATTGGCCGTTTGACAGATATGACCTGGATGAGGACGGCCGCGGCGACATTAGCCGCCGCAGTCATTCTGATGGGGCAGCAAGCCGTCGCTGACTGGTCGGAACTGTCACTGGTTTTTGATCTACATATTCCGGGGCTGTCTATTTTTCTATAACCATTTTTCTCTATATCTTTATGACTGCAGAAGTCTCAAAAAAACAATCGCTACGCGCTGTGCTTTTCATCCTTGCTGTTTTCCTGCTGGGGATGATCGGCGGAGCAGGGGCGGCGGTGCTCGTGGTAAAACAATCGATCCAGTCAGCGGTCGATTCATCAGATGAACCGATTAAACCGGTCCGGAGGGCTTTTGATCGGCTCGGCACCGGTTTATCCAAAGAGCTGAAATTGTCGGAGGGGGAAACGAGTGCCGTGAGGAAGGAGTTGGAGGTGACCTTGGAACATATCCTGCAGCTTCGCCTGGAAACTACGGAGAGGCTCGACCGGGAAGCTCGCGACACGATCAAGCGGATCGAATCGCACCTTCCGGAATCGAAACGACCCGAGATCCGTAAGCTTGCCAGGGACAAACTTGAGCCCTGGGGATTACTCAGGGAAGGTGAGTAGAGCGTAAGTTGCCGACGATGGGCAGATCCTCTACCATTCTCTGTAGTTGCGTTTCATCAGCTCCTGTTGGGCCTCGTCGTCTCCGATGATCACTTCTTTTTCGGGATCCCATTTGATTCCCCGGCCGAGTTTGGCTGAGACCCAACCGAGGTGTCCGGGAGTGATGCAGCGATGGCCGTTTTCGGCCGGGGCAACCGTTTCTTTCCTTGATTTAACACAGTCGATGAAGTTTCGCTGATGGCCGGGAGAGCGATAAGCTTTCCAATTCCCGGGGTCGAAATCGGTTTTGAGCCACGCTTCATTGGAGGCCTCCAGTTTTCCCCGGTTCACCCGGATCCAACCATCTTTGCCGATCCATTTGGCTCCGCCGGAATACATCGATGAGATCAAACCGATTTTCCCATCGGGATAGACCGAACGGATTTCGTAATCGACCGGAGTATTATAAACTTCAGTTTTCGATGGGGTCCATCGTCTTGTTTTAACCTCAACGGGGCCGGTGGCTTCGTAGCCCATTCCCCAGTGGGCGATGTCGTTATGATGGCCGATGAAGTCCATTAAATTTCCTCCGCCATATTCGCTATGTCCCCGCCAGAGTCGGTGGTGTCTGGCACGCATGTAGGGTAGCTTTTCTCCGGGACCACACCACATGTCATAGTCGAGGCCCTTGGGAGGTTCGGTGATTTTGGTATCCCCGAGTGGTTCGGTATATCCGGTGGGTAATCCGACCTCGAATCCGCTCAATTCCCCGAGATGGCCGTTGCGGACGATCTCAACGGCTTTGCGGAAAAGGGGATCGGAGCGCTGCTGGGACCCGACTTGAAAAATGGCGTTTTGCTTGGCGACTTCCCGATAGATATCCTGCCCTTCGGCAAAGAGATGAGTAACGGGTTTTTCGCAGTAGACATCGATCCCGCGTTTCAGAGCTTCGAGGGTGATATGGTAGTGCCAGTGGTCCGGAGTTGCTACCATGACGGCATCGAGATCGTCGCGTTCCAAGAGCTTCCGGTAATCGGAGTAAGCGACGCAGTCATTGTTGCCATTTATTTTATCGACGAGGGCTTTCCCGGGATCCCGGCCGAGGGCTCTTCCTTCGCCCCAGTCCCGATCGCGGTAATGCAGGTCGTGAACATCGCAAATGGCGACGCCTTGAACATCCTCATGTTTGAGGAATGCCTCCATCACACCGATACCGCGGTTTCCCATTCCGATAAATCCCATATTGATCCTTTCCGACGGGGCGGCGCACCCGGTTCGGTAAGCCAGAATCGAAGGGATTCCGATGCCGGATTGAATCAGAAAATGACGGCGCGATGCTTTTTTCATGCAGGCAGAATGGAGTGTGAACCCAGCCTGCGGCAAGGCTTTTTAAGTCCGTAATAGCGGGCAGGCGCGGTGATGTTGCCGAAAGAGTCGACCCGCGCATCGCGGCGGGAGGATCGCTATCGTTCGAGCCAGACTTCGACCCGGCGGTTGGCAGCGCGGCCTTCTTCTTTATCGTTATCGGCGACCGGCATCTCTTCGCCGATTCCCAGAGTCACGATATTGGTAATTCCTTTTTCGGTCAGTTTTTCAGCGATAGAATCAGCACGTTTGCCGGAGTAAATCCGGTTGGCCTCCGCGTCGCCATAGCTGTCGGCAAAACCGATCAGGATAACGTTTTTGTAATGGTCCGGGGAGCTTCTCAGGTATCTGGCGAGGGCGTTCAAACTGGCCTGAGAATGATCGGTCAGCTCAAATTTGCTGGTTCCGGGAATAAAACGAAAGTTGGATGGCGAATTCTTCCGGTCCGCTTTTGCGATGGCTTCTTTGTATGTTTCGGGCACATCAGGATTGGAAAGCAGAGTGCGGCGGTGATTGTCTTCGTCCGGGGTTTCGATGAGAGGAGAGGCACCGGCTGCGATGTAGCCGGTGGATTTGTTGACGGCGTTCTGCCCGGCATCGCTTTGACAGTAGCTGATAAACTCCTTCATGAAGGTATCGGTGCTCTGGTGCGCTTTCACACTGATAAATCGCAGCAAGGGGTAATCGAGGGTCTTCAGATTGATTGAGGAGGGAGACAAAGGGAGAGCGTCCGACGCGGATTTGATACGGATTGATTTCAATTTGCCTTTCATTTCACCAGGCAGACAAAAGGCGATCGCATAGGGGTTTTCTTCAATCTGTTTCAGGTGGTCGTCCCCCGACGTGGACTCACTAACCAGCAGTTTTTCATCGTAGGGATCCATGACCATTTCACGAAACTGAGAGGTCAAAACGGGGCGGGTGCCGGGGAGGATCACCGAAATGTCGCCGTCACCGCCGTCTTTGAGTTCGCTCCAGGTTTTGATCTTTCCGGAAAAAATGTCGGCGACCTGTGAAATGGAGAGAGTGGTCACGGGATTGTCGGGATGGACCACGACGGCAATGCCCTGAACGCCGAAGGTCCCCGGTGCATCGCTGGATTCTCCGATGTCGAGAATGAGGCATTTGTTCTTCGGTGAAACCGTACTTCCGGGAAGCCGGTTCTCAAGATCGACCGCGAGAAAGCCGGAGCCAAAGGAGCGTCTCCCGATCAGGCGGGTCACCCCGTTTTTCCGCTCGAGATTGACATCGCCATAGCCGAGTGACTGGAGGTACCCGCCGACCAGATTGGGGACCAGCGTTTTGCCCAGTGAGACGGGAGCGTTGACGCGGAGAGAGGTCGGAATTTCGATGACTGGTTCGGGGCGTTTTTCTTTTTTCTCCGGAATCGAAGTGGTTTTGTCGTGAAACTCCCGTCCAATGGATGCGATGGAACGCTTTTCCAGTTTGGATAACAGGGTGAACATCTGTCTCCGGGTGAGATTTTCCTCTTTCACCGCAATCCTGCCCACTTCGTTCAAGTGATCGAGAAAATCGATGGTGCCCTTGTGGGATTCCCGGATCTTACCTTCTTTGATGAGATAGCTGATCAGCAGTTTTCTGGGTTCACGCAGGGCTTCCAGCTCGGTGTAAGTCATCTTTTCCAACTCCTCGACGGGGATTAATTCGTCGTTTTCGAAATCTGAGACTTTTTCTGCAATCGGGAGCGCGATGGTTTTGATCTTGGCGTCGCTATCGGCCCAAACAATTGGTTGGATGCCCAAAATAATGATAACAATCAGAACCTTCGCAAGAATAAGGGTTTTACGGTTAGGAGTTGGGTACATAAGTCCAATGAAATGAAATACGTAGCTAGTCTTTGTGGAGTTTTGAAACTTTGCAAACAAAGTTTCAATCCTGACACTGTGAGAGTTGCACTAGAAATAATGATGATCAACCTGATGTGCTTCCCACAAATCAGGCCACTGCCACTGTCGGTATTGCTTTTCCAGAACAGAAGCGGGGACCTGGTCGGGACGGTCGCGGTTTCTTTTAGCAGCGGTTTCGGGCGGAACTCCGAGGGCGACGATTCGGGTTGCGGCATGGTAATCGTGAGCAAGTCCGGATACCATGGCGCGGCCATCTCTTCGCAAACCGGTGGTGTCCCATAGCACATTGCGCTTGTTGCGAAGCGCGTCGCGTAGTCTTTCTTTGGCAAGCTGAATGACCTGACCGTTTTTCGATTGATCGCTGCGGCGACCGGTTAGTTCTTCGCGAATCGCATCGAGACTGATGATTTCTGTCTCATCATCGGAAAGGGTCTGAAGAAAGGTGCTTTTCCCGGAGCCGCTCGGAGCGCTTACGATAGTTACCGTGCAGTGATTCCTGCGATGGTCCCAGGTTTTTGCGAGTGCTTCCTCGGGTGAATTAATCAAGTGATTCTCGTATTCAAAAATGGCCCGGTTCAGGACGTAGTGATATTCTTCCGGCTCGGCGATTTGGGCGCTCAGGCTTTCCCGCCAGGCCCGGTAGGGATCCTCTCCATGCCAGAGTTGGTGATTCTCGGTTTCGATTCGGAAGAGCTCGAGAATCTCGAGTTTATCATCGAGATCGGAACAAATCCGGCCGCGCAGGTCGCATTGCTCGAATTGGTAGAGAAGTCCGGGCGCGACAATGCGGGAGAGCCGGGTAAAACGGTGTTGTCCGGAATTCCGGTAAACCAGCTTACTCACATCGTGATGGTGACGTATCAGGCCGAGGATTCCGCTGATCTCGACGGGGGTGAATCCAAGCCCTCCAATCAGCGGGGCGACATAGGATCTGCCGCGTTCGGGGTGATGGGGAGAAATGATGCGGAGGCGGCCGTCGACCTCCTCTTCGCGGGTGGTGATGGTTTTCCCTATATCGTGAAGAGCCGCTCCCACAAGGAGAATGACGGTCTCGGCTGGGGAGGGCTCAATTTTTGCTATGTTGAGGAGTCGACCCATCTCGCTAAGGACCATTTCGGTGTGGATCCTGACATTTCCTTCGTCGTGCCATTCGGGGTCCTGAGGGGTTGATTCCATCTCCGCGATTAGCGGAAAATGCCGGGCGAGGCTGTCGAGAAGATCCGATGGCGACGGGATGTCTCCGGATCTGAGGCGCTCAATCAGCGTCATGGCTTAGCTCATTGGGAATGATTTCGGAAAACATCCAGTGCTGATCGGTCTGGACGTGGCCTTTTCTGACCCACTTGGCGATGGATTGCGGGAAGGATTCAAAATCAAAGCGGTCCGCGGTTCTGACGACGTAGCCTTCCTGGCGTTCGGTATCGATTTCGAGGTTCCGGATCACTTCGGTATCAAATTCGCCGCGGAACAGCACCGGAACGAGATCGAGCTGAAGCAGAGCCGCCCATTCGGTGGTTTCGTCCCAGCTCAGGGCCTCGTTTTTCCCGTTCCAGACGGAAAAGAGATAAAAGTAACTCGGAAGGTCGGTATAAGGAATCGAGTGACGGGCATAGAGATTTTCTCCGCAGAGTCTCCAGCCATCCGGGATCTCTGCTGCGATGCGACCGTGAAGGGCTTTGACCCAGTCCCGGGAGGGATGATGACGGCCATCGACGGAGCGAGCGTGGATCGTATCGCGGTACATCGAAGTGTTCTCGCCATCCATTTTTTCCGTCACAACGACTTCTTTCCCGATGAAATGATCGGTATCGATCAGGTAAGTGTCATCCCCGGCTCCTCCGGGAGACCAGGGAAGGTGTGGCGTTCTGGGATATTTGAAAAGGTCACTCACCGGCTGTCAGAACCTGACACCATATCTCATCCTGGATACGATGCATTTCTTTGCGGTCGGATTCTTCGGCATCGAGATGGCCGTTTAGATGCAGGAGGCCGTGGACGACGTAGAGAAACAGTTCTTCGAGCGTGGAGTGTTCCATCCCCGCTGCGGTGTTGTGAGCCGTGTCGTGACTGATCATGATCTCTCCGTGTTGAAAGGTGATCACGTCGGTCGGGCTCGGGTCGTCCATGAACTGGTCATGAATTTCCCCGATCGTTTCGTCCGAGACGATGCTGATTTCGATCTCGTCCAGCTCCGGGAGATCGCAGCTGCCGGGGCCGGGATGTTCGAGACAGGCGGGGAGCGCAAGTTTTGACCACTGACTCAACCGGGCGCAATCCTGATCGGAAAGCGCCTCGACATGATTGTAAAACTCCAGTGAAGGAGGCATCGCTTAATTACCGGAAGGGGTCGCAACGGAGGTATCTCCCGCTTTGTCCTGATTTTTAATCCGGGAAAGAATCTTCTGCGACTGATCGCAGGCTTTGCCCTTTTTCTTGGGAGGCTTGGCTGCTTCTTCGGATTCTTTTTCCCCGCTTTTGCTTTCCGCCTTGTCCGGAGCAGGGGCGTCTTTGCTGGCAGGCTTTTCCTCGTCCGTCGCGGTTTCCTTGTTGCTCGCCTTTTCTTTCACTTTTTCCTTCTCCTTGTCTTTGGCAAGGTTGGGATATTCGATCCGGCTGTGCATCATGCTGCGGATCGTTTTATTGAAGCTTTCTTTGATGTCGTGGAGATCCGCGAGAGTGAGCTTGGCACGATCAAGTTGTCCGTCGAGGAGCCGGTCTTTAAAAATTTCTTCGATCAGTTCTTCGATCTTCTTCGGCGTGGGCTTCTTGAGGCTTCGAGAGGCGCTTTCCACCGCATCGGCGAGGCTGATGATGGCACTTTCCCGGGTGAGGGGACGTGGGCCCGAATAGCGGAAGGACTCCTCTTTCACTTCGGGAATGTCTTCGTCAATGGCTTTGTTGTCGGTCACCAGGGCGCGGATTTCCTCCTGATGCTGGAGCGCGCGGTGATAGAAATATTTGATCAGCGAATTTCCGTGGTGCTCCTGAATGACGTCGATAATCTCGCGCTTCAACTTGTGTTTGATCGCCAGGTCGACGCCGTCCTTGACGTGAGCCATCACGATCAGCGAGCTCATCGTTGGGGTGAGATCGTCATGCGGGTTTTGCCCGTCGATGATGTTTTCGACAAAGTATCCGGGCTTTTTCAGCTTCCCGACGTCGTGAAAGTAAGCGCAGACCCGGGCCATCACGGCATTTGCTCCGACAACTTCTGCCGCGGTTTCTGCGAGAGCGGCAACGGCGAGGCTGTGCTGGAAGGTTCCCGGAGCTTCGATCGTCATCTTTTTCAAGAGCGGATGGTTCAAGTCAGCCAGCTCGATCCAGGAAACATCGGTGGTGATCCGGAAAAGTCCCTCAATCAAGGGCAGAACGCCGCTGACGACGATCGATGTCATCGTGGAGACGAGGATCGCGGCGAACATTTGTTTCCCGACCAGAGTCCAGTTGGCATTGACGTTTTCGGAGAGATTCGGGATTTGAATCTGCCCGAGGCTGACGGCAAGGATGGCACAGGCAATTCCCGCGAATATCCCGGCTGTGACGAGGCGTGATCTTTTCCGGACCCGATTGGTCAGGTAGATCGCGACAAATCCGCAAAGGACCGAAAAGATCACAAAGAGGAAGGCGGACTGGGCCGGAACCATCATTCCCCCGAAGATGGAGGCGTAAACCACCGCAAACGTTCCGTGCTGCCGCTCGATCAGCAGTGAAACCACCATGGGTGCGAAGACAAAGGGAATGATCAAAAGCTCGTAATTCCCTGTCGGCGCGAGGGTTTGAGCCAGATAAGTGCTTAGTTTAATCAACATCAGCTGGATGAGGATAACTGAAAGCATCAGCGTGACGCGGCTGTTCCGCCTGAAAGTGTGGGGTTGGCTCACGAACCAGTGAACGCAGAGCGTCGCTGTAATCACCACGACAACTACGGCCGTCTGCATCCGGTTACCGGAAAAGATCGAGTCTTCGGCTGAGGCGAGGACAATCCACGTGGATACGAGGATAGCGAAGAGAAGGAATAGACCGCCGCCAACCTGCCATCCGGAACGGAGCATTTCGGACATAGCGGTTTCTTTCGTCTTACGACGTTTTTTGCCACTGGAATATCCGCGGTTTTGAAGCCGCTTCTGTGCCAGAAAATGGAACATATAGTTGAGTGTTGTGATCAGCCCCGAAAGACCGGATCACATAGGTTGGTTATTGCTTGGAAGTTGGTTGCGGCTGATTTTAAAGGCTTTTTCCAGCAAAAACAAACGATTTCCCTGATTTCGATTGTTCAAATTAACAGCATGCAATCGCCGTAACTGAAAAAGCGATAGCGATTTTCGACCGCTTTTTGATAGGCTTCGAGGATCAATTCTTTTGACGAAAATGCGCTTACCAGCATTAACAAAGTCGATTTGGGAAGATGAAAGTTAGTGAGCAATCCATCGACGACTCCGAATTGGTACGGCGGGTAGATAAATATATCGGTATCGCCCTCGAGACCGCTTAAAATCCCGTTGGAGCGGGCATGGCATGACTCTAACACTCTCACAACGGTAGTTCCCACCGCAATGACTCGATTGGCTTCTTCGATTCGCTTTGCTGTAGCATCGGACAGAACAAAATGTTCGGAATGCATCTCGTGTTGAGTGACGTCATCAACCGAGACGGGACGGAAAGTACCGAGCCCGACATGGAGGGTCACAAAATCATGATTTAACTGTGACATTTTCTCTACGGAAAAGTGTAATCCCGCAGTTGGGGCGGCAATCGCCCCCTCATTTTCGGCAAAAACGGTCTGATATCGGCTCTGGTCAGAGTCGTCGTCGGGTCGATTGATGTAAGGCGGGAGGGCGAGATGTCCGTGGGAATTGTCATCCGGAGCGGTGTCGAATTCGATGATTCGATCGCCGTTTTCGAGCACCTCGATCACCGTCCCGACCGAGCTTCCGATCTCGATGGTGTGTCCGCTCCGCAGCTTTTTGCCCGGTTTGACAAGGCATTGCCAGCGGTTTTCGCTATGGGCTTCGAGCCGGAGGAGCTCTTTTTTGCCGTCATTTGAGAAAAAACGGGCCGGAACCACCTTGGTATTATTAAAGATAAAGAGGTCTCCGGGGGCCTGATATTCCTCCAGGTCAGCAAATTGGCGATGTTCAATCAGGCCCGTTTCGCGGTGGATCACCATCATCCGGGAGTCGCCGCGGCGTTCGGCGGGGCGCTGGGCGATCAGTTCGTCAGGAAGGTGAAAGTCGAAATCGCTGGTTTTCATGAAGCTAAATCAAACGTAGCGGTGGCATCCCGCCGCCGGAGTTGGGAAGAGAATCGGCGGCTGTAAGCCACCGCTACGGCGAATCGCGGGGTAGATGCGACTGTACCCGGTACAACTTCAGACGGTACCCGGTACGGTTTCGGATGGTACCCGGTACCGTCGCCGTAAAATGTCGGTTTCGTCAAAATTTTCAGATGAAATGAATGATCGATAACTTGAAGTGCGGCATCTCATGAAATTTTCAATGGAGATTTTTCATCAAATAGTTCAGTATAGCAGGCATGTTACGGCTCGTTTTATTTTCCCTTGTATGTACCTGCGGGCTCCTGTTCGGCGAGGCGGAGGAAGATAAAAAGCCTCCGGAAACAGATCCGGATCAGAAAGCCAACCTTCCCAATGTGATTTTTGTGATCGCGGATGATCTGGGGATTGGAGATGTGTCGCCAACGAATCCGGAATGCAAAATCAAAACGCCGAATTTGCAGGCGATGGCTGACGAGGGCATCACTTTTTTTGATGCTAATTCAGCGAGTTCTGTAGCGACCCCGTCACTGTATGGCGCGCTAACGGGGCGCTATGCATGGCGGACACGGCTGGAGAGAGGGGTTCTCCGCGGAACAAGCGATCACCTGATTCCAGCTGAACGGGAAACCGTGGCCCATTTGCTCGGAAGGGCCGGCTATGACACGCGGATGATTGGCAAATGGCATCTCGGTTGGGATTGGGAGAAAATCACGCGGGATGCAGCCAAAAGGAAGAACATGATCGATTTTACGAAACCCGTGAAAAACGGTCCGGATATCAACGGGTTTGACAGTTATTATGGCCACTGTGGAGCGTTGGATATGCCTCCTTATGTTTGGGTGGATACCGGAAACATCACGGAGCTTCCAGTCTCGGTTGAAGGTGTCCCGTCAGAGGAAGATCCCTACGGCTTGTATCGCAAAGGAATGATGAGTCCAGATTTCGATATTCTCGAAGTTCTGCCCCATGTGTTTGAGAAAAGTATCGAATACGTCGAGTCCAGGGCGGAGGACGCCAGGCAAGGTAAACCGTTCTTTCTCTATCTGCCGATCTCAGCACCGCACACACCGATTGTCCCGACGAGTGAATTTCAGGGAGCCAGTGGTATCAATCCCTACGCGGATTTTGTGATGCAGATCGATCATCATATGGGGGAATTGTTAGCGAGTCTGAAAAAAGCAGAAATCGATGATAACACTTTGGTCTTTTTCACCAGTAACAATGGCTGTTCTCCTGAAGCGAATTTTCACGCGCTCAGGGAGCACGGTCACAATCCGAGTGCCGGGTATCGAGGTCACAAAGCGGATATCTATGAAGGCGGGCTCCGGGTTCCTCTGATCGTGCGATGGCCCGGAGTGATTGAAGAAGGTCAAAAAACGGATGCCTTGATCAGTTTGAATGACTTCTATGCGACGATGCGGGAGATCACAGATCAGCCTGTGTTGGATCGTGGAGGGGAGGATTCCTTCTCGATGATGCCGGTCTTCAACGGTGAGCCGGCGACGGAAAGAAATACCTTGGTTGGTCACTCAATTATCGGCAGTTTTTCCATTCGCGAGGGCGACTGGAAGTTATGTCTCTGTGGCGGCAGTGGTGGTTGGAGTCCCCCGCGTCCCCGTGCTGTGAGGCGGCGGAAATTGCCGGTCATGCAATTGTATAATCTGAGTATTGATCGCGGCGAGCAATCAAATTTGTTGAGTGAAGAGCCGGTAAAAGTAAACGAGTTACTGCTGCTGCTGAACGAGATTGTGACCGAGGGGCGGAGCACACCGGGGAATCCGGTTTCCAACGATCGCAAGGTCAAATTCCTGCCGAGGAGTGTCTCGCTTCCGAAGACTGAATAGTAGGTGATCTACTGAATCGAGTCTCACTCTTCCTCATCTGCGACATGAGAGGTGGGCTCAAAGATTGACGCATTGTCTTTTCCTTTCAATTCATCGATCGATCGACTGACGTATGACTTAGGTAAATTAACAACCGGACCATCGTCAACGCCGGATAACAGAGGGAGGTTCATGGTTTCGAACCACTTCCCCAGTTCGTTTTTCGGTACGTCAAAAAATGAAATAGACAGAATGAATCTCCCCTGGATCAGAAATTGAGCGTACAATCTTGAGCCTTTTTCGACTACGATTACCGGAGTGGAATTCATGTAAAGGCGGTGGGTTAACTCCTCTTTGCCTGGAGTAAAATCATCGAAAACCGAGATATCACTGCCGGGAAATTTACCAGTGTCCCGAATCCTGAGTTTCACTTTTTGAGTAACCGGCTGTGCCTCTTCATTGAGAGTTACTTTTTCGAAGGTTCGGGTAGCAGAGGATTCCAGCCATTCATCCTGGCCCTGCCAGCCGCGGGACGCTATCAGTTTCCACTCTTTTACCTGTTTCGGTAGCACGGAAGCCAACACCTCTATTTCAGCCGGGACGATCCCCTTCGGCGGTTTCTGGGCATGGCTGAAGCCCGTGGTGAACAGGCCGAGCAGACAGGCTGATATGACACTTAAAAAATTACAATTCGCTTTCATTATTGGCGGAGCACAGTTCGTAAATCTACTCATCTAAATATTTAAAATACACCACGCGGTATTTTGTTACAGCCTGCGGAGGATTGTAGGCTTCTTCCAAAGGTGTCTCATTCCATACGGCGTCACCAAGTGCGGCTTTACCGTATGGCCCCATTTCGACACGCTGAGGTCCATCAAGGGGAGGGTAGGTGCCATTAATATCAACGATGAGACGGTTTCTCCAGCCATCGTAAACATTGGGTGCGGAGCCCGGTAACTGAAACAAGAGAGACTTAATACTACTATCCGTTAATGGAATGTCTTTCGTTTGCTGGGGGAGTCGGTCCAGTTCACCCGACGAATTCACATGAGCATTGCCGGGGACTCCATCGACTCCGGGCCAGATATAACGCTCAATTATGGCGAAAAAGCGTTTCTCACTGCGAACCGAGTCTCCGTCTTCAAATTCCCCCCAGTTCTCGTTTTCTCTGGTCTTATTGACCACTTGCCCCACTCCCCAGACACCAAAGGTATTGGATTTTGTGGTTAGACAGTTGATCATATTGCGGAGCAATTTTTCTTTTTCCCACTGGGTTGCGGAAGCATCGCCGCTGGAACCGTCCACATAGGCAAGGTCTCCCACGTACTTGAAGCGGTGATCATCTTGATACGCTTTGATCTTTTCAAGCAGGGTGCTCATTTCTTCTTCCTCGCTCCCGTCACCATCATAATCCATCAGATGTTTGAAGACCGCTTCCAGAGGTTTGCTTCGCGCCGGCGCATTGAAATAATCGTTCTCAGGAAACGTCCTCGTATTCAAATTAATCGCTCCCGTGGTGCTGTGCATGTAGGAGATGGTCGAAAATTCATCGGGTAGAGTGGCATTGATTTTTCTCTGATCGTTTTGGATAGGCTGGGTGGCCCCAATTAGATCCATTAGAATCCAGTCGGGCGGGCCGGGTAAATTCTGGGAGGCGTCCTCCTCCAACGCCAAAGTCCGCCAGGGTTCGGGGGCCATACCTTCTGTGGGATTGCCCTGCACACCGGTATGGATAAATGACCAAAATCCTTTTGATGACACTTTACTGGTAGATTCCATTTCTTCTCCTCTCACCACCGGGTGGGTAAATTCGAAATCATCTAACTTTATTTTGTGATTCGTGTAGCTGATTTGCGGAAATCTGAATTTGCTTTTTTCGCTGGAGCCTTCTTCCGGTTCCTCGACATTTTTCCCGCCTAATGTGCCCGCAGACAGATCATTCTGCTGTTCCAGTTGCCATTGATCCTTATTGGCGCTGAGCCGCGGATCTTCGATCTGCCATGACGCCGAGTAACCACTCGTGTTCTCCAAATCGATATCGATTGATGCCTCCAGGACATCATCTTCAGTGACTCCCAGGGGAATCATTTGAACCGCTTTTGAGTTCACTGCCGATAATTTGTAACCATTAGGTTGTCCTTTTTCAGGGTCAGGGCTGAGCCCCCCTCTGAAAGCGACGACCAATGGTAGAGGGGAAAAGATACCAAACTCGGCGGTCTTGCCTTCTTTGGTGATATAATGCCAGCCACCCTCAACCTTTCGTCGCCTACTTTGAGGCGTGATATCCGCATTGCCTTGCAGACGCATGGCTGCAAGTCTTGTTCGCTTACTGGCGGTATTGTGATACCCACTGTCCCAATTTCGATCGACTTCTTCAGTGCCAAGTTTCAAGAAGGTTTCCTGTGGTGAATCAGGCGTTCCCTTAAAAACATGGACATAATCCATCTTAAAAGGCAGGGTGGCAATATTCGTGTTGCCGGTAATTCCCGGGAGATAGTATTCAACGGCGAATCGGTATTTAAGATACCGCAAATTAGGTTTCTTTTTGATCGCTTCAGGTTTGATTTGTAATCTCACCTCGGTGATGTAAGGCCCCGGAAAAACGGGTAGCATCGGGATGTCACCTACCTCGTTAGGCTCGTCTTCCAATTTATCGGGTAAATCCGTGAGGAATCCTTCACCCGGTCTATACCAGAAATAATGTCTCTCCGGTTTTAATGCTGGCCCACTGGAATTTGGCGGAGTGAATCCCAGTTGCTCATAGATAAAGCCCAGTTGCATCTTGAATTGATTGCCCGTTCCTCTTGCTGACTCGGTCGCTAACTGCGACATGGCTAAAATATTGAGAGCTATCTGGGCACACTCGATTTCACCGTATTTGTCGACAAATGATCCCTGATGACCGGGGAATTCCCGGCCCATATAGTCCAATAACTTAGTGATTTGAGCGAGAGATAGCACGCCTCTCGGCGACACGCCATTCACCAGTGTTTCATTGTTAAGTCCGTCACCTCGATTGTTCCTGCCGGGTCTGGCTCCGACTACAGTTTTTCTATTTAAAACACCGTAAAAATTGTTGGCGTGTAAGATTCCGTTCAGCCTGCCGCCTGCAGCAGGGGCGGGATATACAAAAGGATTTTGATAGGTTGGCCCCCCCTCAAGAGAAAGCGGAGTGTAGGTGGTCATAAACCTGGGGAATCCAAATACATTAAATTCCGGGGATCGATTGTAGGATGTCAGATTGTAGCGGTTTCCATACCACCATTCGGAACGCTCCTCCGGATCCGTCAGCTTAATGAAATCCATAACCGCTTCCGGGTAACGGCTGAACCCGCGTAACATCGAATGATTCAACAGTTGATCTTTGTCGAGGTCGTCCGGGTTTTCCAGCAGGACGTCGAGGTTTACCGAGCGGGAATTGCCGAGGCCAAATTTTCGAATCGTGGAGTTGTTTGTTGAGAAACTGGATTTATCTCCCCCCCGAAACAGCGCCGGCATCATCTGTAGCTCCAATTCTTCTTTGAAAAACTGATCGACATCGGGATCCGACTTTCCCATGGCTGTGTTGAAATTGATCTTGCCGCTTTCGTCATCCATCCAGAATGCGTGGCGGGCCACAATCGGATTATCCTCGGCGGCTTCCTTGGAGGGGTCTTTCAGAATATTAACCCACTTCACCCGCATTCTGGGGCGGTCCTTGCTCCGATCCGGAGTGCCGTCGTCGTTGAGGGCATAGGTGATTGCCGGGATCGCTTTGTTATCGGAGTCGAGCTTTCCGGGAATGGGTGCGTTGAGATCTACGGAATGGACATCCGGATCAGCCGTAAGGTCCGGGTTGATATCAACTTCGCCAGTGTGGAGGTCGATCAGTTCCTCTTCGTGACTTTCGTCTATCAAAGTGAGCCGCCCCGGATTGACGATCCAGTTGGTCGCGACTGCGGGGTTGGCACTGTCAGGATCTATCGTTCTGTCTAAACCAGCGGGTTGAGGGATATTGTTCCGTAATATTTCGATCGCGTGAGCCACTGCGCCCTTGGCAACCAGTTTGGCGCGTTGGGTGTCGGCAAAGGCTGTTGATGACTGCTCATCGATCCGGGAGGTGGACATATAAGCCATCACCAGAATCGTCAAAAGGGAAATGATGACCAGAACGGTCACCAACGCAACGCCGCGCTGTTTGTGGTGGGCCTTTAAAAATTCCATAAGTTATCCTCCGTTGATAAGTTTTACTGTGGTTCGGAAAATCCGCGGAGCGGTGTAGCCCGAGCTTTCCAATGTTTCTGTATATTGCTGGATTGAGGCATCCAGATCGAGAGCCGCCGCGTCATTTAAAACGTCTTCCTGAGGCGGGATGGCGGCTCCGTTATTGAGGTTGTCTTCGCTGATCATTACGATCGCCAATTCAATCGCCGCGGGCAGCCGGTTGGCTTTCATCGATAACCGGTTTTGCTTCAAATAGACAAAGGTTGATCCGTCATCAAAAGAGGTTTCGTCCGCCATATAGAAGTACGCGGCGGAATTGTAGATCAGACTGCTGGCGGGGTGAACGTCTGATTGTGATAATAAAGGAACCGGATTTCCCTGGGTGTCCAGTGCCTGGACCCAGAATGCCACGACTCCATCCGACACCGTTGAAATGATAACCTGATCGTTATTGGCTGAAATATCGTCAAAAGCCGTGGCATCCCAGTTTTCGAGAAACCAATCGGCGTCAACCGGGCTCGTTCTGCTTTCGAGATCTTTTTGTCTGGCTTTCGTAACGTTTGTTCCTTCATCCAGGTTGACCAGATTAGGGAAGTAGTTGTCGGGATTGTCATGTTTGATATAGATTCGCTTGAGCCGGTAATGATTTTTATCGGTATCAGCCGTAAGAAAGTACCCGATACACCGCAATTCACCGCCGGGACCCAGCGGAGCCATCCAGATCATCGCCGGGGAATTGGCGACCACATTTATCGCTCCTACATCGGTGAGTTCTTCCCCCGGGAGCATGACAAATTGCATTCTGGTGTCGATGACTGCCGGGGTAACCTCCCGAGACACTAATTCGATAACGGCTCGCCCTTTTTCCTCGGCCCTGGTGGTGTCATCGTTGTGGACGTAAAGTGATGAAACTGCGGTCAATGCCGCGAGGAGAAATCCCAGCAGGACCGAAAGTACGGTCATAGAGACGAGCAATTCGAATAATGAAAACCCGGAGCTATAGCGACGCCCCTCAAACTCCGCCGGGGGCATCTTAATACTCAATTTTCGGTTCATAATTCCCATCAACTTCGGTCCACTCCGGCCCCGTCTGTGCGCCGGCGAGGAAAGTGATTTCACTGCCGGGCTTATCGGGGTCAACCGCTTCGCCATCTTCATCGATTGGCCAGAATATTTTCACCTGCACCGCGAGAGCCGATTCAAAATTCGGGCCGTCTGCTGAAGTGCTGGCTGGCTCAATTAACTCGACTTCAACCCGGAAAAAACGTTCATTCAGTACAGTGGTTTCCTCACCGTCATCCACCGGGTCGATGTGGCTGCCGCGCAAGTCATAGTAGAAAGGGCTCCCTTCGATTGGGCCCGCTCTCAGAACCTTGGTTTTGATGCGGTCTTCAATATCCTCAAACATCGTTCCGATGGCGGTCTGGTCGGCACTGTTTGCGGCTCCTTTCGTCGCAGTCGGAATCATCCCGATGATTGAAAGCAGTGCAACGGCAGCGATGGCCATGGCGATACTGACTTCAACCAGAGAGAATGCAGAATTATCAGGGGACGGAGGTAAATATTTCATGGTCGGTAGATGCGGGTTCTTCCGGTTAGCGTGTCGATGGTGTACTGATACCAGTTCCTGACCAACTCCGGATCCGACGGGCTGGACGCACGAATCACAATAATCAAATTTCGTTTTTCGCCATCTTTAATATAGGCTCTGCCGGAAGGGGCAAATGTCAGAAACTGGAGCTCCAGAGTCTCGCCCCGACTGGTTTCCTCTTTTGCTCTGTTCTCGAAAACACCGGATTTTTTCAAAACCAGATCACCTTCAACTGAGGATTTTTCCTCGGTGGCATAACTGGCCGTTCTAATGTAGTCAGGCGCTTGATTCTCAAAAATTGAATTGAGTGGGAGAAACTTCCAGTTTGAAAACTGCACGTATTTCTCACTCAGCTTATCCCACTCCCAGCCGGCATATTTCCGGTAGGCATCGTCGGGGTCCATGGCGCCGCCGGTCACAATCGCTACCCGGATTGAGGTGCGTTCGGCGATGGCCTTGCTCCGGCAAAAATTGAGGAAACCGCCAAACTCAGTGCCGGCTGCCGATAAGCTGGTGGACTGCAAAGTCAGCAGAGTGGGTGCCGCGAAAGCGGCCAGGAGGCCCACAACGGTCAAAACGACCAGCATTTCCACCAAGGAAAAGGCCCGCTCGACAAGCCGGTTTCCCGAACTTATGATGACTCGGGGCAAGTTCACAGAGCTGATTTGAGGGTAGAATGTCATGACTGAGAGCGATTGAAACCCCTTTAAAAGGATGACAATACATTGTGATTACAATGTCGAGCAAATTTAGTCCATAGCACAAATGCACATACGGATTTAACGGTACGAGCTGCCATTGCTTTAAGATCGTGATATTTGGATAGTTTCGGGAAGTTTCGGGTGATAAATCACCAACTCATAATGGGGTGACCCGCTCATAGTCAGAAGGATAGTCGCATTCCACACTTTTCAGGTTGAAGCCTTGTTTTGCCATGGTTGAGATCCACCTTCGTATTTAGTCGAAAGGCGTTGTTAAGCCAATTACATTCCAGCCTTCGATTTTTTTTGTCGATGTACCCTGTACAATCCCAAAGTGTACCGGGTACAATTTTAGAAAAGTGGTCCAGGGACTTTTGCATCGTGCTCCCGGGCATTGTGTAACGTTTACCCCAGATCGGTGCAGCAAGGGCAGGGCTGAACCCAATGGCCGGGCGAGATTTCTTTCAGGGAAAGATCCATCTTAACACTCTCCTCCCACTTGGGATGATCCATTCGGTGGCCGAATGCGCAGCCTTCCGGCGGATTGATCGGGGAGGGAACGTCGCCTTCGAGATAGGCTGGCTCGCGATCGATCGACGGGTCGGGGATCGGGATCGCTGAAATCAGGGCTTTGGTATAGGCGTGACGCGGATTTTCATAAATGGCGTCGGCATCGGCCAGTTCCATGATTTTACCGAGGTACATAATCGCGACCCGGTCGGAAACATGGCGCACCACCGAGAGATCGTGAGCGATGAAAAGGTAGCTCAGATTCATGTCCCGCTGCAGCTCCATCATCAAATTGAGGACCTGACTTTGCACCGAAACATCGAGCGCTGAGACCGGTTCATCGCAAATGAGCAGTTTAGGGCGCAGCGAAATCGCGCGGGCGATCCCGATGCGTTGTCTCTGCCCGCCGGAAAATTCAAAGGGAAAGCGGTCTTTGGCGCTTGCGCTGAGGCCAACCCGCTCGAGGACGCGATCGATCTTGCGAAGCCGCTCGATTTTGTCGCCAATTTTATGGATGATGAAAGGTTCTTCGAGAATCCCTCCAACGGTGTGGCGGGAATTGAGCGATTCGGCGGGATCCTGAAAGATCATCTGCATGTCGCGACGCAGTGGGAGCATCTCTTTCCGATTCAGCTCGGTGATGTCGGTCCCGTTGAAAATGACTTTGCCGGCGGTTGGGTCGAGGAGACGAACCATACATTTCCCGAGGGTGGATTTTCCGCAGCCACTTTCCCCGACGAGACCGAGAGTTTCGCCCTGTTCGATGCTCAGGCTCACTCCATCGACAGCGCGACAGGCCCCCACGGTTTTCAAAAACACGCCCCCTTTAACCGGGAAGTGCATTTTCAAATTTTCGACTCTTAAAATTTCGCTCATCCCTGGTCAAAACAGAACGGACACTTCTCGACCCAATGTCCGGGTGAAACCTCTTCAAAAGGAGGTCGATTGTTGATTGCCGCTTCGTCGTGTCTCACTTCGGCCCGTGTGGAAAAGCGGCATCCGTCCGGCATTTCGTGAAGCGCCGGTACGTTTCCCTGAATGGTGGGAAGCTCCGTTTTCCGCTCGCGATCAAGTCGCGGCATCGATCTCAGCAAACCGCGGGTGTAGGCGTGCCGGGGTTTGGCAAAGAGTTCTTTCACCGGGGCCCGTTCCACGACACGTCCCGCATACATTACAACGACGTCGTCACAGGTTTCGGCGATGACGCCGAGGTCGTGGGTGATCAGGATGACGGCCATGCCCATCTCATCCTGCAGATCTTTCATCAGTTTCAGAATCTGAGCCTGCACCGTCACATCGAGAGCGGTGGTCGGTTCGTCGGCGATGAGCAGATCCGGTTTGCAGCCCAGCGCCATCGCAATCATAATCCGCTGACGCATCCCGCCGGAAAGCTGGTGAGGGTATTCGTCGATTCTGATTTCGGGAGCGGGAATACCGACTTTCCGCAAAATATCGATCGAAAGCACCCGGGCTTCTTCCGGAGTTTTGGCTTTCCCGTGAAGGAGAAACACTTCGTTGACCTGGCGACCGATTTTCTGAACCGGGTTCAATGCCGTCATCGGCTCCTGGAAAATCATTCCGATTTCGTCGCCCCGCACATCGTAGAGCGTTTCCTGGCTGGCACCGACCAACTCGTGCTCTTTGAACCGGATGCTGCCGTTGAGAATTTTCCCCATCGGCTGGGGAAGCAAATTGATCACCGACAGAGCCGAGACGCTTTTGCCGCTTCCCGACTCACCGACGATTCCGAGGGTCTTCCCTTTCTCTATAGAAAAGCTGACACCATCGACCGCGACGAGTTGCCCTGCATCGGTATCAAATGCGGAAACCAGGTCTTTGACTTCGAGAAGGGCAGGCATAGATGATTAATCAATTTTATACTGATCGTAAACTTCGATCGAGGTCGGGAACGTTTTCCCTGCCTTGCGGGCTTCCAGCGTTTCCTTTTTCATGTCTTCGTCGATCCAGCCGACGAACCACTCTCCGGGGCCACTACTGATTTTCACGTTGAAATCATCCGGGTACTGCATCCACCGCCAGAGTCCGACTCGATAGAACGGTTGAACAAATCCGGGTACATAAGCGGCCTCATCATGAATGATTTCCTCCATCTTGTAGGCCAGTTGGCGCATCTCGTCAGCGTCTTCCGATTTCCGGTATTTGATGATCAGTTCATCCAGCTCCGGCAGTGAAGTTTGAGTGAAATTGTTGGTCTGAGTTTTGACCGTTTTCTTCCCGTTTTCATCGACATCGTAAGCATTGTCACCGTGCCAGCTTTCCCAATAGCGGGGATACATTTCGACGAAGGTTCCAAAGGCGCTGAACGCAATCTCGTGATTTTTTTCAAGGGTCTTTTTGAATCCGCTGGTGCCATCGAGCACTTCCATTTTCAGTTCCAGGCCGGCCTTCTTCGCTTCCTGTTTTAGAATAGGGAGCATGTCTTTAAGCGATTCGTAACCGGTCGAGAGAGTGAAAGAGAGTCTTTCTCCCGCTTCGTTAACGAGGATTCCGTCACGATCGCGCTTATCAAATCCGGCTTTCGCAAAATGCTCTCCGGCTTTTTTGATATCAAAGGGACGGGCCGTCAAGGTCGGGTGAGAGAACGAAGCAAAACCATCGCTGCTGGTCTTCATTCTGGTGTAGTCATTCCGGAAGTATTTTTCGATGACGCGTTCCCAGTTGGTCGCGTAGTTAATACCAATCCGGATATCCTTATTGGAAAGCAGATGTTTCGATTGATTGATCCACAGAGCATAGGTCGGGCGCGGGCGATCGTTGTAGAAAGTGACCTTTTTGACGTAGCCGTCTTTTACGATCGGGTGGTCGTTGGGTAGTTTGTTATACCAATAGTCAGGATCGAGTCCGAAGCCGTCGAGATTCCCGGCTTTGAATTCCTCGAAGGCTTTTGCGGTGTCGCGAATCACTTTGAATTCGATGCGATCTGGGTTGAAACGATAACGCCAGTGTTTTTTATCTTTCGCCCACCAGTTTTCTAATCGGCTTAAAGCAATGGTGCGGCCTTTTTTGACATCGCTGTCTTTCACCACATAAGCAGCGGTAGTTGGCTGAAAGCGCCACTGGTATCGCTGCGGGAAATCATCGCCGAGCTCTTTGTAGAAGTGCGCTGGCTTCGGTCCGAGTTCAAGGACCCGCGAGTCCATGTCCGGTTTCGCCTCGGGGACACTGATCGCGAGAGTGTGATCATCGAATTTGGTGATGCCGGTATACTGGGTGCCATACCAGTTATTATACCAGGGCGCCTGAATATACTTCGACTGGAAAAAGAAGAACATAAAGAAAAAGTCATCCGTCGTAACCGGTTTGCCGTCGCTCCACGTCGCTTTGGGATCGATTTTGACATAGACCGTTTTGTTCTCTTTATCGATGGCCCATTCCTGAGCCAGACCGGGGAAGAATTCGAGCGTTTCCGGATGGCGGTGTGCCAGGTTAACGGTCACATCATCCAACAGGTAATTCCGGAACGATCCATTGGAATTGGGTCCGACGATCCGGAGTGTGTCCGGGTAATCCTGAAGACGGGAATTGGTAGTACCGCCTTTTTTCGCCTTGGGAGAGCCAACCTCGGGGAGCTGAGAGTTGTCCGTCCATTCGAGGTCTGCAGGGAGGTCTTCGATCGTTTTGAATTTGAAGAAGTCAGACTTTTCTTTGTAGTAGGCCTCCATTTCAGCAGTGACATCCTGCGCCGGGAATTTGCTGTTGTCGGTTTCCCCGGTATCGCTGTCACCGTCGGTCGTTTTATCACCGCCACATCCCTGAAACAGGACGAGCGCCAGTATGAGTGGGAATATTGATAGATACTTTTTCATATAGATAAATGGGTTTAGCGGTAGGTCGTGAATTTTTTAGGATCAAACGCCTCCCGGATTGCTTCGCCGACAAAGGTTACGAGAGTCAAGACGAACACCATGGCAAATACGGTGGAAAAAATGATCCACGGAGCTTCGCGAATGTTTTCGTTCCCCGATTTCAAAAGATCTCCCCAACTTGGGGTCCCCGATGGGAGACCAAATCCGAGGAAATCGAGTGCCGTCAGACCGGTGATTCCGGCGGCGACGGTGAAGGGAATAAAGGTCACGAGTGTCGACAGGGTGTTCGGCAGAATATGCCGGAAAATGATACGCGGGGTGCCCGCTCCGAGAACCCGGGCCGCTGCCGTGTAGTCACGGGCTTTTTCCTTGTAGGTCCCGGTTCGCATGTAGTAGGTCATGCCCATCCAGGAAAAGGCCGCCATAATCAGCAGTAGCGTCCAGAATCCTGGCTGGATGATAGCCGCGATGATGATCACGACATAGAGAAAGGGAATCACCGACCAGATCTCGACCACCCGCTGGCCGATTAAATCAACATAGCCGCCGAAATACCCCATCAGGCAGCCGATCACGATGGCGAGGAGATAAGTCACCACCATCAACATCAGCGCGAAAAAGATCGCAATGCGGAATCCGTAAACGAGTCGGGCGAGGACATCGCGGGCGATTTTATCGGTGCCGAGGAAATGCTTACTGCTCACCGATGGCGGATAGGGCGGGTAACTGTCGTCAAGATAGCTCTCCTCTTCAGGGCCGTAGGGAACGAGCGGCATCATGACCCAGTTTTTCGAGTCCTTTTCCGCCGCAAACTTCGCTTTTAACTCCCGGTAATTCGCCTCGTAAGGGTAGTCCATCCCGTAAGCCGTTCCCGGACGGAAGCGCCCATAAGTCGGGAACGTGATCTTGCCATCGTATTTCACCATGAGAGCCCGGTTGCTCACAAACAGTTCCGCAAAAATCGACAGACCGATCAAAATGACCAGGCCGATCAGCGAATAGTAGCCCCGGCGAATCTCCTTGAATCGCTGGATACGCTTTTTGGTGATGGGATTGAATTCGAAGCCTAACACAGCAGTAACCGTTATTTGAATTTGACCCGTGGATCGACCAGGGCGACGAACACATCCGACAAAATATTGCCGGCCATCATTAGGAAAGAGGAAAGGAGCAGGATGCCCATCACAATCGGGAAATCGCGGTCGATCAGTGACTTGTAACCGAGCATCCCGATGCCATCGATATCGAAAATATACTCGATCAGGAAAGACCCTGTCACAAAGACACTCAGAATGCCGCCGAGACTGGTTGCGATGGGAACAAACGCATTTCGGATCGCGTGATTCCAAACCGCGCCCCGGAAGCTGCGTCCCTTGGCGATCGCCGTCCGGATGTAATCGGCAGCGAGATTGTCCATCAGGTTATTTTTCATCAGCATCGTGAGCATTGCGAAACTCCCGACGACATAACAGGTGAGAGGCAGGAAAGAGTGGGAAACGACATCGCCAATCCGGGCGAAAAATCCAAGGTCCTCGTAGTTGTCGCTTACAAACCCCCCGGTGGGAAACCATTCGCGCGGCGGATAAGCCAGAAGAACGAGGAGTAGCAATCCCAGCGCAAATCCCGGGATCGCATAACCGAAAAAGACGAGCACTGAAGAGGCGGTGTCAAAAAAGCTCCGGTGTCGCAGCGCTTTGAAGACCCCGAGCGGTAGGCAGATAAAATAGGTGATGATTGCCGTGGCCACCCCGTAAAAAGTTGAAATGGGAAGTCGGGATTTGATGATGTCCCAAACCGGTTCGTTGTATTTGAAAGACTCGCCGAGGTCACCTTTGCAAACCCGTCCCAGCCAGATGAAATAGGCCTGAAGCCAGGGTTTATCGAAGCCGTAGTATTCCTTCAGTTTTTGAATCTGATCATCGGAAAGCGCGGAACTCTCACTGGCGCTTCCCCGGCTCCCGCCTGAATTGGGATTGGCCATGCGGGCCTCGGCGAGGGCACGCTCGATCGGACCGCCCGGCAAAATTCGGGTTAACGCAAAGACCAGCAGTGTTGCCCCGATCAAAGTCGGAATAATCAGCAAAAAACGCCGAATAAAATAGTCTCGCATAAACAGGGTGGTGGTCTCAGTCCGGTAACTTAACCAGAATCTCTAAAATTAATCAGAAATTTCGGAATGATAAACCAAAAGTTAGAATTCTCGGTTAAAGAATGACGTCTCGGGTCGATAAATAAGCGTCCCCGACCCAATTATCTGTTCAAAATCACGATTCATTGTGATGCGGACACTCTGGTCCGCCTATTGAACTACTTGACCCGCTCAATCTCCGAAAACTCGGATTTTGTCGATTTGGCGTAAATGCCGACGTATTCGACGCTTTCGAGCTTGGATGGCAACTGATGCTCCACTCTGGTCTCTCCAACCTTCAGGATCACTTTGCCGTGATCGAGGTCGATTGTGATCTCCGCTTCGAAAAGATCATCTTTTGAGAACTTAGCGGCACGACTACCGCCGATGCCGACGTTTGCCCAGGTCCCGTCGAAGGCACCGTGTCGATTCATTCCGATCAAGGTGCCGGCTTTGTGGAGCTGGTCGTTAGTTGGTGTTGAACCGAAACAGAAGCAGGCGTTTCTGGTTTTGCCGGTGGAAAGAGAGCGGTATTTCACCTTGAAAGTGGCGCTTTCCTGAACCGGCGATTCCAGTTTCTGAACCGCAAATCCCTCGCCTTTGCTGGCATCAAGTAAAAAGCCGAGTTCGGATTTTTTCACCGTCGCTCCTTTCACGATGTCGAACGTGCCGGTCTCATCTGTGCCATCTGTCAGCTTGTCGCCTTTTTTCTTCTTGCCGCCATCCGGAAGATTCGCCCACCACTCGCTGGGGCCCTCTTTTTCCACATCGTTCCAGACCTCGAGAAATTTCGCCTTCATTTCCGCCAGTTTTTCGGGATTTTCGGATGCGAGATTTGTTTCCTCTTTGGGATCGTGCTGAATGTCGTAGAGCTGAAATTTATCCAGTTTTTGATTGGCGACGATTTTCCAGTCCCCGATTCTCATCGCGGCATGGCTCGCTGCCGGAGCGATGTGGGTCCGCCAGAAGAGCGGCACTTCCCGGACGATTTCTTTTCCTTCGAAGGCGGGGATCATACTCGCGCCATCGATGGTTCGATCATCGGGCAGGGGCTGATCGACGATATCGAGCACGGTTGAGAAAATATCCGACCCGATCATCGGGATATCGCTCACCGTTCCCGGCTTGATTTTGCCCGGCCAGCGCACGATTCCCGGAACGCGGATCCCACCTTCGTGGCTGTCCCGCTTGCGCCCCCGGAGCCCGCCGGTTGAGCCCCAGGTCCGGTTCTGCTGGGAATCGGGCTGTTTCAGATTTCCTTTGCCGGAGCCTTCCGGACCGTTGTCGCTGGTGAAGATAACGAAGGTATTATCCCGGAGCTTCAGCTCGTCGACGGTCTTCATCAGCATGCCGAAGGCGTGATCCAACTGCGTCACATTCCCATGGTGCTGGCGGATTCCGGGGTTTTCGATGTGGTCGTAGAGCTTCATAAATTCCGGATCGCTCTCGATCGGCAGGTGAGGTTCGTGCGTCCACACCGTCATGAAAAAAGGCTTTTTCGGGTCGTGTTCTTCGGTCAGCCAGCGGGACGCTTCGTCTGCGCAGATAGGAGCGGAAAATCCCTTGAGCGGGCCGACTTCCTTCCGGTTCCGGACAAAGTTCACGGGGTCTTTGTGGGTTGGGGCAGCGTTGTTTTGAGTCGCGAACCACCAGTCGTAGCCGTGATCATCCGGCTGCGGCTGCTCCGGTCGGTTGAAATACCCGTTCAAATGCCACTTTCCACTGTGCATGGTCTGGTATCCGAGAGGTTTCAGGACCTCCGGGATCGTGATCTCGCTATCCCGCAAGTGAGCTTCGTTTCCGGCCGGTAACCAGCGCCAGACCCCGTTTCGATAAGGGGTCCGGCCGGTCAAAATTGACGAGCGGCTCGGCGAGCAAACCCCACAGGCTGAGTAGGCCTGGGTGAAGCGAACCCCTTCGCTGGCGAACTGATCGAGATGAGGCGTTTTGATCTCGGGGTGACCGTAACAGGCGAGGTCTCCCCAGCCCAGGTCATCTGCCAGAAATACGATGAAATTTGGCTGATCCGCACCCCGAACGACGGATGTGATCAACAGCAGAAATGTGAAAATGCGCGCTAAACCTTTCATTTTGATCGCTGATTGAATCATCTTTTCACATCGAGATCGATATTTACTATCTGAGATTTGCGTGTGTGAGGTTTTCCCGAACGAAAACATATGCGATAAAGCAACCATGCTGAATATCGTGCTCTACGAACCTGAAATCCCTCCCAATACCGGAAATATCGGTCGCCTCTGTCACGCGGCAGGGCTCACTCTCCACCTCATCGAGCCCCTCGGATTCTCCCTCGATGAGAAATCGCTACGCCGCGCCGGTCTGGATTACTGGGCCGAGTTGGATGTTCAGATTTGGAAAAATTTTGCGACATGGCGGGAGTCGATGCCGGCAGATTCCAATATCTACTATCTAACCACCAAGACTGAAACCATCTATTGGGATCAAAAATTTTCCGAAGGGGACAGCCTCGTATTTGGTCCCGAATCCAGAGGTCTACCCGAGTCCCTACTACAGCAAAACGAGGCTGCATGCCTTACCATACCCCAAATCAAAGGGCGTAGTTTGAATCTAGCTACATCGGCCGGAATAGTTGCGTACGAATGCATTCGTCAAATAAAAGGCGGAAATAAGTAATTTTTAGTCTTGTCGTGGTTTTAGATTTCTGTCAGAACTTTTGTGTTATTTCACTAACCATGCACGAAAATGAGCACACCACGGCCCAACTATGGCATTACCAGAATCGACCAGGTCGATAAAAAGAATCACGGCTACTACGTCCGCATTACCCACAAGGGGCAACGATACCAGAAGTATTTCCCTGACAAATCGAATGGAGGTAAAGCAAAGGCGTTGAGAGCGGCAAAAGCGTACCGCGACGAAATTCTCGCGAAACTCCCGAAAGACAAGCAGGATGCGGCCTCCAGGAAAAAGCGACGAATCAAAAAGTCCGGTATTACCGGGGTGACCCATGTAGTATCGAAGTCGGTAAAAGGAAAGAATTATGACTACTGGCAGGCTGCCTGGGTTGACGAATCGAACCGGCGCAAGACCGCCAAATTCTCCATCGCCCGATATGGTGAAGAGAAAGCGTTAAAGATGGCAAAGAAAGCGCGACGGGAGGGCGTTTCCGGACAGAGATGACTGAATTATAGTAAGTATAGAGATCGATTTCCCTATCGCTGAATCCAATGAAGTGGGTTCGGGTATAGGGATTTGTTCCCCGTCAAAAGCATTCTCCCCACCAAACAGGTCCAAACTCTTGTTCCTGCTCGTAATCTTGTTCTTGATCCCGTATTTAGAGCAAGAGTAATAACTGGGGCTCTGGAGGCGGATTGTACCCTGTACACTTTTAGACTGTACCCTGTACAGCCGTCGAAACATAAAGTCCCACGTAGCGGAATTTGCGAAAAATTCCGACATCGAAGTATTAGTCTCTGGGTCACCCCCAAGCGCACCCATTCCTTTTCGCTTCAATGTTCTGCTACTTCACGAGTCGAATCCCGTTGGGTCGGAATTTTTAGCAAATTCCGCTACAAGAGAGCTCCGCGCAGACTTTTTGATTCATCGCGGCGTTCCTGCGCCGACTACTTCCGAATTTTCCGATCGGCCGCCCAGGCTTCGGTCAAATCTATCGCTTCGGACGGTCCGGTCAGTGCTACCGAGAGTCCTTCATTCTGGAAAATGCTTTGCGCAGATTTCTGAATCGATTCCGGAGTGACGGCGCGGAGTTCTTTAAAGACCGTATTGGGATCGATCCATTTATCGAAAGAAAGTAGACATTCCCCGGCCCACATCATCTGCGAGGAGACGGACTCGAGATGAATCCGGCTTTGTCCGATGCAGTAGCTGACCGCTTCGCTGACCTCGGTGAGCGAAGGCGGCCGGGCGCAGAATTCATCGAAAATATTCGACATGGAGCGGAGCGCTTTTTCGAGGCTGTCAGGATCGAGAGCGAGATAGACCTGAAGCATCCCGGCATCGGAAAAAGCGATCGTTTCGCTCTGGACTTCGTAGCAGAGGCCAAGCTCCTCGCGAAGTTGCTGGAAAAGCCTCGAACTCATATTTTCACCGAGCAGCACATTGAGGATTTTCTGTGAAAACCGGTCGGGGTCGTAGCGATCGGCGGCGCGAAAAGCCACTGCGAGATGGGACTGCTCGCGATCGTCCATTTCCTCAAAACCGGTGCCGGAACTGATTCCGGGTGCGGCTTCGCAGGTCAAGGGATCGCCTGCGTTGAGTTGGCCGAATCTCGCTTCGATCGCATCGGCGATCTGCTGGTGATCGATTTTACCGGCCACAGAGATCACCGTTTGCCGGCCGCTGTAGGCCCGCTGGAAAAAGTCGAATACGGCGTCCCGGGAAAAAGCGCCGAGGCTCTCCTCGGTCCCGGTTATGGTGCGTCCCAGAGGGTGCTCTTCTCCCCAGACGGCTTCGCTGATCAGGTCCTCCAGCATCTGAGACGGGTTGTCGTGGACCATCGCGATCTCCTCCCGGATCACTTTTTTCTCGGACTCGAGCTCTTTCGCATCGAAAACGGGATGTTGGTAGAGATCGCTCATCACATCGAGCAGATCCATCGCGTTTTCCCCGGGGCAGCGGGAATGATAACAGGTGTGATCCTCCACTGTGAATGCATCGATGCTGGCTCCGAGGCGCTCAACCTGCCGGGAGATATCCATCGCCGAGCGGTCCGGGGTGCCTTTAAAAAGCAGGTGCTCAACGAGGTGAGCCATACCGTGCTCATTTCTCAGCTCGTGACGGCTTCCCGCTTCCGTCCAGATCCCGACTCCCACGCTCTCCATGTGGGGCATTTCCACGGTTGCGAGACTAATTTGATTCGAGAGCCGATGAATCCTGGTTTGAGCTTCCATTTTAGCTGCCATCTTCGACTCGTTGAAACTGTTTTCCACTCGAAAATTTCGGGCTATGTTCCGGATATGACAGCTTCCACATCGCTTGACGGAACCGAACTACTGGGTTTCCCGGTTTCGATAAAGGAAATCGACCAACGCCTCACCGAAGTCATCTCGGGCGGAAGCGATGGTGGTGAGGATTCGGGAGTGACCCGGGCGTCGCTCATGAATCTGGCGCTTTACAGCGAGCGGCCCGAGCAACTGACAGAAAATGCCGAAACTATCGCGGAAATCACGAGAGAAGCGGCTTGCCGGACGATTCTAATTTGTGTGGATCCCGCTGAGAAAGTTTCCTCCGCAAAAGCATGGGTGCAGGCGCACTGCCAGTCGGATAAACATGGAAATAAGAGCGTTTGCTCCGAGCAAATCAGCTTTTTTCTGACCGGAACTTCGCCGGGGCTGGTTAATAACATCGTTTTCAGTCATCTCGATTCCGATTTGCCTCTTGTCTTCTGGTGGCGGGGTGAGTTTTCCGATGCGTTTGGCGATGAGCTTTATTCCCGGATCGATCGATTCATTTTCGACAGCGAAGCGTGGGCCAATCCCCGGAACCAGTTTGTGCGCCTTTCCGATGCCTGCAAATCAGGTCGGGCTCAATTTCTCTATCACGACCTCGCCTATACCCGCCTGAACACCCATCGTCAGGCGATCGCGAATGTTTTCGATATTCCGGCGCTGCGAAATCAGGTGTCCCAGATCGAGGGGATGAAAATCCGCTATCCGAAAGGGCGGAGAATGAGCGCGATCTACCTCAGTGCGTGGTTGGCCCAGCGGCTCAACGGCGTTCTGGAGCGGGGGATGTCCTCTTCGGGGCATTATGTATTCCGGTCATCCAAGCCCGGGTTTCCAAATGAAATTACGGTATCAACCGAGGAAGTCGACTCGCCGGATTTTGCGGCGGCAATCAAAGTGGGGGATCAGTTGGTGGAACTGACCCGCTGTGAGGAACGCGACTATCTCCGGACCAAAATCATCGACGGAACCAGTGGCGACAGCACCGAGGACTGGCTGCCGAACCCGCGGAAAAATGATGCCGAGTTGGTCACCCAAATTCTGGAGCGCGGCGGGAAAAACCGTTCGCTGTCCAAGATTGTCGAAGGCGTTGGTGAAATGCTAACGGTCTAGATGATTGTTCTCGCCCCAATCCCGGATTCCGGGAAGGGCCTGATAGAGAATTCGGTGAAAGATCGGGCGGGGGATGATCCGTCGCAGCATCGCGAAGAGATAAGCGTCGGGAGTGGCGGGGACCCGTAGCGGCGGATTCCGGGCCCGCATGACCTGTTCGATTTTCCGGGCAACGGTTTCCGGTGTGGCGAGGGCGTTATTCATATATTTCCGGATGAGCCGCTCCATGTAGAAATAGTGTGAGTGATAGGGATCGTCCACATTCTCGAGAGAGTCGCGACTCGCCTCGGTCATCCGGGTGTTAAGAAACGAGCTAGAGCGGATGAACCCCGGTTGAACCACCGAGACCCGGATGTTCCAGGGCCGCATTTCATACCAGAGCGCCTCGCTGACCCCTTCGAGCGCCCATTTCGAGGCTGAGTAGGGCGTCATCGTCGGCATTGCCATGATACCGCCGACCGATGAGACATTGATGATCCGGCCCTGCCGTTTTCGTCTCATCCCCGGAAGGACGAGGCGGATCAATTGAAGCGGGGCCGAGAAATTGATCTCCATTTGTCGATCAATTTCCTCCGTCTGGAGGTGTTCCATTACCGCCCGATAGGCCACCCCGGCGTTGTTGATCAATACATCGACACCGCCCCAACGTTCATCCACTTCGCGAACCACATTGCGCCGTTCGGCATCGGTATTGACCCGCAGAGGTCTGAGCAGGACGCGATCCGATTCCTTCAGGCCCAACTCGACAAAACGGGACATTGAGGTTTCCCGTGCCGTCAGAATCAGTCGGAGATCTTCGCAGGGCATCAGCCTCTGGGCGATCGCGAGTCCCAGACCGCTGCTGGCACCGGTAATGAGCACGTTTTTAATCTCCGGTTTTTCAGAATCGTTTCGTATCGACATATCAAATCGGCAGGCGCGTCTAAATCAGCGTTTCCGTGAACTAACACTAGCGGAAAATCGGATATCATGGCAAGCCTTGGCCCTCTTTGAATTGAAGGATTCGCGGGGAAAAAGAAATCGCGCGGTGAGATGATTGTGTCTAAAATAGAGGCTAGGGAATTTTATGGATGTTTTTATTCAGTTAGTGCTAAATATGATGAAATCACTGCTTATGCCAGTGATTGCCGGATTGGTTTGTGGGGTCTTTGTTTCCTGGCAGGCGAAACGGAGTTTGGGGCGTCGTGAGTTTCTCGACCGGGTTAATTTCTCGCTGAATATCATCAAAGATGGTCGGCTCAAGATTCGCACGCTGCTTGAGAAACCGGGGGCTGAGGTCTTTCTCAATCCCGAAATCACCAAGATGGTGAATCGCGCGGCGGCCCGGACCACGGAAGACGATTCGCTGATTCCGATTTCGGACCCACGTGACTACTGGCTTTGTCTTAATGCGCTCCTCAACGAGGTGTCTGAAAAATTTGCCGACGGATTTCTGAAAATCGATATGGATTGCGCGGCCTGTTCCGATGTTTATGTGATGTGTTTGACCTGTGAAAAGTCGAAGAACATTCAAACCCGGAAGCTTCGGGCGATGTTAATCCGCAAATCTCTACTTCTCGATTTCCCGGTTGAAGATCCAGAGGTCGATTTTCCGTCCCATACCACCCGTATTGAGACGCTGCGTCAAATCGCACGGGACTATCAAAGCGGAGATAAGGCGCATCGCTTTGTCGAGATTGAACTGTGCGTATAACCCGCTATTCGATTTCGATAGCGAACAGTCGGTCGAGATCAAAACGAATCAGGTCATCGAGCTGAGTTTTTCGGGAAAGTTCGGGGCGTTCGTTCATATGAATCAACTTCAGTCGGTAGCGCTTTCCGGGTTGAAGGTTGGCTGACGGTAGAAACTTCCGGTCGCGAAATGCCCAGAGAAAGACGTAAGCTTCCTTGTCGTAGTATTCTCCCGACTCCACTTTGATACCTTCGAAAATCGTGGAGTAGATCGCTTCCGAATAGGCGGTTTTGGTGGGATCCTGAATGGCGGATTTCTCCTTTAAGACACCGGACAGAATCAAATCGCCGCTTTCCGGGTCATCCGTGACCGGTGGTTCGATGGTCTCCGATTCGGTATTAAATTCCACATCCCGCCAGTAAACCCCGGCGCGGTTGGCTGCGGATTCAGAAAGCAAAAAGTCACGGGATGCGATCGCCCAGATGACGAGTTTTTTTGACCGTACGACATTGTCAGGAAGGCTCGCGAACATCCGGCGAACTCCGGTGGCGCCTTCGCCGTTAATTGCGAGGGTGTGAAGCCGGAGTTTCAAGTCGGCTGCCAGATGGGAGCTGAACCCACCGCCGATCATTCCTTCCAGCCCGTCGCTGAAGCCGAGGCCCGGTTCTTCAAATATATTGATAAAACTATCTCCGATAATTGAGATCGGGGAGGTGAGATCACCCTCAACCGACTGACGGGTTTGGGGATCCAGTACTTTTTCGATAATCTCCGTTTCCGGATAAAACTCCTTTTGGTCGGTCGGTAATCCCAGCATCTCGACCAAATCTCCAAGCGCTGATCTTTCGACTTGATCGAAAGTTGGCGAAAAATTCTTTTCCTGCTTTTGATACCAGGGGTATTTCTCTACTTCTTTACCGACCCTTTCAGCGGCCATTTTTGCCGTTCGGGCGCGCCAGTGGGTATCCTGTTTTAAAAAGACATCGCCGTTTGCTTTGGCGTGTTCAAAGTCCACGGTCAAATCCACCACATTGATGCCCACTTCGCGAAGTCGGGTATAGAATTCATCCTGATCGGGGTGTTTGATGATACCGCTTGCTCCGAGGCCCTCGGTCTGGATCATCGGTTTGACGGGGATGGGCACAATCATCAAATCGACGCCCCGGTCCTTTAACTGAGTGGCGAAATTTTCGATCACGGGGAGCGCTTCCTGCCACACAGGGCGGTCCGGGTCTTTGGTAACACTGTCGGGTTCCGCGAGCAGAGGTCCACGCCCGGTTATCGCATCGATCGCCGCCTGGTAGTAGAGCCAGCCGTCTTTACCCCGAACGACTTTGTTGTTTCCTTTTCCGGTCAGGGTAGACCAGAGCGCCTGCTCGCTTTCTCTGACTTTGGTCCGGAAATCGGATTCTTTGATTCCGGCTTCGAAAGACTGAAGGTGATCCCGGAGATTCGGTTCTTCCCGGGTTACGAGATCGCTTTTCGACTTTTTCTCAAAAAGGTGATTGTACGATTTTTGGTTGGGGTGATTCCAGAATTCAACGATTGGTATCCATCGCGATTCCCGGTCCTTTTTAAACTCACTGATAAAGCGCTCCACAGGGACCGAAATGATAGCTCCGATGAACAGGGCGATTACCGAAAATCGCTGCCATCCTCCGAAAGAAACTTCCGAGGGGTGGGCTTCGATTTTATCGTAGGGATTCTTCATCGACTAAAACTGGAAGTAGAGAAAAGGATTGAAGCCCTGATAGAAAAGCTGCCTGACTGAGAAGGCCAGAAGCAGGAGCCCCAAAATACATTTTCCCGGACTGATTCTTTCAAGAAATTCGGCGGTGCGCGGAACCAACCAAGTCAAAAGAGCCGCGCATATCAGAGCCAGATAGTTGAAGGGATTGAGCACGGCTCCTTCCAGGATTGCAGCGGACGGTCCCCAGTCGGAGAGGCCGAACATCGCCGATAAATACTGCCCTGCCGTCGATAGATTCTCCGCCCGGAAGAATACCCAGGTGATGAGTAGGATAACAAAAGTAAGCGCGACGCCTACCGGTCGTGGGATGTTTTTAAGCCGCGCGTTGCCGCTGAGGTAGCGTTCGATCATCAGCATTGATCCATGGATGACGCCCCAGATAACAAAGGTCCATTGCGCTCCGTGCCAGAGTCCACCGATCAGCATGACCAGAAACAGGTTGAGATAAGTTCGGCTCACACCCTTTCGGTTTCCTCCCAGGGGGATATAGAGATAGTCCCGCAGAAAGCTGGACAGCGATATATGCCAGCGCCGCCAGAATTCGGTGATGCTTTTTGAGCGATAAGGTGAATTAAAGTTTTCGGGGAAATTGAAACCGAACATTTTCCCCAGACCGATCGCCATGTCTGAGTAGGCGGAAAAATCGAAGTAGATTTGAAAGGCGTAGGCGAGAACGCCGATCCAGGCCATTCCGGGACTGAGGGACATCGGTCCGGCGGAAAAGCAGGCATCAGCGATTGTTCCTACGTTATTAGCGATCAAAACCTTTTTGGCAAAGCCATAGTTAAACCGGGTAAATCCGGCCACGAAACCATCCAGAGTGTGTATCCGGTTCGAGAGCTGGTCAGCCACTGTCCCGTAACGGACGATCGGGCCGGCCACGAGCTGTGGGAACATCGACACGTAGCAGGCAAAATCGATAAAGCTGCGCGCCGGTTTGGCATGGCCCCGGTAAAGATCGATGGAGTAGCTCATCGATTGAAAGGTGTAGAAAGATATCCCCACGGGGAGAACGATGCGATAGAGAAAGTCCGGCATTTCGATACCGAGTCCGACCGAATCCAGGTTAGTCGCAAAAAAGGTCGCGTATTTGAAGAATGCCAACACCGCCAGATTCACGACAACCGATGTGGTGACGCCGATCTTGCGTTGTTTCGGAGAGGCCCCCTCCCGTGTGATGGCAATCCCGCAAAGGTAGTCCACCGCCGTGGAGCCCAGCATGAGGAGTACAAACCAGGGATTCCACCATCCGTAGAACACGTAGCTGACCAGGGTGAGAGTCAACGATTTTACCACCCTCGGCGACAGGTAGTAAACCAGTAGCGCGAGAGGGAGAAAATAGAACAGAAATATGTGCGAACTAAAGACCAAGCGACGGGGACTTTAGTCTCTTATTAATTGAAGTAAAGAATCCTGAAGGGTTTCCAGGATGCAGCGGAGGTAAGGGCGACGGTGTAGCGACGCCCTTTGGCCGTCTGTTTCGGAGTCCGGGCGGCAATTTTTAGAGGTGGAGTGGCCGGTTGATTCGCAAAACGCCCCAAGAGACTGTGTGACGAATTCGATTCGTCGTTCCGGATTCTCTTCATTCGCGGATATTCGCGCCCATTCGCGTAAAACTTAAGGGGATTCCGGAAGAATTTTAACGCGAATGGAAAGAATGGACGCGAATTACGCGAATTTTCTGAGGTGGCCCGGTTATCGCACAGACGCCCAGCCTCTGCTAGAGCAAGGACGCTGCCGCTTCGTCGAGAAACAATCGACAATCCGGGTGATTCTGTAAAATCGACGCCGGAACCTCGGGCGTTACCGGACCTGCAACGGCATTTTTGACCGCTTCCGCTTTCCGGGAATCGGGAACGGTGCAGATGATCGTTTTGGCTCTCATAATCTCTCGAATCGACATCGAGATCGCCTGTTTAGGGACGGAATCAAAATCGGGAAACCAACCTTCTCCCTGCTGTTGCCGTCGGCAGGCATCGTCCAGATCTACGATATGATAAGGAACGGAAGTTTCGAAATTGGCAGGAGGGTCGTTGAACGCGAGATGGCCATTTTCGCCGATGCCGACAAATGCGACTTCGATCTGGGTTTCGGAGATCAGTTTGCCGACCCGCTCGCACTCGGCTTCCGCGTCTTTTTCGCCATCCAGAAAGTGAAAGGCTTTTAACGGCAGCGGCAAAGTGCTCACGAAACGCTCCCAGAGATACTTTCTGAAAGACGCGGGATGCGAAATCGGCAGTCCGATATATTCGTCGAGATGAAAACCGGTCATGGAAGGCCAGTCGAGATCCGCCTTAACCAGGTGCGACAGTGTTTCAAACTGTGACGCACCGGTGGCGACAATAAAGGACGGATTTTCAACTTCAGCCAAACGGGCAGAACCTGCGAGGGCTGCCGCTGCCCCCATTTCCTCTTTAGTTTTAAAGATTTGCTGTTCCATCCGGCAGTAGAGCACAGGCTTTCAGCTTGTGCGGCTACGCTTTCGCGGCGTCGATGACGTGTTGAGCGGTCATGCCCAACTCAGACATCACAGTGTTACCCGGTGCGCTGATTCCAAATCGATCGATCCCGAGAACCTTGCCTTCGGTGCCGACGTATTTCCACCAGAGTCCGGTAACGCCGGCTTCGATGGCGATACGCTTGGTGCAGGACGCTGGCAGCACCGATTCGCGATAAGCCGCATCCTGGCGATCAAAACGCTCCATGCAGGGCATCGAAACGACGCGAACGCCATCGCCAAGCTCTGCAGCTGCATTCATTGCGTGCTCCAGTTCGCTTCCGCTGGCAATCAGGATTGTCTCAAGAGCGCCTGATTCCTTCTTCGCGATGTATCCGCCCTGGAACGCGCCTTCGCGGCGGGTTTTCACAGGGATTTCGTTCTGAGTGGCTACGGTTTGACGGGTCAAAAGCAGCGCGGTAGGACCGTCTTTTCTCTCGATCATCGCGGCAAAAGCTCCCGCAGTCTCTTCAGGATCGCCGGGGCGAATCACGTCGAGGTTTGGAATCACGCGAAGTCCGCTAACGGTTTCAACCGGCTGGTGAGTCGGGCCGTCTTCGCCCACACCAACGGAATCGTGAGTCAGAATGTAACCCACGGGAAGTTTGGCGAGTGCGGCGAGTCGAATTGACGGACGGAGGTAATCGGCAAAAACTGCGAAAGTCGCGCCTGAAGGACGGAAAATACCGTCGTAGGCGATTCCGTTACAAATCGCACCCATCCCGTGTTCGCGAATGCCGAACCAGACGTTGCGCCCCGCGTAGTTGTCGGGACCGAAATCACCGGAACTCTTGATGTAGTTTTTGGTCGATCCGTAAAGGTCGGCACTTCCGCTGATCAGGTTGGGAACCGCTTCGGCAACGGCTTGGATCACTTCACCACCCGCAGCCCGGGTTGCGTTGGAGTAGCCGGGATCGAATTCAGGAATTTCGTTGAGAAGATTTTCCGGAACCACGCCCTCGATCGAGTCGCTGAGCTCCTGAGCCAGCTGAGGATTACTGGATTTCCAGCTTTCGAAGGTGTCGAGCCACTGATTGTACTCACCTTTCAACTGCTCGCTGTGAGACTTGAAGTAGGCTTTGGTTTCTTCTGAAACGAAAAACGTTTCGTCAGGTAAGCCGAGACCTTTTCTGGCTGATTCGGCAAATTTTGCGCCGCCTTCGCCGTGTCCGGCTGCAGTTCCGGCAACTTCTGGGATACCTTTTCCGATCAGAGTTTTTGCTTCGATCAGTTTAGGCTTTCCGTTGCGGGTCTTCTTGGCGTTCTCGATGGCGGACTGAATGTCTTCGAGATCGTGGCCGTCGATTTTGATGACGTCCCATCCCATGGATTCAAAGCGCTTACAGGTGTCGGCGCTTTGCGTGCGGACTGCCATCGCGTCGAGAGTGACGTCGTTTGAATCGTAGATCAGAATCAGGTTATCGAGCTGATTGTGACCTGCAAAAGCGGCAGCCTCAGCAGCGACCCCTTCCTGGAGACAGCCGTCTCCGGCGAGAGCGATCACAGCATTATCGATGATGGTGTGATCTGCGGTATTGAATTTTGCAGCCGCCATTTTCGAAGACATCGCGTAACCAACTGCGTTACCGATTCCCTGCCCGAGAGGGCCGGTTGTGGCCTCCACACCGGGAGTCTCATCAAATTCCGGGTGACCGGGAGTGGTGCTGTGAAGCTGGCGGAAATTTTTGACCTGAGCCAGTGGCAAATCGTAGCCCGAGAGGTGAAGCCAACCGTAAAGAAACATGCTTCCGTGACCGGCGGAAAGGATGAAGCGGTCCCGGTTCAACCATTTTGGTTCGTCGGGATTGTAGCTCATTGATTTTCCGAACAGAACCGCTCCGATATCGGCAGCACCCAGAGGCAAGCCAAGGTGGCCTGAACTGCAGGCGTGAACGGCGTCGATTGCGAGGCCGCGAGCTTCATTCGCGGCGCGGGACAGTGATTCTTTATCCAATTGGCTCATAATTCTAAGATGTAAGGCAAAATTTGGGCCATCAATCCCACATTTGTTCGAAATGTTCAAGTTTCGATGCAGAAACACGGGATCCCAGATGGGAGCCGGTAAATGAAATTTATTCATGGACCGCCCCCGGCACCGACATCGCTCAATGCGTCCAGCTCACTTCGTAAACCCGGAGTGACACGGTCATAACATGGGGAACGACGCCTTGGGATTGACCGTGAAATCTTTCTGTGTCCAGTTGCTCCCTAGCTCGAATCCCGCTTTGGTTTTCCCGTCGATGAATGACGCGGCTCTCACCCATGAATCGTATTCCGTGCCGTTAATATCGATTTTCGAATTTTCCTCGAAAAGAAGGAAGCCGGATTCGTGCAACCACACATTGCTTTCGTCGTAGTCGAAACAAAACAACTTCTGGTCCTTAGTGAATTTTCCTGTCCACATTTCCCGGCTGTGATTCAATAGATCGTACCATTCATCGCCACTGGCAGTGGTTTGGTATTTCAAACAGGGCTGCACATAGGACAGGCTGCGCAGCCCCATTTCCACCAGGAGATGATCGATTCGAATTTCCGGTAAATCGGTCCACTCATCCGGCTCCGCGGCATACCTCGCGAGCGTGAATTTTCCTGTGCTGAGCTCTTTCACGCCGAGTTGACAATTGCCCGATAACTCACAAAACCAAACATAGCCGTCTTTGCTTTCCCGCAACTCCCCGACATCCCAGCATGCCCCGAGTCTGATTTCCGGATAACGGGCCCGCAAATCGTAAAAGATTTTCAACGCTTCAGGAATGGAAAGAGCGGTGTCGTAATTGATGCCTCGTCGATCATCGAGATCGTGATCCATTACCTTGCAACACCAGTCGTGTAAAAATTCACTGAATCCGTGAAGTAACAGATCGCTGTCTGCCAGTCTCTCCAGATTAATCATATCGTTATGATGCCGTGAGTTTTATCCCGTTTCAATCAAACAGGCGCAAAACTTCGTCGGAGTAACGAGCGGTAAAAAAGGAACCCAATCGCGAGGCCACTGCTGCCAATCAACACCGCGACGGGGTAGTTCCAGCCGGGATTCTCCAGAATCTGCGGAATCAGTCCGATCGCCAGGGCAGGTGGCATGTGAAGGTCGAAAGTTTTAAGAATCACCAAACCGGCAACGAGAGATATGACGGTAGCCGTTACCCCGGGCCCCAATGTGAGCACGGCTCCGATTCCCGCCGCTGCGGTAAGTAACGTGGCCAGAGGAAATCGGGCCGGCCGACGCGCCCAGGGACAGATGTGAGGATGCGCGAACATCTCAAACGCGATGACAACCAGCGGGGGATAAAGAATCATCCGTTCGCCGGTCAGCTCAACGAGGCAGGCCGTTATCGTGACAAAGATCAGCATAGCCGAAATCCAGTTCGCCCGTCGCGGGATTCTCTCCATTGCGTCGTCCACCTGATCTCTGAGGCTTGCCGATGTATTGGGTGATCTGGGGATGGCATATCGTTTCCATCCGATCAAAGCGAGGGCCAAAACTCCGGTTCCACCTAGTATTGCCGACGGATACCACCAGCTTTCGAGTCCCGTCATCAAAGGAAGGACTCCCGCTGAGATAGCCGGGGCGACTGGAGAACGAAGCAATTGAACCATCAGCACGCAAAACGTCGTGACGACGAGAATAGATGGCAGACCAAAGGGCAGCCAGTTAGTGACGGCGACTCCGACAACGGCAGTTATGACGGGAGTAAACGCGAGAAAACCCGGAACCGACGCCCAGGTCCCCCGGGGCCGGACAAATCCATCAAAAGCCAGAGCGGCTAATTCCGGAAAGAAAAGCAGTCCGGCTCCCGGCAGCGATGAAAGAAGTGAAATTAGCCCGAGATACCCGACTGATAAAAAATGGGCCACGAAACGAAGCCGCCCTGTAAGTGGAGCAGCCGGAGTTGTGATTCCGGTCGAAAAAGATAGCGTTTCAGACATAGCCCGTAAGCATTTGCGAAGTAAAATTCGGACCCTCTGACGTGAGCTCTCTTCAAATCATTACCGGGTTTTTTCTGAAATATTCTTCCGGAATTCGATCGGGCAGTGTTCGGTTTCCTCCGGCTAAGTTCTGGATTGTAGAACCATCTTCATTTTGGGGGCGAGCCATCAAACCAGTGAAAAAGCAATTATTCCAAAATCGGGCTGCGAAACGGAGCGTCTCTTCTTTCCTCCCAGTTCCTCAAATCGACCTTCGCCCAATCAGGGGCGGGTGCAGTGCCTCGCCCTAACAGGATCTTTAAATCGAGATCTCCTGACAAATTGCCGACGATTTGGTAAGGGTTCATCGTGTCGATATTTGGATTTTTCGAAGAGATATAGTATCCCGGAATCCGTGCCGAAATTGAGAGTCTTTCTCCTGGCAAGTCAGTGGCGGCAAACTTACCATCGGGTCCCAATCTGATTATCTGGCTATCCCAGGCTTCGTTACGCCCTATGAATAGGCGAGTGGATTCTGGAACCTTCTTTCCATCAGAAAGAATTACGGTTCCTCTTAATTGAAACCCTTTGTGGACTTCATTTCTCCCGCGTCGGTTACTGCATCATCTATGCCCGATAATACTTTACGGAAAGGGATCACGCCAATTCCCTGCATCGAGTTCATTTTTCCGTACAGATAGTAACTCTGCCGGGGAGGTAGGTTGCTAAACAAAAATTCCCCTTTGTCGTTGGTCCCGATAATATATTCTCCAACAAACAACTTCGTGCGATTCTCCTGACACAATCCCATTTGAATGCCTTTGACCGGCTTACCGTCCTTTAGAATCGTTCCTTTTAAAAACGCGCCCCGCGTGATTGAAATCTCCTGGCGTTTTGCTTTGAACTTCATTTCAGGGGTCACGGTTTTTGTATACCCTTTTCCTGAGATGATAAGTTGAACTTTGTCGGTCCGATTTTTTGACGCGATTTCAAATTCGCCGTTTTCATCAGTGAGCGCGATACTCTCCAATAGCTGGATAGGAGACATTGCTCCCGGAGTGATTTTCGCCGCGACGACCGGTTGCCCATCCCGATTGATTACCCGGCCTTTGAAAACTTGATTTTTTGGGATTTTTGACCAGTCCCGCTGCTGCATAACGATGGTCTGATGTTCTTTTTCGGGATCGCACAGACCAATGGCACGAGACTGATAACCTTTAGCAACGATAGTGTAGGAAAACAGTAACTCTGAATTTAGTCCTGTGATTGAAAAGCTCCCATCCCCGATAGAAGTTGCGGACTTCCCACAATCCGCGTAGCAGGATGGTCAATAGGCGCTCGTCCCAACCCTGACTGCTGCTGTTTCAATATAGATTTTGGCATCCGGTATGGGTCTCTGGTTTTCATCCGTAACGGTGCCTGTCAATTCCGCTCCAATTGCGCAAAGCGGCACGAGGATCGATAAGACGGCGAAAATAAATCGATTTTGCATGACAAATTTTACCAACGATTCCTTCATATCTCGAATCGTAAAGAGTTAAAAGAGAATTCGCAAGTTTCCCTCCGAAGTTTTCTTTTCATCACTTGCACCGCTACGAATTTCGCGCAGGGATGCCACTGGTAACCTTCTATTCGTTCAGCCTTAGTAAATTGGCAGCTCTTCTTTCCCCATCGCGTTAAAATTTTAACTGTACCCTGTACCGTCTCAAAGTGTACAGGGTACAATCTTGCGACCATCAGAGTGCTGAGACACAAAAAAGTCAGGTACCGATTCATTCAGAAACTTTTCTTTTCGGAATCTAGATATGAATCTACAATAACAATTCCAGCATTCAAATATATGAAAAATTCTATAGTTCCTCTTTTGCTCGCGATGGTTTGTTTCACCACGTGGATTCATGCCACCGATGTTTATATTGTGATCGGGCAGTCCAACGGGTGGCGGATCAGTTCTCTGGCCGAAGGGCCGGGTGGAGAGCAACTGGGAGAAGTGATGTATTTTCCGATGGCTTGCACGAGTCGCCCGGAAAGCTCGCAGGCTAAAATAATCAAGATGGTTCATCCCTCCTGTCAGGGGAGGGGATTGGCCGAAAATTTACTGAAGCAGTCCGGGGATGATATCATTTTTGTCCAATACTGCGTCTGTGGTTCAAGTCTTCACGGCGAGGCAAACTGGTATCCCGGAAATGATCCGGCAAAGGGCGAAATTAACGAGGCGGGTCTCTATGCAAATTTTCAAAAGTATCTCGCCAGCGCCCGCAAACAAGCCGAAGCGGCAGGGCATGAGTGGGATGTTAAAGGAGTGTTTTGGCATCAGGGCGAGTCCGATTCCAACGCTCATTCCGCGCAATATGAAACCAATTTTCGAAATTTGATTTATCGATTACGGAAAGATGTTGGACCGGAAGTACCTATCGTGGCGGGCAAGATCCGGGAGTTAAGTGAACCGGCGGGAGTCGTCAATCAGGCACTGGAAACAGTCGCTTCTTCCGATCCATTGATCTCAGTGGTTCCTGTCGATGATCTACCTGCAGAGTCTCCAACGAACGTGCACTTTAAAACGCCGGGCTGTCAGACTCTGGGAGCCAGAATGGTAGAAGCCTACTCGAAGATCCGGGCCGCCTTGCCGGAATAAAGTCAGGAACCAGTTAGTCCATTCTCTATCAGCGAGAGTTAGCTGCCGGTAATTATCGACCTGGCGGCTGATCAAAAATAAGTTCGTCTCTCTCCTTCTCTAGTATCGAACTTAATCGACCGGCGATGTCACTGAAGGATTTGTCATCGGCTATATTTTGTGTTTCCACTATACCGGCGCGAAGGTCGTAAAGCGCTTTGTGAACCAGCTTGCCGCCTTCGATCTTACGCCACTCAGTATAGCGAAAGTCTTTGCAGCGGACGCTGTGGCCTATTGCGTCGGCCCGGGAATACTGGCTGAAGGCGTACTTCTGCTCGTCCAGCGCGGGATCTGCGAGAAGATTAGCGAAACTGTTTCCCTGCAGGTGCTCCGGTTTCGGTAGTCCCGCCAGATCACACAGAGTCGGGTATAGATCGACAAGCTCCACCAGTGAGGCACTGCGCTGACCGGCGGTGCTCATGCCGGGAGTTTTGATAAGCAAGGGCACCCGGGTGGATAATTCGAAATTCGTTGCTTTACCCCACATACTTTGATCGCCGAGATGAAAGCCGTGGTCGCTGGTCACAATGACGATAGTGTCGTTTTCCATATCGAGATCGTGAATTCGTCCTAACACTCTCCCAATCTGGGCATCGACGTAGGAAACGGAGGCGAAGTAACCATGTACTAGTTTTTGGGTAGTGTCCGTGTCGAGAGGCGTTTTTGGAGGTAAAGCACGATACTGTGTCAATAGTTCGCGGGAGCGATTGTTATCCTCGTGAGGAGCGCCGTCCGGGAAAGCGACGGTTGTGGGTGTGGGAAGTTTCTCCGGGTCATAGAGATCCCAGTATTTCTTCGGCGCGACGAAAGGCAGGTGGGGACGTAGAAAGCCTACTGCTAAAAACAAGGGTTCTCTGCGCTCACGGGCTCGGTCGAGGGCTGCGATAGCAAGGTCGGCGATCTGTCCATCGCCAAGTTCACTATCGCCGACGTCGAGTGATTCCCACGCCATGCCCCGGCGAATGACTTTCGGGATATCGCGAAACGGATCGGGCAGACCGGAGTCCCTGGCCTCCTGCTGGATTCGCTCGACCAGTTTTCGACCCGCCCGGGTGCGATACTCGTAGCCGATGTTTACCGGCGTAAGGTGTTTCTCGCTCCAGCAGCGCGGATCCTCCCAGCTATTGTGGGCGATTTTACCGATGCCGATCGAGTGATAACCGTTTTTCCGGAAGTGAGCTGGGAAATAATCAATATCCTGGAGGTCCCGGCGGACATCACGATTCGTCCAGATGCCGCGCATGTCAGGACGAAGTCCGCTCAGCATACTGGTGCGCGAAGCCATGCAAACCGCGGCCTGACAGTAGGCGCGATCAAAAACCAGAGATTGCCTGGCGAAGGCGTCAATATTTGGAGTTTGAATTTGCGTAGCCCCGTAGCAACCCAGCTCCGGACGTAGGTCATCAACGATAATGAACAGCACACTGGGAGGGGTAGCAAAACAGAGGCTGCCTGCTGCTAGCGAAGCGATCCAAAGCAAAGCAACAAAACGAAGGGGTCTTGCGTGGGCGGCCCGAAATGCATATTTTCTCATAGTGCCAGTTTTCGTCTTTTGTTTTCGGATCTTAGGACGGGAGTGGTGCAATGGATCCTATTGAATGCCCAGCCGTATGAAAACTCAAATATTTGAATCGATAGTGGAGACAATCAAAGCGGTCCCTGCCGGGAAGGTTGCCACCTATGGGCAGATCGCACGCTGGGCGGGGTTTCCCGGGCATAGTCGCCAGGTTGCCAGAATTCTTCACTCTTCCAGCGAAAAATACGATCTCCCCTGGCACCGGATCATTAATTACGAGGGGAAAATCTCACTTCCCGAACCGGGATACAGCAGACAAATGAAATTGCTGAAAGCAGAAGGTGTCGTGTTTTCCGCTTCAGGCAGAGTATCCCTCAAAGACTTTGGGATGGAAGAGACTGAGTGAACTTATTGTTGCTTCGAAAGCTGGAGAGTTGCTGAGACACTGAAAGCCGGTTGCGTTGCGAACCCTGAGCCTCGCTTAGACAAAAACGGGTTCTTTCCAAATTGGCACGGTCTCTTTGATCCGTTTCAGGTATTCGCGGGAAATTTCAAAGGCTGCGGCGCTGTGGGCGGTCTGGACCCGGATCAGGATAGAGGCATCTCCTGCGGCGACTTCTCCGACGCGGTGATAGACGGTCGCGAGATGGTCCGGATAGGCCTCTCCCATTGCCTCGCCGATGGCTTCGAGCTCTCTCAGAGCCATGTTTTCGTAGAATGAATACCGGATTCCTGAAATCTCGCGTCCATCCTCAGTTTTCCGGACCACTCCGTGAAACCTGAGGTCGGCACCATGAATCTCCGAGGATTCAAGCCCAGACTCGATCTCTGAAACAAATTCTTCTCCGATGGAACATGAGAAATGATCACTTGCCATGGCGTTATTGATGCCCTTTTATCCCCCACAAGAAAACAGATATCAATGAGTAAGAAAAGCGATTTCGGATTAATTGGTCTGGCCGTGATGGGTCAGAATTTGGTTTTGAACGTGGAAAGCCGGGGATTCCAGGTTTCGGTCTACAACCGGACCACTCAAACGATGAAGGATTTTGTCGCGGAACATCCCGATAAGAACCTCGTCGGTTGCGAATCGCTTCAGGATTTCATCGAAAGTTTGGAGCGTCCCCGCAAGATCATGATCATGGTCAAATCGACTGCGGCACTGGATCACAACGATCGCGATGCGGTTGATGCGGTGATTGATTCGCTGGTTCCACTTCTAGACAAAGGTGACCTCATCATTGATGGCGGAAACACTTATTACATCCACTCAGACCGCCGGGCGAAGGATCTCGGGGAAAAAGGCATTCTTTTCATCGGAACCGGTGTTTCCGGTGGTGAAGAGGGCGCTCTGAAAGGGCCTGCGATTATGCCGGGTGGGCCGAAGGCAAGCTGGGACATCGTTCAGCCGATTTTCGAGGCGATTGCTGCTAAAGTTGGCGATGACCCCTGTGTGGCACACATCGGCGAAGGCGGAGCCGGACACTATGTCAAAATGGTTCACAACGGGATCGAATACGGCGACATGCAGTTGATCTGTGAAGCGTATCAAATTTTTAAGGCCGCTGGATTCTCCAATCAGGAAATGGCTGAGGTCTTTGCGACCTGGAATTCGGGTGAGCTGGAGAGTTACCTGATTCAAATCAGTTCAAAAATCTTCGAAGAAATCGATCCGGAAACCGGTGAAGGTGTGATCGATGTGATTCTCGATCGTGCGGGACAAAAGGGAACCGGTCGCTGGACTGTTCTCAATTCGGTTGAAAACGGCATCGTTATTTCGACAATCAACGCTGCGGTTGAAGCCCGGGTTCTTTCTTCGAAGAAAGATGAGCGGGTCGTGGCCTCGAAGCACTTTGAGCGTCCCGAGCCTACGATCCAGATGGAGAAGAACGAGCTGGTTCAGAAGGTGCACGATGCGTTGTATGCGTCAAAAATCATCAGCTACGCGCAGGGGATGGATCTTATCAAAACCGTTGGTGAAAAGCACGAGTGGGGTCTTGATCTCGGATCGATTGCTAAAATCTGGCGTGGCGGTTGTATCATCCGGGCGCGTTTCCTTAACCGCATCGCCGAAGCTTACGAGCGCGATGGCGATTTGACCAATCTGATGCTCGATCCGTTCTTTACCGAGGTATTGAACCGTGCGCAAAGCAGTTGGCGCGAAGTGGTGGCGCTTGCCGTCCAGAATGCAATTCCGGTTCCGGCGTTCAGTGCCTCTCTTGGTTACTTTGATTCCTATCGTTCCGAGCGCCTTCCGGCGAACCTGCTTCAGGCACAGCGGGACTTTTTCGGAGCGCACACTTATGAGCGAATCGATAAAGAGCGTGGCGAAATGTTCCACACCGATTGGCCGGATGTGATTGAAGAGGCGTAATCGATAAGCGACACAACACAAAAATTTGGAGCCATTCCGTTTCGCGACGGAATGGCTTTTTTTGTGTTTTGGTCTCAAGCCATGTAGAGGAATTCGTCAGGATTTGTTTCCTCCTTCACCTACTTAAGATGGCGACTGAAAAACTCAATTCGTCGTCGCTTCAGATAGGGCGACTCCCCGACACCATGACCGGCACCGGGAACCACTATCATTTCGAAATCTTTATCTGCTTTGATTAATGCATCAACGACCTGCATCGTCGATGCGGGATCGACATTCTTGTCCAACTCACCGACGGTTAGTAAAAGTTTTCCCGTAAGCCGGTGGGCGTTTTTAACATTAGAATTTTCCTCGTAACTTTGATCGACGGGCCAGCCCATCCAAAGCTCATTCCACCAGATTTTATCCATTCGGTTGTCATGGCAACCGCAATCGGAGACGCCGACTTGATAGAAGTCACCATGCCAAAGCAGGGCGGCGAGCGTGCTCTGGCCGCCGGCAGATCCACCATAAATCCCTACCCGTGTCGTATCGATCGCGGGATACTTCTCTGCAGCAGTCTTGATCCATTTGATCCGGTCCGGAAAACCGGAGTCCTTGAGGTTTTTCCAGGCGATATCGTGAAACGCTTTTGATCGGAAAGAAGTTCCCATCCCGTCGATCTGAATCACGATAAATCCATGCTCTGCAATGTCTTGAGCGGAATGCCAGGCATTGTACGTCTTCGGCGCAAAGGCGGCATGTGGTCCCGCATAGATCTTTTCAATGACGGGGTATTTCAATGTTTCGTCAAAATCTGAGGGGCGGAAGATGACCCCATAAATATCGGTTTTACCGTCGCGGCCTTTGGCCACAAATCGCTCAGGCAGCGGAGCTTCAGAACCTTCGATTTCGGAGCGCTCCAGTTCGCATATCTTTGAGCCATCTTCGGCCCGGCGCAGTTCTGTTACGGGCGGAAGGTCGACGCGGGAGTAGGTATCTATAAGGTAGCTGCGACCGGGAGAGTATTCTACGTGATGGGTTCCGTCACCATCGGTAAGTTTCGTGAGATTTGTGCCATCAAAATTGATCCGGCAGTAGTGAACGTGGTAGGGATCCTGGTCCGGATAGATCCCGCCGGCGCGAAACCAGATTTGTCGCTTTTCTTCATCGACGCGATCAACACCCCGGACCACCCAGTTCCCGCTGGTGATTTGATTTTTTACTTTCCCGGTGGCGACATCATATAAGTAGAGGTGATTCCACCCGTCGCGTTCCGACATCCAAATCCATTCGTGACCGTTTTTGATGTATTTCGAAAATTGTTTTCCGTGGTAATCGATAAACGTAGGACTGGTCTCTTCGATGATCGAGCCGGACAGCCCGGTTGCGGCATCGAGTGAAATAACCCGAAGCACCTGATGACCTCTTTGGTTGTAGAGAAAGGTGAATTCGTTCGGGCTGATCCATTGGTAGTTGGAGAAGCCGAATGGATTGCGAAACAGATCGTCCGGTACCGGTTTTTCTTTACCGGTGATATCGAAAAGCCTCGGTTTCGATACCGAAAGTTCGTCGCCCGGCTTCACATAGTTGATCGAATGCAGCTTCGGTTCGGTTGAGTCATCCGGTGAAGATTCCACGATATGTATTTTTCGTTTTGCGGCATGCTTGACCTTCAGAACGACGAACTTCGCTGAATCCGGCGACCAGAAAATCTGACCGGAATATTCTTCCTCTGCGGTTCCGTCGCTGGTGATGGATTTGATTTTTTTCGATGAACGATCCCTCAGCACCACGTTGTGATCTTTGATCAATACCTCCCATTTTCCATCGGGAGATTGATTCCTTCGAAGTGGTTCCTGGAGAACTTCATCGGTGATCTCGGCGAGATCGCCGTCCGATTTTGCTTCGAAAAATGCTTCCATCTCGCTCTCTTCACCATGAATCGCCCAGACGTGATGAGCGTAGGTTCGCTGAGGTCGTGATTCGCCCGGCGGCAGAGAGCCGTAGCTGATCCGTTTGCCGCCCGGATCGATCCAAAACAGATTGAGAGCGTTGCTTGTCTGGTTTTTAAAGGTGATCTGGATTTCACTGCCGCCGTTGCGGCTTAATTGATCCCGCTCGATAAAGGTGCCCTTTTGCTCGATCGTTACCGGCTGATATCCCGGGATGCGCTCACCGGTCGCAGCTGTGATGAGGTCGATTTCGCCGTTTGGCCTCCGATACCAGAATTTTTCGCCATCAGCCATCCAGTTTGCCTTTACGGGGGCGAACCGGGCGCGCTCGAGCGTTTTTTTCCGCTGTTCCTGAATTTCTGCGATTCGGTTTCTGAGATCCTCTGCATCAGCGATTCCGCCGACGATCAACAGGGTGAAAACAAGGCAGGATCGAAAAATCTTCATGAGTGTACAAAAAAAGCCCCGGTGTTAAAACCGGGACTCTCAAAAGATAAAATGAAAAAAAATATGAAAAAACAGTTACCCCTAATACGGGGCCCATTGGCTTATCTTAGAAAAAACTTAGAAAAAAATGAATTTTCTCTCAGAAAAAGTGGGAGCGCCTGATTACAAGCGGGTTGTGGCCTCGAAAATCGGGCTGCCCGGATACCAAAAAGCCCCGGGCACTACACCGGGGCTCCAAGAGAGATATATGAAAATTAAAGACTAGATATCTCTTAGACGGACGGGATCAGCTCTTATTAGTGATTGTGATGTTTTTTTTGAAGTTTTTTCTATTTTACTCAAAAGAGGGCGAAAAAGTTCCAATTTTGGCCCCGAAAGGCGACTTTACGCCATTTTTCTGAGAACAGATTGGGCGTAAATGACCGTCACAATGGTCATGACCACGTTTACTGCCACCATACTGAACCAGAAACCGTTGAGACTGGCATCGAGAACTCGTACGGCGACATAAAATACCCCGAGAGGGAGGATGATTTTCCGGGCTACGGATTCAACAAAGCCATACATGGGGCGCTTGATGGCCTGCAGAAAACCGATGTGCACAAAACTCATCACGTAAGCCCACTGAATGAAGGCGGCGATCCGGGTGTAATTTGCGCCGATCTTTATTACCTCTTCATCAGCGGTGAAAAGCCGGACCAGGGGAGTGGCAAAGGTGAAAATCAATATGGAGGCGATCAGGATGATGATTAATCCGTATTTCACGCAGACGTTCATGCATTCCCGGACCCGGTCGATTTTTCCGGCTCCGTTATTTTGCCCCACGACCGAGACGATCGCCGCGCCGAGTCCGATCGCCGGGAGCAGGGCGATTTGTTCGATCCGGGTGCCGACGCCAAAGGCCGCCACAGACGCTTCCCCGTAAAATTTCAGGTAGTAGGTGGTGACGAAGAAACCGAGCGCGACCGACATCATGTTGAAGCTGGTGGGGACTCCCTGTCTCAGGATCTCCCGGTAGATTTCGGGGCGGGGGCGCTGGCGGAAGATCGGACCCAGTTCGATGTATCCCCGTTTTAACACAGTGAAAAAGAGGAAAATGGCGCCGATAGCCTGAATCACGACAGTTGCCAGTGCGATGCCGGGAACGCCGAGCGGGGGAAGCCCCAGGCCGCCATACAAGAACCAGGGATCGAGGATCAGGTTGAGAAGAAATCCCGCGACGAGAACTTTCCCGAAGGTTTTGCTGTCTCCATGGGCAAGCAGGATTGCGTTGCTCATGCTGCTGAGGAGGAAAAAGATCGCGCCCCAGAACAGAGGTGTGACGTAGCCGGTCGCCAGTTCAAGGTAGTCGCCGCTCGCCCCGAGGATTTTGAAAAGTGGCTCCGCAGCGAACAAGCCAATCACGGTAAGCATTGCCGCACAGATCAGTCCGAGAGAGAAAATCTGGGTTGAGAGGTGAGATTCCTTTTCGACATCTTTGGCTCCGATCGCGTTGGCGATGAGTGCGGAGGATCCCCGCGCGATGCCCTCGCTGACGGCGATAATGATGAAAAAGATCGGAAATGAGAGCGCCAAAGCGGCCAATGCGGAGGTGGAAACCCGGCCCGCGTAAAACGAGTCGACCACGTTGTACATCGTGTTAAAGAAAAAGCCGATGCTCATCGGCAGCGCGATGTTGCGGATATGCTGCGGAATCGGACCTTCGGTAAGTGGTTTTGATTTCAAAATAGAAATAGGACGGGGCTCTGGACCCGAATCGGTAGAGTCGTCAGCGGCTGAGGGATCTTACACGCAGCGTGCATTGAGACCTTTGAGGATCAAGGTCATTGCGTGGCGGATATCCGAAGTTCGGAAGAGCTCGAGATTCTCCTCTTTGCTAAGGCGGTTGAGATCACACAGTTTTTCGAGGGAGAATTCCGAGATGGTTTTGAAAGCGTCTTCAGGCCCCGTCACCACTTCCTCGCCAAATTTCTCTTTCAGTGAATTAAGCTGCTTGGAGACTTCCTCTTGCGGGGCAAAATCGGCGGGAGATATCTCCTTCTCTCCGAGCAATATTTTGCAGATCGCTTCGGTTGCGCCTCCCCAGTGCCCACATAGGTAAAGCGGCTGATTTTGCTCGATAGCGAGGGCGGCTTCTTCGAGAATTCCGGACATAGCGCCGGTAGTGTTAGCCGTTTTTCCGCCGATGCAGATCCGGGCCTGGCACTTTTTCGTCAGCTTCTCCCGCATCTCAGTGAGGGCGATCGCATTCAGGCCGAGCATCTGGTCGGAGTCATCGCTGACAAAATCCGGGAGCTCGACGGTCTCGATGCTGAGGTATTTGAGATTGCTTTCCAATTCCTTCGTTTCGGAGAAGGCTTTGCCATTCCTCCAGGGCACCATGTTGAGGATGCGGGTCACTTTCTCACCGTCCCGGGATGGTGGAGGAAAAGACCGCTTCATGCAGTCGTAAACCGCTTCCATAATTCCGCCTGCGCGCCAGTCGTGACCGAAAGCAACCGAGCCACCGTGTGAGAAAAGTCGCTCGACAGCATGGAGGGTCAGATGGTTGGCCGCTTCTTCCTGAAGGAGCCCCTCCACAGCTGCGATTGAAATACCGATTCGATGATCTGCTAAAATTGTATCCATTCTCTTGTCAGCGCTGGATGGCTTGTCGATGCACCCGGAGCAAGTGCGGAGTATTGAATCCGGGAAAAAGCTCTTTACGATACGTTCATAAGCCCGGTGTTGTATGTCTTTTAATTCCGGTTCCTGATGAATCACGACGACGCTGGGAGGCGATTTTTTCTCCAGCTTTTCACAGATCTTCATCAATCCTTCGACACCGGAGTTCAGATGAAACACTTCGGTGGCGTCCGAGGGAAACCCCTCCATTTGCCGGATCTGGTGAGCGTCCCGCTCGAAGGTCAACTGCCGCAGTCCTTCCGCCAGGACGAGACCCACCACGCGGATCAAGTTACCATCATTCACCGTGGTAACAGGATAGCGATTGAAGGGGAGGACGTCTTTCCGCTGGGAATCGGTGGCAGACTCGGCGAAGGTCAGGATCGGCGCTTCGTCCCGGGCATCGACGACGATGATCGGCACATCCTCTTTCACCGCGGTGAGAAATTCCTCCCGGCACCAGGGACGGGAGTCGTAGGACTTGGTTCGCAGGACCAGCAGCATCGAGCAGGATCCTGAGTGATCCCTGAGTTGCTGATCCCAGGGAATGCCGGGCTCCAGCGATTTGGTATCGAAAAAACTGCAGTTCTTGAGATCCGCAGGCAGCTGCCCGAGTTGGGCTTCGAAGGCTTGAGCGAGAGGTAACCCGTCCTGCTTCGAATGGCTGAGAAATATGGTGAGTCGGTTATCGCCGGGAAGGGCAATACTCAGCAGGTCGTAGGCGAGATGCACGGTGAGAAGGGCGGCGTAGGAGCTCTGCACCGCTTTTTCACCCAACTGAGAGCATTCCGCCCGTTGGATTTTCGAAAAATACTCATAGTCCTGGGTCTCATCGAAAACGGTGTCATTTAACCCGATGGGGAGGAGCCGGTGGGTGCGGTCCGTATTGATCACTTTGGCCACCTTCTCGAGCCAGTTCATGTGGGGCGCGGAGCGGGCGAGTTGGTGATCGGTCAAAACCACGACAATGGTGTGAAGCGTGTCGTCAAAATAATCCCTGATCTCTTTCTCATCCAGATCGCAGGGCGGCTTCGAAATGACTCGCAGCGCTCCGGGGATTCCTGAAAATCCACCGAGATATCCCTTTTCCTTCGGGGCGAAGCCATCAAAGACCACCCGGAAATTGTCGATGTAGGATTGAGCTCGCGCTGAATCGGCCGGGTGGTGAAAAAGCACAATTTTAAGCGGCGATTTGAGTCGCTCCGTCGGGAATTCGCGGTGATCGGCCAGTGCCATCACCTTCGAAGGAGGAGGCATCTGCCCGGTGAGCGCCGAGAGAATGTCATCGAGAGGTTCCAGCGGTACCCAGCCCGCCAGAATCGCTTTGTTCAGAGGTTCGACAAAGCGCTCGATCCCACTGGCTTCGAGGTCTTTTGCCTGGATGAACTTCTTATCGATGACGATGCGGGAGCTAAATTCGTCCGCTTTGTCCTCCTCTCCGGCGAGTTGAAAGTTGTAGACGGCCTCCATGGGGTAGGCCGATTTGATTTCCCGCTTCGCATAAATTTTCTCCGGAAGGCCGAAGGTGAAAATCCCTGAGACCCCATCCTTCGTCGCGGCGTAGATGGCGGTGATCCCGGCCTGTCCCTGTCCGGTATAATAAACCGGCTTCGGAGTTTTCAGATTCAGCTTTTCGATGAGGCGGCGGCATTCGTGACGCAATGCGACCAGTTCGTCGTGGCTCGGATTTTTCGAGTAATCCAGCTCATCCCGGAACGCGATGATGACAAAATGTCCAAACTCGATCACCGCAAAGCGGGGCTTCACAAAGCCATTTACCGGGTCGAGGTCCGCCGCTTTACGAATCACCGTCTCGTGCGGGAGTGAGATTAATTGGCACAATTCGCAGCTCCGGTTGGCGAGGTTCCAAAAAAACTCAGAATATTTCTTCGCGGACATTGCGTTCTTTTTACCGACATTTGCCCTGACTTTCAAATGATAAGGCAGTCCCGATTCGAAGTCGCTAATGCTTCAAAACCCAAAACTAACGCTTGCAAGACGGCGTTCGGCGTTTTTCTTGCGCCATGATCGGCGACTGTACCCTGTACGGTCATAGACTGTACCCTGTACAGTCCGTGACAGTACCCTGTACAACTGCGGATGGTACCCTGTACAATCGCGCAACGGGCGCGGCTGCCTGCTCTTTTTCTTAATCTAGTCCTTGATCCGCATCCGGCCCTGCCAGATAGAGCGAGAACCAGATTAAGAGCAAGAACGGGAGTTTTGGCTTTTATCCTACTGAACATGAGCGAAGAATTCACTTACAAAGCGGCCGGCGTCGATATCAAAGAGGCCGCCGCGCTGGTTGGCGACATCAACCAGTTGCGCCAACGTACCGAAGGAACCCGGAAGTTGATGCAGTCCTTCGGGCTGTTTGCCGCAACTTACGACCTGAGCGATTACAAAGAGCCGGTCATCATGACGGGTTGTGACGGCGTCGGGACAAAACTGGAGATTCTTCTCGAAGTCGACGAACTCGAAATCGCCGGGAAAGATCTCGTCGCGATGAATGTGAACGATATTCTCACCACGGGCGGCGATCCTCTCATGTTCCTCGACTACGTCGGAGTGGGACGCATCGATAAAACCAAGATCAAACGCCTGATCGCCGGAATGTCGGAGCACCTCGAAAGCTGCGATTGTATTCTCGCCGGTGGTGAGACTGCGGAAATGCCGGGGGTGGTTCCCGATGGCATGATCGAACTGAGCGGTTTTGCCGTGGGGGCATGCGAGAAAAGCAACCTCATCGATCCGACCACGGTTTCTGTCGGCGACGTTCTCATCGGCTATGAATCGGACGGTTTCCACGCCAACGGCTGGTCGCTGATTCGTAAGATTTTGAAAGCCTTCCCCGGCGAAGTAACCGACGAGGAGCTTTCCGGTCTGCTGGCTCCGACACGGCTTTATCACGATGCGGTTGCTTCGCTTCGCTCCGCCGGAGCCGAGATTCGCGCGATGGCACACATCACCGGCGGCGGGCTTCCTGAAAATCTGGAGCGTCTCCTCGGTGAAAAAGGAGCTGATATTCAGATTCCCCGCTGGGAACTGGGAGCGGTTCAAAAAGTATTGCAGCATATTGATGACCAGGAAGCCGTTAACACCTTCAACATGGGGTGGGGCTGGGTCGCTATTGTCCCCGCTTCCGACGCTGACAAAGCGGTTGCCGCGCATCCCCGGGCTAAAAAGCTTGGCGAAGTGACAGATTCAGGCAAGGTTCTTGTCGACATAGTGTGATGAGCGATTCAGTGAAACACGAGTGCGGGCTGGCTTTCGTCCGCCTCAAACACGATCTTTCTTACTACCACAAGAAGTATGGGACCTGCTTGTGGGGATTCCAGAGGCTCTACCTCCTCATGGAAAAACAGCACAACCGCGGCCAGGACGGCATCGGGATCGGCTGTTGTAAGTTAAATATGCCGCTCGGTCAGGCCTACCTTTTCCGGGAAAGATCCGCCGAGCGCGATTCGCTCATCAAAGTGATGGAAACGCGGATCAAAAAGTTCCGCAAATTGGAGCGGGACGGGGTGATTAATCCGGACGCAAAGGATTATCCGAAACAGGTAAAAGAGAATTTCAAATTCGGCGGAGAGGTTCTTCTCGGACACCTCCGTTACGGGACATCGGGCGCTTTCGGTGAGGGTGGCTGCCATCCTTTTGTGCGGCGCACCAACTGGCCCACCAAGTCACTGATGGTCGCGGGTAACTTCAACATGACCAATGCCCGCGATTTGAACCACCATTTGATCAATCGCGGTCAACACCCGGTTTTCGCATCCGATACCCAGACGGTGCTCGAGGAAATCGGTTACCATCTCGATGTCGCTCACGATGCGATTTACCGTCGCGAGCGGGACAAAGGCACGCCGGGGAGAGATATTCCGGCGATTATTTCCGATGAGATCGACATGAATCTCATCATGGAAGAGTGCGGGAAAATCTGGGACGGTGGTTATACCATCGGAGGAGTCGTCGGAAACGGTGATGCTTTTGTACTCCGCGATCCCTGCGGCATTCGGCCCTGTCATTATTACGAAGATGACGAAGTGATCGCTTTTGCCAGTGAACGGGTCCCGTTGATGACCGTGTTCAGCTGCGAGATGGAAGACGTCAGCGAACTTCCTCCGGGAAATGTCGCGGTAATCAAACACCGCCCCGACACGCCGGAGTGCGAACTGTCGATCAAACCTTTCTGCGAACCCCGCGAAGTCAGTCCCTGTTCTTTCGAGCGGATTTATTTTTCGAGACCTAACGATCCCGAAATCTATCGGGAGCGGAAAGCGCTCGGAGCGGCTGTGCTTCCTCAAATTATCAAAAGTATCGACGATGATCTGGCGAACACTGTGTTCAGTTTCATCCCGAACACGGCCGAGATTGCTTATCACGGTATGATGGCGTCCCTTCGCGAATTCCGTCGTGGGCAGGTTCGGGACAAATTGCTCGAAGCTCAGGAAGCCGGGACTCTCGATGCCACAATGATCGATGATTTAATCATGCGAAACTGGCCCCGGGCTGAAAAGATCGCTCACAAAGACATCAAACTGCGGACCTTCATTTCCCAGGAAAAAGGTCGCGATCAGATGGTTTCCCACGTTTATGACATCTCTTATGGCGTTGTAAAAGCGGGTGATAATCTCGTGGTCATGGATGACTCGATTGTCCGCGGGACCACGTTGCAAAAGTCGATTCTGAAGATCCTCGCCCGGACCAATCCGAAGAAGATCGTCATCGTATCCACCGCGCCACAGATCCGATATCCCGACTGTTACGGGATCGATATGTCGGAATTGGGTAAATTTATCGCCTTCCGTGCGGCGATCAACGTGCTGACTCAGAAGAACAAGCAGTCTCTGATTGCAGACGTTCACGAGATTTGTATCAACGAGCTGAAAAAGAACGATCACGAGATGATCAACGCGATGAAACTGCTCTACGAGCCGCTCACCGACGATGAAATCTCCGCTGAAATCAGCCGGATGGTTCGCCCCGTTGATATCGAATGGGAAGGCGAGATCGAAGTGATTTATCAAACTATTGAGAACCTGCACAAAGCGATTCCGGTTCACAACGGCGATTGGTACTTCACTGGGAACTACCCGACTCCGGGTGGGAACCGTGTCGCCAACCAGAGCCTTGTATCTCACCTCGAGGGCGATAAGACGCGTCCCTACGATATGTTGCTTTAAGCGATATTTTAGCCGCAGATTCGGACCCGTAACTGACTTGACGATATGGTGGTTAGCCACCGTTAGTAGAGTCAGTTATGTTCAGGTTTTTCTCGATCCTTATCTTCGCCTCGCTGACCGGGTTTTTACAGGCAGCCGAAGTGTCGTCTTTTGAAAAGTCGATTGCTGCAGCCGAACCGGTAGCCCGTTGGGCTTTCGAGGGGGATGACGCTTCTGAAGTCGTGAAGTCGGCCCATCGGGAAATCACCGACAAAGGTCCCATAGCTCCCGAATACCCAAAATTCGGCAAAACCAATCACGCCCTCCGCCTCGCAAACGGGGAGCGCGTCGTGATTCCGGACGAGGGAGAGAACTCCCGTTTCGATTTTGATAACGGAGATGAAATATCAATCGAAGCGATGGTCAATCCCACCAAATTCAATGGTCAGGCGGTGATCATCGCAAAAGGGCGCACCAATAACAAAGGTGTCCCGCAGAACAATCAGAACTGGGCGCTTCGTTTGAGATCCGTCAGTGGACATGCCGGAGTGAATTTCCTGTTCCGAAGCCGCGCTCAAGCCGGAAAACCCGCCGGGTGGCATCGCTGGACCTCCAGAAACGGGTTTGGAGTGAATACCGGTTGGCATCATGTTGCCGTGTCTTATCAATTTGGAAAACCGGAGTCGATCCGGGCGTTTCTTGATGGTAAAGAAGTCAAAGGGTCCTGGGACATGGACGGCCCGACTACTGCGCCCCCAGTCGTTGATAATGACGAAGTCTGGATCGGTTCCGCGATGCAGGGTAATCTCGTGAATTCTTTTATCGGCAGTCTCGATGAAATCGCACTGTATCGCCGCACGGTTCCGGCCAAAACATTCCTGACGCGCTACAAGCGGGTCGAGCCGCCACTGGTTCTTCCGGAAGCGGAGAAAGGCATCGTCAAAATCCACATGCACGGGCCGCTCGGTTCGAATATCAAATTTCCCAACGATCCGGGGGAACCTCTGGCTTCCTGGGATCAGGAAGCGATGGGATTTGTCCGCATTCCCCGGAAATACGATGATTGGGGTGTTCGTGAGGACTGGGGCACCGGAGTGATGGTGCGGGCCGTTACCGAAATCGAACTCAAGCCCGGGGAATACGAATTGCTGGGTCGTTCCCGTTCTGTATCCCGCCTCTTTGTCGACGGCAAAAAGATCCTCGATTTTCCCAAGCCGAAACGTGGTGGTGGTGCTCACAATCACGTTCAACCCGTTCCGGAAGTGCCCCGTCCCGGGATGCGCCCGCACGCGATGGATGATGTGGAAAAGATCGTGAAATTTACCAGTGAGGGCGGGACTCACACCGTCGTTTTTGATATCATGGTAGGCGGTCCAAGGCTTCGGCTTGAGTTCGGAGAGGCCTGTCTCGCCATCGCAAAAGGAGATGAGATTTTTCAACTAATCACTCCGGGAGCTCAATCGGGTCCGCCTCTGAACGATGAAGGGTGGATTGCTTTTTCTGAGAAAACCGGTGCGATGCTGGATGCACTGGACCGGAAAACCCGCCGCGCGTCGGATCAGCAGGCCGAGCATTGGGACGAGCGGCATCAACTCGCCGTCAAACATCTCACTTCCGGCGTTGAAGGGAAAGATATCGATAGCTTGATCCTCGCTCGGCTCGACCGGGTCCGCGATGCTTCCGGCGATCCTGATTCCTTTTTCAACAAAGAGGTTCGCCCTATTTTTGCGGAGCATTGTTATCGTTGCCACGGGGAGAAAGAAAAAGGTGACCTGAATCTACAGAATCAGGAAAATCTTTTTGCCGGAGGTGAGTCGGGAATCCCCGCCGTCGTTCCCGGTGATCCCCACGAAAGTTTTCTGATCGAAATGGTCGGGCCCGATGCGGGAGCCGACAAAATGCCGCCAAAAGGTGATGGGCTCACCAGCGAAGAAATCGAGATCCTGAAGAAATGGGTCAAAGAAGAGGGCGGAAAAATCGACAATCCGGCTCTCGAAATCGCGGAGCAAACCCCGATTGTCGATGACCTGACTTTTCTCCGTCGGGTTTGGATTGATTTGGTCGGAGTGGTCCCGTCACTGAAGGAAATTCGGGCGTTTCAGGCGGATCAGTCAACTGATAAGCGTGCCAAAATGATCGACCGACTGCTCGCCGACGATCGCTGGGCGGATAATCAGGTGGGTTACTGGCAGGATGTCCTCGCCGAAAATCCCAACCTGCTCAAACCGATGTTGAATAACACGGGACCTTTCCGGTTCTGGATTCTCGAATCGCTGCGGGACAACAAGCCGATGGATCGTTTCGCGACTGAACTGATCACGATGCGAGGCAGCGTCTGGGGCGGTGGAGCCGGCGGTTTCAGTGTGGCGACACAAAACGATGTGCCGATGGCGGCGAAGGCCCACATTTTGGGAACAGCCTTTCTCGGGGTGAATATGAAATGTGCCCGCTGTCATGACTCGCCATATCACGAGACGACCCAGCAGGATCTTTTTGAAATGGCGGCGATGCTGGAGCGAAAAGAAATCAAGGTGCCGAAAACCAGCAGTGTGCCGGCAGCTTTCTTCGAACACGTCAAAGAAGGGGGCCGCAAATCTCTGATCGAGGTGACACTTCCGATCGGGGCTAAAGTTCAGGCGAACTGGCCGTTTGATGAATTTTCGACTGAAATTCCGGAGGGAGTGATCAGCAATCCGGATGATTCCCGCGAACGGATCGCGGCGGATATTACCTTCTCCCGTCGCTTCGCCGAGGTGCTCGTCAACCGGATGTGGAAACGTTACATCGGCGCTGGTTTCATCGAACCGGTGGATGACTGGGAGGGGCGTCAGGCCGTTGATCCTGATTTGATGGCCTTCCTCACGGATGACTTCATCCGCAATGGATACGACCTCAAGGCGCTCGCCCGGACCATCATGAATTCCGAAGTCTATCAGCGTAAAGTTCAGGATATTCCTGAAAATATTGCCGATGCCGATCGCTTTTTCGAAGCGCCCTATCGTCGCCGCATGACCGCCGAGCAGGTAGTTGATAATGCCTGGCATGTTGCGGGGCAGGAAATGGATCTCGGTCTGTTGACGATGGATCTGGAAGGTCGTTTGGCGCCCGACTACTTCATGAATTTTGGATCGCCGAAACATGCTTGGGAATTTTCAACCCTCGCCAACGAGCGGGATCGCCCCAGTCTCGCGATGCCGAAAATTCAGGCCGTAGTTGATGTATTGCGCGCTTTTGGATGGCGAAACTCGCGGCAGGAACCGACCTCCCACCGAATTGAGGAGCCGAATCCTCTCCAGCCCGGCGTCCTCGCCAACGGCGTGATGGGCGCGTGGATGACACGGCTGACTGATGACTCCGAGCTCACCGAAATTTGTATCAAAGCTGAGTCCGTGGAGGCATTGACCGAGCAACTCTACCTTCGATTTCTCACCCGCCAACCGACAGGACAGGAGCGCGAACTGTTCCTTTCTCTACTTAGTGACGGGTTTGAAAATCGTGTAATACCAGAGGCCGAACGGGCTCCCGCTCCGAAAGTTAAGCGGGCGCCTTACGTGTCCTGGTCGAACCATTTGCATACCGAAGCCAATTCCATCAAACAACAGGAAGAGGCCAGAGCGCGGGCCGGAGATCCGCCTTCCCGGGCCCTGCACCCGCAATGGCGCGAGCAGGCGGAAGACGCACTCTGGGCGCTCCTGAACTCACCCGAGATGATCATGGTTCCCTGATGGTACCCTGTACAGTCTGAAACGGTACCCTGTACCATTTAGATTGAACCCCGCTAACGACTAAAATCTGAAAGTATGAATCGTAGAAATTTTATCCAGTCCACAACCGCTGCCGCAGCGAGCGCCCTGGCTGTTCCCGGCACCTATGCCGCGGGCACCGTTCCGCTGGGGAAAGCAGAGCATTGCGTGATGCTCTGGCTAGGCGGTGGTATGTCGCAAATCGATACCTTTGATCCGAAAGCTCTCGGCGATGCCAAAGCGAAGAAAGCCGGGTCCTACTATCCAGCGATCGATACCTCGGTTCCCGGTGTGCAGGTCTGCGAGCATCTCTCGAAGACAGCGAAGCTGATGGAGCACGTGACGGCGGTGCGGACGCTGAATCACGATGTGGTTGACGAACACGCCGCTGCGACCAACCGAATGCATACCGGTCGACCAACGAGCGGGACGGCCACCTATCCGTCGCTCGGCTCGATAATCGCTCACAAAAGAGGCGCGGCTGCAGAGGGCGTGCCGGCTTACGTTCTGCTCGGCTATCCCAATATCGCCCGGGGTTCGGGATTTCTGGGGCCGGAGGCCAGCTTTATTTACTCAACCAATATTCAGTCCGGCCCCGCCGGGTTGGCCCGTCCTGAATGGCTGTCTTCGTCGCGGGTATCCCGTCGCGAGGAACTGCTCGGAGCGGTTCGCAAAGGCGCGGCGAAGCGATTTGGAGCGGATCAGAAATTTAAGGAATACGATGCGGCTCTCAAAGAAAGTTTGCGACTTTCCGGACCGGATTTTATGACCGTTTTTGATCTCGACGCAGAGCCGGCGGATCTGCGGAATTCCTACGGGAGTGAATTCGGTCAGCGCTGTCTTTTGACCCGTCGACTTTTTCAGGCCGGGGTTCGATTTGTCGAAATTTCCTATAGTGACAATTTTAAAAACGGAACCGGCTGGGATACGCACAATGATGGTCAACTGAAACAGCATCTCCTCATTCAGGATCTCGATGCCGCGCTCTCGACTCTGATGACCGATCTCGAAGATCACGGGATGTTGGATAAAACCATTATCCTGATCAACTCCGAGTTCGGGCGTCCCGGCGGTTTTGATTCCGGCGGCGGACGCGGGCACTACTCGAAGTGTTTCACGAATGTGATCGCCGGAGGTGGGCTGAATCACAAAGGGGCCTACGGAGTTTCAGATCCGCTTGCGGAAACCATCGTGGAAAACCCTGTCAGTGTTCCCGATTTCTTTGCCACGGCGCTTGCCGCGATGCAAATCGACCCCACCGAGTATATGTATGATGGCGACCGCCCGGTCCCGATTACGGATCTCGGTAAACCGATCGAAGCACTGTTTTAGGCCCCGGGAATATTCTTTGGTTTCTACCTACTAAAGTTCTGAATCAGTTTTCCCGAATTTCAATTTTCGAAAATCGCATGTGAGTCGCCCGGTATCGGGTTGCAGAAGATCTGGCAGGGCGTTTTTCATGCCAAACCGGAATCCCGATATAAATGGCAGATTACTACCTATGTCCCGGTTGCGGTAACGATGTGAAAGTGGGATCAGCAGGTTGCCCGAAATGTAACCATCTCGATCCATGGGAGGTTGAATCAGACTACCCGGACGGAGTAAACCTGCCCGGTGATGAGTTTGACTACGAGAAGTTCTGCGAAGACGAATTCGGTAGTTCTGTGCCAAAAAGAGGCTTGCCTCTGCTTTGGTGGATTACCGCTGTTGTTCTCCTGATTGTGTTCACTTATTGGATTGTTGGGTAATGATGCGACAAGGTTCGGGACCACGAAGGGGGATTTTTACGATCACAGAAGGGAACCCGGAAAGCTTAGCGGTTGCCGGAAGGAGAAGTTGCTGAATAGTATCGAGGTAATCGAAATGAACTCCTGACCACCAGTAAAATGCCTGAATGTAGTGTCGTTGTTCCTAATCGGGAAGGACTCCAAACCCGAAACTCAGCCAATCTCGTCAAACTCGCGAATAGTTTTGCGTGCAATATCCGAATTTCAAAAGATGATGAGGAGTGTAATGCAAAAAGCATCATGGGAGTGATGCTACTAGCTGCGGAGCAGGGATCGGTGCTTAAAATATTCACTGACGGAATCGATGCGCCCTCAGCCCTTTCCGCTCTTGTCGACCTCATTGAAAGTGGTTTTCAACCGGCATAAAAAGGATGAAAGCGGCAACTCACTATTTAGGATGCACCGGCTGGTTGTTATTCCTGCTCCTTTTTGGGGGGATCGACTCCAGTGTTGCCCAAAACAGGGACGAATTTGAGCGGGCTCAGGCGATTGCCAAAAAGAAGCGCGCCGGTGAAATCATATCTTCCGGCGAGGCCGCGCTGATGGGTAAGTATGTCGAGCGGGGCTGGATTTCAGATATGGATCCGAACCGGACCTCTACCGGACTGATCCCGCTAAGCGATCTCGGACCTTCCGGAAACTACAAGGGGGAAGACGGTGGTTTGTATGGAAAAGGCAGGAACGAACCGGAGCCGAAACATCAGGCTATTATCGATCAAGTCTTAACTAAAGTGGTGCCGAGAGATTCCACAGGGGCCCCGGATTCCTCCGGGAAAATCGTTCTCATTTCCGTCGGAATGTCGAACACGAGCCGGGAGTTTGGGCCGTTTATTCGGATCGCCAATACGGATGCCCGAAAGTCTCCCGCTGTTGCGATCGTTAACTGCGCGCAAGGTTCCCGCGCGGCTTTGCAATGGGTCGAGAAAGAAGATGTCTGGGAGGGGATCGGGAAAAATCTCGATCGAAGTCAACTGACGAAGAATCAGGTTCAGGTCGCCTGGGTGAAACTCACCGAGATGGGCCCATCGAAGTATGGAGACTTTCCTGCTCATACCGATTTTTTCGAAGGGAATCTGGTAAAAATCATCCATCGACTCAAAACCACCTGCCCGAACCTGAGTGTCATCTATTTCACCAGTCGGGTTTATGCCGGTTACGCTGTGGGCGAGCGGGGATTAAATCCCGAGCCCTATGCCTACGAAGGCGCGTTTGCGATGCGCCGCCTCATTCTCAAACAGTTGAATGGTGACCGCGAGTTGAATTTTGATCCGGCAAAAGGCGAGGTCAAAGCTCCGCTTCTTCTCTGGGGACCCTACCTGTGGTGCGACGGTATGATGCCACGCAGCGACGGTCTTGTCTGGCCTCCCGAGCTGCTCGATTTCGACGGCGTTCATCCCAGTGAAGCGGGGAAAGCAAAGATCGCATCCCTGCTTCTCGAATTTTTCGCGACGGATCGCAATGCGAAACCCTGGTTCACCGGGGAGCGCGATTAAAAGGGGGATATTTCAGCAAATTCCAATGAACGGATTGCTTTTCCGAATGTCTGAGGAATTTGTCAGGGAGTAGTGAGGCATGCGTCTTCATTCACGGTGGTAAACCAAATTATTTGGCTTCTCCCGGTTTCTGTTTTCATTCCCGTTTCAAATGGGAGCCCGATAATTTTATGGATGTTGTTTATCTCGTTGGACCGTTGCTTTTGATCGCCGTAGTTCTGGCTGCGGTGCTGCTGGACCGCTGGAGTGTACCTGTCATCCTTATCGCGCTGGGCGCCGGTATCATATTCGGGAGCGATGTGCTGAATCTCTGGCATTTCGATGATATAGATTTGACCAACCGGGTCGCAAATCTCGCGCTGGTTTTTATATTGTTTTTCGGCGGGTTCTCAACAAAACGGGCCGATTTGAAATCCGTGGCGCTTCCGGCAGGCGGCCTCGCAACCTGGGGAGTGGTTTTGACGGCTGCCGCCACCTTTGGAGTGCTATATGGGATATTTCGGTGGTCGTTTGAAACCTCGATCCTTCTCGCCGTGATCGTTTCGTCGACTGATGCCGCTGCGATTTTCTCGATTCTGCGGAGACAATCTCTTTCGAAGCAACTGACTTCCACCGTCGAGATTGAAAGCGCCGCAAACGACCCCATGGCCATTTTACTGACCCTGGCAGTGGTCGAAGGATTAACGACGGGATATTCCGCCTGGCAGGATACGGCGCTCTCTTTTTTATGGCAGTTTACGGCAGCACCTTTGCTCGGCTGGTTGCTGGCCAAGGCGGCGCTCTGGTTGTTCAATCATTTGAGCCCTCAGGACCGTGGGCACTACTATGTATTAACCCTCGGAATTGTTCCCCTGGTATTTGGACTCGCGCAACTTATCGGGACGAGTGGAATGCTGGCGGTATTTGTTGCCGGATATGTCGTCGGGAATCATTCTTTTGTTCATAAGCAGGGTGTGGGAAACTTTTCAGCGGCGCTTTCAACCGTGGCCAACATCGGTTTGTTCGTCCTGCTCGGGCTTCAGGTGTTTCCCCATCAATTCAGTGGAATCTGGTTTCAGGGGATTTTACTTTTCCTCGCCCTGACTTTTGTGGCTCGGCCTCTCGCCGTTTGGATTGGAACTTTAGGCATGGGGCTGGGTTGGAAGAACCGGTTGTTTATATCCTGGGCCGGCCTGAGGGGCGCGGTTCCGATCGTGCTCGCCACCTACCCGGTTGCGGCCGGAATTCCGGCGGGGGAGGCGATTTTTAATCTGGTGTTCTTCGCGGTGCTTTTATCCGTCGCGCTGCAGGGCGCAACTCTCGGGCCGGTGGCCCGCTGGCTGAAGTTGACCGTTCCGGCGCAGCCCAGCCCGCTTTTTAATTTGGAACTGGTCACGATGGCGGCGAGCGATCTCGATTTGATTGTTGTCGATCTTCCGGGGCCGGAGAAGAAACCCGGGCCGCGAATCATGGATTTGAAACTTCCCGCCGGGGCGGTCATCACTCTGATCACTCGCGGGAAAAAGCTAGTCGTTCCCCGGGGAACAACTCAACTTCGGGGGTGGGATCAGGTTACGGTTCTGGCCCCCGCGCAGGAAGAGGAGACGATTCGAGAGGTCCTCGACCACATCTTTACTTCGCCCGATCCGGTAGATGAGATCGAAGTGAAGCCTGAGGATGTCGGGAAGGGGGACTTGGATATATCTGAACCTGCCTGAAAATGAACCTGAAGAAATTGATTGATGAATGGTAAACAGAATCAGGAAGCCGGTAGTGAGAACCGGAAAGCAAAAGCGATCCGGCGTTCGGACTGGGCAAATCACGACTCGCTTTGGAAAGGGTATTTCGAAGGCGCGGATCTCGGGACCGAAGTCACCGTATTATTCTATACCACGGACGAAGTAGGTGAAGGGCCGAAATGGCACGTCCATCCCTACGACGAAGTGTTTATTGTTAAATCCGGCCGTGGCCTCTTTACCGTCGGGGATGAAAAAATAGAGGCGGAAACCGGAGATGTGTTATTGGGGCCCGCCGATGTGCCTCATAAGTATCACAATCTCGGGCCGGACCGTCTGGAAATGATCGATATTCACTTATCGGACAAATGGGTTCAAACGGACCTGGAGGATCCCGAGCTGGCCTGAAAATCAGCGAAGAATGCGAATCCGGTGGCCTTTGAATTCGGTCTCTTTTTGCGGCGGGTTTGCATTGAGTTGCAGTCTGCCGTTGGTGGGATCGATGGCCAGTTTTCCGTCGACGATCCCGTCCTCTGCATCGACGTCGACGATGAAATCTTCAAGTTTCCTCTGATCGACGATTTTTTCCTCCACAAGAAACCGGGTTAGTGCCTCAATGGCGAGTTTTTGCTTTTCCGACTCGTTTCGCAGCGTTTTGACTTCTTTCCGAAGACCTCTGATTGTCGCTGAGCTCGACGACATCAAGCTGCGAGTTTGACTGTTGGCTCGCCTCACTCGCTCGATCTCCCGTTCCGCGTCTTCTATATCAAGCCGATTACCAATATCACCCAAAAATAATGTTCTTAACCATCCCATGGCTAAGCTTATAAGGCCGCTTGGTCGTCCCGTATTTTATAAATCTGCGCTGGTTTTGTAAGGCTCTCGCGATTAATCGGTTGTCTGAGTGTCCCGGCTTACTGGAATTCCCAGTCTGAAGGGAAAAATGACTCCGGTTTCGCTTCCGGCTTCGTTCTCAGCGGGGGAAGGATTTGGAGTCCCGGTATAGCCGTCTGCAGGACCTTCCTACCCGCTCCGGAAACCTCGGTTCCCCTGATGAAAATTTTCTCAAGGTTCTTTAACTCCTTCAGGTGAGTGATCCCGGCATCGGTGACTTGAGTGCCCTCGAGGTTCAGAGCGACCAGTTTTGAGCAGTGTTTTAGATGGATAAGACCGGCATCCGTGACGCTCGTCTCCAAGAGAATTAGTTCGCGGAGTTCCCCGCATCCGCTCAAGTGGACCAAACCATGATCACTGATTTGTGTGTGATTGAGGGTTAAACTCTCCAGCTTTGGAAGTCTCACTAAATATTTCAACCAGCTATCATCGACATTGCTTTCGCCCAAACCGAGTCGTCGCAATTGAGGGAAATCTGCGATTTGTTCCATGATCGGTTCGGATAGTTGGCTTTTCCGGAGATGTAGTGATTCGAGCTTTTGAAAGCGATGTAGACGAGTCAGAACATCATCAGTTAGCTTTGTGTCGACCAGAGTTATGTTGACTACTTTATCGATCGGATCTGACCAGTGATTGCCTATCGTTTTCTTCATCCATTTCGTTGCCGGAGTCGGAAGTTGACTGCTCAAAAGTCCCGGCTCAGCGTAGTAGCGGCCGCCTTTAGCATCAAGCCAATGAAGCGTCGAGCGTTGCTGCAAAACGGAAAATGTAACGGCGGCGATTGACAGCAACAGGACCGAACCAGCCCACCAGGCCCAGTGGGTCTGAAAGTTGGAGGCTGTTTTTAAACGGTTCATTTAAGATTTCCACTGAGGAGCAGCGGGACGGAGATAGAGTGAAACTTATGACTGTTACTATAGATGGCCCGGGTAAAATTGAGATATACTTTATCTTATGAAAATCGCTGTGCCTCAAGCCAGTCGCGGACGAGATCACAGAAAGCTTTCACATGGGGATCGGTATCATCACCGGACCAAACCATGACCAGTGGAATCGTCTGACGGGGGATCAATGGAAGCAGCACCACTTCGGATGATTCTGAGTTGACTGAGGCGGGGACAATTCCGATCCCTTCCCCGAATTCCACATATTGCAGGATGGTGCCGATCAGGCTCGGGGTGTGGGCGAAGCGGGGAGACACGCCCGCTGCTCGGCAAGCCGCCAGAAAAGTATCATGAGAGCCTGCACCTTCGCGCCGGGCCAGAACGATGAGAGGTTCGTCGGCGAGATCTTTCCAGTTCATTTCGCCCGCAACCGTCGCGGGATGGTCTGCGGGCACGGCGGCGCAGAGGGGTTCTTCGAGCAGCTTCAAGGAGGGAAGGCCGAGTGCTTCGTGTGAAATGACGGGGCGGGTCAAACCAACGGACAGTTTCCCCCGGGCCACCATTTCCCAGACTCGTTCCGGAGTTCGTTCTTCCAGCGTCACGATAACACCGGGGTTCTCTTTGCGATATTGGCGCAGCAGCGCTCCGAGAAATGACTTTGTGGGAGGTCCGATGTAACCGAGGCGAAGTTCCCCGGTTCCCCCCGAAGCGGCGTGTCTGACCCGCCTCATCATATCGTTAATCCGCTCCAGAAGAATTTCACTATCGCGGGCCAACACCTCACCGCAGGGAGTTAACCGGATCGATCGGCGGGAGCGGTCGAAAAGCGGAGCTCCCACTTCGGCTTCCAGTTGCTGAACGCTCCGGCTCAGTGCCGACTGGGCGAGATGAAGGCGTTTTGCGGCCCGCGAGAAACTCAATTCTTCGGCAACGGCCTGAAAGTAAGTCAGCTGGCGAATATCCATACGGATCTAACTGTATGCCGAAAACAGATCGTTATCATGTTTATTATGCATTTTTGTTAACGGATAACCGATTTATGCTGAGACCTAACATGAGTATAATTCCGCCACGCAAGACGCATCTTTGGATCTGGTTTCTTTGGATGACTTTGTTTCTCCTGACCTGGGCCTGGCTGGTATTCGGTCACGACCGCTGGAGTGAGGTGGTGGAGCATTGGGGGATTGCGTTGGCGATGGCGATCGGGAGTTATGCTGCCGGTTCCACTCCGATGGGCGGGGGGACCGTCGGGTTTCCGATTTTAGTCCTTTTGTTCAAACAATCAGCCGAACTGGGGCGGGATTTCAGTTTTGCGGTGCAATCGATCGGTATGGTCAGTGCCGCAATTTTTATCCTCTCCCGACGCCAGCCTTTAGCCTGGGGGATGTTGAAAGGTGCCATGGTGGGGATTCTTCTGGCGACACCGATCGGTGTGATTTGGTTGGCTCCGCTGGTTCCGGCGTTGTGGATTAAACTGACTTTCGCCGCGATCTGGGGAGGGTTTGGTTTGCTACACTTGAGGCGGATTGGAGAAATCTCCGGTCACGTCGGGATGACGGAGTTCGACGAGAAATGGGATTTCCGGGTTGGCCTGATGGTGGGCCTGGGATCCGGCGCTACGATTGTCTCCGTCACAGGTGTGGGGGTGGATATGGTGATCTACACAGTTCTGGTGCTCCTGTGCCGCGCTGATCTGAAGATTGCGATCCCAACCTCGGTAGCGATCATGGCCTTTGCCTCGGTTGTCGGTATCGCTACCAAAACACTGACCACCGGAGTCCAGCCCGGTGTTTTTGAGAACTGGCTCGCTGCAGCGCCGGTGGTTGCTTTCGGGGCCCCGCTCGGGGTTTTTATGGTTGATTTGATCGGGCGAAAACCAACTTTGCTGTTTGTGGCATTTCTCTGTGTCGGCCAGTTTGTCTGGACCGCCTACGATGAGCGGGTTTCACTCGGATTCACAGGAATCGTTTTATTCGTCGGAGCTGTCCTTCTGATGCTGTTCGGGTTCGAACGGCTCAGGATCTGGGGTGGCATCCTGGTCGGGGAGCAGCAGAGAAAACGGGACCGGGAAAAGGTTGATGCGCTGCCATCCGAGCAATCGATGTCCTCCAGTATCGGAAACTCTAAACTGCCTGAGATTTAAGAGCGGGGAAGAACTCCTGTCACCCTCGCGATTAACTTCAAAGTTCTACACCATCGGGAATATTTTCGAGCAGATCCAGCAGACGATAAAACCGACGCAGCCCATGATGGTCAGCATGACGGAGAAGGTCTTCAGGGTTTCGGTTTCGGTAAATTTTGCCATTCTCCCGACCACCCAGAATCCGCTATCATTCATCCAGGGGCCGGGTTTTGAGCCGCAGCCGATCGCCAGTGCGAGATAGACGGGGTGAAAGCTTAGAGGCATGGTCTCGAGCAGGGGCGCGACAATACCAACTCCAGTGATCATAGAGACCGTAGCTGAGCCCTGAGCAATGCGGACCAGAGCGGTCACCAGAAACGCGATAGGGAGGAGGGCGTCTCCTGCATTGGGAAACATTGCGGAAAGTTGTTCGGCGATACCGCTGTTTTTCAGGACCTGGCCGAAGGCACCACCGGCGGCGGTGATAAGGATGATGATCCCTGCTCCGGAGAGGCTGCTCTGGATCAAATCGCGGAGGCTACCCTCGCGATTGCCGCGATATTTTGCCGCGATGAACAGGGCGACCATCGCGCCGATACCCAAAGCGAGATTCTTGTCCGCCCAGAACCCGAGCCAGCCGGGATCGACGTTCTCATTAATACCGCCCCGCTGGTAGGGAATCATCGGGAAACTGGTGGCACCGATTAAGATGAGAGGACCGACAATCGGGATTAAAGAAAGAAACAGAGACGGCAGCTCTTTTTCCTCAATCTCCTCGTGTGCTTCGTCGTCGCGGAAAGGGATATCGAAGGTTTTGTTAGCCCATTTCGCATAAATATATCCGCTTGAGATACAAATGATTCCGAGAATAAATCCGGCCGGAATCATCATCCCGAAATTCACGCCCAGAGAATTGGCAACATAGAGAGGGCCCGGAGTTGGCGGCACCAGAGAGTGGGCCATGCTCGCGCCGGCTATGGTGGCGAGCACGCAGAGAACATAAGTCCCTTTCACTTTCCTCGCATAGGATCGGAGCAGGGGGAACATGAGGTAGAAAACAGTGTCGAAAAACACCGGAATCCCCAGCACAAATCCACTGGTGAGGAAGGCCGCGGGGGCGCGTTTTTGTCCGAAGATCGAGAGAATCGCGCGAACGATTCGCTCAGCGGCTCCGGAGGCGAGCAGACATTGTCCGATGATGGCGGCGAGTGCGATGATGACTCCGACCTTCCCGCAGGCCGTGCCGAACCCGCTGGTCACCGCATCGACGGCGTTCGAAATCGTGCTGCCTTCCCTGCCTGAAATGGCGGTGAGCAACGCCACCGTCAACGCTCCCAGTAGGAGGGACACAAAGGCATGAAGCCGCAGGACGATAATCGTCCCGAGAACAACGGCCATACCGACCAGACAGATTGCTAGAGCGCTCATGACTCAAGGTTTTAGAGTCTTGTGAGCGCCGTGAAAAGGGGAAAATTGTCCCTTAATCAGTGAGCGATCTTACTTGCTTACGTTGAAGCGAAATTCGATGACATCGCCGTCTTTTACAACGTAGTCTTTTCCTTCGATTCGCCACTTTCCGGCTTCTTTCGCGGCAGCTGTGGTTTTCAGCTCGACGAGATCATCGTAAGCGACGGTTTCCGCTGCGATAAAGCCGCGTTCGAAATCCCCGTGAATAACGCCTGCGGCGCGGGGTGCCTTATCTCCGGCACGGATTGTCCACGCGCGGGTTTCCTGCACGCCGGTTGTTAAGTAGGTGCGAAGTCCGAGAAGGCTGTAGACCGATTTGATCAAGCTCGACACACCGGAATCGGTGACTCCCATATCACTGAGAAATTCGGCGGCTTCTGTTTCGTCGAGGTCGATCATTTCCTCTTCGATCCGGGCTGAAATGACGATGGCTTCTGCGCCGTGGGATTCGGCCGCGTACTTTTTCACTTTGGAAACCATGGGATGACCGTCCGGATTGGCGATCGCGTCGGCCAGTTCGTCTTCGGAGACGTTGCAGGCAAAAATGGTCCGTTTTGAGGTGAGGAGAAAGAAATCTTTGAGGAGCTTCTGTTCTTCATTGGAGAGTTCGAGGGTTAAAGCCGGATTTCCCGCATCGAGGTGGGGAAGGAGCTTGTTCATCAAATCGACTTCAGCTTTGGCCTCTTTGTCGCCGGACTTGGCTTTCTTTTCCCGGTTAGCTTTGCGCTTTTCGAGAGCGGCATAGTCACAGAGGATCAGTTCGGAATTGATGATTTCGATGTCCCGGATCGGATCGACGGAACCAAGCTCGTGGATGATGTCATCATTCTCAAAACAGCGCACCACCTGGACGATCGCGTCAACTTCGCGGATGTTGGCGAGGAATTTGTTGCCGAGACCGGCTCCATCGCTGGCGCCTTCGACAAGGCCTGCGATATCGACAAATTCGATGGCGGTGGGAATGATTTTTTTCGAACCCGAAAGTTTCGACAGGACTTCGAGACGCTCATCCGGCACGGTGACGACTCCGACATTCGGGTCGATGGTGCAGAATGGATAGTTCGCTGCCTCCGCCTTGCGGGTGCGGGTCACTGCGTTGAAAAGAGTTGATTTGCCGACGTTAGGAAGTCCGACGATACCTGCCTGTAACATGCGCGGACATTAGCGGAGCCCGCCGGGATTTCAAAGAAAAAGCAATCGCGCCGGGCAACTCGTTTCCGGATCACTCAACTTTTCGAATCAACCAGGTTCGCTCGACGGGTTGAGCCGCTTCGTAGATGGCGGTAAGTGCCTGATTCTCCTGCTCTGCCAAGGCGGTGGCATCCTCGATCAGTTTGGATAATTCCGCTGCTTTTGGGCTGTCGGAAGGTGCTTTCCTCAGGCCTTTGATCCGGCTCCAGAGTCCCCTCATCTTCCGGATAATCTCGTCGTTGCGCTGCTGATTCATTTTTGCGACCTGAAGCGCCTGCTGGAACTGGGGTGTTTTTTCGTTCTCCTGAATCTCGATCTTGGTTCCGAGAGCGATGTGATTCCATTTCCCGATGACCTGATTGTCGATCAGAACTTCGTAATTTCCCGGAGCGAGACCGACGATTTTCAGGCGATCGGCACTCAATTTGTGTCCTGCTTTGGCGATCTGATATCCGACTCTACCATCGGAAGGCAGCCCCCACTTGAGGGCTTCCGAAGCTTGCTCGACCGGGATCACCCAGGGCAGTGAGGTTGCGGTGTGGCGGAAGGACACTTCGGTCATATCATCGTTTGCGGTGAGCTCTTTTAATTTGGCCCCGACAAGCTTTTTACCTCTCTTTGAGATCGTGATCCCGTTGGCGCTGCGGCGTTCCGCGCCGAGTTGGGAAAGGATTTCGAAAGCCATAATGAGTTGTCCCGAAGCTTGAGGGTGGATCGCATCGTCGATCATGGTGAAATCGGGATTGGTGCGGCGTTCCGCGATGGTGTGTTCGTTGAGCGGACCCCACAAATTGACGAAAGGGAGGTTGCGACGGGCGGACTCCTCGAGACACCAGGCTCCGAGATAGGCCATCAGGGCATTGTATTCGGTGGAAAAGGAGCGATCCCTGAACCGCCAGGTTTCATCGGTCATGCGACGCTTCACCGTGCCGTGGTCAAACATGGTCGGGGACAGAACGATGGGTTTAGCTCCGATTGCCGAAATTTTGTCGAGGAGCTGGCTCATTCCTTTTTGGTAGGTGGCGACAGTTTCGGAATTAAACGCTTCGTATTGTCCATCGTTCATTCCGAGGAGAACGAGGACGTAATCGGGCTCTAAAGCGGCGACATCCTGATCAAACCGAGTCAGGCAATCTCCAACTTTGTCGCCACTGACTCCGGCGTTGTGAAAGCGGACGCGCCGTTCTGGGTAGCGGGTGATGAAGAAATCTTCAAGGTATTGGGTGTAAAGGCACTGGTGGGTGATCGAGTCGCCGAGAAAAACCACTGTTTCACCATCTTGCGGATTAAAAGGTAAGGCGGGCGCTGCAGCTTTGTCCTGAGCGTGACTGAGGCTGGATAGCGAAAGAATGGCGCATCCCAGAAGACATCGAAAATATCCCAAATTCATGGAGCGATGATGTCACGCCGGTTTCGGGATGTCACCCCGATTGTGAGACGTCATTCGGGCTTGTGCTACTTGCCCGGGAGCGTCCAGATCGGGGAAAATTCCTCTTTAGGCAAATCGGCGAGCATCGCGTTGACGACCCGGGACATCAGTTGGAGGCAGGGACCGTCATTCTGCGTTTCGAAAAGAACATGACTTAAGACGGTGGAGGATTCCCGGAGTTTGTATTGTTCGAACAATTCGAGTGCCTTTTCGTAGCGTGTCGCCTGTTCCGCCCAGGCTGGGCCGATGTTGGGATCGACCAGTTCGTAAAGATCGACCGGTTCGAGGATATTTTGCACCTGCACCTGACAGAGTCGACGGGTTCGGAACGAGGAGTCGAGTTGAGCGGCGGTGTTTCCGGTGATGAGGAGCGGAGTTTTGAGGTATTTGGTCGCTCCCTGGACCCGGCTCGCCAAATTGACGGAGGTCCCAAGAGGTCCGTATTTGAATTTGCGGTGAGTTCCGATGTTCCCAACCAAAGCTGAGCCGGAGTTAATGCCCACGCCGACTTCAGTGTCGGCTCCGACGATGGGTGCCCACTTTTTATTGAGCTCGACGAGGCTTGCCAGCATCGCCAAAGCCGCTTTGGAAGCCAGTTCTGCGTGATTTGGCTGATGGTTGGGCGCTCCCCACATCGCCAACAGTTCATCACCCGTGTAATCGACGAGCACGCCGCCGAGATCGATGACATGAGACGAAAACTCACCCATGATTCCGCTGAGCCAGTCCACGGTCTGGGCGGGGCCGAGGCGTTCGCTGATTCTGGAAAATTCCCGCACATCGCAAAACAGCATCGAAACCTCTTCGTTTCTGGCCTGCATTTTCATCGGGTCAGGATTCCGGGCCAGTTCGCGAGCCAGCTCCGGGGTGAAATACTGCTCGAAAACTTGCTCGCGAAGTCGTTTTTTTTCCAGGCTGGCATTGAGCCGGGCCATGAGGAGGGCGGGGCGGATCGGGCGCGATAGAAAGTCTTCGGCTCCGATTTCGATACAACGGACCGCATCCTGCTCCTCCTGCAGTCCGGTCACGACGATGACGGGAGTTTGTTGAAGGTGGCCGGATTTCCGGAGGCTTTCGAGGACTTCGAAACCATCCATTTTCGGCATCTGAATATCGAGGAGGACCGCATCGAAGACCGTTCGCCCCACTTTATCGATCGCTTCGACGCCGTCTTTTGCGAAGTGGAGCGTGTGTCCGGCGGGCTCCAGAAGCCGGGCTAAAAGGTCGCGATTATCCTCGTCATCGTCGGCGATGAGAATGACCCCGGGGTGCTGGTGGCGCTCCAAAGTAGCGGCCGCAGGCGGTGGGACGGGAATTGAGGCGGGGAAAGTGGGATTGTCGGAAAGCAACTCGAGACAGATGTCGAGTCGTTCAGAAAACTTTTCGAGAGCGGGTTTGATCGCGTCAAAATCCTCGGTGAGATAGAGGAGCTGGATGAGGTTAAAGAGGTGATTGAGCCGGTTGCGGGCATCGTGCCTCGACTTTTTGAGAAATTCGCCGGGTTCCTTTTCCTCAGATAGATCGGGCGCGATCGGGAAAAACTGATTCAAGTCCCCGCGGAATTCCTGCGCAAACTGATGGATTTTTTCGATGTCCAATCTGGTCTGCTCTGCAAATTCCGGATTCAGCGGAATCTCTTCCGCTGCTACTTTCAATTCAAGGGAGGCCGGAACAAGAGCCTCTCGAATTCGGCTGATCTCATCAAGGGTTTGGGTGCTCATTGCTTAAGTAAGGTCAACCATTTGATTAAAAGGTGCGAACAAAATAGTGAGTTTTGTTGATCAAATTCTATACCGGAGATTTTTGCGTTAAAAGCTTTGCGGAGTTTGATACATTTGAGCCAATATCTTCGCGATCAAACCCGTGTTTTTCGGAATTGATTGCGGATTTCGACACAAACAAAGCATCTTAAGGCATTTTCGGAAAAGGCGGGCGAGTTACTCTCTAGCGTTCCAAGGAATACGACTATGAATGCTGAACTCAATCAATCTCAAGTCCGCGCGATGCTTCTCCAGGTCGCTGCTAACATCATCGAAGCCGAACCGGAACTCTCCGAAGCCGACCGTCGTCTGGGGGATGGTGATCACGGGATCGGAATGAAGCGTGGCATGGAAGCGGCCGTGGAAGCGCTCGGTCAGCTTCCGGAGGATGCACCGGTCAATCAACTCTTCGGATCATTTGGAATGGCGATGATGAGCACGATGGGCGGAGCTTCCGGCGTCGTGTTTGGTTCTCTGTTCCGCGCCGGAACCAAAGCGCTCAAAGAGTCTCCTGAATCTTTTACCAGCCAGGGCCTCGCTGATCTTCTGACTGCCGCTGCCGAGACAGTCATGAAGAGAGGTGGGGCGAAACCCGGGGATAAAACCATGCTCGACGCTCTCGTGCCTGCTTCTGAAAAGGCGGCGCAGGTAACCGATGCCCCGATTTCCGAAGCGCTCGCCCAGGTAGCTGCCACGGCGGCTCAGGGGCGCGATGCCTCCAGCGAGATGATCGCTACGATGGGACGGGCCAAAACTCTCGGTGAGCGTTCCATCGGTCATCCCGACGCAGGTGCCTGCTCAGTTGCGATCATTTTGCAAACCATGGCGGACTTTGCCGCTTAATCGATTTTTACCGAAAATAGCCACGGTACCCGGTTGAATCGGAGACTGTACCCTGTACAGTCTCCGATTGTACCCTGTACAGTCACATGAAGTTGATCAAAGGAGCACCCATAGCCGATGCCGTTTACGAGGAATGCCAGCGTGATATCGCTGAACTGAAAGCCGCCGGGCACACCCCCGGACTGGCGGTGGTTCTCGTCGGGGACGATCCGGCTTCAAAAGCCTACGTCGGCGCGAAAGATCGCAAATGTCAGGAACTGGGGCTTCATTCGGTAAAAATTGAAAAGCCGGAAAGTCTGTCTCAGGCAGACCTGCTGGCGTTAATCGATGAGTTGAACGTGGACGATTCGATTCATGGAATTTTAGTACAGATGCCGCTGCCCTCTCATCTCGACGAAGATGAGGTTATTTTGCGAATTTCTCCGGAGAAAGATGTCGATGGGTTGCATCCCATCAATGTCGGGAAGCTCGCAATGGAAGATCCCACGGGATTTGCTCCCTGCACCCCGAGTGGCTGCCAGCGGATGCTGGTGGAAAGCGGGCTGGAGACCGAAGGAAAACATGTAGTGGTTGTCGGGCGGAGTTTGCTCGTCGGGAAAACGTTGGCCCTTCTGATGATGGCCAAAGGCAAAGGGGCTAATTCGACCGTGACGGTAGCTCACTCCCGGACCCGCAATTTGGAAGAATTAACCCGGCAGGCCGACATTTTAGTCGCCGCAATTGGTCGCGCTAATTATATCGGAGCGAATCATGTCAAAGACGGCGCTGTGGTTATCGATGTCGGCATTAACCGGGTTGATGACAGCTCGAAAAAAAGCGGGTACCGCCTCGTCGGCGATGTGGATTTCGATGCCGTTGCCGACAAGTGCGAAGCAATCACACCGGTTCCCGGTGGAGTGGGGCGCATGACGATCGCAATGCTGATGGCGAATACGATCCGCGCCTGCCGCCTCGCTACCGGAGCCTAGCGCATTAGAAAAGACTCGAGGGAGACGGATTTTTTAGGATCGGGAACCCAGTCGACTTTAGAGTCGGGCTCGTTTTTGAAGTACAAGACTTTTGATTGTTCGGTGGGCCGGAAACCCCACGGACCGGGATCCCCCTGATATTTCACGATTCCTTTTTGGTCGACGACGTACAGCCTCAGAGGCCAGGCAGCGTATCTCACCGCTGCTTTATCATCCAGATCATCGATCACAGTCGGAAATTCCGGTTCAAAGGTACGGCAGAAGCGCGATGCGACATTTTTCCGGATCTCGAGCGAGGACGGATCGACCACTTTCGGGTATCCCTCCACATATTCCCAGCCGTTGCTGGGGTGGGCTTCGCGGATATAAACAAAGACAAACTGATAATTATCTTTGAATCTGGAATGGAGCTGCATCACGTCAGGCGTGCTTTCATAGGTGCGGTCACAACTCAGGCTCCCAAAAATAAGGACCGCCGGTTTTTCTTTCCAGAACGAGGAAAGTTTCACCCTTTTTCCCGTTTCTCGGTCGGTTAGCGTCAGATCCGGTGCTTTTTTACCGGGAGAAGGGTTGTTAGATTCGCGGTGCTCCATCATTTCAAGCGCCATGTCCATGTCCTCAACCGTCTTTCCGGCAAAGGGGTCTTTGGCCCCGTTACAAGCGGGCAGGAGCAGGCTCAGGAGCCAGAGGCCGGTGGTGGAAATTAGTAAATGGGCATGTTTCATTCAAAAAAGATCAGCTTTATTTAATTAAAAGCGTCACGCTATTTCAAGTTAGAGCAATCTTGGGTGGGAAAATTATAAAAACATTGATTTTGCCTTTACACAGAAAAATTAATTGAAGAGACTGCCCCTGTTTGCAGGCCTTTTTCAAGCGATAGCCCCAGCTAATATTATGAAAACAACCACAAATTTAAGGAACAATTGGTTTCTCCGGAGTCTGTTTACGATACTGACGATTCCGGGTCTGATTGTATTACCTATTTTGCCGATTGCCGTTCAGGCCAATCCGAGCGGAGCCTCGGTCGTTGCAGGAGCCATTAGTTTTAACGGTCTGGGAACCTCAAGTTTGACCATCAATCAGGCAAGCAACATGGGGATCATTAACTGGCAGAACTTTTCCATCGCGGCGGGTGACGCCACTCGAATCAACCAGCCGGGTGTCAATTCTCTTTCCGTCAACCGGGTCGTTTCAGGTAACCTGTCTTCCATTTATGGTTCGTTAACCTCGAATGGTGGAGTCATGTTGATTAACCCCAATGGTATCATTGTTGGTCCCAGCGGTATGATTGATGTGGCGGGTGCGCTGACCCTTTCAACACTCGATGCGTCGAATCAGGATTTATTAAACGGTGGTTCAAATCGTTTTCGCGGATCCGGTGATGGTGGCGTGGTTAACTATGGTACCGTTTCAGGTCGCGACGTGATTTTCATGGGTAACTACATCCATAACCACGGAAGCGTCACCGCTGCGAGAGCCATTGCGATGGGTGTCGGTGGCGACATGCTTGTCGAGCAAACGGCGGACGGAGCTACAATTTCAGTAAGGGGCACTGGAGTTGGCGGCACAACCGGAATCGATAACACCGGTAATATCACCGGCGGAAACGTTCAGCTGACAGGAGCTGGCAACGCTTACACTAGAGCGATCAATAACTCGGGGACGATTCGTGCCAATGGTTACAAATTCAGAGGCGGAAAACTCACTTTGAGTGCGGGTTCCGGAAGCCGTATCGTCAACACGGGCAATATGTATGCCCGTCAGGAAAGCGGCCGGGGTGGAACGATTGCGATCTCCGGTGGTGAAGTTAATCTGGAATCAGGTCGTGTTGACGCTTCCGGTGAACTGGGTCACGACGGGGGGATGGTTGAAGTATCAGCTACTGATATTTCTGTCGGAACGGACGCGTTGGTTATTGCTGACGGTGTTGATGGCGGATCGGTCAATCTGAACGCCTCGAACAATTTGAATGTAGCCGGTAGTGTTTCAACCAAAGGGATGCTTGGGAATGGCGGTAACGTGGATCTCGCCGGTAATGAAGTGGTGGTTGCTGCGACCGCAGTTGTGGATGCTTCCGGTTTCGAAGGTGGCCGTATTCGGGTAGGCGGAGGCATTCAGGGAAGTCAGGACGACATTCAGAATTCCATGAACACAACCGTATCAGAAGGAGCTCTTCTGATTGCCGATGGTGAAGCGGGAGACGGAGGTGAGGTTGTGATTTGGTCTGATGGAGACACCATGTTCGGCGGCGAAGTTTCCGCCCGGGCTACTGGATTTGTTGGTAACGGTGGTTTTGTTGAAGTTTCCGGTAAGAATTGGTTGAGCTTCCTCGGTTTCGCCAACACTTCGGCCAACAACGGATTTAACGGAACTCTTTTACTCGACCCTACCGATGTGATCATCGGACCAAGCGGCACAGGCCTCACCATGACTGATGCGGCGTTGATCGCAGCGGTTTTGACCAACAATGTGGTGGTGAGCACCTCGGGTGGTGGAGCCGGGAATGGCGACATAACCGTTAATGCCGGCTCAGATATTCAATATGACAGTCCGAATTCACTGACATTTCTGGCGCACCGTCACATTTTCATCAATGGAGACGTGAAAAACCACGGGACAACCGATACCGCATTCGCCGGAACTGGTAATATTTCCCTGGTTGCTGGCTGGGATGGTAACTCAACTGGTAGCTTTTCTACAAACATCAGTGCGGCGGACATTCTCGCGGGAGATTACGGATCATATGCTAATGGTGGGGGCTCTATCTTTCTGAACGATGCCGCCGCTGAGCCTGTTGAGGTTGGTAGTGCCCGTGGTGAAACGAATGCTTTCGGTGGTTTGTTTTTCTTAACCGCCGGTAATGGTGGCGGGGAGTTTACTCAGTTTGGTTACCGCAGAGAGAATGATATCCGGGGGCAGGCGATTTCCGGGCTCGGTACGGATGGGCAAATCGGAACCGCTGATGATATTTTGATAAACACCGGTTTTGACCTGGATTTCGATACCGGGGTTACCGGCGATATTAATGTTTATGCTGAAGACGGCGTGTTTATGATTCAGCATCAGGGCACGAATAATGATGAAGGTGTGAAAAACGTCGACCGAACCTATGTAATGATTGGTCACGGTGGTCTTCGGGAGAATGATAACGATGTTGAGAGAAGAGGTTATCAGGAAAACCTGGCCCTTGGATTCACCGGAACTGACTTGGACGGCGCTGCTGGCACGGGAGATTTTGGTAGTGATACCGGAAACCTGACAGTGGGTAATGGCGATAATCACGGAAATATCACGGTTCAATCCGGAGGCGTTATTTACATGCAGGCAGCCCGGGCTGAAGGGCATGCTCAGATTGGACATGGTGGTTTGGCGAATGATGATCCGGATCACGATCCGGGTGATGCTGTTACCGATCCTGTTAATGGCGTTGGAAGTGATGGACGAGGATTTTTCGCTGTATCGGATAGAGGGCGGAACAGTGACAATAACTTCCGGTCATTGTATGTCTTCGGTAATATGACGGGTGACATTGATATCACCGCTAATTCCATCGATATGGAAGGCGGCCGGTATAACGATGCCTTTGTCATGATTGGTCATGGGGGTGTTCGTATTAGTGGGGAGCATGCAGGAGATATCACAGTGACAACGACAGGTGGGGGGATTCGTGCGAGAGCCGTTCCTGACAGCGCAACCGGCGGCCCTGCCAACTCGAACGACTGGCGGTGGAACAATAACAGAGACCAATCTTTTGCTCAGATTGGACATGGCGGTTTTGCCTCTGATTTTGTATTTTTGGACACGCTTGGCGGTTTCAATCCGAGCGATGTGGGACGAGCAGCAGCAGATGCGCTGGATGCCTACGATACTGTAGGTAACACCGCTGAGCCTGACGATCCGAATGGTATATTTATGGATGCCAACCCCAACCGGACCGTTATTTTGAACAATAGCGACGGCCCTACTGACTCAGTGGCTAACACCAGTTTTGCAGGCGATGGTATCGCGATTAACAGGGTTCGTGGAACTTATTCTGACACAGCTGCTTATACCGTCAATGGAGTTGTCGGTGGAGTGACCAATCGCTCTTTCGGTCATAGTGGTGATATCACCATCAACTCTGCAGGCAACGTGAGATTCGAAGCCGCTAACGGAACCGATTCGTATGCTATGGTTGGCCATGGAGGTCGTTCTTCCCATGGTGATCACCTTGGAGATATCGTCGTTAATGCTGCAGGAAGTGTAATATTCACTCGCGATGCGTTCCAGACCAGCGAAGTCGGAAGAGATATCACTAACCGGGGGCAGCGTGCTCACGTCCAGATTGGACATGGTGGTGGTCGCTACGTTGGTGGTGCCACTGGTGATATTACGGTGATTGCCGGAGGCGGAAACATTGAATTTTACGGAGGCCGTGCTGAGTCATTTGCGCAAATCGGTCATGGGGGACGCGGTGAGGACGGTTCCACCTGGAATGGAGGAAGACAGAGAAACGGGTTTGCTAATGGAACTCATTCCGGAGACATCACCGTTGCATCAACTGGTGATATCAAATTCAGAAGTGGATTTACCGATTCCCAGTCGCATTCCCAGATCGGTCACGGTGGTTATTATCAGTTTGCTGATGTGCTGCTGACCAACGATCTTGCTAGACTCGGGGAAACTCCGTTTGGAGGCGGTGCATCCGCGCCTGACCAAGTTGGTCACAATGGTGATATTTTAGTGACCTCCGGCGGAGATATTAGCTTTATTGCCGGGCAAACTGAGACATTGAACGGTCAGCGTTACATGGAGATGAATGGTAATGATAACTACACCATGATCGGACACGGAGGTCGAAATTCCAAAGGAGATCACTGGGGTAATGTGGATATCAATGCAGCGGGCGATTTGGATATTGAAGCCCGGGGTGGTTGGGATGCCGTCACAATCGAAAATAACGGTGGGGACAACAACACAAACCAATTCGGTACTCCTCGCCTGGGATCAACTGAAGATAACGGTAGAACCGGTATCAGGAATTTTGGAATGATCGGCCATGGCGGCTATGATTCAGAACACGTCAACACCAACTCGACTCAAAACTGGAATAATTCCGGTAAAAATGGTGACGGTATCGGAGTGTTAGGGGCCTCAGATATTAGCATAAACTTGGGTGGTGATTTGATTGCCCTTGGTGCGATGAAAGCCACCACGATTGATAAACTGATGCCGATCCGGGTGATTAGAACGGCTCCCGGAAGCAATGAAGGGACACAATACACTGATGAAGCTGGAAACGTTATCACAACGACAGTGGATCTTACTACCGGGAATGCTGAAGTTCTGCCTGAGGGATACAGTGAATTTAATGGTCGTCTTGAAACTATCACTCGTGATGATGGTGAAGTTTGGGATATGCCGGATCCGGTTCTTTCGGCAGAGGATGGATGGGTCAAGATTGGTAATGGGGGCCGCTCCACCGATTACATTGGGTCAGGCGGTGCCCGGAATGGTGCTGGGACGTCTTCCAATATCATTGATGGACTGGGGCACCGTGGCGATGTCTCAATTAATGCCGGGGGTGATATCCGTGTCGAAGCTGGTGATTTCAAACAGTCGGTTTCAACCGGGCAGGCCGTGGAGATCAATGTAACCAATTTCCAGGGGAATGCAGCTAATGCAGCCCAGTCTGGAACGATTGGCGGAGCAGGCATTTATTATGTAGGTCCTGCTTCCGGTGCCAATGCTGATGCAATTAATGGAGATGACAGCCAAAATGATGCATCGGCCGGGATCCGGAATTTCGCCCAGATCGGATTGGGCGGTTCTGAAGCTCGTGGAGACCATGTCGGTCGGGTAACGATCGTCGGAGGTGGAGATCTGGATTTGATTGCCGGTGAAGGAAACCGGGCTTTTGCGCAGATTGGATCAGGAGGTATGGATGCAGACCGTCTGAATAATGATGGGCAGCGAGCCAATGATATCGGGATGACCTCTTATATCGACATCACTATCGACGGGAAACTGACGATGAAAGGTGGCGGCTTGCAGGATGGTGACACTGTCGGTTTCGTTGACGATGTTACCCCGTTTAATTCACTTGATAATGGTAACGCAGAAGGCTCTTATGTTCAAATTGGCTCAGGTGGCCGAAGCACCGGTGGTGATCATCATGCTGATATCAATATTCAAGCAGGGACCGGGGTAGAAGTCGAAGCGGGGAACAGCCCCCGGGGAGCTTATGGCCAGATCGGAAGTGGTGGCTATTGGGGGAGAAGCAAAGCAATCACGGGTGATATCTCTGTGGTGACACTGGCAGGGGATATCGATTTAAAAGCCGGGATTCCGGTTCTAGATACGCTTGATGATGGCTATGCTCCCGCAAACCTCGGAAATATGACGTCGGGACGTGCTAACTATGCACAGATCGGAAACGGGGGCTTCAACACTGATGCGGAGAGCGGGACCCAGAATAATAATGTCGGAAACGGCGGTTTTTCCGGGGATATTGAAGTGATTGCTGCTACCGGTTCGATTAATATTACAGGAGGTGGTAGTGATACGATCAATCAGGATTCTGATGATAGATATCGAGGTATGTATTCGATGATCGGCCATGGCGGATCTTTCTCCGATGGAGATCACACAGGTGACATTAGAGTCTCTGCAGGTGTCGACCTCACAATCACTGGCGGGAAAGCCAGCCGCGAGGCTTATGCCCAAATTGGCCACGGTGGATACGATACCGATGGAGACCACACGGGAACCATAGATATCGAAGTTGGAAATGATCTCACAATGACCCGGGGAAACAATCGGGACCTCAATGGTGTGCTGGTTAGGAATAACTGGTCGAAAATTGGTCATGGAGCTCAGGCTTTCGGCGGGCGTAACACTGATGGTGGTGGGACCAGGACTGGAGACATATTTGTCAGTGTAGGAAACAATCTAACCATGGCGGATGGATTGAATATCATTCAGGTTGCAGATGAAGATCTGGCTTCGATAGGTGCCGGTGGGAATCTCACACTCGTAGGGATTGATGGAGTCGGTGAAACAGTTCGACCCGGATCGTTTTTTGTGACGGTGACGACTGCTGGCGTGGATGAGGTCTATGTCGATGATGGTGCCGGGCAAATCGTTCTTCAGGGAACAACCACGGTCGTTGGTACCATTGACTATTCAACGGGAGAGGTCACAATCACCTCCGACATCTCCACCGGAAGTGACACGACTCTGGCTGACTACTCCACCGTGCAAACCAGCAATGGACTGGGTGCTTTGATTGGTCATGTTGATACATTCCACACAGGTAAAGGTGTCGCAGTCGGTGCTGAAGGGGACACGATGATCGCTGTTAGCCGGAATGATCCTACTGGGGGAACTGGAACTCTGACGGTTAGTGCCGGGTCTGCCATTACCAGTGCGGACGGTGGTTTAACCACAGATTTACGGATTTATGTCCCATCATCAGTGCAGGACCAAATTGCGACCGGAGCTTTCCTCAACAGTGCCAGATATAATCGCGATGCGCTTGGTGGGGTTGGCAACAGGGATGGTATCGATGAGCAGATTGGTGCGGACCACACAATGACGACCGGCACTTATGGCGAACCGGTGGGGACGTTCATTGAAGAAGGTGATTATCCGTTTAATGCGCTCGGGTTATATAACATCTACTTTGCAAGTACGGAGCCGATCGTTCCCGAAGAGCCTGAAACTCCGGAAACTCCCGAAGTTCCTCCATTCGTGTTGCCGGAAGGTATTGCCGAGGCAATTGATGAATTCCGAAATCAAGCCTCATACGATACTTTTGATTGGCCTTATGGATTGTTTGAATACGATGGGTATGAGGGTCATTGGGGTAATCTCGGACCTGGCGAGGCCGTTGAAGGAGCTTATGTCCCCCGTTCCGGACTTGAAGTCATGTTGGATGCTGCGTTCGGCCCAAGACAGGGTGGCATGGCAGGTTCTGACGGCAGTGCGGCAGGAACAGTGGGTGAAGACGGAACGTTTACGCCCGGCTCGCCCTCAGACGCCGCATTGGAACGGGTTGAGGATAATGAAAGACTTCGAAACCGAGCCCTCGGTCAGGTCGGAAAAGGGAACAATGCCTTTTATCTTTATGAGCCCGGCACCAACATTTACTCCAGTCTGAGATTATTTGGTGTTCCAGCGTCAGATGTCCCATCATTCTAGAATTGGACAGAATTATCCCGTCACGAAAAAACAGGTCGGAACAACAGTAAGTAAAGCTTCAACCGCTAGTACAACCTTATGAATATATTTGAAACATTTAGAAAATCGCGCTGCTCGTGCGCCTTGATGGTGGGCATGTTGATTCCCTCAGTTTCGATGGTCACGCTGCCCGTTTCAGCGAACCCGAGCGGGGCCAACGTGGTTCATGGCGCTGTCAATTTCAGCGGTCTGGGCACAGGGAGCTTGTCAATCAATCAATCGAGCGCTGCAGCCATTATTGATTGGCAGAAATTCTCAATTGCAGCCGGGGAAAGCACCCATTTCAATCAAACTCCGGGAGCTATTGCCTTGAACCGGGTCGTCAGTGGTAATCCGAGTTCCATTTATGGTTCATTGACCGCTACTGGCAGCATCATCGTGATCAACCCTAATGGGATAATGGTTGGACCGAGTGGTATTATTGATGTGGGTGGTTCATTAACCTTGTCGACTTTGGATATTGATAACAACGATTTCCTGAATGGTGGAAGTGAACGTTATTTTGGAAGTTCGGCTAACGGCGTAACGAATTACGGTAACATTCGAGCTGGTGGTGATGCTATGTTCTTCGGAGGGTTTGCCCATAACTTTGGATCGGTCGAGGCGTTACGGGGCACCGTTGCTCTGGCCTCCGGCAGTGATATCGTTGTCGACCGCTCCGGCGATTCGACGATTTCCGTTCGGGGAGCTTCGATTTATGAAGGGATCGGAGTTGATAACCAGGGTAGCCTAACCGGTGCGGGTGCCAGTCTGCAGTCTCATGGAAATGCGTACGCTCTTGCGGTTAACAACGGCGGAATGGTCCGGGCAACCGGTGGTTATCGCAAAAATGGTCGTTCCGTTCTGAAAGCGATGGGAAGTTCGAGTCGTGTGGTTAACTCCGGAACGGTTGTTGCTACGAATCCGAACGGAAGAGGTGGTGACATCTCGATAGTGGGAAGCGAATTTGAGAATACCGGAGTATTGGATGTTTCCAGTAATGGGGCAAATGATGCCGGAACCATCAATGTCATCGCGGAAAGTCTGACTTTTTCCGACGACTCACAAATCAAAGCAAATTCTTTGGGCAATTCAGGCTCGGTAAATCTGAGAGCAACCGGGACTGCTAATGTCGGTGGAGATATCAATGTGTCATCTCAGTATTTCAAGGGTGGCGAAGTGATAATCACAGCTGATGAGGTGATGGTCAATGCAGACATCAATGCCGGTGGTGCATCCGGAGGCGTGATCAAAGTTGGTGGTGACTTTCAGGGAACAACTGTGAATGGTATTGAAGCTTCTTCAAAAAGTTTGATCGGTTCTGATGCCTCGTTTGATGTAACCGCAACAGCGGGTGATGCCGGTCAGATAATTGTTTGGTCAGATGGTGATACAATTTTTGAAGGCGAAGCTCGCGCAAATGCGACTGGTGCAGTAGGTAACGGCGGTTTGATCGAGGTTTCAGGTAAACAGAATTTGACATTCCGTGGACTGGTTTCAGCAACTTCGCTAAATGGAAACTCGGGAACGGTCCTGTTTGACCCAGGTGAGTTGAGGGTTTTGAATACGGCGACTCCCGGAGTGAACGAGATCGCTAATGAGACAATTAACGATCTTCTCCAGGGGGGCACTTCCGTATTGCTCGCTACGCAGGGAGCAGATAGCGATATCATTTTTGTTGATACCGGGTTGAGTGATGATCGACACGGTGCCATTCAGTGGACAAATTCTAACGCGAGTTTTGGAGCGTTTGCGGGAGGTAATGTGATTGTTGGAACCCATATCCGGACATCCGGTTCCGGTTCTATTAACCTGATCGGAGGGTGGACAGGCACTGAGGCTGAAGCTGCGGGCTTGCTAGCCGGAACCATTGCTTCTCCAGATGGGATAAACACGACCGGACCGACTGGCGCAACGGGTGCCTTAAGTGTGCAGAACATTTTTAATTACTATGTGTCTGCGGGACAATTTGGAGCCGACGGAGGGAATGTAATTGTCGGTTCTGCCACGATGAACCGTCACGTCGAAGTGGGATCCAGATATGGTGACACTAATATTGCCGCAGATTCTATCCTCCTTATCGCTGCTGATACCAATGGAGAAAGCCGTCATGCTCAGATTGGTTTCAGGGATTCCGGCCAGGTATTTTCCCCCCGATCCGGATTGGATTTAAATGACCGGGGATTAGAAGGTAATGACGATCCGTTGGTCGGTATTGTCGGAAATGCTTTTGGTCAGGAACGCCTCGACGGCGAAGGGGTTTTTGCGATTAACAGCTTCGGTATTATCGCGAATCGTACTGCGGCAGATCTTGATATTTACACCGATGGAGTTGATTTGGTGACCTCAAATACGAATGCTACCGTCAATTTCAATGTTAACGATACCGGTGGTGGTCAGAGTGGAGTGTTGATCGATTCCAATAATGCGTTGTCAGCTGTTTCTGTGTTGGCATACGGTGATGAGGATGGTGATGATATTCCAAACATATTTGACGATTCTACCGATATCGGCGGCACGATCTATGTCGGTTTCGCGGTAGATTTTGATGCAGACGGCATTGCTGAAGTTCGGACGGCAGATATTGGAGATGGAAGCGTCGGAACTCAGAGAGCGAATTTCAGCTTCACTAAAGGTTTAGATGGGACTATCGCGATCCGTCAAGATGGGGCAATTAAGGGCCTCGGCGTTGCCAGCGGAGGCGCGACCGATTACATCGGTGATACACCGGTGTCTGATACTTTGATTCCCTATGCCAATCACTACATGGACGCCCGTCAGGGCAACTGGTGGTGGCAGCAGATTCATCACGATTCATTGGACGTCGGTGGCGCTGATTATGTCGCTAGTTATAGCGCCAGTGATTTGGGAGGAAACCGTCCTGAAATGGGGGCGGGGCAGTCTTTAGCGAATACTGCTGATATCAATTTAATAGCAGCATCCAATGTTCTGGTGCAAGGCGGTGGGCGACACCAGAGTGGTGCTTATGTTGGTCATGGTGGAGATTCGGCTGGTTGGGCCGATAACCGCGCGCTTTCGAGTTCAGGTGTCGAAGATGGGCAGGCCATCCAATATTGGAGCCAGAATGGCGCTCAGAGTGATAGAAGCGCGATGTCAATTGCCCGCCTGGCACCGGTTTATGGGCACATCAACGTTCTTGCCGGAGTTGACCCATCCGCAGGAGTGAGCATCAACAACAGCGGCGAGGTTAGTGCTACGATTGCTGGCCGTGGGTCAGTAATTGTTTCTGGTCTCCAGCGTCTGGGGGCTTCCAACAGCAAAAACAATGATGAGAATAATAATGCATCGGCAGGCGCGCCAGCTGTGATTGGACACGGTGGTATTGGTCAGTTTGGGGAATTTAATGGCGACATTCAAGTGCGGGCTGGCGGCAGTGTGCAGGTTCAAGCTGGAAGTAACTCGCGAGGATTCGCCCAGATTGGACATAACATCGATACCTACCACTACTGGGATCCCACCAGTGCTGCGGATCACCAGATTCGATTCTTTTCGAGTGTTTCCGATTTTAACGATCCTTTGTTGAGACGCGGTGAACTTTTTACCGGGCAAACTAATATGCCAATTTCACCTATCATGGATGACGGTGTGACGACTTACACGACATCAGCTGGTCAGGTTTTTCAGGGAGACACTTACACAAGTGGCCCGAGAAACACTACAGTCATGTCACTTCCAAGCACTGGTGTGCTTCAAGTTGAGGCGCTCGACGGTAGTGTGGTTTCGGGATTCCATGGAGATATCACAGTAGAGGCCGTAAGCGGCAGTGTAGCTCTTCAGGGGTACAACACCGAAGATCAGTCGGGATCGACTGGGAACGGGGATCCCGGTGATTTGGGATTGCGGACTAACCGGGATCGCAGATATGCCAGAATCGGTCATGGGGGAACCAGTTCACGAGTCAGTGGTGAGCATTCGGGGTATGCACCTAACCGTACAGATCGTTCGAATGAAAACGTTCAGTATCGAATACCTACCAATGCGAATGGGCCTTCCGGATTCGACACGGGCCTTGTGCAAAACATCGGGGAAAGAGGGGCCTCGATCAATAGAGGCGCTACTTATGTGACCATTACCGGTGATATTGCGGTGATGGCTGGAGGTAACATTTCGGTTAAGGCGGGTAATGACACCTACGACATTGCTCAGATCGGTCATGGTGGTAATGATTTAGCGGATTATGAAACTTCAGGTTTTATCGCCGGTAATATCGATGTCACTGCTGGTGGAACATTGGATATCATGGGCGGCGGTGAAGTGAAATGGACCGGTGTAGGTAATAATAACACAAGCAGTCGGCACATGAGATCCGGAGCGCTGGTTGGGCACGGAGGTCACCAGTCAGGATTCCTGGGATACTTTGGCGACATCACGGTTAACACCGGTCGCGACATCACGATCACAGGTGGAGCTTACGGCGACAACTATGCAAAGATTGGTCATAAAGGTGGCGATGATTGGGGGCAGGTCGGCGGTGATTTTAACCGGGTGGAGAACTTCATGTTCGATGGGGTTTCAACTGATATAACCGTTAATGTTTCCGGGAATACAGGTACGATCACTTATGGGGATGGGGCGAATTTAACCACGGATGGAATTGCAGAGATTGGTGGCGCTTCAGCGACTCCGCGAACCTTTGCGCTGACCAGTAACACCGCGAATATCACGGTTAATTCCGGCGGAGATGTGAAGTTACTTCACCTCGACGCTCAAACCCGGATCAATGAAAACCAGGCGAATGAGGCTTCAAGTGTAGGGTCGCGGTCGATAAGTCAGGGCCAGATGCAGGATGCCTACGCTCAAATTGGGCATGGTGGTAGCAACTGGGGTGGCGACTACTCTTACAATGAAGCAACCAACTATGACCATATGGTTGGAAACGTTTCGGTTACATCAGCAAATGATGTGATTTTGGAAGGTGGTAACCGCGAGGGCGCCTGGTCGCGGATTGGTCACGGAATAACCGGAACCAATTTGAATATCCGAATCAGTGAGGAAATGCTGATTGGCGGTGCGGTAACCGTTAATGCGGCAAGAGATGTGATTCTGGATGGTTCTGCAGCGGCGGAGATTGATATAAACGAAGATCAACCGGCCAAAGACAATGGATTGGCGATTGGCCACGGGGCTTTTGCGGAGGATCAGGGCGGAAACCGTGGGCGACTCACTGTGCTGGACGGAGGTACCATTAACGGGATCAGTTTGCCATCCACGATTACAGTGAACGCAGGCCGCGATGTTACGGTGATCGGAGGTAATGGTGGACAGGATGTAACCGGTGAAATTGGAACATCCGGAACCCATTCTCAAATTGGCCATGGTTTCTCTTCTATCTTTGGCGACTCACTGTCCATTCGTGGATTCCAGGGAGATATTAACGTCAGTGCGCAGCGTGATATTCTACTTCGCGCTACGGATAACGGAATTATTCATGATGCAGCTGGATTTCTTGTTTATGCGTCGTCTGGCGGTGCGGCAGTGATCGGCAACGGCGGAACTTTGATGGATGCCCCGGCTTCCGGTGATATCAGTGTCTATGCAGGGAATGATCTGTCGATAGTTTCACCAACTAGAGTCGATGAGGACATTAATCTCTTGGTTCAGGCTCAGTTTACCAATGCTAACTTCGCTAAAATCGGCCACTTCTCGACTGAGAACCAAACCTCCGGTGTGGTAGACGCCGGATTGATGGAAGGTGATATCACGGTTGTCGTTGGTAACGATTTAACGATGTCCGGGGGGCGGACTCCTGATCACAGTTCCGGAAACTTTCTGGATACTGATTTGAACCTCACCGGAGATTATGCAGGACAGGTGGGCCGCTCCGGAGTAACTGCCGCGTTTTCCCAGATTGGTCACGGTGGCCCAGGCGTGAATGCAAACTTGCTGGGGGATATCGAAGTCCTGGTGCAGAATGATTTCATTACGAATGACGGAACGATCGACAGCTCTGGCCAAACACTTCCTTTCTCTGCAAATAATTACGTCAAGATTGGTCATGGGGATTGGTTGCGCGAAGGCACTGTCGGGTTCCGCGATGCCGCGACCGGTGTAATGGCGGGTGATATCATTGTCGCTGTAGGTAATAACGCGGATCTTGAGCACACTATGATTGGGCATATCGACTCAACGGTATCAACAGGCTTGCCTGGTGCCGGGTCTGTCTATATTGCAGTCAGCCGAAACAATCCTTTCTATAACGGTGCTGGAACTGGAACCTTCACAGCCACAGGGGTCACTGATCAGGTGGACGCAATCGGGGACAGCTTAATCGGAACAGGACTGGTTTCCGGTAGCGTGTTCACCAGTGGTTCGCTTGGAGGGGATCCGCTTAGTATTTATATCCCACAGCGTGACTCCAATTTGATTGAGGTTGGTACCACTAGGATTAATAGTGTTTCGGCTTTCTATCACGGAAATAATGGTGGAGGCACCCCCGGAGGTTCAGGTAGATATGCCGGGGCAGATGATGAGGTCTTTTTGGCTCCCGACCTGTGGTGGATGAGTGAGGAGGATATCGAAGCTGCGGAGTTACTAGGTCTCTCTACAGGCACATTCCCTGCGAGCGCTTCAGTGAGTAATCAGGGCGGGGTTATTGCAACCGTAGGCGGTGTCGGTGGATCCCCCAATGTGGTGACGCTCACCAACGGTGCCTTAGGAAGCTCGGTGAATGGTTCTGATTATCGGGTTCACGGCTTGTCAGGAGGGCAGTATACAATGTTTTATGACGCTATCGTCCCGGTTGCTAATGGGTTGCCTGGTCCGCCTCCGCCTCCCCCAATCCCGCCAGCACCTGCTCCGGATCTGACTCCGTTCGTTTTCAATGATTTGTTTGATGCGTTTCAGCGGCAGGAAGATGGATTGGACGGTATCTTCGGGGGGGATGGATTCTCCGGTGATCTACCATACTTCGGTGGCTCATACGATCAGATGGGTGTTCCCGGGTGGTTCCTTGAAGCGTTTCTTGACATGTCACTGGGGCCACGCAGAAGCGGACCATCCTCTGTTCAGGGGGGAGTTGCTCCGGGTGATGCTGTCTACGACGAGGATGGGGTTCTCATCAGTTCGAATTCGGACATAAGAGCTGAAGATGACGAGGAGTTGGAGCGACGTCTCAACCGGAATAACAGACCGGTAGGTAAGGTCGGAATGATCTACTACCTCTACACTCCCGGTAGCGGTAACCCTTATTCCAGCTTCAACTTGTTTGGGTCTCCTGAATAGTTAAGAAATGTGTATTTAAACCTTCTCAATTGCGCTGTTTTTTACTTGCAGTTGGGAAGGCCCTCTCACACAATACGGCTTATGAGGTTGTCACATTTCCTGGGAGTGTTTAGCATTGCTATCTCGATGTCCGTCGCGCAGGGGCAGGAGAAAGCGGGGACAACTCTGTTGAAAGCGCTGGGTTCTCTGGTGAAGTCAAACAAGGAGGAGTGCGAGGAGCTTAAGCAGCCTGTCGCAATGCCTCAGAACAGTCTGACCTCCCCGTCAAATGGGATTACTCCGACCGGTAACCGTCTCCAGCCATTTGGTCAGCCGGAGTACTGGGGACGCGGTAATTCGGCGGTCACTCCGTCACAGGAAGAAGATGAGTTGGCGATGTTGCCACCTCTTCCTGATCTCAGAACTCCAGACCAGATTACCAAGGCTGAGAGGAAGCGGAATTTGAGAAACGCTAAGTTCGCAGCCAGACATGAAGCTAACGTGGCAGCTGAAGAGGCGAAACGGGCTGCGATGATGGCACAGGTGCAGACAGCCCCTGTGGATCCTTCCACCGCGTTGATCCAGGTTGAGTCGAAGCGCGATGGTGCTCAGGATTACGGGCGTCGTGAGAGGCCTACGACGGTGAATGGTGGAAATTTGAAACCATTTAACTCCGGATCTGCTTATGTGGAAGGTTCTGAGTTGAAATATCAGTGGTCGGATCATCAGTTTGTGGAGTCTCAGCCCGATGAGGTTGAAGATGAATTGGGGATGTTGCCTCCTCTTCCTGATTTGAGAACTCCTGATCAGGTGACGAAGCGTGAGAAAGTCAGAAATCTCCGTAATTTGAAGTTTAGAGCTCGCCAGGCGAGAGAAGACGCGGTTCGTCGCGCAATCGAAGAGGGGCGGAACCCTACATTCGAGGGATTCTAACCGAACGATTTAAGACGGTTCAGGAAGTCGGCATAGTGATTGGTTGTGAACCAGTCAGCCGTCCATACGACCTTAGTAAGGATCTCCCGGCTGGTTATCGAGGGAACCGCATAACATTCAGCGGAAATCACGCTCTCATCAGGAGTGGTCACAGCGACTGTGATCCTCTGATAGAAATCATCTTCATACTGATCGAAGAAATCTATCTCGGCAGGCGTGATATGCCTCAGGATCTGGCCGGGGACAGTTCCACCATCTTGCTCTACGATGCCGGGATACGCGGCGTTTTTCACACGATAGATCTCGAAGCCCTCCAGGGTGGCATCAGCAGCCTGAAACTGCCGTCTCCCGACTAAATTTCTGATTTCGGGGAAGAGTAATGTTCCGTAGACAAATAAATTCATCAAAAGCGAAGTATTTAAGGCGAACTTGCAAAGAGGCTCACCTTATCGAACGTTACAGGACTGTGGCAGGGTATCCAAATATCATTTATTTGCTTCTTTTCAGTATTTTTTTCGTACTGACGGGGTGCAAAACCACCCCGGCGGCGAAGTTTGCTGAGGGGAAAGATAAAAAGGCAGCTCAGAATCAAAAAGCGGAGCCGGAGAAGAAACTGCCGGTCGCTCAATCGTTCCAAATTTCGATCGGCACGGTTCATATGGTCGATCAGGTCGGTAAGTTTGTGCTGGTTAAATCGAACCGGGCGACCTCACTGGAACCCGGGACGGAAATTGTGTCCTATGGACCGGATTCGAGAGTCACTTCGAATTTAAAGGTCAGTCCGGCGCGAAAGGGGGCCTATTTAACCGCTGATTTGGTTCAGGGAACCCCTTCGGTCGGAGACATTGTGATGATGGTGCACAGCACAGGAAATGCCCCTGAGCCGACCGGTGTTGCGGGGCTTGAGTCCGGCAACGTGCAGGTACTGGAATAGTCCGTAATCCTGAGGGGAATTCTCGCGATTTTTGAAAGCGATCCAAGAGAGGCTTTTCCGGATGGAATTTAAGGGCAGCGTTCTTCGTGCAATTTTCCTCGGCGGAGGCGCTGCCCAGTAGCATAGGTCGATTCGAATTGGTTTTGTGAGATTCGTCCTGAACGGCGCGAAACGGGCCGTTCGGTATTATCCGATTGGCGGTGTTTTCAGGGTGCGGAAAGATTGAATCGCCGTTTGAGAGGCTAGCGACTGGCCTGCCAGATGAAAAATGCGGTGAGCAGCATCACTCCGGCTCCGCTAACGATCCCGAAAATAGCCCGGCCCATTCCGTGTTTTGGCCGGTCTGTTTTCTGACTCTTTTTGATATCGAATATGGCGATGATGCCCGTGATTAGAGCAAAAGGAGCACCGATGAGGATAAAAGAAAACAGCCCGAGATAGCCGGCTGCAATGGCCCAGCCGGATCGACCGACCGGGAGTAGCATCCTCATACCGGCATCGTCTCCCATCGGTTTCGGTGAATAAGACGTCAGGGGAGGTAATGGTGGCGGCGTTTGATTTTCTTCAGACATAGCGACCCATTCTGACAAAAAATGGGCAGATTGTGCAAGATATTCGTCCTGTCACGGAGATGGGGGAAAATGTCTTGTAAGCCTTGTCATAATTTGGCGGGTTGTGTTAGAGTTCGTGACCATGGAGTCTATCCCACTGCCGGTTGAACCATCGCAAAGCGCGGAAAAAGAGAGAGTTGCTGCAGCGGGCAGGCTACACAACGCCTACTTGATGTTCCTCGATCAGTTTGGCAATGTCATTGTCGGGTTGAACCGGCCGATTGAGCAGATTTTCATCACGTTAATTTGCGGGGGACATGCGATCCTTGAGGGAGTGCCGGGTTTGGCAAAAACCAAAATGATTTCCACGCTGGCGTCGATGACGGAGCTTTCGTTCCGGCGGATCCAGTTTACGCCGGATTTGATGCCCGGAGACATTACGGGATCAGATGTTTTGGAAGAGGATACCTCAACAGGTCGGCGCAGCTTTCGATTTATCGAGGGGCCATTGTTCGGGAATGTGATTCTGGCGGATGAGATCAACCGTACCCCTCCCAAAACGCAGAGTGCATTGCTCGAAGCGATGGAGGAAGGTCAGCTGACTTCGGGCGGGAAAACTTATGATCTCCCGAATCCGTTTCTGGTTCTGGCGACCCAGAATCCGATCGAGCAGGAAGGGACTTACCCGATGCCGGAGGCGCAGCTCGACCGGTTTATGATGAAAATCATCCTCGATTATCCCGATATGGAGGAGGAGTTGGAGGTAATGCGTCGAACCACCACTTCCTACCAATATCGACCCGAGTCGCTCATCAGTGCTTCGATGATTCGTGAGGCCCGGACTTTGGTTCGGGATGTGGTTGTCGCCTGGCCGATTTATGAATTTACGGCAAAGCTGGTCCGGGCGACCCGCCCGGGCTCACCGGAAGCAGCTCCTGCAGCTGAAGAAATGCTATCCTGGGGCGCAGGTCCCCGGGCGTGTATCAATCTTCTTCTTGCGGCAAAAGCCAGGGCGCTACTGAAGGGGCGCCACCATGTGGCAACAGAGGATGTGTTGGAAATGGCTTGTCCCGTTCTCCGGCATCGGATCAGTCGCAACTTTCAGGCCGAAGCACACGGTCGTTCGCCTGACGATATTCTCCAGCGCATTTTCGAAGATGTGAAAATGGTCCACGGAACTCCCCAGTAACCGTTCGGCATATCGGGAAGAATCAGTGGCGGCACGCTGCCGCCACTTTGATTCAGTAAATTGTGATTAAGGCAACTGAGTTGCACCCATCAGATACCGGTCGCATTCGCGGGCAGCTCCGCGACCTTCGTTGATCGCCCATACGACGAGGCTCTGGCCACGACGCATGTCACCGGCCGCAAAAACACCTTCCAGATTGGTGGTGTATTTTTCGAAGTCGGCTTTGACGTTACTTCTCTGATCGGTTTCGAGCTTGAATTGATCAATGATTTCCTGCTCAGGTCCGAGGAATCCCATCGCGAGAAGCACGAGCTGCGCTGAAAGCGTCCGAACGGTGCCTTCTTTCTCCACCGGCGTAAAACGACCGTCGCGGTTGTCCCACTCGATGTCTACGACTTCCAGTCCGGTCACGTTCCCTTCCTCGTCTTTGATGAAGCGCTTGGTCATTACCAAATACTTACGGGGATCTTCCCCCTGCAGAGCTGCGGCCTCTTCCTGTCCATAGTCCATTTTGTAGACTTTGGGCCATTCGGGCCACGGGTTGTTATCAGCCCGCTCCATTGGAGGGCGCGGCATGATTTCAAGCTGATGAACGCTTTTGCAGTTCTGACGAAGGCTCGTGCCGACGCAGTCGGTTCCGGTATCACCACCACCGATGACGATGACTTCTTTGCCGGTTGCGTTCAGCTCAGGATTGGTGCCATCGAAATTGTGATCCATCTGATGGCTGGTATTTGCGGTAAGAAACTCCATTGCCATGTGGATGCCTTTGGCGTCACTGTTTTCGGTGGGGAGTCCCCGTCCGAGAGTGGCTCCACAGCAAAGCACGACGGCATCGAAGTCTTTGCGCAGCTTTTCAGCGGTCCATTCCTTGTCTTTTCCAACAAAAACCCCGGTGATAAATTCGACGCCTTCTTCGCGCATAAGATCGACGCGGCGATCCACGACCTCTTTTTTATCGAGCTTCATGTTGGGGATGCCATACATGAGGAGCCCGCCGATGCGGTCTGCTCTTTCAAACACGGTCACGTTGTGACCTGCCTGGTTCAACTGATCCGCACATGCGAGACCGGCAGGGCCTGACCCAACGACGGCGACCTTTTTACCGGTGCGTTCAGCAGGTTGGTGAGGCTTCATCCAGCCTTCCTCCCAGCCGCGATCGATGATGGAGCACTCGATGTTTTTAATCGTTACCGGAGGTTCAATCGAACCGAGAACGCAGGAGCCTTCGCAGGGAGCCGGGCAAACCCGACCGGTGAATTCCGGAAAGTTGTTGGTTTTACGAAGTCGAGTCAGAGCTTCCTGCCAGCGATTGCGGTAGACGAGATCATTCCATTCAGGAATCAAATTGTTTACCGGACAGCCACTGGCCATTCCGCTCAGCATCATGCCGGTGTGGCAATAGGGAGTTCCGCAGTCCATGCAGCGGGAGCCCTGTTTCTTGACTTTTTCGTCGTCGCGATGCTCGTGAATTTCTTTCCAATCCTTGACCCGTTCTTTCGGGTCGCGGTCTGGAATCGTCTCGCGGTCAACTTCTAAAAATCCGGTTGGGTTTGCCATATCGTTTGTCGTAAAAAATGTAGGGTAGGTCCGTTAGGTTGCTTGAGGCATCTTGGTCGATGGTACCCTGTACAGTTTCGGAGTGTACCCTGTTCAGTGATGTGTTTAGTTAGTGGGTATCGTTCTATTAGTGTCCAACTTTTGCGTTTGCCTCGAACGCAGCGAGGATGGCGTCTTCGCCGGTGAGCCCTTTTTCTTCGGCTTCTTTTACCGCTACAAGCACCCGCTCGTAGTCAGCTGGAAGGACTTTGGTGAATTTGGGTAGCACGTTGTCCCAGTCATCGAGCAGAGCCTGTCCCTTGACACTGCCGGTCAGTTTGACGTGCTCTTCGATACGCGCTTTCACTTCCGATACTTCACTGTCGTTACACTCGATCAACGGGTAAATGTTGACCATGTCGCGGTTGATCCGGGTATCGAACAGACCGTCTTCGTCGTAGATGTAGGCCACTCCACCACTCATTCCAGCGGCAAAGTTCCGTCCTGTGTTACCGAGACAGGTGATCGAGCCACCGGTCATGTATTCACAGGCGTGGTCGCCGACGCCTTCGACTACTGCATGAACTCCACTGTTTCGCACGCAGAAACGTTCTCCTGCCATTCCGGCAAGGAAGGCTTCCCCGCTGGTTGCTCCGTAGAAAGAAACGTTCCCGACGATCATATTCTGGTCAGCGACCAAATCTTTGTGGGAATCTTTTGGAGGATAAACAATCAGCTTAGCTCCACAGATACCTTTTCCGATGTAGTCGTTGGCATCGCCTTCGAGTTCAAAGCGCATTCCCCGGGGGCAGAAAGCTCCAAAGCTCTGACCGGCGGACCCTTTGAATTTGATGTCGATCGTTCCATCCGGGAGACCTTCCGCGCCATATCTACGGCTGATTTCCGCTCCGGTGATAGTTCCAACCACACGGTTGATGTTCACGATGGGAAGTTCGGCTTTGACCTTCTCCTTGTTCTCGATTGCCGGCTTGCAGATCTCAAGCAACTGCGTCATGTCGAGAGAGCGATCCAGGAGGTGATCCTGTTCCTGCATGGCGTAGGTGCCGACTGACTTTTTGATGTCGGGGCGATAAAGGATTTTCGAGTAATCGAGGCCTTTTGCTTTCCAGTGCTCAACTGCAGCTCTCTTCTCCAGCAGGTCGCAGCGACCGACCATTTCCTCGATCGTTCTGAATCCGAGCTGAGCCATGATCTCCCGCATCTCTTCAGCGACGAAGGTCATAAAATTCACCACGTTGTTCGCTGCGCCATTGAATTTGGCGCGGAGGCGTTCGTCCTGGGTGGCAATACCAACCGGGCAGGTGTTCTTGTGACAAACCCGCATCATCAGGCAGCCGAGAGCAACCAGCGGAGCGGTCGCAAAACCGAATTCTTCGGCGCCGAGCAGACAGGCGATCGCCACGTCGCGCCCGGTTTTGAGCTGGCCGTCTGTTTCGAGAACGACGCGACTCCGGAGATCATTGAGAAGCAATGTCTGATTCGTTTCCGCCAAACCGAGTTCCCAGGGGCAACCGGCATGCTGAATGGATGAACGCGGGCTCGCGCCGGTTCCTCCATCGTGACCGGAAATGAGGATGACATCCGCTTTTGCCTTGGCAACACCTGCTGCAACGGTCCCGACTCCGATCTCGGAGACGAGCTTTACATTGATCCGGGCGTGAATGTTGGCGTTCTTGAGGTCGTGAATCAACTCCGCCATATCCTCGATCGAATAGATGTCGTGGTGAGGCGGAGGTGAGATCAATCCCACTCCCGGAGTCGTTCCGCGGACCTTGGCGATCTGAGGCAGCACTTTGTGGCCGGGAAGCTCACCGCCCTCACCGGGCTTAGCTCCCTGACTGATTTTGATCTGCAGCTCGTTCGCATTGACGAGGTAATGGCTCGTGACGCCAAAGCGACCACTTGCGATTTGTTTGATGGCACTCTTCTTCGAGTCGCCGTTCTCCATCGGCTTGAATCTTTCCGGATCCTCGCCGCCTTCGCCGGTATTGGAGCGACCACCGAGACGGTTCATCGCTACGGCAAGCGCTTCGTGAGCTTCTTTGGAAATCGATCCATAAGACATCGCACCTGTCTTGAATCGTTTCACGATCTCGGATGCAGGCTGGACCTCGTCGATAGGAATCGATTTTGATTCATCGATTTTGAACTCCATCAACCCACGGATTGTGTAGAGATCTTTTGACTGGTTGTCAACGAGTTGAGAGTATTCGCGGAATACTTCCTTGTCGCCCATCCGGGTTGCTTTCTGAAGCAGGTGAATGCTCTGAGGGTTGAAAAGGTGTCTCTCTCCATCGGAACGCCACTGGTAAACACCGCCGGCATCCAGCGCTTCGTTTTCAACTTCGCGAGGCTTGAAGGCATCATCGTGACGCATCTTCACTTCCTGTGAAATACCATCGATTCCGATACCTTCGACACGGGACGCTGTCCGGGTGAAGTATTTTTCGACGATGTCGTGGTTTAGTCCGACACATTCGAAAATCTGGGCACCGCGATAACTGGCCACGGTGGAGATTCCCATCTTCGCCATGGTTTTGGTAACGCCTTTGATCGAGGCCTTGAGGTATTTCTTAACCGCAACGTCGTAAGCTTCGTCCAACTCGCCGTCTTCAATCATCCCGGCGATGGTATCGAGCGCGAGATAAGGGTTAACCGCATCGACGCCGTATCCGAGCAGAACGGCAAAGTGGTGAACTTCGCGAGGCTCGCCGGACTCAAGAATAATTGAAACCCGGGTCCGGGTTCCCTGACGAATCAAATGGTGATGCAAACCGGCAACCGCAAGCAGTGCGGGCATTGGAGCAAGGCGCTCGTCGATGTTGCGATCGGACAAAATCAGGATGTTAACGCCGTCTTTGATTGCTTCGTCAGCTTCGTCGAAAAGCTGTTGCATCGCTTCTTCGAGTCCTTCGCCGGAAACTTCCTCTCCCACTGATGGGATTTTGCTGGAGTGCTCTTCGATCAAGCCACCAACTTTGGTGGCAAAGTAATAACGGATGCCGAGCGTTCTCGACTTAAAGCCATCCATCTCGATATTCCGGAAACGAGCGAGCGCTTCGTTGTCGATGATTGGGTTTTCGAGACGAATCATCCGGCAGTTTTCACCACTTGGGTTGAGGATGTCGCTTTCCGAACCGATGAAGCTAACTGTTGCCGTAATCAATTCCTCACGAATCGGATCGATCGGCGGGTTGGTGACCTGTGCAAACAGCTGGCGGAAATAATTGTAAATCAGCTGAGGCTGATCTGACATCACGGCGAGCGGTGCATCGTTACCCATGGAGCCGAGCGGCTGAGCGCCGGTTTCCACGGTAGGTCCGAGGATAAAACGCTTATCCTCAAACGTGTAACCAAAAGCCCGGTTGTGCTGAATCAGCTCGTGCCCGGTGATGGCTGGTTCCGCTTCTGATGTCGGGATATCATCGAAAAAGACGCGATTTTGCTCGAGCCATTCTCCGTAAGGGAGGGCACCGGCAATTTCTTCTTTGATCTCTTCGTCACTGACGATTCTGCCTTTGTCGGTGTCCACGAGGAACATCCGGCCCGGCTGAAGGCGGCCTTTCCGAATCACGGTGGTGTGATCAACTTTTACCACCCCAACCTCTGAAGCCATGATGACCAAATCGTCATCGGTCACGTAGTAGCGGGAAGGACGAAGACCGTTACGGTCGAGTGTCGCACCGATCGAGATACCGTCGGAAAACGCGATTGAAGCCGGTCCGTCCCAGGGCTCCATCATACAGGCATGATACTCGTAGAAGGCCTTTTTCGTCGGGCTCATGTGCTCGTGCTTCTCCCATGGCTCAGGGATCATCATCATCATCGAATGAGCGAGGGAACGACCTGAAAGAACGAGGAATTCCAGCACGTTATCGAACATCGCGGAGTCAGAACCATCGGAGCGAATGATTGGAAGCAGGTTATCGAGTTCCTTCCCGAGAATTCCCTCGCCGAGAAGTTTTTCGCGGGCGGTCATCCAGTTCGCATTTCCGCGCATCGTGTTGATCTCTCCGTTGTGACACATGTAACGGAAAGGTTGGGCACGCGGCCAGCTCGGGAATGTGTTGGTGCTGAAGCGGGAGTGAACCAGCGCCATGGCCGATGCCATATCTTCGTGGTGCAGATCCGGGAAATACTCCGTGAGCTGCCCCGTGGTCAGCATCCCTTTATAAATAATGGTGCGCGACGAAAGTGAGGCAGTGTAGAAATACTCCCCACCGTCCGATGCGCTGTAGCGAACTCCTTTTGAAGCGCGGCGGCGAATCACGTAAAGCTTTCTTTCGTAATCCTGATCGTCGGTAATGGATTCGTCCCGCCCGATGAAAATCTGCTTCATGGTCGGTTCGCAGGCAGCCGAAGCCTCGCCGAGAAGTTCACTTCTCACGGGAACGTCACGCCATCCGAGAACTTTTTGTCCCTCATCTCTGACGACCTCTTCGTAGATTTCCATCTCCTCTTTGCACTCCTTTTCATCGGGAGACAGGTAGATGAAGCCGACGCCGTAGCGGCCTTTTTCAGGCAATTCGAAATCAAGTTCTTTGGTGACCGTCTTGAAGAAATTATGCGGAATCTGGATGAACAGACCGGCACCATCACCGGTTTTTTCGTCACAACCACACCCACCGCGGTGGTCCATGTTGAGACACATTTCCAGGGCTCCCTGAACGATTTTATGCGATGCCTCGCCTTTCAGATGACAAAGGAACCCTACACCGCAGTTATCGTGCTCGTTTTCAGGGTCATATAGTCCCTGTCTTTCGGGCATCCCTGGAATCTTTTTAACTTCTTTGTCCATCTTCATAAATTGAATATGCCAAGTCAGATCTCATGCGGATCCGCCTTCGCCTAAAAACTATTTTGTCACTTTCTTCGTCCCACTTTCTTTGCTCCTAACTACAAGAGAAATATATCAGGCCACAGTTCACCTGAGCTTCGCCGGGTTAGCATTTTTTCGGCCAAATGCGTAACAAACCGGAGCGCGACTTTACGCAGAATAGTGATTTGGTCAAGAGTGACGTGCCAGACTGAACAGCAGCCGTGCCCTTAAGGTTGTGGAATGTTTGAAAATTACGGCAAGTTGTGTTTCTTCTGTCAATAAAGATCACAATGTCAGTTTCAGCCCGTTTGTCGGGGCGGAGCGAGTTTATGATTGGTGGCACGCATTCTGCGTGTGTTATACTGAAGAAAGCTATATGAGCAAATACCTTAAGATGCCGAAAATAAGTAACACTCTTCATCAGAGTGACTTAGAGCGCGATTCCTGTGGAGTTGGAGTTGTCGCCGACATCAACGGAACCCCGAGCCACCGGGTGTTGCGTCTCGGTCTGGAATCGGTGGGAAATGTGACCCACCGTGGGGCGGTTAATTCCGATGGCAAAACGGGGGACGGGGCAGGGATTAGCACCAATCTGCCTTATAAAATCCTGCTTCCGGAAGCTCAGCAGGCGGACCCTGATTTGACGGATCCCAAACAGCTTGCCGTCGGGGTCTTCTTTCTACCTGCCGAAAATGCGAAGGCGAGAACGATTATCGAAGCGGCGCTCCGGGAACGGGATCTCACTCCGCTGGTCTGGCGGCAGGTCCCGACCAATGTGGCTGCGCTTGGCCAGCTGGGGATTGATACGATGCCTGAAATCGCACAGGTCTTGATCAAACGTCCTGACGGAATCACCTGCGACGATGAGTTTGAACGGAAATTGTTCCTCGCGCGGCGTCAAATTGAACGCCGGACTTCTGAGCAGGGGATCGAGGACTTTTATGTTCCGTCGCTAAGTCATCGACTAATCAGTTACAAAGGCTTTATGGTCGCAACGGCTCTTGAGGAATTTTACGAAGACCTCAAGAATGAAGACTATGAGACGGCGATCTGTCTTTATCATCAACGCTTTTCAACCAACACCTTCCCGACCTGGGCACTGGCCCAACCCTTCCGGATGCTTTGTCACAATGGCGAAATCAATACCGTCCGGGGCAACCGGAACTGGCTGAATTCGCGGACCGGACAGTTTCAAAGTGAGATCTGGGGGGATGAGCTTTCCCAGTTCGACAATGTGATCGATCCGGGAGGTTCCGATTCGTCGAGTTTGGATTCGGCGCTGGAGGTTCTGGTGCTTTCGGGGCGCAGTGTGCCTCACGCTATGGCGATGCTGGTGCCGCCTGCCTGGAGGATTGATCCCTTCACACCGCCCGAGGTCGAAGATTTCTACAAATTCCATCGCTGTTTCAGTGAGCCCTGGGATGGTCCGGCGGCGCTTGCGTTCTCCGATGGAAAAACGGTGGGTGCCTGCCTTGATCGGAATGGCCTCCGTCCCGCACGATATAAAATCACGACGGACGGGATTTTCAGTCTCTGCTCGGAGGTCGGGACCTGTTACCTGCCCGATGATATGATCCTGAAAAAGGGGCGTCTCGCTCCCGGGGAGATGATTGCTGTCGAGACCGAAACCGGGAAGGTATTGTTCAACGACGAGATTAAAATGCAACTCGCGAAGCAGCAGCCCTACGGTGAATGGCTTCGGGAAAACCGTCTCGAGTTCGATGAAAAGGTGGATCCTAATCCTAAAAACGGGGATACCAGTATCGATCCACTTACTTTGTCTCAGCAGCAAATTGCTCACGATTACAACAAAGAGGAAATCGATCTGTGTCTGATTCCTGCGGTAAAAACCGGGATGGAGGCGGTTTACTCGATGGGGGACGATGCCGCGCTTTCCGTTCTCTCGAAAAAGCCCAAGCTGCTGTACACTTACTTCAAACAACTCTTTGCCCAGGTCACCAATCCGCCGATCGACCCGATTCGGGAGCATCTGGTGATGTCGATCGAGGCGGATCTCGGACCGGAGCGCAATCTGCTGCACGAGGGGCCGAAAAACGCGAAGGTGGTTCATTTAACGTCTCCGTTTCTCTTCGGTCACCAGCTGGAGGAGCTGAAAAATCTCGATCATTTCCAGTGCGCCATTGTCGATACCACCTGGGATGTGGGTGAGGGAGCCGAAGGGCTCGAGCCGGCGATCGATCGGGTTTGTGCCGAGGCTGAACTGGCGGTCGACGCCGGAACCAGTATTCTCATTTTATCTGATCGGGCGATGGATCATCGCCGGGCTGCGATCCCCGCCTTGATGGTGGCCGGAGCGGTTCATCACCACCTCAGTCGCGGGCGCAAGCGGATGAAGACGTCGATCATTATCGAAACCGGAGAGGCGCGCGATACTCACCAAGTGGCTTGCCTGATCGGTTTCGGAGCCACTGCGGTCTGCCCCTACCTGGGTCATGAGACCGTGAGGGATCTGGTCTCCCGTAACCCGAAAGGTCAATTTGATGATATTTCGGTTCGCAAAGGACTCTTGAATTATCATAAGACGCTTGAAAAAGGTGTGCTGAAAATCATGTCGAAAATGGGGATCTCAATCCTCAACAGTTATCAGGGTGCCCAGATTTTCGAAGCAGTCGGGATCGGCGAGGATGTGATCCAGAAATGTTTCGAAGGCACCGCCTCGCAAATTTCAGGCATAGGGTTTCACGAAATCGCTGCCGAAACCATCGCGAGGCATTCGGCTGCTTTCGGTGCTCAGGTACCGGCCGGGGAAGCGATGCTGAGTCTCGATGATCCCGGATATCTGCGGTATCGGAGAGCAGGTGAAATGCACGCCGTGAGTGGCCCTGTGATCAAGAATTTTCACACCTTCGTCAAAAGCAACGATCCGGACGATTATGAGAGTTATCTCGCGGCGGCAAAAGAGAATCAGCCCCACGCTCTGCACGATCTTTTCGAGCTGGTTCCCGCTGCGGGCGGAGCGATCCCGATCGATGAAGTGGAGCCCATTGAGGACGTGAGACGGCGTTTTACCACCGCTGCGATGTCGCTGGGTGCGATTGGGCCCGAGGCTCATGAAGTGCTCGCTATTGCGATGAACCGGCTTGGTGGAAAGTCGGATTCCGGTGAAGGGGGCGAAGATCCCCGTCGTTTTAAGCCTTACCCGAACGGTGATTGGGGGAATTCGAAAATCAAGCAGGTCGCTTCGGGACGTTTCGGAGTGGATACGGCTTACTTGATGTCCGCTGAGGAGATTGAAATCAAAATCGCCCAGGGAGCCAAGCCGGGTGAAGGCGGGCAACTGCCGGGGCACAAGGTCAATGGCCTGATTGCCCGGCTCCGGAAAACGCAGCCGGGAGTGACTTTGATCTCTCCACCGCCCCATCACGATATTTATTCGATCGAGGATCTGGCTCAGTTGATTCACGATTTGAAAGAGGTTAATCCGAGAGCTTCCGTGACGGTTAAGCTGGTCGCGGAGAGCGGAGTCGGCACCGTGGCCGCGGGCGTTGCGAAGGCCAATGCCGACACGATCCTGATCTCCGGACACGATGGGGGGACGGGAGCTTCACCGATCAGTTCGATCAAGCACGCCGGACTCCCCTGGGAAATCGGGCTTGCGGAAACGCAGCAGGTTTTGCTGATGAATGGTCTGCGGAACAAAGTGACGCTGAGAACCGACGGTGGACTTCGCAACGGGCTCGATATCATTCACGCGGCGATTCTTGGAGCGGAGGAATTTAACTTCGGGACAATCGCGCTAATCGCGATGGGGTGCGTTTATGTGCGTCGCTGTCACCTTAATACCTGTCCCGTCGGGATTGCGACTCAGGACCCAAAATACCGCGCAAAATTTAAGGGCGAGGTCGAGCACGTCGTGAATTTCTTCAACGCTGTAGCCGGGGAAACCCGCCAACACATGGCTGCTCTCGGCGTGCGGAAGCTGGACGATATGATTGGTCATCCCGGTTTTCTGCGACAGCGCGAAGTGCCGGGGCATCCGAAAGCGAATTTGATCAATCTTTCCAGGATCCTCGCCGATCCGGCCAGGGAGCTCGGTGAAAATGTGCCAAGAATCTGCACTCAAATGCGGAACGACGGGGTTCACGAGCCGCCGCTCGATGATAAAATTCTCCGGGATGCAGGTCCCACCATCGATGAAGGCGGCAGTATTTCTCTGAGTTACGAAGTGAAAAATACTCATCGAAATATCGGGACCAAACTCGCAGGTTACGTTGCGGATCGCCACGGGAATCATGGACTTCCCGAGGGCTCGATCAATCTCGAATTGAGCGGCAGTGCCGGGCAGAGTTTCGGAACATTTCTTTGTGGGGGGATTCGTCTCAGTCTCACCGGCGAATCGAACGACTACGTTGGGAAAGGAATGTGTGGTGGCGAAATTGTCATCCGTCCTCCTGAAAACCGCAGTTTCAGCGCGAGTGAGAATTCGATTGTCGGGAACACTGTGATGTACGGCGCATCCGGTGGTTTTCTGTCTGCGAACGGGCGGGCCGGCGAACGGTTTTGTGTGCGAAATTCGGGTGGAATTGCGGTCGTTGAGGGAATCGGTGATCATGGCTGCGAATATATGACCAACGGAAAAGTGATCGTGCTCGGGCCGACCGGAAAGAATTTCGGTGCGGGAATGAGCGGCGGCGTCGCCTATATTCTCGATGAAGAAAAGCGTTTCAAAAAGCTATACAATCCCGAGATGGTCGCGGTGTCGCGGATCAAATCCAAATCTCTCGAGGCCGGTGAGTTGAAATCGCTGATCGAGCGACATCGTGATGCCTGTGGCAGCGAGAAAGCCACCGAACTTTTAGAAAACTGGTCAGCCAGTCTTGCCAATTTTTGGATGGTTGCTCCCAAAAGCAGTGCCGCTGAAATTTCGCGGAAAAAAGCGGTGAACGTGAAATTATAAACCTTGCGAGCCAGTTCATTCCCCTATTTTGCGTAGCGCAGGTGCACGAAAAAAGCAGGGAACGGAAAAAGAGGTTAACAAGAGAGACTGTACCCTGTACAGTCTCAGAGTGTACAGGGTACAATCGGGTTCGGCATGCTTCGTTCCCGAGAATAATTCGATAAAGTTTAGGAAAAGTCCTTCATTGTTGTATCTTGTTACTGGAAAGATATGGAAAAGTCCGTTGTCGAAGTCGATGTCAGAAATGTTCTCCCAACCAGCGCCGGTTCTGCGGTGTTTCTGGGTAATTCTGAGAAGGTATTTGTGATCTATGTGGACCACGCAGTGGGTTCAGCGATCAACATGTTCCTTCTGGGCACACCTAAGCCCCGTCCTCAGACTCACGACTTGTTTGCCGATGTTCTCACTGGCCTCGGAGCCCGGGTCAGCCGCATCATCATCAGCGATTTTTCCGATACCGTTTACTACGCCCGCATGATCGTAGAGGCCGAAAACGAGCTTCTCGATCAGAAAAAGATTATTGAGATCGACGCCCGCCCCAGTGACAGCATCGCTCTCGCCGTCCAGCAGGACGCGCCGATTTACGTCGCCCAGCATGTTTGGGATGGGGTAGAGGACATGTCCATCGTCCTCAAAAAAATGGAAGACAGTTCTTCTGAAGATCTCCCCGACCTGCCATTGTAGGGAGTGAGGTGAGTAAATCTTTGGAACAGGTGAGGCTTTTGTAATTCCCGGAATTCTCTCGCCATTCGATTTTTGATATGACAGGGTTTTTGGGTGCCTGAAGAAAACGAAATTACCTTCGACAAGGTAGACAAGCCCCACGACCGCCTCATTAAATGGAGCTTTGGTCGCAGTTACGTAGCATCCGCACACTGTAGAGCCTACTGTCCGGATGTCTTCGTTCCGATTGTCGACTGGGATGGGCTGACTACCCATCCGGGAAGTTTCGTGGATCCGGAATTAACCGAATCCCACACCGATTTGCTATTTAAGGCCCCGTTGGTCCAGAGCGGTGATTCGGCGATCTATTTTTATTTCCTGATCGAACACATTACCAATCCGAAAGCGGACACGATTTTGCGATTGGCTGAATACAAACTCGATATTTGGCGCAGCCTCCGGCAGCAATCGCCAAAAAATGAGGCATTCCAGATTCCGATAATTTTGGCCTATGTAATTCATCAGGGATCGACTTGGAATATGCCGACTCGAATCAGTGAGATGTTGGAAATACCCGAGAGTGCCACCGAAGAGTTACGCGCTTCGATCTTTGAATTGGAATTGGATATGGGGTGCCTGCCCGTTGTTGTGCCCAAAGGGCAGCCTGAACAGCTCAAAGGTCACATTTTGGGGCGGGTTACCCTGGCGATCATGAGTGCGGCGCGCGAAAACAGGGCTCTCGAATTTTTTAACGAGCATGGAGCGATGATTTCCGAATTGTTGAAAGAACAGGATTCCATGGCACTGTTAGGTACTCTTCTTCGATATATGTTTCAGGTCGATAATCGTTCGTGGAATCATCGACAGGAGGTGATCGAAACGATCGAAGACAAGCAAATTCAATCTAAAGCCATGAGCATCGCTGAACAACTGGAAGCCAAAGGCATCGAAAAAGGCATTGAGAAAGGCATCGAAAAAGGCATTGAGAAAGGCATCGAAAAGGGACGAGTCGGAGTTGCTCTGGCCCTTCTTGAGGGCTCGCTTGGTGATTTGCCTAACGAGTTGAAAGAGCGGATTGCGGGATTGGATTTTGAAGTCCTTCTGCTCTTTATCCGAAATGCCGGAAACTTTGGGTCGGTGGCCGATGTCGAAAACTGGCTGAACGAACGATAGATCGCTGCCGGGTTGTTAGCGTTTTTTTATCACAACACTGACATCCATCGACCGCTTTGGTCCGCCGCCGAGAAGGCTGCCTCTGATGGGCGCAACGTCGCCGTAGTCCCGGCCTCTCGCTACAGACACATAATTTTCGTCGACCCAGCATTGATTGGTCGGGTCCAGCCCAATCCAACCGGCTTCGGGAGCGAAAAAGTCGACCCAGGCGTGACTCACACTGGTTCCGGTGAAAGTGGCGTCGTCGCCCTGGTCCAGGCCGGGATCGTAGAGATATCCGCTTACATACCGGGCCGGAATCCCGATGGAACGACAGAGGCCGATTAAGAGGTGGGCAAAATCCTGGCAGGTCCCGACCCGGTTTTGCTGAACCTCGGCTGCGGTTGTCGCCCGATGGATAAGCTGCTCTTCCCAGCGACAGCTTTTGAAGACATGGAGACTGAGATTTTCAGCGATTTGGCCCCAGGTCTGCTCGCTATCCAGCGAGACGTCGACCGCCTCTTTCCAGATCTCCGGATTCTTCGCGACGTAGTGACTGTCGACCAGATATTCGTGAAGTGAATCGTCCGATTTGACGTCATTCAGATTGTCGAATTTTAAACCGCAGGCCGCTTCCTTCAAAGAGTTGTCGGGAACTGTTTCCACTTCGGCCCTGGAGGTGACACGGAGTTGAGGGTGCTTCTGTTCAACTTCAAATGCATGGACCAAATTCCCGTAAAGATCCCGCGAAACCATGATGCCTCCCTCCGGAACCGGGTCGACTACGATATTCAAATCGCCCGGGACCTGGCGCTCGTTCTCCTCCGGAGCGAGGCGCACCTCATTGATGTTAGAGCGCGCTGGAAGGCTGTAGTGAAAGATTGTGTCGTGAGTTATCGAAAGGAGCATCCTGAAAACATCTCGAATTGGTTTTTGGTTAATGCAACGGTAAAAAATTTACCAGTCACTCGGAGGATATTTACCAAAAAGCGGCAAAAATTAAACTGCGAGTAAAAAGTAAATTTACGTAACTGACTTAAAATAAATAACTTAAAACTTTCTTTATCGAGTTGGCACGGATAAAGCTTTTCTAACTATCGAAAATTTAATTAACTTATAACTGAAAAACATTATGAAAGACCCTATCATCACTTATCGCGGAGCCAGCTGCCCAATGTCCGAATTGAACGACCAGCGTGTCAGCCAGCTCGAGCAACAACAGGGAACTCGCCGGATCCAGTATCGTGGTCAGACGATGGAGGCAAACCTTCATCCTGAGCATAAGAAGAAGCTCCAAACCGTAACCTATCGCGGAGCGACGGCTGAGATTGAACTCTAGAGTTCCAGATCTAACCAATTACATGAGAAAGGCGGCCTCCCCCGGTCGCCTTTTTTTGTTGTCAGGCGGATTTTTCTTTGATCGCTTTCTGCCACCATTCGGCAAGCTCTGACGAAGGGCGTAACCATGCCTGGCGGTGAAGCCAAAGCATATTGTCGATATCAGAAAGGATCGTAATGTATTGCCCCTCGTTCAGCCCTTCCGGTCCGCTTCTAAGAAGGCATTCGGCGAGACTCCGACCGGTTCCGGCATCTCCGAGAACGGGCGCTTTTTCCAGGGCATTGTCGCCATAAACTTTCCGGCCATTCAAGAGTCTACGGCGGTTACGACGCAACAGGGAGACGTGAACCGCATTCAAAAAGGGATCAAGAACGGCTGAGGTCAGACCGTGGAAGCGTTCGCCAACGTAGGGCGTGGGGTTCAGGGCTTCCACGAGCTCCGGTGGAGGCGAGACTTCTTCCGGTATCAGGAAAAGTCCGTCTTTTCTGGCATCGATCCCGAAATTGGGGCGGCTCGTCCAGACCGAGATTGGTATCGCCATCCAGAGACCGAGCAATACCGGGAAAAGCCACCAAAATAACGTTGTATCCACCATGATGGCCCCGATCCCGGCAGCGAATCCTAAAATTGTCTGCCAGCCGTGAGTCATGGCAGCCTCTTCCCAGCTGGTTCCCTGGGCGCCACGTCTCTGAGTTGACCAACCGATTGTCATTCCGAGGAGGTTCATCAACACAAATTGCGAGTGGAAGAGCATCATCACAGGGGCGATCAGGGCCGAAAAGATCGTTTCAGCGATCGCCCCGGTAACGGCATTTAACCGGCCGCCAAATTGGGCTGCCCTTTCTCCGTCATACATCAGATCAATCAGACAGAGTATTTTCGGGCCGAAGAGTAGAATAGCGGTAAAAACCAGAATCGTAATTCCCTGATGGCTTGCCAATCCGAGGCCCGATTCTCCCTCCAGGGCCCGCCAGAAGGCGATAATCATGAAAATGAACCAGAGGGGTGCAGTCGCATAGCCGAGAATGCCGTTGGCGAGATGGATCCGGGTTTTGCCCCTCAAACCCCGGGCAAAAAGCAGCATGGCGTGCTGGAGATTTCCCTGGCACCAGCGTTGGTCCCGTTTTGCAAAATCCACAATACTCTGAGGGCCTTCTTCATAGCTGCCTCCCAAATCCTGAGCCAGCCAGACCTCCCATCCGGCTCGCCTCAACAAACCGGCTTCCACAAAGTCATGGGACAGAATGTGGCCTCCAAACGGCTTCTTACCGGGCAGTTTCGGTAATTCGCACTGCTCGATGAAGGGGCGGAGGCGAATGATGGCATTGTGCCCCCAGCAATTTCCTCCGCAGCCTTGCCAGAAGGCGAGACCTTCCATGAAAATTTTACCGTAGAGCCGGTTCGAAAATTGCTGCATTCGTCCGAATAGCGATTCCCCACCGGCGAGAGCGGGAGCTGTCTGGAGCAGGGCCACTTGAGGGTTTGCCTGCATTCGTCGAAGCATCTGAACGAGCGTGTCTCCCGTCATGATACTGTCGGCATCCAGAACCAACATGTAATCATAGCTGTCTCCCCAGGTCCGGCAAAAGTCGGAAATGTTGCCACTTTTCTTTGCGAAATTATCGGGGCGACGACGATAAAAAACACGGTCCTCGGTTTTCAGGTCGCTGCAGAGTTTCATCCAGGCCGCTTCCTCGGCAACCCACTGTTCGGGTTTGGTCGAGTCGGATAGCACAAAAAAGTCGAAGGCGTCGCTTTCGTCCTCTTTCATCACCGAGCTGAAAATTGCGCGGATTCCGGAGAAAACGCGGTCGACAGGTTCGTTGTAAACCGGAATCACAACAGCCACTCTCGGGTCTCCGACAATTTCTTCGGTGGAATCAGCGGTGGGAGCGTCGCAGCCTTTCAGTCCGAATCTTACGATGAGAAATCCAAAGAGAGCGTGGGTAAATCCGAAGGCCAGATACCCGAAAAGGATCGTGAAAACGGACCACAGCAGGGTAGAGGAAAAGGTCCACCCAAATCCCCACAGATAGTCCGCCATGAGGTAGGAGCCCACCGCCGTGAGAGCCAACATCACGGTGAAAAACACGAATGTTGTCCATCCCGAACTGTGCTCCAGCGCCATGCGTTCTTCGGAGCGCTCCCGCTCATCATCCCGGTCCGGGAGATCGGAATTATCACTGCTTGTCATAGAAGATTAATGGGTCGCGATAAAGAGGAAGAGAAGCATCAAACCGAGGCTGGCCCAGAAAATCCACCAGGTGGCAGTCCGCCACTGGGACATTTTTTCGAGGGTTCGTGTCGCTGTGTTGACGATTCCCAGATCGATCGGTCTCGGGCGCATTTCGACGAATCGGAAATCGGGGTCGGCGTAGAGATAGGCTTTTCTCATCGCCTCCGAAAAATTTTCGGGCAGGGGAGTGCCGGACAGGAAAAATTGCTGCCAGGGGTATCGGGATTGAACTGACATTAACGCGAGCCTTCCACGGGCGGAGAGCCGGTCTTCGGGCTCAGCATCGGGTTCGTCGAGCACCGCACGGAACCACTCCACCATGAGACGATCGATTTCCTCCGCCGCCAATTCCACCGCAGGCCGGTCCGGCTCGTTTTCCAGTCGGTCGTTTGCAATGCCCAACACTTTGAGAACCAAAGAGCTGAGTAGCAGTTTGTTGGTGACACCCAGTGACGATAAATAGGCTTCGACCCGGGTATAGGCCTCGTTCCAATCGTTTAGGGAATGCTCCGACGCCACCGATTGATCGGTGATGTCCGGCACAGTTAAGGGTTCCACTGATAACTCCATGTCTCGGATAAAATCTGATTGGTTTTGGGATCCCGCAGTAGACATCGCAGTTCTATTGGATCGGAATTGTCGTCATCGGTATCCAGTTTGAATTCGACTCGCCACCCACCGGTGATGACGTTTTTAAAGCACTGATTTTCATTAACGAAGCCATTGTTGCCTGATGAAATTTCAGCATAAACCGAGCCATCCGCCGGAATTTGCTTGAGATTGGGGCCGTTAAAATCGAGCACAAAACGCCGGGTGTCGGGGTAGCGAACATCGACGCCGACCCTTGTGGCTTCGACCCGCTCCGGCGAGATCGAGTCCTCGTCGTTTTTCTTCATTGAGAGCGTGTAACCGTAGCGAAAAGGCGAGAGATGGCCGCCTCTGGGTGGGTCACGCGGCTCAAAAAACGAGACGATGTTATCAAGGACTTCGCTGGTGGTGGGAAGTTCCACCAAACGGACCGCGCCTTCACCCCATTTTCCGTGGGGTTCGATCCAGGCGGTTGGAGTCAGGTGGTAGGGATTTTGAAGGTCCTGATAGTTGCGGAAGTCCCGATCACGTTGCATTAAGCCAAACCCTTTCACATCCGGGGTGTTGAAAAAGGAGAAACGAATCCGGCCCGGACTGTTAAAAAGTGGTCTCCATACGGTTTCATCGTTCCAGCTTCGGAAAATCAAGCCGTCCGAGTCGTGCACTTCGGGACGCCAATCATGGAAGCGTTTCTCCGCTGAGTTTTCCCCATACCAGAACATGGAGGTCAGCGGCGCCATCCCGATCGATTCGACGGGATTTCGGAAGAATAACGCGACTTCAATTCTCGCATCGGTGCTGGTTCCCGGATAAATCTCGAAGCGGTACGCTCCGGCGACGCTTTTGCTATCGAGCAGGGCATAGAAAGTGAGTGTTTCATCGCCCGGTCGGGGCTCCACGATCCAGTATTCTACAAACTCGGGGAATTCCTCAGGCGCTTTATGATGGGCGACATTCAGGGCGAGGCCCCGTGCCGAAATGCCATATCGTTGGTCACGTCCGAGGAGGCGGAAGTAGCTTGAACCGAGAAAGGAACCGATCTCATCGAAATTTTCGGGGTTGTCGTGCAAGGGGTGAGTGATTCGGAAGCCTGCGTATGCCCCGACTTTACCGATGTCTTTCGGAGGGTCGAGAACGAGCTTCGAGTAATCAAAGTGAGCGGGATCAAATGGAGCCGGCCTGGTCGCAAGCGTTTCGGGATCAACCAGGTTCATCTTCACCGCCCGCTTAAAAAGATAGCCGGAATGGAAAAATTGGAGCCGGAAACGGCAGTCTTGTTTGTCAGCCCAGAGGACCGATTCTTTCCCCGGAGTGATTGCGCGATATTGATCGTAGTTCAATTCCTGCAGCGCATTATCGAGGGGCGGTGCCTCTTGATAGTCCGAGGCGGCGAGAATTTTTGCTTTCTCCACGACGGTCTCAAAGAGGTTGTCTTGAGCTGCAAATGAAGCTCCGGGATGAAATGGAACGATAGCAATCCAGAACACCCATAAAAAATCGCGAAGGAATTTGAAATCACTTTTGGGGAACACCATCATATTGCCGTGAAGCAGTTATAACGTTATCGCGTTATATTTTGAATTGTCGATCAAAATGTTTCGACGAATTGGCCTTTAATGTTTCGTAACTTTTACAGGTTGTTCAGTCTCCGCTATCACGGCGGGATTACCTCTTTTCAAAGCGAAGATGTTTAAGACAATCAGGCATGTCGATTTCATCATATTTTTCGAGAGTGGTCGCTCTCAAACACACTACGATTTTCGGGCTTTTGTTGATTCCGCTATTGAGTCGGGCTGAGCTCAAACTGCCCGCGATTATCAGTGATCACATGATCCTTCAGCAAAAGCAGGTCAACCCGATATGGGGATGGGACACCGCGGGGACAGAGGTGAAGGTTACCTTCGGGAATCAGGCGAAAACCGCGACAGCTGGCGAAGATGGCAAATGGACCGTGAAGCTGGATCCGCTTGATGCCAGCGCCGAACCTGAAATGCTGGTGATCGAGGGCACTTCAAAGCGGGAAATCAGCGACGTTCTCGTTGGCGAGGTCTGGATGTGTTCCGGTCAGTCCAATATGGGGATGACGGTCGGAGGCGACTGGAAATACGAAGTCGAAACGCTCAGTTCCAATCATCCCAATCTTCGACTGATCACTGTGCCTCGTGTCGGCAGTCAGGAAGCAAAGACCGATTTTAACGGCAAGTGGGAATCGGCCAATCCCAACTCTTCGAAGAATTTCAGTGCCGTCGGTTTCTTTTACGGGCGTTACCTCCATGAAATTCTCGGGGTTCCAGTTGGACTGATCAACAACTCCTGGGGAGGATCGGCTGCGGAAGCCTGGGTCCGTCGGGAATCTCTGGAAAAGGATCCGAGATTCAAATCAACGATGGAGAACTGGGTTGCCCGGGAAACGCAGCTCAGCAGTGAAGAGGCCCGGACCAAATTCGAAACGGATCTAGCCGCGTGGAAGGAAAAAGCGAAAGCGGCCAAAGAAGCCGGGGAAAAGCCGCCGAGAGGGCCTGCCTCTCCGGATTCCATTTTGAATGGCAACTCCCGTCCCGGTAATATTTTCTACGGCATGGTATACCCGACGCTTGGCTATGGAATGAAAGGGGTAATTTGGTACCAGGGCGAGAGCAATGCCGGGCGCGCGTGGGATTATTCCCGTTTGTTTCCCTATATGATTGAGCAGTGGCGGGCTGAATGGGGGCAGGGTGATTTCCCTTTCTACTGGGTCCAACTCGCTGATTTTATGTCCGAAACGGACCAGCCCGGAGAAAGTGCCTGGGCCGAGTTGAGGGAGTCCCAGACTAAAACCATGTCGCTACCCAACACTGGCGAAGCAGTGATTATCGACCTCGGTGAAGGCAACGATATTCACCCGAAAAATAAATACGATGTCGCAGCGAGACTGGTTCGCTGGGCGCTGGCGAAAGACTACGGAATAAAGAATATCGAACCTCAGAGCCCGCAGTATCAGGAGATGAGTGTTTCGAAAGGGAAAGTGAGCCTGACCTTTGATCATGTTGGGGGCGGACTCAGAACCGTTGATACTTCCGACGTGAAAGGTTTTGCCATTTGCGGAGAAGACAGGAAGTGGGTATGGGCAAAGGCGAAAATTACCGGAGCCAATACCGTTGAGGTATGGGCCGAAAATTTGGCCGAACCGGTTGCCGTTCGCTACGCCTGGGCGAACAATCCGGTTTGTAATGTCTATTCGAAGATCGGACTCCCGTTGACTCCTTTCCGGACCGATGATTTTCGGATGACTACCCAACCGTCCGCTGCTAACTGATCAGTAAATTCTGACTAACTATGAAACGATCTCTTTACCCACTTTTCCTCATCGTAGCGGCTGCTGCGGTGCTTATCCCAACGCTTCGGGCAGTTTCGGATAAGCCGAGAAAAATTCTGTTTTTCACCAAATCCAGTGGCTACGAGCACTCTGTCATTTCCTGGAAAAATGGCCAACCGAGCGTGGCGGAGAAGGTTTTGCTGGGGCTGGGCGAAAAGCATGACTGGGAATTTACCTTCTCCAAAGACGGATCACTTTTCAGTCCGGAGTATCTTGCTCAGTTCGATAGTGTGATGTTCTACACAACCGGTGATCTGTGCTCCAAAGGGAATGACGGCCATCCTCCGATGACTCAGGAAGGGAAGCTGGCTCTGTTTGACTATGTGAAAAGCGGTAAAGGTTTCGTCGGTACTCATTCTGCGAGCGATACATTCCATACCAATAACGAATCGAAAAAGGGACCGGAACGCTACAAAAACCATGGTGAAAATGCGGATGCCTATGTTCGGTTTCTCGGTGGCGAATTTATTAAGCATGGTAAGCAGCAAGTCGCTAAAAATACGGTAACTAACCCGGCGTTTCCCGGTTTTGAATCAATCGGTGAAGAGTATGGGTTCATTGAGGAGTGGTATTCACTGAAAGATTTTGCTCCGGATCTGCATGTCCTCAGCGTGATTGATGCCCCTTCCATGACTGGCGTCGAATATGATCGCCCTCCTTATCCCAGCACCTGGGCGCGCAAAGAAGGTGATGGAAGGGTTTTCTATACAGCCATGGGGCACCGTGACGACGTGTGGACCAATCCTGTCTTCCAGGATATCCTGGTCGGGGGGATGAAGTGGTCGCTTGGAGATGTAGAAGCCGATGTGACTCCCAACCTCTCAAAAGTTGCTCCCGGAGCGATGACAAATCCTCCCTATATCGCGCCGAAGCCAAAACCGAAGCCGGCAGTGGTGAAGTAATTTCTACACGCGAGTCGCAATCCTAGTGAGGTTATCGAAGCAAATCTGAGCGCCGTTTTCCGGGTTGTAGTTTTGGGCTTTCCAAACCTGCGAACTGACTTCGGCGCAGATTTCACCGCGATATCCTCCATTGATAAATTGCCGCAAAATTTCAGTGTGAGGAATCGTTCCCGCTGTTCCCGGTAGTTGGAACCGGACTTTATCATCAACCCGGATCGCATCCTTCATCACCAGATAACTGGTGTGGGGGAGGGCGGTAGCGACAGTTTTCTCTATCGGTAAATCGCGAAATACAAAGTGACTGTGATCATAAACGATCGTGAGATGGCCCGTAGCGTTGAGTTGATCGATCAGCCATATTGCTTCTTCCGGCCGGGACATCGCATGACCTCGGTGAGGTTTGATCGCGAGTTTTACCCCGGCTTCTCCAGCCATTTCGACCCATGGACCTAGGCAGTCGCGGAAAAGGTTTTTCTTTTCATCCCAGGTTCCTCCGCCCAGCACCGATTGAATCATTGGGGGACTTTCCGGACTGAGATCCTTCGCCAGCCTCAGCATTTCAGAGACCCACGCGTCGTTTTCGGCCTGTTTTGAAGCGTTGGGAGTCGGAAACCCCATCAGCGCGCCGAGTACGAGGCTTGAATCGCCGATCTTTTGGCGAATTTCGGCCCTGCTAGCTTTTGAGAGCTGATCGGGTGCTGCGTGATAGCCTTTCATTGCAGTCAGTTCGATTGAATCGAACCCTATTTTCGAGATCAACTGAATCGAATCCTCCACGGAAAAGCCGGGCAGTCCATAAGTGCCGAAACTGATGGGACAGCGAAACGCCTGCCCCTGCGAAGCGCCGGGTAAGGCGATTCCGGCCACTAGCGTTTTTAAGCAGGATCTTCGCGTCGGAAAATTGATCATTGAGGAAGTTATCGCCGCTTTCCGGTCCTGCCATTCCCCTGATGATGGTGGCGTGCCCGCTCTGGAAATCTGATGTGATCTGAGTGGCAGTCCGGAAACGATGCGCTACATTCGGCGCTTCAATTATGCTGGCTGTCGAAAATCTCTCAATCCAATACGGAGCGCGCTCTTTATTTAAAGATCTCTGTTTTACGATTCGGGCAAAAGAACGTTGGGCTCTCGCGGGCCCGAACGGAGCGGGGAAGTCGACGCTGATGAAAATCATTGCCGGGATTGAAACCCCGGACAGTGGCAAGCTGATTAAGGCGAAGCAAAGCACGATTGGTTATTTGCCTCAGGAAGGGGTTGAGCACAAAGGTTCCACTCTGTTCGAAGAAGCGTCGAAGGCGTTTGATGATTTGATTCGTCTCCAGAAGGACTTGAGCGATGTCGAAGAGCAGCTCGAGGCTTGCGATCCTCAATCCGAAAAGTACGGCGACTTGCTTGAGGTGTTTGGCGACATTCAGCTCCGTCTCGATAATCAGGATGTCGACCGGATGAAGCCACGCATCGAAAAGGTGCTGAATGGGCTCGGGTTCAAATCCAGTGACCTCGACCGGCCCTGCGAAGAATACAGCGGAGGGTGGCAGATGCGGATTGCACTGGCAAAACTGCTCCTCAAAGAACCCAGTGTGCTGCTCCTCGATGAGCCGACTAACCACCTCGATATCGAAACCGTTCAGTGGCTCGAGCAGTGGCTTCGCAGCTATGGTGGCGCGGTGGTGCTGATTTCCCACGACCGTTCGATGCTGGATAACCTGACTAACCGGACTCTCGCCTTTGAAAATGGTCAGGTGCAGCTTTACTCAGGCAACTACTCATTTTACCTGCGGGAGCGGGAAAGCCGCAAGGAGTTGCTGGAGCGAGCTTATCTGAATCAGCAGCGGGAAATTGAGCAGGCTCAAAAGCTGATCGACCGTTTCCGGGCCAAGGCTTCCAAAGCGAAGATGGTGCAATCGCGGATCAAACAGCTCGAAAAGATTGATATCATCGAGCTGGAGCAGGATTCCAGCTCGATCAAATTTGAGTTCCCTCAGCCGGAGCGAAGTGGCGAGACCGTTCTCAAAATGGAGGGAATCAACAAATACTACGATGACCTTCATGTCCTCCGTGATTTGGATATCCAGATCGAGCGGGGCGAACACATCGCAATCGTTGGTGTAAACGGAGCGGGGAAATCCACCTTCTCCCGTCTGATCTCGCAGTCGGAGGAACCTACCTCGGGCACGATGAAACTGGGTCATAAAGTAACCGTTTCCTACTTTTCCCAGACTCACGCCGATGAACTGGACCCGGATCGAACCGTTCTCGAAACTCTGGAAGGCTCGGTACGGAATGAAGCCGCGGGAAACTTGCGAAGTTTGCTGGGGGCGTTTCTGTTCCGCGGAGACGATGTGTTCAAGCAGGTTGGCGTTTTGTCCGGAGGAGAACGGGGTCGATTGGCGCTCGCCCGGATGTTACTGCAGCCTGCGAATTTTCTGATTCTCGATGAGCCCACCAACCACCTCGATCTGCAATCTCAGGAAGTGTTGCAAAACGCTCTCATCGACTACGAGGGCACGTTTGTGATTGTTTCGCACAACCGCTCTTTCCTCGATCCCATTGTAACCAAAGTGCTGGAGTTTATCCCCGGTGCTCCGCCGAAATTGTACTACGGCAATGTCAGTGATTACCTCGAAAAGAAGGCCGACGATATGGCGGCTGATGCAGCAAAGCGGGCCCCTTCCGGGGTTGCGAAAGGTAAGGTTGCGAAAAGCGGCGGTGGAGGTGGGAACCGCAAAGAACAACGCCGCCTCGAAGCTGAAGCCCGCCAGGCAAAGGCAAAGAAATTAAAACCTCTCAAAGAGGAATTCGAAAAGGTCGAGGCAGAGATTGGTAAGTATGAAAAAGAAAAAGAAGTGCTTACCAGGAAGCTGATGGATCCCGAGTTTTTCAAGACGGAAGCCGCTGCCGCGACCGAGGCAAGCACCCGCCTGTCGCAACTGGACGGTCTGCTTGAAAAGACGTTTTCCCGCTGGAGTGAATTAAGCGAAAAAATCGAAGAGCTGGAGGCGGATTAATCTTGCGCCTCTCAGTCTGGTAACTCCTTGATCCATATATTCCGGAACCGGACGGGGTTACCGTGGTCCTGCATCCGGATAGGGCCTTCGTCAGCGTGTTTACTATATTCGGATATGGAGTGACTTCCCCGCCAGCCGGTTCCGCCGCTAAGTTCGACATTGTCGTGAATCACCTCGCCGTTGTGAATCACGTGGAATTTAGCTTTCCGGGTTACTTTTCCGGATTCGTCAAAAATGGGACGGTGAAAGGTGATGTCATAGGTTTGCCATTCGCCGGGAGGGCGACAGGCGTTAACCAGTGGTTTGGCGCGACCATAAAGAGCGCCACACTGTCCGTCGGGATAGGTTTGGTTATTGTAGCTGTCGAGAATCTGAACCTCGTACTGTCCCATCAGGAAAACCCCGCTGTTGCCACGACCCTGACCGGTCCCTTTAGGCACTTTGGGTGTCGCGAATTCAATATGGAGCTGGCAGGAACCGAATTTCTGTTTGCTCTGGATATATCCGGCACCGGCTACTGATTCCAGTGCGCCGTCGACGAGGTTCCAGGTGGTCGGCTCCCCACTTCGCGAAGTCCAGTTCGCTGCGGTAGCTTCGGTGCCGTCAAACAACACCAGTGCGTCCGCAGGTGGTTTGTGGAGTTTGGCATCGTAAGGTTTCGGGGTAACCACAGGAGGTTGAGGTTGTTTGGCCGGGTCGGTTTCGTGAACCTTGATCCCGTCGATCCACATATACTCTACTTTTTTCCCGTTCTCCTCGCGAACCTCTTTCTTGATCACGGGGTCTTTTGCAAAGGAATTTCCGATCACAAAAAGGACCAGAATAAAGGCGATGATATGGCAACGAATCATACCGCCATTTTCTGAAATTAGAGGGCAGGGTCAAGAACGGTATCCTAACCTATCCACGTCTGAAAATTTATGTTACATCGGACGTTTCGCGACATTCAGCGCTATGGATTCCGCGGGTTTGATTGGGCTTGAGAAATACCCCGTCACATTATAGTTTTTCTTATAATGCTAATTCCACCCCAAGTCTTCACACGCATTTTAGCCTTTACGTGTTTCCTGATCCTTCCAGTGCTGGGTCAGGACTATGGAATCGAAGCCAGGGAGCCGGTTGCTTCTTTCTTCGACGGAGCTTTGCCGGCGCGTCAGCCCGGACCGACCGGCTCGTGGACAACGGTCGATGCCTTTCCGAATCTTACCTTTATCGATCCTGACGACGAGACTTTCGCTTTCGAACCGGTATTTCTCACCGGGGCGCCGCGTAGTTCAAAGCTCTACGTCTGTGACAAAAAAGGAAAAATCCGCTTCTTCGAAAACGATCCGGAGGTTTCGGATTGGGAGCTCTTTCTCGACATTAGCGACCGGGTTAAAATCACTCCGAACGCAGGGATGGGTGAGATCGCCTTTCATCCTGATTTTGGTCTGCCCGGTTCTCCCAATCGAGGATATGTCTATCTTCATTACTTCTGGTCTCCCGATGAGACGCAACTGGGGCCGAAAAATCAGGCCCCCGATTCACAGGATGAACTACCGCTTTCCGGTTTTTGGCGGTTGTCTCGTTTTACGGTTCCGGATGGCTCTGCTCGGGTTGATCCGGCCTCGGAGTCTATTTTGATTCAACAATACGATCCCCATCACTGGCACAACGGGGGATCGATGTTTTTCGATAAGGAGGGGTTTCTCTACTTGAGTTCCGGAGACATCGGGGCGGATAAAAACTATTACAAAGCAGGCCAGATGTTGACCGAAGGCTTATTCGGGACGGTGCTGAGGATTGATGTGGATCAGGATGAGTCGAGAAGCCATCCCATTCGCCGCCAACCGACGGACCATGATTTTGCCCGAAAGACCCGCCCCAAGGCGTGGGCGGAAAAGAGTTTCTCTCAGGGGTACTACATCCCCAATGATAATCCCTGGCTGGACGAAGATGGCGCTCTTTTAGAGGAGTTCTGGTGTATTGGGATTCGTAGTCCCCACCGAATGAGTTACGACGAGAAGACAGGGCAGATTTGGGTGGGGGATGTCGGACAGTTTCGAAAAGAGGAAGTGAATCTGATTGTTAAAGGGGGGAACTATCAATGGCCCTATAAAGATGGTACGCTAACGGGGTATGACAAGAAGCCCGGGAATCTCATCGGCGAGGATCAACCGCCGGTTTATGAATACACACATACCTCAAATGGCGCAGCGGTAGTCGGGGGCTATGTCTATCGGGGCTTTGAACACCGCACTGATCTCGAGGGTAAGTATTTGTTTGCCGAACATCAGGGTGGACAGGTTTGGGTAATGACGCCGGATTCTGAAGATGGAAAGCCGAAGGTTGAAAAACTCACTACGATAAAGGGTTGCGGTTTTCACAACGGTCCTTCTTCATTTGGTAAAGACAATGACGGGGAATTGTATATTTGCCTGTTAAAGAGAAATTCCCGCGAGCAGGCGATTACCGGTGGTATCGTAAAGCTGGCTCGCACCGAGGCTACGACAAACCCGGAAGCACCGGAATTGCTTTCACAGACCGGTATTTTCAGTGATTTGCCGGCTCGCACTCCGGTCTCGATATTAGTTCCCTACGCTCCGGGGGCACCTTTCTGGTCAGATTCCGCGATTAAGACCCGATACATGGCGATTCCGGCAGAGAAGGAGCAGGTCGTCTTTTCCGGAGATGACAACTGGAGCTTCCCGCAGGGCAGTTTCTTCGTGAAGCATTTTGACTATCCGGTAGATGATGGTGATCCGACTAAAGTAAGGCCCGTTGAAACCCGGTTTTTGATCCATGGTTCCGACGGCAATTATTTCGGCTTTACCTATCGCTGGAATGACGAGGGAACGGATGCGACTCTGGTTCAGAGCGCTGAAACCAGAGAAATCGAGGTGGCGTCTACCGATGGAGCTCTCAGGAAGGAAAAGTGGTATTACCCGAGCCGGGCCGAGTGTATGCATTGCCATACGGCTGGAGCGGGATATGTACTCGGAGTGCGGACTCATCAGTTGAATGGGGCGTTCGAGTACACGACTGGAGTGACCGATAATCAGCTTAGGACGTTGAATCATCTCGGCTTGTTTACTGAATCGTTGGATGAATTGGAGTTTGCAAACTACCTGTCTTCAAAACCGATCACCGATCTCAGCGTGCCGCTGGAAGACCGGGTGCGGAGTTATCTCGACTCCAATTGTTCGCAGTGTCATCGTCCCGGTGGAGTCTATGCCGGTTTTGATGCGCGTTTGACGACTAATCTCGAGGATCAGGGAATTATCAATGGAGGCTTGATCCGCGACTATGGAATTGAGGGGCAGGGTTTAGTTCGCCCGGGAAACTTGAACGCCTCGGTGCTCTATCAGCGGATTCACAGTGTGACTGGAGAGAAAATGCCACCACTGGCGAAGAACAAAATCGACGAGGAAGCACTTCGAGTGATGAGTGAGTGGGTACATAGTCTGGATCCCGGATCCGATCCGCCCGATGAGCTACCGCCCGCAGCGATCAGTGATTTATCAAAAGTTTGGTCGGGAGGGGAAATGTCGATCGATATATTGTCAAACGACTTCGACCGGAATGAAGATCTTGATCCGGCGACGTTAGAGATTGTGACTCCTGCGTCCCAGGGAACTGCGGTTTTTGATTCGGGAACCAGGATGATTCAGTATTCTCACACCGGCGAGGGAAATGATTTCTTTACCTATCGGGTTTCTGACCAAAATGAGGCTTCTTCCAATGTCGCCAGGGTAGAAATCGAGATTCGGCCCCGGGAGGAATTTCCGCCGGATCCTGAACCGGAGCCAGAGCCGATAGTTGAACCGGAACCTGAAATAGTTTCTACACCAATTCCCGATCCGGTGCCGGTACTTGATCCGGAAGCGGATTTTCCGGAAGTGGTTGAGGAGGATGTTGCTCCGACACCGTCGGGGTTCAATCCAATGCAGTTTGGCGTGGTTGGATTGGTATTGGGAGGCGTTTTTGTCAGCGCTCTTCTCGTGATTATTATCGGTGTGATCGTGGAAATCAGAAAGAAGGATTCCTAAGGTTTCCAGCGATGCATTTCGAAATCCTCAGCCAACCCGCCGAGAGCTTGTATATAGTTAAAACACTCTGCGTTCCAGTTTGCTAAATTTGGTTCTCCCCAGGTCGACGGATCTTTGGCTGTTCCTGGGAAAACCAGATAGGAAACTTCGAGATCCCAGAATGGCGAGTTTTCTGCCGATAACTGGCGGGAAAGGAGGCGGGGATTATCACTGCGGATCTGTCGTGCCAGTGCCAGAGAGGCTTCTCCACATTTCATCGTGGGGCCTTCGTCACCGACGATTGCGGGGTAGATTTTTTTGCCATAGAAAACCATCGCATAATCGCCGACTTTGGGCGCGTAGGGGGAGTTTCGATACTTTGCAGGAAGCTGACTAGTGAAGGAAAGAGGTACGACGATAAAAGGGTCGAGTTCCCCGACGAGGTGGCGCATCTGCGAGACATCGGTGATCCGGCTCGCTGCCTGATACCGCGCCGCCTGTTCCAAAGCGAGTTCCGTCTCGGCCTTTTTGATATCGTCTTCGACTTGATGTCCGTAGGCACTTTTCAGCGAACGCCACTTTGCGAGTTGGCTCTGAAGCAGAGCGATTTTCTCTTCACTGTTTTTGCGCCGGGCTTCCCATTTTTTCAGAAAGGGATTGGGAACACCGGGTTTCTCTTTCCAGCGATAAGAGGTTTCAGGTTGGAATGCGCCGTCTTTGGAATAAGAACGTGGATCCTGATGACGTTTCCCATCACTGCCGTCGGCATCGATATCCAGGTCGGATTGAAAAAAGAGGATTCGTTTACCCGCTGGATCGGTGGGATTCCCCAATTCGAGGACGGTATCGCAATCGTAAATAATGGTCCATGGGTAAAAGCCCTCTTTTTTCTGGCGGAGATTTTGCAGGAAATATTCCTCCTTAAAATCGTAGAGGACGTCAAAAAAGGGCGAGGGGCGGACGGGCAGAGATTTCAGGCCGGGAATCGCATCGTATAGGGAATCCCATTCTTTTGCGGTGGAGGATGCAGCGGTGGGCATCGCTTCGATGTCGGTCTCGGGAAGCGGGCGGGTGAATCGAGCGCGGATTAAGGTGTCGGCGATCTGAATCCTGCTTGGCAGTTTATTCTCCAGCGCCATGATCTGCCGGATTTTGGTCTCCACAGAGACCGAGCTCGCGATGACTCCGTTCAATTGGTTGAAGGTGGGATAATAAAGCGCTCTCAGTTCACGGCATTTCCCATGGGTTTTTGAAATGTGAAGCACGTGGTCGCCGTTGATCTTTTTGATCGTATCGCCGCTCGCGAGGAGAGGGAGCAGTAGAAGGGGGAGAATCCAGCGACATTTCATCGCCTCTACAACGGTTCGGGAAGGGGGCGTCGCAAGTCTTTTTTAAGACAGGAATCGAGTTGCATTGCCGCTGAAGCGCCTTCATTTTAGCCGCCGGTTTTTGCCATAGTCAGAATCGGATAACAGACACCATCATGCGCATTCTTTCAGGAATTCAGCCCAGCGGTAAGCTTCATATCGGAAATTATTTCGGTATGATGCAGCCTTCGATCGAACTTCAGAATAAAGGCGATGCTTTCTACTTTATCGCCAACTATCACTCACTGACCTCAACTCACGACCCGAAGGTTCTGCAGGAAAACGTCCGTAACCTTGCGATTGACTTCCTCGCCTGTGGGTTGGATCCGGAAAAAGCGACCTTCTGGAAACAGTCCGATGTTCCGGAAGTGACCGAGTTGGCGTGGATTCTGAGCTGTGTCACTCCGATGGGACTGCTCGAGAAGTGCGTTTCCTACAAGGATAAAGTGACCCAGGGCATCGCCGCGTCTCACGGACTGTTTGCTTACCCGGTTCTCCAGGCGGCAGATATCTGTCTGTTCGATTCCAATATCGTTCCGGTGGGAAAAGACCAAAAGCAGCACCTCGAGATTACCCGCGACCTCGCGATGAAATTTAATAACCGCTACGGCGAAGATCTTCTCGTAGTGCCGGAGCCGCAGATTCGCGAAAATACAGCGGTGGTGCCCGGGCTCGATGGCCAGAAAATGAGCAAGAGCTACGATAACACGATCGAGATTTTCGAAGAGACGGAAAAGAAGCTTCGCAAAAAGATCATGCGGATCGAAACGGACTCAACCCCGGTGGAAGATCCCAAGGATCCCGACAGCAGTTACCTCGTTCAGCTCTACAAGCTGTTTGCCACTCCGGATCAGGTTTCGGAAATGGAGGCCTCTTACCGCGCCGGCGGTCAGGGCTATGGCCACTACAAACAGCAGCTTTTCGAAGCGTGTCGTGATTATTTTGCTCCAATGCGGGAGCGCCGCGAGGAGATTATCGCGGACAAAAATTACGTCGACGACGTGCTGAATCAAGGTGCGGTCAAAGCTCGCGAAAAAGGCAGGGAAGTGATTGACCGGGTTCGCACGGCTGTGGGACTCTAGAGCATGCCGAAATTCGAATTCACGGGACTCGACAGTCAGGCTGTCGAGCATTCCGGTATGATAGAAGCCGCTGATGAAAAGACGGCTCTCGAAGAATTGCGGAAACAGGCCTTCTATCCGGTTTCGATCGAGAGAGCATCGCAAGACCGGGCGGTGAGTCTGCCTCATCTTGGTAGTAGGCAGGCTCAATTACAGGCCGGGAACCCTCGCCACACCCTTGGGAAATGCCCCACTTGTAACGGGCTGATTTCGTTAAGCGCGGTGTCCTGTCCCCATTGCGGGGAAATCGATTTCTTCGAGGAACGCGAGGTGTCGGGGGCGTGCCCGACTTGCAAAGGTACTGGCCAGGTGAGGAAGCTCCTCAAGATAGCAAAATGCCCTGACTGTCAGTCAGGGCATCGCGTCACGATTGTGAAAATTGATTTGAGATCGCGTTAGTTTCCGGTCCCTGCTTCGGTCACCGTAGTGGCCTGAGCAGGAGCGGGACGGAACGTCACGGTTCCCACGTAGGTGAACTGCCGCGAGGCTTCAGGCACTGCGGTGAGTGCGAAGAAGGAGGTCGGAGCGTAGTTCGGGTTGATGTAGGTGTTCAAAGTCGGGATGTAGGATGGATCCTCGTTCTTCGACTGATAAAAGGCGCGGAGTTGTGGCAGTTTTCCTTTTCGAAAAATCGCGCCGGCGCGAGCATGGCCGGTCGAAAGGTGACCTTCTGTCTCTGCCGGGTTTGGCACTTTTGTCAGGAGAACGTCCGACAGCAAATAAGCGCGGCGGGTTGCGTCATCAGCTCCGAAAACGTTTCGCATCTGAATATCCGGGCCCTGCATCAATCCGGGATTTTGCAGTGGCGTCGGAGAGACACCGGGAAGCGGCTCGACAATCGGATTCACTTTTCCTTTGAGCCATTCTGTCGGGTCTTTGTCGGAGCCTTTCGGGAACTCGGCCAACAGATCCGATGGACTGAAGTCACGCAGCGCGAGAAACGTCCAAACCATTTCTGAACAGTAAGTAGCCACCTTGAAGCCCTTTTCCGGATAAACCACTGCGCGGGCGAGATCGACGGGGAGGTTCCCGGTTGCCCCGGCACCCTGAGGCCGCGCAAAGTAGGGCATTCCGTAATCGGTGAAGAAAGAAACCTGAGAGTCTCCGGCTTCAAGAGTTTTCAGCGCCCATGCTTTGACATTGGCGATCTGCTTCGTGGTCAAATTTGGGCGGATAATGTGGAAAAGGTCGTGTCCGCCGTAGTGAGTCGCGTGATCCAGTCTCGTGCTGTAGGAAAGCGGGTTCTCCACCGTTTTGACATATTTCTTTCCGCCTTCCGATTCGATCGTCGCAAATGCGGTGTGAGTGATCCCCAACTGGATGTTGCAGTAGGCGTCAAACTTCGCCCACTCGGGACGAAACACGACCATGATGTCGCCGTCCTGAATCGCTTGAGATTCAGCAAGAACCCGTGCCGCTTCCTGAGTTGCGTGCATTTCCTTCGGCAAACGGATCATTCTCAGCTGTGCCTTGGGATGATCGGGATGCGCCTGAACAGAGATAGAGCCTCCGTCGAGTTTTGTGATCACACTCGCTTTGGGAATTGCTTTGCTCAGCGGGTAGGATGCTTCGACATTGGTGCTCAAAAAGTGAGCAGGGCTTTCGAAATCGAGCGGTTCGGTGACCACTTCGACCTGGTTGACTCCCGGGATGTCCGGGATTTTATCGCATCCCTTTAGCAGTAAAAAGGCAGCCCCGATGGCGACGGCGCTCAAGACAGAGCCGGTTATGATGGTACTTCGTTTTTGGTTCATCACTGAATAAATTAGCGTTTCAAAGTGTCGAGTGAGACGTTGGCGTTGCCCGAATTATCCACAGCAATTTCCATTACTTTGTTGTCCATCGAGTCAGACTTTGCGATTACGGACTGTCTTTGGCTCAAAAGCGTGTCGAGTCCATAGATCCGGATTTTTGCGACCCCGTCATTGGAGTCGGGAACGTAACAAACCCGTGGCTGTTTGTAATCGGCAGGCCGGAAGCGTCCTTCCGCCTTGTAATTGAGCTTCCGGGCCATTTCGCCGGCCTGGGAAGCGGACAGAGTGTCCTTGTATTCGAAAATATAACTGAGCAGTTTTGAAAGCTCCGGGCGAACCTTCGCTTTCGAAGGAACGGAATCGATTGTCTTTGCGCTTTGGCTCAGATCGGCGACCCGATGGTAAGGAGCCACTTCGGCAGCCGTTTCCCCGACCTCAACATCCGCGAGGTGATGTTCCTCCACCACTGTGACTTCGAGAAATTTGCCGTCAGTTGTTTTGCGATAGAAGTGATAAGTATTGGTAAATACCTGCCCGTCTCTTTCCGCGAAAGCTTCCTCTCGCATCAAATAAACGTCCCCTGTGGTTGCCGGTAGAGACGTGACGTCAAGAATCGGTAGATTCCGGAATAAAGCCAGAGTGGCAGAGAGGTCCCATCCCGCCGGAATATCGCGCTCGTTCATTTCAGCAGCTTTGAGGTTGAAGGGAAGGGCGAGAACCACTGATAGAAGCCCCGGAAAAAATTTCATTATTTTTGAATTCATAACACATCGGAAGGTATCCACAGTCATTAACGTTCGATCAGGATATAAATTCGCAAGTGAATTCGAGAAAGTGAGGGTTACGGATTTGCTGAAATTATAATGATAATTAGAGTGGTTGCTTAAGGTGTGGGAAACCTGTTAATTTTCCAGCTTTTAACAAAACTGTACCCTGTACAATTTCAGATTGTACCCTGTACAGTCGTCCGAAACGATTCATGGTGAGTCGTTTCGGTGGAAAAGTATGGTGCAATTTTTGCTTAACCTGTGGGTCACCAGGAACTCAAGAGGCACTGAAGAAAGCAGGAAACCGATTAAGGAACAAGAGAAAGGTGCCGGTGGTTGAGAGAGAGTTGCCGCAGCTGGAATCCTGACCTTGAAATAGTGGGCTCGACGACGTAGCGGGTTACATGTTCCGCATTCCGGTCATACTTTTCGCTGTTTTTGCGGCGCTTGTGGGGTTGGGCGAAGATCGTTCCGATTCTGAACTTGTGGCGTCGGCGCGGGCGATTCTGGATGCCTATCACGCGGAGAATCCGGAATCGGTTGAGCGGAAATTACATATCGTTTGCTGGCGGCCTCAGGACCGGGATTTTGCTTCGGGGTATCGGGAGCGGATCCCCCGGATTATGAGGCATATCCAGACGTTTTACGCTGACGAAATGGAGCGTCTCGGTTTCGGGTTGAGGACTTTTCAGCTGGATTACGATAACGAGGGTTACCTCGTGCTGCACGAAGCGGTGGGAGAAGGGAATTTTGCCGATTATCACAAACCGGATGGCGAACGAATCAAATCGGAGTGCTGGCCGGTTCTCAAAGAGGCGGGGATCAATCCGGCGCGGGAGACGGTTCTGATTTTCACGAATCTTTCAGAATGGGATCCCGAAAAGAAGACTTTTGTCCACAAAAGCCCGTACTACGCCCGGGGGAACTTCCGGCTCGGCGTGGCCTGGCAGCTGGATTCTCCGGAGCTTGATACCACAAATCTCTCTCTGAAAGAACCGATGATTTACGACGGGGAGTACGGCGAGATTTCGCTGGGGCAGCATAACTCTATCTTTATCGGGGGGATTGCCCACGAGCTGGGACACGGGTTGGGGTTACCGCATTGCACGGCTCGAAAGGATGAGGGCGAGGCTCTGGGGACGGCTTTGATGGGGTCCGGTAACCGCACTTATTACGAGCAATTGCGCGGAGAGGGAAAGGGAAGTTTTATTACTCTCGCTCACGCATTGCGATTGGCATCTCACCCCCAGTTTTCGGGATCGGTGAAGGGACTGAACTTGCCGGCCTCGGCCAGGTTTTCCGAAATGGATGTCGTCGCACACGACGGGGGTTTTACGATCTCGGGAGCGGTGTCGAGCGGGGTGCCGGTCTATGCGGTGATCGCCTACCTCGACCCGAAAGATAGAGGTGACTACGATTCCACGACTCACTCCACGGTGCCCGACGAAGATGGTAGGTTTTCTTTGAAGTGCACTGCGATTGAAGCCGGGAAGCCGGCACAGGTTCGGCTCTATGCCCTGATGGCAAACGGGGCGACTTCCCGCTGGTCCGGGGCCTATCAGGTGACGGATGCCGGTGACGTTGATATATCAACCATGCAGACCCAGCTGCGACTTGCCCCATTGGTGGATGCTTTAGCCGCCGGTAAGCTGTCGGATGCAGAGGCTTTGGTTGAGGGATACGAAGAGGGAACGAAAGCCCACAAGGTGGCATATTCGGTATTGAATGCGTCGAGGGAGAACAGCGAGATTTACGATCCGGGTGAAGTGACTGATGAGGTGAAGTCCTACCCGCTTTCCCGATTAAGACCAGTGGAGGCTGAGGTCGGTTGGGGCAGTCCTGTTTATGATCGCCTGCCGGGGCGCGATGCTCTACTTATCTCCGGTATGCAGATTTTTGATACCGGTATCTATGCACATGCTCCTTCGCGACATCTCTTTAATCTCGATGGATCTAAATGGTATTCTTTATCCGGTAAATGCGGGCTCGCTGAAAACCGGAACGGATCGGTGGTATTTGTGGTTAGGGCAGATGGGCGGGAAGTCTATCGCAGCCCGGTGACCGGAGCGGGGGACTTACACGCTTTCAGTATCAAATTGCGAGGAGCTAAATCGCTCGAGCTGCTCACTGAAGACGCCGGCGACGGAGTATCGCAGGACTGGGGCGTCTGGCTCGGTGCTGAACTGAAGCGCCGCTGATTGCCATCCTTTACTTTACCCGGTTGAGGACGATCGAATAGACATCGATACCTCCGCCACCCACCAGTTTCGGGCAACGGAGCGTTAGTGGGTCCCTGGTTGATTCCAGATTGATTACGCCAATCTCGAGAGGCTTGAAGTCCTTTACGATATAGTGAGATTCAGCGACCCGCTCCTTGGCTTTATCCCAAATCGGCGGGTCGAAGACCTCTGTTACCGGGGTTTCGATCGATGAATTTTTGAACTCAAGGCGAACCGTCCCTCCGACATTGGCGGTCGGGCAGGTATAGTAAACGGTGGCCCGGTAATTACCTGCGGTCCCGACTTCGATGTCCCAGGTAATGGAATCATCTTCGCTGGTCCAGTTTTTGAAAAACGAATTGTTAGGTGCTTTGGAACTGCGCTGAATCGTCCCGTGAGGGATTCCGTCCCGAGCGGGAAGGGTGGTGGTTTCGTGATATCCCACGGTGAACGGGCGATCGGAATTTGCGGCGAAGTGTGATTTGGCTTCCGCTTTATGAGCTGCGAGAGCGGCCCGCAGTTCCCGGGTGATGTCGGGGTGCTCGCTTGCAACGTTCTGACGTTGTTCCCGATCGTTTTTGATATCAAAAAGTGCTCCTTTGTCATCGAGTCGAAAACGGTCGGTTCGGACCGTCGCTTTGTTTCTCCACACACTGAATAATTGGCGGTCGGGCCAATCCGTGTTGTCCTCTGTGAGGAGTTGAGCAAAACTCCTGCCGTCTTTGGGTTTTTCGGTAGTCGATGGGACACCGGCAAGCTCGGTCAGGGTGGCGAGAAGATCGATTGCTCCAGTTACTTCATTGATCCGTTTTCCGGCGGGAATTTTTTCCGGCCAGCGGATCAGAAATGGAGAGCGCAGGCCGCCTTCGTCGACGGTTGCCTTTTTTCCTTTCATCCCGCCGTTCCAACGGAAGGTATTGGGACCGTTATCAGAGAAATAGACAACAATCGTATCCTCTTTGATCTGCAATTCCTCAAGTTTTGCGAGAACCCGGCCGGCATTCCAATCGATGTTTTCGCACATGGCGAGGGCGGCTCGCGTCGATGGAAGATCTTCTTTCCCGGGATCCCTGTTTCTTAATGCCGGATCGACTCCATCGAATTTTGCATAGAAGTTGTCGTCGACATAGAACGGTGAGTGGGGTGTGTTGAATGGTATATAGCAAAAGAATGGCGATTCGTGATTCTTTTCGATAAAGGAAATAGCGTGATCGGTCAGGTCATCGGTGAGGTAGCCGTTGCCCTTTATCCGGGTCCGGTTGTGGTCGATCGGAGGACTGAAATAGTGCCCCCAGTGACCGGAAGTGAATCCGTAAAATTCGTCGAATCCCCGATCGTTGGGATGGTAGGGAGACTGGGTGCCGTTGTGCCATTTTCCGAAGATGCCGGTGGTGTATCCGGCGGCTTTAAAGAGATCGGCGATCGTCGTTTCATCGGGATTCAGCCGCCCGGAACCTTCGCTAACTCCGCTGACTCCCGTTTTGGGGTGATACCGCCCGGTGAGAAACTCTGCTCTGGTCGGCGCACAGACCGCGCAGACATAGAAATTGTTCAGAGCGGCACCCTCACGCGCCAGCGAATCGATATGCGGGGTAGCAAGATTGGTATTTCCATTGGAACTGAGGTCGCCCCAACCCTGATCGTCCGCGAGGAAAATCACGATGTTAGGTTTTTGATCAGCGGCCAGCGCAGCCGTGGCCACGCCAAGGCAGAGGAATGTGAGTAGGCGAATCATCACGATGCGTTTTCTTTAGCGAGATGGGCCTCGACCTGATCGGGGAAGTATTTCATCAGAGACTCCGTGACGTGAGGGGCCGCCATTCCCAAACCGCAGGCACTGGTCGACTTCATGGTTGAGCCGATGTCCTCCATCTCGGTCTTCCATTCCTGTTCTGTTAGGGCGGGAGATGACCCGTTGAGGCGTTCTGTCATTCGCTGGGTGCCAATTCGGCAGGGAAAGCATTTTCCACAGCTTTCGTGGGCAAAAAACGCCATCGCATCGTGAGCTGCTTTTACCATGTCACGGGAATCGTCAAATACCATGATCCCCCCGGCGCCGAGGAAGGAACCTTTACTGCGCAGGCTTGGTTCATCCAGGGTGGCATCCAGATCGGCCCCGCCGATGAAACCACCGGATAGTCCGGCCATCGTCACTGCCTGAACGGTGCGTCCTTCGCGAGGGCCGCCGGCCCATTCATATAGTAAAGTCGAGAGGGGGAGTCCGATAGGGATTTCATAGTTTCCGGGACGCTTGATGTCGCCGGAGAGGCTGATCAATTTAGTGCCGGGATGTTCCCCGGAACCAAGATTGCGATACCACTCGGCACCTTTTTCCACGATATGGGGAACGGATGCCAGTGTTTCGACATTGTTTACCACCGTCGGTTTATTCATGTAGCCGTGGGTGACCGGGAAAGGTGGTTTATTTCTCGGGAACGGGTGTTTCCCCTCCAGGCTGTTGAGTAGGGAACCCTCTTCCCCGCAAATGTAGGCACCGGCACCGCGGCGGACATAGAGATTGAACGTGAAATCCGTGCCGAGAATTTTGTTTCCGAGCAAACCGGCCGCGCGGGCGTCTTCGATGGCGTCTTCGAGAAATTTCTCGGTCTCAGGATATTCGTAACGGAGGTAGATAAATCCCTGCGGAGCACCGGTGGCGAAAGCGGCCAGTGTCATGCCTTCAATCACAGCAAAAGGATCGTGATCCATGATGGCGCGATCCTTGAAACAACCCGGCTCACCTTCGTCGGCGTTACAGACGATGGTTTTGGGATCTCCGGGGGCATCGGCGACGGCTTTCCATTTGATCCCGGTGGGAAATCCCGCTCCTCCACGACCGGCCAGTTTACTTTCCGTCACCACTTCGATGAGGCTCTCCGGTGTCATGTTATTGACGGCTTTTTCCAAAGCGGAGTAACCACCGGTTTTGCGATAGCCGTCGAGCGTGTTGCGGCCCGGTTCCCGAATGCTGGAAAACACACATTCATCAATTCCTGCCGGATTGGGGGGAGGGAGCGGGGTTGTGCGATGTTCGAGCGTGTCTTTGGTTTTTCCGACGAGAGCTTTGTCGCCGATGATCACGGGAATCATATCGTCGCATCGGCCTGCGCAGGGCATCGGGGTTGCGCCCTGGTCTTTCATTGATTCGAGTAACTCGTTAGCGCCGTGGAGGCAGCAGACATTGCCGGTGCAGACGCGGGGGGCTGATTGACCGGGCTGTTCCCTCGAGAAATGATGGTAAAAAGTGACTGTGCCCCAAAGCTCGGCAATCGGGATCTTCAAGGCTTCGGAAACCGCTCTGATTGAATCTTCCGATAGATAACCGTCCCGATTGTGGAAGGCGTGCAACATCGGCAACAAGGGGGCGGGCTCGTTTTTCCAGCGGTTCGTGAGATCTTGATCACTCGGATTCGACATAGAAAAATATTGTTCAATTTTTCGAAAGAAAGGTCAAGATTCGAATAGCCGGGATCCCCGCGACCGCGTAAAAACCGCTTGATCTCGCGGAATATGGGGTGATAACGTTTCGAGATGAAATTTAACCGTCTTCTGAACCTCTTCCTGTCCGGTAACTCCGGTCCGGGTCGGTCTTGACGGAACTCAATTTCGTAAGCCAGCCCGAAAACGTCTGCGGGTGGCTTTTTTTGAAAAATTGAGAGTCTACCCACCGAATCAAATCGGGTGTTTCTATACTTTCATTATTTTTCAATAACTCATCATTATCATGGCGGCCAGCCAAACGGAATCATCTATCGATTTGAATCCCCGGACGCTCCTTTTGGAGCTGATGCAGGGATTCCGGGGGCTTTACGGGCGGGCGATTGTCTGTTTGTTCGTTTTTACGGTGATCAATTACCTGACTCCGCTGGTTGCCAGCGCGACGATCGATTTTGCCCTGTCGCAAAAACCCGGGACGGATTTTCTGACCAGTTGGATCATCGGGATTCTCGGGGGAGCGGAGCGGGTCACGGAAAATCTCTGGATGCCGGCTTTGGTTATGGTCGGGCTTACGATTTTAGCGGGGGTGTTCAGCTATGGAAAAGACCGGTTTGCGGCGTTGGCGTCGGACGGGGTGGCGCGCCAGTTGAAGGATCGGCTCTACAATCATCTGCAGCGTCTTCCGGCCCGGTATCACGACCGGGCGGAAACCGGGGATTTGATCCAGCGGTGTACTTCGGACGTGGAAACTCTTCGGCTGGCTCTGGCCAATCAGGTCGTGGCGGTGAGTAATTCTATACTTCTTTTACTGACGGTCATACCGATCATGGTGATCCTCGATTTGAGGATGGCATTGATTTCTTTCACTCTCATTATCCCGATCATCTTCTTCGGTTATTTCTATATTAACCGGGTGAAGCATCTGTTTCGCGAAGTGGATGAAGCAGAGGGCGAGGTCACCCGGGTGGTTCAGGAGAATTTGACCGGAGTCCGGGTGGTTCGGGCTTTTGCGCGGCAGGATTTTGAAATCGAGAAATTCGCGAAGCCGAATCAGGAATATCGCGACCGGAGTCTGCATTTGTTGAAGCTGATGGCATGGTATTGGTCGACCTCGGATCTCGTGGTACTTTTCCAACAGGGTCTCACGTTGTTTTCAGGGATATATTTCATCGCCAACGGCTCGTTGACCGTAGGAACTCTTTTCGCTTTCCTGATGTTTCTCAATATGCTGCTGTGGCCGGTTCGGCAAATGGGCCGGACTTTGACGGAGTTGGGTAAATCAATTGTGGCTCTATCGCGAATCGGGGAGATTCTGAGCGAACATCGCGAAGTCAATTCTTCTGATTCGATCACTCCGGAAAAAAGGGCGGCAGGAGCGGTTACCGTAAAAAATCTCAGCTTCAGTTACGGGGATGGCGGGCCAATTCTCGATGATATTTCTTTTGAGATCGAGCCGGGCGAAACGCTGGCGATTGTGGGGCCTTCGGGGTCAGGGAAGACTACCATAATGAACCTGTTGCTCCGACTTTATGACTACAGTGAAGGGTCGATTCTAATTGATGGGAGAGAGATGGAGACCCTTGATCGGGAATGGGTTCGCTCCCAGTTCAGTATCGTGATGCAGGAGCCGTTTCTCTACTCCAAAACCATTGGGGAAAATATCAGATTGAGCGAAAGCAAATCCGATGACGATGAGGTATATGCAGCGGCCAGTCTGGCTGATATCCATCACACGATTTCTAATTTTACTGCGGGATATTCGACTTTGGTCGGGGAGCGGGGTGTGACCCTTTCCGGAGGGCAGCGTCAGAGAGTTGCGCTCGCCAGGGCGATGCTCCAGAAAACGCCGTTTCTGCTTTTGGACGATGCCTTGAGCGCTCTCGATGCGGAGACTGAGGCGACGATTTTGGAGGCGCTGCGAAGCCGCCACGGGAAGCGAACCACTTTGGTAATTGCGCACCGACTGTCAACTCTGGCTCACGCCGATAAAATTATCGTGCTGGAGAACGGGAAGATTGTTCAGAGCGGTAACCATGAAGCGTTACGCAATGCGCCGGGGCTGTACCAGCGTCTCTGGGAAATTCAAACCACCACTGAAAATGAAGCAGGAGCCTGAAGAAGATGTGTTTAGTGAACGCCTCGATCTGAGCCTGTGGGGGCGGGTCTTTCGTCATGCGGCGCCTCACAGGAATATTGCGGTTCCGTTGGGGATTTCCGGCATCGTCATCGCAGTTGTCGATGCCAGTTTCGCGCTGGTGACCCGCTGGGCGGTTGACGATGTGATGGCCAATGGTGGAGCGATTTCCTATGTTCCACATATTGTGGCATATATTGCTTTATCGGTCGGATTGGCTCTCGGCGTCTGGGTATTTATTAACAAAGCAGGAAGTCTCGCGAACTATATGAGTCACGATATTCGTCGTGATTGTTTCAGGCGATTGCAGGAGCTGGAGTTCGCCTACTTTGATCATCGCCCGACCGGCTGGTTGATCTCACGGTTGACGTCGGACTGCGATAAGTTGGCGCGGATTATTGCCTGGGGAACCCTCGACCTGGTCTGGGCGTTTTGCCTGGTTTTTATCATTGGGGTGATTCTGATTGTTTTGAATCCAATATTAGGTCTGCTCGTGCTTTCAGTGGTTCCGATATTGGCAGTAATCAGTTTCTTTTTTCAGAAACGGCTGCTGCTCAGCTCCCGGGAAACCCGGAAGTACAACTCGATGATTACCGCTTCGTTTGCGGAGGCGTTACAAGGGCTCCGTACCAGTAAAGCATTGGTTCGGGAGGATGAAAATCTGGTGGAGTTTCAGGGGCTCTCCACCCGGATGTACGGGGTATCGCTGCAGAATGCGCTGCAGTCCGCTGTCTATATACCGATTGTTTTGACGCTGGGTAGTGTTTCGACCGGGATCGCACTGTGGCGCGGAGGTATCGAAGTGATCGCTGGAGATATGACTCTGGGAACCTTAGTGGCTTTCATTTTTTACGCCGGACAGTTTTTTAATCCGATCAATCAGATTGCCCAGGTGCTGGTGCAGATGCAGGGAGCCCAGGCCGCTGGTGAGCGGGTATTGAGCCTGCTGGCGACCACTCCCGGGATTCAGGATAGCGATGCGGTGAAGGCGAAGATTGCGGAGTGGGAAGATAGAGAATTGCCTCCGGGAATGGCACCTGACGGCGGCGCTGATGAAATCAAAACGATCGAATTCCGGGATGTCGACTTTTTCTACTCAGAGTCGGAGCCGGTACTACAGAAATTCAATCTCACTGTGAACTCCGGTGAAACGATTGCATTAGTCGGAGCGAGTGGGGGAGGCAAAAGTACGATTGTGAACCTGGTGGCCCGTTTCTACGAACCCACTGCGGGATCGATTTTGATAAACGGGGAGGACTACCGGGAGCGAAGTCTCGCCTGGTATCAATCAAATCTCGGGATCGTTCTGCAGGGGCCTCACTTATTCAGCGGCTCGGTTCGCGAAAATATTCGCTATGGGAAGATCGATGCAACAGATGAAGAGATTCGTGAAGCGGCGCGTCATGTCAACGCCGATCGATTTATCTCGGAGCTGGAAGATGGTTACGATACCGATGTCGGGGAGGGTGGAAACCGGCTCTCAACCGGGCAGAAACAGCTCATTTCCTTTGCGCGGGCTTTGATCGGAAATCCGGCTGTTTTCATCATGGATGAGGCGACATCCTCCATCGATACCGAAACGGAGCAGGCGATTCAGGAAGGGTTAAAATCCATCTTTCAGGGAAGGATCAGTTTTGTGATTGCGCACCGGTTATCCACGATTCGAAACGCGGACCGGATTCTCGTGATCGACAAAGGGAAAATCATTGAGAGTGGGACTCACGCTGGTTTGCTGGCATCCCGGGGGCATTATCATGCGCTCTATACCCACCAACTGGTGTCGAATTTGTAGGCGGAAATGGGGCTAAGCGCGAGCGGGTCATTGGTTGACTCGGCGACTGTACCCTGTACAGTCTGGGACTGTACCCTGTTCAATTGTGAAAACTGTATCATCCTGGAGTGAGATCCCCGATTTCGGGGACGACGAAAAAGCCGAAGCCGATTTCTGGCTGACCCACGAACTCGATCTCAGGTTGATGAACGATTCGATTCATCGCGCCAACGTTCGGGAATCGACCACGATTACCTTGCGCTTTGATCCCCAGATGCTTAGCCGGATCAAGCGCGTGGCCCGTCACCGGTACATGAACTATCAGAGCATGATTAAACAGTGGCTCAGCGAGCGGCTCGAAGAGGAAGTTCGCAAGGCTGAAGAGCCGGCCCGCCCTCCGCGGGACGAAGATGCCTGATCCTAATCTTTTACCCCATCTCAAAACCGCTGCTGCATGAATCCGGACGAAGCACGCACCGAAATTGCCCGTCTTTCCGCCGAGCTGGAACACCACAACCGGCTTTATTACGAAGAGGCCGCGCCTGAAATCTCAGACGCGGATTACGACAAACTTTTCCGGGATCTGGAGCTGCTGGAGGCGGCCTGGCCGGACTTTGCCTCTCCAAATTCGCCGACAAAACGGGTCGGCGGTAAACCAATCGATGGCTTTGAGCAGCAGGCTCACGTCGTTCGGATGCTCAGTATCGACGACGTTTTCTCTGAGTCGGAGGTTCACGATTTTTTCAACCGGATGGTGAAGAATCTCGGGGAATCGAAGATTCCGATGATCATCGAGCCCAAAATCGATGGCGTCGCGGCATCGCTGATTTACCGCGATGGAGAGCTGGAGGCTGCGATCACCCGGGGGGATGGAACCACGGGCGATGTGATTACCGAAAATGTGCGCACGATTCGGTCGCTGCCGTTGAGACTCGGGCCCCAGGCCCCGGCGGTGCTCGAGGTGAGAGGTGAAATTTACATGCCCAACGACGCTTTCGCGCAAATGAACGTCGAGCGGGACGAGGAAGGGCTTCAGGTTTTTGCCAACCCGAGAAACGCCACTGCCGGAACCCTCAAGCTGCTCGATTCCCGCGAAGTGGCCAAGCGACCGCTCGCCTTTATCGCCCACGGTTTTGGTCAGGTCGAAGGTCTCGAAATTGAGTCATTCAGTTCCTATCGCGAGCTTTTGAAGGAACTTAAGCTGCCGACCAACGATCCGGTTTGGCATGCTGACGGGGTTGAAGATGTGATCAAAGCGATTCGCAAACTCGATGTGGAGCGCCACAACCTCGGCTATGGAACCGACGGAGCGGTCGTGAAAGTCGACAGTATCGCGGCGCAGGCCCGGCTCGGCGCAACAGCCCGGGCTCCGCGCTGGGCGATGGCCTACAAGTATCCGCCGGAGCAGAAGGAAACCGTGCTGCACGATATCACCATTCAAGTCGGACGTACCGGGACACTCACTCCCGTTGCAGAGCTCGAGCCGGTGTTAGTTTCCGGAACCACAGTTCGCCGGGCCACCCTGCACAATCAGGACGAAATTGATCGGAAAGACGTGCGAATCCACGATACCGTGGTGATCGAGAAAGCTGGTGAAATCATCCCGGCAGTGGTCAAAGTCGTCCTGGCGAAACGGCCCACCCACGCCGTGCCATTTAATCTTTACGACTATGTCGACGGGAAATGTCCCCGCTGCGAGTCGCCTATTGTCCAGCCTGAAGGGTTTGTCGCCTGGAAGTGTATGAACTTCAGTTGCCCGGCCCAGGCCTCGAACCGACTGAAGCAATTTGTGAGTCGCAAAGCGCTCGATATCGATGGCGTCGGGGGCAAAGTCGCCGAAAAGCTGGTCGAGCGGGGGCTCATCGAAGATATCCTCGATATTTTTGAGCTTCACGTCGACCAACTCGCGGATTTTAACATCGGAACCGCAGCCGAGCCCCGCATGTTGGGCGAAAAAAACGGAACCAAGATCGTAGAAACCGCCAAGCGGGCCCGCAACGCGCCGCTCGCCAAGTGGCTCTATGGGCTGGGGATTCCACAAGTCGGGGAATCTGCTGCGCTTGAGGCCTCCCGTCTTGTAAAAGATATTTTCGAGATCCCTGAATCTGAGATCATCGCGATGATTCGGGAAAAAGGTGAAAAAGAAACCTGGTTGAAAGACAATCCGTTGCGCTCATCCAAAGCGAGCGATCTGTCCGTCGATGAATTTGCCGAGCGGAAAGCCACCAGCGAAGCCTACAAGCCCCGCGTCAAAGAGCTGACGGAGCAACTCGCTGCCTATTCTGTGAGTCCTGAGCTGGGCGGAGTCGCCTCCGCAAGTTTGCTGGGTTATTTCCAGAGCGATTCAGGTCAGGCCATGCTTTCCCGGATGAAAGAGATGGGGATCTGTCCCACCTCCACGAACTATCTGCCCGAGCCTGCGAAAGCGACGGAAAGCGGCGCTTCCGGCGTCGCCGGGAAAACTTTCGTTATTACAGGAACGCTCTCTGCGCCGAGAAACGAGATCAAAGACCGCATCCAAAACGCCGGCGGAAAAGTCTCTGGCTCGATCAGTAGTAAAACCGACTACCTGTTATCTGGAGAAGGCGGTGGATCAAAACGTGACAAAGCAGAAACGCTCGGCGTAACGATCATCTCCGAAGCCGATTTGGATGAGTTGTTGTAGTGGCATACAAATCGAAAAATTGGCAAAGGAATGGAGGTAAGTAAGTAGAAGTGGCCATCTCTCTAATACCTGTGTACTCCCCAAACCCAAAAGCCGAAAAAGAGCGGTCCTCAAGCTACAAAAATGCCGGAATTGACCCTCTTTCATCCGTGTCCATCAAAAGACCTCATTCCTTCGCTTTTATCCGTGGTAAAAAATATTCTACAATATACCAGCCTGTCCGCAAACCTCTGGAACCCTCGCTATCAAAGGTTCAGGGGACTGCGGGCAGAAGTGCCCGCATCACATTTCCGGACTAAACAATACCGTGTCGTAGCGATATTTCTGCGTGCTCTCAAATGAGGAGAGCCTGAACACATTTTCCGGCGGATTATTTAATTAGCGTCATGTCCAGCGAGGAATGGCGGATCAGTCTCCTAAGAAAACAGCAGTCCGCCATTGGTATCCATGTTGACTCCGGTGAGAAAAGAAGCTTCGTCCGATGCGAGGAACGAAACGATGGTGGCGATTTCAGTCGGAGTGCCTTCGCGTCCGAGCGGAGTTCCTGCGGCGACGTTTTTGCGAACCGCATCTTTGGTGAAGGTGTCGTGAAAGGTGGTGCTGATCATTCCGGGGCAGAGCGCATTGACCCGGATGTTCCGGGCACCCAGTTCTTTGGCCATGGCGCGGGTGAAAGTCATCACCGCTCCTTTAGCCGTGGCATAAGCTGCAGCTCCGGGGCCGCCGCCATCGCGACCGGCTTGCGATGCTAGGTTCACGATCGATCCACCTTCGCCCATTTTCTCTACTACCGCTTTGGTTAAGAGAAAGGTGCTGGTGACATTGAGCTGAAACACATAGTTAAAGAATTCCTCATCCATTTCTGCAAGCGTCTTCCGGGCCACGATTCCACCCGCGTTGTTTACCAGGATATCGATGTTGTCACCGAAGGTGGCAGTGGTTTTCGAGATCAACTCGGCGACATCCGCCGACTTGGTCAGGTCGCCTTTTACCGCGATTGCTTCGCCTCCTGCGGCGGTGATTTCCGCCACCGTTGCTTCAGCTTTCTCAGTGCTGCCGAAGTAGTTGACGACGACCTTTGCGCCCTGTTGGGCGAGTTCGATCGAAATCGCTTTTCCGATATCTCTCGCGCCACCTGAGACGATGGCCACTTTGTTTTTCAGTTTCATAAATTCGATAAGGATCTTTCGGGAATAAGAGTTCCCTTCAAGTGTTTAATCCGGGAATCGATGATACCCTAGACGATGAGGAAGCGAATAGTTTACGTCCTGGGAGGAGTTGTGTGCTGCGCGGTCTTGGCAGTGAGTTTGATATTTCAGGACCTTGGCGCGACGACGGCTGATGACGTTCAGGTAATTCGAGAGGGGGACAAGGAGATGACGGTCCGTTTCAAAGGCGAGGAAGGTCTGCTCTACAAACAGTTCAATTTTACCTTTGATACTCCTTTTCGCGATTGGTTCGGAACGGGGAAGTGGACGACGATGAATTTGCTTTCCCCATCGGCTACCGATGTGGATGCCTACGTTAAGTTACGTCGATCGATCTTTGACGGAAGTGGTGATTTCAAGGACAACCGGATCGAGGCAACGGGAAGTGCCGCGCGGTTTTCCGCAGTGGCTCCCACCGGAAAGATGTTTACTACCAAATCGATGGTTGAAAACAATGATCTCTGGTTTGTAAAAGGGGATCATCTTTGGTTCAAAGGGCGGTTCCTTCTTGAGTCAGGCGTGCCGTTCACGATCGTGGATTTTCAGGAGCGGGGTAGAAAGCAGAGCCCCGGTCCCCGCATCACGATTTGGGAACGCAGTCATATCGGTATCGAATTGAAATACCGCCCGAAACCTCAACTACGCCAACTGGTAAAGCCGGTTCCAATTGGAAAGTGGTTCGATCTAAAGGTCCACCTGGTTCTGGATGACGAGTCTGGCGATGTGCAAATCTGGCAGGATGACGAATTGATTATCAATGGGCAGATGCAGACCCTGGCCCGGGCTAACTCGCTATTGAATGCGCTGGAAGTCGGGATCACCGCCACCGGAGAGGCGGCGACGGTCCTTGTCAGCGAGGTCGCAATCAGTCACGACCCTCTGTAATTAATTTCCCGACTGGACTCAGCCCGGAACCTTTTCAGCTGCAACCCGACTGTAGGAAGAGATGATGTCGCTTCTTCTCAGGACGCCGACTATCTCGCGGGGATTAGAACGCGAGACTACCGGAATCCGGCCCACATCGCCCGCGCCGAATTGAACGAGGGCTTCGCGGACGGTTTGGTCAGGGAAAGCAGTGACAATATCATTCGTAGTGATCTTCTCGACGGAATCAATCTCGTGATTTTCGCGCATGGAGTTTTCCAAATCCGAGACGGTCACAATCCCCACGAGTTCACCGCTATCGTCATCGGTAACGAGGAGGCCCCGCTGGCCTGACTTGGTAAAGATTTGGTTGAGGTCCTGAATAGGTAAATGACGGCTGACGCTTCCAAAGTCTTTCGTCATGGCCTCGGAAACCTTTACCGTATCCAGTGCATCGAACATCTCTTCGCCCGGCGGCTCGACTCCCTTGCGGCGCATCTTCTTGGTATAGATGCTTTCTTTATAAATCAGCTGCGAAACGATGGTGCTGATCACCACGCAAAGCATGAGCGGCAAAATGATTTTATAGTCGCGGGTCAGTTCGAAAAGAATAACTACCGCTGTAATCGGAGCCCGGGCGGTGGCCGAGAATACCGCTGCCATTCCCACGACCGCATAAGCTCCCACGGGACCGGCTACCGAAGGGAAAAGAGCATTGACGGTGGAGCCGAAGGCGGCGCCCAGCATCGCTCCCAGAAAAAGTGATGGAGCAAATACGCCCCCACTCCCGCCGCTGCCGATCGTGACCGAAGTGGCGAGGATTTTCAATCCCAGCAAAACCAGGGCAGTTTTCAGAAGCATTTCGCCATTGGCGGCGCTTTCGAGGGCGCGATAACCCACACCAAACAGATCGGTGGAATACAGGCCGAGGAGACCGATGATCAGTCCACCGACGACCGGCTTGACCCATTCGGGGATTTTAATTTTGTCGAATCCGTCTTCAAAGGCGTAGAGCACAATAATAAAGATCACTCCGAGAACTCCGGCCAGTCCACCGAGGATGCCGTAGAGCGGAATTTCGAGCGCACTCTCCAGCGCGTATTCCGGAACGATGAGATTGGCGACATCGGGGAGGAATGCGTGGGAAACCACCGCGGCAACCACCGAGCTGATCACGACGACGCTGAAGTAGCGGGTCGTGAAGTTTCCGAGAATGACTTCGAGAGCGAAAAATACACCTGCGATCGGGGCGTTGAAGGTCGCAGAAATACCCCCGGCAGCGCCGCACGCAACCAGGGTTCGAATCCACTGGGCAGGGAGCCCGAGACGTTGGCCGATGGTGGATCCCAGAGTCGCACCGATTTGCACGATGGGCCCTTCGCGCCCGACTGAACCGCCGGTCCCGATGGTGATGGCGGAAGCGAGGATTTTAACAAAAGCGACCCGCGGCCTGATTCGTCCGCCGTTTTTAGCGACCGCGATCATGACCTCCGGCACGCCGTGTCCTTTGGCTTCCGGGGCGAAAAAATAGATAAGGGGACCGACAATCAAACCACCGAGAGCCGGAATCAGAACGATATAGTAGTCGCCGAGGAAACTCAGAATGTTTTTGCCATGCCCGAAGGCACTGGTTTCGATCAGCCCGATGAGATGCCGGAAAACAACGGCACCCAACCCGGCGATAACGCCCACGCCGATAGCGATCACCATGCCCCGGGCGACGTCTTTGTCATGCCAGGCGCTATTTAACGGGAGCAGGCGGTTCAGCCAGTTTTCCGAATTTGATTTCATAACGAATCTTTGCGGTTGAGTAAAAACGAAAGGGGGCCGGTTCGAAAACCGGCCCCAGATGGCTTTTCCGTAGATCCACCCCGCAAAAATTTCCAATGATTTATGGGATCGTGTTTGTAACGCCGGATTTGTCCCGGGAGATTACCGGGAAATCATTTCGATGCGATTGATCGTTACCTTGAATTTTGAGTGAGTGTCATCACCATCGCAGGCGATCCACAAGCCGGAGAGACTCAGTTCTTTTTCGAACTGAATTTCGAAATCGATGGGCCCGGGTTGGGTGAGCGTCCGGGCAATTTCCTCTTTGATGAGGCCTTTTCCCAGTGGATGAGTTCTCCGGGTCCAGCCGCTGCCCGATCCATTTTCCACATTGTAAAAGTGTATTTCTCCGAGCCCGGAACCGGCAGGGCTGAGTGACTCAAGTTCTTTGATCCAGGTTGGAGCAAACTTTCGTTCGAGCGCCCCGAGTTTTCGATCGCCTGTTAAAATCACGCCGAGGCGGAGCGCATAATCATCAGATCCTTTAGCGCCCTGCTTCCGGTTGGGGGAGAGGCGGATCAGGTCATCAATGGTTCCCTGAATTCGGATTCCGGTAAACTTTTTTACGGAATCGAATCCATACACTAGCGGTCCGGCGGAGTTATTTACCGAGATCGTGAGGGAGGCGGGATGCTCACTCACGATATTAGGTTTAGTGTCACCAAAACTAAGGAGGTGCCACCCTTCCGGTGAGGAATTGCGGTGTAGCTTAAGAGGGATTTCTTCCGCAGTAGCGGCGAACAAGGCGATGCACTGAACCAATAGGGCAACGGTGACTGATTGCCGTTTATGCATTTCTATACTTTTCGGCCCGGCAATCTAGCTAAGAGGGATGAGATCCCGGAGAACGTGGTCCCCGGTGTTCTTCGTAACAATCACATGGATGTTCTCCCCTGATTTCCAGGCGGTGGAGGACCAGTCTTTCACTTGCAGTTGGTTTTCCTCGCCTTCCTTCAGGCGTTTCATGGGACCTGCGTCCATCGTCATAATATGGACGGTGGACAGCCCTTCTTTATCGGGGAACCGAATGCAGATCAGCGATACGGAACGCCCTTTCCAATTGAGAATTTTACAACCTCTGAGATCTCCGTTCTTAGATAGATCCGGTAGTTCCATCCCGAGTAACATATTTCGGGATTTCAAATACCCGGAAACCTGCTGCGGATCGTCTGACCTGAAATCAAGCGAGTTCAGCGCCTCCATTTCATCGATCATATCTCTTTGGAATTCCTCCACCACCCGGTGTTGATAGGCATCGGTTTGATGCCACAAGCCCAGACCAATCATGATAGTCGCGGCCGCAGCCAGTGTGAGAAACATCAAACGACGGTTCCAGGTCGGCTTTGATTCGGCTTCGATTCCGGTGAGAATGTCAGCCATCAGGTTTTCCGGAACCGGGATTTCTTCAATCCGGTCCGTTACTAACTGATCGAACTTCCGGGAATCTTCGAGCCACTTTCCGAGTGATTCGTCCTCCCCGGCGAGCCGAAGGGCTTCGGCAACATCGCCTTCCGGGAGCTTGGACTCTCCGTTGCGAAGGGCTGATAAAATGATTTTAGCTTCCTCTCTGTTCATGAAATGGATTCTGTTTGTTGCAAGGGGTAAATGTCACTTACCGGGTGTTTGTTGGAGCAGGGCGATGTTGGTAGGCAGGGCGTCCGAATCGACGTTGTTCACTAACCAGTTCCGCAGTTCTGATTTTCCCCGATAGAGTCGGGACATTACGGTTCCTTCTTTCACATCTAATATTCTGGCGATTTCCTGGTAACTGAAGTCTTCGAAATAAAAGAGAGCGAGTGGCACGCGGTAAACTTCGGGTATTTGATTGAGAGCTTCCATGACCATCGCTGAATTGGCTTTTTTCAGGATCTCAAATTCTACATTATCCGGAGCTTCCGTCTCAAGCTGTTCTTCGTCTTCGAGCGAGGTGTAGCGATCGGTTTGTTTTCTCAGGGCGTAAAATTCTCTTCTCAGGGTGGTAAAAAGCCACGACTTCGCTTTGGTTATATCCTGAATCTGGCCGCCTTTCTTTGCCAGCTTCAGATAGGTTTGTTGAGTGAGGTCAGCCGCTTCCATCTCGTTTCGGGTTAGACTGAGTGCAAACCGGTAGAGATTCTGATAGTGCTCTTCTACTAACGTCGCGATAACGGCCGGTTGCATCTTTTTGAATGGGTTTCAGGAATGACAGAGTGACCCATCCCTGTCGTTCCTGAGGTAATTCTCTTACAAAAGATCGGGCATCAGGGGGGAAAGTCCGGCACTTTTTATCGTTTGATTCCGGAGCCCTTTCTTTCGGTGTTGGCTTGTGAGCCCGAGTTGCTTCCTGTTTTTGCGATGTCATTTTGAACTTGATCAAGAATTTTGGTAAATTGTTCGGGAGAAACCGCTCCGGCAAAATGTCCAACGAGGTTGCCACCGGGACTTAAAAAGGAGATGTGAGGAATCCCGTTTACGCCGTATTTCGACATCAGCGGCCGGTTTTTGCTTTCATCCGCGTCGAGGTAGGCCCAGACGAAGGAATCGTGATATGGTTTCACTTCGGTACTGGGATAGACGGACTTTTTCATTTTCTGACACGGAGGGCACCAGGTAGCGGAAAAGACCACGATCAGTGGTTTTTGACTCTTTTTGGCGAGTTCGGAAGCTTCTTCGAAGTCGTGACTGAATTCCTGGGCATCTGAACTTTGCTGGGAGGCTGTAAGGATGCCGAGAGTGATCGCGCTAACCGCTAGAGTCTTTTTGATAAGTTTCATTCGTAGTTGGGTTTTATTTCTAATTCGTTGATGAATTCAGCTTCCCGGATCCGATTTTAAATCAGGGCCGCCACAGGGAAGAGGGGTGAGGAGAAAAAATATTCCCGGGAATATCATTTTTTTTCGAAAAGTCGGGAATAAATCATCCTGCAGTGCCTCTCCTCTCTGTAAGAATCCGAAAGGATTGATTTCAATATCATTTGAAAACGGCTATGCAGATTAACGACAATACAACCTCTCATACACTGAATCCTGACAACTGGGCGCTGGAGCACCGGCAATTCCTGATTCAATTGGCCTACAGTAAGGTGAATGACTATCAAATAGCCGAAGACCTGGTTCAGGATGCGTTCATTTCAGCCTGGAAAAGTAGAGATAACTTCCGCGGCGAGTGTTCGGAGAAAACTTATCTTGCCGGGATTTTAAAGAATAAAGTGATCGACTTTTATCGTCGGAGAGGACGGCGGCCCGTTATCTTTGCCGGCCACTTTTCCGAAGACCCTGATACCGGGCAATCCGAGTGGTTGGAAAGTCAAACCGATCCCCGGGACGACCTGAGCCCGATGTCCGTAGCTGAGAAAAAAGATTTTGTGAAGGACTTGAATGTCGCAGTGGCAAAACTACCGAAAAAAATGCGGCAGGCATTTCAGCTTTCCCAGATTGAAGATCAGACGACGGAAGAGGTGATTCAGTCGATGAATATTTCCCGAGGCAACCTCTGGGTAATGATTCATCGGGCGAGAAAGGCGTTGAGCGAAGATCTCCGCGCGGAGTGGGGAGATGCCTCGCTTTCATCAGGGAGTTGTCCTTCTCGCAAAGTCGCCTGATCAACAGTTTATTATTCTGTAGCCCGACTCGAGCCCTTTCAGAGTGATATCTCCGCTACTGAAACATCGGGTCGGAATGTTGAGACTCGCCAAAGCGGTTTGATATCGCTCCGAAACCCCGGGTGATCCGATGATGATCACTTCCTCTATCGACAAATTCTCAAGAACACCGGCCATCTCGAGCCCAATCAGCGACCCCGAAAGGTAGGCTTTTGCACCAGATTTGTCGGACTGCTGAAGGAGGTCTCTGGCCCGAATCGAGAACAGTCGGTTCAGCACTTTGGCGGGATGTTCAAACGACTCCCTGACTCCTTCGGCAAAGCTGTCATCGTTCCATTCATCACTACCGACGGAGTGGCGAAGGATAGAATGTTTAGATAGTAGATCAAAGACCTCGCCGGTCATAGATGAGGAAAAGGTGTGGATCGCTCCGTCGACGATTTTCGCCCATTTCGAGTGGGTTCCGGGTAGGCAAATCATCCCGGCGAACTCTGGCTCCATCGCGAGAAATCCCGAAATTTGAGTTTCCTCCCCACGCATCACGTCAGCAGGTTCGGATTGCTTGACTCCGGCGTGGATCCACACATCGATCACTCCACTTTCGGTATTAACTTTGGTCAGGCTGGTGCGGGGAGAGCAGGGCGCTTCGTCGTAAGGGACTTCCTGCCATCCCTGTTTGGCACCGACCATTCCGCAGGCGATTACCGGGGGGTTCCGGCCTGGATCGAGCCAGTGATCGATTATAGAGAGCAGGGTTCCTTCAAAATCGCCTCCCTTTTCATTTACCGCCGCCATTCCCTGATCCGATTCAGCGGTGTTTATTACCTGGCCTTCCGGCGAAATTGCGAAACATCGTAGATTGGTGGTGCCCCAGTCTACCGCGATCCATTCGATCTTATCTGACATGGCTATTTTTGCTTAGTTTCCGGATCAGCCATTGGATGCCGCCCGCGATCGATAGCAAACCAACCGCAAAACCCAGGATGATAAAACGTCCGTCGGACTGACGTAAGCTCAGGCAAATCATCCAGATGCCGAGAACCAGTAAACTATACATGACCATCCGAAGCGGAAAGGGATCAAAAGGAAATGTAGCCGCTGAAGTCGACTCGGCCTCTTGAAATTTCTGAGCCGTTTCCTCGATCAGTATGGCGCCTTTATCGACACCCTGTCGGTATTTCTCGAAACCAATCAGCATGAGAACGGGAAGAATTACCCCGACGAGAACCTCAACATTTTTACTGTTCTCCGTGAGGTAGTTGGCAAAACCGTGGAGTGCGTGTCCGTCCTGAATGGCGGGGTTGGACGCGATGCCGAATCGCAGCGTCAATCCAATCACAAAGCTGGTCAGGGCAACCACTATCATATCGCGGAGGCCGATTTTCCGGCTGAATAATCCCCAGAGGGTCGGAGCGAACAGGGGGACGACGAGTAGAGAATTGATCGAGATAATCAATTTTTCAGCACCACCTAATTTCGGCACAAAAATGGCCATGGTGATTAACATCGCACCGAGCAGAGCGGTAAAGAATCTTCCGGTTTTGACCAGGGTGGCTTCGCTGGCTTTGGGATTGATCAGGGCGCGGTAGAAGTCGTTGGTGAAGACCCCGGCAAATACATTGAGCTGAGAGCTTACCATACTGGCGGTAGCTGAGAACATCGCGGCAAAGAGTAATCCGAGAATACCCGGGGGAAGAACGGACTGGGCTGCGAGGATATAGGCCTGCTCTTTGTTAATATTATCCACCTGTCCACGATAGAGTAAGGGCGGTAACAGCCAGAAGAGGGGCGTCACCAGGTAGAGAATCCCGAAGAGGTAGGATGACTTTTTAGCGTCGGAGGGGCTGCGAACTGCGATAAAACGCTGCACGAAGGCCCATTCCCCTCCGATCATGAAAAAGTGAATGGTGACCCAGCCAAACAGGAAGAACCAGCCGTATTTACCGACCACGGGGTTGAAAAACGTGTCGGGAACCGCCGCTCTGTATTCTTCGAAGGTGCCCATGCCGGATATCATGAGCACCGCGACCATCAGGACGACGACGGTCAGGACGATGAATTGGAGCACATCGGTCATCAGGACGGCCCAGAGGCCTCCCTGCATGGTGTAGATCACGACGATGATCCCGAAAATAATAATCGCCTGAACGAGGCTCAATGGAACGAGGGCGATTAACAAAATGGCAAGGGCGTAGAGGCTCACCGATACGCCGAGAATGCGTTTGATCAGCATTGTCCAGGTAAAGAAATGCAAACCGGTTTTACCAAATCTCAGCTGAACAAATTCGGCGGGTGTTGAGACCCCGAGCCGGTTCCAGCGCCCGGCGACGAAATACCCGACCAAGAGGGCGGCAATCCCGTAGCAGGTATTGATGGCCACCGCGACGATTCCCAATTCGTAGGCGATGCCTCCCCAGACGACGAAGGTTCCCGCCGAGAAAATCGTCATAAACCCGCTCAGACCCGAGGCCCACCACGGGGCACTGCGCCCGGCGGAAAACATCTCGCTTTGGCTGGAGGTTCGCTTCGCCGAGAGTGTACTGATGACAAAAAGCCCGACCACATAGAGCAACAGGGTGATGTAGTCGGGGCTGGTCATCGCTTAACGTTTCCCTACTAATTCCATTTTTTTCTTCATCGCGGCACTGGGTTCCACTCCGATGCCGGGCCGGTCCGAAATTTGATAGAAGCCCTTCTCACAGGCTAATCCTTTGCCCGTGAAATGCTGAAACTCTTCAAAAATAAAATGCTGAAATTCGTGAGCCGTTGTGTTTTTCAAAGCAGCAGAGGCTTGTAGGCTGGCTGCGAGAAAGATGCCTGATCCGATTGTAGCGTGAGGAATAATTTCGAGGTGATGAGCTTCGGCGTAGCGCCCGATTCTCATAAACTGGGTGACTCCGGTGTGCCCCATTTCCGGCTGGACGATGTGACAGGCTTCCTGATCGATCCTGACGCGGGCGTCAAATACGGTGCGCCATTCTTCACCTACTGCGATGGACGACACACTGTTCTGTGCCACCTGTCGGAGCCCCGCAATGTCTTCAGTGGGAACTGGTGCCTCGAGGAACCAGGGTCGGTCCTCTATCATTTCGTAAGCGAGTTTGACGGCATCGGCACTCGAATAGGCCCAGTGTAGATCGCAGGCGATCCTGGCTGAGTCGCCCAGTTGATTGCGGAGGTGGCTGATTTCTTTAACTGGACCCTGATCCGCGGCGGGGAGGGCGAATTTGAAAGAGTTGAATCCCCGTGACTGCCAGGAGAGGGCGAGTTCTCCCCGTTTCTCGAGGTTGTTTTCGGGGAGTCCGGAGACATAGGCTGGAATTTCGGCGTGAGTCTGGCCGCCCAGCAGTTTGCTTAACGGAAGATTGGAAATTTTTCCGGTGATATCCCATAGTGCAATGTCCACTGCGGCAAGGGCATCGAGGTAGAAGCCGCCGGTATAGCCACGGACCCGCATCAGATCATATAGTTCATCGTGTATCGATTCCCGGTCCAAAGGGTCCCGGCCAATGATGAAGCAGGATAGCAGATCCAATATGATTTCCGCCGTGGCTTTTGGTGCGACAATCCCGTAGGTTTCCCCCCATCCTTTGACTCCATCTTTAGTGGTGACGCGTACGACAATCGAACGATTGTTTTTCGGGTACACGGTACGATTGCCTTTTCTCACAAAGTATCCGGCATCGTTTACGGATTCCCCGTCTTTCAAGTCGCCCAGATAGGGCTTTTCCTGACTGAGATCGACGATATATACTTCAATTTTCTTGATGGGATCAGCCATGTCTTCCTGTGCTAAAGAGTAAAGTGTGGGGTAAGATCGTTAATCATTTGATCGATGTCGGTTCGATTCAGTTCATCAAACTCAACCAATGGGGCCCGGACGGCCAGTGCGTCTGCGATGCCTCTCTGTTTTAATACATATTTGGTTAACCGCATCCGGTAGATTGCCTGAGAGACGAGTAGCGGGAGGGTGATTCGGTAGAGTTCTCTGGCGCGGCTGACTTCTCCTTCGATATAGGACTTATACAGAGCTACGTGGATGTCTGTCAGTTCGACAGCTGGCATCACACCGAGGGCACCGCGATTCAGTTCATCGATCATATATCGGGCTCCGCCTCCTCCGAAGATCGCTTTGAGATGGGGGATCTTCGCCTGCTGGACAGCCGTGATTGCCGGGCCAGAGGGAAGTGTTTCTTCTTTGATATAGGTAATTGACTCGTTTCCACGAGCCAGAGCTATTATTTTTTCTGCGTTAAGGCCAGCACCAATTGGTGAAGGAGCGTTTTGCAGAATGATGTCGGTTCCCGGTAGCGCGTCGGAGATTGCGGAGAAAAATGCCTCGTGCTTTTCGAGGTCATCCCCGAGGTTGGATGGTGCCATTATCATGAGATGCTGGATTCCGTGCTCCAAAGCCTGCTTTCCCGCTGCGATCACTTCCTCAACCGACGGCGCGCTGGCTCCTCCCACGATGGGGACCCGTCCGTTAACTTCTTCTGCGACCAGTGCAATCAGCTCGCCTCTTTCAGCAGGGGAGAGAAAATTGTATTCGCTGGCAACGCCGGGAAAAACCACCCCATGAGCGCCCGCTTCCAGAGCGAAGTAGATTACTTTTTTCTGGGCATCGAGATCAAGCGAAAGGTCTGCTTTAAACATCGTCGGTATAACCGGGAAAATTCCGTTCAGTTCAGTCATGGTATTTGGCGTAGCGCCTCCGGATCATAGCGGATTCCATCGTTTTGTCGACGGGTTCTAAAGCGTAAATTCGATCTTGCATTGAAGCGGTCAGCATGGCCATGGTGAGTGAAATGAATGAGCCATTAAAAAATCAAACTGCGATCGTGACGGGTGCTTCCCGTGGATACGGATCCGGTATTGCGAAACGTCTCGTCGAGGCCGGTGCCAGGGTCTGGATCACGGGGCGGAACGAGGCGGAGTTACGGAGCGAAGCGGACCGGATCGGGGCGATTCCCTTTGTGGCGGATGTGAGTGATGGAGAGGCCTGGGATCGACTGCTTCTCGAAGTGGGCAAACTCGATATACTGGTGAATAACGCCGGGGCGGGAGTCAATATCGCTCCTGTGATTGAGCAGAGTGACGAAGATATTTCCCAGTCAATAGGTATCAATTTGATCGGTTCGATGATGGGCTGTCGCCGCGCTGCGGAGGTGATGGTTCCGGAAAAATCGGGAGTGATTATCAACATCGGCAGTGTCTGTGCCAAACACGCCTGGGCAAACTGGAGTGTATACTCCGCCGCCAAAGCGGGGCTGCTGCAGTTTTCCAAGTGTTTCCTGACCGAGGTGCGCCCTCACGGCGTGCGAGTCACTTCAGTGATCCCCTCATGGGGGCAGACGGAGTTCACCGATTCCTGCGGCCTCGGATCCCGCGAGCCCGAAATTTTAGAGAAATGTATATCGCCTGCCGATATCGGGGAACTGGTTTTCAATATTGTTTGTCAGCCGCCTCATCTCGTGACTGAGGAGGTGACGCTGTGGCCTATGGTTCAGCCCATGGCGCAACTATAGAAATTGTACCCTGTACAGTTTTGGACTGTACAGGGTACAATCGACTCGAGGAGGCTATAGTTAAGCTAAGATGCGTTGACATCACGAGACTGTTTTATCGCATTCCGGTAGGTTTTAACAAAGTCAGCGGCATAGACCGCTCCGACCAGTTCCATCTCTTCCGCGTTATTCACGACTGGGACGGTAACCCCTTCGAAATTCTCCAGACTGACAAAACCCGACCAGACGGAATCGTTTTCCTTCAGCCAGATTTCAGGGAACTCAGCCAGCTCCTCGGCGGTTTGGGGCTCTTCTGCTATCACCAGGTTGGTCAGTGACATCTGGCCCAGTAGCTTCCGGTTTTCGTCGATGATAAAGACTTCGCTTCGGTAGCCGTGCTTTACGAGTTTTCTCAGCTCAGCCACCGTTCGATTCGGGCGGACGGCGAGGTAGCCTTTTTCCATGACTTCCCCGACTCGTTTGGCCTGCATGATTCGCTGTTCTTCGGGGCGACTGATATCAATTCCCCACATGGTAATTTGGCGATGGAAAAAAGAACGGGCGTAGTAGCGGGTCACAATGGCATTGGAGGCGACGACTCCAACCATCACTGCTGTCGCGGCTTCGTAATTTTCAGTTAACTCAAAGACGATAAGGATGGTGGCGAGAGGTGCGCCCATCACGGAAGAAACCAGGGCGCCCATCCCGACGAGAACGGCGATTTGGTAGTCGATTGTGGGAACCAGAAAGCCGATTACGGCTCCCAGAATGGATCCGATAAAAATCGCGGGACTGAAACTTCCGCCCGGCATTCTGAAACCGAGACAGGCGATACTGCCCGCCAGTTTTCCTAGCCCGAGAACGATCAAAAAGCTCAGTCCGAGACTGGGATTGGCGATGTCCTGTTCCAGTATCTGTTGAATCGTCCGGTCGCCCAGCCCCAGTATGCCGGGAATCCCCAACGCGATCAAACCGGCGATGGTGGCTCCGATCGCGGGTTGGGACCAGAGTGGTAGTTTGGATTTTTGAGCGAGCCATCCGGTATGAACGATTCCCGCCATATAGATAATCGCGAAGAGGGAGGCGAGGACTCCGATTCCCAGATATATCGGATAGTCCCAAAGATTGAGGTCCCTATTGATATCGAAAAGTTTCAAAGCCACATATTCGTGACTGTGATAGCGGGTGATGGCCACTGCTGCTACCGAAGCCATTGTGATCGGTGCAAAGGCCCGTAATTTGAAGTGTCCGATAATGACTTCGTGCGCAAAGATAACTCCGGCGATCGGTGCATTGAAGGAGGCGGATATTGCCGCTGCGACGCCGCAGCCCAGCAGGATATTGACACTGGTTTTTCCCAGACTGAAGAAGCGGGCGATGGTGGAACCGAGGGTGGCTCCCAGAAATATGGCGGGGCCGTATCGACCAACCGGAGCACCGAGCCCGAGGCTCAGGGCATCGGCCAGAGCGGTGATAATACCGTCTTTCAGCGGGATCTTTCCCTCTCGTTCGGATACGGAAACAATGACATGGGCGGGCGTCCGAAAGCGGTCCCAGTTCAACCGTTTCAATACCCAGCCGAAAATCAGGCCGCCGACGATGAGGATGAGCAGTTGCTGGATTCCGCTACCGAGTCCGCTGTCCCGGTGTAACCAGTCGCCTAGTAGACCAAATGCCTGTCGGAATCCGTAGGTGCCGTAGGCGGCAAGGATCCCGACGGGGATCGCCATCAGAGCGAGCGCGAAAAGAGAGTAGTTGAGGTGGCGACGCAGTTCCGCGAAAAACTGGCGGCGATACACCAACTCAGCGGCCGGCTCCTCTTCGGGGACTTCTACATCTTCGGGGTCCTGTTCTGATTCCTCTTCAATCTCTTCAGAATCAGCCATCTCTGAATCAGGTTATCGCAACGTCTGATCGGTCGTTGAAACGTAGGGGACAAATGCGGCATGAATTGCAGCCGGGATATCGAGAAGTGAGTAGTCTTTAGAACCGACGAACATGAGAGACTGTTTTCCTTTTCCGAGGACTTTGTTGGCACCATTGAGAACTCGATGGTTCAATTCCACGAATTTTCGATTGTGCTCTCCGATGGAGATTTCGATTCGAATATTTTCAAACTCCTTGGCTTCCTGAACGAATTTGTGCTCGAAGGATCGAGTCAGGATAAAGAAATCGGTCGTATCGAGGTCGAATTCCGGCATCACTTTGCGGAGGAACAATTCGCGGGTTTTGCCTACCCACATTGCGTACATCCCGAAATAGATGTTTCCGACAGAATTGGTATCGCCATAGGTGCTGAGGAAAGTGTGAACGAACGTTTTTCCTTCGAAGTGACCGCCGGTGCTGCCCTGCATTTCGCCGGGTGCGGAAGTCATCGCTAACTGGGCGCCTTCAGGGAGGGCCTGGCTTGGGGACAAAGCCACTTCCGGTGAGAAATTGTCGGCTTTTTTCTCTACCAACTCATCGCGACTGTCAGCCGGGGTCTGGCTTTTGACAAGGAGCCAGAGGATGTAGCCAACCGGGATCAGCGAACCGCAAATGAGGAAGAAAGGAATTTTTTGCAGATACCCGAAGGAGAATATCACTACCGACATCGCTCCCACACAGAACATCTTAACCTGAGGCAGGGGCAGGTTGGTTTTTCCGCGGATGGCGCGAAGCATTCCAAGTGCGGCGTAGGCGACAAAGAAGGTCGCATAGAAAATCATGAAGTATTCCAACTCGAGGCCGAGAAACAAAGCGATGATTGCCAGGAAAGTCGCTAAGAGGAAAGCGGGAATTGGCGAGGTCATCAACTTTGCGGGAAGTAGAGAAAAGATAATGCTCTTGCTCTGCGCCGCGTAGGAGGTGAAGAACCACTTCATCGCGATGTATCCGCTGTCCAAAGTGGTCAGAATACAGATGCAGATAAAGGTGGCGTAGGCGCCGAAGACGATCGGGTTCGCCTCGATTTGATTGTAGAAAAACTGCGTCAGAATTTGGTGACCGTATTCGAAATCCAACAAACCGGTCCGCACAAATTGATCGGCACCCTGAGTCATCGCCCAGTTGGCGAGGCCTCCGTGGAAAATGAGCAAAAGGAAGAAAAGACTGGAACCAATCGCGTAGGCTTTGGTGATAGACTTGCCTTCCCTACGGATTTCGATAGCACGCTGCCATTGCTGCAGATCCATCCAGGGGCCTACCAGAAGGCCTACACAGATCGGAATGAGAAAGCCGAGAAATGCTCCGGTCTCCAGAGTATCGTTTCCAGCGAAAGGGCGGGCCGAGGTGAAAAACGAAGGCCGGTTCGTGATTAGAATGGTCAGGATTGCAATCAGCGCGATAATCAACATCGCCGAGTGGCTCCATTTGATCCGCTTGATGCTGAACTCTTCGCCGAAGAGAAACGCGGCGGCGAGGACAATTAAAACGCCGAGCGGGAGATAAATAAAGCCCGGGGTAAGTCCGAGCGGCTGCCACAAATAATGGACGATCGCAAAGATGGTTAACGATAGCGCGGCCAGCTGATAGAGAAAAAGCGGGAGCCGGAAAGGTTTTGACCACGAGTCGTAAAATTTGGCGAGCGATTCCTTATCATCGCTTCTTCGGGCCACTTTATCGGTGATATAACCGAACAGGAACAGTCCGAGAGCATTCGGGATCGCGAAGCAAAGCAGGCCCAACATTCCGAACTGAATGGTGAACTGCACACTGAAGAACAGGCCCAGTCCCCACATCCAGGAAAGGCCGATTGTGTTTCCCCAGGCAAGTTGACCCAAAGGAAGAGATTTTTTCGAATTCATAGCAAAGAGGAAAGACCGGATGAAAAATTCCGGCAATAATAATGGGGCAGACAGCCAAAGCAACCAATTTGGCACAGCTTCGGTGAAACACCAATAATACGGTTCCCGACTGACGCCGGGAATGTCTCTCTGAGCAATTTAACCAATCAATTTTTTGAGATCCCAACCTTCGCGGTATTCGCGGGTGAGCCACTGATTGGCCTCCGGCTTGTTCGTGATCTTCATCGCCTCGCTGTCCCATTCGAGGACTTCTTTCGGGTAGCGAACAGCAATGTTGCCCATCAGAATGGTCTCGGTGAGCAGGGCGCCGTAGTCAAATCCGTCGGAAGGTTGTTCGCCGGTAAGGCAGCCGTCGATCCAGCCATGGTAATGGTCCTGATCGTCGGCCATTTCGTAGCCGTCCGCGTAATTTTCCGCAGGATAAAGTCTCGGGGCCTGAACATGTGGAATCACCAGAGTTCCCTTGTCCCCGATCAAAATTGACCCGCTGGATGGAAGGCGCGTGGTGTCGGGGATGTGAGATCCCTTGGTGTTGGGGAGGCGGCCACCGTCGTACCAGTTGATTTTCAGCCTGTCGCCTTCGGTGTATTCCGTGCCGGGCACTGTAAAGGAGTAGGAGGTCTGAGCGGGCCAGACTTCATCGTTCAAACCGGAGTGATGGGCGGAAAATTGATCACCTGCGCCGGTAATTTTCAGAGCGGTGTAGACCGGATCGAGAATGTGGCAGCCGAAGTCACCGACGGATCCGTTACCGAAATCCTGCCAGTCGCGCCATCCGAAAGCGTGGTAGACTCCTTTTCCACCGTAAGGGCGCATCGGCGCGGTCCCGATCCAGAGATCCCAATCGACAGTTTCCGGTAATGGTGGTGGATCTTTGGGACGACTGATAAAGCCGGATTTCCCATGGCCGGTGGAGCCAACCCAGCTGTGGACCCGGCTCACTTTCCCGATGGCTCCGGATTGTACGATCTGCACGGCGGTCCGGTAAAATTTGTGGGAGTGGATCTGATTGCCCAGACGGGTGATGACGCCCGATTTTTTCGCCATTTTCACCACTTCTTTGGCTTCCCAGATGTTGTGGGTCAGCGGTTTCTGGCAGTAAACGTGTTTGCCCTGCTTCATCGCCCAGATGGCGCAGTAAGCATGCATATGATCCGGTGTGGAAACTGTCACCGCATCGATTTTGTCTCCCATCTCGGTGAGCATGACTCGGAAATCCTGATAAGTCGGGACATCGGGCCAGAGTTTTTTCGCATTGCGGAACCGGCTCGTGTCGACATCGCAGAGCGCGACGTATTGTTGCTTATCGTGGGTCGACATCGCGCGGATATCGCTGAAGCCCTTGTTGTCCGACCCGATGGAGGCCAACTGAAGTTTCGAATTTAAATTTTGTCCTCTTACAAACGCCGGTGCCGCAAAAGCGGTCGCTGCTGCAGAGGCGCGAATCAGATCACGTCGTGTCGCCATATTCCTAACCCTAAAAGGTTCAGTCTCGACGTCGAGCCGGATTGCTTACGCGATGGAGTCATCACGGATTAGCCGGGCGGCAGCTAGTCCATTTTTCGCCAAACCGCCTGGTATTGCCGTGACCGGTCGGGATTTTCGAAAACCTGACTTTGGACTAGGGTGAACCCTTCGTTTCTGAATTGATCGATGGTTCGGGCAAAGGCATCTTTTGACTGAGCGATGCGGTAGCGCCATTGGAAATTGGTATTCTGAGGAGTCTTTTCGTAAACGATCCGGTATTCCTGCCGGTTCTGAGACCAGCGACCTTCCACGGCGACGATCCAGTGTCCGCGATCCCAAAAGGAAACTTCCTGTCCCTGATTCAGCGCGTGGATGTGGCGGTTCAGCTCGATCGGAGTCATCCAGTCGGTGAACTGGTCGGAGGAGACCCCCGGGTTCACGAGGGGCAAGCCATCCAGGGACACGGGGCGGGCCTTTACGACGGTGGGGGCCGGCTCACTTCCGTTCGGCACAGGACGGGGAACGGTTGCGCCGGGGGCGATGTCGATCGCGGGATCGATCACGGGGATGGATCGCAGATCTGTGTCAAAATCGATGTTCAAATCAATCTTCGGGGGAGACATGATTCCCGATTTGCCCGGATTTTTTTGATCGGTAGATGGAGTCGCCACCAGGATCTCTTCCTGAGTCTTTTTCGCGGTCGGGCGGGTTTTGGTGACGATCCAGAAGCTGAACAGCACCACAATACCCATCGTAGCGGGCAAAAGCACGGTGTGCCTACCTTCGGCATGACGGTAGGATTCGGTGAAGTTGAAGATGTTGTATTTTGGACTCACGATCTCGCAGCGAAACCTTTCAGCTATAAAGTAATCATGGCCCCATTTGCGAGGACACTCAAGCTGAACCGTTTCCCTGCGGAGACGTTTGAGAAATCAGTTTATGCAGAAAAAAATCAGCGCATCACTTACGGATGCGCTGCGCTTTCTGTCGCGTCCCTGATTGGCGGGCGCGAGTCTAATGAAATAGTAAACCTGTAAGCCGTTTCGACTTAGAGGGAATGATCCCCTTCCGGGAAATCGGGACTGATCTTGCCTTCGATGATTTCAACGAGAGCAATATCTGCAGCACCCATTCGGTGATCCGTTTTGACCAGTGCTGCGCGGCCTAAGTTAAGTTGTTTTACCCTGCGGGATACCAAATTGATTAATACAGGAGGTTCTGGAATTACTTTGGATGCCTGGTCGACTAGCTCGCTTCTCATATCAGTGGATCCTTTTCCGGACGACTTCACTGGCTTATTTTCCGGGACGTCTGTTCCGGGAAATGCAACGATGTTTGTATCATCAGCCATATAAGTGATCTCGGGTGCGGATTTAACGCGAAATTGGTTAATTTCTAACTTGCCAGTGGGCAAGATGGCCGTTGATATAACACCGATTTATAAAAAATCAACCTTTTGAGCTGCTTATTTTTTTAACCGACCGTGATTAGTCGAATTCTTGGAAAAACCAAAGCTGCGGCATGAAATCATTCGGTGAATCGAGCGCCCGGTGCGTACTCCCCACTGCCCGGATCGCGGACAGCAGGTCGTAGCCCCTATCGCACAGCGGTGAAACCGTGTCAGGGCTATCGATCACACTGCTAATCCCCTTAAGCGGAACGGATAGGGAATTGCGGTGCATTTTTAAAGACGGCTCTGACAGTCTGTGCTTTAAGCAATCCCTTGGTGCATGTTATCTTGATCCAAGTCAAGCGGGCAATTTCAATTCGGGCTGACGAAAATCAGTCAACCGGTCCCTTTTTTGAGGAGCTTTTTGACCCAGCTGGAGGCTTCGCTGGTGTCTTCCGGATTGATCAGATAGAGATCGATGACCACTTTGACCCGGGCGAGCAGTTCGCGGAGATGGGTCTGGTAGCTCTGGCTGAATGGTACCTTTTTGCTGGCGAGAGCGACGGCTTTCACCCCGCGGCGATCGGCGATAAAGAGCGCCCGGTGAACGTGAAAGTTGTCCGATACGATCACGATGCGGTCGAGTTTATGGATCGAGAAAGTGCGCTCAATGGAATCGAGGGTTCGGTTTCCTTTGCCGTCGGTGAGGATCGCTGACTCGGGAATTTTGCGTTCCTTGAGGCTTTTTTCCATGTCGCGGGCCTCATCGTAGTAGCGGGAGTCCCGGTAACCGCTCACGAGGATTTTTCCGACCTTTCCTTTCTCGAAAAGTTCTACAGCAGCTGCAATGCGGTTCTCAAAGTGGGGATTAGGCGTGTTCGGGGCCACCTTTTTTGAAGTGCCAAGAACCAGCGCCACAGACTGATTTTCAATCTGATCCGGAGAATAGGTAACGCGACTGTCAGTCGACGAAATGACCCAAAGATTGCAGCCAACGATAACTGCCAATACCGCCAGAATAGGGGAAATGCAGATGAAAAGGCAGCAGCCTCGCTTTCTGTGATTAGCCATGTCTCTGATTGGTCCAAAAAGCAGGGAGTTTCCACTATTGAACGTCTCATTTTAACTTTTTGTAGGAACATTAGAATTGCAAATGAAGAGTCCGGCAACACATTTGCCGACTTCCGTTGGACGAAGCGGGTCTCCTTTTTATGAAAACAGTCTTCCGGGTCTTTTCCTACCTGCAGCGCTATCCAACTCTGGCCATTGCGCAGTTGAGTTGTGCCATTTTGATGACCGTACTCGTGATCGTTTTCCCTGAAATCGTGAAGCGCGTCACCGGTGATGTGATTCCCAATAAAAAGCTCGACCAGCTTCTTCCGTATACCTTAGTCGCCGCTTTTGCTTTCCTCCTGACGAATCTTTTCAATGCCCTGCGAATCATCCTGAACAACACCTTTGAGCAAAAGGTGATTTTTGATATCCGCTCCGATCTTTATTCGAAAATCCAGCGACTCCCGATGCGCTGGTTCGATAACAAACGAACCGGGGATGTGATGACTCGCGTAACGGAAGACGTCACCGCGATGGAGCGGGTTTTGATCGATGGGATCGAGCAGGGTGTGGTGGCCGTGCTGCAAATTCTCGTCGTCGGGATCTACCTTTTTGTTCAAAATCCGACTTTGGCTCTGATTTCGATGATTCCGATGCCGCTTTTGGCCGGCGGGGCGATACTTTATACCCGGAAAGCACCGGATCGACACCGGAAGGTCCGCCGGGCGACCAGCACGATGAATTCGTTGCTTCACGACAATCTCGACGGGATTCAGCAGATCAAGGCATTCACGAGGGAAAAGGCTGAGCACGGGCGCTTTAACGAATCGAGCAACAAGGTCCGCCTCGCCACGTTGCATCTCATGAGAGTGTGGGCGGCCTACAATCCCAGCATGGAGTTTCTCCGGAATCTTGGTTATGTTTTTGCGGTAGGATTCGGCGGTTACTGGGCGATCACCGGCGGCGAAGACGGGCAGGGATTCGAGCAGCGACTCGGAATTCTTACCGCTTTTCTGGTGACGCTTTCCCTGTTTTACGAACCGATCACCCGTCTCCACGGATTGAACCAGATTATCCAGGCGGGGCGGGCTGCCGGAGAACGGGTTTTTGAAATTATCGACGCAGAGGAGGAAGATGATGTCGATACCGGAAACCGGTTGCCTGCCAATATAAAAGGGGAAGTTCGCTTTGATAAGGTGGCGTTTTCCTACGGCGATGATATTCGGACTCTGAAAGGCGTTTCGCTCGAAGCGTCACCAGGGGAAATGATCGCTCTCGTGGGGCACACCGGAGCGGGAAAATCGACGATCATCAATTTGTTGACCCGCTTTTACGAATACGATTCGGGTGCGATTTACATCGACGGGCATAAAATCGATGAGTTGAACAAGGAATCGCTCCGGTCTGCGATGGGTTACGTGACGCAGGAGAGCTTCCTTTTCAATGGCTCGGTGCGCGAAAATCTGGTTCTGGCTCGCGAAGATGCCACCGATGAAGAAATGTGGGCTGCGCTCGATGCGGCAAATGCGGGTGATTTTGTCAGGGCGCTTCCGGATCTGCTCGAGACGAACGTCGGGGAGCGGGGCGTGAAGCTTTCCGTCGGGGAAAAACAGCGGATCGCGATATCGCGCGTGATTCTGAAAAACCCGCCGATTCTTCTGCTCGACGAAGCGACCGCCAGTGTCGATACTGAAACGGAGAAGCTGATTCAGGGTGCGCTTGAAAAATTGATGGAAAAGCGGACCAGTTTTGTGATCGCTCATCGTCTATCAACCGTCCGCAATGCTTCGAAAATTTTCGTGCTCGATCACGGGGAGATCATTGAGCAGGGCGACCACGAGACGCTGCTCGAAAAAGACGGCGTTTACGCTCAGTTGTGCCGTTCCAGCCTGATCGAAGGGGAAAAATAGCTTATCTGCTAAGCGGTAGCGGAATGACGATCTGTCTGAATAATTTTTACCGTTGTTTGTAATGCTATTTTCTTGCGTTTCGACGTAATCTCTCGCAACGACTGTAAACACAGAAAGCAATACTTATAAATATGATCTCAGATATCAGTTATCTTGGAATGTTAGGGAATATCGACCCGCTCTATCTCATTATTATGGGAGGGACGATGCTCCTGAGTTTTCTCGTCAGCAATACGCTGAAGCGCCGCTTCGCGGAATACTCTCACCAGCCCCTGCCAATTTCCGGACGGGAAGTCGCCGAAAGAATGCTGCGTGACTATGGAATTAACGACGTGCAGGTGATGAGTGTCCCCGGGCAATTGACCGACCACTACAATCCAGCGAATAAAACCGTGAACCTCAGTGAGGGCGTTTACAATCAGCGATCGGTTGCGGCGGCGGCAGTTGCCGCGCACGAATGTGGCCACGCGGTTCAGCACCAGCAGGCCTACCAGTGGTTGACCCTCCGGTCTAAAATGGTGCCTGCGGTTTCGATCGCCAACAACATGCTCAATGTGTTGATGATGTTGTTCGTCTTCGGGTTTTTTATCACCCAGTCACCGTTGCTGATCTGGGCGATGGTGATCTGTCTGGCCGTCGTTGCCGGGTTCTCTATCGTGACCTTGCCTGTTGAGTTCGATGCCTCGAAACGGGCCCTCGCCTGGATCGGTAACAACGGTCTCGGCGGAAGCATGGAGCAGGAAAAAGCGAAAAACGCCCTCTTCTGGGCCGCGATGACCTACGTGGTTGGCGCACTTTCCTCCGTAGCGATGTTGGTCTACTGGCTGATGATCCTGCTGGGGCGCCGTGACTAATTTCAGTCAACCGTCGGTAGAGAAATCGGTAGCGGTTTCTCTACCTTTCGGCGGGCAGGGAAAGGCTCACTCAAAACAGCTCAGCACCTGCCCGACGAACTTTTCCTGATTCCACATCCCGCGCTCGAGAGTGAGCCCGAGCCGAACCACGACCAGTTTCTGTTCCGGCAAAATTGAGACAAACTGCCCTTCGTGGCCCGCCATGTGAAAAATCCCGTTCGGCAGCGGTGGTCGACTCGACTGCCCTTGGATTTTTACCCAGAAATGCGCGCCATGTTCCCCCTTCGGATCCGTTGGGGTGGGGGTTCGCGAGTAGTCGACCCAACCTTCGGGAAGGATGCGATTTCCCTCCCAAACTCCGTCATTAGCGAAGAGCAGACCGATCCTCGCCCAGTCTCTCGCGATGGCATAGAGAAAGCTGGAGCCCACGAACGTGCCGGACGCATCCCGCTCAATCAGTGCTGTGCCTGCCCCAATCGGGTGAAACAATTCCCGGTAGGGGAAGCGGTAGTACTCGGCGTCGTTATTGATCGTGCGTCGGATGATCAGGCTGAGAATATTCGAAGTGCCGCTCGAATACTGAAAAAACGTTCCGGGAGGCTTTGCTAACGTTTTAGCCGCAGCAAATTTCGCGGCATTGCCTGTGCGTAAAAGCATCATCGAAATATCACCCTCCGGATCGATGGAATAATCCTCTTTAAATCTGAGCCCACTGCTCATCCGCATCAGATGATCCAGCGATATCTCCGCCCGGGGATCGCCGGGAGAGCTCCATTCCGTGAGCAAAGATTGGTCCTTCAGACTGAGTTTACCGTCCCGAACCAAAATCCCGACCAAGGCATTGGTGACGCCTTTGGCCATCGACCATCCTTTCAGCGGCATGCCCGCAGAGAATCCGGTCGCGTATTTCTCCGAAACAATCCGGCCATCGGAAACCACCACCACCGCCCGGGTTTGGGCTTGATTGTCGAAAGCTTTATCGACCACCTGATTCAGTTTTAACAGATCCAGCCCCGCCACCTCCGACGGCAAAATGACGTGGTTTCCCTGTGGCCATAATTTATCCGGAGCAGATGTGAAATCCGGTCTGGGGTGTTGAGTCTGCGATCGAAGCTCCTCCGGAGAGATGCCGATCGCCAGGGTGGATCCGATTCCCTCCCGGTAAACCGCAGTCGATGGTCTGAATCCGAAAAGCGAGACTGATATTGATTTGTCCGCCTCGTCTATCTTTGTGGTGAGAAATTTCAGCGGCTCAAGCGGCCCCTCAGACACATCCGCGATCGCTCCGTTTCCGATGTCGCGTCCCGAAACATAAGCCGCCGAGCAAAGCGATTTTGCTTTATAAGCCGCAACCATTTCCAGATAGGGGAGATTGGCCCAGCCCGCCCACACCAACGCTGCAATCAGCAAAATCGGGATAAATCGTTTCAAAAAAGCTTTCATCGGAGATTTGTCCTGCTTTTTGGGCGCGAGGCAGGTTTGCAAGCAGACTGTATCCGGTTAAAGCCCAGACTCAACTACTGAGAAGGCTGATGAAATGCCGCGATATCGCTTCATCCCAACCCTTTCCGAAGGTGGATTGTACCCTGTACAGTCGCGGATTGTACAGGGTACAGTCCGGTCTCGCGAACCGTACCGCACCCTTCTTTTCAAAATGCCGACAAATCTGATCCCGTTTCTTGAGCAATTGAAAATTTCCAGTAGAATCCCGATTGTGTCAGAAATCGCTACCCAAACCGATATGCAGGTGCTGCTCTACTACCTCTATTTTCCAATTGAGGACCCGGTAGAGTACATGAACCGCCATCGTGAACTTTGCCAGAGTCTTGAGTTGAAAGGCCGAATTCTCATCGGCGACGAAGGAATCAACGGCACTGTCTCCGGCACGATTGAAAATACGGAAAAATACATGGAAGCGCTCCGCAACGATCCCCGGACCGCTGCGATCGAGTTCAAAATCGATCCCTGTGATGAGCATCTTTTTCCGAAGCTCTCCATCAAAGTTCGCGATGAGATTGTGACCCTCGGTCTTCCCGACGAGGCCGATATCGATCCCAACGAAATCACCGGCGAACGTCTTTCGCCCCGGGAATTCTACGAAGCGATGCAGAGCAAAGACGTCGTCATTATCGACGGTCGGAATCGTTACGAAGCCGATATGGGGAAATTCAAAAACGCAATTGTCCCTGAGATCGACAGCTTCCGTGAATTTCCCGAGTGGTTCAAAGAGCACGCCGACGAGATTAAGGACAAAAAAATCCTCACCTACTGCACCGGTGGGATTCGATGCGAGAAACTCTCCGGCTATCTCAAAAAAGAAGGCTGCGAAGACGTCGCGCAGCTTCACGGCGGGATCGTGAACTACGGTAAAGATCCCGAAGTCAAAGGTCGCGATTTTGAGGGGCGTTGCTACGTCTTCGACAAACGGGTCGGAGTGGAAGCCAACTTTACCGAGACCCGGAAAATTATTTCCACCTGTCGTTATTGCGGCACAACGGTTCCTGAATATTCCAACTGCGGTTGGCCGAATTGTAACCGCCAGTTTTTTATCTGCCCGGAATGTCTGGAGAAAGAGGGATCCTTTTGCTCCACCGATTGCCGGGACCATGCCGCTGAAAAAGGCTAATCAAAAAAATTATGTTTGCTGTAGTTGTCACTTTAGAAGCCAACCCGGGTCGGGTTGATGATTTAATTGCCGCGCTCGAAGATAACGCGAAACACTCCCGAACCGAAGAGACCTGTCTCAAGTGGGAGTGGTCCCGTCACGTCAGCGAGCCCAACCAGTTCGCGATCTACGAACTCTACACCGATGCCGAAGCCTTCGCCGCCCACAAAGCCAGCGAACACTTCGCCCACTGGAAAGCCGCCACCGAAGGCGTCCTCGCCTGGAAGAACGCCGGTCAATACAACGTCGACGGCAAAGATCCGCGATAGAGAAAACCGGTTGGTTTTCTCTACCTGGAGGCTGAAGGCCTCAGCGAATAAAGCCCGGGACTTCAGTCCCGGGTTTATAGCAACATAAAGTGTCCTGTAGGGGCATTTTAAAGGGTGAAGCGATTTTTTTACATCAGCGATAATTGATACCCTCAGAAATCGTTGCGGTGTTTTACGTTTTACTTTATCACCACGCTAAATGAAGGCAAATTTCGCGGTTTGTTGAGTCTGCTAAAGTCCACCTCAAAACGGGCTTTTCGGTATCTCTATATTTCCTAGGTGCTGTTATGATTGGATATTCGTTTTATAAGATTTGTTACGAAATATCGTCTTGCCTGAGAACGACTAGGTGACGGCGAAAAGTGACTGTTTTTGTCCCTTGCGCCCTTGTTCTAAGTGGCTAACGTTGATAAGGCGCCGATTGAATTTAAAGAGGGATCTCCCCAATGAACACAGTAAAAAAGGGTGATAAGTTTGAAGATAAAGTTTATGACCTTTTTGGGGGGATAATTGGAAGAGGGGATTTTATCGCACCTGAACACCAGTGCAAAATCTATCGTAAAAAAGGTTATTATTCGAGAGACAGAGAGAAGAATATTATTTTTGATGTTTCAATAGAAATATTTTTGCCTGGGCATAAAGAGTTTTCAATATTGTTTTTAGTTGAGTGTAAAAATTACAACCACCCAGTTCCAGTTGATGATGTTGAAGAATTTTTTGCGAAGGTTCAACAGATTTCTGGTGCTAATACGAAGGCTGTTTTGATTTCTACAGCGTCTTTCGCTGAAGGCACATTTAGGTATTCAAAGTCAAAAGGAATTGGTTTGGCACGATATTTCGAGCCTGAGTCATTGGATTGGGTTTTAAGCCGATCACCTTCAAGCCAATTTTCCAAATTTCATACAAAGAGTGAATGGCGCAATGCGTATAACGGGATGCATTCGAGTCAATTTAGGAGCACTTGCTTCGATTTCTACGGTTGCGTTGACGGCCAATATACAAATTCAGCCTACACGTTTTTGTGTCGTTTGGCATTATTCGAACAGGGCACAGCGTATAAGAAGCTCTTTCCGTTCCTTGATACGAATAATCGTCCTGAAGTTAGCACTGTAGGTGCTCTGCGAATCAGTTCGACGTCGCATTCAATATTCCGGTGGAGAAGTATCGCTCTATGATATTTGTGATAAACTGAAAAACAGTGATGGTTTACATGTGATATTCGGTGATGATTTGAGACCTGGTGTGCTAGGGTCAATCAATTTTAAGCAAATTGAAATTCGGATAAGTAAGAGACATGAAACCAGTGCGCGAGAAAGGTTTACTTTGGCGCACGAGCTTGGGCATTTTATTTTAGGGCATTCCAAATATATGGTGGAGGAACAGTGCTTAGAATTAGCTCTCGATGTACTTAATCCTCCCAGAATTGGGGTGAAGGACATAAGTCGGATGGAATATCAGGCTAATGTCTTTGCTTCTTGTTTATTGCTACCAAGGCAAGAAGTTGTAGCTTCATTTTTCATGGCCGTGGAGAATCTTGGAGTTAGGAACAAAGGTTTTGGAACTCTCTATGTCGATAATCAAATCTGTAACCTTCAAAATTACTACCGAGTGACAGCTTCTCTAATGACCGAGTTTTCAGTTTCACGACAGGTGTTGACTATTAGATTGTTAAATCTCGATTTGATTAATGATTGTAGATCAAAAGCTAATCCTGTGTCGAAATCAATTTCGGACCTGTTTGCCAGTGCTGAGACAGAATTATTTAATCGGCATGTGGTAAACGGATGTGAGACTGAGTGACACCTAAGTAGTCTGTTGGGTAGCGGTGTTCGGGTTGGCATTGCTCGTATGTAGGAAAGTGTTTCGCTCGTGATCCTACACCGCTCTCTTGCTGTTTTGGTGGAAATCTGTTAACTCAAGGCTAGCGGACGCCCTTGCTATGAAAGGTTCTGCCTGAGCCGTTCGGGCCTGCAAAGACTCCGGTCAATACAACTTCGACGGCAAAGATCCGCGATAGAGAAAACCGGTTGGTTGTCTCTACCTAGAGGCTGAAGGTCCTATTCGGATGGCACGAGTTTAAGCGAAAGTAGTGGAGGGTCTCCGGACCCGACGACAGGCTGAGCCTACGGTGTCATGGGCAATGCAGCGGGTGCGGAGACTTTTTCCTACATTGATCCCCGTAAACGAGCGAAATAATAGCCCGCAAATTTCTGTCCAGTATCACTCTGCCTGGAGGCTGAAGGCCTCAGCGAATAAAGACCGGGACTTCAGTCCCGGGTTCATAAGCTCAACGCGGCACTACAACTTCCGCCGCCTGCAAGCCGAGCAGCAACACAGATTACCCACATGGGTAAGGATCAATGAAATTCCGCCGAGAGTGGTGACAATACTCGCCGGTGGAATATTCAGTCGCATCTTCCCATCTGCATCCGTAACCAGTGACGGGCAGCAGTTATCAGTGCACCCCACGCTACAACTGGCTTCCGGCATTTCTTCACCTTTTACATACAGAAAAACGTCGTCTTCAGCGGTATCGGATTCGCCGACAACATAGACAAAGTCTTCTCCTTCACCGCTGGTTTCGGCAGCGACGGCAGCCTCTTTCGCCGGCGCTTCGGTGTAGGGTAATATCGCCCCGACGATGATCAGGAGAACGCCTAAAGTTCCCGTAGCAACGATCCATTTTCTTTTGTGCCGCCGATAGCCGGAGGTAAACATCGCGACGGCGATAGGAACCACAAACAGGGCCATTCCCCAGTGAGATGCCGGATGACTCCAGATCTTTCCAAACGTCGGCAACAGAATGAGGAGGAACGGCGTCGCGGCGCAATGAATCGCGCACAGCACCGAAAGAAACACACCGACACGATCCGCGTCGACTTTCTTATGGGGAGTTTCTCCGGCAATTTGTTTGATTGGTAAAGTCATAAACGGAAATTAAAGCACTGTAATGCAAATAACTTGCATTAACGCTTATCGCAAGCTGTTTGCTATAAATTTTCACGTTAGACCGCACCAAAATGATATTTAATCAGTGATTTTAAGGCCGCTTCATCCAGTCCGGGCCCGATACAAATCAGAGATGCGGGGACATTACACACTCCCGGCACGGCAAGCGGGGGGTGCAGAGGTTCCAAGCCGGTGCGCTGGAAAAGCCAGCGGGGGCCGGGTTCTTCGACCAGTTTGACGAGGGCTTTGGCGCGGAGCACCCAGGAGGGGAGTTCTGACATCAGTTGTTCGATCGAATGCCGCCTGACCTTCGAAGGCAGGGGAAGGGAGTAGCCGGTGAAACGATGGGAGATTCGGTGCACCGAATCATGACGGTGGCCCACGACATCGGTTGCTGAAACCATGTTCCGGCGGGAAATGGGTTCTTGTTTTTTCGCCTCGTTCAGTTCCTCGATCACTATATTTTCGAAATCGCGAACGGTGATGCGGGCCGAATGCGGTGCGATCAAGCGGACGCCCTCCTCTACCTCTCTGATTCGGGTTGGGTCCACTTTGTCGGCATGGGATAACATCCAGTAACCTGCGGTTTCTAACTGCCGTTTCTCCAATGGTATTAAGTCGCCCCGCTTTCCCCAAACCCGAGCGTCAATGAGGCAAACTTGAAGGCGCGGAAAAAACGGCAGGGTCTCTTCCATGAGCGAAAAGGCTTCTAAAACCGGTAGGGGATCGGCCGTGCCATTCAGCTCGAGGAGCAGAAGATCACCCTCTCCTTCGATTGCAGCCCGGCAAACCGCAATCAACTCATCGAGACTCTCGCAGCAGGCGCAACCGGATTCGAGTGGGACGACGCTGACTGCGGATTCACTAATCGTTGCCGCTTCCATTCCCGCGTTGATATAGTCATTGAGAATCGCATCGACTTTAACGTCGCGATCGCCCAGGCGGGTGGATAGAGTCCGGAGCAGGGTGGTTTTCCCTGCCCCGAGAAATCCGGTGATAAAGATGAGAGGTTTCAAATTGGAAAATTAGTGATCGTGATGTCCGACTTCACCGCCCCATTGCAACTGAAACTGTAGCCAGGCGACGTGTTCGCTGGGAAGCGCGGTGCTCCGGTTGTAGTCATACTGCAGCCTCATCTGGACTCGATCAATATTTCCGAGCTGAGTTGTGAAAGCCGGAGAGAAGCGGTGATGATCGGGCAACTCGAGGGCTTCTTCCCCCGAAACCCAGTCGTGACGAAACGAAAGGGTGGCAGTTTCGGATAAGCCGTAAGACAGACTGTTCGACAAACCGTAGTCGGAGAAATTGATCTCTTCGCCTTCATCTATCGCATTGACCTCCCGTGCAACAAACTCGGAGCGAAGCATCCACGCGTTGTCGCAGAATTCCGGGCCATTGCCATGATCGTGGGCACCCCAGATTTTCTGAAATCCAAGTCCATAGAGGTAAGTGGTTTCGCCAAACCCGTTCTCACCAACCCCGAAGGAGGCAGAACCTGTTGCAGAACCGTCACCGGGGAGATTCCATTTCAGATCGGCCGTCGCCACCCAGTTATTGAACCCGGCATCATCAGCTTCGAGATGGTGCTCCTCCTCATGTTCATGGTCTTCGTCGTGATCATCGTGCTCGTGACCGTGGCCGTGCTCATCGTCGTCGTGGGCATGCACGTGAGTGCGAACCCCGCCAAATCCGAGAGCTAACACCGTTTTCTCATTGGGATGAGATAGGATGATTTCTCCTCCCTGAGTGATCAATTCGCCTTCGTTAATCAGGCGGCTGTTCACTAAATTCTGGTTCACGTAGTCCCAGCCATGAAGGTGGCGATTGGCCTGCCAGCCAAACCGGTTCAGGAATTGCCCGCCACCGACAGAGATATTTTCCGAGAGGTGATAGCGGAGGTTCACTTCTTCGAGCCCGGTCTCCCACTGGTCAGCCTGTTGGATTCCGACCGCAGTGATTCGTCCGGAAATCACGTCGTTCATATTGACCCCGAGGCAAAATTCGAGTGCCTGAATTCCTGCTTCCCGCTGCGGATCATGTTCTGCGGTTGCGAGATCCGTAGCTGACGCACCCGGTTCCAGAACTCCTCCCGTCCCGATTACAAACAGCCTGGGAAATAGAAAGCCGCCGATATTAACGCCCTCTCCAGTCAGAAAGTTTGCCGACTCCACTTCATATTCGAATACTTCATCACTATGTTTTTCGTCCTCGCTGTGGCCGACCAACGCCGTGGAGGAAAGCAATGTGTGAATTGCTAGCAATTTTAAAAGTCCACCCAATCTCATCTTTGTTATCATGTTGTTATTGCAAGTTAATTGCATTAATGGGATGGTTCGCTACATTTTTGTTATTGCAAGTGACTTTCAATAAATAAAATTTCGGGATCAATCGGGCTCCCTCAAAGAGGCTTTTGAATGAGCTTGCGGAACTTGCTATCCACTGCGATTAATTGTTGCAAGCCAGTTGCGTTATGAAACGACTGAAGTTGAATACCCAGCGGATTCGGTCCTGCCTGAAAGAGAGTCATTTGCGCAGCACCCGGAAACGCGAATGCATTCTCGAAGCCCTGTTAACGTTTGATCGTCCGGTTTCGGCGGAAGAGTTGCGCGACCGGGCGGATTTGCCCAAAAGCGACCTCGTCACCGTTTACCGCACCATTGAAGCGTTTCTCGGCATTGGGATCGTTCAGGGAATCCCCCTTGAGGATGGAAAAACAATATATGAGCTGACCGATCCCGGTGATCACCATCATCATTTTGTCTGTAGAAAATGCCACAAAACCGAGCGGCTTGATCTCTGCCTTGCCGGCGAGTTGGAGAAAAAAGCTCGCAAGCTTGGCTTCAGTGATATCAGTCACGTGATGGAAGTCTACGGCAGTTGCGAAGACTGTAACTGACGCAAAGTTAACGCAGTGCTCAATGAAAGTTAATGAGAGCGGTGGGAGAGGTTTATCACCTCTTTTTGAGCGACTTCCCGATTTCCGAATCTGCAAAAAAATGAAACCTATCCCCAAAATGCCTGTCTGGTTCCTGGTATCCGAAACGAAGGCCGGTGAAATTAGATCAATTGAGCGATTTGGAAAAGCAGAGGACGTTAACATTGAGCTCCTAAAACGTCAGCTCAAGGACCGCGATCTGATATATCGCGTAACCGAAGAAGAAGCTATCGTCCCGGATCGAGATCTTCCCACTCATGATCAATATGTAGAAATTGGCTCTTTTCTTCACAAGGCTTTCGTGGTTCTTCGGTTTATCAGTTATCACGAAGAATCATTTAAACCGATTCAGGAACTCACTGATGTTCTTCATAATCTTCCTGTGGAGATGTTTGATGCCGAACAGTGGGATTGGAATTTTTACATCGATGCCCTACGGAATTTTGAACAGGAGTTTCCTGACGTGCAAACGATGAACCTGGCAGCAACCCTTGAGGCGATCAGGGATGGTAAAACCAGTGGGATCAACCCAGAGGATTAGCCGGACAGCTGTCGAGCGACACTACTTAGCTCCCGGGGATTACCGTCGTTTTCCGGGCGATACCTTTTAGCAGTCTCCCCAGTAAATCGGGGCCGGTGATGATTCGTTTGGAATTTTCCCCCCAGTATAGAATCACTTCCCGGTCGATGAGGCGGTCGTCGTGACTTTCACTATGGACTTCCAGGTCCGACAGTACGGTATCGAGAGTGTGATCGGGGTTGGTGACGACGATTGGTTCGTGGCAGAAATCGGCAGGATCGATCACTTCCCGTTTGTCGAAATGGGCGCGGAGAAATTCGTCGGAATTCATCACGGTGTGAGGCCGGCCTCTTTCATCCTGAAAGATAACCCATTTGAGCCGGGTTTGCTGCACGGCTTTCACAAGGTCACTCTGATCAATCATGGCGAGTTCCAGAATGGTATCCGGATCAACCGAAGAGCCTTCGCCACTGATTCGTAAATCATCGAGACGGAGGAAGTTCAAGGCACCGCGGCCTTCCGCCTGGCTGATATCGGTTTGCCGCTCCCGGACATGGCGATCCAGAAGGACTTCGAAGTCGGCTTCTTTGAAAAACAAAGGTCCCTCTTTCCCGATCCACCGGTCGAGAAACATGGCGCAGGGCTTTGCTACCGGCCATAGCAGCACCTGATAAAATCGGATCATCGGGGCAAGCATGGAGCCGACCCTCAGGGCGTGGCGGGAAAAATAGGCCTGGGGAATGATTTCGCCAAGGAAGGTAATGCCCCCGGTTGAGAAAAGAAACGCCCACACACCGGTCATCACCGAGCCGGAAAGCATTGCTAAAGCCACGTTCACGCTGACGTTGCCCCAGAGAATCGTGCTGAGCAGAAAATTCGAATTGGTCCTTAACAGCAACACCTTCAATGCATGAGGGCAGCCCTGTTGAGCTTCCGCTTCGAGATGCAGACGTCCCAGAGAAAAGAAGGCCAGATTCAATCCTGAAAACATGGCTGACTGAGCGAGGCAAACAAATATGCCGATCCAAATGACAAGTGTCATTACAAACGTATCTGATGGGTTTTAAAGTGGATGCGCTTAGGTATCGGTCAAAATAAGCAAACCACAATCATTACTTCCCGATCAATTCAGATCAGGGAAAAGCTCCGGTTTTAGTTTTTTTACCCGAAATTTGTAACCTTCGTCTTCGGGTCGGTAAAACCCAGGTGAACTCAGTGAATTATGAAAAATCTTACCACAGCTATTTGCCTCGCAATCACATCCTTTGCCATTTTGGTGGGCTCATCCCTGGCAGGTGACAGAAAAGAATCCTCATTCGTAGTCCCTGACGCCATCAGCGATGAGGACGTTCTTTTGCTTCTCGAAGGAAAACTCGACATCAAAACCTGGAAATCAACGGCGGAGGATGACGATGATGATGGAAATGGCGGTGATGAGGGAGGCGAAGAGGGGGATGAGGAAGCAGATGGAGAAATTATCTATATGTCGTCAGGGGAAAATGGTGAAATTCCCGTCGTCCTAGCCATTCATGGTCCTGGAGGTGGTGGCGGAGGAGCTATGGCTCCTGTTACTAACTACGTGGAGCCCGCAGCAATTGCGATTCAATTTGTGAAGCCTGGAGCAGCCTCCAGTGATCCCTTCGAAGATGATTGTCAGACCATACTGAGAATGAGAAGGACGGCAAAAAATGCAAACGACAGGGCTGTCGCAAAATTGAAGAGAGCTGTGGTGGCTTTGGGAGGAGAACTCTACTCAGGCTTTGATGGCTACTATGAGTTTTCCGCACCGAAAGGTTCAATAGGCACCTCGCAGGCAGCAAGCGCGAAGAAGGCCCAAAAGGAGCAATGGGACGCCAATGGCCGATACCAGGATACAATCGATCTACTCAACAGCTTCAATCAGCAAAATCCAGGATGCAGTTGCAGCGGGTAATCAGTTGATTCGAAACGTTTGAAAAATAAAAGGGGACCGGAAGGTTCCCTTTTTTCAGCTCTTTGTTAAATCTCGACGGCAATACCCGACCAGCTAAGGTCTGGATTTTCTGACAAAGCGGACGGCATCCGCGATGACATATCCTTTCGTGTCTATAGTTTCGAAGAGGACGCTGCCGGCGCTGCCTTTCGAAAATTCCCAGGTGCCGATGAGCTGCCATTCGAATCCCCCTTTTTGCTGGTTCAGCAAAATCGATTCCGTCCCGGTCGCGTGGGTGATTGTCACAGGAACATTTTCCGCCCGGGGCGGCTTATCGCTCCAAATGGTGTAGACATCGTAGTCTCCTGCCGTCGGAAGGTCAGGTGTGAACCGAATGGAATTGGAGCCTTTGCCCTCCGCGTTATCGTGGAGGTATCCGGCTCCATGGAAACCCGGGTAACGAGTGCTGCGCAACCATTCACCGGTAACCTCTGCCTCCTGATCATCGACGATGATTCCTGAGACTTTTGCGGTTTCGACGGGAGCCAGCTTTTGGCCCCGGGCGGTGAGGCGTTCCGCAAGTTCTCCGTATGGTACATCCTGCACTGCGATATCATTTTCCAGAGCGATAACGGCGGCTGCGCCGGCGGATTGCCCGAGGATTAGATAAGTCCATTCCAGTCTGACCGCCCCGTAGCCTGCGTAACTGGAGGAGAGTGCGGAGGGAACAAGTAGATTGGTGCACTCAGACTTCCGGGGCACGATCGAGCGGTAGGGTATGCCGAAAGGTCCGTAGTTTTGATAGTTGATGAACGCTCCCTCATTGTAAACCTGTCCGTCTTTGATCACGGTTCGGGCGGCGTGCAGATCGACGAACCACCAGGCGATTCCGATGGGGTCGACGACTGGCGGGGCTGGCTGTAAAATTTTTCCAGACTCCCCTTTGCGCGGACGGGCAATCACATCCGCCTCTGTGATGACATAGTCGGATATCATCCGCCGGGTACTTCGCAGATACAGCATTCTCGGCCAGCCATCGTTGTCAGTGAACTCATCTTTGCAGAGCCCCCATTGCGCCCACTCATTTCGAGCTTTTGCCGGAACGGAAGGATCGGTGGATAGGAAATAGATCAGTCCCTGAGTGTATCGCCGATGTTCGTCGTAAATAGCTTTACGCTCGGCGTAGGTGCCATCGGGATAGCCGTGGTTGCGACCGTAGAAATTTGCGGAAAGCTCGTGCCAGCTACCCAGATCGATGAGGCGGGCTTTGGGATCTTTGGAGGGCCTACCCGGACCGTCGAGCCAATCGTTCATACCTCCCGCGGCAAAAAAGCGGCGATAGATTTCGTAGTCCGAAACCCGGTATCCTTCAGGTTCGGTGATGGCGATTTTATTTTCCGGATCTTTGGTCAGCGGCAGTCGAAGGCAGAAGCCCATCGCGCTTTTATCGGCATCTCCATGGGTGCCGACGGCTTCGTTTTGCACTCCGAAAATCGTGCCCGAGGCGGGATCTCCGGGAGTGTTATAGGGATCCACTTTTACGCGGAACTGTTGCTCGTGAGTCGGATCAATCACTCCGCCCACCGTTTCGCCATATTTGGCGTTTCCCTCCCGGCCCCATGCGTAACTGACCCCGGAGAATGCCATGAGATCGCCTTCGACCGTGCCATCGATGAAAATTCGACCCTGTACTTCCGTCCCGTCCTCACAGGTGAACCCGGTGATGCGCCCGTTCACTTTGCTCACTGCACCTTTCGCCTCCGAAATACGCTTCCCACGCAGGACCCGCACCTTTTTCTCCGCAAGCCAGCTGTCGATGGCTTGTTCGGCCAATGAGGAGCGGAACTTGTATCGTGGCGCTGAGGCTTCCTGATCGTAAGCTTTTGCAATCCGGACGAAAAATTCCCGGGTCAGTCCGCCGATCGGTTTTGCGTTTCCGGCGCGACGATCCACATCCTGACTTCCGAGACCGTTAACGATAATCCCGCCGATGTGTTCCACCGGCGAAACCAACAGCACATCTTTGCTGCTCTCCGCGATTTCGATCGTCGCCGTGATCGCCGAAGGGGAATCCCCATAGACCACCACTTCAGCAAACTCTGCTCCCGCGATCGGCAGGAGAGCCAGGGTTGTGAGGACGGTTTGCAGAAAAAGACTGAATCGCATGATTTCGGAGAAATTACCGAAAGGGGGAGGTCCATCAAGAGACACTTATCGGGCGACTGAGGCAGCTTTGATAATGAGTTCGGGTAAGGGGAGTCTGACAAAGTTCACGTCTCACGCCTCTTCCGGGTTCAATCCCTCAAATTTTATAAGCACCTTCAGCGCATCTTCAATAATCGATCGAGCCTGAGCGGTGGACTGGTGAAGATAGGCGTGAATTTCCGCATCCGCTGCGTTTTCGTTCTCACATTCCGCGCTGTAGATTTCAAAACCGTTGAGGCTTTTCAATAGTGATACCAACTGATGTGGACACTCACATTTTATCGAGGTCGAAATTTGAGCGATCTTTGCCAATTGTTGCTCCGAAAATTGCCTATCTGGAATGCCTTCTTTTTCGCCGCCGGGGAGAGGGGCGTTTTCCAGCGCTGCATCGGCCGACCGGTTGGTCAGCGCAACATCCGTCTCGCATAGCATCTTGAGTTCCCCGGGCGAAAGAGGAGCACGTATCGGGGTGATTTGCGCCACTCTGTTCTCCAGTGATTCCAATACCGCGGAAGTGGTGAAGGTGTAGATGACAATAGATCGAAGTGCCTTCGTACCTGTGATCAGGTTTTCGATCTTCGGTATTTCCTGGACGAGGAGTGCCGGGCATTCGATGATGAGGAGGTCTACCGTCTCGGGCAATGCGGACGGCTCTATCGAATCCAGGTCCGGAAATTCAGCTACTTTAACCGCTCGCTCCGGCATCACATTTTCACTGTCGAGAATGGTGCCGACATAGCCTCCGATAACACAAATCCGGCAGGCGTGAGAGGTGACTGGCCCGCCGCCGGGGTCGGGACGTGCCGACTCCTCGATTCGACGTTCCAATTCGGCGAAAGGCAATTTCGCCGAGGATTTGATGCTGTGTCCCAGACTGGTAAGGGTTTTCAACAGGGTTAACCTCTGCAGATCTCTGCGGCTGTATTGCCGACGGCCGGAACTTGATCGCGTCGGTGTTACGGCACCATAGCGTTTTTCCCAGATTCTCAGATTTGCCGAAGTTAACCCAACCAGTCGGCAGACGGTTGAAATGTCGTAAGTGTGATCTTCCGGAGCCTGATCTGCCGTTTTTGAGTCTTTCATATAAGTTTCGAGTATAGAAGAACGGGGCGCTGAACTTATTCCAGCCCTCGGTTTCTGTTCATCGCAAATTCCGGTTAAGGTTGAACGGTAGTTGAACACTAGTTAGGCGGTTTGTCGAGGTTTTTACCCGCCAATTACCCGGGGTTTTTGAGGGTCTTTAGTTTTTGTTCAACTTTTGTTGAATCCGCATTTGATTTGATACCCGTAATCCAGATTGAAGCCGAGGCAAAGCCGGACGCTTCCTGAAAAATTCAAATCAATCAATTCAACACCATATACTAATGAAAAAAACAATTGCTTCACTCACCGCTATTTTCGTCGCCTTCGGAATTCAGGTCCAGGCGAAAGACATCGTCGATACCGCTGCGGGAATCGACGACTTTTCGACCTTGGTAGCTGCCGTAAAGGCGGGGGGGCTCGTCGATACTCTGAAGGGTGATGGCCCTTTTACGGTATTCGCACCTACAAATGAGGCGTTCGCCAAACTTCCCGAAGGGACGGTAGCAGACCTGTTAAAGCCGGAGAACAAAGATAAACTCGTCGCGATTCTCACCTATCACGTAGTTGCCGGTAAAGTAATGGCAGCCGACGTGAAAGCTGGTGAGGTGGCAACGGTGAACGGCGAGGATGTGACCGTTTCTGTGGCTGACGGCAAGGTGTCAGTCGATAAAGCGACCGTCGTAAAAGCTGACGTTGAGACATCTAACGGCGTGATCCATGTGATCGACAGTGTAATTCTTCCGAAAGGATAATTTCGTTGGTCCGATTAAGGACAGGCAACATGGAAGCCGTTCGCTGCGAGGCGAACGGCTTTTTTTATGCCCGGATGAAAATAAGACGAAAGTTAAACAAGAAACCGCTTGTATAACTTTTGTTCATGGTGGAGGGTTTGGTTGAACGAAAGTTATACGAGAGATGAACGATATGGAAATTGAAGTTAGACAGGACCGGCAAGAAGGTTTCGACTTGATGCAAAGGATTACCAACGGCGAGATGGAGGCGTTTGAAGAGTTTCACCGGAAATATCACGTCCTCATTTTCACCACCATCTACAAGGTGCTTAATAACCATGAGGACTCTCAGGATGTGACAAATGAGGTGCTGAAGACGATATGGACGAAAGCAGCCAATTACCGGGCGGATCGAGGGACGCTCGTGACCTGGATCTGCACCACGGCCAGGAATCGTGCGATTGACCGGATTCGCAGCATTCAGCGGAGATTGGCACTGCGCGACCGATTTGAGGTGAAGATTGATTTGGAAAGTTCTGATCGCAGCATTTCGGGTCGAGAGGATCTCTACCGTTCGGATGCCCGTAAAGTTCTTCAAAGTGCCATTGTTTCATTGAGGGCGGAACAGCGGGAGGTGATTGAGTTGGCATATTTCGAAGGTCTCACTCAACGCCAAATCGCAGAAAGACTGAATCGGCCACTCGGAACCGTTAAGGCGCGGATTCGTCGGGGAGTGGAAAAGCTGAGGGACTCTTTCGAGAATGAGTTTGATGATGAGGAGAAACTATTACTGCTGTCCAGCTTGGGGTAGTGGTCCACCACTCGCCGCTGGTGTACTTAGTAGAGCCGAGATTCCTGATTGGAAAATGGAGGTTTTGAGTTGGAGATAATCCGTGTTTGGCCTAGGGTAGTATGAATACAGGGTTTCAATCAATTGAAAATCAATCAGTCATCCTTGGAGCCCACGATGGGGTGCTGATCGTAATTACCTGATGGTCGGCTGAAATGAACTCGATTTGCAAACGATGTCTCACACTGGTTCTAATCGCTTTTGCTTATCTTGATTCATCGATAACCTGCCCGGCTCAGGGCCTTCAAATTCTTAATCAACCGACTGTCGTTAAATTTGGCGACGGTTATGATATAATAGACAATCAGGGAAAGGTCCTGAAGTCGCTTCCCGGTTTTCAGGAGGCAAACATTCAGGCTTATCAGGACATCCCCTCCGGTCGGATTTATATGACCGATTGGAGTTTTAAACGATGGCGTACCAAAGGGACTCTACCGAATTGGATTCAGCCAAAACGTAAGGTAGCTCCGGTTTCATTACCCCGACCTTCTCCTGTATTGGCGCAACCGCCCGCTTCGTCACCGGAGAAACGGATTGCGATTTTAATCGGGAATTCCAAATATCGGTCGGCCCCACTGGATAACCCCGCAAACGATGTCCGTGACCTGATGGCGCTGTTTAAGAAGGCTGGTTTCGAGACTCAAGCTCTGATCGATAGTGATTCCGCAGCGATGAAGCAGGTTTTGTCGGGCCGGAAAGCTGATCTGTCCAGAGCGACGAGCGTGGTCTACTTCTTCGCAGGCCATGGCTTTCAAGCCGGAGGTGCAAACTACATGTTACCGATTGATTTTACGATGGATGTAACTTCGGTTGGTTCATTGGAAAAGGGTGTCACTCTGGATTCGGTATTGTCCGATCTGGAAAAATATACCAGTGAGGGTTGCGTCAAGATGGTGGTGCTTGATTGTTGTAGGAATAATCCTTTTACCGAGTCTGCGGATCAGGGTGGTCGAAGTATCGTTGGTGGCAAGCGCATCGCAAAAGGTCTTGCGGCTCCATCGCGCACTCCGAGAGGCACTATTCTATGTTTTTCGACCGATCCGGGGAAGGTTGCTTTGGATGGTGAGGGGCGCAACAGCCCTTACGCCGCCGCTTTGAGGACCCACCTTTTTGATCAGGGAGTTGAGATCAATGAGGCGTTGCGTCGCGCCGGGAATTTGGTGCAACGTTCCACGAACCGGGAGCAGAACCCCTGGCGAAATACAAATTTCAATGGGGAGTTTTATGTGGTGCCAACACCGGTTCGTTCCTACGACACGCGGATGTCGATTTTGATGGATCGCGATAACGAAAAGGTCATCGTAAAGTTTGTCACGCCCCTGGCTGCGGATCTGTCCGGGATCGCAGGCGAGAAAGAAGGGCGTAATCTGGTATCGGACACGGTGATTACGATTCCCAGTATTACGGCTAAAGGAATTCTGGGGCCTTCGAGCAATCCGAATGATGACACCGGCTTTCAGAATCAATCTGGAAGACTGTTTGGTTTCAATTTGCAGCCGGCAACCAAATCGAGTTATCCCTATGTTTTCTATCGGGATCAAAACGGCCAGATCCATCTGATTGATAATCTCCCTCAGCGGGTAGTGAAGGTGTTGCCAGGGAATCTTGCCGACTGGCGGGGGTATTTCGAGGGCGGTGGATTTCTTCGGATTGAATCGATAAAGGAAGACGTGATCGTGCTTCACTCATTCGCCTGGAGAAATTCAAACCGAGTCGATATACGTTTCTCTATTTCTGTCGACTCCCGGGGGAATATCAGCTTTGTGAACTAAGCTCGGCGGAGTGGCTTACTGAAAAGTGTTGGCTTTTCAACAGGGATGCCAGATAGCTTACGACGATGAGTTCGTTACTCCCGAGATTAGAATTTGGCGCGTCCATCGACGATGCGGAAATGACTGTGATTTTGATGCATGGCCTGGGGGCGGATGGTTATGACTTCGCCGATGTCGCTGATGCGATGACTAAGGCTGCCGAAAATCGGAGGTGGCGATTCGTGTTGCCGCACGCTCCGGAGATCCCGGTCACTGTTAATATGGGGATGGTGATGCCTGCCTGGTATGATATTATTGACATGAGTCAGCCGCGAAACGTCGATTGGGAAACCGTCGCCACCAGCACCGCTCAAATCGATGCGCTTATCGAGGCTGAATCGGCAGAGAAGATTATCCTCGCTGGATTTTCGCAGGGTGGGGCGATGGCTTTGCACGTCGGATTGCGGCGTCAGAAGAAGATCGCCGGAATTTTGGCGATGTCCGGATATCTCCTCGAGTCAGAATCTCATCCCTGCCCGGATAAAGAAGTGGATCTGCCCATTGCTATCTTTCATGGCAGCGCTGATCCGGTTGTTCCGTTGGTTGCTGCGGAATTCAGCATCAAAACGCTACAGGAAAAGGGTTTCAGCCTCACCAGCCAAATATATCCCGGTCTCGAGCATTCGCTGTTCGAGAAAGAAATCCAGGATGTCTTTGCCTGGCTGGAAGAGCGGTGATTTACCGTCGGAGACCTTATTTCAACTGAACCACGGTCTGTTCAGAAAGGATACCGGTTGGTGAAATATTTCGCATCGCAATTTCGTAGGGCAGGGCATTGAGGCGCATCGCGGGTTGAGAAGCCGGTATCATTCGCAGGGTTGTCCAGCGTTGATTTGGTTTCTCGCGGATCTGAACGAGGCGCCAACGGGCGTCAGGAGAGGCGCGGAAATGGAGAACGACAGAGTTGCCTTCGATTTTCGGTGCCGCCCAGAGATCAGATGGCGCACTGGAGCCAAGCCATGGGCTGGCGGGAATGATCGGGGTTTCCGCGTAGGCCTGGCCGAGTAGTTTCCGAACCCCGCCGCGGTCGTTACCGATTGCGCTGTAGTTCCAATGGATATGACCGGATCCCATCCGGTTGGCCGCTACGGAGCGGGTGATATCAATTTGGCGGATACTTTCTGTAGCGGGGCGGCCGCGGTCGTCGGAGCTGAGAATACGGGCGGAAGCTACTCCGGGCCAAAGGTGGCGGTTCTGTACATTTTCTCCGGACCACCACTTTGCCAAAGTCATGAAGCTGTGAGGCTTGTCATCGATTCGCCAATAGAGTTGCGGTGAAAGATAGTCGACCCAGCCGGAGCGGAGCCATTTGCGGGAATCGGCGGAAATGTGATCGTAGGAATCGAGGCTTGCCTGGATGGTGTTCGGAACACCGGGGCGCCAAATTCCAAAGGGGCTGATCCCGAATTTCACCGTTTTCCGGGTCGATTTGATCGAGGTGTAGAGTTGCTGAACAAATCCATCGATATTTGAACGGCGCCAGTCGCGCAGGCCGAGGCGACCGCCTTTACTGCGATAGGCCTTGTAGGAGCGGGAATCGTCGAACTGATCGACCATTTTTCCTCCCACGCTGCGGGGATAGGGGTAAAAGTAGTCGTCCATGTGGATCCCATCAACATCGTAGCGTTTCACCACGTCGACCATAACGCTGATCGCCCGGTTCCTGACGTAATCCGAGGCAGGGTTCGCCCATACCTGAGTTCCGGCACTCAGCATTTCGCCCGAATGGGTTTTCGAAATGTGATTGGAACGTTTCACTGATTTTGAACTCGAGCTGGAGCGGAATGGGTTAAACCAGGCATGAAGTTCCATCCCCCGTTTGTGACACTCTTCGATGGTAAATTGCAGTGGATCGTAGCCTGGATCTTTCCCCTGCGAGCCCGTCAACCAATAAGACCAGGGCTCAATTTGGGATTTGTAGAGCGCGTCACATTCCGTGCGGACTTGAAATACGATCGCATTGATTCCCACGCTTGCGGCGGAGTCGAGGAGTTCGACCATCTCGGCCTTTTGCTGAGAGGCGGTAAGCGACTGTCGGGACGGCCAATCGATATTATGCACCGTGGCAACCCAGGCTCCCCGAAATTCGCGGGCCGGTTCCGGCGCACGGGTTTTTGTCGGGACATAATCGGCAGCTACGGCGATACGCGATACGACCAGAAAGATAATCAGACTCAGAGCTGTCGTCTTCATGAATAAATTAGGTATTGTTAACTATCCGCTTTCCCGGGGCAAAGAGCAAGCGGATCTCCAAACGGGTTCCATACTTAGGACGAACGAGGTTAAGAATCGTGCAATGGAATTCTCTGAGTGCTTGCGTTTTTTAACGCCACAGCGTTAGTCGTCAGTAAAAAAATGAGTAAGCCCGACAACAAAGCTCAGAAACCGTTTGCGGTTGGAGAGATTCTTGATGCGCTTCAGAGTGGCTCGGCAGTGCGAATTGCCGAGATTTACCGCGATGCCCACCCCGGTGATATCGAGATGGCGTTTGAGCGGCTTGATGAAGCGGAGCGGCTCGCGATTTTAGAGTCTCTTCCGGTGGATGTTCTCGGTGAATGGTCGGATTACCTGTCGCCTTCGGAGTTGGAATCGTTCCTCGATCAGGTTGAGGACTCGAAGAAGAAGGAAACGCTCGACTCCATGTCGGATGATGAGTTGGTCGACTTTTTGCAGGAGGTCGACGACGACACAGCCCGGGCGGAATACATCAACCTCCTGGAGGATGAAAAAAGGATCGTCTCGGAAGAGTTGCTTCAATACCCCGAAGAAAGCGCCGGGGGGCGGATGACTACCATGCTGGCCTCGGTGGCGGAAGGTATCACGGTGAAAGAGGCGCTTTCTCAACTCGAAGAAGTCAGTGATGAAGCTGAAATGTTGAGCCGCATCTTCGTCGTGAATGAGAATAATCAACTGGTGGGCCGGATCCGTTTGCGGGATCTCGCGTTTGCGAAGTGGGATACGCCGATCGCCGCTTTTATGGCGCATGAGCAAATTTCGATCTCGGCTTATGCCGACCAGGAGGAGGCGGCTCAGATGATTGCGCGGTATGACCTGCTCGCACTGCCGGTTGTCGATAGCGAGGACCGGTTGCTCGGGGTCATCACGCACGATGATGCGTTTGAAATTCTGGAGGAAGAGTCCACGGAGGATATCGAACGGCAGTCCGGTATTGGCGGGGATCGCGGGGACCTTGCCTACCTGCAGATCCCGGTGATGGCTCACTTCCGGCGTCGCTTCGGCTGGGTGCTGGTTCTTGCTTTCCTGGCGGTGCTTTCGGGGCTTGTGCTGATCAAATACGAGGACGTTTTAAAGAGTTTTTATGTGCTGGCGCTGTATTTACCGATGGTGGTAGCTGCCGGCGGCAATACCGGGGCGCAGTCGGCGACAATGGTCATTCGGGCGATGGCGCTGGGCGAACTGGGGCCTGCTCAATTTTTAAAAGTGATTTGGAAAGAGGTGCGGATCGGTGCGCTTCTAGGCCTGATGCTGGGATTGATTGTGGCGCTGCAGATCCGGTTTCTCCTTCCCGAATCGGCGACGGGCGGGGTTGATGTTTTAGAGACAGCTTTAGTGGTTGGCATATCGTTGGTCGCTCAGATTTTCACCTCCACTTTTATCGGATCGTCTCTGCCGCTGGTGGCAAAATTAACGAGACTCGACCCCGCGGTGGTGGCGTCTCCGGCCATTACCACTCTGGTCGATGTGAGCGGGTCGGTAATCTATTTTACCCTCGCCCGGATGATTCTGGCCTCCTAGCGACAGTCAGTTCAAAAATCCGGCATCCGAGATACTTTTCTCTACTTCGGTGACGACATCTTCAGTGATGCGTCCCCGTTCGAACAGGTGTTTCGCGGCTTCTGCGCTGTCATTGAAAATGAAAAAGTTGTCTTCTTCGACCAGTTCTTCCCACCGGGCCCGGAGCTGTTTAATTTTCGAGTCACTGCTCACGTTTCTGATCAATACATCGATGATTCGCTTAGGGTTGTTCCGGACCACTTCGGCATAGATCTCAGTATCGTGCTCTCCGCTGTCACCGATTAAAATGACGGGGAGCGAAGGGTACCAGGAAAGTGCGATGCGGATTTCGTCGAGTTTGTGGTCCCGGTGGGCGTGGCGAAACCATTTGTGTTCATCCATTCCCCAGAAAGCCATGAGAAAAGCACCATCCGGGATATCGTTGGTTTGAAAGATCAGGCTGACCAGGTTGTGTAGATTGAATGGCGAGCTGGTCACATAGCAAATCGGGTTCTTATGAGGGCTCCCGTGATCGGTCGTTCCCCTTTTTAATCCCCGGTAGAGTGCTGAGGTGCCGGGGAAAATCTGGCGGGTCAGGGCATTGCCGAGCAAGGTCGTCGCGATCATCCGAAGGGTTCGGGCTGCGTCGGTCACCAGAATGGTGTCATCGATATCGCTGATCAGGAGAAACTCAGCATTTTCGGGGCAGTAGGGAACCGGGGAAACTTCAATCGGGTCGGAGTCGGACACCGGGATGTGAAGCGAAATCGTTTTATCGGACGGTAGAATGGGGAATTCGGCTTCAAAATAGCCGTATTGATCGGAACGAACGACCCTTTCTTCATCTCCGAAAGTGATCACCACTTCGGTGTTGGGGCGTTCCGGGGTGACCCAGTTTTTCCACATCTCGAGAAGATTTCGCAAAGCGGAATCGTTGGGATCCGGGTCGCGGATGGTTCTGACCCGCATTACCCGGCCTTTGATCGAGACTCCATCCTCGTGCTCCACGGCATAGTAAATGTCGCAGGTCATGGGGTGACCGAGGTAGCCGGTCAGCCACGCAATGAGTCGATGAAGTTTCCGGTAAACAAACTCGATCTTCAGCGCGACAAATTTGGCAATCGACTTGGAAGGTTTTGGCATATCTGAAAATGGCGCCCGAGTCTCAAGGTGCCATATTTGATGCTAAAAACCAAGTCTCGAGGTCGAAAGCAAAGTTAACTTAGTGATTGTTCAGTTTATTAAGTTTGGCCGCCAGAAGTTCAGATCCGTTCCGAATGTGTTCGCTCTCAAACTCCGGAAATTCGTTGTTGAGGATATCGTAACAGGTTTTCGCTTCGTGGTACTTTTCGCGGGCGGGTTCCATTTCCCCGCGGCCTTCGAGTTCCTTCGCTTTCCGGGCGGCGGCAAAGGCGCGGTACCAGATGGAGGAGGGGTCGGAATTCATCACTTCGATATCGGGCTTCACGGTAACAGGTTTCATTGCCGGTGAGGTCACTTCGGTGGAAACTTCGCTTCCCTGGAAAGCGGATCGCAGAGCCTCGTCGTTACCCGCGAGTAGCACGTTGTCATTCAGGACCGGGGGCGAATCGCTTTCCATCTTCGGAGCGGGGGAAGGTAGGCTTTCGGTCACCTTGTCGTTGGAAGTGTGATCAGCTCCGTCCCATTTGATGATTCCCGGAGAAGTTGAGGGCTCCAACAGGCCGCTGCCGATGGGAGGCATATTGAGCCCCGCTTCGCCGATGGTCGGTGCGACTGAGGCGGCGAGCTCGGTGGGTGAGTCCACTGCCGGATTCTCTATCGCGGGAGCGGGTGCTTTTTTGGCTGGTTCCGCTTCATTGTCTGAAACGGGATTGATCCCTTTCAGACGCGCAGCTTTCCATTGCTCCCGTTTTTCCTTCAGTTCGGAAATCCGGGCATCGGTATAGTCAGGCCGAAACTCTGGATTGAATTGATGAATCTGTTCGATCGCTTCGATCGCATCCTCCAGTTTTTTGAAAGCTTCATCATCTTTCGAAATCATCATGCTACCGGTGGCCTCTTTTTCGTGATTGAGACTCTCGAACCAGAGATTCATCGAAGCGCGATCCAGATCGACAGAGCGTTCCTTCGAGATTCTCTGGAAACCCGGAGAATTGATATTGGCAACCATAACGGTCTCTGTCGTCCTCTGTAGCTTTGTGAGGACCTCGACCGCTACGAAACAAGCCGCGACAAAGCAAAGCAAAAAGAGAAACCAAGCTGCTCTTCTATCTATCATACCTGTAAGATTGGGATATCCGGACAACTTTGCAAATATTATATGTATTAAACATGCTGTAAATTCTAATAATTCACAAATATTTACCTATGTTTTGTGGAAAATCTGAAATCGACTCGACACAAACGGAAATGGTTTTAAGTTCCGCCTAGGTTTTAATGAACTCATTCAACCTCAGCGCTGACTTTCTTCGACTCGGTATTCCTGCCGGGCTGGCGCTATTGGGCTTGTCAGCCCGTTAAATCTGACCTATCTCCCGAGACGACGTTCTTTATTCGGGAGGAGAATTGTGTCCTGAAATTATCCTTTCTATCATGAAACCAGAATCCATAAAAAAATATCGGCCTTTTCCGGCAGTCTCGTTGCCGGATCGAACCTGGCCGGATCGAACCATAACTGAAGCTCCTCAATGGTGCAGTGTTGATCTGCGCGACGGAAATCAGGCTCTCCCGATTCCGATGAGTGTTGAGGAGAAGCTACGTTTGTTCGATCTCCTCGTCGGGATTGGATTCAAGCAAATTGAGGTAGGTTTTCCTTCTGCTGCTAATACCGAGTTCAACTTTTTGCGGGCCCTGGTCGATCAGAACCGGATCCCTGATGATGTCACCGTTCAGGTATTGGTTCAGGCGAGACGGGAATTGATTGAGCGCACCTTTGAGAGTCTCGAAGGAGTGAAGCGGGCGATCGTTCACGTCTATAACTCGACTTCGCCGTTGCAGCGTCGGGTGACCTTTGGTGATGCCTCGCGGGAGAAGATTAAGGGGATCGCTCTGGAGGGTGCTTCTATTATCCGCGATTTGGTTCCGACCTTGCCGGATACCCGAATCGACTTGCAGTATTCACCGGAGAGTTTCTCCGATACGGAACTCGATTTTTCTCTCGAGGTTTGCAACGCGGTGACTGAGATCTGGAATCCGACTCCAGACCGGAAAATCATCTTAAACCTTCCTGCCACGGTGGAATGGTCGACTCCCAATGTACATGCAGATCAAATCGAATGGTTCTGCCGGAATGTTGATCGTCGCGAAAATGTAGTGGTTAGCCTTCATACCCATAATGATAGGGGGACCGGAGTGGCTGCTACGGAATTGGGACTGCTTGCGGGGGCTGATCGCGTCGAGGGCACGCTTTTTGGGAACGGTGAACGAACCGGAAATCTTGATATCGTGACGGTCGCGTTAAACATGAACAGTCATGGTATCGATACCGGGCTGGACTTCTCGGACTTGTCGATGATTCGGAAGACCTATGAGGAGTGTACCCGGATGATTGTGCCGGACCGTCTTCCGTATGGAGGTGAGTTGGTCTTTACCGCATTTTCCGGGAGTCATCAGGACGCTATCAAAAAAGGTTTGGATCGTAGAAAAGCGGAAGTCGAAGCCGAAAACGAAGATATCGCCTGGGGCGTTCCCTACCTGACGATTGATCCACGTGACATCGGCCGAAGCTATGAGGCAATCATTCGGATTAACAGCCAGAGCGGCAAAGGCGGAGTCGCCTATGTGCTCGATCAGGAACATGGATTTGATCTACCGAAAACGATGCACCCTCAAGTTGGTAAACTCGTGTCGAATGAAGCGGATGCTAAAGGTAGAGAATTGCTGAACGCGGAAATTCGCGAGCTGTTTTTCGATAACTTCGTGAATGTGGAGTCTCCGATGAAACTCGTGAATTTCGATATCGATCACGCTACCTGGAATTGCGAAGCAACGGTCAGTGTCGATGGCGTCGAAAAGAGCGGGAAAGGATCGGGTAACGGGCCTATCAACTCGTTAGTCCATTGTCTCGAAGAACTTGGTTTCAAAGACTTTTCAGTGACGGACTACCGAAGCCAGGCTCTCAGGGGTGGTTCCGATGCGGAGTCTGCCGCCTACGTCCAGATTTCCTGTGATGATAAGCTGGTCTGGGGTTGCGGCGTGAGTTCCTCGATTGAGGATGCCGGTCTCTATGCCTTGATCAGTGCGTGGAACCTGTCCCGATCGTTGTAAACCGGTATGCGGATTTTCCTTCTGTTTTTATTGATCCTGCCGGGCGTGGCCGTCAGTGAGTCGCCTCCTTTCGAGGAGGTGACGGTGGTTCACTCCAAAAAGATCGATGAAAACAGCGGGATAGATCTGTCCTACAAATACCCAAATACGGTTTGGACTCACAACGATTCCGGAGGCACGCCTTATCTCTATTTGGTGTCTTTAGCGTCGGGGCGTACTCTCGCGACCGTTCATCTCAAAGGCAGTGAAAATCGCGATTGGGAAGATATCGTAACTTTTCAAAAGGATGGTAAATCCTATGTCGCTGTGGGTGATACCGGCGACAATCTGCGCCGGAGGGCGGACTATCAAATCTGTATTATCGAGGAGCCGGATTTTGATCTCGAAGACGAAGATTCGATAGAGTTGGCTGTGGAGCAAAGTGACTGGATCAATCTGCGATATCAATATGAGGATGGGGCGAAAAATTGCGAATCGATCGCAGTCGATCTCGAGAACCACCAGTTTGTCCTCGTCGAAAAGATCTATCAGAATGTGAAGGGAATCCCCGGAGTGTATCGCCTCGATATACCGACTCAAAGTGTCGAGGATGCGACAGCGCGGCGTATCGGCGATCTGAAGATAAAAAATACTTCAGCGATGGATATCTCGGATCAGGGAAATACGATGCTGATCCGGGCCTATCACGCCGGTTTTGTCTATCGTCGCAAGGTCGGCGAGACCTGGGAAGAGGTCTTCAAGAAGCCGGATCCCGAACCCTTTATATTTCCGATGCAGCGGCAGGGGGAGGGCGTTTGCTTCACTTCTGATGGGAAATCGGTCCTTATTTCGTCCGAGAAAAAGCGGCAACCCATCTATCGGGTGACGCTGCCCGGGCTCTGAAACAGCGGGATTCCGATCTTTTTTTCGATTTTTCGGGGAAAATGCGATCCGCCGGATAATTTAGGGTGATTAGGTTCCCTGAATCATGGAGGAAGACCCGGCATCCCATAAAGAAGACGAATTTGTTCGCCTACTCACAACTCATCACGATGATTTGCTGAGATTCGTCCGAACCTTGATCCCGAACGCGTCGGATGCCGAGGATGTCTTCCAGCGCGCATCGGTTTCGCTCTGGAAGAAACACGGCGAGTTCGATAACTCACGGTCTTTTTTCTCCTGGGCCTGCCGCTTTGTCCATTTTGAGGTGATGAACTACCGGAAACGAGTGTCGCGGGACCGGCTGACTTTTTCCGATGATATCATCGAGATGCTCGCCGAAGAGGCTGTGGAGGTTCAGCCGACTCTGGAGCTTCGCCGCAAGGCCCTGGAAAGTTGTATCAGTAAGCTTGATACCGACGATCGCATCCTTCTCGAGCGGAGATATAGTGAACACGGCTCCGTGGCTCGACTGTCGGAGGATCTGAATTGTACTCCCCGACAATTATATAAATCTCTGGAACGTCTCCGCCGCAGTCTCATGCTGTGTGTCGATGCGACAACTAAAGAATCGGTATCATGAAAGAAAAGTCGATTCACCGTCTCTCACCCCGGGATTTCTCCCGCCTTAATGCCCTGCTTGAAGGGACACTTTCCGATGAGGATTTCGCGGAGTTGGAGTCAGATTTTCGATGTCGTCCCGAGCTGCGGGCCGCTTGGATCCAACTACAGGATCAGGAATACGAGATGGAGCGTCTTCCAGCGGAAACCTATCATCAGAAGCCGGTTATGCGTCGCCCCTGGTTGTTGGCGGTCGCGGCTTCGGTCATTACAGCTCTTCTGGTCGGGACCCTGGTTCATTGGAATAACGATGGCGGTTTGTCGACTTTTGATCCCGGGAATCTGTCGGGTCAGGATGAAGTCGCCATCGTTATGGATATCGATGGCGTGAGTTGGGACGGCCAACCTGGCAATCCCGTAAAAGCGGGAACCTATCTGAAACCGGGAACCCTCTACCTCGCCGAAGGCACCATGGAACTGGTGTTTCTCTCCGGAGCTTCTGTGCTCCTCGAGGGACCTGCCGAACTGCAAATCCTCTCCGAAAAACTCGCCTATTTGAGTCGGGGAAAGGCCGCGGCAAAAGTGCCGGAGGAGGCGATTGGTTTCACTTTGAAGACACCGGACGCTGCGATCGTGGATTTGGGCACGGAGTTTGCGGCTGACGTCAGTGCGAATGGTGAAAGTACCGTGAAAGTATATGATGGTGAGGTCCATGTTTCTCTACTGGGTGAGGATGGCTCGACGTTGAGTGGCGCTAGAGTCTATAGCGGGGGCGATCTTTCAGTGGTTCCCGGCAAACATCTTTTGACCGACGATGCGGTGCCGTCCCTGCCCCTTCCGAGGGTTCCGCAGCGGGATCTTTCTTTACTGACGATTCCTGAAGAGTATCGCCGCGTAGTCCTCGCCGGGCGCCCTCTGGTTTACTGGTCATTCGAGGAGGTAACAGATCGTCGGGTTGAGGATTCCACGGGCGGTGGTCTTTCCGCTTCATTGGTTGGTTCCGTAGGTTTGATGAAGTCGGGAAATAATTCCGCACTTCATTTTGAGCCCTCTCACAAAAGTCATCAATACCTGAGAAGCGACGAGGCGATTTCAGACTTAAATCGGGGAAACTACAGTATGGAAATCTGGATGAATCCGGACCGGTTTCACTACGCAACGGTGTTCGGGATGTATCAGAGTAGTGTAGGGGGACGGATTCCTACCCATCTATCAGTCGTTGAGTTGATGCACGAGTCGCATTTGATCCATCGCCCTAACAGCCTGCGGTTTCTGCATCGCTGGCCGGGGAAGGGGAATGAGGTCAATGCTTTTTCCGAAACCGCCTTTCTGCCGGGGCGCTGGCAGCATTTGGTGGCTGTGAAAGATGACAAAAAAATATCGATTTATCTCAATGGCAAGATCAGCCGGAGGGTCTCGAAAATTGACGAAGTGTCGGATGGTGACTACTACCTGATTTTAGGTCAGTTGGATGGAGAGCGGGCGATGCGTCAATTCAATGGGCTCATCGACGAGTTTTCGCTCTATCCACGTGCCTTGAGTTCCGAAGAAATCGCGAAACGTTTTAACATCGTGAGCGCCGCAAACTCAAACCACTTTTCCCAATAGGATATGGATCGTAGAAACTCTCAAAAATTCAGATTGTACCCTGTACAATCCGGGACTGTACCCTGTACACTTTTGGGTTGTACCCTGTACAATGGTCCAGGGAAAAGCGGCGGCGTTCCCGTAGGGGGGGCTCTGCTCTCCTTTCTACTGGTCGCGACGCTTTTCGCTCAATCTGTAGTTGGCGAGGAGTCGGGAAAAATCCGTTTTAATCGTGATATCCGCCCGATTCTGAGTGATAACTGTTACTATTGTCATGGTCCCGATGAAAAAACTCAGGAAGCGGATCTGAGGATTGATACTTTCGAGGGCGCAACCCGTGATCTGGGTGGTTATGCGGCAATCGTTCCCGGAAAACCGGAAGAGAGTGAGCTGTATCTTCGCATTACCGATCACGACGACTTGATGCCACCCCCGAAGAGCAAAAAGACGTTGTCAAAGGAGGAGATTGCTTTGGTCGAAAAATGGATCGAAGAAGGCGCGGAATACGAACCTCACTGGTCGTTTATGCCTATCGATCCCGGGGAGCTCCCCAAAGTAGAGAATCGGGATTGGCCGGGGAACCTGATCGATAACTATATTCTTTCCCAACTGGAGGAGCATGGGGTTGCCCCGTCGCCTCCGGCGGATCGGGCGACCTTAATCCGGCGTCTCTATATCGATTTGCTTGGGTTACTGCCATCGCCTGAAGAGGTGGATAAGTTTGTTTCCGATGAAAGTCCTGACGCCTACGACACGCTGGTCGACTCGCTCCTCGCGAACTCTCACTACGGGGAGCGCTGGGGAAGACACTGGCTGGATCAAGCCCGGTATGCCGATTCCAACGGGTATTCGATCGATAGTTTGCGAGAGATGTGGCCTTATCGGGACTGGGTTATCGAAGCCCTGAATCGAGACATGCCTTTCGATCAATTTACGATCGAACAACTCGCCGGGGATCTGCTGCCCAAGCCGACGAAAATGCAGCAAATCGCGACGGGTTTCCATCGGAACACGCTGATCAATCAGGAGGGCGGCTCGGATAAGGAGCAGTTCCGGGTCGAGGCGGCAATTGATCGGGTCGCTACTACCGGCGCCGTCTGGCTGGGGCTGACGGTGGGGTGTGCACAATGCCACACTCACAAATTCGATCCGATCACCCATCGTGAATTTTTCGAACTCTATGCGTTTTTCAATTCCACGAGCGATCAGAACAACCCGGGGAAAACTCTAGAAGTGAGGAGGGGTGAGGTCTTTGGTAAACCGGTTAAAGTCGATTCGGAATCACAGAGCGACACTTCAATCGGGAAACTGAAGGCGACCTGGGAAGCGAAGCAAATCCAGACGGTGAAACAGGAATTGGCAAAAGGGGAGCTTAAAATGGGGTGGACGGCGCTGCGTGCTGATAGTGTGAAAACCAGTTCGCTTTCGGAAGTGGAAACGCTGCCCGGGAACTCCTACTTGATAAAACCCGGCTATGGAGGGCAGGATTCTATATCCATACAGGCAAAATCGGATTTGGAACAAATCGGCGGAGTTCGACTTCGGGTGCTGCCTCATAAAAGTTTGCCTAAGAATGGTCCGGGCACTGCCGGGAATGGCAACTTTGTGCTATCGGCTTTCGAAGTAAAGATTGGCGGTAAGCCAGTGAAGGTGAAGGCGGCTTTTGCGGATCAGGAACAAAGCGGTTATCCCGTTCTGGGGGCGATTCACAAAGAAGGCAAAGGCTGGGCGATTAACGCCGGTCCGTCGGGATTACCGATGAATACAGCTCACGAAGCGGTGTTTGTGTTTGGGGAACCGATAAAAACCGGGGGTAAAGCAATTGAAATAACCCTGCGACACGACGTAAATGCGAATTATCTGATCGGGCATTTTGCCGTAGATGTGACAGAAGTTTCTCCGCGTGAACCTACTGAAGCACTTCAAAAGTTTTTGGCAGCACTGGAGAAACCGGAAAGCAAGCGGGCCAAGCTGGAGAAAACACTGATTAAAGATCGATTCGAGGCAACGGAGCCCCGGGCAAAATTATCTAAAAAACCAGCCGATCGCAATGTCGGTAGAATGATGGTGATGCAGCAGTTGTCGACTCCACGGGATACTTATCTGTTAACCCGCGGCGATTTTACGAGGCCTGATAAAGAGCTGGGTAAACTCCATCCGGGAGGACTGTCTCACGTCGCCCCGTTCTTGCCTGCAAAGGCGGGGCAGAATCGACTCGATTTGGCGAAGTGGTTGATCGATCCCCAGAACCCGCTGACTCCCCGAGTCACGATGAACCGGGTCTGGATGCGTTACTTCGGGCGGGGGCTCGTCGAGACGGAAGAAGATTTTGGAACGCAGGGATCGCTGCCGTCTCATCCCGAATTGCTCGACTGGCTCGGGGCGACCTTTATCGAGAAAGGCTGGTCGATGAAGGCGATGCATCGCTTGATTGTGACCAGTGCCACCTATCGGCAAAGCTCCCATACTCGCGCCGATTTGTCGGAGCTTGATCCGTGGAACTACTGGTTGGCAAGACAGAACCGGAGCCGGGTCGATGCCGAGATTGTGAGAGATGCCGCGCTGTGTGCGAGTGGACTTTTCACCGATGAGATTGGGGGCCCCGGGGTTTACCCGCCTCAACCCGATGGTGTCTACGCTTTTACCCAATCGAGGAAAAACTGGAATACTTCGAAAAATGCCGATCGTTATCGTCGGGCGATGTATACGGTCTTTTTCCGGAGCGCGCCTTATCCGCTGTTCACCACTTTCGATGCTCCGGACTTCTCCAGTGTGTGTACGAGACGGGTGAAATCGAATACTCCACTACAGGCATTAAATATCGCAAATGATCCGGTCTTTATCGAACTGGCGCAGGCTCTCGCGCTGAGAATTGTTAAAGAAGCACCCGATAGTCAAACCGCTCAAATCCATAGAGGCTTTAACATTTGCCTGAGCCGGAATCCGACCCAATTGGAGCAGGAGGTTTTGCTGAACTATATCAAGACGCAGGAAGCGGCTTATCAACAGGAATTGGAATCGGCAAAATCACTATCATCCAGCGCGCTTTTGGCTGAGTTGGATAACCCGGCAAAAGCGGCAAGTCTTGTCAGCTTTGCGAGAGTTCTGTTTAACCTCGACAACTTTATTACCCGCGAATGAATCTACTACAAGAATCCACCCGTCGACACTTTTTCCAGAACTGCGGAGTCGGGCTCGGTTCGCTGGCTCTGAACCGAATGCTCCAGCAGGAGGCCGTGGCGGGATATCGCCCGGCAATCGACCCCGCAAATCCGATGGATCTGCGACAGCCGCCGCATCCCGCGAAAGCGAAAAATGTGATATTTCTTTTTATGGCGGGGGCACCGAGTCAACTCGACCTCTTTTCCGATAAGCCGAAACTCCGTGAATTCCACGGTCAGGCACCTCCGAAAAGTTTGATGGAGGGAAAACGCTTTGCCTTTCTCAAAGGAACAGAAACCCTGCTCGCTTCGGAGCGAAAGTTCGGGCGCTACGGTCAGTGTGGCATGTCGCTAAGCGAGATGTTGCCGCATCACCGCAAAATTGTCGATGAGGTAACCTGGCTGCAGGGAATGACGACCGATGTCTTCAATCACGGTCCGGCGAAACTCTTCATGAATACCGGGTTTCAGGCACCGGGGCGTCCCAGTATGGGGTCGTGGGCGACCTACGGGCTTGGTAGTGCTTCCCGGGATCTGCCGGGTTTTGTGGTACTTCAGAGTGGTCCAAGAGGCCCCCGGGCCGGTTCGACCTTGTGGAGCAGTGGCTTTTTGCCGACTTCATTTCAGGGAGTTCCCTTCCGGGGCAAAGGTGATCCGATTCTCTATTTGAAAAGTCCCGAGGGTATCAGCCGGAAACGCGAACGTGAGTTCTACGATACGGTGGGGAAACTGAATGAGGCGCGATTGGATGAAACCGGTGATCCCGAAATTATGACCCGGATCAATTCTTACGAAATGGCCTACCGGATGCAATCCAGCGCTCCCGAGTTGATGGATCTGTCCAGTGAATCGAAGAAGACTTTCGAGAGCTATGGCTGTGAACCCGGCGACTCCTCCTTTGCCAGTAACTGTTTGCAAGCCCGTCGGCTTGTGGAGCGCGGCGTTCGTTTTGTTCAGCTTTATCATACCAACTGGGACAGTCATGGCGGCCCCGGCGAGAATCTGAATGATGACTTTGAAAAAGTGTGTCGCGATGTCGATCAAGCTTCTGCCGCGCTGGTTCTGGATTTGAAAGAACGGGGGATGCTGGATGACACCCTGGTGATCTGGGGCGGGGAATTTGGCCGAACTCCGATGGGAGAAGTTCGCAAAACGGTGGGGCGCGATCATCATGTCGATGCCTTTACGATGTGGATGGCGGGCGGTGGAACCAAAGCCGGATACATCCACGGGGAAACTGACGAACTGGGTTTTGGAGTCGTCGATGGCAAAGTCCACGTTCACGATCTCCATGCCACAATACTACATCTCCTCGGTTTCGATCACGAACAGCTTACCTATCGATTTCAGGGTAGAGATTTCCGGCTCACCGATGTTCACGGACACGTCGTAAAAGAGATTTTAGCCTGAGATGAATGGCAGTAGATTAAGCGACCGTAGTGGAGGGGCTCCGCACCCGACGACAGGCTGATCCATCCTTGTCATGGGCAATGCAGCGGGTGCGGAGACCCATTTCTACATTACCCAAGCATTGAGGGCCTTCCTTAAACTACCGCGACCTCGCCTGAGATTATAAGCATAGTACAACGATCGGTCACCATGCCAGAATTCGACCGATCGCAGTCCGGATTGCGGTCTCCAGAACAGCTGCTTCTGGATCGGTCAACGAAATCGCGACATTTTTGACGGCTTTGGTTTCTGTATCCTGTTTCGAGATGGTGAGGTAGAACGGTG
>JARGPI010000010.1 GCA_029213005.1 Verrucomicrobiales bacterium
CAAAGCCGCATGATTTCACCTCGCTACGGTGTCCTTTTTAAATGAGGCAACAGGCATTCCAATTCATTACCGGGCACCTTTCAGCGGTTTCCCCCCGGGATTTTGTTTCGCCAGCTGATTAAAAACCACCGACTTTCGCCGTCGAACAACCTCACAGCTCACCAATCACCCCTGAAAGGGCACAGGAGACGCCTCTTCTGATCCGGGCTGACACCGTTAATTTGAAGAATACCACGCCTACCTCCTGATTCAGGCAACTTGTCAGGTCCGGAAACTAACCCAAAATTGAGAACCTGATGACCGAAGAGTCATTGAGATCACCAAAAGATGAAAGCTAAGACATTCTGCCTGTTACTACTCTGGACAATCCTCGGCCTCAAAGCCCACGCCACGGATGTCTACCTCATCCTGGGTCAATCTAACGGTTGGCGAATCAGCTCGATCAATCAGTTTCCGGGTCGATCTGATTCCAAAACAATTCACTACTTTCCGATGGGTTGTTCGAGTCGCCCCGAAACTTCGACAATGACTTCGATTACATCAATCCACCCTTCCTGTCAGGGTCGTGGCGTCGCAGAAGAGCTATTAAAATTGTCCGGTGAGGAAATTATTATTGTTCAGTACTGTGTATGCGGATCCAGTTTACACTCCGAGGTAAACTGGTATCCCGGCGACGATCCGGAGGCAGGCCTTTTGAACAACGAGGGGCTCTACGGGAAATTTATCAAATACCTGGCTGACGCACGAAGTCAGGCCGAAGCGGCAGGACATGAATGGAATATCAAAGCCGCCTTCTGGCATCAGGGAGAATCCGATTCCAACCAGCATGCCGCGACTTACGAACAAAATTTCCAGCACCTTTTATACAGGTTGCGAACTGATTTAGGCAAAGATCTACCCGTTATCGCAGGGAAAATTCGCGAACTCAGTGAGCCTGCTAAAGAGGTTAATCGCGCTCTGGATAAAGTTGCGACCAAAGACCCCGGAGTTGCCGTTGTTCCAGTGGAGGACCTCCCCGGACAGACCCCAACCGATGTGCACTTTAACACGGAAGGCTGCCACAAACTGGGCCTCCGATTAGTGGAAGCCTATTCAACTTTGACCAAAAACCCGGCGATTAAATAGCCCTTAATCAAATCGCTTCATCGATTCCACCCGATTGATGAATTAACTCTCTTTGACCAAAAGCGAGACTTCGGTTCCCTCACCTGGCTGTGATAGAATCCGAAGCTCGGCATGGAGCCATTCGGCTCGCTGCTTGAGAGTCCGGAGGGTTCGGTTCTTGTTCAGCTTGTCCTTCCCGATACCCTTCCCGTTGTCTTTCACAGTTAAAATAATCGCGCCCTCGCTGTGTCGAAGGGAAATATCGATCTTAGTCCCCCCCGAATGCCGTTTTGCATTGTGGAGCGCCTCTTTGTAGAAGAGCAATAAATCCTTACGTAGTCCCTGCGTCATAGGCACCTCGTTCATCCCCCGGTCAACCTCAAACGTGTAGTAGGTCTTCCCGAGAATAAGGCCGGCGAGTTCATCCATATAGGCAACAAGATTTTGAGTTCGCCCTACTTCAGGAGCCGTGGCGCTCAGCACCTCTCGAAGACCAAAGACACTTTCCCGGGTAAGCCGGTAAATGGCGCGAAGCCGCTGGGGTTCAGGGGGCGAGTCGATTTTTTCCTCCAGTCGCTCAACATGTAAAATGATAGCTCCTAAATTGCTACCAACATCATCGTGAAGATCCCCGGCAATTTTTACACGGGTCGCACGGATTTCTTTACGCAACCTGATCCGGTTTCGCATCACGTAATAGACTGCGCCCCCCGAGACAAGAAGGATTAGAAGAAGGCTACCTTGCAGAATGACCCTCCTCGATCTGACCAACATCTTTTCCTGGATCAACTCCAGAGTCATCTGTTCTTCGAGCAACCGTTGACGACGCCCCAGCCCCTCTATCCATCGGCGCAAAGGGAGCACTCGACCACCCTGGGTAAACCCGTCACTGGCGGAGGCCAGCATCTGCTTGCCCGGAGTGTTCAAGCGGTCACCCTGCTCAATGCGAAGCGACTTCCCCATAAAAACCTCTTCGATGACGGTTGCCCGGCTCAGACTTTCCCCTTGATATAAGGCGGTGAGTTCACTAAAGGCGATTGCCTGATTTGCTCTCGGAACCGGTCGCGATGCAGCCAACACCGTCAACCGCAAGGAACGGGCATGGATTTCGGGAAAGAATGAAAAAAACGAATTGAGGCCTGGAGTGCGTAAGGGAAAGTTTTTATAGGTATTATCGGTATACACAACCTCTCCCCCGGCGTCCAGCAACTCAATTGTAAAGCGCACCGGAAAACTTTGAAGATAGGCATGCTGAATCGCCGGGTCGATGCGTACCGCATCCATTGGGGTTTCCCTTGGCCAGGTTAGCGTCAGTATATAGGGATTTTTCGGTGGGCGGCGACCCCAACCGAGTTTTTTGACAAAGCCGTGTTCAATCGAGCGACTGCTCAGCTCCGGGATTCCCAGAGGGGTTTGTGCGTCGGTAAGGAATTCCTTTGCGAGAACATGGTAGCCCTGCCTGCTACTACTGACTCTACAATAGCTCGCCCGGGGAGCGACATTACCGGCACCTGAAAAGAGGCAAATTTCAGCAAAGCCGGCAGCATGTGAGTTCCGGTGAGGCGGCAAATCAGTGCATCGGATCACCAACTCACGAGTAACTACCGGTTCAAATTCGACAAGCTCCGGAAGCGACTGGCGGACCAGAGATTGCCGATCATTGCACCCAGCAACAACCTTTGAGTGACCGTCGATTTCCGCTTCAATGGTAATCGAACCCGGCCAGTAAAGGTTTTCGGAGTAGATCTCATTCATAAAAAGGCGCAACGGGAAAAAGGCAGCCGCATCAAGCGTCACCGCTTCTGCCCAACCAAATCTGAGAACCACCTCATCGGTAGCGGATTCCTGTGCCTGGCTAAGAAAGCCCCCCGTCCCGGTCGGCTCACGCAAGTAGGGCCGCGGCAAAGCCTCCAGCTCTCCGGCTATCTCTTCGAGACGAACCCGGTTTGAGCTGAAATCCTTGTAGAAAATCCGGGCGAACTCTTCCTCGATAGCCTTAGCCTCCATCGAAATGAGGAGGCTAAGCACGACAACACACTGCCGAAATCCAATAAGACGCCCCATTAGATTATTCCCATAGAGGAAGCCTTACTGATCGCTCCCGATACATTGTGAACATGGAGTTTCTGGTAAATGTTGCGAATATGTGTATTCACGGTATGCCCGCTGACACCCAACGTGTCAGCAACCTGCTTCCTGCTCAGACCACCGGAGAGTTGAGTCAGGACTTGCGCTTCTCGCTCGGAGAGGTCTTCCCCGGGTGAAGCGGGTTTGAAGTTCGAAAAAGTGTCGAACACCATTTTGGCGACTTCAGCGCTGAGCGGCGCGATTCCGTTGCAGGATTCCTCGATACCCTGAACAATCGCACTGAGTCCATCGGATTTGATCAAATACCCCGAAGCGCCGGCTCCGAGCGCCTGAAAAACCCGGGCTTTGTTGTCAAAAACGGTCAGAACCAAAATCTGGATATCCGGAGCGGCCTCGCGGAAAAGCGGGATTGCATCGATTCCATCCATCCCCGGTAATCCCAGATCAAGGATAACGACGTCCGGCGGATTGCCTTCACCGAGGTACTCGAGAGCATCCTCCGCGTTGGACAGCGCTGCATCGATCTGAAATCGTCCGGTGGACTCAAGAGCCTCCCTCAGAATTTCCCGAAATTCTGCATGATCTTCAACCAGACAAATGCGGATCAGTTTTTCAGGTTTTGCGTTCATGATTAGGTCAAAATACCATCTGCGAAGGGAATCAGAACGCAACATTTCTAATCCCACAATCCGGCACTGACCGGCTCGCAACGGTTTCTTTTCCTTCTCTCCTTTCAAAGCCGCAGAAGGCGCTTGAAGACTCAAAAAACGGCGCATCATTCGCCTCGCGATCATTTCTCCCTGATTGCGCCTCGAGCGGGTATGATTTGAGTTATCCGAATGTGGGTTTTAACCATGGTCAATAAGGATTCAAGACCAGATGATGTTGTTAACCTCCGGCTCAATCCACCCATGTCTAAAAAGATAAAGACTATGACAACACCTGTTTCTTCCGCATCCGACACCTGGCAACACAAAGTGGCTCTCATCGAAAAACTTGTCGCCGAAAAACGAAGCGACGAAGCCTATGAACTCCTCTCCCATATTGCGGAGTTGGCCCCGGATACCGAATCCTACCTGAGGGCGGCAAGAGTTTATGGGCGGCTTGATCCAGTCAATGGTATTGAAATTCTTAATATCGTCATCCTCAAGGACCTTTCCTGTGCCCGGGCCTATTTTGACCGGGCGATTCTTTATTCCATGATCGGAAAAAAAGAATTGGCAGACCAACAATATTTCGCGGCAGTGACCTTTGACCCCGGTTTAACAGATCCTGAGTTCGCCGAAAAATTGGCACCGAAATCAAGAGAGACCCACCAAAGTCCCGGTCTTGCGGCCCAACAGAGCAGCATGTGGAGGAAACTCTGGCTCCTGTGCCGGTAAATGCATTGCGCAATTTCACGATTGAAAGAGAGCTCTCAGTAAACCGCTCCCCTCTTTCAAATACCCTTTTTTGGCGATGGAATGGAAGGAGCCCTCTCCGTACCATCAGACGAAGTAAAACCGGGACCAACTCGTCTCCAGTTAGGTTTATAAACTATCGCAATATGAAACTCTTCATCACCCTCATCACCGGGCTGCTGTTATCGTCACTGTCCGGACTAACGGCGGCGGACAAAAACAGACCTAACATCATTTTCATCTTTGCCGATGATTGGGGCTGGGGTGACCTGTCCTGTCACGGACATGAGTGGTTGGAGACGCCAAACATTGATCGACTCGCCAGCGAGGGCACCGATTTCCTACAGTTCAACGTGCTCAATCCGGTCTGCTCCCCGAGTCGGGCAGCGGCGCTGACCGGCCAATACCCCGCCCGTTTTTCGGTGCACCAGCACTTTGCTTCGCCCCAGTCCAATCGCGCCCGGAACATGCCCGACTGGCTTGACTCGGAAGCCCCTACCCTACCGCGTTTCCTCAAAGACTCCGGTTACCGCACCGCCCATTTCGGTAAATGGCATCTCACCAATGCTGAAACAGAGGGAGCTCCCCTACCCGAAGCATACGGCTATGATGAGTCAGCCGTTTTCAATGGCGGTCACGGCTGGGAAAAGTCAGCGGGGCTGCACGAAACCGCTCCGAACACGGCAGCCTTCATTAAGGCGAACAAAGACAATCCATTTTTTATCAATGTATGGATCCACGAAAGTCACACTCCGCATGTACCCACACCTGAATCGATGGAACGCTGGAAGCACCTCGATAAACGGAAACAAATCTACTCCGCTGTGATCACCGATGGCGACAACGATGTCGGCATAATCCTCGACACCCTGAAAGAGGAAGGGCTTGAGGAGAACACCATCGTCATGTTCTCAAGCGACAACGGCCCGGAGTGGGCTGCCGCCAAACCCAGGGCAATGAAAACGGACAAAGATGCACAAGTCACCGGCTATGACACCTACTACAGTATCGGCGACACAGGCGGACTTCGCGGGCTCAAGCGCAGTCTGTTCGAAGGAGGCGTTCGCGTGCCCTTTATCGTGCGCTGGCCCGGAAAAACGCCTCCAGGCTCAAAAAACGACACCACGGTACTCACCGCTGTGGACCTGCTCCCGACTCTGTGTGCAGCCGCCGGAGTGACGCTACCTGACGACTACCATAGCGATGGCGAAAACCTGCTCTCTGCCTTCAATGGCAAAACGGTCACCCGGACGCGTCCCATTTTCTGGGAATGGCGAGGCACAAAAAAAGTCCCCGATTACTGGCCACGTCTCGCGGTTCGCGATGGCGATTGGAAACTGGCCATGACGACCGACGGGAAACGCACCGAGTTGTACCATATGATTAAAGACCGGGAAGAGTCGACCAATGCTGCTGCGGAAAATCCCGAAACCGTTGCTCGACTGTCCAAAATGGCGCGCGACTGGAAAGCAACGCTCCCGGTAAAACCCAAGTCAGATTGCCTGAGCAAACAAGCGATTAAAAAGGCACCCGTCAAAAAGAAGCCCGCCGGAAAAGCAGCGGTCGTAACGCCCGGGATGCGAGCCAATGCCTACGCCCGCTGGGATACCAACAAAGACAAGATCCTCACCCTTGAAGAATACCAGGCTGGATTAAAAGGCCAGGAAAATATTGAAAGCCGTTTCAACCGCTTTGACAGGAATAACGACGGTCAGCTGACCCGTGAAGAATTTGTTGATCAACATTCGAACTGATACAAAAACACTATGCGAAATCTCTTTCTCCTAACGGCGGCGATCGCAATGGTTAGCAGCGGCACTTCCTCCGCTACCACCTTTTACGTATCGCCATCGGGCGACGATGCCAACCCCGGAACTTCCGATGATGCCCCGTTTCAAGTCGTGCAGCACGCCGTGGACCAGATGCAGCCTGGCGATACTCTCATCGTAAAAGACGGGACCTATACCGGTATCCTTAAACTCAAGGATGGAATCACTATAGCTGCTGAAAACCCACGAAAAGCGATCTTCAGCGGTGCGGAAGTCTTACAGGGAAGCTTTCAAAAACATGCGGAAAATATCTACAAGATAGAAGTTAGCAAAGAACCCAAACAACTCTTCTATCAAAACGAGCCGATGAGCTGGGCACGGTGGCCAAATCTGAAATGGTCGGAAAACTGGATTCGACCAAAGAAATGGCTCAACGGCGCTGCCAGTCCGGGGCAACTCAAATATGGTGGTTTCAGCAATATTAAGGATCTCGACTTAACCGGTGGTTATTGCTTTCTCCGGTATTCAAAAGGAAACAGCTGTTACAGCCGCGCCATCGAGTCATTCGACGGAACTACGCTGAAGTGGGATGACACCAATTTCTACAACCGTCTGTTTACCGGTGAAGACGGGAAACACGGAGCCCCCCGGGAATTCACCGGCAACAAAAAATCGGTCCGGGGAATGTTCTTCCTCGCCGGAGCGCTCGATTTACTAGACACGGATGGTGAATGGTTTGCGAAAGATAACCTGCTCTACGTCTACTCCTCAGGAGACGAGGCCCCGAACCCCTCTGACTTCCTGATTAAAACAAACGACTATTCAGTCCACGAAACCGAAGCGATTTCAGATGTGTCGATCAAAGGCATTGATTTCTTTGCCACCTCAGTAAAACTCGGCAATCTGGCCAATAAGAATATCAGCTTCAATAACAGCTACTTCACATACATCGGAGCGGAACTTCTATTCACTGACCGGTTAAGCGGGAAAAGAAACTCGAAACCCATCCTGGTGAACGGAAACGGAATTACCTTTACCCAATGTCTATTTGCCGGAGCGCATAACACAGCCCTGCATTTGAGTGGAACGGACGTCGCGGTGGGAGATTGTGTGTTCGCGGAAAACAACCGCCATGCCAACTTCGAAAGCACCGCACTTTTCCTTTCCGCCAGAGGGCGCTTCATCATCACCCGTAACACTCTGTTTAATAATTGCTCAGATGCAATCAGGATCGGGTTCAGCAAGGAATATGTCTCCTCAACCAATCCCCAGGTTTCCTACAACAACATATTTAATGCGGGGATTTTCAACAGCGACGTTTCGGGCGTCTATTTCCCGAACATGACTCAGCACTACACCGAGTTTCACCACAACTGGGTTCACAACGTCAAGGGTAACGGCGTTCGCCTCGATCAAGCCGGAGAGGAATTCTCGGTGCATCACAATGTTTTCTGGTCATCGAAACGGGGCATGAGCATCGAAGGCTACGGGAAATTCAACGTCTACAACAACACTTCAGCCCGGAACCGCGAAACCTGCGACCTGATCAGAAATGTCGTCGAGAAAAAGAAAGGCTCCAACCCGGCAATGGTTAGTAATGACACCACTTTCCCGCCGATCACCGATTGGAACGTACTCAACAACCTGGTGGAGAAATTTGCCGATGGCGTCGGGCCCAGTGAGGTGGGACCTTTTTCAAAATCAGCCACTGAGGGAACTCTTCACCCCGCGAGGGCCAAAAGGAAAAGCTTACCGATCAATGACAGAGGCTCGATTCAGGGAAATTTGACCGGTCCCAAAGTCTTCAACAAAACCAACCTTGCCAAACTCAATTTGGTCCCGCCTCCCGAAGTCATTGAAAACGGAGTTCCCCCGACTGAGGAATTGATTGCTCAGGGTGTCACCTCGCTGGGGAGTTACCGTGGTGCTTACAGCAGAAACGAAAAAGCGTGGAATTCCGGAAGCAATTGGCTGCCCTTCCAATTAGAGGTCCCTCAAACCATGGTGGAGTCCGATCGCTTCGCAAAAAAATATTCCAGCACCTCCATCGTCCCGGAGATAATTGCGACCGGTTTACCGAGCGGAACATTGAGTCCGAAAGGTTTTACCGAGGCACCTTCGGTCCCTAAAGCCCAAACGCCCCCTAAAACTAAAAACAAGGGCAAACCTGCCAAAGGAAATAAGCTTTAATTCCAGTTATTACGGTTTTTATATTTTATTCAACTGTAATCAGATCACCTGCTAAATACAAATGTGGATTTAGAGCATGGTTATTCTGAGGGCAATCAGCTAGAACAGACCCAGCAAAGCGTTCCCTCCCACTTGCTTATACCCATTTCCGGCGATGGCATCGAAAAACCGTTTGAGATACGCTACAGACTTTTATATCCGCAAAACTTTCGCAATTCGTAATTCACAAACCAAATGAGATATTTAATTAAAGGGTTGATTCTATCTGTATTTTTCATCGCCGGGACTTCAGGCAGCCTGCACGCACAGGACCTTGATATTCCGGGTCTTGAAGAAACTTCAGCCCCCGCTTCATCTGAGGAAACGCCGGGCACCGCTTCCAAAGGCTCGATTAACCTCTGGTCGATGATTAAGGCCGGAGGTCCGACCATGATTGTTCTTGGTGCGCTCTCTTTCGCGGTGATTGGGTTAGTCGTTTACGGACTCATTGATCTGCGCAAACCAAATTTTGCACCCGATGATTTGGTGGCCGGACTAAAAGCGGACATGGAGAGAATCGATTTGGAGGCCGCCAGTCAAAAACTGGACCCCACCGACAATTGCCTGTCTGCAGTGATGACCGCAGGGATCAATCACATTTCCAGCAAAGGCTACGATGCATTGGAAACCGAAAAATTCGAAGAGCTGCTGGGGGCCGCTTCAATTCGATTCAATCGGTCCCGCGCCCGAACCATCAATTACTTCTCGGTGATTGCGCAGGCCGCCCCCATGCTGGGTCTGTTAGGAACCGTGACCGGGATGATTCTCGCTTTCGGCAGCTTGAGTAATTCAGGAGGAGGTGATCCCTCCGTCTTCGCCGACGATATTTCGATGGCCCTGGTCACCACAGCTGGCGGTCTGGTCGTGGCGCTGCCCGCGATCTTTGCCTACTTCTTCATGCGCGACAAATTACAGTCGCTCGTTTCCATCACCGATGATGCCGTGGAAGAGATCATCGAGACATTGAACAATGCCCTGGCCGCCTATAAACAGCAGCAGCATCAACAGTAGTCGATACCAAAAGGTAATATGGCAAAAAAGAAGGATATATTCGAAGGTGAGGAGTTAAAAGCCGACCTCTCTCCCATGATCGACCTCGTCTTTTTGCTGCTGATCTTTTTTATGGTCACGGCGAATATGATTACCTATGAAAAGGATAAACGGGTGGTAGTCCCGGTGGCCAGTGACGCCAAAGTTCCTGAATTAATCGAAGGCCGCATTGTGATGAACGTGCTGCAGGATGGCACCATCGTTGACACCAAAAAGCGAGTTCTTAGCGAATCCGAACTCACCCAATTGATGTCCCAGGCCAAGGCAAAAAATCCCAAGACGCGCCTCCATCTCCGCGCCGATGCCCGCGTGCCCTACAAACATATCAAAACCGCGAGCCGGGCGTCTGCTGCCGGTGGTGTTCCCACCGTCATTTTCTCAACTCACGTTGTCCAGTAACCTTTTAGTTTCATGCCTAAAAAAAGCGATCCATTTGCGAACCAGCCCGCTCCCGATGCCGACATCTCACCGATGATCGATGTGGCCTTCCTGCTGCTGATCTATTTTATTGTCACAACCACACTGCAAAAGAACGAGGCAGACCTCAGCCTGACCTTGCCCGGTATTTCTGAAGCCGACAGTAAGAAAGTCAAAATCAAACAAACCGTGGTCAAAATCGATCCGGCCGGCGTAATCTACGTTAATGGCGAAGCGGCGGACAGCGATGTGAATGATCGAACCGTGCCGGTGCTTACCGATCGACTAAAACGCTACGCCGCCAGCACGGCATTGGCCCAGGCCGAACCCCAGATCATCATCGATTGTGACGATGAAGGCAAAGGGCAGCGGTTTGTCGATGTATTAAACGCCTGCGCCAAAGCAGATATCAGAAATATCACCTTGGCGAATTAACCGGAAACAATGCCAGTCCTTCCCACATCTCAAATTTGTCGCCTTTGCCATGTAGGTTACGCTGCGTTTGTTCTGCTGTTTTTCACCTCAATCGGGAATGCCGAGAACATCGTGGAGACGTATAACAAAACGGTCACCGCGATTGGAAACAAGGAGCACGAAAAAGCCCTTATTCTTTGCAACAAAGTCATCAAAGAATACGGGCTTGAAGAGGGAAAAAAGATTTTCGGCCCCGTCCACGGTCACTGGTATTATTTGCGCGGTCTTTGCATGATTGCCAAGGACGATTATGAGGCGGCGTCTTCAGATTTTGAAATTTGCTACAACTGCGCTTTCGACAAACCCTTTATCGAATCAACAGGAGCTACGGTCGGTCCGGGCGGAGTCATCAGAGAGCGGCGTTGCAAAGAATGCATTGGGTTTGGGCGAATCACCCCCAAAGGGGGCGGCAAATCTGATGGCGATGATGGTAAGATTACCTGCCCGAGCTGTGGGGGAACTGGTCGGCCCGATGGAGAGGGCGCTGCTCTTCATCAAAAAACAGACGACGCTCACGGCATACGTCCCAACACCTACCGGATGCATGCTCTGGTGCAGTGGGGCAACTGCCAAATGGTCCTCGAAAACTACACCAACGCCAAGTTGCTCTACGAGAAAGCGCTGACAATCGACGTCGCTAACCGCCTTAACTTTAACTGGAAACTCTATGCAGCGGTTAATATGGGCCGGTGCATGTTAAAAACCGGAGCAACGGATGAAGGTTATAACTACATCATCCGCGCGCTCGATGCCGAACGCTTTCCCCTCCCCATTAAACTGGTCGTATTCCAAATCCTCGCCAACGACTGGACACCCGAGGTGAGCCCGGATCTGGCCCGCGAATTTCTCGACCAATACCGCTATATCCCGCTCAGCACTCCAATCGAAGAGCGAGCCAAACGAAACCCCGACTTCTTCTTCCTCGCAAATGATGCAGCGAAAAAGAACGATCCTTTATTGGCTCTGAGTTGGTACCGCATGATTGCACACCCCGGGCAGGCGATCGCCGAACTCGACGATAAGATCGAACGATATGAGGCCCGCAAGAAGTCGGATCGGCGCCCCGAGATCATCCCTCTTTTAGACGAAGAAATTGCGGAAGCCACCAAAACACGCAATGCAATCAGGGACACCTTTTGGTCGATGCAGGCCGGACTTGGCATTGCCCACTACCAGTTAAAAAACTACTCCGCCAGTTTTTCTATCTACAAAGGCCTCTCTGATTTTGCCCCGAAAAGCCATGAAGGACGGCCCGAGTTTCTCCACAATGCTATATTTTCGGCGGTGCAAATCAACGATTGGAAAACCGCCTACGAATACGGCATGACCTTTCTCGATGAATTTCCCAATCACCAATTGAAACCGGCGGTGGTCCGGGTACTCGTCGAAATGATCTTCATTCAGGGCAACTATCAAAAAGCCTACGAAATTTCCAAAGAGGTTCGCAAAGATATGGAACCGGGTTCGGAGATGCGGGAGATCCCCGATTTTGTGGTCGGAGCGAGCGCTTTTCAGCTCGGAAATATCGACGAAGCTGAGACCGAGTTGACTAAGTATCTGGGCACCTATGACCCGGCCCAAAGGAAAGAGCCGGCCATGTTTTTCCTCGGGTCGGTTAAAACGAGAAAATCTGATTGGCCTGCCGCTACGTCGATTTTCGATCAGTTTCTGGACGAGTTTCCACAATCGGCGATGACCTCAAGTGTGCTTTATCAAAACGGCATGGCCAAATACATGATGGAGGACAATGAAACCGCGCTAACTCTCATCGATCGCCTTCACAACGATTACCCGGATGCCCCGGAAGGTCCCGGAGGCTGGAATTTGCGGGCCGACATCAACAGCATGGAAGAAGCCGATTTCGACACGGAAATCAGCCCGGCTCTGAACCAGGCCATCACCACTTCGAAGAATTTTGCCGGTCAGGAAGAAATTTCAGCCTATGCCATGTGGCAGATGATGGTGAACCTTGCGGGTCTCGAACGCTGGGAAGAAGCAGGCCAATGGATCGATCGATTTGAAAAAGAACACCCCGACTCGGTCTACGCGGTCGATTTGCTAATTGGATCTTTGGAAACACTGGTCGCGTTAAACCGGGTCGATGAGGCATCTCAGAAATTGGAAGCCTTGTTGTATAAATCCGGAGGGGATGCCGCCGGAAGTCAACTCGCTGAGCTATTTGGCACCTACCTTGATTTCATCAAAGAAAACGATCCCGACAATGCTCCCGACCGTCTCGAAGAATTAAGTCTTTCCACCAAATCAAGCGCGGCTCTGCAAGCCTGGGCAAAAATCGGAAAGATTCAGGTTCTCGAAGATGCCGAAGGTGACAACCAAGAAGCGATTCAAACGATCTTTTATCAATTGAACAACAACTTCGATCCATCAGAGCACTCCAACTATATCATTGTCCGTCTCGCCCGCTGGCACAGCGAAACCCGAAACAAACCGGCCGATGCCGCGCCACTTTACGATTACATATTGGAAAACCGGGAGGGAAGCGAGGACTTTGATCTCGCCCTGCTCGACCGCGCTCAAATCGACGCCAAATCAGCACTTCCCGAAGACCGTTCCCGGGCGATGATGAATTTCAACCGCGTCCTCAACGAATTCGGAAATGCTGAACTGGCAGAAAACGCGAACGTTGGAGTGGCCCGTCTGTTGACCGAAGATGGCAAATACGAGGAGGCCCTGCCTCTCTGGGAAGCCTACATGGAAAACAATGCCTGGAACAAATTTTCCGCAGAAGCAAACTACAACTACGGGCTTTGTCTCGATAAACTGGGACAAACCGACGAAGCGCTCGTGGTCTATATCAACACCTACAATGCCTTCCCCGGGTACGTTGAGTTTTCCACTCTGGCCTACCTGAGATCAGCCCTGATCATGAAAGGAAAAGGAGAGGATTTAAAGGCACTGCTCATCCTGAAGGATATGTTGACTCGAATGCAAAAAATCGAGCACCCCAATAAGAAAAAGGCTCTCCAATTGTTCACCAAGTGGCGCGCAGAATATGTCCCCCCAACAAAGGAAGCTGGGAAATGATCGCACTTAAAAACAGTGATTTCGGTAGAAAGAAGCCAAACGGTACCCTGTACCGTTTGAGAGTGAACAGGGTACGGTCCAAAACGGCACCCGGTACCACGCTTCGAATACCGGAAAAATCGCTTTCGGGACAGGCCTGTGTAATCATTCTCTCTCTGCTCCTTGTCCTCTCGACGATTCATGCTCAACAACCTGTCACAGCCACCGTTCACCGGAACGACGGCCTGGTTCGGAGTGTCCAGATTCGTACCGCCAATAACAACGGCATCATGTGGACCGGGCGGGGCGCCCCGAATCCTGAGTTTATGCCTCATGACGAAATTGCCTACGTCGACTTTGCCGAACCGGATTTGTGGGAGGAGGCCAATAACGACTATTACCAAGGCGACTACACTAAGGCTATCGCCGCCTTTTCCAGCATAGCAAATAATGCCTATGCCCACTTCCATCCGACGCCCGGCAACTACGCATCCCTGGCCCGGTTGCGACTGATCGAATGCTACCGCGAAACCGGCAATGCAAAAGCGATCGTCGAAACCGCCGCCAAACTTCAAGGCGGATCCCTTCCCAAAGCGTATCGTGCCCGGATGGAGGTGGTCGAGGCGTGGGCGGAACTCGGAAAAGGCAAGTGGAATGAAGCGCTCCAGAAAGCGGAATCCATCTCTGCCAATCCGATTGCGCCGGATCGCAACGACCTTGGTTTCATCAAAGCGATTGCTTTGGAAAAAACCGGTAAAACGAACGAAGCGATCATCGCCTACGGAACCGCCTTTACGGTCGATTTTGGAGGCTCGCGTCTCCTCGCAAAACGGGCCCTGCAAAATGCGATCCTTTTGCTTATCAATCAGAACAACCCCGACCGGGAAACCGAATTGCATTCGCTGGTTCATACCTATGCGAAAGTCTATAACAAGGGAAGTCTCTGGGACGGAGCCCCCGCAAAAGCCGTTGAACTGTTAGAAAGAAAACTGGACTTGCCCGAGATCAAAGCGAAACCCAAGGAGAAACCCGCCGCGGCCGAAAGCGAAACGGCAGCGGAACCGAAGAGGCCCGAAAAACCCGACGCGAATGCCCCGGGCAAAAGCAAAACTAAGGGAAAAGCTAAAGTCCCGCGTAAAGGCAATACCAAAGGTGCCCCGAAAGGCGGGAAAGCCGCGAATAAACCAAAGTAACTATGGACTTTAACGAATGGCTGGAGATTCAAGGACTTAGCAAATACGCGGATGTATTTGCTGAGAACGAAATCGACGAAGTCGAGATTCTCGCCCACTTAAGTGATGCGGAATTGGAGTCGCTTGGTGTTCCCCTGGGAGCGCGAAAGAAAGTGAAACGCGCCCTGTCCGGTGAAGCTCAACCATCGACTCCCGCACTGGCGCCAGAACAAATCGCACCTGCACCTGCACCTGCACCTGCACCTGCACCTGCACCAAACGAATATCTACCCGGGCCTGAGAGGGTCGACGCCCCGCCTGCGGAGCCCTCTTATCAAGAAGTGGTTCCTCAACCCGCAGGTCCTCCTGTCGAAGCCCCCTCCCTTACCCAACCGCCCCAGATAGCATCAGCCCCACCGACTTCCGCGGCAGCACCTACCGGCGGATTCCACCCCGCAGCCCCTGTCGCTTCATTACGCGTTCAGCCAAAAGGCAAAAAGAGCAGCAAAGCAACTGCCATCCTCATCGCCGTTGGAGTTCACGTTGTCATCATCGTGATCGCCACCACGCTGACCATTTTTGCGGCGTCGAAGGACGAACCGGAAATCATCGCATCCATTGCCCCGCCCTCAACTAATCCGCAGCAGGAGATGAAAAAGAAGACGGTCTCAAAACAGATGAAACAGGCGCCATCTGCCGCATCAGCAGCCGCCGCCCCCATGGCGATGATGATGAAAGCGAACGCCGCCGCGCAATTCACCGCTCCCGACGTGACCCGGACCAGCACGGGACCTCTCGGCATGGGCGAAGGAGATCTTGGCTCCGGAGCATTTGGCGTGGGAGATGGCCTCGGCGAAGGCGCGGGGAACGGCGGCTCATTTTTCGGTATCTCCACGACTGGAGAACTGGCGGTAATTTTCGATGTTACCGCTTCGATGTACAAGGTGGTTCCCGGAGTGGTCAATGAGATCAACAAAAGCTTCAAAACCTCGCAGGTTGTTGCGGTCTTCAATGGCGGTTTTCCCCGAAGAAAAGCAACCCAATTGATTCCCTACCGATCCAACCGAACCGTTTTGGGGTTAGTTAAAGATAATTCAACAAAATATAAGAAAACCGCTATAGCTGACGCAATGAATAAAGCCTTGTATCGATTGGAGCGCTGCGATTCGATACAAGGCCCCGGCCAAAGTCTGGGAACAGCACTGGAACTGATGCTAAAACAAGACGGGGCCCCCGGAACCATTTTTATATTTTCCGATTTCGACAATGCCGTAGACGCGAAATACATGAGTGAACTCGAACTGCTCTGCAGAAGAAAACAGGCCAAAGTCGTATTTTGGAATCCGGTGGGAGGCCGATGGCAAACCAAGGCTCAATACCAAAAATTCGCGAAGGTCGTCGGCGGTGAAGTGAAAGAGGTGGAACTCAAGTAACGAGGCCAGTTCTTTATTCAGGAACCTTTTTTATCTAAATGTGGAATCAATGTCCGCATTTAAGCAAATTTGAACTATGGACTTCAATGAGTGGCTGGAGCGACAGGGGCTAGGCAAATACGCCGCTACCTTTGCTGCGCATGGAATCGACGAGGTCGAGATCCTCGGCGATATCAGTGATACTGAGTTGGCATCACTGGGTATCCCGGTTGGTGCGAGAAAGAAAATACTCAGAGCCATTTCTCAAGGAACCGGAGCGGCAAGTCTTCCCGCGACTAATCCAATTCCGGAGGTCCCCGTTCCCCCAGCCTCTCCCCATCAACCGGAAGCGATCGAAACATCCCCGCCGGCCGGTCAACCGCCCGTTACCCACGTCCCCTGGGTTGCCGACTACCCCATTCACGAAACGCCACCCGGCGCGCCCTCTCCCCCACCAAAAGCAAAGCGAAGTCACAAAGGAACGATTTTAGTTACCGCACTGGTGGTTCTTGCGGGGCTGGTCTTTATCGGCGTCAAAACTTCGGCTATCCCCGGGGTTAAAAAGAGACCCGATATTGCCGATTTAATCGAAGAGACCGCCCTCGTAACAAAACCATCATTACAACCGACGGTCGGCCCCGTCCCGAACGATCCGGCCCCCTCGCCTACGGTAGCGGAGATCTCTCTAGAACCGAAGACGGAAGACGCCCCGGTTAAGCCACTACATTTCCAACTCGTCTCCGCGGACGTCGCCACCTATCAGGACCATATTCTACCACTCCTCGAAACCTACTGCCACAGTTGTCATGGTGAGGATAAAGTGAAAGGCAGTGTCGATATGTTACCCTTCGCCACAGCTGAATCGCTGATGGCCGAACGAAAGCTCTGGCTCAACATCCTTGAACAAATTGAGACCGAAGAGATGCCGACAAAAGAGCCGCTCCCAAGCAAAGAAGAAAGGCATCTTATGGTCGAGTGGCTCCACAAAAAGCTCAATGACATCGACTGGTCTGCGATTCGCGATGCGGGCCACGTCACGATCCCCCGACTGACCAATGTCGAATATCAAAACACGATCCGGGACCTCTTAGGAGTCGACCTCTCAGCCGTCGCCTCATTTTCGGCTGATGGTGAAGGCCAGAGCGGTTTTACTACCGATCGGGAAAATCTGTTTATCACCCCGGCGGCGATGGAAAAATATTTTGCGGCAGCAGAAGAAGCGGTCAATACCATAGCGGATGCGGATATAAAGCCGATAAAAATCAAACGGGAAGCGGAGGATATGTCCAGTGCGGCCCAACCTGGTCAATACAGTAACTTCACGGGACGACGGTTAACGATTCCTCAGACCACCCTTTACGATGTGATCGAATTCCCCGCTGATGGGGAATACACCTTTGTCATCCAGGGGCTTTCAACCGACGGCCCCATTGCAGGGGTAAGGCTCCGCATCAATGATGAAGTGAAAGGCGACATCGTTATCGAAGGCAACAGTACCGAACCAGGAAGGTTGACCTGCTTTGTGACAAAAGGCACCCACCAGGTTGCGTGGAATAAAGAAAACTCGGCATTGCCGCCTAACGTTCGAAAAAGGCTTAAGCGCGGCGTCTTTTTGGGAGCCATGGCAGTGGACTGGATGGCCGTCACCGGGCCAATCGGTAATACCACTCCAAAACAGAGTATTATTTTATCTCCGTCGTCAGTTTTGCCTCCGGATAAGGCGGCCTCCCAAACCATCTATACTTTTACCCAGAGAGCATTTCGCAGACCGGTTGAAAATGAAGTTTTGAGCCGCTATTTCTCTATTTATCGAAAAGCCACCGAAAGCGGTATGAACTACGGCCAGTCAATAAAAATGGCTCTGACGGCGGTTCTGGTCTCCCCAAAGTTTCTCTTTCGTCATGAATTTGCTCCCACCGAAAATATCGAGGGCGAGTTCGAACTCGATCAGTTTCAAATCGCCTCACGACTTTCCTATTTTCTGTGGCATTCAATGCCCGACCGGGAACTTTTCAGTCTCGCAAATAACGGCAAACTGAAAGACCCCGAAATCCTCCGGGCTCAGGTTCGAAGGATGATTTCCGATCCAAAATCCCGCAGTTTCACTACCGAATTCCTCGGACAGTGGTTGGGATTTGCGTCAGTAGGGATTGATCTGATACCTGATAAAAAAGTCTTCCCCGCATTTAGCAACACCCTCGCCAATGCAATGAAACAGGAGACCATATTGACTTTCGAACATTTGGTAAAATCCGATCACAGCCTGCTGGCCCTGCTCGATACCAAAGCGACATTTCTCAATGAACCACTTGCCAAACTATACCGCGTGGAAGGAGTTATAGGCCCGGAAATGCGACCCGTGCGACTAACCGACCGACCCAACCGGGGAGGTTTACTCGGCATGGCCAGCATCTTGACGGCAACCTCCAGCTCAACCCGCACCAGTCCGGTGCTGCGTGGAAAATGGGTGCTCGAAACGCTGTTAGGTGAACATATTCCCGAACCCCCGGCCGATGCGGGGCAACTACCGGCGAACGCAGGTCATACCGGCAAAACCTTACGGGAAGAATTGGAAATCCACCGGGACAAAGAGGGATGCAAAAACTGCCATGACAAAATCGACCCCATCGGATTCGGGATGGAGAATTTTAACGGGATCGGTCAATTTCGTACCAAACACAAAGGCAAACCAATCGACAATAAAGGCGAGTTGGATGGTTTTACCTTTACCGGCGTTGACGAGCTGAAACGCTGGCTCAAAGCGGAACGCAAAGAGGCATTCCTCCGGAATATTTCCGAGCGCATGCTGGCCTTTGCTCTCGGTCGCGAACTGAAAACCTTCGATGAAGGCCCGGTTTTGGAAATACTCGCAGCGCTGGAAGCCAACGAAAATCGAGCCATCACTCTGCTCGAGGAAATTGTATTGAGCTATCCGTTCCACCACCAAAACAATTCACCCTCTGACTATTGATTATGCAAAGAAAATGGCAAATTTCGCGACGCACACTGCTGCGCGGCATCGGTGCCTCACTCGCTCTACCTCAGCTGGAAATCATGGGCGCGAGCGTAGAGTCATCAGGAGCCCCGAAACGGCTCGTCTCGATTTTCCAACCCAATGGCGTTGCACCGGGAGCATGGGACGTCGATGGCGTCGGAACCAACTTCAGGTTTTCTCCTATATTGAAACCGCTCGAAAGTTTACGCGATGATATAGTGGTTATTTCCGGTCTCAACAATCAAGCCAGTGGCGGGCATGTCACCATGACCGGCTCCTTCCTCACCGGAGTATCTTTGAGCCGACAGGGCAAAAACGCCCCGTCCCTCGACCAACAAGTCGCTGAAAAAATCGGAGGAGACACCAAGTTTCCCTCGCTGGTTCTCGGAACCGAAGCCCCCAGACAGGGATCCGCCGGAGGACGGGCCATTTCTTTAGCTTCCACCGTATCCTGGAGTTCCGCGACCACTCGAATATCGCCCGAGATCAGCCCAAGAGTTGCTTTCGACCGGATGTTCAAAATAACGAGCGGACCTGAAGCGATTCGGAACGCAGAAATCCGTAAAAGTGTCATCGATCTGGTTTTGGAGGACGCCAAAACTCTACGCCGAAAGGCCAGCAATCTCGACAAGCACAAGATTGATGACTATCTCGAGAGCGTCCGCTCCGTCGAGAGACAAATGGACCGAACCATTGCCCCTGTCGAAAAATCGTGGACCCCACCCACCAGCCCGGCTCCCGGAGATATCGTTCGCCCCGAACCCGGCCTGCCCGTTGATTTGAATGAGCATATCAACCTGATGATGGATCTCATCGTTTTGGCTCTTTGGACCGATAACACCCGCGTCGCAACCTTGATGACCGCTCACGGTTTCAGTCGACAGAATTTCAGTTTTCTGGACGGGGTTTCCGGCGATCACCACGGTATGTCCCATCACAAGAACATTCCGGCAAAGGTGAAAGAATATACAAAAGTCAGCACCTGGTTCGTCGAGCGCCTTGCCTACTTCCTTAACCGGCTCAAAGCGATCGACGAAGGCAACGGTAGTCTACTCGACAACTCCATTGTTCTATACGGCTCGGGGATGAAAGATGGCAACGGGCACAAGAAAAACAATCTCCCGATTCTCCTCGCCGGTAATGGACAGGGATCCATAAAAACCGGCCAGCATGTCAAGGTAGCCAGCCAACCCCTCGCCAACCTGCATTTAACCCTGGCTCAGAAATTTGGTATTGAAGACGAATCCTTTAATGGCGTTGGAAAGACACACATTGCAGAAATCAGCTAGAAAGACCCAACATTTAACAGTTTGTGAATCTACACGGAATAAATCCGCTGATCGCTGCCCCTTTCTATTGGCTTGGAGGCATTGAATCGAAATGTGGCTTTGAGCCATGGCATTATCCGCTTTTAAACACGAAACTATGAACAAGTTGAGGAAAGAAAAAGACAATTCTCAAAAAGCCTTACCTGGCTACCGAATTTTCCCGGTGGCCTGGCAACTGGTTTCAGCGAAAGGTTTCGACGCTTCACCCTGTGACTCAGAGAGTTCACTACCAGCGATTTGGGTAAACCTCGAAGGCGAAGTTATTCATTTTTCAAAACCGGCCAATGACCAGGGGAAGAAAAAAAGAGAATTCCCTGCTTTTTCGATACCGCCCCTACACTTTTCGGTTCTGCGGCACCATCCTCACCAACTCAAAATAAATGGGACTGGAAAGCTGCTAGTCGTCACCCTAGATTCGGTACCGGCTTTTCCTGAGTACCCCGACGATTCAATCAATGTGTTTCCGGTACCTACAGTCGCCTTATCGCTGTTGGAAAACCTGTTGGAGGAGAATTCCGAGGTTCCGCTGCCGTTAACGGTTCGCGCATTGATAGAGCTTCTGACACCCAGTCTTTGCGATGAATTTGAGAAAGATGAAACGATCAAATTCCGGAACTATATTTCGCAGCACCTCAGCGAACACATCTCAATCGAAGATATTGCGGCCGCTCTCGGGATGTCAACCGTTCGCCTTCGTGAATTGACCCGGGAAACGATTGGGATGACTCCGGCAGCCTATCTCCGGGAGGAGAGAAATCGACTGGCACGGGACCTTCTCGCGACAACAAGTATCCGCATCGAACAAATTGCGGAAAGAACCGGGTATTCGGACAGATTTTCGTTTACCCGGGCGTTCACTGCTGCAACCGGGTTAAGCCCAAACGCCTACCGCGAATCTGCAGTAATAAACAAAAGGTGAAAATTGAAGCTTGTAGCTAATTTTTTGTGCAATGACACAAAAATGGATCGGATTTGTTATATTCAGGCGGTGAAGAAATAGAGCAGGCATAGCCCCTTCCTCCTGTTACAGAAGCTTTCGACGCTTCTGCCACGCTCTTCTTAAACCGGACGTTAAATCGCATCAGGGCACCTTCGAAGCGCCTCCCCTCTGCCATACTCATTCATGGCTTCTCACCGCCCAAATAACTTACAATTATTAATAGTTAATACATCCTTAACTTCTATCCGAAATGACATAAAAAAGTACACGCTCTGTCATATACAACCCGCCTTACCCTTCTATCATGGAGGCTCGAAACACACACACCCTTCCCACTCATCACGATGAAAAAAGGAATTCTATTCCCAGTCACCTCGGTTAAAAAAAGTTACCTTCTGACCGCAAGGTGGTCTATTTTTGCGATCCTTAGCTTGGCTACCGCTTTACATGCTCAAACCGTTGTCTATCAGGACGTCTTTGATAATGATACCCTCGCGATCAACACCGGTATAGGCGGTGGATTAGCGAATCGATCGTTTGGCGGCCATTTCTGGGAGGATAACGGGAATCTTAATTTCAATCGCTCTGGAGGAAATAATTTCGTAGTAAGCGCAACGACTTACTCGATGAACACGTTTCAATCAGATAAGGGTTTTGAATTAAGCGTAAACTATTCAGATGGAAGTTTCGGTGCCGGCGCTAGAAGACTTTCTTTCGGATTGATTTCTGATACCACTGATTTAGCGACTTACACGCCGTCGAATCCCAATAATCGTAATCCATTTGGAGGTGATCCCAATCTGTATAGTATCGGTTTAACCGTCAGAGAGGGATTAACCTTTTCCGACGGAACGAGCGTGACGACACTTGACGCAGCTAACGTTCAAACCGGATCGGCAGCTGTCATTAAAGTATTAGACGACGGAATGGGGGGTGCTGACTGGAGCTATCTAATTGATGGCGTTATCCAAGGGTCCGGTAATATCGCAACTTTCGACTTCGCCTCAAGCTATCGGTTTGCGGCCTACGGTCAGGACAATGAAGGGGCGAGGTCGCTCCAAGCCGTTTCACTCGCCGTCATTGATCCTGATCCAATCATCACCGTTACCGATAATGCGGCGATTCTGCAACTGATCAGCAGCGCGATTCCATCCAATATTGCGATCGGACAGGTCGCATCTCAGGTGCACGGCACCGGCTTGCGCGATCTCAATAAGCGTATCTTCAGACTCCGAAGCAGGATTGGTTCAGGCGGCGGTTTTGCGCGAGCCCCCGATCAAAACAGAGGTCGCGAGGTTTCCGTTTCCCGGCTTTATCGTATGGAGCGGGATCTGAAAGTGCAAAGCACGATCAATCTCAATGGACCGGCCAGAGCTTCGAACCCGCAAAGCGCCGATTACGAAAACGCCCGCTTTGACGATCATTATCCTCTGACCCCGCGCGTAACGGTTCAGGCTGGTGAAGTCTTTCCCCACTCAAATGGACTGGAAGCCTACGCTTCTTACGACTACGGACAGTTCGACCTCAATCCCCTCGGACAAAACGCAGGAGTTGAGTCCCGAACCCACGCTGGAACCGTTGGCGTGGAGTATGTGGTAACGCCAAGTCTTGCGGTGGGCCTCGGTTTTACTCACGTCGAAAATGACAATGAACTGTCCAACGGGCTTGGAGCAGTCGATCTTGAAGGCAACGCCATATCAGGTTACGCTTCCTATTTCAGAAACAATCTGTGGGGTGACCTTCTTTACAGTCAGGGAGATTACGAAGCTCAAATTAGCCGAAATACCCTCCTCGGAACTACGGTGTCAGCCCGACCCAATGTGGAAGCCCACCAGACGACGTTGAATCTCGGCTATAACATTCCGATGGAAGATCGTTTCACCCATGGCCCCACTTTCCGGGCGGATTATAGCTGGGGGAAACTCGAGGGGTACACCGAACGCGGCGACGCACGCGCCAACACCATCTTTGAGCAACAAAATTACGAATCGCTGATCACGACCCTGGGTTGGCAACTCAACTGGAGACATGAAACCCACTGGGGCGCGATGCTACCTCAGTTTCGACTAGGCTATGGCCGGGAAAATACCGACCGTGAAACTAACGTGAGTGGAACTCTGCAAAACAGTCCGATCACCTTTGTTCAGGGTGGAAATATAATAGGCAACGGAGGCTCCGTGACGAACACAATCAGTCGTGAAGACCCCGGTGAAGGATGGATGGAATTTGGAGCCGGAATGGGATTCGACTTCCACAATAACTTTTCTCTTACCTTTGATTACAACGGACGCTTCTTTCAGCAGGACGTTCAATTGCATCAGGGCACTGTCAAAGCGACTTGGCGATTCTAAGAGCCCGACAGGAGCGCCTGGTTGAGAGCAAATCGCTTCCTGAGAACAAACCGACAGCCGTTCAAAACGGCTTGAGTTGCAGCCCGGTGCCTCCTTAAAACACGCAAATATCAACCGCCTTTGAATACTGAGGTGGATTTCGAGTATGGAGTATTCCCGTTTCTTCCAGCAAATTCAGGAATCCTTCACAACTCTATGAAACAACTTCCCGGTGCCGACATCTATTCACTTTCCAGACGGTACAGGGTACACTCCCGCACTGTACCCTGTACCGTTTCAAATAGTACAGGGTACAATTTGATTTTGAGCTTCCTTCTTATGTGGATTCTCCCCACTCTCGTATCTGCTCAAACACCTGAACCTGTTTCCCTTTTTGACGGTAAAACGCTGGATGGCTGGGAATCGAGCGACGGCATTTGGCGGGTTGAAGATGGCGCTATCACGGCCGGTTCTCATGAAAAGAAATTCCCAAAAAACGAATTCATCTGCACGGAAAAGAGCTATGCCAATTTCGATCTGAAGTTAAAAATCAAATGCTCGGGGGATTTGGCAACCGGCCAGGTCAACAGCGGCATCCAGATCCGTAGCGCCCGATTGCCCAATGGCAGTGTGGCTGGATACCAAATCGATTGTGGCAAGGGTTGGTTCGGCAAAATCTTTGATGAACATCGCCGACGTCTCATCTACCCCAAACCCGTCGATGAGGAAGCCCTCTTAAAAGGCGTCGATACTTTTGGTTGGAACGATTACCGCATCCTCGCCGAGGGCCCGCGGATCCAGGTATGGATCAATGGAATCAAGGCGACTGACTACACAGAGACCAATCCCGAAATACCGCTCGAAGGAATCATCGCACCACAAATTCATTCCGGTGGCCATGTCATGGTTCAATTTAAAGAGATTTCGATCATCGAATTACCACCGACTCCCGGCTCACCGACCTGGGAATCACTGGGCGGCATCAAAGCAGCCCTTGAGAAGGTCACTCCGAAGAAAAAGCCACGAAAGAAAAAAGGTAAAGGGAAGGACAAACCACCCGAATAGCTGGCATCGGCAACGACAAGAAGATGAAGGACAAGAATGTTCCTTCAGGTTCTTATCCGAAACCAGCCGGACTCTAAATTAAAATCCCCATACTTTTTTGTCTGTATATACTGACCTCAAAAATAAATATGCATGGGGATTTGAAGCATGGCTTCCAAACTCATTCAATGTCACAGTTTATTAATCCCGTAGGTAAGCAACATTCCCAAAATGATCCGAAAGTTCGCAGTTCTGCTAGTCGTTCTATTCTCAACCGTTACAGGCGCAGCGGAGAAGCCACCCAACTTCGTAATCATTTTTACTGATGACCAGGGCTACGGAGACCTCAGTTGCTACGGAGGCAACCATGTCAGCACTCCCCGGATCGATCAAATGGCAGCGGAAGGTTCCCGTCTGACCAGCTTCTACGTCGCAGCACCGGTGTGCACCCCTTCCCGCGCCGCTCTCATGACCGGCTGCTACCCCAAACGGATCGGTATGGCAACCGGCTCAAAATTCGGCGTCCTCCTTGCCGGAGATAAAAAGGGACTGAATCCGGATGAAATTACGATCGCCGAAGTCTTAAAAAGCGCCGGGTACAAAACCGGGATGTTCGGAAAATGGCACCTTGGCGATCAACCTGAATTTATGCCGACAAAACAGGGCTTCGATGAATTTCTCGGCATTCCCTATAGTCACGACATTCACCCCTTCCATCCGAGACAGAGTCACTACAAATTCCCTCCCCTTCCTCTACTGCAAGATGAAACCGTTATCGAAATGGACCCGGATGCCGACTTCCTGACAAAACGCTTCACCGAAGGAGCTGTAACATTCATCGAGAAAAACAAGGACACCCCTTTCTTTCTTTACATTCCCCACCCGATCCCCCATGCCCCGCTACATGCCTCGCCACCATTTATGGAAGACGTTGCTGCGGAAACCCTGACCAAACTTAAACAGGAAGACGGCAACATCGACTACCGGACGAGAGACAAAATTTTCCGGCAGGCGATCTCCGAGATCGACTGGTCCGTTGGACAGATCCTTGACACGTTAAAAACAAACGGACTCGACGAAAACACCCTCGTCATTTTTACCTCCGATAATGGTCCTCCAAAAAACACCATTTTCTCCAGCCCGGGTATCCTGCGGGGAAACAAAGGCACCACCCTCGAGGGCGGCATGCGCGAACCGACCGTGATTCGCTGGCCTGGCAAAATCCCGGCGGGAATCGACAACGACGAAATCATGACAACAATGGACCTGCTCCCTACTTTCGCGAAATTGGGCGGAGCCAAAGTTCCCACAGACCGGGTAATCGACGGCAAAGACATCTGGCCAGTTCTTTCGCGTCATGCCGAAAGCCCCCACGAAGCCTTTTTCTATCACAGCGCCAATACTTTGAAGGCAGTTAGGTCAGGTAAGTGGAAACTTCACTGGAACAAACGGAGACCGACTCAGTTATACAATCTCGAAACTGACATTGCGGAAAAAAATAACCTTCTCAAAACCGAACCGGAGGTCGTGCAAAGACTCACCCGATTAATCAGGGAATTTGACCGCGAAATTTCTGCGAACCTCAGACCGACCGCTTTTGTCCGGGAACCTAAACCTCTTTCACTGTAGAATCATGAAATACAGCTATCTATTTTTATTCGCTCTAAGCCTCAGTCTTTCCTCTCCGGGGTATACCTATGAAAGAGACGCCAATCCGATTAAGATTATGGAATCGAATCGGACCAAGGCTTTGTCTCCCGGGGAACAACTCAAAACATTCAAACTCGCTGAAGGCTTTGTCATTGAGTTGGTCGCTTCGGAGAAGAATGGGATTATCAATCCGATCGATTTGACCTTTGATGACGCCGGGCGCCTCTGGACCCAGACCGCAGAAATGTATCCACTCGATCCAATGGGTGATGCAGCAAACCGTTCGGTTCGCAGTCAGCTTCTGAATCCAAATTCAAAAATTCACCAGCATCCCGAAATGGTGAGGCTCAAAAACCTCTACCAGTTAAAGGAAAAAGGAACAGACCGCATTGTGGTCATTGACGACCCGACCCAACCAGTCGAGGGACAGGTCCGACAAGTCGCCGGTGGACTCACCATGCCGCAGAGTATTCTCCCCTACAAGAACGGCGTCTTTGTGGCTCACGGCTCAGAAATGCTCTATCTCGAAGATGCCGACAGAGACGGAGTTTTTGAGAAACCAACGACCATTCTCACCGGCTTTAGTTTCATCGATTCCCATACGATGGCTCACCTCCTCATCCGGGCACCGGGCGGATGGATCAATTTTTCTCATGGAGCCATGAACCTGGGTGAAGTTACCGCTGTCGCGTCCGGAGCAAAACAGCAAATCAACTACAGCAAAATCGCGCGCTTTTCTCTCGAAGGTAAAAAGCTCGAGTTGGTCGCCAGTGGATTGAATAACATCTGGGGCTATCAGTTACGTTCCAACGGTCAATGGTATGGTTCCGAGGCGAATGATAAAGGTATGTCGATTGTTCCGATGGAGCCGATGACGGGCTATCTCGGTATTGGTAATGACAAAATCCGCCCCTACCAGCCCATGGTCCCCCAACTACATGAATTCCGGGTCGGCGGAACTGGACTCTCAGGACTGGAATTCGGCGAAGACGAATCCGGCAGTTTTCCTGACGAGTGGAAGCATGTCGCCCTGCTCGCCAACCCGATTACCAATACGATTAACACTGTCAAAATTGACCGCGACGAAACCGGCGCAGTGATTGCGACTCACCTCGATGATTTGTTAAAATGTGAAGACGACTGGTTTCGCCCGGTGAACCTGTCGTTCGGGCCGGACGGCTGTCTTTACGTGGCTGACTGGTACAACAAGATTGTGTCTCACAACGAAGTCCCCCGCTCCGACCCGTCACGGGATAAGACTCACGGACGCATTTGGAGAATTCGCCACGTCAGCCAGAAACCGACCAAAGTACCGAATGTACTGAAAGCCGACGACGAAAAACTGATCGATCATCTCACCGCTCCGAGCCGCTGGGAAAAACGGGCCGCATGGCACCAGATCGCAGACCGTCAGGTCAAATCGCTTCTGCCCGAGATCAAGAAAATCGCTACCGATGCCAGCAACACCATTGGCACCCGGACCCATGCGATCTGGTCCTATGAAAGTCTCGGAGAGTTTGATGAAGCATTCACCGGTCAGTTACTCCAGGACGATGATCACAATATTCGCAGAGAGATCATTCGCTCACTCGCGAGCTTCGACCTAACTGCCGCGCAAGTCTCTACCCTGCTGGCACCCTACGTGGAGGACACCCACTGCATGGTTCGCTCTCAGGTGCTCCGAACCCTCGCAGAAGTGGACACCGCCGACGCGTCCACTATCGAGTTACTGGTAAAAGCATCGAAACCGCCGATTCCCGGTAAAGTCGAAATGGGGGGCACCTATGAACGCCTCTTTGAGCGCTACCTCGCCCGTGTCGCCATGGAACAATATCAAGCCGAGCTTAAGAGTTGGTTGAGCTCTCAGGAAACGGAACTCCCCGGAGCCAACGTTCTCTGGGCCCTCCAATCCCTCGATGAAAAATCGTTCACTGAACTGTTCCCTAAATTCTGGACCGTTGAAACGGCTGACGATCTGGATGACGAAATGTTTATCTCCCTTTCCACCGTAATTGGCAATCCCAAGATACAGGAGATCGTCAGTCCCGTGTTTGCGAATCCGGAGAACTACGGAGCCCTCATGGATTTGCTGGTCCAAACCCGAAGTCGCGTCGACAGTACCAAATTCAAAAAGCTGTTCACACCTATACTCACTCACCTCGCTAAAGATCCCGAAACCAATCGAAGCCAACTATATCAAGCGGCCCTTCTGTTGAAGGCTGAGGAATTAACATCCCATGCCCTCAAGACACTGGAGACTGACAAAAGTGCCAATACGATAAGAACCGTTTTACCTATCTTAATGCTCGACCCTAAGACGAACCTGGAGCATCTCGCCACCCTCGCCAAAAACGAAGGCCTACCGGCCGAGGTTCGTCTCGAAACCGTAGCCGCTTTAAATCGCGCCAATCCCAAAGCTGGAACTCCTGTTATCTCCAATTTACTCAGTAACCTGGAAGCGGAACAACGCCCTGTTTTTGTGGATCGACTCTCTCAATCCGTGCAGGGCTGCACAAGTTTACTCGGTCTTCTCCAGAAGAAAGTCATCACGCAGGATGATTTCAACTACGTGGCAGCGACCCGGGTCGCGGCTTCGGTGCGACGAAACCCGACAGCTGTAAAACTGATGAAATACTGGGCAGAGAAAAAGAGAGAGGAAGATGTCGCTCTCACCAAAAAAGTCGACCAGTACGCAGAAGCCGCGACCAGGCTGGAGGGCAATCCCGCAATCGGTCAGGGACTTTTCCAAAGCTGCCTGGTCTGCCACGCGGTAGGAGGTCAGGGGTTCTCGATCGCACCGGCTCTGGATGGCTCAGCGAGTCGTGAGACTCACGCCCTGTTGACGGCCATCATGCGGCCCGACGCAGCTATGGAAGGTGGTTACGAATTGTATCGCGTGATTCGCCGAAACGGGACTATGGAGGAAGGGTATCTCTTTTCCGGTAACGATATCGGCGTCACCATTGCGAAAATGGGAAACAATCAGGTCTTCATCCCCCGGGCTGATGTGAAGAGCGAGGGAAGCGTCCCCGGCAAATCTTTCATGATCCCGATGATGAACAGTCTACCAGAACAAACCATGATTGATCTGCTCAGTTACATTCAAACGTTGAAGTAACCGGAGCTTTCCATTTGGTTCGAATTCTTTAGTGAATTTGAAATATGCCTTTCTACTGGCGGAACTTTCCACACCCTCGATAGGAGGCCGCCAAAGCCGCTCATCGCGTCCTGCAGACATAGCTAAAGATTCCACCCCGGTTCACTTCCGGACAACCAGACTAAGTTACATGAAATTTCGCTCTACATTCCTGACTTGTTTATTCTTCGCCGTATCCGGATGTATTTCCTCAGGCCAGACCACGACCAAACCGAATATTCTCTTCATCTTCGCTGATGACTGGGGTTGGGCGGATCTGAGCTGTCATGACCACCCCTACATCAAGACCCCCAACATCGATCGACTGGCCAAAGAAGGAACCGATTTTACCAACTTCACGGTCGCCAGTGGGGTCTGCTCACCAAGTCGAGCCGCCGTCATGACCGGCCGGTTTCCAGCTCGATTTGGAATCAACGGTCACTTCGCCAGCGTGAGGTCTAACACCGCCCGCAAGATGCCGGATTGGCTCGATCCATCGGTCCCGGTACTCCCGCGCCTCCTGCAGGAAGCGGGCTACATGACCGGACACTTCGGCAAATGGCACCTTACCGGTAGTGAAGTTTCCGACGCCCCGCGCCCGGAGCTCTACGGATATGATCGAGTCGGCGCCTACAATTGTTCAGGGGAACTGATGCCGGTCCACGAAGATGCCTTGAACGCAATCGCCCTGATCGAAGAAAGTCAGCAGCAGGGTAAGCCATTTTTCATCAACCTCTGGGTCCATGAACCCCATACCCCGTTCCACACGGTTCAGGAATATCAGGACCGGTTCCCCGATCTTCCCAAAGCTGACAACATCTACGCTTCAGTCCTGTCCCACGCCGATGACCGAATCGGTCAGGTTCTCGACACTCTGGATCGACTCAAACTGACCGACAACACCCTCGTCATTTTCAGTTCCGATAACGGCCCGGCCGGAAGCGGTAAAGCCGGAAAGTTAATCATCAAAAATGATCCGGCCACCGGCGACGGGTATTTTGGGCCGTCTATGGGAACAACCGGTGGTCGCAAGGGTCGGAAGCGCAGTCTTTTCCAGGGAGGCGTTGGCGTACCCTTTCTGGCGAGATGGCCCGGCAATATTGAGGCAGGCGGTCTGGATGATATCTCGTGGATTTCAGCGGTGGACCTGCTCCCGACTTTCTGTGAAATCGCCGAAGTGAAACTCCCTTCTGAACTCAAACTGGATGGAAAGAGCCAGCTCGCCGTTTTGACCGGGGAAAAGGCGCCGCTCAGAGAGAAAACCTTATACTGGAAACGTCACAGCGCGGGAGGTAAAGGAAACGGTATCGTCGGGGAATATGCGGTTCTCGACGGGAAATGGAAACTTCTGACCGATAAGCCATCCCGGAAACGGGAACTTTATGACGTCTCCCGGGATCCACTTGAGCAGAACGACCTCAGTGCCCAACACCCCGAACAGGTCGATACCCTCATCAAAAAGCTGGAAGATTGGAAAAAAACACTTCCCGCGGAAATCGATGAAGACGTGAAGTCAGAACTGCGCCAAACCAACAGGTAACTTGCCTTCCCTGAAACTTTATTTACTATTCAGGGATTCCAATTAATCGGAAAAATCACCAGGATGCAATTTCACTCAAGAAAATGGGTCAAACCGGAAGATCTCAACGCCAACGAAACTCTCTTTGGCGGGAGGCTGCTCGGATGGATCGATGAGGAGGCCGCTATTTATGCAATGTGCCAACTGAGTGAAAAGAAAGTTGTCACCAAATTTATGTCGGAAATCAATTTCGTCAGCGCCGCGACCCACGGTGACGTCGTTGAGATAGGTCTCGAAACGGTAGGCTTCGGGCGCACCTCGATCACCATGAAATGTGAAGCGCGGAATAAAGATACCAAGCAAAAGATTCTCACCATCGAAAAGATCGTCTTTGTCCTTCTCGATGAGTCCGGCAATCCTAAAGCCCATGGGATCACAAAGTCCGCTTGATCAGGATTCAGGCAAGGTTTCAACCTCCCCCGCGATTATCTCCCTTTCCTGAATCGGCATGTGGATTTCGAGTATGGCACATTGCGCCTGAATCCATCACACTATACGGGTCGTGGAGTGCCCTACCATCCGCGTCACGCCTGAAAACCGCTACTGCTGACGTACATTACTTAAGCGCCGTAGCGATAGCGTCTTTCAGACCGAATTAAACCGAATTTCCGCGACAGATTTGAATCTAATTAAAAATGAACCAGCCCTGCAATCTCCTGTTCACCCTAATCTGTATTTTTACTCTTCCGGTATGGTTTGCCACCGCCGACACTCAGGAGCCTCCCAATGTCGTCCTGATCTTTGCTGATGATCTTGGTTACGGAGACATCGGTTGTTACGGCGCCACAAAATTAAAGACGCCAAACATCGACAAACTCGCAGCAGAAGGGAAAAGATTTACTGATGCGCACTCGGCCTCGGCGGTCTGTACCCCTTCCCGATATGGTCTCCTGACCGGAGAATACCCTTTCCGGGCCAATGGCGGGAAAGGACTCTGGGGTCCGGCACCGATCACCTCTCCCCTTCTCATTGATCCCGAAACTCAGACGATAGCAGATGTATTTAAAAGCAGAGGCTACGACACCGCCGTGATCGGCAAATGGCATCTCGGATTCGGAAAGGGAACCAATCAATGGAAAGAACCACTGAGCCCCGGGCCACTTGATCTCGGCTTTGACTATTATTTCGGGATGCCGGTGGTGAACAGCGCTCCACCTTACGTCTACGTCGAGAACGACCGGATCGTCGGTAGCGACCCCAATGACCCGCTGGTGTATGCCGGAAGAAATGCAAAAGACGTCACTCCGATTACCCCAATCCCCCCTGAAGCCGCTCAGCGAAGCGCCAACCAGTTCAAAGGGGCGCTGGAGGCTCACAAACGGTTTAATGACTACGAAGTCGGCACCAGGTTAACTGAAAAATCGGTAGAGTGGATCAAAGGACGTGAAAACAAACCTTTCTTTCTCTACCTGGCGACCACCGCCGTGCATCACCCGTTCACCCCGGCAAAACAGTTTCAGGGAACCAGTGAATGCGGTCCTTACGGAGACTTTGTTCACGAACTGGACTGGATGGTTGGTGAAGTAATGAAAACGCTCGAAGAAAGCGGCCAGGCAGACAACACCCTTGTCATTTTCACCAGTGATAACGGAGGAATGTTTAATCACGGAGGTCGTCACGCCGCCAAACTGGGACACAAAATCAACGGCGATCTACTCGGTTCCAAATTCGGCATTTGGGAAGGTGGACACCGCGTTCCGTTTATCGCCCGGTGGCCGGGTAAAATTGAGGCGGGCAGTCAGTCCGACCATTTGTTTATCAGCGTGGATTTATTGGCATCATTTGCCGCCCTGACCGGCCAGGAACTCAGCAACGCCAAAGACAGTATCAATCAACTACCTGCAATGACTGGTACTCCAGACCAGCCACTGCGAAGTGAGATGTTTATTACTCCCCACAAACCCACCCACATGTCCTACCGAAAAGGTAAGTGGATGTACATCCCCGCAAAAAATGACGGCGGGTTCAGAGGATCAAAACCCAGTCAACATGCGTGGGGAGGACCTGCTGTCACCGCTCTGGTCAATACCCCCAACAGCGATATCGAGGACGGCAAACTCAAGAAAAACGCTTCACCTGCTCAGCTCTATGATCTGGAGGCAGACATCAATCAAACAAAAAACCTATATAAAGCATATCCCGAAGTGGTAAAAGAAATGGCAGCGACACTAAACCAGGTCAAACCCGGATCAGCCAGAACCCCGCGGAAACGCAAAGGCGTAAAATAAGTCCCTCCCGCTATTTGAAGGGTGTGATTACACATATACTGCAGTAGACGTCATTTTCTAATGATCAGCAGTAAAGCCGGAGAAATGGCAGCCTTAAAATCGTTCCTGTCTATAAAAAGAAATGTGATATGAAATTCCACCTATTTATTGTTGCCTCGGGCTTTTTGTTGTTTGCCCTCCCCGCTCCCCTGACGATCGCTCAGGACACAAAACCTAACATCGTCTTTATCATGGCCGACGATCTCGGTCCCGGTTGGGTCGACTACGATGATAGCAATCCCGATGTCAACACCCCGAATTTGCAAGGTCTCGCCGAGAGCGGAATGGTCTTCACCAGTGCCTATGCCGCATGTTCAGTCTGCTCCCCGACCCGCGCGGCGTGTATCACCGGAATGTCTCCGGCCCAAATCGGGATGACGACACACATCCCGGGAAAAGCGGGCAATGAACGCCGTGGGCCCAAAGGAGGGCCTCGCGATGCCGAGTCGCTGAAACACCTCCCCCTGGATTTACCCAGCTATGCACGCGAGCTGAAAAAACAGGGATATAGCACCGGCTTTATCGGAAAATGGCATTTGGCCGGGGAAGGTTCGATCGCAACGAAGAATGGAATCGTTAATCAAGAATGGCACCCCGAGAATTATGGATTCGACAGCAACATCGGCGGCTGTGCCTATGGCCAACCCAAATCCTGGTTTGATCCCTATCGAAACGGAACCATTTCGAACCGGAAACCGGGGGAGTATTTGACTGACCGCCTCGGAGACGAGGCCGCGTCGTTTATCCAGATCAATAAAGACACCCCGTTCCACCTCAGCTTCTGGCCCTATTCCGTTCACACTCCGATCAAAGCCCCCAAAGATTTGGTAAAGAAAAATGGCGGCAGCAACTACCGGGCGATGCTGGAGAGCCTCGATACCTCAGTCGGTAAAATCCTCGAAGCGCTTGAGGAGACGGGCACCCTGAATAACACTCTCGTCATTTTCTACTCTGATAACGGAGGCCATATCCCAACCGAATGGCTAGCTGACAAAAAAGCCTCTCTACTTGAAGGCGGAGTCCGGGTGCCGATGGTCGTCAGTTGGCCCGGCGTGATCAAAAGAGGCTCAACATGTGACGAACCAGTCAACACGATGGATTTCTTCCCGACCTTCGTCCACGCTGCAGGCGGATCAACCAAAGAGATTACCCAACTGGAAGGTCTGGACCTGCGCCCCCTATTCGAAGGTGAAGCCCAGCTGGATCGCGATGCTCTATACTGGCATTTCCCGCACAACCGCATGGAAGTCAAATACTACATGGGAAGCACCATTCTCAAAGATGATTGGAAGTTATATGTGGGTTACGGAACGATTAAAGACGCACTGTTTAATCTCAAGGAAGACCCGCTGGAAAAAAACAACGTTTTGAAGGACAACCCGGAACTCGCTGACGGTCTGCGTAAAAGACTGAGCGAGTGGCTCGCCAAGGTAGACGCCAAAATGCCGGTAAAGCGATGAGAATTTTAATACTGCTCCTTGCTTTGGCGGGCACCATCCTGAGTGCCCGGGAGAAACCAAATATTATATTTATCCTCGCCGATGATCTCGGCGTGGCGGATCCCGGCTTGATGGGAAGTCGGCATCTTTACTGGCGCCTGACCGAGGGCCCGTTGACATAGGTGAACGGCGACAATTCTTTATCAGACTTGTCGTATTTATCCCGGGCACCACTACAGCTCCCCGTCAATCAGGTCGGTCAGAAAAATTTCGATTGGGAACAAAATTATCGATGCCATCGCTGCTTTCTAACGATTAGTAATTTTACAATCAAACCGGAAACCTTTTCGTTCTCAAGCTCTCAAATTGTTCCAGGGAGCTTCATCAGCCATTTCCACGACTTCATAACCCTGCTCTCCGACACACGGCCCCAGAATTGCGATAAAGAGGGCCGGTTCGGAACCGACATTGAATGAGGCATGCACGACGTCCGCGTCGATAAAGACGGCATCGCCGGGAGCCAGAATCTGCTTTTCCTTTTCGACCCATTGTTCAATCTGTCCCGAGATACAGTAGATCACTTCCTCCTGATTGGGATGACGATGAAAATCATGCCCCTCTCCACCAAACAACTCAGCTTCTATCACAGTGAGATTCTTATTCCCGGTCGCTGAAGGATTACTTATCCAGGATAGATTTCCCCACTCCAGATTTTCCGTGGGGTTGTCAGCTTTCTTTACAAATCGGCTCATTGGCTTGGATCATAGCACAAAAAAGCCCGGTTTCTTTTTTCGAATCCAATTAGAGCAAAACCCGCATCTATCAGTGGATTTGCGCTATGGAAGTGTTGGCTCCCTGTGGCAGATTTTATCCTTACGAGTTATGAAGCACTACTCCACGCTCCCCATTATCACGCTGATCATTGCAACGATTTACCTCCTTTCCGTTGCTGTCGCCGCCGAACGCCCCAATGTGATCCTCGCGATGGCTGATGATATGGGTTGGATGGATCTTTCCTGCTACGGAAATGACCGGGTTGCCACTCCCAACATTGATCGGCTCGCGAAAGAAGGTATTAAACTGACGCAGTTCTACGCCGCCTCCGCAGTCTGCACTCCGACGCGGGCCTCGGTCTTGACCGGGAAATACCCACTCCGCTTCGATATCAAACATCACTTCAATGATCGCGGACAATTTCTCCCGCTTTGCCACACCCTGCCGAAACGACTCAAGACCGGAGGCTACCAGACCGCTCACGTCGGCAAATGGCACCTCGGAGGACTGCGCCAATCTGATACCGCAATCCGCGACCGAGTCCCGGGGCCGCGGGAGCACGGATTTGATCACTACCTTACCCAACTGGAGGAGCAGCCGCTTCGCGGTAAAATGGGTCGTGAGCGAACCCTGTTCAGGGAGGGAGGCACCTGTCTGATTCGCAACGAAATTCCAGTAGGTAAAGATCATCCCTACTACCCCATGTACCTGACCGACATTTTCGGAGATGAAAGCGTTCGCTTAATTAAAGAGTTCCACAGCAATGACCAACCGTTTTTCCTGAACCTCTGGTGGCTGACACCTCACAAACCCTACGAACCGGCTCCGGAGCCTCACTGGAGCCAAACCGCGGCAGACGGAATTTCAGAGAATCAGCATTGCTTTCGCTCAATGATGGCGCGGATGGACTATAATTTCGGCAAAGTCCTTGATACCATCGATGAACTGGAAATCGCGGATGATACAATCGTTATTTTTGTCAGCGATAACGGGGGGGCCTGGGAAGCCAATCTCGGTGATTTGAAAGGCGGTAAAACGGATCTTCACGAGGGTGGAATCAGGGTCGCCGGACTGGCGCGTTGGCCCGGTCACATCACCGCCGGTAGCGAGTCGGGCGAACTGGGTCACACCACCGATCTGCTGCCTACGATTTGTTTAGCTGCGGGCGTTTCCCTGCCGGAGGATGACCATTTCGACGGGATCAACCTTTTACCACATCTCACGGGAGAGAGTGCTACCGTCAACCGCGATACCGTGTTCTGGCAACTGAATCTCTACAAAAGCATCCAGCGCCACGGCAAAAAACCTGCACCTTATGCGACCGAGGTCGCCCGCAAAGGAAAGTGGAAACTGTTGGCGAAAAACGGCGTCCCAGTCGAACTATTCGATATTGAATCAGACCTCTATGAGCAGAAGAATTTGCTCGTAGAAAATCCGGAGATCGCCGCTGGGCTGAAGAAGGAACTCTCGGTATGGCTCGATGAACCAAGACAGAAATTCGGAAACATACCGAATTCAAAGTGATTTGTTTAGCAGGTAACCACTATGATCAGCAAATTGGCCCGCCTATTCCTTTTTTTGGTCCTCTGCCTGTGCCCTTTCTATTCGGTTAAGGCCGCAGACAGGCCGAATATTATACTCATCTTTGTCGATGACGTCGGTTATGGGGATATCGGATGCTATGGCTCCAAGCTGAGCACCCCCGAGATCGACCGACTCGCGACCGAAGGTCTTCGCTCTACCGATTGCCTCGTCGCAGCCAATGTCTGCGGCCCCTCCCGGGCAGCCCTGATGACCGGACGCTACCCGATGCGGTGCGGGCATCCGATATCGAGACACAACACGCCCAAATACGCAAAGTATGGAATCGCCCCTGATGAGATCACCATCCCGGAATTGCTGAAGGAAGCAGGCTATTACAATAAAATGGTCGGGAAATGGCATCTCGGGTTTCATGTCGAAGGATCTCACCCTCTCGATGCGGGATTCGACGACTACCTCGGGTTACACGGAAACTACTCAGCGTCTCACGCCGACAACCGTACTCTCTACCGGAACCGGGAAGTATTGGAAGAAAATATAGCCTTCGAGAAAGTGACAAACCGTTACACCGAAGAAGTCGTGAACTTTATCAAAGAAGACAGAGAAAATCCGTTCTTTATATATTTCTCACATCACATAGCTCATACTCCGATTCAACCCAGAGCCGAATTCAAACGGAAGTCAGGAAAAAGCGGCGGCGTCTACGGGGATTTCATGCTGGAACTCGACGCCAGTGTCGGTCGAGTCCGGGCAGCAGTGGAAGAGGCCGGAATCAGCGAAAACACACTGATCGTTTTCCTTTCCGATAATGGGCCCGCAAAGCTCGGCTCAGCCGATCCCCTTCGAGGCGGAAAATATGTTACCATGGAGGGCGGGCACCGGGTCCCGGCCATCTTTCGATGGAAAGGACAAATTCCTGCCGGGCAGGTCAACGACGCCATGATAACCAGCATGGACTTACTCCCCTTGTTTTGTGACGTGGCCGGAGTCGAAATACCTGAAGACCGCTCTCTCGATGGCAAGAACATCTCCAACCTACTCACCGGCGGAGACCCAAAGAGCCCCCATCGGTTTTTCCACTACTACAATGGGCTCAACCTGCAAGCCGTTCGCAACGAAAAATGGAAACTTCACCTTCCGAGAACCCCGGCCGATCAACCGTACTGGGCGAGAAAAGCGGGTGCCAACCGTAAAAAGATAAACCTCACGCTAAAGGAACCTCTGCTGATCGATTTGGATACCGATCCCGCGGAAAAGAAGAACGTCATCGCTGAGAATCCGGAAGTCGCCGCCGAATTGAGAAAGGAAGCCGAACGGATCCGGAAAGAGATCGGTGATATCGACGTCACCGGTTCCGACCAACGGGATCACGGTCTGGTAAACCCTAATGAAAAAGGCTGAAAAACCTAACTACTAATATTGGCTTTTAATCTATCATGAAAAACAGACGGCAGAACCGCTCCACCCATATCGCTTGGTTCCACATTATGGCGTGCTTATCGCTCGCGGGTTCCGCTTTTGGCGATACCAAAACGCCCAATGTCATCTTCATTCTCATGGATGACATGGGGTACAGCGATGTGAGCTGTTATGGTGCGAAGAAAGTCAACACCCCGAATATCGACCGCATGGCCGCCGAGGGGCTGAGGTTTACCGATTTCCACACCGCGGCTTCGATCTGCTCACCTTCGCGCGCAGCGTTCTTGACTGGAGCCTATCCTCAGCGAAACGGTCTCTACCTCGGGATCAACCCCAAAAGGGAAGCACACTGGTTCCTGGGCCTCAACCCGGATGAAATCACCATTGCCGAACAATTCAAGGAAAAGGGTTATGTCACTGCGATGGTCGGCAAATGGCATCTGGGGATGCAGGAGAAGTTTTCATACTATCACCAGGGATTTGATCACTACTACGGTGCTCCGGAAAACATGAGTCACAGTCCCCTTTTCTACGACGAAAAAAAAGTGATCTACAAAAATACCCCACTGGAGAAAATGACCAGTCTCTACACACAGCGCATGGTCAAACATATCCGCGATTTTAAAGACAAACCCTTCTTTCTCTACTTCTCGCATAACTATCCTCACACCCCGTTTAGAGCCGGGCCGAAATTCAGAGGCACCTCGAAAGACGGGATGCGGGGCGATATCATTCTGGAAGCCGACTGGGGAATCGGCGAAATCCTCAAGGCTCTCGAAGAAAACGGAATTCTTAAAAACACCCTGGTCATTTTCACCTCGGACAATGGAGCAACCTCTCCGAAGTACACCACTCCCTATCGGGGTACCAAATATGTATCACTGGAGGGCGGACATCGTGTTCCCTTTATTCTCTACTGGAAAGGCACCATCAATAAGCCCGCGGTGATCGATACTCCGGTAACGGCAATGGACCTTTTCCCAACCTTAAGCGAGCTAATCGGAGCAGGTCTACCCGAAGACCGGATCTATGACGGTGTCAGCCTGACGCCCCTGTTCTCCGGACAGGCAATCGCCCGCTCGCCAAACGAACCCTTTTATTACTACAACTGCGAAAACCTGCAGGCGGTTCGGGTCGGTGACTGGAAGTTACATCTCCCCCGAACCACCAGGCAAATCCCCTGGTGGGGACGGAGGCTTCAAAAGCCGATTGAGACGCCCCAATTGTTCAATCTCGCTGAGGAAACGGCTGAAAGTGTCGATGTGGCGGCGAAACATCCGGAACGAATCAAAGAAATGTTGGCCCTCGCCGAAACCACCCGGAAAAAACTAGGTGAATTCGGGGAACGCGGCAGCGAGCAGCGCCCCACCGGAACGCTCTTTCCCGAAGTTCCTATTCTGAGCAATGAAGTCCAGGACTGGGCAAAGCTGTCCGACGAAGAAAAAGGACGCGGGAAATCGGAATTCAAACCAGCCCACCGCCCGGCAAAGAAAAGGAAGGGCAAAAAAGATAATCCCTAGTCCATGCGCCACGGCGTCCCCATTAGATCTTCATTTTATGAGCGTACCCAATCGCATTCTCACGATTATAAGCGTGAACATTCTGGCGTGGTGCCTGAATACGCAAATCACGAAAGCCACCGACTTCTTTGTGGCACCCACCGGAGACAACAACTCTCCCGGAACATCGATTGAAGCACCTTTCGCTACGATTCAGCACGCGGTCGACTTGATGCAACCCGGCGACACTTGCTATATCCGGGCCGGTATATATCGCCAAACAATTCGCCTTCAGGGAAAAGCAGGAACCGCCGGGAAACCGATAACTCTAACTTACTACCAAGACGAAACCGTAACCCTCGATGGCACAATAATAATCGATAGTGACTGGGAACTCGATGAAGGATACATCTATAAAACCACGCTCAGTCAGGATGTCACCCAACTCTTTGTTGATGGAAAACTGATGACACTGGCCCGATTCCCGAACGCTCTGGCATTTTCCGATACCGTTTGGCACCGCACCGCGCCCCGCTGCCACCAATCACCTCAGTCCCCGAACGGCAAGGTGATCGACGCAGGCAAGGGTGAAAAGTCAATCGCAGCTACAGGTTATTCCTTCAATGGTTGTGTGGCATTAATGAACTTCGGAGCCCACGCCACGGGAACCCGCATCGTCGAAAACCACCGCATCGGTTCTCCTGAATTCGATTACAACCCCAAGTTGCTGAAACACAAAACCACTAACGGATATTTCTTCGAAGGCGGCATCGGTAATGCCGAACGCCCCATGCTCGATTCACCCCAGGAGTGGGCCTACGACGAAAAAACTCGCACTTTATATCTTTGGACCGAAGAAAACGAAACTCCCCAGGGTCGCGAGATCCGGGGTAAGGTACAAACCTATGCGATCACCGGAGATGCCGGGACCCAGCATGTTACAATCGATGGCTTAAACTTCTTTGCTACCACCTTCTCTTTCAAAAACTCTGATTACATCACCGTAAAGAACTGCAACTTTGACTATTACGCATCATCGAAACGCGCCCTCGGTATAACAGGCCCATCGCAAACTGCGGAGTTCAAAGGCGATTCCGAAGACATGTGCAGTTACAACACAATTTACAACTGTGAATTCAAATATGCCGATGCGAGTGCTCTGGAAGGCACCTTTCTCGAAAGTTTCCGAATCGAAAACAACCTGTTCTATCAGATTGACTATGCCTGCGCGAATAATGATCTCGGCCCGAAAGTCCCATTCAATCCGAGTAGCACCATCAATCTGGATAAGGTTCTCGATCTCGTCTACCGGCGAAACACTCTTTCCGTAAACGGGAATGCGCAAAGTTTTTCGGCCAATCGAAATCTGGGCAGACCAATGCGCAAATTCAGACCGGCAGACTACGACCCCACGACAATTCGACCTATACTTTGCGAGTACAATTTTCATACCCGTTGCGGACTTCTCCATACCGACGGGACATCAATGTATATGCCTTTAGAGCATGTCAAAGAATCGGTCGCGCGATACAACTGGTTTATTGATAACGGGCAAAGAGACTTCAGGTATGATGGCGACAACAAACCACTCATGGGAGTATACGCCAATGTTTACCGGAATGTCTGCATGTCAAAAATCAGAAGGCATTCCCCAAGTGACGGAGACGGTATGCACCTAAAAGGCAACTACCACGAAGTCTACAACAACCTCGGTGTTGACCCGATGAGTGACATCAATATCACCCATTCGAATGGAGGTAATAAAAACAGTGTGACCCGCAACAACGTTGCTCAGGAACTTTTCCGCCAACCATTGCCGGGAACGGCCTCCAACAATTTCGCAGGCAGCCGGAAAAAGAAAAGAGTTAGGGAAATGCTGCGGGATGTTAAAAATTGGGATTTCCGTCCCAGAGCCGACGCAGTGGAGTTGATTGATCAGGGAACGCCTGTGACCTGCACCGTAAAGGCGGAAAAGATCGATGTCACGAAGGGTTACAAAGGAGTCGCACCGGACATCGGACCCTACGAACACGGTGATGACGTCTACTGGATCCCCGGGAGACAGGAAGCTACCGCATCGATGCCGGTTCCGATCAACAAAGGGACCGAGGTCAAACTCGACGCTGACCTGATGTATTTGATTGGCCTCGGTGGCGTAAAAGCACACATTTATCTCGGCACTGAGCGGGATAACCTGAACCTGATCGCCACCCGAAACGACCCGCAGAATATCGTACCTCTCAACGGTGATCACACCCTGATTGAGCGCACCAAATACTATTGGCGGGTGGACACGGAACTGGCTGACGGCTCCCTGATCAATGGGGAAATTTGGTCATTTATCACCACCGGACCCGAATGAAACGACTCAGCCGCAGCTACAAAAGAAAAGTAGAAAAACAGATTGAGGCCTCGTGGTTAACGCCGTATCCCTCCAAAAAATGCGGCTATCTAATTCTCACTCAAGGAACGAACTTGTAGGTAATAAGACGATCCGTCAGAAAAAATGCCCGAGTGATTCGCACCGCAATAAAGTTCCCCTACCGTTCCAATCTCACCGTTGGCCAGGAGTTGCTTTAAATCCCGGCTGTGAACCAACGTATACTGACTGCCTTCATGACTCACCTTATAGTATGATTCACCATCGCTCATCAGAGCTGCGGTCGCTGTCGAAACGGTCCCAACCGATTTACCATTCTCACCTGAGATCAAATCCGACACCGACGTAAATTTCACCACTTCATCTTTGCTGAAACTTTTAGCTGATTCACTCAAATGAATATAGTAAGCGGCGCCATCGCTGAAGAGAGCATTTACACCGCCTTCCGCGAAAATCTTTCCGAGCGATTCGGTTGGAGCATTAAATGAAGGAAATTTATATATCCACAGCGTCCCGTCGTAATCAAGCCGGTACAATCGCTTCTCATCAGCCATCAATGCCCTGGTCCCCGGCAGGCCTGAGCAGATCGTTACGCCATTTTTCCCCGCCGCGAGTTCTTCGGCAGTTTTGAATTGAATCAATTCATAGGTCGGTTTGATGACAGGGGATGCGATGCTCCCCGCACGAGATACTTCAGAGATCACATCCGGCGCGGAATACTCTCCGGAAGCGACCCGCATCATACGTCCATCACTGCCTGTCGACCCGATAACCTCGTCTCCAAACTTTGCGACGACTGTATACCCCCGGTAAATAACTTTTTGAGATTTCTTTGGATCAAATCCTTTGAGAGCCGCCTTGAAGGCACTGACGTTTGGAGTGCGAACCTCGTATTCCCGCACTTCTGAACGCCTCATTTTCACCGTCCGACTATCCTTTCTCATTTCATAGATTTTGTTTTCATTATCAGTATAGCCTACAATTGAACTATGAATCTCTACTTCAGTGGGATGCCGGGAAAGGTTCGTCACTTCAACCCTGAGAACATAGCAATTCCCATTCATTTTCGAGGGTGAACTCAATCTCTGTCCAACCAACTGCAGATTAGGGGGCTGTGTGTAGGCATCACCCGTCTCGGCGACTTCTGCCCGCCAGCGAGCTTCATAATCTGATTCGGTGAGGCCGAGATGACCTACTTTAGATTTCTCTATTTCGAGCATCGCTGCACGGGTTTTAGCTTCATGCATCACCTGTCGCAGTCCGATCGCATATGCCCGATCTCTTCTATCGATAGAATCGCCCGATTTCCTCGCTAGCGATTTCGGCACCACTCGGAGATTGCCTATATAGCCCTCGCACTCCGGTAACATTTCCTGCGGAACAATATTCTCAAAGATCAGTGTCTCCCCCCGGTACCGCCCTTTCGTCGCTCGCCCCGTGAAATGATTATTGTTGATAGCTCCATACACGTAAGCGGTTTCCCAAGCTTTAAGGACTGCGCCAACGGTAGTGGTTCTCTGTTGGGCACCGATATCTTCCCGAAAATCCATCGCTTTTTTTATAAGGGCAGAGTTCGAACTGACACTGTCTCTATTAGAGGCCGACAGCAAATGGATTAGCAAAATCATCTGCTTTTCCGCGGCCTGCCGGCTTCCACCCTTTTTGTAGACCGGGATCGCCTTGGCCAGGCCTTCGGCTGCTTTATTGACGGGCGGGGCGCCAATTGAGGTTAACGTGGGGGGAAGCAGCAGAATGAAAAGCGCTGAACAGGTGATTCGCAGGTTTATCATGGTGGAACGGGGTCTTGCGGCTGAAGGTTGGCAATCTTCAAAACTGAACAATAACTTAACCCGAATCGGTTGTTCAAGACTTTTCGTCAGCGAAGCCGTCCCTACGTATCTAGGGACCTTCCTTGAACTCAAGCCGGATAAGTGTTACCCAGCCCCCTTACTCAAATTTCACGACAACGCGTCGAATATTATCATAATTTCCGTTCCCAAGATCGGAGGCGAGTAGGGGCGGGCGGTTGTAGAAGCACTGATGAACTCGTATACTTCAGGTAGATGACTGCTCAAGGATCATTATTTTCTCTTACCCCAAAAGGCAACGTAAATTGAAATTCCACGCTTTAGATCCCTCTATAGAGCCGGTTTCTCCAAAAAATTTTGTGCACTGTCCATTATGCGTCTCTGTTATAATCTCAAGGTCCTCCGAATGAAGCATTCTACAAACTTGCGACGTTTGCTAATCCCTGCGGGAAACAGAGCAACTTTCCAAGCCCTCCATGGGCGATAAGGTGGATAGGCGTTTACCTTCAAGTGTTTCGGGGTTATACATTCCCCGATGATTCACCGCGTTGACGAGGCCCGGGACCTCGGTCCGGAACCACACCTGATTGGTCGAGGGAAGTATTTGAAAAGTACTGTCTACGGCGGATTGGATGGTATTATCACCACTTTTGCCGTGGTCAGCGGTGTGGCAGGAGCCTCACTCGAGCCGAAAATCATTCTGATTCTGGGGGCCGCCAATCTCTTTGCCGATGGCATCGCGATGGCTTTCGGCGACTTCCTGAGCACCAAAGCCGAAAATGAGTTTAATCTGAGCGAACGGATTCGTGAAGAACAGGAGGTGATTCATCGACCTTCTCACGAAAGGAACGAGCTGATCAATATCTACCGGGAAAAGGGGCTGAATGAAACCGATTCGGAAGCGCTGGTAGGCATTCTCGAAAAATATCCGGATGTGATGGTCGATACCATGATGGTTGAGGAGTTGGGCATCCTCGAAAATAATGAATCGCCACTCCGTAATGCGATCGCGACGCTGGCATCATTCGTCTTTTTCGGGTCGTTTCCGCTTTCGGTTTACCTGATCAGTGAATTCTCCCTGTTTGAAGGGGTCGGTGATTTTCTCGAACGTGGGGCTCTTCTCATTGCCTGCCTCATCACCGGAATCACACTGTTTTCTCTGGGTGCGGTGAAGGCAAAGGTCACAGGGCAGAACCGTTTCCGTTCAGGCTTTGAAATGTTGGTGATTGGCGGCATCGCTGCTGCAGTGGCGTACGGAATCGGAGCTTTTCTTGATGGCGCAATCCCCTCGTCGTAGGACGTTCGCCACTCAGCTATTTTCCGTCACTCAGTCAGCTGAAAAATGGGCATGACTGAAGCGCCCATCACTCAAGTATACCAACAGGCTTTCAGCTTGAAACCCGGGGTCCCGCCCCTGCGGTCTGAGACATATCACGGTCTCATCTTCTCTAAACACTACCGGTTCAGAAAACGTTGAACCAGCGTACCGACGATTCAAGGTGTGGAGAACGGCCTCACGCTCCATCCCCTGCTCGAGATCGCGAACACCCCACAGCAGCGGCTTGATCGAGCTGTTTGCCACAAAAGGCAGTGCGATTAGAAAAAACAGCCATACGCCGGGAATCACCATCACCGGGACCCGCCGAACCAAACAGAAAGGTAAGCAAAGCAGGCTTAAGGTAACCACGGCAATCACGATATACCCGGGAAATTGAAGGGACATTCCGGTCCACATATCAACTACCCAAACAAACCAGGTCAATAAGCTCAGCAGAATCACTTGGGGTAACACCGCCAGTATTACCGGCTTCGGTATAGATTTAAGAAATCCCATGTTCCCAGTATCGTTAGTTAGCTGATTCCGTCAATGCCGCATGTATAGCAAGGACCGTCACCTCGACCACCCCGTTACCTCGTTATAAAAAAAGCCCGGTTTTACAGAGGGGGAAAAACCACTTCTGAAAACCGGGCTGAGATTTGCAAACGATGCCTTTTGTTATTTCAAATCGAAACGATCGAGCTCCATCACTTTCACCCAGGCGGCGACGAAGTCGGTCACGAACTTATCGTCGGCATCACCACAGGCGTATACCTCGGCGAGAGCCCTGAGCACGGAATTCGACCCGAAGACGAGATCGAAGCGGGTTCCACTCCACTTCGGCCGCCCACTCTCACGGTCCTGGCCGAGGAAGGCGTTCCCGCAAGGTGAGACAGACTTCCACTCAATCCCCATGTCGAGGAGATTGACAAAAAAGTCGTTGGTCAACTGCCCTTCGCGTTCGGTCAACACACCCGCTTTTTCATCGCCGACATTTGCCCCGAGCACCCGAAGTCCACCAACCAGCACCGTCAATTCCGGACCGGTGAGAGTCAACAGTTGAGCCCGGTCGATCAAGAGATGTTCTGCCGGAATACTGAAACGGGCACCCAGATAGTTACGGAAACCATCCGCTACCGGTTCAAGCACTCCGAACGATTCGACATCGGTTTGCTCCTGACTGGCGTCAACCCGGCCCGGGGTGAAGGGGACCGTAAGTTCGCGCCCCGCCGCTTTAGCTGCCTGCTCAATTCCGACTCCGCCAGCGAGCACAATCAGATCGGCCAACGACACTTTAGCGCCACCAGACTGTTCATTGAACTCACTCTGTATCTTCTCCAGGCCACCGATAACCTTTGCCAGCTGCTCGGGCTCGTTCACCGCCCAATCTTTTTGTGGGGCCAGACGCACCCGGGCTCCATTGGCACCACCGCGCATATCGGAACCACGGAAAGTCGAAGCTGACGCCCAGGCTGTCGAAACCAGTTCGGAAACCGATAGGCCCGAATTCACAATTTTTTCTTTCAACGCGGCCACATCGGCATCGTTCACCAACTCATGATCCACAGCGGGCAGTGGGTCCTGCCACAGCAAATCCTCCGCAGGGACTTCAGGTCCGAGATAGCGTGCTTTGGGTCCCATGTCGCGATGGGTCAGCTTGAACCAGGCTTTAGCAAACGCATCCGCGAAGAAATCCGGGTCCTCCAGAAAGCGACGTGATACCTTTTCATATTCCGGATCAAAACGCAGCGCCAAATCGGTAGTCAACATCGTGGGACGGTGCTTCTTCCCGGGATCGTGGGCATCGGGAACCGTCTCGGCCGCATCCTTGGCAATCCACTGGTGTGCACCAGCCGGGCTCTTCGTAAGCTCCCATTCGTTTTCGAACAGGTTTTTGAAAAAGCCGTGACTCCATTGTGCCGGTGTCTGCGTCCAGGTCACTTCCAGACCACTGGTTATCGTATCACCACCTTTACCACTACCAAAACTGTTGGCCCATCCAAAACCCTGCGCCTCGAGGGGAGCCGCCTCCACATCCGGGCCGACATTGTCGGCGGGACCGGCACCATGGGTTTTTCCAAAGGTGTGACCTCCCGCGATCAATGCGACAGTCTCTTCGTCATCCATTCCCATGCGGGCGAAAGTCTCGCGAATATCGATCGCCGCGAGCTTCGGATCGGGATTCCCGTCAGGACCTTCCGGATTCACATAGATCAATCCCATCTGCACAGCGGCGAGCGGATTCTCAAGGACCCGGCTGTGCACATCGCCATCCGCGTCGTCATCAGAAACCAGGACACTATCACCCTCAACTCCCTCGGAACCATGGTCATAACGTTTGTCTCCTCCCAGCCACTCGGTCTCGCGGCCCCAGTAAACATCATGATCGGGCTCCCAGGTATCAACCCGGCCACCACCGAATCCGAACGTCTTAAATCCCATTGACTCGAGAGCAACATTGCCTGTCAGAATCAATAGATCCGCCCAGGAAAGCTTCCGCCCATACTTCTGCTTTATTGGCCACAGCAAACGACGCGCTTTATCTAAACTTACGTTGTCGGGCCAACTGTTCAGGGGTGCAAATCGCTGCTGTCCCCGACCGCCACCGCCCCGTCCGTCCCCGGTCCGGTAGGTTCCTGCGCTGTGCCATGCCATCCGGATAAAAAGCGGACCGTAATGCCCGAAATCAGCCGGCCACCAGTCCTGAGAGTCAGTCATCAAAGCCTCCAGATCCTTTTTCACTGCCGCCAGATCCAGGCTCTCAAACTCTTTACGATAATCAAATTCCCCGCCCATTGGATCGGACTTTGTGGAATGCTGATTGAGCAGGTCGACCCTGAGACGGTTTGGCCACCAATCTTCATTGGTTGTTCCGCCACCACTGGGGGCAGCCTGTTGAAAAAATGGACACTTCGATTCGTTACTCATAGTTATTGTGGTGTTGTTCGTTACTTCATTTGGTTAGAAAAATTTACTTCCCCGCCTGGCAATCCGGGCAAATCCCCCAGTATAAAACCTCGGCCTCGTCGATGATAAAACCTGCGTCATCCACGGCCGTCAGACAAGGAGTATGGCCAACTGCGCAATCGACATCGACGGTCTTTCCGCAACTTCGGCAAATCAGATGGTGATGATTGTCCCCCACCCGGTTTTCATAAAGTGCCGCCGACCCCGATGGTTGAATTCTCCGAAGCAGCCCCTTCTCAGTCAGGACCCCGAGAACGTTGTAGATTGCCTGACGCGACACGGTTCCAAGCTCCCCACGCACTTCGTCAGCCAACTCATCAGCGGTGCTATGTGGTCTTCTCGTCACGGCACGCAGGACCGCCAAACGCTGCGCCGTCACCGGCACACCACATTCTCGAAGAGACTTCGTAAAATCCGACATCAGTTGGAAAATTCCATTTTTTTGGACTTTGTAAAGTATTTTACGAAATCTATTCTACTACTCCCACATGTCTGAGCACCCTCACACTCGGCTACCGATCCGGAAACAGGCCTTTTAAATCGACTTCCCAAACCGACTGGCGTCCCTACAGTGTCGCCATTTTCTGAAAATAGCTGACCACCAACCTTATTATGAATATTCCGCTTAAAGTAAAAGCCCTTCTCATTGTTCTGACCGGGATCGCCTTCTCCGGAAGCCGAACGGCTGCTGCCGACGCTCCGATCTGGGATCTCGCGACAAGTGCCATTCCGGAGGAGTTGCAGTCAGGCGATATCAAAAAAACGGGCAACGGGGTAATTCTGACCGATGGCGCGGCTTTCGCGGTGCCCGCCTCCGCCTTTCCCGATCAGAAAAATTTCACGGTGCAGGTTACTTTTGAGCTATCCGAGCTCATCGATCATTCGCTATTCACGGTTATGAGCAAGCAGAGCGGCGGCGATACGGATGACGGCTTCACGGTCGATATGAATTATCGCGAGACTCCTTACTACGCACGACGCCTCGGGACCTATGTAAACAATATATTTATGAAAGCGTCGGGTATCGGTGGGCAGCGAGGCCCGGAAACCAATAAGCCCTACACAATCACTGTCGCAGTCCGCGATGGCTATGCCTCCTTTTACCTTGATGACCGGCCGTTTAAACAGTGCTTTATGGAGATGATTCCTAACGACCAACCTATGTGGATTGGCCGTCACCTGAAACCTGCCGACCACCACATGTCTACCGTGATTAACAGTGTGAAAGTCTTTGGACCGGAATACAAATATATTTCACCGAAGGAGAGCCAAAGCGACAACCCGCGCGGAGCCGTTGCTGGAAAAGGCTGGGCACTCGATGTCCCGAAAATCGAGCACCCCGAATGGCCCAAAGTGTTAATTTACGGGGATTCTATTTCGATGGGCTACCGGGGTTCCTTCATCCCTGAAATGCTGAAACAACAAGTCTACGTCTTTCACTGTGTTCACTTCGTCGGGGGCGAGGTTCCCAAGGCAGCCCTCACAGAGATGGCAGGGCGCTACCAGTTCGACGCTATCGTTTTTAACAATGGGCTTCACTCACTCCACTGGACTCCGGCAGCGGTTCCGGACCAAAGGGTTCACGACCGAATGAGTGACCTCGCGAAATGCTTCAAAGACGGTGCCCCACAGGCCGAAATCTTTTATCTGATGACGACTCCGCACACCGCTCCGCGCCCGGCAAAGGATCAACCGGTAAGCGAACTGGGCGAAAAAAATGACGTGGTAGTCCGACTTAACCACATTTCTCAACAGGTCATGGAAGCGGAAGGAATCGAAGTCATTGATGTTTACTCTCCTTTGGCAGAAAAACTGGAACTCGCCAGTGGCGACGGCTATCATTGGCGGAGCCCTGCCTACCAGTTCATTACCCGGGAAATATCGGAAAAAGTTTTACCTACGCTAAAGAAAGAATAGTGGGTCCGGGTTAGCGAACGTTTTTCTGGCTTTAAGCGCAACGCTTCTTTTGCCTATAAAGCCAGTACGGGTTAAACTGGCTGCGGTATGTTTGTAAACAGAGATAAACTCATTCACCTACTGCAGCCGAATCATTACTTTAATTCGGAATTTTTTGAATTAGAGAAAGAAAAGCTGTTTAAGCCCGCCTGGCATTTTGTAGCAGTCCTCGACGAAATACCGAACCACGGGGATTACCTGACCAAAACGGTATGCGATGTCCCACTGTTGATACGAAATCATGAAGGCGAACCCCGCGTTTATCTGAACGTCTGCGGCCACCGGCATTCACGAATCACCTGTGAGAAAAAAGGAAACTGCCCGGTGATTCGCTGTCAATATCACGGGTGGGAGTTTAAGGAGAACGGAAACACCGGCCGCATCCCCGACGCCAACTGTTTCCGGCCTTTTGACCGGGAAAACACAAGATTGAAGTGTTTTCCCGCCGTGCTTTGCGGTCGACTTATCTTTACCGCACTGTCAGACGAAACGCCGGATTTCGATGAGTTTATGGGCGGGCGCAAAGCGGTCCTTGAGGAATGGTTTGATGGCTCCGAATATCACTTCGGATCACGCACCGATTATGATGTGGAGGCAAATTGGAAGGTTCCGGTGGAAAACACTCTAGAGAGTTACCACGTAGATCACCTCCATGCCAAAACGATCGGTAAACATCCTGAGGAAAAAAATCAGGAACACGATTTTGGCCAAAATTTTTCCTCACTCTATACTTCAGAGCCACCCACTCTGGTTCGAAACTTTCAGGATGGGCTGATGAAATGCCTCGGGGTTAAGGACATCACCCATAAATATACCCATCATCTGATCTACCCGAACATCATGATCATCGGCCTCGATCCAATGACTATGATCCAGACTTATGTCCCGGTCTCACCCACCTCATTCCGCTGGGAAGGCATCGTATTCGTCCGGTCAGCAACCCACTGGACGAGAAAATGGTTTGAAGCGATCTCCAGCCCGATCATCAAACTCGGGGCAAAGTCGGTAGTTGAGGAAGATGTCCCGATTTACAGCGAGGTCCAGGCGGGGCTCCAGTCCTCCTGCCATCCCGGAGTAGTCGGTACGATCGAGGAGAGGATCTACGCATTCCAGGAGTATATCCTCCACGAATGTGAAGGCCGTGAAATGCAGGGTAGTCAGAAGTGGAAAAGCAAAGCGCTGATTAGCCCGTCAGTGACAGAATCCTAGCGGGAGCATTTTAAAAGGAGAAACGGATTACGTCTGGGATTTCGGCTTCCTGGACAAGTCCTCGATCACCAGGTACAGAGCGGGAAGCAGGAAAAGTGTTATCACCGTGGCGAATAATATTCCGAACGCGAGGGTGACCGCCATCGGGATAACCATGACAGCCTGAACACTCTTCTCCAGAATAATCGGGATCAGGCCGATAAAGGTGGTCAGCGAGGTGAGAAAGATGGCCCGAAACCGTGCAGCCCCTGCTTCTCTGGCTGCTTCCGACGCTTTCAATCCGCGCGCTCTTCCCCGGTTCACAAAATCGACGAATACAAGACTGTCATTCACCACCACACCGGCAAGTGCGATAATTCCGCATAGGGAAAGCACGCTAAAGGGAAGCCCCAACATCATGTGACCAACGATGGCTCCGGTAAACCCAAACGGTATCACCGCCATGATAATTAAGGGCTGCACATAGGACCGGAGTGGAACGGCCATACAGGCATAAATACAGAAGACAGCTATGATAAATCCCTGGAGTAATTCCTTGATGGATTTGAGCTCCTCCTTGTTTTGACCTGCCAACTCCATCGAAACACCGGGAAACTCTTTCTCAAGAACATCGCCCGGGAAATTTTTTACCAATCGTGAAGCGATTTTACCGGGCTCCGCTATACTTTTGTCAGCAGCAGCGGTCACTCTGGCAAGTCGAACTCCGTTAACCCGTTCCACCACCGAAATACTGGAAGTGTATTCGACATTCACCGCGTTTTTGAACGGAATCTGGTTACCGTCCGGTGTTCGCAGCCACATTTCTTTTAAATGATATTCGGAATCTCTACCACTACCCGGGTAGCGCACCATCACTTTCACTTCGTCCCCACCACGCTGGATTCGCTGAGCTTCGACTCCATGGAAACCGGCCCGAACCTGCTCAATCACCGAGGCGGTGTTAAGCCCCGCAGCTCTCCCCTGGGGTGTTAGAGTCAAAGTGAGCTCTCTCGAATTTTCAGTAACGCTGTTTTTAGCATTCAGTATCCCAACGTAACCTTCCAGAGTTTCTTTCAAACGGTCTCCGGCCGCTTTTAACTGCTCCAGATCAGATCCAGTCAGCTCTATGTTCACCGCAGCACCATCATCCGCGAGTAGTGATGTCTCGACAGTAAAGGACACCGCACCGGGAATCTCCCCTATCTCGCGGCTCCATCCCGCCGCCAATTCGTGAACGCTGACCGTGCGGGTTTCCGATGGTGAAAGCTCAACGAAGAATTCCCCACTACCGGCTTCCAAAAGTCGTGTTCTGATATGGAGAAGATTCGATTCCTTTGATCCCGATTCCTGATCCACTTTTCGAAGAGCTGATTCTATTTTCCGGAGTTCGCGCCCGGTAGCTTCCGCCGAGGTGCCCGAAGCCATCTCCAGCTTTGCGATCATATAGTCGCTGGGAAGCTCTGGAAAGAACACAAAACGGACGACACCGGAATAGAGAGCAAATACACAAAGAGCCAGGATACATACAAAAACGCCAATGGTAAGGTAGCGAAGACGGAGAGCTAGTTTAAGCAGCGGTCGATACACCTTATCGATAAACCGGTTCAAGAGGCGATCCACAGCAAGGCGAGGCAGGTCATACCAGCGGTTCGTGTTTTTCGAATTTTCCGGTTTGAGGTGCAGCAGGTGAGCCGGCAGAATCCACTTACTTTCAATCAGTGAAAAGGCAAGCGAGAGCATCACCACGGCACCAATCGACATCCAGATTGGCCCGAGACTGCCACTGACGCGCGTCATCGGCAGGAAAGCCACGATTGTCGTTATCACCCCAAAGGTTGCGGGAAGAGCCACCTCATTAGCTCCGGCGATTACGGATTTGGCTCCAGCTCCATATTTCTCTACTGTGGTATGGATATTCTCGGCGATTACAATCGCATCGTCGACCACGATCCCGAGAACCAGAATAAAGCCGAAGATGCTGATCATGTTAATCGACACATCAAAAAACGGCATTAAAAAGATAGCTCCGCAAAACGCCACAGGAATGCCGACAATAACCCAGAACGCGAGGCGTAGCTGGAGGAAAACCAGCAGGACGAGGAATACCAACAGGGCGCCGATCCCCAGGTTATGAACCATCAAATTGATACGGCCTTTTAAGTAACCTGAAGCGTCAGTCCAGCAGGAGAGTTTTACTGATTCAGGCAAGTTTTCATTTTTTGCCGAGACATATTTTTTCACCTCCCGGGCGGTCCGCAGAATATTTTCGCCGGGAACCGATCGCACCATCAAGCTGAGAGAAGGTTCACCATCAAAATGAACATAGCTGTCGGTCTCCACAAAGCCGTCGTTCACCTCCGCCACATCTCCGATTGTGATTCCCCGGCTGTTGACTCCCTCACGGAGCGGAATCGCCCGAAAATCGTCACCGTGAACGGCCGGACCCCGGCCCCGCAGGCGGATAGAGCTACCATCACTTCGCAAACTCCCCCCTGACAGGTCGGTGGAATTACTCTGAATCGCGGCTACGACCTCCGGTATGGTGATATTATGCCTCCGCAGCTTTTCTGGTGAGACCTCCACTGATATTTCAAAGTCCCGACTGTCCTCGATTTCCGCCTGAGAGACACCCGGTAGATGAAGGATTTCCCTGCGCACCGACTTCATCAACATCGTCATGCTCTTCTCATCAAGCTCGCCATAGAGCTGAACCGAAATCACTTCGTCACCATCGACAGCCGCTTTCCGGATGATCGGCTTTCTCGCCCTGTCAGGAAATCCGGAAATTGCATTTACGGCAGAACTGACTTCGTCCATGACCTCAGCCGAATCAAACCCATGCATGATGTCGACCTGAACAACCCCGAGATCTTCCGCAGACCGGGAAAAGACCCTACCGATCCCCTCAACCTCACGAACCGCCTCCTCAATTTTTATCACCACACCCTGCTCTATCTCAGCAGGCGCGGCACCGGGCACTGCCACTTCGATAAAGATGTGATTCATCCGCATCGTCGGAAAAATATTCTTCTCGATCGTCAGCATCGAAATAATGCCGCCGAGAAGAAGCACCAACATGCTCAGATTGGCCGCCACCGGATTTCTGACAAACCAGGCAATGGCCCCGGATTCGCTGTTGCGAGGTTTTCCGGTCATTGTTCCCCTTCGGAAAGACTTTCCATAATCACCTCAACTTTCTCGCCTTCATAGGCAAGATGGGGTGAGGTGAGAACCACGATATCGTCTTGATTCAGCCCCCTCACATAGATGTGATCTTTAGTTTCGTGAACCACCTCCACCTGCCGGACAGATATAGATTTCTGATTGCTCACCAAAACCAACTCCCGCTCATTGCGAAGCGCTTCACGAGGCAACTCTACAAGATTCTCAACCGCCTCACTCTCCATCTCCACCGACACATACTCGCCCAGGGTAACCGGCGCTTCGCCTCCATTGTCCTCCGAGATCCAGAGATAGGGATCGTCCACTCTCGCGACCGCATACAGAGAGCGGGTACTTTCATCAATCACATTTTCAGTCCGGACCATAGCGGCACGCCTCTCACCATTAGCACCCCGAATGACCACCGACCCACCTTTTCCCTCCGCGTCCTTAGCCGGACCGACAGGGAGCTTCAATAGCTTTACTTCCCTCAGCTCAAGCGGAACCCGGACTTCTGCAAAATCAACCGACGCCAGAGCGGCAACCACCATCCCCGGCGTTACAAATTGCCCCATATCAGCATGCTTCTTCATCAGCAGCGCATTGAAAGGGGCCCGAACCTCAGTACGACCCAATTTGGTTTCCGCACTCTCCAATTCCGCTTTCGCAACGTCAAGATTGGTGCGTGCTACAGTCAGTTGAGTTTCTCTCGCGACGTCAGCCGGCGGCGTCTTCGAGCGTCCATAGCGATCCTTCCATTTATCGATCGCCTCTTCGCTGAGCCGCTCCTCCTCTTTAAGAAGCTTTTCCCGCATCGAAACATTCGACTTGGCAATTTTTGCAGCCGTCTCATAATCAGACGGGTCAATTTTAAGAAGCAAATCTCCTTTTCTAAAAAACTCACCCGGGAAAAATCGATCGCTTACCTCGACAATTTTACCGGCAACTTCAGCTGAGATTCCAGATTGCGTTTCCGCCCTGACAAATCCACCTGACTCCACCCGGATCCGAGTGGCTGCCGGAGACACTTGAATCCCCCTGACGATCCGATGCTTCACAACAGGTGCGGGAGGGTCCGGAATACTAACGGGCTTTTCCTCCCCAGGAGCTACCATTACGGCAACCCCGACAAAAACACATAGTATCGACAATGATGTATATATGACCGGTTTCAATAGGAAGAGTATAACCGGTTAAGAAGGGGTTGCCTCCTGCTTATTTTCCATTGCGATAAACATATCGAGATATCCGACCAGTTCTTCTTTGGTCAGAATCCCATCCTTGTTCAAATCGATAGCAGGGTTTTTCTTCTTCAGAGTTCGCAGCAAAAAGTCCTTCTCCGAAGTTTTGCCCGGCTCCATTTTTTTATCGAGATGATTTCTAAGCTCCAAAAGCGAGAGCGCTTTATCACCGTCGGTATCAGCTTTACGGAACAGTTTGTACAATTTTCCTGCCCAAAGCTCCAATTCAGCTTTTTCCTTTTCCCTGCGTTCGAGGGACTCGAGCCCCTGCTCCTGAGCAGAAAGAAAACCGCTCAAAAAGAATACTGACAAAAGAATTAATAATGATTTCATAAGAATGATCTGATTCACCTACCTCAACCGTACTATTTACTGTTAGTACAATCGCATCATCAGGCTACCACATTACACGTTCATCGGTTTTATTATTGTAAACGTTAGACAATATATCTTATCAGGTTTATTTTCGAAATGAAAATAATTGTTTTTATGACATTTTACCTAGCTGAAACACTTTCATTTTTTAATATATCGTTTCAGTAAACAATCAGGATGGAGCAAATTGGAGTAATAGCTATCGCGGAGGTGGGCGCCCACCCTGAAAGAGCGGTGATCGCCACAAGTCGTGCCGGAGCAACGGGTTGCCTTACCATTGACGGCCCAAACCAGGTACCGCAGACCCTCTTGAGACTGGATTTCATTAGTCGATTTACTGACCGCCCTGTCGCTATCTTACTTTCCTCCGTCACCCCTTCCGACATCATTCCTCTTACCGAATGGCAGGGCGTAAACCCTATAGATTTTATCATAGCGGCCAGCGAGGCTGCCTCACTAGATAATTGGGCAAAATTCTTTTCCGACAAGAGCCTCGATTTCACTGTGCAAGTTGCAAGATGTGTAGATGGCGTTACCGCTGCCCAAATCGGTGCAAAATGCATAGTTTTAAAAGGGGCTGAAAGTGGTGGGTTCACGGCAGATGAAACGGCCTTTGTTCTGACTCAGAAATGGAGTAAGACCGCAGCTGAGAATATCATAGAGATCCCCTTTTTTGTGCAGGGTGGAATCGGGCTCAATACCGCGGCAGCGGCGGTCGCAGGAGGGGCATCCGGAGTGGTGTTGGACAGCCAGCTGTTACTCGCCAGAGAATCTGAACTGGATACCGGTCTGCAAACCTGGATCCGTGGCTCGGACGGAAGCGAGATCACGAATGTGAAGGGCTGGAATTTCTTTCATCGCCCAAATTGCGAGGTAATCAAAAAGCTACAGACCGTTGAAATTCCAAGTTCGAAAACCGTAGCTGAACTTTTAGCAGGTACCGATGGGAACTGCTATCGCTTTGGACAGGATGTATGTCTGGCCGCTCCGCTGGCTGAGCAATTCGTCACCGTTGGCGGTATCGTTCAAGGTATTCAAACTTCCGTAACCGAGAGTATGGCAACAGCCGCCCAACTTCGTCATCTCGGGGAAGACTCGGAATTCGCTGCCGGTCACGGTATCAAATACCCGATTTTGCAGGGTCCAATGACTCGGGTCAGCGACACCGCCGCCTTCGCGCATGCGGTTTCGTCGAATGGCGGGCTTTCTTTTCTGGCTCTCGCCGTAATGCGTAAGGCCGAGGTGGAAAACCTCCTTTCAGAGGCAAAGCCCAAACTCCACGGCATGTCGTGGGGCGTGGGCATCCTCGGCTTTCTGCCTGCTGAAATTCGTGCGGAACAGACCGAAGCCATCCTGAAACACAAACCTCCCTACGCAATTATTGCCGGGGGACGTCCTGATCAGGCCAAAAAATTTGAGGACGAAGGTATCGCGACCTATCTCCATGTTCCTTCGCCGGGTCTGTTGACCACATTTCTGCGCCAGGGCGCGAAACGTTTTATTTTCGAAGGCCGTGAATGTGGCGGCCACGTCGGGCCTAGATCGAGCTTTGCGTTATGGCAGTCCGCTTGCGATATTATTATCGAGCAGTTCGACAAAAAGCCGATCAAAGATCTGCATTTGGTTTTCGCCGGTGGTATTCACGACGAGATTTCCTCAGCAATGATTGCCGCGATGACCGCTCCTCTCGCGAAGCGCGGTGTCAAGATTGGCCTGCTGATGGGCACGGCTTATCTTTTTACGAAGGAAGCCGTCGAATCCGGTGCGATCGTAGCCCGGTTCCAAAAGGAGGCACTGGAATGCAGTGATACCGTTCTCCTGCAAACCGGTCCGGGGCATGCCATCCGTTGCGTGAAGACTCCGTATTGCGAGACATTTCAGGAAGAAAAATTGCGACTGGAGAAAGAAGGCGCGTCCAAAGAGGATATCGTCCGGAATCTTGAGGGAATGAATATCGGCCGACTTCGGGTAGCCTCAAAAGGGGTTGATCGTAAAAAATCGGAAAACTCTGCGACGCGGATGTTAGTCGGTATTCCCGAGGAGGAGCAATACGATCGCGGTATGTATATGATCGGCCAGATTGCCGCTCTGGAAGACAAAGTCATTTCGATGGCAGATCTTCATGAGCGGGTTAGTAATGGCGGCATGAAGCGGCTCGATTCGTTTGCGACAGCCCCGGCTAAAGTCATCAGCGAACCGAAACCGGCAAGCGATGTCGCTATCATCGGGATGTCCTGTTTTTATCCCGATGCTAACAGCCTTGAAGAGTACTGGCATAATATCCTCGACCGGCACAGTGCGGTCCGTGAGATCCCCGAGACGCACTGGGATTGGCGCCTGTTCTACGATGAAGATCCCAAGACCAAAGACCGCATCGTTTCAAAGTGGGGCGGTTTTGTCAAAGACATCCCTTTTGATCCGCTACGCTATGGCATCACTCCGAAAAGTATGGAGGCGATTGAGCCACTGCAGCTACTCTCACTCGAAGCCGTCCATCACGCCCTGATCGACGCCGGGTATGAAAAGCGTCCTTTCAACCGTGACAAAACCGCCTGCATTGTAGGTATCGGCGGCGGAGCGGGACCGAAGTCCGTAGCCTACGGGTTTCGGACCTGTATGAGGTTGGCCGATTTCTTCGAGGATATGCCGATCTACTCGGACGAAATCATCTCCCGCGCCGGAAAGGTTTTACCCGAGTGGACCGAAGACTCGTTCCCCGGATTTTTATCAAATATCTGTTCCGGCCGGGTATCAAACCGCTTCAATTTCGGCGGTTCCAACTATGCGATAGATGCGGCCTGCGCATCCAGTCTTGCATCATTGGATGCCTGCGTCCGCGAATTGGAATCAGGGGATGCTGATATGGCAATCGCTATGGGCTCGGACGCGGTCCAGACGCCATTTTCCTATATGGCGTTCAGCAAGACTCACGCTCTATCAAGGCAGGGCCGCAGCCGACCGTTCGATGCAGAGGGCGACGGTATCGTCCTTTCAGAGGGAGTCGGCGTGGTCGTTCTGAAACGCCTTGCTGACGCCGAACGTGATGGTGATCGAATTTATGCAGTGATTAAGGGCGTAGGTTCCTCCAGTGATGGCAAAGCCCTCGGGCTGACGGCTCCGAATGCCCTCGGACAAATTCGCGCACTGGACCGGGCTTACCAGAAAGCCAACGTCCGGCCGGATGAAGTCGAGTTAATCGAGGCTCACGGCACCGGAACCGTGGTCGGCGATAGAACGGAAGCCACTTCGCTATCTACCGTCATGCACAATTCCGGGGCCCGACGGCAATCCTGTGCGCTGGGTTCCGTGAAATCAATGATCGGTCACACCAAGTGTGCCGCCGGTATTGCAGGCCTGATCAAGACAGCTAAAGCGCTGCACCATAAAGTGATACCACCGACCCTGGTGGAGACGCCGAATCCGACGGCAAATTTTGGAGAGAGTGCCCTATACTTGAACACCCAGTTGCGGCCGTGGGTTCATAACTCCGACTCACCCAGAATCGCGGGTGTCAGCGCGTTTGGCTTCGGCGGCACCAATTACCACACCGTGCTTTCGGAGTACAAGAGCGAATTAAGAGACAACGATACCTCGGTAGTCCGACAGTGGCCCACTGAACTGTTTTTCTGGCGCGATGAAAAAGAAAAACTTAGCGGAGAGCTCGCTGGTTTTATTACTAAACTGAAGAATTCCCAAGCGGATCTTCATCTAGGTGAACTGGCAGCAGCAGTGAATCGAAAGGCTCAGAAATCCGGGGCCACGGTAGCGATTGTAGCAAAGAGCCGCGAAGATCTCCTGAAGAAACTGGACACAGTTAGCAGGAAGATCGCCAGCTCAGAATCTTACGAAGATCCCACGGGAATTCTCTATCGGGAAAAACCTGCGAAAATCAGAAAGACGGGATTTCTTTTCGCCGGTCAGGGTTCTCAATACCCGAACATGCTGGCAGATCTCGCGGTTAATTTTCCCTGCGTTCGTGAGGCAGTCGATCTGGCCGATTCCATCGTCAGCAGCAAACTACCGAAACCACTCGGTCAATACATTTACCCACCGTCTTCATTCTCCGGTGACGAAGAGCAGCGTTCTAATGCAGATCTGGCGCAGACCGAAGTCGCTCAACCTGCTCTGGGAGCCTGCGGCACAGGTATGGCACGGCTCCTGGCAAAATTCGGCATCCAGGCCGAGGCCTTTGCCGGACACTCCTACGGCGAGTTTGCGGCGATGCACGCGGGTGGAGTCATCAGTGAGGCACAACTCTACGAAATATCCTTCCTGCGCGGGCAGGCCATTCGGGACCATCTTGAAGAAGGATCTGCAATGCTCGCGATCAAGGCCGGCGCCGCCGAGGTTCGCGAACTGATCACCGATGAACCGGAAATTTATCTGGCCAACATCAACTCGCCCACCCAGACGGTCGTTTCCCTCGCAGAATCAAAGCTGGTAGCGTTTCAGGAAAAACTTACGGCTAAAGCAATCGAATCCCGGCGGATTCCGGTCGCCTGCGGGTTTCATTCGCCATTCGTAGAGAAAGCATCGTCGCAGTTGGAGCAAAGTCTCGAGAGACTTACTTTCGCTGGTGATACCGACAACGCGATCTATTCCAACCATTCGACAAAGCGTTATCCCACGGCAACCTCAGAGCAGAAATCTCTACTGGCCCGTCACCTCACAGGAACCGTCGACTTTCAGGGCATGCTTGAAACGATGCATACTGACGGGGTCGACCTGTTTATCGAACTTGGCCCCGGCTCTGTTCTCAGCGGTCTGTGTCGTGAAATCTTTGGCGACACAGAGGTCTATTCGCTTTCTACCGACCAAAAGGGTCGCCACGGCGTCACTCAGATCCAGTTTTTGCTCGGCAAGCTTTTGACACTCGGGCTCACCCCCGATACCGGATACCTCTCTCGAATTAGAAACCTCAGAACGGTATCGGTAGACAAAATTCTGAATCCGACCGAATCCGCCGCAAATCCAAATATGTGGATGGTAAATGGCGTCCGCAGCAAGCCGGTTAATCAACCGGAACCTCTTCTGCTCGGTCAGCCCCACCCGAATTTGAAGAAGGATCAAATCGAAAAGATTTTGAAGTCTGAACCAGTAAAGAAAGCACCAAAAAAATCCACTCCGGAACCCACTCCACCAAAAGCTTCCAAGCCTGAAAATCCGATATCGATGAAAAACGGACACTCGACACCCGCCACAACTCAGCCGGTTTACACTAATGGAAACGGTCATCACCCTACGCCGCAGCCGGTAGCGCATCCTCAGGGAGCAGACCAGGTCATGCTCGGTTTCCAGAACTTAATGTCACAATTCCTCGATACCCAGAGAGCGATAATGACGGCCTATCTGAACGGCGACACATCAGCTCCGACTATGCCAGTTGCCCAGGCTCCCCTGCCGCAAATCCAGCCTCGGCCGGCTGTTGCACCAGCTCCAGCTCCCACCCCTGTTACCGATGGCTCACAGTCTAACAGCAATACCATTTTCGAAACTAAGCGATCAATCCAACCAACCAATGGGGTTACTCAAAATGGTGGAGCGAGAGTGAATACCGTGAAAATTGACGAACCAAAGGTCGAGAAACCTGCGCCAGCGGAAGCAGACAGCACCTCCGAAGTTTCAATCGAAGCAGTCAATAAGCACCTTCTCGAAATCGTAGGGGAGAGAACCGGCTACCCGGAGGAAATGCTGGATGCAGACCTCGACCTGGAAGCCGATTTGGGTATTGATTCGATCAAGCGGGTCGAAATTCTAGGTGAACTCGCCGAGTTTATTATGCCGAACTCCACCGACATGGGTGAAGAGAGCAACCTCGATCTTGAAAAACTGTCCAGTCTCCGCTCGCTACAGCAAATCATCGATTACCTGAAAGAGTTTCTAGAATCATCGAAGATGGAAAAGGTCGCCAATGGCGACGCAAAAAAAAAACTGAAAGCGTAGCTGACGATCCGGGATTCGCCATTCAGCGCGGACTGGTCAGGTTGAAATCTCTACCAGTCCCGAAAACCGGCACCCCGTACATCCCCGGAGGTGCAGTGCTTCTAACCGACGACGAGACCGGCGTTGCCGAAACCTGCGCCGACCGCCTTGCCGAATTCGAAATCGACGTTGTGGTAGTGAAACATCGCCGGTCTTCCGAATATATTGCCGGAAGTTTTGAAGCCGATCTCTGTGATCCGGAACAGGTCGAGGCATTACTTGCCGACGTACGAAGTCATTTTGGACGAATCGGAGGCATCATACACCTACTGCCATTTTCGAAAGTCACTGATATTTCTCCAGCGGCTAGAGCTGAACTCGAAGTGAAGTCTCTATATCTACTCACCAAAGCCACCGGAGAGGAAATGAACGAAATCGTTAAAGCGGAGAAAGGCTTCGTATTTGGCGCAACCGTACTTGGCGGGCAACTCGGTTTTGGCGACCACCGCCTCGATTCTCTAGCTAGAGCCGGTGACGGTGGGATCAGCGGTTACCTGAAATGTCTCGGTATGGAATGGCCGGACGTCCTGGTTCGGTCCATTGACTTCTCACCCGACACTGACTCGAAGGAGATCGTCGCCTGCTTTGAACGGGAGTTGAGCGATCCCTCCGGACCTTTTGAAACCGGTTGGCGCGACGGCCAACGATATACCTGGGAGCCGATATCCTCGGGAAGCGGTGATTTACTTTCGGAGCCGACTTTGGAAATCGATTCTGATTCGGTAATAATGATCACGGGCGGAGCAAGAGGCATCACAGCAGCCATTGCTTCCGCGTGGGGCCGCAAGTTTCAATCCCGCTTGATACTGCTGGGTCGTTCACCCTTACCTCACGATCGGGAAAACGGATCGACATCCGGTATCACGGGCAAAGCAGAACTGAAAAAAGCGATCATGGCGGAAATCACGACAGCCGGCGGAAAAGCCACTCCGGCGGAGGTGGAAAGGCGCTACCGGAAACTCATGACTGAAAGGGAAATGAGAGAAAACATCGCTGCGATCCGCGCCACCGGTGCGAAGGTCGATTACTACAGCATTGACGTGCGCAACCACGAACAGCTTTCCGCCGTCTGCGATGAAATCTATACCAAATACGGAAAAATCGACGGGCTTATCCATGGTGCCGGAATCATCGATGACAAACTTGTGAAGGATAAAACCCCTGAATCTTTTAACCGGGTCTTTTCTACTAAAGTGGATAGTTCTTTTGCGTTTGCAGAAATCCTGAAGCCGGAGTCGCTCAAATTCGCGGCCTTCTTTGCATCGATAGCGAGCCGGTACGGAAATCAGGGACAATCCGATTACGCAGCAGCCAACGAAGTGCTTTGCAAACTAGCGACCGATCTGGACAAACAATGGGACGCCCGGGTTTTCGCTGTGGCATGGGGGCCCTGGAGTGAAATCGGTATGGTTGCGGATTTGGAAAAGCATCTCACCGCACGGGGAATCTCACTAATCGACCGCGAGACCGGATGTCGAATGTTTATCGACGAAGTGCTCTATGGTAAAAAAGGTGACAGCGAGGTCATTATTGCCGGAGGCGCCGAAAACCTCATTACTCCTTCCACTAACCAAAGTGTTACGGTATCCTGAACATGAGGCTAACCGGAGATCAACCCGGGGTCTTCTGGAAATCACCCCGCTTACGCACCTGAATTGATGAGTAAAGAATCAGAACTGTTCCTGTTTTCGGCAGAGTCCCGGGAAGAACTCCTCGGGACCCTCTCCGCATTTGAGTCTCAGATTACTGCCGGACACGGGTTGCGCGAACTCGCAAACCACAGCTATCAATCCGCCGGGCATCATTTCCCGAGGTTGGCGATAATCGCCGCCGACTCCGGTGACCTGCAAACCAAAGTTTCGCGAGCGATTGATAAGCTATCCAACGGTCATCCGAAGATCACAGACACCAGCGGTGTCTACTTTACCGAAACTCCGATCAATGCAAACGGACAGGCCAAGGTGGGATTTCTCTTTCCGGGCGAAGGATCTCAATATCCCGGTATGCTTTCCGGTTTACTGGAAAAATTTCCGGAACTGAACGGAATTCTGGAAGAATGCGATACGCGCAATGATTCTTCCGCACATCTGGAGAAAGGATTCACCCGTTTTTTTCAAGCGGTCGAAACGTTAACTACCGAAGAACTCTCGGATATTCAAGACGACCTGAAACGAATCGATCACGCGATGTTCGCGATCCTGATCGCCGACTGGATGATGTTTCACACCGTCTGCCAATTGGGAATCCGACCCGATACCATAGCCGGGCACAGTGGCGGCGAACTGATTGCACTGATGGTCTCGCAGGTTCTAACCGGCCCGGATGAACAGTTTCATATCCTGTGTGAAGGATTTCGGGAACTGGGGAAGTTCCGTCCCGAGGGAGCCCCCGAAAGCCGCCTGCTCGCCATCGGAAAACCGGCGGAATTTGCCGCTCAGATCATCGACCGGGCGAGCGAAGAACAGGGTAGAGAAATCGATGCCTATGTGGCCATGAAAAACTGTCCCCACCAAACGGTGATCGTGGGAACCAGAGAGAGTATCGATCTCGTCGAAAAACTAATCGTAAAAAAGGGCGTGATCGCACAACCGCTCTCCATCGAACAACCCTACCACACGCCACTCTTTGCGCCCTACATGTCAGCGCTCCGAAGGATGTTCGAGCCATTGAGCTTTCATCCGGTGGATTTTCCGGTCTATTCCTGCACCACAGCGGAGCTGTTTCCTCCGGATCCTGAACAGATATTTGAACTGACGGCGGCTCACTGGGAATGCCCGGTTGAGTTCATCCAGTTAATCGAAAATCAATATCGTGACGGGGTTCGTTGTTTTATCGAAATCGGCCCGCGCAATCACCTCAGTTCCTTCACCGACGATATCTTACGGAGTAAGAAAGACACACTGGTCGTTCCTTCAAATACTGAGCGATCCAATGACTTCGAACAGCTGCAACACCTCACCGCCCAACTATACATTCACGGTTTCACGGTGGATCCATCCTGCTTTTTCGATACCACGCCTGCCGTCGCCCAGGACTCAAAGGAAGCCATCCTCACGTCGCATTTTGAGGTCATGGAGGAGTTCCTTAATCTTCAACATGCCGTGATGAATCAGTACCTCTCGGGAACGCAGCCCGGCCCTGAACCAGAGACGTTCGAAGAGGCCCCACGTCCCTACCCGATGGTGGACGAGATAGTGGAACTGGTCGGCGGGCATCGCATCGTGACCCGGAGAACCATGCTTCTGGAAGAAGATTTATTTTCCGATCAACACACCGTCGGAGGTAGAGACCTCAGCCAGGTGAATCCAGAGCAACATGGGCTCCCGCTGGTTCCGATGACATTCAGTATCGAAATGCTGGCTGAATCCGCGAAGATTCTATTTCCGGAATTGGTCGTTACCGCGATGAGTCGAATCAAGCTCTACAAGTGGCTCGACTACTCCGAAACCGGTATTGCCAATGCTCAGGTTGTCGCGGAACTGAACGCGGAAAAATCAACTCCGGACCGTTTACACCTCGAGGCAAAAGTCTATCACTGGAAAGGGAGCGAAGGTCCCGACCTGAAGCGGCCCGCTGCGACGGCCGTAATCGAACTTTCAAGTGCATTCCCCGCCCCACCGCACTCAGACCAGTTTGCAGTAAGCAACGAACGCCCCTGCGGGGTAACGCCAGCGCAACTCTACCAGAATCTATTTCATGGCGAAGTCTATCAGGGTGTCTTTGAAATGGGTAAATTCGGTGATGAAGGCATTGAGGCTCAAATCGGAGCCTTACCTCGGGAAGCTCTCTATCGATCAAACCCGGATCCAAAGTTCGTTTATGATCCCGTGTTACTGGATGTCTCGCTTCATCCCATGTGTGCCTGGCATCTCGAACAGGAAGACCAGTCGGGAAGAATTTTGTTACCGATCGGGGTCGACCGTATTGAATTCTTCGGGAATTGCCCGGAACCAGGCACGCCATTCATCTCACGTGCAAAACTGGTCAAAGAAACCAGTCGCCAGTTTACCCAGCAAGTGGATGTGATCGACGGGAACGGACAAGTCTGGTGTAAAATGATCGGTAGTCAATACTGGCGCTTTTACCTTCCTTTCCGGAAGTTTAATTTCCATGGCCCGAAGAATATCTATATGCTTAGCCTGGATTTTGAGATTCCATCACATATAGGCACCGCAAAAATCCTCGAAATTCCCGAGGATCTCCGTAACCCGGTCATGCAGCCAATCGGAGCAAAAGTGACACTTAGCGAATCCGAATATAGCGAATTCCAAAAACTGGAACTACCCGCCGACCGGATTTCGCAGTGGCTCTTCGGAAGAATTACTGCCAAAGAGGCGGTTCGGGAAAAATGGTCCCAACTCACTGGGGAAGCCCTCTACACGGCCGATGTTATTATCGAACATACGGACAAGGGCCGTCCCGTTGCTACCAAACGGGGAAGCAAAACTCCTGAAAATTTTCCGCACATCACGCTTTCGCATTGTGGAAACACCGTCGTCGCAATCGCTTCCGATATTGAACAGGTTGGGGTCGACATCGAAAAGATCGTTCCGAGGGAGAAGAGTTTTCTCAAGATAGCCTTTAGCCCAGCCGAACTGGAAATACTTTCCTCTATTGATCCGGAAATGCTGGAGTGGCCAACACGATTCTGGTCGGCCAAAGAAGCCGTCGGCAAAGCGCTCGGAACCGGCCTGGAAGATGGACCCCGCAGCGTCGAAGTCATCGCCGTCGATCAACCAACCGGTGTGGTCACTGTCAAACTTGCCAATCGCCCGTCACCCGGGTATCTAGATAAAGGTATCACCGTTTACACCACGGTTTCCGATGATATGGCTATCGCCTATACGATTTGCGAAACGCTGGAAAACGCGATTCAACCCGATAAATTTCAATATGCCGGAGATTAACGAAATTATGACTGACCTTGCCGGAATCCTTGCGGATTTTAACGGTAAAGAATATTATGACCCCATCGGTCCTGACACATTATTTATGGCCGAATTGGGTTTCTCCTCGATCGATGTCGTGATTCTGGGAGAAACTCTGGAATCCCACTATCAAACCGATATTTCGTTTGGTGATTTTATTGCATCGATGACGGAACAAAATGTTCAGGATGTTCCCGTAGGAGCACTGGCCGACTACCTCTCCAAAACCCTTTAGTTGTTATATTATGCCCTTTTTGGAAGCCAACGATTGCCGTTTCTACTACCAGCAGAAAGGAACCGGCGATGACGTCGTTCTGGTCCACGCTTTTACGAGCAGCACAGCAATCTGGTTATTTACCAATACCATTGAGAAACTGGCGAAGAAATATCGGGTGACCGCATACGACCTGCGGGGTCACGGCTCCAGTGCGGTCACTCCCACCGGCTACAGCTCAGCGGAGATGGTGGAAGATTTCTTCACGATATGTGAACGTCTCGATGTCGGAAAGTGTGTCGTAGTGGGTCACAGCTTCGGCGGAGTTATCGGGATGCATGCCGCCTGGTCAAAACCGGAATCCATCCGCGGCGTGATTTTTTCCGATACCTACTTTCCAGGGTTAAAGTCAATTGAGCCTGATATGGGGCAGGCGGAACCCTGGGCGGAACTTCGTGAACAGATGATGAAGTGCGACATTCAACTGGGCGCAACCGTCGACTTTGCCGAGCTGTTCGAAAAAGTCAAAGCGATGACCTCCGACCAGAAAGCTATACTTTCCCGCAATATGGGAGCGATGTCAGCAAACTGGATTGCTACCCTGGGCCGATTGGCTGAAACCAATGCGGGAAGCGCGGCTTTTAACGAGGCAGGCTTCGGCCTTGAGCAAATCGCCTCGATAAACGGCCCCGTTCTCGCGCTGTATGATGAGTTTTCGCCCTTTCATCAGACCCGCGAATTTCTCGAATCCCATCTCAAAAACATCCGCTCCGAAATCATTCCCAAAGCCAAGCATCTCGCCCCCCTCCAAAACACTCATAAGTTTCTGAAGTTCGTCGAGGAAGGCATCGCAGAAATGACCAATCCCTAGAGAGCGCCACCGGCATCGGCTGTGTCACTCCCCCAGACCAGCAACCCAAAGTCGCCATCTATAGCCGACTTCAATGCCTAATTGCCTCACTTACCTGTATTTACAAACCTTCCGGATAAAAGTCAGTAACTGAAATACGGACCTTATGTGGGAAACAGTACGATGTACAGTCAGTCTATCGTGATCCCGGATCACAATACTACCTATGAAATCACTCCCTCTATACCTCTGCCTCGTTTCCTTCTCCTGCCTCGCGCTGCCGTCCGTTATTAGCCAGGAACCCCACAAAGCGGCATTCGTCGACAGAGTTTTCAAAGCGGCGGGAGGCAAAGAAAATCTCCCGAGAAACTATCGTTTTGTAGACCGGATTCGGGTCAATAAGGATCCGGCGGAATTAGCTAAACCACTCGATGACCGCAAACCGCGAAACAGCTATATCGCCGCGCCGAATCTTTGGTGGTTGAGTCGGGGGAGCAAATGGGTGGAGCGCGGCGAAGAGAATGCGAAATGGCTGGCCTATGGATGGTCGCTCGGCGTGCTTGATGATCCCAAAGCCATCGTGAAACCATTGCCTGACCTGACTGATCCGGAAACAAAAGTCAACATGGTGGGAATTCAGGTTTCGGGAGCGATCGAACCGGCGATGGATCTATACTTTGACCAGGAGTCAATGCTGCTGGTTCGTCTAGATTGGAAAAGGGAAATCTGCCGCTTCAGTGAGCCCAGAGAATTTGGCGGATTCCTGTTACCCACCCGCTGCACCGGCTACCGAAAGAATACCGGGAAACCCTGGTATACCTGTGTCGTCGACGAGGTGGAACGCGTCGACAGGATCCCGGAAAACGTTTCCAAATCGGAATAGTCGGAAGACTGTACCCTGTACACTCCGAAACTGTACAGGGTACAATTTGAAACTAAGCGGATGTTCAGCGACCTGCGATGACCTGAACTCCTTTCGCCCGTAGCGGCCCGATGCCAAGTCTCAGATTCATTCGAATCGCTCATAGATTCTATTATTCTTTCCAATTTTACTTGTCGCTTCCGGATTGTAATTTGGCCAATCGATTCACAATGATTGCTAATATGAAAATTCAAATCATTGCCCCCGCCCTATTTCTGGCGATCCTCTGCTCGTGCACGCCTGGCGCGGGCGGAAACACCCAACAAACTGCCGCCTACCAACCATCGCCTAACGCTTCGACAGAAACCATCTATATCGAGTATTGCGACTCCTGAGGCTACCAACCAAAAGCCGTCAGTTTGGCGGCCGAGTTGAAGAGCAAGCTGGGGGTAAAAACCAAACTTATCCCCGGTTCTGGCGGGACATTCAAGGTCACCACAAACGGTAGAGTTTTGTACGACAAAAACCAAACCGGTCGCTTCCCCAAAAACGGCGAAGTTGCATCCGCTTACTGAGTCACCGGAAGAGCTTAGCCCCTGGTGCCGTGGCTGAAATACAAGCCAGCTTCGTAGCGGACCGTAAATCAGAATTTCCTACGGGGCCGTCCTAAGATTTGAATATTCGAATTAATGAACGGGAAAATCTTTACCCGTGGTATCGTCAAAAGAGCTGCGTAATTCTCTGAGCTTTCCGGTCAGTTTCTCTACTACCGTTTTACACTCCGGATCCCGGTAACGATTTTCCACTTCATCAGGATCCCGGGTGCAATATCAATATTTTGAACCAGATTCCTGCAGATCGACCCGGGCTTCAAAACGCCGGGCCAGCAAACAATGAGAGGGGTTCGCATCGATGGCTCATACATCCAGCGTTTGTCATACCAGCCGTGCTCGCCTACGAAGAATCCCTGGTCGGAGGAGTAGATTACGATGGTGTAGTCCTCGAGCCCGTTGCCTTTCAGGTAGGTGAGAACTTGGCACCGGAGTTGATCAGCCCCTAGCTCGGCGCTCGCCGAACATTTTATTGAAATGTAGCCGCGAGTCCAATATACAACCGCCAACAATGAAAATCTTACTGAATAGCCGGTAAAGAAGCAGCGGCAATCGCCTGTCCGTGGCGTTTCATCTTCTCGCTCGGTGCCGTAAGATTTATCTTTTCATGAAGTTCGGGAAATTCCTGCTTTAACACTTCTCTGGCTCGGTCCATAAGCAAATCACCTCCCACTCCGCTGGTGACACGCCCCATGATGATAAGAGTATTGATATCGTAAAACTCGGCGTAGTGCGCGATTGAATACCCGAAGCAAACGCCAAGAGAATCGTAGATTTCGGCGGCACGGGGATCGTCATTTTTCATCGCGTTTTGAACTTCGATCAGTTGCTCCGGATAGGGCATATCACCAAATCCAAATCCAGCCATTTCCGCGAGGCGCGCTACTCCCTGTTGCGAGAAATACTGCACACCACAGCCTTCGTCGCCGGACCATTCGTCGACAGGACCACCTTCACGATAATCGACTGACGCAAAGGCAAGTTCGTTTAACTGCGGAGTAACCTGACCCCTGGTATTAACGTAACCGACGGCCTCAGCCGTTCCCATCGCGATGCCGAGAACCCCTGTGGTATTCATCGTCAGAGCGCCGGCGAGGGCGGTCACATCTCCGTCGTTCTCGATCTCAAATGGCACTCCCGGATAATGCTTATCGATAATATCGGTGAACATCGGCGCGACACGATTTTTAAAGACAACGTCGTCGGTAACTCCGCGAAACAACGAGGCTATCCGAACCTGATTATCAATATACACGCCTGCAGCAGACCCACCGATCGCATCAACCCGGGGAAGATGAGAGGCGGCTTTATTCAACGAATCGACGATGCCCTGATAGTGATAATCCGGATCGGACTGGAAGTAGGGATCCCATTCCACCTCTTCAGAAAAAACCACTTCACCATCAATGACAGCGGCACACTTCCGATCGGATCCACCGAGGTCAAAACCTACCCGGCATCCGTCGAGATTTTTCCCCGGAGGAGACGCGGTCTCCCCCTCCACGGGCAAGGCATCTTTCGCTACCGCCTGAATGGAAATCGGCTCGGCGAACACCCGTAGACCGAGAGTTTCATTATCAAACTTTCTTCGACCTTGATCGGAGTAGGTTTCTGCCAGTTCCTGAGTCAGTGCATCATTTCCGGAAATATAGATTCGGGAACCGCCCTTCGCCCAAAGGAGAAATTTAATCAAACGTTCCAGATATCGAAAATTCAGCGCTTTATTTTTGTCGGAATGACTCAATATGCGGGTGGAATGCCGGAAAGTGACGCCATCCGGACGGGATAACGCGATTTCGATATCGTCAGCATTGGGGTCTTTCGCCACCTGCTCCCGGAAATTCTTATTCCAAATCACTGCGGGAACAAAGCCCGGATCTAACTTAGGTACAATCATAATATAAAAATACGTTACTACCGGGAAATCCAGTCTGATGGTCGGTGCTTTTTTACTAAGTCATCCTGGAGGTCACCAACAAATTGATAGTAGTCCTTCAGTTTCAATTGGGATGCGGCAGCCTCGTCGATCACCACCGTGGCCCGTTCGTGAAGTTGCAGTGCTGAGGCGGGTACAAACGCCGAAAGTGGCCCCTCCACCGTATCGCGAACCGCTTCTGCCTTCCCTTCCCCGGTGGCGATTAACAGGATTCGCCTAGCTTCGAGAATCGTGGCAATCCCCATGGTAATGGCCAGCTTCGGCTGAAATTCATCAGGAGCAAAGAAACGGGAGTTATCAACTAATGTCTGCTTCGTCAACGTTTTAACCCGGGTGCGGGACCGAAGGCTGGAAGTCGGCTCATTAAAACCGATATGACCATCGCTGCCGATGCCGAGGACCTGAAGATCGATCCCTCCTTCGGCTTGGATTTTCTCTTCATATGCCGGTCCGACATTAAGGGGATTATCCGCCATCCCGTCGGGAACAAAAGTTCGTGCAGGATCAATGTCGACCTTTTTGAAGAACGTTTCATTCATAAACGTTCGGTAACTCTGCGAGTGATCAGCGGGAATTCCGATGTATTCGTCGAGATTGAAGGTCGTCACATCTTTAAAACTCAGTCCATATTCGCTGTGCCTCCGGATCAGCTCTTCATACAAACCGATAGGACTGGATCCCGTCGCCAGCCCAAGCACGGAGTTTGGCATGGTTTTCATTTGCGCCTCGACAATGTCAGCACAGCGCCTTGCCACGGCTTCGGGATCGGAAAGGATCAAAATCTCCATCGACCAACCAAACCGGCAAATGCATTAATCGCAATTACTCACTTTTGTCTAAATCGATTATTAACTTTGCAATTGTGATTACCAGTTAGCCGTGCCACAGTCACAAATGAACCTCGAACCTGTTCTAGAGGCTGCGGAATCGCTCCCCGTGCCGAGCGATTACCTCACCGGATTCGATACTGAAGATCTGATAATCCCCCGGGAGATACTCGCTTTCTCACGGACCACGCCGGAGGATTTATATCAACCGGCACTGGAAAACCGCTCCCATCACCGGTTCGTCCTTATGATTCCTCTGCAGGGCAGTGGCATGGTAAGTCTCGACAATGCTGTATTTCAGATCAGCCCCGGAAAAGGGATGCTGTTTTTTCCCTGGCAGTTCCACTACTACATGGATGTGAGTCCGACTGAAATCACCTGGCTGTTCATTACCTTTCAAGGTGTCGATCCGGCAAGATTAGCGCCTTTGAAGGACCATTTGTTTACCTTTGACGAGTCTGAACTGGACCGTCTCCACCCCTTCATCAAAAACTATCGTTCCGCAGGGCGCTCCGGTTCGCCGAATCTACATTTTTCACTGGGCAGCTTCCTCCACTATTTGATCCAAAATTCCGAAACGTTATCGATTTCAACACCGATCGATGGCAGTGATCCACTCATCGGCAAGATCAATTCCTGTGTGACTATGACCTCTGGCGAAGGAGCAGGGATTGCTTCGATTGCCAAAAAAGTAGGGGTTTCCGCTTCTCACCTCCGGAAAATCTTCCGGGAATCCTATGGAGTCAGTATCGGTAGTTATCTACATAATTTACAGATGCATCGGGCCGCAACCTGGTTGGCAACCTCCGATCTGCCAATCGGGGAAATCGCAGACCGATGCGGTTATCGTTCTCAGGCTGCTTTCAGCCGGTCCTTTCGCCAGGATCACGGAGAGACGCCGCGGCAATATCGTTTGCTACGGGGGGAGAGTCGCCGATCAACAGGTCCCCCACCCTGAAGTCGACCCTCTACCGGCGATTGCATTTGTCTGCTCTGATTAGTCCAAAGGAGCGAGATACATGCTTCGGTAATAAACACCTTTGGCATGGCCACCGAGAGCGATCCGGCCACGGGTCCGGAGCAGTCCGGGATGGCTCTTTAGATATTTCGTAGCATCGAGTTCAGACAGGTCCCCGTCGAGAATCGTGACTCCATTTAATTCCACCACAATACGGTGGCCTCGAACCGTTACCTCCTGATAATTCCATTCCCCGACCGGTTTCAGCGCTCCCCTTTTTGCAGCGATAAGGCCGTAGGCACTTCCGTGATACTGGGAAAGTTTTAAGTCCGCATACTCCTTCGCGGTATTATCGAGAATCTGTAGTTCACAATTGCTGTCTCTTCCCTTGCCCTCCTTCGGTGCCCGGAGAAAAATTCCACTGTTGGCCCCGGGCCCTAGTCGGAACTCAATTGCCAACTGAAAATCTCCGAATTCAGCTTTGGTGCGTGGGTCCCCTTTCGGAACGCGAAACTGGCCATCTTTCACGGTCGCCTTGAAATGATCCCAATGGGAAGTGTCAAGTTTACCATCTTGAATCGCAATCAGGCCGATAGCATCCGGATAACGCTGCAAGAACGCTTCGATCGATCCGGATTTCGGAACTGACTTCTCCAACTCAGCTATCACCGGAGTCGTTACAGCCGACAGGAGTAGCAGGATTTGAATAAATAAGTGCTGAACATTCATCATTGGTGCAATGTAAATTACTATATAATCTAGTTTTTCCGGGCTTCATATCTTCCTTCCACGAGCAGTCGATCGCCCTTTAAAACGTGCTGAAATCTCCCCCCCACGGTCGCGGAGTCAGCCGTGATCCCGGTTACCGGTTTCGTCCAAAGGACCTCACCACCGTTGCGGAGGATACAGCGACCGTCTTCTGTGAATTCGCGGGTGTAGGTATCGAGATAGGACCAGGTTCCCAACAGAGCGTGACCCGCCAGGCCGACCGGTTTTGAAGGTTTCGTGGGCTGCGGTGCTCTCGCCCCCTTAGACGCAGGCGGAGCGTCGAGGGCCACGTCCATTTTTGTTTCATACGGAGGCAGGACTCTGAGCCGCAGGTTCTTAAACTCGACCGGAGCACCTTCCGACTCGAGGCAAAGATAACCCGACGCCGGACTGATGTCTTCGCCACCCGAGACCTCCTCGCCGTTGACCCAGAGACGAACTACACCGTCGATAGCTCGGATGTAGTAGTGATTCCACTGATTGATGCCCTTTGTGGTTTCTTTACCGGGAAAGCTCCGCTTCCCTTTGGGGCCGGCTGGAGGAAAAGGTTTCATTTCGACCGGCCCAACCGCAAATACATCGCCATGACTGGTAAACCAATCACCCTTTTTCTTGAACTGCGCTTCATATACCTCGCGGTAGCCAAGGTCGAGCACCTGTACCTCGATCCCTTGCGGAAGCCCCCGGCCGCGCTTCATGACCGCGTTCAGCGACTCCGGCGAAGCCCACAAAAACACGCCTGAGTTTCCGCCCTTTTTCTTGTGCATCCATTCGCAGGAAAATTCGAAATTGGTGAGTGGCTCGCGATAGCGAATCACACCGGTTGGCTTTCCGGTGCACCAGGCATGACTTCCCTCCCACCGCCAGGTATCGGGAAAGCAGCTCACATTGAAAAAATCCTCACCGGTCAGCTCGACCCAACCGGGACCAACGCCGCGACTGAATTCGGGTTTAAATTCGGCGGTTAATCCACTGTCGATTTCCCCGGCTATATCGCTCATCAGATAGGCGGAAATATCGCGGACATCCTGATCGGTCAGACCCATGTTCGACGCTGAGGGCATCCAGGAATGATTTTTCGGGTATTCGATCCCGGCTTTGGGCCGGCGGAAGGGAATCTTCAGGGTGGCTCCCCCAAGTGTCTTCACGCGGATCGCACCGGCATGATGACTGTAGCCGCGGGAAACCCCTTCCAATCGGTGGCCTTTCTGGGTAACTACCACAGGCTTGTCGTACCCGTGTGCCAGCTCCGCTGATGGATCGACGAGGGCTTTGACCACCGCATTCACATCTCTCACCTGCCCCCAGTTGGTGAGATTGGGACCGAAAGGAACTCCATTGGAACCTATCTGGTGGCACATCATACAAAGCGCCGCCCGGGCGCGACCATTGTCGAGATTCGGCTCCAGCGCGGAAATTTCTTCTATAGAACTCAGCGCGGTGGGGATTCCGAATTTAGTAGGGAATACATAGCTCTGAGCGAGCGCTTCAGGGTCCGGATCGCTGATGTCTTTCTCCAGAAACTCGGTAATGGTCTGCTGGTAGTCTTCCCCCTGAAACGCCTCGTGCGACTGGAACCGCTTCATGAATTCCAGGTTTTGCTTACGCTCTTCGTCGGAGTAGCAAAGCCCGTAGGTGTAGGCCAATTGGCGAAAAGTAGCCGCGTCGACTTTCTGAGCGATGATACACTCGGTCAGATCCGTCAACGCTTCGGGAGAGCGCACCCGCCAGGCGAGGTTTCGCTCGCGCTCGGTCCAGGCAGCCGGGTCGGTTTGGTTAGGTTTTACGAGTTGTTGGTAGACTTCTTCGCGGTGTTCATCGAAAACCGCACCGAGAGCTTCGAGATACCAGCGATTCTGACCATCGTATCCGGCGATAAGTTTTTCTAGTGGCTGCCGAATATCTTTCCACTCCATATCCCGCATCACGGCGAGGATTTCCCGGCGCACCGCGGGAGACGGATCATCACTCAACTGCTCGACCAAAGAAAGGATGGGGTCCCCTCCACCGAATCGTAAAGCGCGGAAGGCGATGATCTGCCACTGAGGATCATCGGACTGGAGCAATGCTTTCACATCAGCCGCGCCTCTCTCATCATCCAACTGAGCGAGGATGAAAACCGCCCGGGCCTGGTAGTAGGGATTTGCCTCGTTGGCCTGGAAAAACGCCGATACCGCAGGGTAGACATTTTCCTGTTTTTTAAGCCGATCCTGAGCCACCCAGCGAACGCCCGGAACCGGACTTTTCAATGCCTCCAGAAGGCCCACCGTAGTGCCAAAGTCGATTGTCGGAACACTGACCGGTTGACCTTTCGGTGCGATTCGAAAAATCAAGCCATCACCGTTCCCTGAATGTCTCGCATTTGTTGACGAATTCCAGTCACCAACAAACAGAGCGCCATCCGTTCCCGCCGCAATGTCAGTAGGAAGAAATGCGGCTGCCAACTCGTTGGTAGAAGCGCGATCGGTAGCAAAGAACGATTTATCCAGATCGGTCATTTCAACCTGTGCATCGCGTAGTTCGGGCCGAAAGCTGAACACAGCCCGGTGGACCGTTTCGCAGACCAGGTATTGGCCACGGAATTCTTTGCCTAGTTCGTCGCCCTCGATCATGTAGTCACCGGTGGGAGCCCCCGGCCCCCATACATTTCCCGGAGGCGTCACACCGGGGAAATGCTCACGCCAGTGGCCTTCGTCGAGGCGGAGCACCGATTTGGAGTGTCGTTCATAGGCGTTCGCCATGACCTCCTGAGTCACCGTCTTTTTCTCCCAGCTTTTCGCCGAATCCTCCCAGGACCGACTGCCATCCTCCAGCGAGGCATAGCCGAAATTGGCATGCTCCATGGCCCACGCGGCGCGGGAATGGGCCGGATCGTCATTATCCGCCTGAAGCACATCACCAAACGAAGTGACCAGCATGGCATGCGCGTTACGGGTGTTCTGAAAGATGACTTCCGCCCCGCTGCCGTCGGGATTCATTCGCAGACCGAAACCACCGACATAGAGGCGACCATCGAAACTTTTCTTTCCTATACTTTCCGGGTTCTGACTGTAGTAGCTGCTCGAGTGGATTTCCCGCCCGTCGGCCATGGTAACATCCGCCCCGATATTGCCGTGGTTCACATACCATTTCCCACTCGGACCCGGAACTACAGCATGCAGAGCGTGATCATGAGTTTTTCCACAGAACCCTTTGGCGATGATCGATTCGGTATCCACCTTCGGATCAAACACATCGTCACGATTTACATCGGTGAAGACGTGGATATTCGGTGCCATTGAAACGACGATCACATTATCAAAAACACTAATTCCGAGCGGCTTCGAATCAAAGGTTGGTCCAAACAGTTTTGCCGAATCAGCGCGCCCGTCATTGTTGGTATCAGCAAGGATCTTGATCTGCGAATGTGGCCCCTTCGGCCCCGATCGATCCTCCTGCAGATCCTCCGCCACCCAGAGTCGACCTTTGGCATCGACATCCATTGCCACGGGGCTGTGGATCAAATCGGTATCGGCCCACAGCGTCGCTTCGAGCCCCGGTGCGACTGTGAAATTTTTCAGTAAAGCCTCGTCATCAGCCGTGGCAAAGCCGGTGAAGACGGTGGAAAGAAAAAAAGCGAAAAGACGGGCATTTCGACTCCAATCATGGCACTGCCGGGAGTCTCCTGAGTTGTGAGGCTTCATAAACTAAAGGGTATTACTAAGTTTCGTCCAGCGAAGCTGGTAGTAGTCACCCATTCTCTCCATCGCAGCAGATCGGTGTAACAATTTTTTGAAAAGAATCGTGGCAGGGGTGCCCTTGCTAGCGTGACGGGAAACGCATAAAGAGACGAACCGGTGATGCGGACACTTCTGTCCGCATTTTCTTTGCGCCTTTCACCAGCTCAGCAAAACGCGGGCAGAAGTGCCCGCGTCACAGTGTTTTCCTACATCCAGTTTTAGGCCCTGCCAATACGAAATCAAGCCCACCTCACCCCAGCATCTCTCCCAACGGTCCGTGATGCATCGCTTCATCCAGATTCGGATCAAGGTGGCCGAAGTCATCGATTGGTACTCCGCCGGCGTGTAGCAGGGTGTTGTGCATTGCATTAATGGTGCGATGCCCGTCGGCTCCGTAGTCGCTGTATTGCAGGTAGCGGCCGCCGGATTTGATTCGGCCGTTTGCGGTTCCGAGGACGACATAGGGCCACTCGAAGCAGCGACTGTGGTGCGTTTCGGCTCCGTCGGACAGGTAGACAATGACGGTATTGTCGAGCATGGTTCCATCGCCTTCGGGCATGGACTGCAGCTTTTTCATGGTGCGGGCGATGAGCTCGAAATGGTAGGCCCGGATTTGCTCGGACCATTCCCAACCCTGGCGGTCATCTTCAAGGTAAAGCGCGTGGCCGATGCGGTGTTTGTTTTCGGGGATCCCAAGTCCGTTAAAGGTGACGGAGAAGTTGGGGAAACCAACGCCGGAAGAAATCGTGGCGACATTGGTCAAGCCGCCGATCAGGGAAGCAGTGGCGAGTTCAAAGTGAGAATCGAGGCGATCGGTCTCGACCCGGGAGGAAAATTTGTCGGTCAGATCAGGAGCGACTTGCCGGAGAGTCTCGCGCTCTTCGATAAGGCGTTTCGACGTGCGGCCGAGAGTTTCGAAAGAAGACAGGTAGAGATCCATCTTTTCTTTTTCGACTGAGCCGAGGGCTTTCCGGGCGCGTTTGATATCGCTGGACATGTAGTCGATCAGATTGCGCCGTGCCTGGAAGGATGCCTTTGCTTCGCCTTCTGCTACACTGCCAAAAAGCCGGGTATAGGCGACATCGGGATGACATATCGTGGCAAGACTGCGACCGCGTGCGGAGGCGGAGCAGTTGAAATCGACGACTTTGTTCACATCGCTGGAAATACCGAGAACGACATTTTCAAAGATACCGGGATGAGCCTGCCCGATCACGGCATCAACTGTCGGAGCTTGAATGTTGCGCCCCTGGTTGGCGTGGTAGGCACCAAGCGCACCATGGTCGCTGGAGTGCCCCCCGGAGCACATTCGACCGGAAAGTCCCTGCACGATGGTAAGTTGATCGCGAAAAGCTTCGACCGGTTTCAAAGCCGTGGGAAGTGTCGTGCCCTGCAGTGAATGCTCGGCTACACCGTTCCGTTTCTCACGCTCCACGAAAGGGATGCCTTCAGGACAGATCTGGAGCGGCGGCACGCTGTTACCTTCGACTACGAAAAGAAAGCGGGTTGGCGCACCTTTTCCCTCGGCACCGAGCACCACTCGGTCCAGCAATGGAGCGAGGATCGGCGCGCTGGCTCCGAGCGAGACCCGATTAAGAAATTTACGGCGGGTAAAAGGACTGCGTTTCATGGAGTTGTTTTAAGTAAATATATTTTTCAGAGTCAGATTTTTCGAAGCCTATCCGATTTGTGTTTGTTAGTGTTCATTAGTGAAAATTCGTGTTCCAAATACCATCTATTTAGCCGGAGGTTTCGCCTCATTCTCTACCGACCCCCCCCCTGGTTTCGGGTAGTTGGCGGTAGAGAAAAGAATCCGATGTAAGCAGCGACAGGACGAGCGCCCTCATACTACCGTTGCTGTCGCGATAGGCCAGGTGTGCGTCGATTAAGGTCGGTGCATCGTCGACACTTTCATTGCGTCCGAGAAAGTAGCGGAAGACATGGCGAACAAACACCTGCTCGACATGTTCGGAATGGGCGAAGCGCTCCAGCATTTCAAACGGATCTCCGATCAGACCATCAATGTCGTCGACACCGACCGCGACCTCGCCGGTGGTATCAATGGGCCGATCCAATTCTGTTTCGCGAAAGCGCCCAAAGTCGTCGAACTGTTCAAAAGGCAGCCCGAGCGGATCCATTTTCTTATGACAAGTCCAGCAGTATTCCGCGCGGGTCACCTGATTCATTTTTTCACGCAGAGTTAGGTGCGGATCGGTTGGCAGCTTTGCGTCGACTCCGATCGGGGTATCGGGCACGATGCCGCCGAGCAGCTTCATTTGCACCCACCGCCCCCGCTGGATTGCCTGATTCTTCTCGTTGTCGGAAAAGGACAACAGCCAGGCAGGGTGAGTCAGAATACCTGAGCGTTTTCCGATAGGAGGTTTAACCGGCTGATTTTCTTCAAACTTCCACTGTCTGGGAAATCCATAGTCCGGCAGATGAAAGACGCGATACCTTCTTTCCACCGGTTCGCTAGGGATACTTTCGATAAAGAGGCTATCCTCAGTGAGTAAGCGTTTCAGCACATCACGATCCTCGTTGAGAATATGTAGTACCAACAGATCAGCATCCCGGATTCGTTCGTTGGCGAAAACGGCGTTGGCCCGGCGGTTATCTTTGAATACTTCCGCGGCTCCCGGGTATTCAAAATATTCCTGGAAAAAGCGCAGCAACCTTGGTTCGCTCGCCTTATGATCTGCGAGCAGTCGCTCTGCTTCGCGGCGGACATCCGCCCGGGTTGTCAGCTGTCCCCGGCCCGCTGCTTTTTCCAAAGCGGCGTCCGGCACATGATCGGTCAAAGCATAGGCCAGAGCGTATTTCAGCTCGTGCGGCGCGAGAAAGACGCGACCGAATTCATCGGGATCGCCCGTGCCGAGTTCGAATCGATAGACCGCCTCAGGCTTGAGCAGGATCGCGGTGAGCAGAGTTTGCAGTGCTTCCCGAGGGCCGGTATCAGCCTGAGTCTTTTCGGCGAGCGAGACCAATGCGGCAGTTTCTTCCTCCGAAGGCTCACTACGCATCGCGAGATGAAACTGGGTGCGGATGATTTGCCGCCAGTGCTCCGCTTGAGGCTCTTTCAACTCCGTAAATGCCTTGATAACCGCGGGCTGACGTTTGCCTGCCACCTGAAGTCCCGCGATTTGCCAGCAGACATCGAAAAGCAGCTCCGTGGTCGCTTCCTCGAACACGTGAGCCTCCGCATGGTCGCGAAAGGTGTGCGGCGGAGTCATGTAGGCGAAAGCCGGGTGCAAACCATCGCTCCCCTGGTTGTTCTGCACCCGGAGCAGGGGCGCACGGGAAAGACTGTTGGCGTGCTGCATAAAAATGTGCGGGCTCATCCGCCAGAGTCGAACCGGGGTGGCTGCTTTGCGCACTTTTGGCTCGGTGAAAAGGGTTTTGTGATCGACATAGTTGCCGAGACCGGGGTGCATCGATTTTTCGGTGAATTCACTACCGCTCGCAGTCATCAGCGCTTTCACAGCGGCGAGAAAATCGGCGCGTTCTTTCCCGGTCGGCTGCGTTTCATCCTCCGGCGGCATGTCTTCGAAAGAAACGGCGTCGTGGATACCCTGGAGAAATCCGGCATCGCTCAGGTCGGGATTTTTGATCAAGGGAGTCAGGTCGATTTTGCCTTTTTTCTTCTCCGGGTTGTGACAGTCGGCACAATAGGTTTCCAAAAAACCAACCAGTTCGGTTTCAGCCCGGCTGGTACCGGTAAGAACGATGAGAGCGATCAGCGCGAATATACAAAAATTGTTCATCAGTAGATCATTGAGCTGCGTGGTGATTTCGCTACTTTCCGGCTTCCCTCTTCGACGATCCATTTCCGGAATTCATAGCGGCTCTCTTTGCCGTTCTTTTGGCAAGTTCCTCTTTTCCGATGCCCGGGTTCCAGGCAGGATCAGCAGGGTTATCCACCGTCAAAGGTGCCTTATCCCCAAATCGTTTTTGTTTTTCCTGAAGTGCAGCCATGAGCACTTTGATGCGATCAGCATTCTCAGGCTGATCGAAAAGATCGTTCATCTCGTGCGGATCGTTTTCCAAATCGAAGAACTGTGTTTTGTTGATCAGCGGATACCGGATCAGCTTCCAGCGGTCATCGCGGATAGCGCGTTGGTTTTTCTTGAAGGCGGTGAAAAGGTAGTCGCGGACTTTCGGAGATTTGCCGCTAATGACCGGGGCCAGGCTTTTCGCATCGAGTTCGTTCGGTATCTTTGTTTCGGTTAGTTCGCAGAGCGTGGGATAGATATCCATCAGGTAGGCAAGCGCTTTGCTTTCACCTTTGGGGATGCCGGGACCGGCGAAGATCACAAAGGAGTGCATACCACCGAACTCATAGAGATTCTGCTTCCCCATCAAGCCGTGATCACCGTTAGAATAGCCGTTATCACTTGAGACGACGAAGATCGTGTTCTCATACTGACCGGCTTGTTTCAAAGCCTCAATGACCCGCCCGGCTTCCGCGTCCCAAAAAGTGGTTGAAGCATAATACTTCGCCAGTTTGGCCTGCAGAGCCTCCTTTGTGCGAGGCCACTTCAGCGTCCTGAATTCATCGGCCTCAAGCATCGCGCCATTATCGAACGGATGGTAGGGCAGAAAGCTGACTGGCATCGGAATATCGGCAGGCTGATATCTGGAGTAATACTCATCAGGCGCATATTGCGAATCATGAGGTTCATGGCCGGCCATGTAGAGAAACAGGGGCTTATCTCCCCCGGCATTCTTTTCGATAAACTCGACCAGGTAATCTGCATTACCGTCAGCGTGTCCTCCATACTGATTTTCGTCAAATACCTCATCACCGTTTTTGGGTTTACCTGCCCGCATAGAGAGGTAGCCCGCTTCCCGAAAGGTTTCAGCCATAGTCGGAATTTTGTGATTATTCCGAAACCCGGGCCGGAGATAACTAACTCCTTTCAGGATCATCTGACGGCTCGGGATACACACCGCAGACGCGTTGGAGCCCAGAACGTAAGTATTCCGGAAAATATGTCCTTCTTTGCAGACACCGTCCAAATTCGGCGTCTTTACGATAGGATGACCAAGAATCCCCAAACAGTCAGCACGCAGATCATCAGCCAATAGAATACAGATATTGGGCTTATTCACTGTGGAGTTTGTGTTCGCGGCATTCACGACCTCCAGGAGCAGCGCCGGTAACAGAGCCACTGCGAATACCATATAGAGGCACCGATTCGGAACCCAACCAATCATAGGTGAATTATATATACTTTTCATATTCATCGTGGCTTATTCGGGAAATGGATTCAACGGGGTATCTTCGGGGCCCGGAATCAATCGCGAAGCGGTTTGACGGCGAGCCCGTACATTCTTATCGGCTCATTGGTGCCAGGGTCGCGCGGTGGACCAAGTTTTAGGAGACCGGGGTCCACTTCACGTTTCCAGATATTCACTGTGAGATAAGGCCCGTCGTCTTTAATCATAACTCCCGGTTCATCGACGACCGCAAGATTCCAAGGCCCGACACGTAGCTGAGTTCCGGTGTTGATAAAGTCCTGTTGCAGCCAGGCTGGGGCCTCCGCCCGGGAATCCTGAAAGATATAGACGACGGCGGGTTCAGCGATCTCAAGATTCAATTTAAAATAGAGCATCCGGCGAAACTGGTGATAGGTGCGGATTTGATCCGCGCCCTCGAGCCACTCGGGAAACGTTTCGCCCTCAACGGCGTGCCAGCAGGGATTCGGCTTATCCGTGTAGGCGAGCGCACCGTCTCTCATGCCGTCGTCAACGATCCCGTAAAAAGGATGCAGTTCACTGTCGCCGAGATTATCACGAACACGGGTGACGACACCTTTTCGTGCGTGCGAGGAAATCCCGGCGGCTTGTGCCGCGAGCGCGACCTGATCCCATCGACGCAATCCGGCGAGAACGGAAAACCGGGCTGCCTGCCCTTCATTGAGAAGAATCGTTTTCGGCGTTTGCTTTGGATCATTGCCGCGCGGACGGACTTCGACTTGTCCCGTAAAAACAGCGACCCGGCATTCACCATCCGAGTCAGCTTCGATCCCGAAGCGGGTGCCCAGATCAATCACGTCGCCCGCATCGGTGTAAACCGTGAATCCTTTACCGCGCTCGCCCACGTCTGCGTTGAGCCGACCTGATTTGAGACGGAGATGCATACCGTCGATCAATTCCGCTTCGAGTGGTCCAGTCATTTCCAGTAGCACACTAGACCCGAGCTGCAGTTCAAGGCGACCTGACTTAAGAGAAATGGGGCCGATGGCGAATTTTTCTCCAGCCCGGGGCGCATCATCACGATTGGCCAGGAGGACATTTTCAGCAGCGGTCACTTCGGCGATATTTTCTCCGTCTGAAAGCCAAAGTGCGGCAAAGAACCCGATAGCTACCACGGCGGCAATAGCGAGAACAGTCAGAAAACGGTGACGTTCGCGCCGGGCGGGACGTGACTTTTTTACGGTCGAAGTATGATTCTCGAATACATGAACGGCTTCCCGAAGTTGCTGGTCCCGGATTGATGCCTCTACCAACTGATCGAGATGATCGGGGTTTTCCCGGAGCCATTCATCAAGGCGGGCCTGCTCAGCAGAATCGAGATCGCCATCGAGCCAAGCGGCAATAAGTTTAGCTGGATCATCATTCATACTGTGCCTCCTTCCATTCCCAATTCACGCTCGACACACTTCCGTAGCTGATCCCGGGTGCGTTGCAAAGACACCCGAACGCTTCCCGCATTCATACCAAGTGCCTTTGCGATCTCACCGGAATTAAGGTCATCGAAATAACGGAGCCGCACCACTTTACGGAGTCGTTCCGGCAGTTTAGCAAGACAGGTTTGCAGCGCAGCCGAATCGTCCGACTCGACAGGCGCCAGCTCCGACCACTTTTCAGTATAGCGATCCAGCATCTCAGAATCGAACATCACCCGACTGCGTGCCTGATCCCGACGGTGGCCGAGCAACTCAAATTTGGCCACACCCAGTGCCCAGGGAAGAAAAGGTTTATCCCGATCGTATTCGGAGAACTTGCGTAGCAGTACCAGCGCCGTGTTCTGAAGCAGATCTTTCGCCGTGGCAGAATCCCGCACCAGAGACATGAGGTAGTGCGAAACCGACGGCTGAGCCTCGGTCCAAAGGCGGGTAAAGGTTTGCTGGTCTTCTTCCGATAACATAATTGGGTATCCTTTCTCTCCTCAGTATCAGTAAACTGTAACAAATTTATATAAAAACGACTTTGAGACTTAGAAATCTAAAGCGCCGGCTACATGCCTGTGATCTCCCAACCACTGCGGTAGTCTTCTTTAATATATTGGTTGGCAGTGGTGCCTCCGGGAAACTTCAGATTTTCGCTATCCCATTTCAGCGTTTCCCCCGGGAGTCGGCTGGCGATTGTGCCGAGCAGAACTGCCTCGGTCATCGGACCGGCGTAGGACCATTTGCAGGTGGGGTATTCTGAGTCATCATTGCGGATTCCTTCGGACCAATTCAAGTGATGAGCGGTGGCTTCAACAGGTTCGCTCTCGATCTCTACTTCGACTCCGGAACGGTAAAGTTTGGGGAGCTCGGTAAAACTATGATAGAGAACCAAAACACCTTCTGTTCCGACCACGACGCTACCGCTCCTCGGCAGGTTTTTAGGATCACCTCCGAGAAGTTTCTGAATCTCTTCCGGAAAGCTCTGTGAACCGTCGTACCAGAAAAAATCAAAATCACCGTCGGTCTGATCATTTCCGGCCATGCGGTAGTGAATCTTTGAATCTATCGGCCAGCTGTTGAGGTCCGGGTGCGGACCGGGTCCGAGGGAAGTGATCTCTAAGGTGGCGGGTTGGTTCAGTCCCATAAACCAGGGGTGATAAATATGACAACCCATGTCGCCGAGAGTCCCGGTCCCGTAATCGAGACGTTTCCGCCACTGGAATGGGTGATACGCTTTGTCTATATAGTTCGCGACGGGGCGAACGCCATTCCATACCTCCCAGTCAACGGTTTCCGGCGGAGCTACAATTTTGCCTTCGAGGGGGCCTGTTTCACCCCACGATTTCGGGTTCACCGAATGCACTGTTTTCACTTTTCCGACAATGCCTTCGCGCAGCCACTTCACGGCACTGGCATTTGAAGCTGCCGAAGCCACCTGATTGCCCATCTGCGTGACCAGTTTGGGATTTTCTGCCGCAAAGTTCTGAAGTGCCCGGCATTCGTGCAACGTCCGGGTGAGGGGCTTTTCACCGTAAGTATGTTTCCCGAGTTGCATCGTGCTCATCGCGATAGGACCGTGCATGTGATCGGGAGTCGCGACAATCGCCGCATCGAAATTTTTCTCCTCTTTATCGAGGAGCTGCCGCCAATCCTGATAGATCTTTGCCTCAGGGTGATGTTTTTGAACGTGATTGGTGCGGTTTAGATCGACATCGGCAACTGCAACCAGTTTTGCATTGGGGACCTGCTCGGTCATCTCTTTGATATTTGCCCATGCGCGGCCATTGGCACCAAAACAGACAAACCGGATCTGATCGGAAGGATTTCCGGCGTTAGCAGTCGACTTCCAACCCACCCACGGAGCTGCGAGACTTGAGGCGACGGCAGTTCTAACGAATTGCCGCCTTGAAGTAATATTTTTCATAGATTTGCTTATCAGATTGATTTGTTCACCCAAACAACCGGAAGGTTACTACCGCTTGCAGGAACCCGGCTCATCGCTATCGAGAACCGGTTGCTTATCGAGTGCTTTTATACCAAAGCTCCGACTGAATGGCCAGACAGCGATGCGACTATCTCCAACACATTTCCATCGAAGTTAAAGTCAGGAATCACATTTTCACCAAAATCAGTACCTGTAATAATTGAGAGAATGTCGTCGCGTTCGAATCCGGATACCCTCAACACCATCTGATATCCAGAATAGGAATCCATGAACATTCCCAAATTCGAAAGGAAGTTGGAGCTACCCGGATCAAATATACCCTGGTCGACGAAACCACCGCCTGCGTTCGTCACAGTCGCCGTTACGCGACTGAGTGATCCGAACAGTTTATGATTGTCCAAATTCGTAAACAGGGATGAAATACCAGCGAATGGATCGGAGACTTCGCTTGCTTCAATTGGATTGACTGTTTCAGGTGCCTCAGCGGCTCCGTTGACCGTGACTATCAGAGTAGACACGCCAGTTGCGCCCTGCTCATCCTTAACGGTGTACTGAACAGCCACTGTTGCTGTTTCACCCGGAAGCAACGGATCAAAGAGTGCCCCCGGATCAAATGCCACCCGCCCGCTGGCATCAATGGAAAACGCACCTGAGGCATCAATTCCATTCACAGAGGAGTTTGCGCTGCTCACCGTTACGGGACCAATCGAGTCGACCGTCAGCGTCGCCCCTTCGTCCACATCCACGTCATTGCTGATCACGTCGAAACTTGCGGTTTCGTTTTCACCCGTAGAGCCGTTGTCAGCAATGGCTACGGGAGCGTCGTTTACTGGAGTGATTTCGATGGTAAAGCTCTGTATAGAAGAAGTATCGGCTCCGCCCCCACCATCTTTTACTCGAACATCAATTGTCGCACTACCGCTTGCATTAGCAGCAGCTGTGTAAGTCAAGGTTCCGTCAGCAGAAATCGTTGGTCCGCTCTCGAATAGAGTAGCGTTATTATTCGAGACAACTTCAAATGTCAGATTCTGATCGGATTCATTAGCTGCGCCTTTATTGAGCCCGCCCGCAAAATTGGCCACAGACTGAATTCCAGCATCTTCCTCCGAACTGTGTGACGGGGTTATTGTGAAAGCCGGTGTGTCATTTACCGGGCTCACGTTGACCGTGACCTGAACTGGAATAGTCGATTCGGCAGCGACATCATCGACCGCCACAACAGTAAAGGCATTAATTCCGGCCCCAAACACATCAGCGTCTGGCGTCCAAACCGCGGAAGTTGTGGAAGAAATGGTATTATTAGTTACGACGTCGAACGCAACACCTCCGATGGTAAGTGAACCGCTGGTGACAGCTTTTACCACAAAGCCTGCAACCAATCCGTCAATATCGGCTTCATCTCCGGAGGCGACCAGGTCAGCAAAGGTAATTTCCACTCCGGTGTCTTCATCGGTTGAATCAACAATCGATGAAAAACCAGTGAGGGACGGTGCGTCATTCGTTCCCTCAATGGTCACTGTGACGGTCGCCGTAGAAGTGCCTCCGTGTTCATCGCTAATGGTAAAGGTGAAGGAGTCAGTGGTGGTCTGTCCGCTTCCTAAAGAATCAAAGACCCCATTTGTATTATACTGGTATGAACCATCTGGCTGGACAATAACCTCTGCTCCGGAAGGAAGAGTGAGGGGCTGACCGACGGCCGAATTTTCACCATTTACAGCTACGACATCGAACGTCGAGGAGATAAATTTCACTTCTCCCAGTCCGACTCTATTACCACCGTAATTGTCGGTTATCGTGATTTTGACCATATCGGCATCGTAGGCTCCTCCAAGGAAAAGCGTATTTTGACCGGATCCAGCCATCGACGCACTGGATACAGTCACCGGACCGGAGAAGGTCGCCCCGCCATCAGCCGAAAATTCGAGGATAAACTCTTTAGCTTCGTTATGGTTCCCTCCGTATCCCCAGTAAACCAAATGGGTTAATGATTCGACAGAATCCAGTTCGAAGGTCAGGACCGGGCTGGTTCCGTTAGCGGTGAAGTAACTCGTACCGGCCCCGGTGGAATTCGTTACCCATGACGTGGCAGTGCCTGAAGTGAATGTCGCATCCCCGTAATTCGTAACATCAAGACTGGCAAAGTCGTTCACAAGATTGCCCACCTGATAGTGATTGATATTACTATAAGGTGCCACCTCACTTAGTGTTACTTCAGTCGGATGGACCAGTCGGAATCCATCATTATCGTCAGCGTCGGTATGAATCCCGTTGCCATCTCCATCCATAAGGAGGTTACCGATGGAATCCCCATTTTCGGATAAGGTAAAATTAGAATTGCCTGCTACCGGACTGTCGTTGATCGGATTAATCGTGATTGTGAAGCTCTGAGTTTCTGAGGTGTTCTCCCCTCCTTCATCATCTTTCAGTCGGATCTCTATATTAGCGGAACCAAAGGCATTGGCTGTGGCAGTGTACGTCAGAGTTCCATTATCTGAGATCGACGGACCGCTGGCGAACAGCGCGAGATTATCGTTCGATACGATTTCAAAAGTCAGGTTCTGACTGTTTTCATTTGATGCGCCCGGCGTGATGTTACTGGCAAAGTTGGCCACCGATTGCGCACCTTCATCTTCGTCCGAGGTATGTGACGCCGTGACCGTGAAACCCGGGGTATCGTTTACAGCCGTTACATCAACGGTGACTTGAACTGGCGTGGACGACTCGGCTCCCGCTTCATCAATGGCCACAACCGTAAAAGCATTGATTCCGTTCCCATTATCATCAGTTCCAGGTGTCCAGACCGCAGATGTGGAGGAAGATATGGTATTATTAGTTTCTGCATCAAACGCGATACCTCCGATGGTAAGTGTACCGCTGGAAATTGATTTCACAACAAACCCGGAAACCGCTCCATCGACATCAGCTTCATCTCCGCGGGCAGCCAGTTCGTTGAAGGTAATTTCAACTCCAGTGTCTTCATTGGTTGAGTCAACCGCGTTTGCAAAACCTGTCAAAGACGGTGTATCATTGGTACCCGTTATCGTAATCGTAACGGTAGCAGTAGAGCTGTTTCCGTAACCGTCGTTGATGGTATAGGAAAAGGAATCGGTCGTGGTTTCACCATCTGCGAGGTAGTCAAAGACGTTGTTAGGATCGTAACTGTAGGAACCGTCTGATGCCACCGTAACCTCTGCTCCGGACGGGAGGAGAGTGGCGTTTCCAACTGCAGAATGATCACCATTCACCGCTACAATCTCCAGAGTTCCCTTCGATATAAATTTAACCTCACCCAGGCCGACCCGGTTACCTCCGAAGTTATCCGTTATCGTGACTCTAACGGTGTCGGCTTCGTAAGCAGCCCCGAGGAAAAAGGTGTTCTGACCGGCCCCGGCCATAGTTGCACTGGATATATTTACCGGATCAGAAAACGTTGCACCGTTATCTGCCGAGAATTCCAGAGTGAAATCTTTGGCTTCATTACTATTCCCGCCATATCCCCAATATACAAAGTGAGTCAGAGACTGAACGGAATCAAGATTGAAAGTCAGAACAGGCGCAACTCCGCTGCCCCCGAAATAGTCAGGCCTAACCACGCCAGTAACCCAGGATGTAGCCGATCCTGATTCAAAAGTTACCGCTTCATAGTTTGACAAATCCAAACCGGTTAGTTGCCCAACCAAATTATCCTCCGAATAAAAGGCAGACCCCTCATTCAGAGTCACCGAATCCGGATTAATCAAAGCAGGTTCGTTACCATTTTCGGACCCTCCATCACCGATTTGGTCAGAAACCTCGGGAAAAGTGTCATTCGAGAGCAGTCCATCTCGAGAAGCAAGATTATACCTTTCAGCCACACCCTCAGCCGTCAATGCTTTATCATAGATCGCTACTTCATCGATATGACCATCAAAATAGTAATCACTCCCGTCTGCATTACCGGCACCTATATGCGTGGGGCTACTTCCGTTGGGTTTGTAGAAAGCGGAATTATTTCTCGCCACTTCGACCCCGTTTATGTAGAGAATTTTTGTGCCGGTATAATATCCATTCGCATTGAGACCTGCTCCATCTGCCTCGAAGGTTCCGACCAAATAAGTCGGTTCATTACTCGCTGCGGCCATTGGGGCACTCATCTGGTCCCAGTTAGCGCCTCCGTTACTGGTCCAGAAGGACCATTTTCCATTGGAGTGCTTGTACAGGATATACCCTTCTCCATTGCCGCCTCGAGAGGTAATCACCGACTGATACCCACTGGATCCTTCCCAATCGACCCATACTTCGAATGAAAAACTCCCAGCCGGATTAAGACTGGGATCATATTCAATTGTTATCTTGCCCTCCTTATCAAATTCCGCACTGCCCTGTGATGGATCAGCGCCGGGAAGAATACCGGATTCCCCAAAAGTCACACTCGTAGCCGTGCCAGTCGAGCTACCTTGCTGGTCGACAGCCTCACTGCTCCCGGACGATTCATTCAAGCGGTAGTAGACCACCGGATCATCGCCGTTCACTGAATTCTCATATCTTGCGGGATCCGTAGCCGAGACGGTTATGACCGTGTCCTGATCCGTCGCATTCCCATCATCCCCGGCGAGAGGAACTTCAGCAAAATGAGCGCCATTCAGACTTAAAGCCTCAGCTTCTGCGGCCTGTCCATCTGCAGCCAGACGACGCTCGCCTTCATCGAAAAATCCATACATCACATTGGATTTTCCGATTGCCTCGTAGGTGTCCACGAGACCAAGGACATGGCCCTGCTCATGAATTAGAACCGACAGGAGATCGATTCCATTAGCCGCATCCCCTTCGGTTGCCCGAAGTGCGGTGAGACTCTGCTGCACTCCGAACTCTTCGTGCTCGAACGGTGTGATATCGATAAACCAACCTTCGCCTGCCGCATCAATATCAATTTGTATTTCATCCCCTTCGGCTTTCCCGAGAACGCGATTCTCCAAATCAATGATTTTATAGTCGATCGATTTCAGAGCTGCCAACTGGTCAGCGTCGATGCCACTTTCAATCCAGTATTGCTCAGCGGCTTGAATCAAAGTAGCTAACTCAGTTTCTGAGAGATTCTGGAGGCCTGTCTGGCTACCCGGGTCTCCAGCTCCCCCACCCTGGCTAGCTGACTCCTTCGAAGACTCTAAAAAATCATTGATTCCCACGAACCCCTCACCTGAATTTGTTTCACAGACCACATGATCGGTTTCCTGAGGAGCAACCTCGACCGGAGCCGCGGAATAAAGAATTCTCGCCTCAAGCGCTTCCGCACAAAACTCACGGGGCGTCCCTCCGGGTTCAGGCTTTCTACCGGGTAAAATTTTATTGAGAAGCGATGACTTTTTCATAAGGCAATATTTGAGATCCAGGTGCCGGGGAGCTTATGGAAAACAGGCAGCGCGTTGTTTGTGAAGTAATCGTTCACGATCACCGGTCTGAATCCCGGCGTGTGGAAGCCCTGCCAAACGCCGGACGAATCTTCGGTCCAAGGGCGGGTAACGGCTTCCTGATTTTCTTCCAACAACATAGTGCTTACCCGGTTTCTCCATGAGAAGAAGCAGGTGTAACAATTTTTCGATAAATTTTCGAAAAACCGCAGCAGCACATTCAGATCGAACTGATTAACCCTCTCGAATGTCCGGTATCGACCGGATTCATGAGCGGAGGCGGAAGGGTGCGATTGAGCGAAAGATACGGCACGCCGACATCAGAGAACAAAGATCAAAGAGCCAACATCAGGAGACTACCAAGTGGGCCTCCATCTGCAAAAGTGGGCCCGGTGGGGTTCGAACCCACGACCAAGGGATTATGAGTCCCCTGCTCTAACCACTGAGCTACAGGCCCGAATGAGGCGCTGAAATTAAGCGATCTTCACTAAAATTCAACCACCTAAATCAGATAGTGGACGCGGGCTCTTGATTGGAAGCCTTAGCCCGTTTCCTATCAGATCTGAAGTTCTCCGGTGTTTGGACTTTCGCCTACCGAGATCAATCACCGGAAAACCTCGAATCATTAACAATTTTTAACTTCGGAACATCTCCCGGGCGGAAAATGCCACCCCAAGAGCGGCTGCGGAATCGCCTCCCACTGCCCACTCAAAACGAGTCGTGATTTTCTCTGGATTAATCGGGCTGTTCTGGTACATCGGCCAGGCCCGCTCCGCGAATCCCTCCTTAATCCACAGCATATAATCATCGCGAAAGCCTTCGGTTTCAGCAAGACCACCGCCCAGGACCACCAAACCGGGATCAAAAACCCTGACGAGATCAGCTAATCCATATCCGAGAATCTGGGCCTGCTGGCGGAAAATCGAGATCGCGAGTTCGTCTCCCTGTTGAGCATAGTCACGGAGTTTAAATGCCTTCTCTTCGATCGGCGTCTCGTCGTTGAGCCCGTGATCTTTGTTCTCCGGCTTTGCCAGCTCCAAAGCAATTCGACGGCGCAAAGCCACGAGGGAAACCCACGCTTCAAGACATCCCTTTTTTCCACAGGAACAGACCGGCAGCTCCCCATCGTCCTCACGATACGGCGATGAGATATGTCCGACTTCTAAAGCAAGTCCGTTCGCCCCTTCGTAAGCGCGCCCCCCGGGCAGAACCAATCCGCCTCCCAGTCCGGTCCCGGGCGCGACCAAAAGCAGCCCGCCGTGATGCTTTCTCCGAACCGCATATTCTCCGAGCGCAGCAGCGTTACCATCGTTGGTCATGTAGACGGGAGTTCCTCCAATTCGCTCAGAGAATTGATCGCGAATATTGGTTCCGACCCAGTTCTCATGGAGATTGGCTTTTCCCCAGATCACCCCATCGCAGGATGGCGCCGGCACGTCCATACCGATTCCTTTGACCTGATCGCGACCGATCCCAATCGCTGCAGTCAACTGATCGAGAGCCGATTCGAGCTGACCGAAGGTCGCATCGAAACCGTCTTTCACATGGCTGCGCACCTCAATCATATCCCCTACCACCTCTCCACGATGATCCACCAGGATGGTCTTGACGGTTGTCCCCCCGATATCGAGGCCAGCGAAATACTCTGATTCTGCCATAATATTAATTCGTAAATTGAAGCCGACTTAACGCAAGAGTGACTCTCTAGTCAATGCCTCTTCTTAGACTCCCCATAACCAAAGGAGTCAATTAGTTAACATTTCTTAAATATTTTTCGCGCTATCACTTGACCAACGGATCAGCGTTGCTTAAAGGGAAGAACACGAGCACGCAGAACAATCCGGTTTCGCAACGAAAAATTTTATTTTCACCGGGAAACCGAACCCGTAAACACACATTTGAAAGGTTGATCGTATGCGTAGTATTTTTTTCCGGAGTCAATTGCTCTGGGTTTTCCCGCTATTATTCGTAGGGTGCGCGGCTCTTGAGGTAGAGGAAATGCAGCGCTGCTCCCCAATCAAGGGAACGCCGAAGGACTGGACCACCCCCGGGAATTGTCAGGTTTGCGGTGAAGCCGCAGTGGGTTGGGTCAAAGACTTTGACAACCCGGTTCTGGTTCAATTGGCACACGAGGCCGTTGGCAACAACTTCACGGTCGCATCAGCCTTGCAGCGAGTCTTTCAGGCCGAAGAGAGAGCACGAATTTCCCGCTCTGCCTTGTTCCCTCAGATTGATACCGATCTCGATTCAACCCGCCGCCAAACCACTACCGGTCGTTCGACGCAGCATAACTTCGCGCTCAACTCCGCCTGGGAAATCGATCTCTGGGGGCGACTCAAGGATCTCAAAAAGGCCGATCTGGCAACGATGGATTCGCAGTTTCAGGCTTATCAAGCCGTTCGGCTATCGCTCGTTGCTTCGGTTTTAAAAGCCGCCTTTGAGTTGATTGAATCCGAAGAACAAATCAAGTCGCTGCAAAAGAATTTGAGATCGCTTCAGGCGAACCTCGATATTCTTGACGCCAAGTTGGAAGCCGGTGACGCCAATGAAACCACCGCCCTTGAAATTGCGCTGAGCCGGACGGATATCGCCCGCTCCCGTTCCCTGATTTTCGCCGAGGAGCAGGATCGCGACGAAGCCCGCCGCGCTCTTGAGGTGCTCCTTGGCCGTTATCCAAAGGGTGTCATCTCTGCACTGAAAACCCTGCCTGATCCATCCCGCTGCATCCCCATCGGTCTGCCGAGTGATTTGCTGATTCGGAGACCGGATATCATCCAGGCTGAAATGAATGTGAATCAGACCCTTTATAATGTTTCCGCAACCCAGAAGCAATTGCTGCCGAGCTTCCGACTCACCAGTGGCATTGGAACCAGCACTTCCGATACCTTTCAGGAACTTTTCAATTTGAACAATCTGGTTTGGAATGTCGGCCAGGGCCTCACTCAACCTATTTTTCAGGGCGGCCGGATCCGGGCGGAGATCAAACTTTCCGAATACCAGCGTGATGAGCTGATCGCAACTTATGCCAATACGGTGCTTACCGCGTTCCAGGAAGTCGAAGTGGCACTGGCCGCCGAGGGCTACCTCAACAATCAGGTTAAAGCCCTGCAGGATAATGTGCGGGAAGCGAGACTCGCTGAAGAACTCAGCTTAAGTGACTATGAAAAGGGAATCGTCGACATCATCACCCTCCTCCAGAGTCAACGACGGGCCTTTGATGCCGAAAGCGGCTTACTTTCAGCGCGATTGTTAAGACTTTTCAACCGGGTGGATCTCTATCTCGCACTGGGTGGCGACTTCGATTGCAAACCAATTCCAATGGCTCCTCCGGAACCAGAGGAAACCATTATCAAACGCTACAAGTCAGAGAAGCGTCCCGGTCGGTTTTAGGCGTTAAGATAATCTTTTGCCAGAGCAACCAGATCCTCTCCGCTGGCGACGTATCGGTCGCGGTATTCATCAACCATCGATACGTGTCCTTCGATAAATTCATTGAGACCTTCCCGCTCAAGACCGTGCTCAGCCCGGGCCCATTGAAGAAATTCCGCCACACAACGGTGAGTCTGTCCCGCGCCGATTGCGTCCAGCGAGTCACGAAACAAAGTGGCACGATCCCAATCGACGTTTGAAAGCAGGTAGGACACTCCTTCATCGCGAATCGCCTGATCGATCTCCTCAATCTGGTCTGGCTTGATATCACGTGGATTACTTGGAGCAGAGGCAATCAACTCCTCAACCAGCGTGTCGCGACCTTTGATTAGTCTCAGCTTCTTCTTCGGAAGAAAGGCATCCGGAACGGCTCCGTGATCCAGCAACAAATTGATGATAGCCCGGTTCCGATTCACAATTGCGAGGAAAAGCGGCGCTCCCCCCTGGAAGTTGACATTGGCACCCTCCTCAATGGCCTCTATCGCATTATCAATGGAGCCCACAGTGCAGGCCAGCTCAAGTGTTCGATCTTCAGGCGATGGGATCATTTCAGTTGTGTATTGTATTTAGAAGGAATATAAAAATATTGTTATCCTTTTAAAATATATCACGTCCGAAAGATTTGGTAAATACTGAAAATCGTATTATTCGGGTGAATATAGTAATTATCAATTCTGATTATCACAAGTCAGAAACAATAATCGGAACCACAGGAAGTTCGGTTTTCGCAGGTGACGGAGGTTTCGGCAGATTGAAATACCGGATCAGTGCCTGAGCAATTTCCTCGGCAAGCACTTGCTTGAACCACGAGGACTGACATCGCTGACATTCCCAACGATTCGAAATAAAACCACATTCCACCAGCACTGCCGGGCCCCGGGTCACCTCGAGCACCTTCAGTTGTTCAGGCTTGAAACCACGATTCCGGGTGACGATGCGGCGGCCCAACTCTCCCTGGATATAGCTGGCGAGCCTCTGCCCCTCAACGCTTCCCGGCCAGTAGAACGTCTCGATCCCTGCAACTGATCGATCGACATGAGAGTTAAAATGAAGGCTGACAAAAATGCTTCCGGGAATTTCGTTGGCGACTTCACCCCGCTCTTCGAGCCCGACGAACACATCTTTCTCTCTGGTTAACGTGACAGAGTGCCCTCTACCATTGAGTACTTTCTTGATGCGCTTCGCGAGATCGAGCGTCAGCTCTTTTTCATTCAACCCGTCGCGCTGACTGCCCGGATCCTTTCCCCCGTGCCCCGGATCGAGAACAAAGTGCCCCCTCTCCTCTGCCGGAACCTCTCCCGGGATCAGAAAATTCAGCAAGGCGATCGTCCAAAACAGGTGGCATGTTCGTTTCCGAAGCATCAATAATTGATTCGTCCGCCAAGATTCTATCGAGGCAAGCCACAAAGTCGAGTTTTTGTTTAAGAAAAGTTGATTTTTTAATGATTTACAGCACCCGATCCGCGCTTGACTGTCACTCCCGAAGGGGTAACACAGAAAAGCCCGTAAATTGCAACTTTTGAAATAAGACAGGGTTCTATCCGATTTGGCTGTTAGCTAATCGATATCACCCACCACCGAAATTCCCTCTTCCTGATCTCATTTTTTCTGTGATGACCGACTTCGATTCTCTCAATCTATCTCCCTCGGAGGAGGAGAAAATTGAGATTAATCAATATCATGTCGATCTGATGATGAAGGTCAAAGGAGGCGATATCAAAGCCTTTGAGGAATTGGTTGAAGCGCATCAGAACAGTGTGATTGGAACGGTCGCCAAAATGCTGGGAAATCCCGCCGAAGCGGAGGACATCGCCCAGCAGGTATTCGTCAGAGTGTGGAAATCAGCCGGGAAGTATGAGCCCACCGCCAAATTCACGACCTGGCTCTTCACGATCACCCGCAATCTGGTATTCAATGAAGTGAGACGGCGGAAACGGAAACCCTCCGTTTCGATGGAAGAACGGGAGGAGGATTTTCATCAGATCGAAGCCGATACCAACACGATCGCTCCGGATGATTCGGCGCTACAGGCCGAACTCGAAAAAGCGATTGATCAGGCAATTGAGGACCTTCCGGAAAAGCAGCGCCTCGCGGTAGTGCTGCGCCGCTACGAAGAAATGCCCTACGAGGAAATTGCCCAGGTGCTGGAAATCACCGTGCCTGCCGTGAAAAGTCTTCTCTTCCGGGCCCGCAGCCAATTGAAAGAAAGCCTGAATCGCTATCTCGACGAATAGACCACTCCCGGAAGTGTCGAAAAGGCAGGGGTTTTTCATTGGACTCTTTAAGTTGCCTTGGTAACGTCGGGGCCATGAAATTTAAACCTTGGCAGTTAATTCTTCTCGCAATGCTTCTTGCGCTGGTCGTCGGCGGAATCGTGAACGCGAGAATGGTGAATGACGCCGGAGAGATGAGCGCTCTCGGAAACCGCCTCGTCTCCATCTTTGACTATGTCGGGAACATTTTTATGTCCCTGCTGAAAATGGTGATCGTCCCGCTGGTTTTAAGTTCCGTGGTGGTCGGTATCGCCAGACTCGGGAATACCAGGGGGTTCGCCCGGATGGGTGGGAAGACTTTGTGCTACTACATGCTGACCAGCTTATTCGCGATTCTAATCGGGTTGACGATGGTAAACTTTTTCAAGCCGGGTTTGAAAGACGGACAACCGAATGAAGCGATCAAGGCGCAGATCGAAGCCAACGCCGAAGAGTATACCGGCAAAGTCGCCGCCAAGGTTGGTTCAGAAGGCGCTGATATGACAGCGGTGAGCGAGATTTTCCTCCGGATGATCCCGCAGAATATTTTCGAGGCCCTGAGCGACAACGGAAAAATGCTGTCACTGATTTTTGTGAGTCTTCTCACCGGAATCGGGCTGATCTTTATCAGTGAGCCGAGCCGGAAATCACTACTAGGATTCTTTGAAGGACTCAATGAGCTGTCCCTACTCGTGACTAACTGGGTGATGCTTCTCGCTCCAATCGGAGTTTTCGCTCTGGTCGCCGAAACGGTAGCCCAGGCTGGCATCCCGATTGTTCTGATCCTCTCCAAGTATTTCCTCGTGGTCGCCGGCGCATTGCTGATTCACCTGCTTGTGGTGATGCCGCTGATCCTTGCCTTCCTCGGGAAAGTGAATCCTCTCCGCCAGTTCTACGCGATGCGGAACGCCCTTCTCACCGCGTTTTCGACCTCGTCGAGTTCCGCAACTCTTCCTGTAACCATGCGGGCGGTTCAGGAAAACGCAGGGGTATCTAATCGTGTTTCCAGTTTTGTTCTCCCTCTCGGAGCGACCGTTAATATGGACGGCACCGCTCTTTACGAATGTATCGCCGTTATTTTTATCGCTCAGGTAGTGGGTTGGGATTTATCGATCGCCCAGCAGATCTCGGTGGTGGTATTGGCGCTGCTGACCAGTATCGGAGTGGCCGGTGTGCCTTCCGCCAGCCTTGTTGCGATCGTGATCATCGTTTACAATTTGAAGATCCCGAATGCCGAAGCCGTTATCGGGCTGCTCCTCGCCGTAGACCGTCCTCTCGACATGCTCCGCACCGCGGTCAATGTCTTCTCAGATTCCTGTGGAGCCGTCGTGATTGCGAAGTCAGAAGGCGAACAGGTGTTGGAAGAAGTTCCAGCCTAAGGTTCCGGAAGTTCCCACTCCGGTTACTCAAAGTCCAGTTCTTCGATAATGCGATTCAAATTGTCGGTCGCTTGCACCGCTCTGATCGCGGCCTGGCGGGCATCGACTGCGATATCGTTGATTTCCTGCGCCAATTGAGATGCCGCCTCTGCATCAACATTAGCACTGGCTCGCACTTTAATTTTACCTGCCTCAAAGAACGCTTTAGCCGCGGCGGACCGGGCTTCCTTAGCGGAAAGAGACGCCGCTTCGGCAGCGATTTGAGCGCGAGCACTAGCCTGAAGCAGTGATTCTTTTTGAGCTTCGGCAATCACCCCACCGTTAGCTTGAACATTCTGATAGATATCCAATGCTCCGGTCAACTCGGCCTCCGCTGCCACAGCCATAGACGTTGCGGCTCTGGATTCCTGAGAAGCGGAATCATAGAGTGACTTCAGGGTGTCCAATTCTCCTGTAGAAGTGATTGAATGCTCCTCGTCGATTTTACCGAGGCGGGTTAACGTTCCGTAGGTATTCACAGCGGCCCCTTTTTCCTCAAGGACGTGGAATTGATCAAAAAGAGCAAACCCATTGTTGGAAGCCTCTCCAAATTCCAGGCTGAATGCGTACTCATAATCGTCGATAATCACGGTGGAACTGGCAATCGGATTGTTGATACTAACGTAATCGGCATCCGGCCAGGGGTTATTCGGATCTTCAATATTTACCGTGTTCACCAAGTCAAAGGTGAAGTCGAAATTCGGATTATACACCGTCCCGTTGATGTCCAGAGTGAGATCCAAATTCAAATCGACCGCGGTTGCACCGGTGTCGGCGAGGTATTTTCCATTGAAGTATTCCAAGGTTCCTATCTGAAACCGCTCGCCAAGCACCACATCAAATATATCCCCTCCCTGATAGGATAACCAACTCTTCGACAGATCAATGCCCAGATAATAATCGTCTCCCCAGCTCACATAGTTCGAAGAGGCTCCGCCCGCGAGGTTACTGACAAGCGCACTGGTTCCAACCGGGTTGGAAAATTTAGCTGAGTTGTTTCCGGAAATCACAAACTCTGAACTTTCGACTGAAACACAGTGCGCGGAACTCTCGAGGTAGTACTCAAGAATCGGAACCGCTTTCGCTTCGACTTCCACACCACCGGGGAACTCGATCTCTTTCAAACTGAGAGGTGAACTATAGTCGGTCCACCCGGCCCCGTTAACCCGATAAGCGATTTTCGACACTCTCGGATCATTGGGGTTCGATATCACAACCCTCACAGCCGAACCATCGAGGGCGAACTGAGTGGCACTTGCTATCGCCACCGGTTCGGTGAGCGCCTCCGGTTTGACGTGGTAGTACTCACTTTTTTGGGAGCTGTTTCTCCACATTCCGGGATCCTTAGCGATCGCTTGAACCTTTATCATTGAATTCGCCTTCACATCGAATGGTCCGTGGTATTCCTGCCATGGCTCGTGATCGATCGAATACAGAATTTCCGCAGCGCCCGCCGGATTGGGATCAATCAGGGAAACACTGAAATTAAATAGTGAAATATCGTAGGTGCCGGTGGGTAATGATACCAGCGGAGAAGTTAAGATTCCGTTTTCAGGATGAGATACCAGAGTCGGAACGCTCGGGTCGGTCATGATCGCGGCTGCGGCGCTCGTGGGACTGTCAGCGACGGTTACGATGGTCGGCGAAAGTGGAACAGCTTTCCCGGCATCCTCATAGTCCCAGATCCAGGAACTGTTTTCGGCGTAAAGCAGATACGGTTGCCGATTGTCTTCAGAAGGAGGGTCCGATTCTGACGGATCTTCCAAGGTAAACTGCCTGATACCACCCTGACCGGACGTCGCGATCACAAATCGTTTTTTATTATTGTCCCAAAGCGCCCGCAGGGCACCGGATTGAGCTTCACCCGCATCCTGAAGGGAATACGAAATTCTCTGATCAGCAAAACTTCCAGCAAAGCCGGGGATTCGAGCGGCTATTTCTGGCGACAATGAACTTTTAAGGCGGCTTATTGCCTCGGAAGCATTTGTGACCTCATCCAGAGCTCCACCGGAGCCGGCATATGCGAGAAGTGCCCGGTTCAACGTTTCCACATCCGACTTCAGCTTGATACTTCTGGATGAACTTCCAATATTCGCGTAACCCATTATTGCCACAGAGGAAACAATTCCGATCAGGGAAACAACCATCACCATTTCGAGCATGCTGAAAGCGTTTCTCGAACCGTTATTGTGGCTATATTTATTCATCATAATGACTTTAGGGAATACACAAAATTGAATACCAGAATGAATAATAGTTATATTTACAATAATTTCCATATAAATTTTTGGTGTTAATCATTATTTTTATTTCATCGCCGGCAGTTTCGTGTCCGGCTCAACCCTCATATATTGCGAGTATCCCAGCTTTTATTTGCACTCACGGTAAAGGAGGGTAAAATGGCGAGTCGTGAATAAAAAGCGGTGGCGCAGGGCATTCCCCTGAGTTCATAACTTATTTATTTTCAATACCTTTGCTCACGTGGCGGAATTGGTAGACGCGCATGATTCAGGTTCATGTGGGGCGACCCGTGGAGGTTCGAGTCCTCTCGTGAGCATTTCCTCTTTCCTTCCCGAAGCGTATTTTTCTCGTCATGGCATCCGAGACATCATCAGCCAGCCGGGAGAGCGGTTCCCGGGATCAAGATCCGAACTTTGTGCAAAAGGCATTCACTTCGATCGCCCCCCGCTACGTTCTGACTAATCACATCCTCAGCATGGGGATCGATGTTTCCTGGCGAAAAAAGGTCGCAGCTATCGTGAGTGAACGAAATCCGGATTTTGTTCTGGATGTCGCAACGGGGAGCGGCGACCTCGCTGCAGAAGTTTGGAAAACCTGCCCCGAAGCGCGGATTGTGGGTGTCGATTTCTGCGCGCCTATGCTGGAGCATGCTAAAAAGCGTGGTCTTCCTGAGCTCCTCGTGGCAGACGGGATGGATCTTCCCTTCGACGATGCCTCAGTCGATGTGATTACAATCGGCTATGGCCTCCGCAATATGGAAAGCTGGAGTGGTGCGGTCAGCGAATTTTCCCGGGTGCTGAAACCGGACGGAACGCTCGTGATTCTCGATTTTTCGCTTCCAACCAATCCACTACTGAGAGCTCCCTATCGGTTTTATCTACATCACATCCTGCCGCTGATCGCCGGAGTGCTGACGGGGAATCGCGGTGCCTATCAATACCTTGGCGAATCGATCGAAAGATTTCCAAAAGGTGCCGACATGACGTCGATGCTGATGAAAAACGGATACCGGAAAGCGGAAGCGATTCCACTCGCCGGTGGGATCAGCAGTGTTTATGTGGCCGATAAGTAGTCGATTTACAGCGGATTGATGACTGCGCTATAGGTAGAGTCTTCGCCGTCTCCACCTTCAAAATGGGAAAATATCCAACCTCCGTGTTGCCATATCATTTCACCATTTTCAACCGTAGCTTCCCCGACGTTTTGCTGCAGTGATTCAATGAGTGAAACCACCGTAGGGTTTTGCGCTTTCATATAGGCATCGATCCGGATTTGTGAGACTCCGCCTCTGGAATCAAAATCGAATACGAAACTGGCCGGAGCCTGTTCAAATGCCAGTACAATATCGTATTGGAGAAAGTCAGGGTTATCGACACTGGGAGCAGCCTCCGGAGCCACTTTCCGGAAGATTGTTTTAATATCCTCCTTGCTTGCCGAGGGCGCAATTTCCACCGTTTGACCTCGAATCACCAGGGCGAACGGTTCGCCATCGAGGGAATTAAAAAACTGGAGGCGGAGTGCTCTTTCTCTAGTGAGATTCATCACGGCATAATTATGTAGCGGTATCCACATCGTGCCTTCCTGCTTTCCATAGATCGCACTGAGAGCTTCCTTTTCCGCATCCCGCCAAGCGATCCAGGCTTTCTGGCTGTTCCTGAGTTTAGCCTGCCCAGCTTCATCCAGCGACTTCATCAGGTTTTGGTATTGAGAGTTGAGTAGATCGTTCCACTCATCTAAAGCCACACTGATAGCCCGGACTTGCCCGGCAGTGGAGGGATCTTCCTCCGAAGCCGCGTCCATCTTCAGATCGATACGATGTTTTTTATCTGCGACTTCCTGAGCGAAGGATTGAAATGGCAGGACAAAAAGCGCGGCTAAAAGACAAATGGTGGTTCTCATAAATCATTGACGATAAACCCTATCACCCGATTCACTAAAACCCAACGGCAAGTTAATTTAATTGCTGAGATACGGCTGAATGTTTTGATACATTTCGGCGACGTGCGGGTAGTGCAATCTCGGCTCCATCACCTCGGAACTGCGTTCGAATGAACCCATTTTTACAATTTCGATCACGACATTGCGAACGCCCCATTCGTTCATCAGCTCAAGAGTTGGTTTGTAGAGATCGATCGTGTCCGTTCCGACGAGTCCGCTTCCGTAATCATCGATCTCATAGAGGTAAGGATCGCCCAGAATTCGAAATTGCGTTCCCACCGGATACTTCGACCAATCGGCGGCAGCGCTACGCCGGTTGTTGTCGTAGCGAAGTTCCGTGCCGAGGCAATTCAAATTCCCTACCGCACCCGGCTCATTTTCGAGATGACAATAGGCCGTGGTGCGGACCGTAAGCTGGCTCGCCATTTCTTTAGGTTCAGGCCGCAGAACCGGGCTGGAGAAGCTCATCATTCTCAGATTCGGGAGACCGGCCACATCGCGCTGGGTCAGTACGCCAACCACGATTCCAAGGGCAAAAGCATTTATGACGATCAAAGGTTTAAAGAACATTGCGGGTCAGACGATCAGCCGCGAATTTTAAGATCGAAAAGCTCCGATTTTCAGACTCAAGAGAGTTCAAATGAGACCACGCAAGTTAGTTAACCACAAGCCTACTCTTGCTCTTGCTCTTGTTCTTGTTCTTACGCATTTGGAGCAAGAACAAGATTAAGAGCAGGAGCAAGAATAAGAGCGGATACTCTGGATTGTACCCTGTACAGTCCGCGACTGTACAGGGTACAACGCCCCACTTTACCGTTGACAGCAAAATTCGGTTAGTATGCAATCGACTGAGCCAAAACCACCACGTTATGCAGATATTTGTCACAAAAGATGGGCAGCAATCGGGCCCTTACACCACCGAACAAGTTCAGAGCTACCTTGCCGAAGGTCGATTGTTATACACCGATTTACTTTGGTATGAAGGCTTGCCGGACTGGCAGCCGATCAATACCGTTTTCGCCCCACCCCGAACAGCGCCATTCGTTCAGCGCCCGGCGCCGCAACGTCCCAATCCGATGCTTTCCAGCGGTCATCGCATGCCGGCTTCCCGCCCGGGCTACCAAAAGCCAGCTCCGGCCTCCCGCTCGAGCTCCGGTCCCGGCTTTCTCAAGATCGGCCTTTTTGCGATGACCCCGATCTTACTCTGGCTTGGCCTTACCTTTGCGGTCGCCGTGATTACGAAATCAACCTTTGAGAAACAGCTCGCTAAAAGCCAGATGGCGTCACTTGAGAGCTACAGGATGGGGCTGTTTTCCAGTTCAGCTCTGACTCATGTGCATTTCGGTGATGACGAAGATAAAAAGGGTGCTCTCCCCCTCCGTCACAAGATCAGTCACGGGCCGGTCGCTTTTATTGATAATAAGCCCCGACTTACTGCCAGTCATGTCACCACCAGATTTGAACCTCGAGGCGAGGGAAAAACTGAGATTCCGCTGTCGATCGTAACCGAAGCGGGTTTTGGCGGAAATTTAAATCATGCGATTATCTGTCGCTCGATTGATATGGATCTCGCAGATGGAGAGACTCTGAAATTCGATGGCGGAAAACTTCAACTGACCTCAAATTCCGATAAAACAGCTTACGAGGGCTCACTGAATATTTCACCGCTGAAAGTCTCGGGCGAAATGGGGTCTTTTGTTCTGAATGAAACGAAGGGGCAACTCCTCTATGAAACTGCGGGCAGGTTTGAGCTCGGCGCGACGCTGGGAGGCATCGAACTCGAAACCACGAAGCAGGGAGCCAGTACTCTTTTCGCGATCGATTCCGCGATCGTCTCCTCAAAATTTAACCATCACAGTCGGGACATTCCTCTCTATGTCGGCACGGCATCGCTCAGACTTCCGAAAATCGAAATTAACGGCGGCTTCCCCAGTTTGTTGAAAAATATAGAATTCAGTTCCAAGTCAGTCGTTGATTCCAGTCAGAAGCTGAACGCTTCACTCCAGTACCAAATCGATAGTATTAATCTGGGAACAGCGGATGCGCCCATGTTTGAGCTCGATAAAACCTCTCTCGAATACGGAGTAAAAGGACTGGATGCCAGTCTGATCGCAAAATTGAACGAAGAGAATAGAAGTCTCTACGGCGCGCAGTTCAAAACCATTTTTGAAGGCGACATGTCGGACATCCAGTCTCGCGGCAATATTGATGAATCAACCAATCGAATCGTCAAAATCTGGCTCGATTTGATCCAGCCCGGTGCCGAAATCTATACCAAAGTTAAAGTCGATGGCGACGACGGCATGATCAATTTGAACGCCAAATTCGGAGGCGACAAAAATCTAACTGACACCCAATCCCTGCGGGAAGTGATCTCGGCACTGGAGGCAGCTCTGAAAGTCCACATCAGAGGAGAACTTATCGAATCACCCATGTTGGCTATGTTAATTCAAACTTACTCAGAAATGGGCATCGGAAATTTCAGCCCCGAACTGTTCCAGCTTGAAGGCGCCGTAAAAAACGGAACGGTCTACATCGGCGACGAAGCCACACCCTTTATCGAAGCCCTCGGTCCAATGCTCGATGAACCGATCGACTGGCAGGAGATGATAAAAGAAGGCCTGGCGGAAAATTAACACTCCCCTGCGGATCCTACTCCTTGGTCCAGATTCGGGTATTGAGATCCAGCTCCTCAATCACTTGTAGAAACAGGCTGATTTCACCAAGCATCTTCTCCAACTGATTTCGATCCGTCGCTTCGACGTTCGTGTTCGGCTCCAGATAGGGATTTCTGTGGGGAACCGCGATCCAGACACTCGATTCCCGGAACGAAAGTCGCACGTCTTTCCCGAAACGATTTCTCATTTCAAGCAACCGCCTCATCATCGCCGGGCTGAGTATATAACGAGCCTCGACCTGATCGCTGGAATAGACTGCAAATGCTTTTTCGAACTCAGCATCCTCCATCTGAATCAAACTGGTCCCCCGGGGCCCGCCCATTTTTTGAAGCGCCCGACCGAAGCCTCCAAATGCTTTTTCCGCGACATCAGGAAGCACAAAGGTCCGCCCCTCAAAATGTTTATGAAAATCGGCTATCAGCATCAGACCTTTGAATATCGTGACGTATTCGGTTTTGGTTTTACCATCGCTGTCACGAGTTGTCCGGCGGTCCTCGGCATGTAACTCACCCAACATCAAACTCGTCTTCCCGTATTCACCGTGGATCAAATCCTCGGTATGATATCGGTCCGGACTGGAGAACAGCTCGCTTCGAATAAAAAGCCCCTCATCAATACCGCGATGTTGATCGTACTTTAGATTCGGATCGATCAATTCAGCGAGTTTCCCTATTACCGTTTCTTTATAGGCTGCGACGTAGGCTTTCCCATGTTTTCCTGCCATATAGTGATAGGAAATCATAGATCCGATACCTCCCAGGACGAGAAAGATCACCCCCACCGGAAAGAGAAGCAGAGCCCCGATGGCGGCACACACCATAATCGGAACGATTACTCCCCAGATACAATTACTTTTCTGATTTACATACTTCGCCCGGTCGAGTTCCAACCGCTGGAGGGTTGGATATATCTCATCGAGAACTTGGTCCATCTCTCTCATAATATTTACAGATCGACAGAGATGGATTTACGGGACTCACTGTCTCCTTCGAAAAAATCATGTCGGCTGAACCCGAACTTCGAAGCGATGATGTTTCCGGGAAAGCTCTCGACCGAATTATTGATTTCCATCACCGCTCCATTGTAAGCCCGCCGCGCGGCCGAAATTTGCTCTTCAATCTCGGTCAGATTCCGTTGCAGATTAAGGAACTGATCGCTCGAACGAAGTTCCGGATAGGACTCGGCAACCGCAATGAGGCGGTCCACCTGCGGCCCGATCTGTTTCTCGATTTCGATCCGTCCCGAATCGGAAAGCGACATCGTCCGGGCCTGATTGCGAAGTTCAATCACCCTTTCAAACGTCTCTTTTTCATGAGCGGCAAATCCCTTCACCGTTTCGACGAGATTGGGAATCAGATCGTGTCGCTTTTTCAGCATCACATCAATCGTGCTGAAAGCATTCCTGACCATATTTCGTTTGTTAACGAGCCCGTTGTAGATCGAAATCACAATGATCCCAACAAGCAATACGAGACCAAACGGCATCAGGAAAAGAATAGGTAGTTCCATAATAGTTTGGCAAAGTTAACGGAAAACCGGAAAACCGCCACTACAACCCGGACTTCGCTTTGGAACACGCATCACCTCTTTCCGTCCTTTTAGCGATGCTTTGAAAGCGATAAGCTCGCTTTATGGAATCGAAAACTACCGATCGCCGAAAGTTTATTGGACTCTCAACCGGCATCGCTGCCGGATTCACCGGCCCGAATCTCCTCCTGGGCCAGGCCAAAGGGGCAAACTCGCGCTTCCGGGTGGGAGTGATGGGTCTGAGCCGGGGAAAAGGCCACATCAAGGGATATGGAGACGTCCCGAACACCGAAGTCGCCTATGTGTGCGATGTTGATGACAACCGCCTCGCTTCCGGGGTCAAATACACCGTCGACCGAAACGGAAATGAACCCAAAGGCGTCACCGATTTCCGGAAAATTCTCGAGGATCCGGATATCGACGCCATTTCGATCGCCGCTCCCAACTTCTGGCATGCGCCGGCGACGATTCTCGCCTGCAAAGCCGGTAAACATGTCTACGTCGAAAAACCGGGGAGCTACAACCCCGATGAAGCCCAAACCATGGTGCAGGTCGCAAAGGACAATCAGAAGCACGTGCAAATGGGAACTCAACGTCGCTCCTACCCCGCTCTGATCGAGGCGGTACAAAAGCTTCGGGAAGGCGTCATCGGCGATCTTCGATCGGCCCGCTGTGTCTATACCGGCGCCCGCCCTTCAATCGGAAAAGGAGTCGTCGAATCCCCTCCTCCGGAGCTGAACTGGGAGCTGTGGCAGGGGCCGGTTCCGGAGCAACCCTACAAAAGCAATCTGGTCCACTACAACTGGCACTGGCACTGGCTTTACGGCGGCGGTGAGATGGCCAATAACGGAGTTCACTCACTCGATATTGCCCGCTGGGCGATGGGAGTCGATTTGCCGAACCGAATCACTTACAACGGCGGACGCTATCATTTCGATGACGATCAGGAAACGCCGGATACCTCCTCCGCCTTTTTCGATTACGGAACGGCCGGGATCACCTGGGAAAACACTTCATGTCACCGAAGGAAGCCGGAAGTGTCCAAGTTTGTGACGGTCTACGGCGATGGAGGAACCATGGAATTTTCCAGCGCGAACTACACCATTTACGACACCAAGGGGACCGAAATCGCTCAGAATCGGGACTCACCCAGCGACGTTCCGCACTTCACCAACTTTGCGGATGCCGTTCGGGACGGCGCGACTCTCAATCAGCCGATTGCCGATGGCCAAATCAGTTCGATGATGTGTCATCTCGCCAATATCGCTTACCGAACCAACGGCTCGGTCGACGTCAATCCGGAAACCGGAAAACTGATCAACCACGCTGCCGGGGAAAAACTCTGGGCGCGGGACGCCTATCGTCAGGGCTGGGAAATCCACTGATCCGAAAAATAAATTAACGAAACTTAAACAACGGGCCGCGGTTGTCCCACCCTCTGAGTAATCTGTTCTCAGATGAAAATTACTACCGCAGCACACACCGTTGTCGATCTCAATTCCGGCTCGAAATCCAGATATCCAGGCACTTCAGAACCGTCAGCAGAGGAAACGCTGACCAGACGTATGTTTCAGGATGGATCGGGCCGGAAACTGATTAAATTCTGCCGGGAACTCTCCACCTTACTGGTTCGCAGCTACAACCCGGAAACCGGGGCCAGCGACCTGAGAGACCGGCTTTCTGCCAGCCTGATCGTGACTCTGCACTGCACCGAAAAGCAGGCCCTCAGTCTCATCGAGCTATCGCTGGAACTCCTCCATGCCAAAGCACACGGCACCTACCGCCGCTCGGAGGTCGAGATCAGCTACCTCATCGCCACTGCCACCGGTGCGGTTAGCGACGTCAGTTCCAACTGACACCTTTTTCCTAACTCATCACCTGGTCGTGAGTCGTTAAGTAAGGTAAAGGAGGGGCATCGGTGGCAACGCCGGTGCCCCTTTGACGTACCGATAGTGACCGTCACGATTTGAGCAACGCATCGATTTTCTCCCTCAGTTGATCGCTGCTCAGGCTCGCAATCTCGATGGTCTTCTGGCGGTTCTTTTCACCCCGGACCAACTTAACGTCGGATTTACCCACTCCCAGAGTCTTCGAGAGGAATACGATCAACGCCTTATTCGCCTTCCCGTCTACCGGTGGCGCCGCGAGTCGGATCCGCAGTAACTCGCCATCCTGCCCCGCAAACCAGTCCACCAGACAGGACTGTTTCGCATTCGGTATCACTCTGATTTTCAACTCCGCCATCCTAAAAAACCGGATCAATCGTCGCTCTAGAGGTTCAGATCAAGGAATCCGAGATATTAAGTTGAAGCAAATAACTCGCTAGGTTAAATTACAATAGATTAGATCTGGACGATAAATAGTGTGTTTTTCATAACTTAGCCCAGAATCCAGCGAGTTATGGCTACCAAAACTGCAAAGAAAAAGACCGCCGCGCGCAGGAAGGTCGATAGCAAACCATCATGGATCTCCATCGTCGGTACGCAGGAAATCTCGGCTTTGGTCTTCGGCGGTATTGCGGTGCTTCTGCTTCTCGCCTTCATTTCCTACTCTCCAAATGATCTACCTTCCTGGGTGCCTTTCGGTAGTGGAAGCGGGGTAAATCCGGATGAGGTTAACAATTTTGTCGGCCCGATTGGAGCGCTCATCGCGGGATATGGCTATTTCTTTTTCGGTGCTGCCTGTTATTTGATTCCTGCCGTTCTTTTCTGGTGGGCAGTACAAGTTCTCGCGACGAAACGCTTCCTTCACTCCCGCAATTACTTTGCCTTCACCCTCTTTACCCTTTCCGCTGCCTGCCTCATCGAATATCAGACGCTCCTTTTTCAGGACTGGGTTTCTTTATATAATCTACCGAAAAGCGCGGGCGGCTTTTTTGGTCACCTTGTCGGTCGCGAGTTCCTCGCCCGCTACATGGGGGCGGGAGGCTCACTGGTGCTGGTTTCGATTTTGTATCTGGTTACCTTGATCATTATTACCGGGATCCATCCATTCCGTTTTCTCGGTCTCCTCCGGAACCGATTCGTCCACTACTGGAAAAAAATTGTCTTTGTCGAAGATCGCCCTGCGAAAAGCAGGAGCCGTTCGTCCCGCAAGCCTCAGAAAGCGAGGCGCGAGTCAGTGGAAGATCAGAGGGCCAGAGCGATCCCAATCGAAGCGAAAGCCCTCCCCGCCCCCGTCGATCCGACGCCAAGCCCCGACCGGGTTCGGAAGATTATCGACGCCTCGCAGAGCAAACCACGCGGGACGGGTGCAGCCCCGGAACCGAGACGGCCCATTGCCGGCAAACCTCAATTCGAGAACTACGTCATCCCTTCGCTCGATATTTTAAACTATGCCGATCACAGCGACACGGAGGAAACCGACAAACGGGCTCTGATCCAACTACAGAATATCATTGTCGCCACGCTGCAAAGTTTTCAGGTTGATGTCGAACCGGGCGACATTACGAAAGGTCCTACGATTACCCGATATGAGGTATATCCCGCGCCCGGGCTCCGGGTCAATAAAATTATCGCGCTGAAAGCCGATCTCGCGAGGGCGACCCGTGCAGAGCGAATCAATATACTCGCACCGATTCCGGGACGGGACACCGTCGGTATAGAAATCGCGAACTCCAGCAAAATCACAGTGGCACTCCGGGAACTGTTTGAGGACGACGCTTTCCAGAAATCGACAGCCAAACTCCCTCTGGTTCTGGGGAAAGATGTGTATGGAAAAACAATCGTGGGAGACCTCGCAAAGATGCCCCACCTCCTCGTTGCCGGAGCCACCGGAAGCGGGAAGAGCGTTTGTATCAATTCGATCATTGCCAGTTTGCTCTATCGCTTCACTCCTGATGAGCTGAAATTCATCATGATCGATCCCAAGGTGGTCGAGATGCAGCTCTACAATGACCTGCCCCATATGGTGGTTCCCGTCGTCACCGAACCGAAAAAAGTGCTTCTGGCGCTGCGCTGGGTCATCAACGAGATGGAACGTCGCTACAGTTTGTTTGCGAAGAAAGGCACCCGAAATTTTGAGGGTTATAACTTGCTGAGGGCTGCCGAGATCAAAGCCGATGCGGATGCGATCGATGCCGCCCTTCAGCCGGAGCTCGCGGGAGTTGATGATATCCCTCAGGAAGTCCCTACCGATGAGGAAAATGAATTTCCCGAAAGCCTGCCCTATATCGTCGTGATTATTGACGAGTTGGCCGACCTCATGCAAACGGCACCGGCTGATGTGGAAACCGGGATCGCCCGGATCGCTCAGAAAGCCCGGGCAGCCGGGATTCACCTGATCGTGGCCACCCAGACTCCGCGGGCGGATGTGGTCACCGGAATCATCAAAGCAAACATTCCCTCGCGGATCGCTTTTCAGGTTTCTTCGAAGACCGACAGTCGGATCATTCTCGACGAGAACGGCGCCGAGAATCTGGTCGGAAAAGGCGATATGCTATACCTCCCACCCGGCTCGGCTCAATTGATCCGCGCTCAGGGCGCTCTGATCACGGACGAGGAAGCTCAGGATCTTGTCGAAGCCTGCGCCGTTCAAGGGAAACCGAATTTTGAAACCGGTGACGGGGATGAGACCGGTTTTGAGTTTTCCGATGAATCCAATGACGATTCCCTTACGGATGCCGATGAAGAATTGATTAAGAAGTGCCTCGAGGTCGTCTATGCCGAGAAGAAAGCTTCGACGTCACTTTTGCAGCGTCGCCTACGTCTCGGATACACCCGTGCTGCGAGGATGATCGACATTCTGGAAAGCAGAGGGTTTATCGGACCGGGTGACGGCGCCAAGCCGAGAGAGATTCTTATCGATCTTTCAAGTGAATGATGTTATTTTACTCATGTTTTTCAACAGCAGTGTCTTGACTAAAAATCGCCTGCTTGATATAACCCCCTCAACACACACAAACACACACAATGACCTCTTTTGGATCTCAACTTAGAGCTGCCCGGGAAGCCTCGGGATGGTCGATTGAATACGTCAGTTTCAAATCGAAGATACAGCCGAACATTATCGAGAGCCTTGAGAGTGATGACTATGTGTTATTCTCAAGCGCCTCATATGTAAAGAGTTTCCTCCGGAAGTACAGTGACTTTCTCGATCTGGATCTCGAGGACGAGATTTCCGATCTGGAAATCATCGGATACAACACCGGTAGCACATTCACCGGTTGTGAAGGGGTCAAAGAAAATCTGGAGATGACTCACTTCTCCAAGAAAAACCAGCGCTACCGGAAGGCGGAGAAAAGTAAAGGATCACCGGTATTTCTGGTGGGATCCGTGGTCGTTCTGCTTAGTGCATTGGCAGGCTTTTACTACATGGGTTCTCAGGCCAATTCGCCTGAAGCCGGGGCGAGAGACATCCTTCAGGAGTTCGAGAGCAAACGGAGCGTCTTTTCGCGGGACCGGGAAGCTAAAGAGCGTCTCGTTAGCGAAAAGCGGCCCATCGCCCCGATCAAAACCTCCATTTCGCAGGACACTCCTCTGGCCAGCACCAAAAGCACGCTGACTCAGGGCAGTATGCCTCAGCCACTTCAGCAGATCGATCCCATGGATGAGTTCGACGCCATCGAGAAACCCGATGTGAGCACCTTCAATGTGCCCGAGCTCGACAGTTCAGCAGATCTGAGCCGCGCCCCGGCAAAAGTGGCACCTCGCGAGATTAATCCCCTTTTCGATTACTGATACCGGTTCGGATTGGCGATCAGATCGATTTTTCCGTCGGCATAGACAATCGCCACGTTTTCTACCGTCGCCGGTGCATTCTCCTGAATGACGACGACAGACGATTCCACGCCCCTGAGCACCGGCCTTTCGTGAGGCACCAGCTCGAAAGCTTCGCCACTGGAATTTGGGTAGGGACTGGTCAACAATAGCCCGATCTCGGATTCCGACAGATAGGCGCCCGCCAGTTGGTTCCATTCCCGGGGATATTTACCGCCGTTCGCCCGGGAGTATTGTTCGCAGGCAATGAACAATCTCGATGCGTGTTTTTGTGACACATCGCTCTTGGCCACCATCTGAGATTTCCGAAATTCTTTTATGGCCGGCAGAGAAGCGATTGCTCCCGCCCCGATCAAAGGGAATACCGCCATCGTTGCGTAGGAAATGAACAATCCAAACTGAGCGAGCCTTTTCCCGGTATGTCGCCCGCCGGAAAAGCGGATATCGTGCAGAGCGAGATGACCCAGCACGGCACCAGCGCCCGCCAGAAGCAGACCTCCGAGGATCCAGAGGGTCACGAATCCAAGTATCCCAAGCACGGTCGAGGCGACGGCAAGTGGGCTGAGCTTTCCTGAAGCATTGTTTCCGTTGGGATGAGACATCTATTTCCCGATTGTTATCATGAAGTCTTTAACTATGACAATGAAAACTGAAAGGGAATCACTGAAACAATCGCGTTCAGAACTGGTCAAATCCGGAAAATTCAGCCATCATTTTGGAGTTATGCGTCAATTTGCTCTCTACCTCATTCTTACACTCTGCTCCGGTTTTGCCATCGCGGAGAAGCCTAACATTCTACTCATCATGGCGGACGATATCGGGATCGAAGGCCTTTCGTGCTACGGTGGCACGTCATACAAAACGCCGCGTCTCGATGCTCTCGCAGCTGGCGGGATTCGCTTTACTCACGCCTACTCCCAGCCCCTTTGCACTCCGACGCGGGTCCAGATTATGACCGGAAAATACAACCACCGGAACTGGCTCTATTTCGGAATCCTCGATCCTGAGGAAAAGACCTTTGGGCACCTCATGTCAGACGCCGGTTACGAAACCTGTATCGCCGGGAAATGGCAGCTTCAATCCTACGATCCACCCGATTTTCCGGGAGCTGAAAAACGCCGCGGTCTCGGCATGAAAGTGGCCGACGCAGGATTCGACGAACATCAGCTCTTTCATTCCTGGCATACCGAGGACAAAGGTTCGCGCTACGCCAATCCCACCTTTGATCGGAACGGCGAGTTGGTCGAGCAAGTCGAGGGAAAATACGGCCCCGATACCTCAGTCGACTTCATCCTCGACTTTTACCGTCGGAACCGGGACAAGCCCACTTTCGTCTACTACCCGATGGCGCTGCCTCACTGGCCCGTCATGCCGACTCCTGACTCGGCAGTCTGGGCCGATCCCTCACGCCGCCTCGAAGAGGACATTCAATACTTCCCCGACATGGTCGCCTACATGGATAAAGCTGTCGGGCAACTGATCGACGGCCTGGAAGCGTTGGATCTCCGAAAAAAGACTATCGTGATCTTCTACTCGGACAACGGGACCGACCAACAGGTCACCTCCGGTTTTAAGGGCGAAGAAATCCAGGGCGGCAAAGCGACCCCGCTCCAGACCGGTATCCGGGTGCCTCTCATCGTAAACCACCCCGGGACAATCGCCCCGCAGCAAATCTGTTCCGACCTCATCGACGCCTCTGATTTTCTGCCGACTCTCGCTGCGCTTGGAGATACCAAAATTCCTGAAGATTGGTTCTGCGATGGAATCAGCTTTGCGCCCCAAATCCTCGGCAAATCCGGCCCCAAACGCGAAACGGCCTTTTTCTGGTACGATCCCCGGCCCGGCTGGGACAAAGACAAATTTTCGAGGCATATCTTCGCGCTGGACCACGATTACAAATTATTCTCCGACGGGCGCTTTTTCAAAATATCGGGCGAAGGTTTTCAGGAAACGCCCCTCTCCGGCGATCTGTCATCAGAAGCGGAAGCGGCCCGCGAAAAGCTGGCCGGCGTGATCGAACAGAAGATGAAACCGCCGATCTCGGCATCTGCCAAAAAGCTGGTCGATGCCTTCGGGAATGAAATTACCGAATAAATTTAACGACTGTACCCTGTACAGTCTGAAATCGTACAGGGTACAGTCGCCAAACCCCATGTAAACTGCTATGCTTAGCCCTTAGTAAGTTAAGACACCGATGAAAGCCGATACCGATAATCCATCCAAAATTGTGGCGCGGACGCTGGATGCGGTGGCGAGTCGAAAATTCCGCGCCCTGTTTCATCGCAGCATTCTCGCGGTGACTCTCGCAGCGATCACAGGTTTGCTCATTTCCGTCGTCGTTGACTGGTTTGCGGTCTGGCAGAACCTTCCGGGGCGCTGGGCCGGACCATTGCTTACCGGAATCGTCATCGCTTTTTTCGCCCTTCGGAGTTACCGGATCCATCGGACGGGGCCGGATAAAGCAGAAGCGGCAGCAACCCTTGACCGGACTCAGAAAAATTCTCAGGATCGCTGGACCACGTTCGCCGCGCTCCAGGACGATGGAGTTGGAGCTACCGGTTCCAATTCCATGATGGAAGCCATGATCCGGGACATGGCTCCGAAGTGTCGATTTTTCGAACCCGCCTCAGTAGAGCCGCTTCCCATCCCGAAACGAACGATTGGAAATCTGATTGCCGTCACCCTCGTTTTACTGATCTTTCTCGGTATCTTTTTCCCCCAGGGTTCTCCCCGCCTCATCGCCCGGTTTCTTGCGCCCTGGGCCCAGTTGCCGCTGACCCGTCTAAGCGAATCATCACCACCGCCTCCGGTTCTGTTAAAAGGTAGTGATCTCGATCTAGCCGCGGCGGTAAGTGGTAAACGAACCGCCAGCGTGAGACTCGAAATCGCGGGGGAAAATACAGCCACAGCCGAAGCGGAACAAATCTATACTGAAAAAAACGCCGGGCCGGTCTCGCAATTCAATCTGGATAATCTCCGGGAACCTTTTCAATATCGATTTGTTGCCGGTGACGCGTCGACTCCCTGGCAGCCCGTGAATGTAGTGGCACCGCCCCGCCTTTCGGTCGTGAACATCACCGTGAGCGACCCCGAATACTCCACTCGCCCACCCCGCAAATGGAGTCGCTGGCCGTCGAACATCGAAGCGATTAAAGGTAGTCGAATCACGCTACTTCTTGAAGCCGACCAGCCTCTCTCCAGCGCAAAAGTAACGCTGACCACGCAATTTTCCCGACCGCTCCCGATCAAAGTGGAAAACAATACGATGCGTTGGGACCACGATCTAGTCTCCAGCTTCACCCTCCTCCCCGAATTCAAAAGCATCCACGGATTCGCCAATCAGCCTCTCGCGCCGTGTCGGATTACCACGGTCGAAGATCAGGCCCCTACCGTCGAATTGACTGGCGAAGGCGATGTCGAGATTCTATCGACCCGCGACAACTTTGAGATATCATTTATCGCCCGCGACGACATCGGAGTTGCCACCGCGGAAGCCGTCTTCGGTATCACCGATCAGGAGGGCAATCGCCGGGAAGTTTCGATACCTCTCGACCTGGGGGAAGCGAAAAACCGGGAATCCCTCGAACACCGGCAGAAAATTAATCTCGCCGAACTGGGCCTCGGCGAAGACGAGCAATTAGACTACTCCGTCAAAGTCGCCGACAGTTCCAATCAGAAATCATCCAGTAACCAGCCCCCCGCTGAGGACGACCCCGCCGGGAATATGACGAAACGCTCCCTGAAAATTGGAGGCGGCAGCGTCGCTCAGACCGAGCCCCGCCCTATCAATTTCTCAAGTAAAGAAATCATCAATGAAGTCGAACCCAAGCAGAAGAAAACGCTCGCGATAGAGAGCGCTTTTGAAACCTTGAAACGCTACACGGCAGAAGCTCTCAGTCACACCGGTGCGGCCCGTAAGCCCCCCATCATCCCCGGCCAGACGTTAGATCTCAAACCTTTGTTTTCCAATATAGGCGCAGCCCGGCAGGCCATCGAAACAGCGGGGCGAGCGGTAAATCAGATCGCGGAGCAAGCCCCGGGCACACCCTACGCCTTTCTCAGCCTGCAGCTCCAAACCATCACCACAAACTATTTAGAACCGGCCGATAAAAAGCTGAACGATGCGGTCCGCAATTGCCCCGAAGGCCTACCACCCCGCGAAATTCACCGGATGAATGCAGAGACTTATCTCAACCGGGCAATGGCTCAGATCAACACTCTCGAAGGCGAGATGACCCAGATTCGCAGTAAAGTTGAAACTGAAGTCACCATGACGAAAATGATGACGATGTATCTCGCTCAAGTCGAGGATATACCGGCACTGCTCCAGAGTGGCAATGGAACTCCCTATCAGCGAAGTCCGGGTGAGGTTGACCGCGCTCAGGCTGAAGCGGCACTGGCGAAGCTGGAGGCACTTAAAGAAGTCTACCAAAAGACCGCCGAGTTACTTCAGCAAAATCCGGAACTGTGGCAGCGCTACATGGATAAATCCAAAGACGAAACGACGATTTTTCGAGATGAACTGGAAGGCCTCGCCCACCGGCATAAAGGAATCCGGAATCTCAGCCGTCTTATCGAAAACGACGATATGGCCAGCCCGGAAGTGGACCGGCTTATCGAAACGCACCAGACGGTGATCAGAGCGAATCTACTCCGCAGCCTCGATAAAGCGCAGATCTGGCTGGATGCCGATCCCAACGAAAAACCCGCCTGGCTGAAGTCACTGGAGGACGCCATCTACGGAGACATGAAATCCACTCCCACCCCGGAAGCGGTCGCAGAATTCAATACCCGTCTCGATCATGCGATAAAAGATATGGTCAGGGGTTCGAAAACCTATGACAGCGAAACCTCGTTTGCCCTGAGACTGGGAGAGCTGGAACAGGCGCGATCCGAAAGCAGACTGGTAGCGGAACTGATCTCCGCCCGCGATGAGGGAAATTGGCAACACATCGCTTTGCTGGAGCAGGCAAACATCGCACACCTCACCCAGAAGCTGGCTGGAAAAATCGAATTGGAAGGCGCCCGCCTCGACAACCTCTCGCCGGAGGTCGCCGCAATAGGGAAAACGCTACATGAAAACTTTCAGCAACAATTACTCCCCTCCTTAAGCCGCTCCGTGTTTCATTTACAACAACCCGGCGAAAGCAACCTCGCCAGCGCCCGGTCGGCTCAATCGGATAGCGTGGAACATTTCGCCCTCGCCGTAAAATTGCTCGATAGCTATGTAAATGCGGCCATTAAGGAAATGGATAAAGCACCGGCGAAAGCCAGTGCTGGAGGTGGTCCTAAAATCACGGCAAACACCCTTGAGGAACTCGAGAGAAAACTTCAGGAGGAAAAGGCGAAAAACGACAGCTTCGGAATCCCCTGCTGCCGCCCGACTAACTTTCAGGTAATGTCCGACTGGGAAAGAGTTTCGCAGTGCAACAACCCATCGGAGCCCCCTTCTTCGAAGCCCTCTCAGTCAAAACCATCCAAGCCAAAACCGGCTCCTTCCGATTCACCGGAGTCTAAGCCCTCGCAATCACAATCAAAGCCCGGGCAAATGGCGGAGGCACCGAAGCCTTCCGATTCGCCATCTGAAGGGAAAGATGAATCCCCGGGAACATCCGGCGACAAGCGAAGCGAACTGGACCTGGCTGAACTTGCCGAGAAAAGCCAGTCAGCCGGAGACAGACTTTCTGAAATCGCACGGGCCAACGCTTTAAAACAGGCGAAGGAAATGGCCGAAATTCTGGCGAATGGAGGAAACGTTCCTTCACCGGAGCAACGCAGCAGCAAAACTCACGGAGATACCCCGGCGGAGGGGCTCTTCTCCGAAGGACCGCTCGATAACCGGAAATCCCCGCGGGAGGGAAGTGATTGGAACCGGTTGAACTCCACCCTGACCCGCGAAATTTTACAGGAAAAGTCCAACAGCATGCCAGCAGAATACCGCGATGCGATTGAGGCCTACTTCCGAAATCTCGCAAGATGGGAGACCAAATCCGAATGAGCATCCGATTCCAGGCCGTATTACTCGCGTTTCTCACTGCTGCGCTTCCGTTAAAAGCCCAAACCACCGGCCCGTGGGTGGACTTCACGCCTCAGGAATGGGTTCAGCTGGAAGAAGCGATCGACAAAGGACTCGGCTGGCTCGCCACTCAGCAAAACCGAAACGGTTCGATTGGTCCAAATACCAAATCCGTGCAACCGGCTCACACCGCTCTGACAACGATGGCCTTCCTGTCCCGTGGACACCAACCCGGCCAGGGAGAACATGGCAAAATGCTGGAACGTGCCATTCATTTCGTCCTTTCGACTCAGGATCGATATGGATTCTTTGTAACCGATTCGAACTACGACAGCTCCGGTTCATCCTATAGCCACGCGATTGCCGGAGTGATGCTAGCGGAGGTGATCGGGATGGCCAACCACAGCAGAAACGAGCAAATCGCGGAAGCGATCGAACGGGGCTTGACGGCAACCACTAAACTACAGCAACGCCATGCGGGCGAACCGAGACAAAAAGGAGGCTGGCGGTATATCAAACGTAACAGTAACGATGCTGATCTATCCGTTACGACCTGGCACCTGCTCTTTCTTCGCGCCGCTAAAAATGCCAATTTCAATGTGCCTGAATACCTGGTGACCGATGCCGCCAACTACGTCCGGAATTGCTTCAAACCCAGCGACAAAGGGTTCGGCTACTTCCCGGGCAGAAACGCCACCATCACGATGACGGGTGCGGGCACTCTCTGCCTCTTTCTCGCCGGACAATACGATGATCCGGCAGCAGCGGAAGGGATTGAGACGATTAAAGACTACAACTTTACTTTTCTCGACAAAGAGCGGTGGCCTTACTACACCTGTTATCATTGCAGTCAGGCCGCCAGCCAGGCCGGCGGAGAAGTCCGCCAGAAAACCTTGAAGGAAATAACCCGTTACCTGCTGGAACGCCAGACGGAGGGTGGAAACTGGCCAAAAGCCAAGGCAGGCTCGGTCACGACCGGTCCCGCCTATACGACTGCGATGGCTATTCTGGCGCTGACGCCATCCTACCAGATTCTTCCGATCTATCAGCAGTGAATCAGGAAGCTATTCGAAGGTCACAAACCGCGGAATCGCTTTTCCTTTCTCATCATCAGAGACTGAAACAGAGACCGTTGATGGGCCCTTGGTCACCGCAACCGATGGGTATATCAGTTCCGACGCCCCATCTTTCAATTCACTCTCAAATTTTTGATCACCAATACTAAGCGTCACTTTCCGCGCCCCGATTTGTTCATTCCAGGTGACCACTACCTTTTCTTCGCCATCTGAAGCGAAGTTCACATACCATTTTCCGCCGACGCCCCATCCTTTACTTCCCGTGGGCACCCGCCAGTCCTGAATTGACAATTCACTATGCAATTCAGCCTCGTCTCCAATGATGATTTCCGGAGGATCATAGTTATTCTCTCTCGTCGCTGACACATCCGCCAACCACTCGCTGTAAGCCGCTTTTAAAGCCTCGACTTTTTCTGGATTGTCGGCTGCGACGTTCTTCGTTTCACCGGGGTCTTCTGAAATATGATATAGTTCAAACGGGGTCGTTTCGTTACCTGTCTCAAGGCCGAAACCACTTCCTCTCATTAACTTCCAATCCTGCTCCCGGACGGCAAAGTGATGAAACTCAACCGGTTGATTTCCCCGGTGCGCCTGGATGAAGAGGCGACGATCCGCCCAATTGGCACCTTCGCCCTTTAGCAGTGGAAATAAACTTTTCCCGTCCAGTTGATTGGTCGCCGCTTCGGGAGCACCGGCGATATCCAGAACTGTTGGGAGAATATCGATGTGCGCCGCGATTTGATTCGCCTTTGTCCCCGCCTTAATTTGCTCTGGCCAGCGGGCGTAACACATCGTACGGATGCCGCCTTCATGGACATGAGACTTCATGCCCCGGAAAGGTCCGACGTAGCGCATCGTATTGGGACCGTTGTCGGTAAAGAAAAAGACCAGCGTGTTCTCATACTGTCCGCTCTCTTTCAGATACCGGTCCAGCTTGCCCATGTTCTGGTCGATGTTTTCTACCATCGCAAAAACACGAGCGACCGTATCTTTGTGTTTCTCAGTGGTATTCCCGTTGAGTGCCGGGGTAAGGTCAATTGACTGATAATACTCCAGTAACTCTTCAGGAACGTCATGATAGGGACCATGCGGAGCGTTCGGAGGGATATAGGCAAAGAATGGACGACCTGATTCTTTTGCCGATTTCATAAAATCAATCGCCGCATCGAAATAGACGTCGGTGCAGTATCCTTTCGCCTGAATTTTTTCTCCGTTACGGAACAGAATCGGATCCGTATAGCGCCGCTCGTTTTCGATCGGCTCTGACGGCTGTGCCAATCCCCCACCCTTGTGAATTAACACCTCATCGAATCCCTGATCCTGGGGGCGCAGCGGAAAGTTGTCACCAAGATGCCACTTCCCGAAGATCCCGGTTGTGTAGTCAGCTTTCTTCAATGCCTCCGCGAGAGTCACCTCTTCGGAATCCATCATTGAGCGACCTTTGAAGGTATCGATACAACGCGTCCGGAAATTGTAGCGCCCGGTCATCAGACAAGCCCGGGTCGGTGAACACACCGGACTGACGTAGAAATTGGTCAGATCCGCACCAGCTTTGGAAAGTGCGTCGAGATGAGGAGTTCGAATCACCGGATTCCCTGTGGCTCCGATATCGCCGTAGCCCATATCATCGGGCATCACGATAATGATGTTCGGTTCTGCGTGAAGGGAAACGACCGAAGCGAAAAGTATCGAAAGAATAGCTGTTAAGCGCATCACGCAGATTCGCTCCCGGATTTGAATGCGTCTCCTCGCGCAGATCCGGTGATTAATAAATTGGCAAAACCTACTGTTTTCGGAATTTGCCGAACGCAAAATCCGGATTGGTTGAGGTCTTCCGGTATTTCGGTTTCAGACTGGAATACATCGACCGACAGTGAGCGTGCCCCGTCCGTTTCGAGAGGATCTGAGCACTCTTCTCAAAGGATCCCCATTTGACGATTTGGATATCGACATGCCTCACTCCCCAGGCCCGCATTGAACTCAGATTGGGCTTATACAGATCGATCGTCCCGGTCCCGCCCAAAGCGCTCCCATAATCATCGATTTCATAGAGATGAGGCTGCCCCACAATTCGAAACTGAGTTCCCAGTGGGTATCGGGACCAGTCCGCCGCCGCACTGCGAACCGCTCCATAACGCAAAGTGGTGCCGATAGCGTTCTTCCGACCGTAAGCGCCGGGTTCATTTTCTTCGTGACTGTAAGCCGTGGTCCGCACCGTGCGGCGTTTTGACTTACTGGAATGGGCACTCTTCGTTGAAACCCATTTCGACTTCCCCACACTTGTTGTGGCCGCTGTTTTCTCAGTGGTCGTGCAGGATGCAAACAAGCTGGATAGGGAAAGAACAGAAACGAGATTGAAGGAGCTTCTCATAACCCCTTCTTATCGGAAGTTTATTAGTTTTACAAGATAATTAACAAAACTTCACTTTAATGATATACAAAACAAACTCAGAATGATGAACTTGTAACTATCGAAAAAGATTCGGAACAATCGATCTGATCCACGAAAGAGCGGTAAAGACCCCATCGATATAGTTAGCTCCGGCCGCGTCGATCACTCTTTCGATACCGACTCGCTCATCGAGATTTTTGAAAACTTTCAATTGCCCGAGACGTTTCTTCGCCCTTTCGGAGGCATCCATTTCGATCGGCATCGTGATCAGATTGGTGATCGCAATGAGAGGCCAGCCGAGCGCGAGTAGGGCGAGTCCGGTCGCCTTCATTCCCGGCATAATAATCAGAAATATCCCTGCGGCGATGACGGGTAGACTCAGAAACACCGTGGCTTTCACAGCGGAGACTCTCCACAATAATGGACGATGCCCGTCAACATGCTGGATAATATGCCCCGCTTCATGAGCAGCCACTCCCAACCCGGAATAGCTCGATCCACCAAAGTGTTGAGGCGACAGCGTAAGTCGACGTTTCGCCGGATCGTAAAAATCAGGGAGAATGCCCTTTCCTTTTACAATCTCGATATTGGTGATTCCCTTCGATTCCAGAATTTTCCTGGCGAGCTCAGCTCCGGTGATCTTTGAACCAATCGTATTTTGCAATTCCTCGTCATACACCCTCCGGAACTTTTTCCGTCCCCACATGGTGAAGCCGAGAGTCACAGCGAATAAGATGAGAAAAATCTGCATGTTTCAAAAGACAATCCTACATTTTAACCAAAAGAAAAGCCCCACCGTCTTCACGGTGGGGCCATTGCCTGGGTAGTTGTTATGAAAAAATAGATTTTAGGGGATCTGAAGCACTTGTCCCGGATGAATCGTCGTGTTGCCGAGTCCATTTGCATTCTGGATCGCGCTTACGGTAGTTCCGTATTTCAGACTGATTCGATAAAGGTTTTCCCCGCTGGCGACAGTATGAGTCGACCCGCCCCCGGTGTATCCACCACCACCGCTGTAGGAATTTTCCCCGGTGTAGGATGGGTAAGGGTTGGAGCTTGGTGCCGGGGCGCTGGAACCGCCGGTGTAGCTCGGATAAGAATTCGATCCACCGCTAGTGTAGGCAGGATAAGACTCCGGCTGGGAGGCTGGAGGGCTTGGCGCTGCGGCATCGTCATAAGTCGGATACTGCGAAGAACCCGCTGACGAAGCCGAGCTCGAAGAATCTCCGGTATAATAGGGGTTGGCGGAGTACGGGTTATTTCCCGCACTGGCACTCTTAGCACCACGGTTTGAACACGAAACACTCAGGGATGCCGTAATGGCAAGCAGGCCCAAAAGTTGACCGTGTTTTGTAATAATTCTCAGTTTGCTTCTCATGTTTGCAAAAATTTAAGGTTGTCGTGCTAATTTTTCAACAAAATTTTATAATTTTTATCCGTAGGGTCGCCGGTAATTTTGTTATCTGATTAGGACGATTCACAGCAGGCTTTATTCAAAGTTTGTTTGGAAAAATGAAATTCATCTTGCTTGCGCCATGGGCCAAGAGTAGGGCTTCGACAGACCGTTATGAAAATCGAGCGTGCACTGATTTCCGTTTCCGACAAATATGGACTCGATGAGTTTGTTAAAGGCCTCCATGAAATGGGGGTCGAAATCCTATCTACCGGTGGGACAGCAAAATTCATCGCCGATCTGGATATTCCCGTTATTGAAGTGGGAGATTTCACCGGCTTTCCGGAATTGTTTGATGGCAGAGTAAAAACTCTGCATCCCAAAATCCACGGAGGTCTCCTCCATCGCCGGGATTTGCCCGAGCATGTCAAACAAGCTGAGGACCATGATATCAAACCAATCGACCTGGTCGTGGTGAATCTTTATCCTTTTGAAGAGACTGTCGCTAAAGAGGGTGTCGAAATCTCTGAAGCGATTGAGCAGATCGACATTGGCGGGCCCAGCATGCTTCGCTCCGCAGCGAAAAATCGCGACGCGGTTACCGTGGTGGTTGATCCCGAAGATTACGCCGGAATCATCGACGAAATGAAAGAGAACGACGGTGCGACCTCTCTGAAAACCCGGGAACGTCTCGCTATCAAAGTTTTTCAGCGCACGTCGGAATACGACAGTGCTATCTCACGTTTCCTCAATGAATCACAGGAAACCGCCGGATCTTTCAGCATTTCCCTTCCTCTGGCTCAGGAGTTGCGCTACGGCGAGAACCCACACCAGGAAGCGGCTCTTTACGGCCAGTTTGGCGATTGCTTCAAACAACTGCAGGGTAAAGGCCTCAGTTATACCAACGTGATCGATATCGGCGCGGCTGCTGAATTGATTCTTGAATTCCGACGCCCCGCAGTTGCGATTCTAAAACACACCAATCCCTGTGGAGTCGGTGTAGATGACAATGAGTTACGTCTCGCCTGGGAAAAGGCCTTCGAAACCGACCGTCAGGCCCCGTTCGGCGGTGTGATCGTATGCAACCGTCCTCTCGATGTCGGTTTGGCACGCGTCATCAAAGAAATTTTCACCGATGTGATTATCGCACCGGAATTTGAGACAGAAGCTCGCGCACTGCTTCAGAAAAAGAAAAATCTCCGCCTCATTCAGATGCTGGACGGCTTCAAATCAACGCTCAACGATCCGGTCGTCACCTCAGCTCCCGGCGGTTTGCTCGTGATGGATCGCGATAATAAGGCGCTCGGTCTGGAAAATATTGAGGAAAAAGTCGTGACAGAGCGTCCGCCAACGATTGAGGAAATCGAAGCGATGCGCTTTGCCTGGAGAGTTGTGAAACACGTGAAATCCAATGCGATCTGTTTCACTGGAAAAGACCGGACCCTCGGGATCGGTGCCGGTCAGATGGCCCGGGTTGATTCGGTTCGCCTCGCCGTCTGGAAAGCGGAACAGGCCGGGCTCGACCTCAAAGGCAGTGTCGTCGCAAGTGACGCCATGTTCCCCTTTGCCGATGGCCTTGTCAGCGCCCTTGATGCCGGAGCCACCGCCGCGATTCAACCCGGCGGTTCCATTCGGGACAAAGACGTTATCGCCGCCGCTAATGAGCACGACGCAGCGATGGTCTTTACGGAACACCGCCATTTCCTTCATTGATAGATCGTAATACGGTTAGTGCTTCTACGTCTAAGAAGAAATGATGAAAAAGATTCGAATTCTCAGCATTCTACTCTGCGTTTTCTCCATTGTCGCTTGTGATGACGGGAAGCAGCCAACCGAAGTCGCCTCCAATTCGACGGCAGAGCCCAAAGGCAGCGGCTCCAAACCTCCGGCAGAAGCGCCGGTAGCCGTTCTCAAAGGCAGTGGTTCCAAGCCTCCCGTCGAAGTAAAGGGTAGCGGATCCAAACCACCGGTCGAAACTGCGGCGGCAACCGAAGCGCCCAAAGGCAGCGGCCCCAAACCCGCCGACAAGCCGACTGGCACAATCGACCGTGAAGCTCTCAAGGAAAAGCTCACTCCCATGCAATACAAAGTGGCAGTGGAAGACGGAACCGAACCGCCCTTCAAAAATGAATACTGGGACAACAAAAAGCCCGGTATTTATGTCGACATTATTTCCGGAAAACCGCTCTTCTCATCAAAAGAGAAATTTGTCTCCGGAACCGGCTGGCCGAGTTTCTGGGATCCGATCGACAAAGAAGAAATCGTTGAAGTCGTGGATCGAAAATTCGGCTGGGTGAGAACAGAAGTTCGTTCGAAAACCGGCGATGCCCACCTCGGCCACGTCTTTCCCGACGGCCCCAAGCCCACCGGCTTGAGATATTGCATCAACTCCGCCTCACTCAGGTTCGTTCCTGTCGAGGACTTGGAAAAAGAGGGTCTGGCCAAATACCAGAAGCTGTTCGAAGAGGAAGCGCCCAAGGAGTAAAACCCCGGATTGTACAGGGTACAGTCCCACATTGTACAGGGTACAATCCAGTGCCCGTCTCTTATTCTTGCTCCTAATCTTGTTCCTGCTCTTACGCATTTGGAGCAAGAACAAGATTAAGAGCAGGAGCAGGAGTTTTTCAGAATGTTACATTCTTAGCGTGAGGGCATTAAAAAAGCCCGGGAAGGAAACCCTTCACCGGACTTTTCGAAAAATACTGCTTAAACCGGAGTCTATTTCAACTCACCAAGCTTGGCTTTAATCGCGCCGAAGTCTGGCAGATCGCCGGGACTGTCGCTGCTTTCTGCGTATTGAATCACACCCTCGTTGTCGATCACGAACGCGGAACGCTTTGGGACGCCACCCATTGTGAGGTTTTTCTCAGGAAGAAAAGAGTCGTAGGCCACATCGTAAGCCTTGGCCACTCCGTGCTCGTAGTCACTCAGCAGAGTCACTTCGATGCCTTCTTTTTCTTTCCAGTTCTGCTGGGCAAAAGGGTTGTCACCGCTGATTCCGAAAACCTTAGCGCTGAGGCTCTCATACTCGCTAAGCTCGCTGGTTACGGAGCAAAACTCCTGGGTGCAAACGCCGGTGAATGCCATCGGAACGAACAAAAGAACGATGTTTCCTTTGCCGATGTTGTCGCTTAGTTTCACCAACTCAGGGCCATTGGCTCCTAGAGTGGTCAGTTCAAAATCAGGGGCTTTGTCGCCTACGGAAAGTGCCATGGTAGAATGAATATATTGGTTGGTTGAATTTCTGTTCGGCGGCACTATAGGATTTGCCAACCGAGGGTCAACACTTAACCCCCGGTCTCTGAGTGAAAAAATCTTTTGAAGCACTGTTGCCATGTCCGATTCTCCAAAACTTGATCCGATATCTCTTCGTCTCGCCGCCGCGAATGCCCTAATCCGCAGACGGCGAACGATCAAACCCAAGGATATGTCGGAAAAGACCATCGAAAAGGAACACCTCGCGGCGATCCTCGAAAATGGAAACTGGGCCCCGACCCACGGAATGACTCAACCCTGGCGTTTCTTCGTCTTTACCGAAGACGGTCGCCAGCGGCTCGCGGACTACCTTCAGTCACTTTATAAAAAGCTCACTCCGGAAGCAGAAGTCCAACCTGCGAAATTTGAAAAATTGGGAACCTCGCCCCTTCAGGCACCGGTCGTAATCGCGGTAGGAATGTCCCGACAGGATATCGAGAAGATTCCCGAAATCGAAGAGATCGAAGCCGTCGCCTGCGCCGTGCAAAACATGCACCTTACCGCCTCGGCGCTCGGCATGGCAGCCGCCTGGCTTTCGCCCCCGATCTGCTATTCCGATGAAATGCGGACGTGGCTCGGCATGCCCGATGAGCGCGACAAATGCCTCGGCTTTCTTTACCTTGGCTGGCCGAAGGATGAAACCGAATGGCCCGAAGGCACCCGGGATGACCTCACCGATAAGGTGGTCTGGGTTAATAAATAAGGGCAACTCGCACGGAAATCGTGCAAACTGCACTCGGAAAAGCTGTCCCACAGCCCGGCGAGCAAGCGGGAATCGGTCGCTAAGCCCGATTTGATCAGGCTTTCAGCCGTCCAGTGCTCCTGCGGCATCATTTCTGCACTTCTAAGTGCTGAAATGAAAACTAAATTCTTTAACCTCAAAACGTGGCACTCGGTCTTTCTCATACCGATCGCCGCCGGTGCTTTAGCCCAGAACAGCGTCGTGATCGAAGCGGGCCCAAACGGCGTCACTATCGCCGATCAGGATGGAGAACTTGAAACCGGCCCAGCCACCCCGGAAACGGTGGTGCCCGGCACAGCAACTCCGATTGTCCCCGGCCCAATCGTTCCCGGAATTGGAGTTGAGGGAATTTCGACCTCCAGCGTGAGACCAAACGGTGCGGCAATCGTGACCACACCCGTCCCGGTAACTCCGCCGCCGGCTGAGAACGATGTCATCACGCGAACGGAGCCTCAGCCGGGTGAACGGCTCACTCCAACCGCCATCACCGCGACACGTAACGGAATGGAAGTCGTCAAAATCCAACGGAGAGCGGAACTCACCAAGGAACTCAACATTCTAGAAAATGCCGTCGGCGCCCGACTGGTGATCCGAACCAAAAACATGTTTGGCCCCGGGAACGAGCAGATTGACCCCGCAGCCTATTCTCTGCTCAACAAAGTGGCGGAGTACCTGAAGCTCTCCCCTCTCACCAAAGTCGATCTGGCCTATGTGCAGGACTACGAGCGGATTTCCAAAGAAAAAGCGTGGGAGCGGACCGTAACTTTGACCAGCTGGTTGAAAACCTACGGATCAGTAAACACTAAAGAATTTGCGGTGAAGCAGCCACAGTTTAGCACCGTCCCCGACACGGAAGATAAGCCCGTTGAAGAAGGTGGTGAGAAATTCGGCGAATACATCGTAATGAATCTTCATCAATAAACCTTGCACGGTTCCTCAAATGAAGATGGAGAGTCCGGATACGTCCGGGCTCTTCTTTTTTTTGGATCAAGCTGCGCTTTCAGTAGGCTAACAACTTAGAGTTCCAGAATACTAAACACCGGTTCGTGATCTGATGGGTAGCGACCATCCTCTCCCCGGTAGCGGTCGATCCCGGCACTGAGAATCCCCCAGTGATCCGAGCATAAGACCCAGTCAATGCGCGCCGTGCCGGGTTTCAGTCCGAATCCGGTGAATGTGATCTCGTTGGCCAGATCTTTTCCCGGCTGTGCTTCGCGAAAAGTATCCCGAAATCCCTCGTCCCGGTCAGTCAGCGTCGCATAGGGTTCGCTTTCCTCGCCGCAGTTGAAATCGCCGGTGATCGCGATCGGTACATCGCCTGCAATCTCCGCCAAATGAGAGCGGATCAATTTAGCGGATTCCGTCCGGGCCACGACTCCCTTATGATCAAAATGGGTATTGGCGAAAATCAGCTCTTTCCCACTCGCCAGCGACTCCAATTTCACCCAACTGGTAATGCGGGGAAGGCTGGAGTCCCAACTGATCGACCCCACTTCGTCCGGGGTCTCACTCAGCCAGAAAGTGCCTTCGTCCACCTTCCGGAATCGATCCCGCCGATATAAAATCGCACAGGTCTCACCGCCCCGCCCCGGCGTTCTCGGGACCGAGTAAACGACGTATTCCGGCAGCTTATCGGCGAGGAATTCGACCTGAAAATCAATCGCCTCCTGGAGTCCCAGGAGATCCGGAGATCGCTTTCGGATTGTCTCGGCAACCAGTTCCCGGCGATGAGGCCAGGCGTTTTCTTTGTCATTCGCGGTGCCGAACCGGATGTTGAAAGACATCACGGAAACCTTCTCTCCTTTCTCATCAGCTGAGAACGAAGTGGCTGCGGCGAACAGGCCTAGAGCAAGAAAGAGCAGAACAGATTTCATAAAAAGTGAAGCTCAGGCTCGATTGCGATCGAGGTGCCGAACAGTGGCTGATTCGGGCCAGTGGCGCGAGGCTCGATCAGACAGTGTTCGAGACTGTTTTACCCAGTGCCCGTAGAACAGTTTTTTAAACTGTTTTTCTCAGGCTTTGGGCACTGGCTTGGGAGGCGGGTCGGGGTTGCGCGAACAGTTTGGAAAACTGTTTTACAGGGGTGAACGATGCATGGCGCGCTTCGCTGTAGAACAGTTTTTTAAACTGTTTTTCTCAACCCCGGCCACCATCCCAAGCCGCTCAACCTCAGCAATAATTACGGCTCGCAACCCTACCGCTTCTCCTCGCATTCGCGCCCTTTATCGTAAGCCTCGATGATCCTCGCAACCACTGGATGCCGGACGACATCGCGCTGCTCGAACTCAACGAAAGAGATGCCTTTGATATCCCGGAGAATGGCCGATGCCTCGATAATTCCCGACCGGGTTTTCGGTCTCAAGTCAATTTGAGATGGATCTCCCGTCACAATGCACTGCGATCCTTCACCAATCCGGGTCAGAAACATGAACATCTGCTCCCGGGTGGTATTCTGGGCTTCATCAAGAATCACACAGGCGTGATTCAAAGTCCTCCCCCTCATGTAAGCGAGTGGAGCAATCTCAATGAGATTTTTCTCGGCAAATTTCTGGGCCTCGATCGGTTCGATCATGTCATTGAGCGCATCGTAAAGCGGTCGCAGATAGGGCAACACTTTCTCCTCCAGCACGCCGGGTAGAAATCCCAGAGCCTCACCGGCTTCTACGGCAGGCCGGGTTAAGATAATCCGGTCGATCTGACGCTTTTTCAGGGCATCAAGCGCGTAGGCCATTGCCAGATAGGTCTTCCCGGTACCGGCCGGCCCGAGACCGAAAACAACGTCGTTTTTCTGCAGCTCTTTTAAATACTGGAGTTGATTGGCGTTCCGCGGCGTCACCGGTGGCTTACCCGCCGATCCCAGTAGGCGATGATCAAACAATTCGGCGAGGCGACTTTTCTCCGCAGCTGATTTTGTCGCCGCCTCCACCGCGAACCGGAAGGCAGGCGGCGTGACCGGGCCGGCTTTCCGCCGACTTTCTTCGAGATCAGAAAACAGGCCTACCACTTGATTAATCGTTTTCTCCTCGCCCTCGAGTTTTAACCAGGCATCACGAGTCGTGACGGTAACCGGAAAGGCGTTTTCGATTTCTTTCAGCAAGCTGAGATCGTCGGAGAATAAACTGTGTAAAAAATGAGGGCTTTCGTATTGAAGCGTTTTTTCCGCCATAATGAGAAATGGCTGGATCCAGTCACAGTGGGCTAGCGATAGCCATAGACCAGACCCCAGTCGAGTTCTTTGTGTTCAGTTGAAGTCACGATGACTCTGATGAAATAAGTACCGGTTTTGTTGGGCAGAACCCGGACGCCGGATTTCCCGTCTTTTGAAAAGGATTCCAGAGACACCGAGTTTCCTTTCCCGTCAAAAATACTGACCGTGACATCTGAATCAGGAAAACTCGTGGCGGCCCAGAACCAGTATTCGTTACCGCGAAACAGTTGGTGCTTCACAAGCAGCGGTTTATTGGATGTGGTTTCGCCGTGCCAGTTGTCCTCCCGGATTTTAAAGCCGTCTTTTACGTAAGGAAATGCAGCTTCCAGAGCCAGTGAGACTCCCTCCTGCAGGCTCCCCAAAAGCGGTACGCTCGTGAAAAGGCAGATCGCCATAATCGGGGCGAAGCTCCATTTCCAGTGTTTCATGTGTTTCAGGGGAATCATTATGGTTTCCTTTCTCACCCTACTCCTTTTCTGCACCGGCATCAAAGTAGAACTGCTCCAGCATTCCCGTAGTTATTCTGTGTAATTTTTTCACCACATCGACACTGAATCTTTCGTTCTCACGCATCATCGCATCAATCCGGCCCAGCCCGGTCTCGATCTCAACCATTTCCCGGGTAGTCCGGATCGGTCCGGTAATCCCGGCGATCAATTCACGGAAATGCAGCACCAAATCGGGCTGATTCAAAAGTTCGGCCTTATCCACCGTATAATCATCGGCGATCAACCCGGTCAACACGTTGGTTCCCCGGAGCCAGCCACCTAAACTGACGAGGCCGGATATTTCCTGATCCCGCTGCTGATCCATGGTGTTCCGCACGGTCTGCTGTGTTTTGTCCAACTCAGCCCGGACCCGGTTCCATTGGTTGTCTTTCGCCGAATCGATTACGGTGAGACTGTGCTGCTTGACCGCATTTTCCAATCCAAGTGCTTCCGCAAACTCAAGGGAACGCCGCCCAATTTTCTGAATATCATCAGAACTTTCCGCCTGAACAGCGATAAACCCTTCCGCAACCAGACTCCCGAAGGACATCGCGAGAAACCCGCGGTCTTTGACGCCCATATCCGTCTTCACGTGGATGATGGCATTCTCCCAGTCGGGCTCGCCCACTTTATCGAGAACCGCAAAAATCTCAGCCGGAATGGGAATCACCACATCTTTCACAATCTCTCCGGGAAATGCCGTAAGATCAATGCGCTCAGGCGTCTGGGCGTGACTCTTGCCAGTTGAAAACGATACCGTTAACAGGGTTAGAATAATAACTGGATGTGTCAGAAAATTCATTGATTCCCAATATAGTATTTGAACGGCCCTCTTCTAGCCTAAACCCTCGAAATGTGCAATCAAACTTCACACCGCTCCGGGGTTTGATGAGCCTTCCTTGAAGACGTTCTGCTGAACAAATGATTAGTGAAGAGATCAAATTCGCGGGAGATCAGCCCGATTTTTTTTGAAACTGGTCCCGCCAGTAATCAAGGCGCTCTTTGACCCGTTTTTCCAAGCCGTTCTCGCTAGGTTCGTAATAGACTTTGCCCTCGGGAAGGTAGGCCTGAGGAACAAAACCTTCTTCGTAGTCGTGACCGTAAAGGTAGACGGTGTCATTTTTGTCGATCGCACCACCCTCGGTCCCGAGCTTTTTCCGACTTTTCGTCCTGAGATGCGGCGGAACTGCCAGGGTCCGGCCTTCCGCAACATCGCGAAGCGCCGCATTGATCCCCGCGTAGGCACGATTGCTCTTCGGGGCGGTCGCCATGTAGATCGCCGCGTGGGCCAGGGTGATTCTTGCTTCCGGCATGCCGATGAATTCAACAGCCTGCTGCGCGGCTACTGCGACCCTCAGGGCATTGGAATCCGCCATTCCCACGTCTTCACTCGCGGTGATGACGATCCGCCGTGCAATGAAACGGATGTCCTCCCCGGCATGAAGCATTTTTGCCAACCAGTAAAGGGTCGCGTCGGGATCGCAGCCCCGCATCGATTTGATAAAGGCGCTGATCGTGTCGTAGTGCGCATCGCCATCCGCATCGTAGACCACCGTTTTTTTCTGGATGGAGTCTTCCGCCACTTCCAGGCTGATGTGAATTTCGCCAGTTTCGTCATCCGGATCAGTGGTTAAAACGGCGAGTTCGAATGACGTGAGCAACTTCCGTGCATCGCCATCGCACATCGTGACATAATGCTTCGACGCATCGTCATCGACGACGAGTGCCAGCTTTCCAAACCCTCTTTCGGTGTCGTGAATCGCCGCTTCCAACAATTTCAAAAGATCAGCCTCATTCAGCGGCTCGAGTTGAAAGACCTGGCTCCGCGACACCAGCGGACTATTGATGTAAAAGAATGGATTGTGAGTCGTCGCCCCGATAAATCGAACGGTTCCTCTTTCAATGTGAGGGAGCAGTACATCCTGCTGGGATTTGTTAAATCGATGAATCTCGTCGACAAAAAGCGTCGTGATTTCTTTCCGGGTCCGGAGAAACTGACTGGCCGCCTCTGTGGCTTTCCGGATCTCCGCCACGTTACTTTCGACCCCCGACAGGTTGATAAAGCGCGAATCAGTTCGCCGGGCGATCAACTCCGCCAGGCTGGTTTTTCCCACCCCGGGGGGACCGTAAAATATTAGAGAAGTAAAGCGGTCCGCCTCCACCGCGCGCCTCAGCAGCTTCCCTTCCCCGAGGATATGGCTCTGGCCCACGTATTCGTCCAAAGTGCGCGGCCTCATCCTCGCCGCCAGTGGAACCGGCTGGTTGGAGGTCTTCCAGGCCTCTTCTTCCGGGTCGAAAGAGGCAGCGGAATCATCTTCCTCAAGATCAAAAAGGTCGTCGGGCATGGCCACTCAACAAACCGGTGAATCCGACTTCCTGCCACGATTATTTTCAGCTCACGATGGTGCCGAAACAAGTGGCTTGAATCACTCCGCGATCGGGCGATTATTCCCCGCATGATCAAATTTCTTCACACCCGCATCCGAGTCACCGATCTTGATAAAACCATCGAGTTCTACGAGACCCTTGGTTTTAAACTGACTCGCCGGACCGATAAGTCACCTGCAGGGAATCAGTTAGCTTTTCTGGAGCTCGATGGGAACGAACATTTCCTCGAACTTTGCTACTCCCCTGATTTTAAAGTCGATTTTCCTGAGGATTTGATGCACACAGCCGTTGGAGTTGAAGACATCATGGCTTATTGCGATGAAGTGGAGAAAGCGGGCATCGAAATTTGGCCGGAAGATTGGAGAGAAGCCTTCCCTTCCGGAGAGAAAATTAAGATGGCTTTCGTCACCGACCCCGATGGGTATGAGGTCGAAATTCTGGAACGCTAGATCGTTTGCGGGATAACCCGCAGTTGAATTGTAAACCAGAACCCTTATCTTAACTCAATAATTTAACTGTCTTTAATTTATCCATCTTTTGATGAGGCAATACCTTACTATTCTACCCGGGATCGCCTTGCTCGCCGGTGTGTTAATCGGCCTGCCCGGTTGTCAAACCAATCAGAAAAGTGAGAACTGGGAGGCGTCGCTCGGGGTAATTCCCGAGTCCCCGCTGAATCCTCAGAAGTTACATCACGAGCTGAATATCAAGGTCGATCTGATCGCGCCGAACCGTTTTGGTCGAAAGGGCCGCCGCCCCATGGAGCCGAAATACATTACGATCCACAGCACGCAGAATTACACAGGCGATGCCTTTGCTCACGCCAAAGCACTGAAAAAAGGTGCGCTTCGTGGCGGCGTGATCGGTTACCTCTGCTGGCACTTCACGGTGCAGGATAACGCGGTGATCCAACACATCCCGACCAGCGAAAGGGGCGAGCATGCCGATTTCGACGGTCCCGGCAACCGCTACTCCATCGGTATCGAAATGTGCGAACACGAGGGCAACAACATCCTGCTTACGATCGATCGCACCGCCAAACTGACCGCCTCGCTGATGCATCATCACAATATTCCGATTTCCAATGTGGTGCCTCACTATCACTGGCCCCGCAATGGCTACGACCCGCCGAATAAAAACTGCCCTCACTTTCTGCTTGAGGACGGGCGGCCCAAAGACACCTGGAGATGGTTCATCGGTCGCGTCCACCGTCACCATCAACGACTTTCGAAATTCCAGGCCCGGACCTCGACCGAAAAATTGAACAGCGACGGCTTCATTGCCTCTAACGTTATTCAAAAGGAACCGGCCGACCGGTTCCGTTATGACTTGAAAGTCAGCTAAAACTTCCGCAAAGTGCACCCTATGATTTCATTTCGTCTCGTATTGGCAGCAATCACGTTGTCCTTGACCGGCTCCCTGCTGTCAAATCAGGCTCAGGGCCAGGGATTGAATCCAAATGACGAGTATATTATTCTCTCCGGTGGTCCCGCACTGCTGAAATGGGAAGGGTATCGTCGCGAAGAACATCGCCACGACAAGTGGTGGGGAAATTTCGTCCGGACCGCAAGAATCCGTATTCAGAAGCTTCAGGAAGCCTCGAAAAACACCGTCAACATCACCTGGTTGGTCTATCGTCGCGGATACGAGGGCCGCGCCACTGAAGACGGCGAACCGCTGATTTCTCATATCGAGAGTGTTCGCGACAAGTTCGGAGTCAATCTCGTTTGGTATGACACCGGTCAGGACGTGATCAATTATCTGAATTCCGGCAAAAACCGGAATGTCACCAAAATCTCCGGATTCGAATACTTCGGTCACTCCAACAAATATTGTTTTCTGCTCGATTACAGCAACCACTCCCTCGGCACCTCGCGAACCTATCTGCACCAGAGAGATTTGAGGAAAATAAACCGGAACGTCTTTGCCCGGAAAGCCTACTGCAAAAGCTGGGGTTGCCACAGCGGCGAATCCTTTTGTTCCGAGTTCCGCAAAGCCACCGGCAAAAAAATGATCGGAGCCGTTGGTAAAACCGATTACTCCGATACCTGGAAACAGATCCTGCCCTTCGTTTCACCGGGCGGACGGTGGACCAATTAGGCCGCCAAAGCCCCGACTGTACAGGGTACCGTCTAAAACTGTACAGGGTACAGTCATATTGGGCGTTAGATTTTCCCGCGACCGGAAGTGTTAAGTTGAGCCATGCCAACTGAGACTGAAGAAGACGATCGATACGAGGGGTTTGTCGCCAGCTTTACCAAGTATGAACCGGATCTGCGACGGTTTATCCGGTCGCTTCTGCCCACCTGGACCGACACCGATGAAGTCTTGCAGCAGACCGCCATCGTGATTTGGAAGAAGTTCGATCAATACGATCCGGAAACCCATTTTATGAAATGGGCCTGCGTCATCGCCCGCTTCGAAGCCCTCGCCTACCGGCGCAAAATGGCGAGAGACCGCCACGTCTTTCGCGAAGATATCCTCGAAATCATGGCCGATGAAGGCATCGACGAACTCGACTCGCGCAAAATCGAGCACGAAGCCCTTGAGACCTGCCTTCGCGAAATGACCGAAAAACACCGGAAGTTTCTGATTCTGGCCTACACCCCGGGCATCAAAGTCAAAGAGATGGCAGAAGAAGCTGGTACCTCCGCCGCATCCTATTACATGCGGTTGAAACGTCTCCGCCGAAAATTGATGGAATGCGTTGAGACCAAAACTCAAGTGCCCGGATAGCCCATGAAATCATCAAAATTCAGCCAGCTTCCGAAAGACGAACAGGATTGGATCGATGCCTATCTCGATGGCACCATCAGTGACGGGGATTTCGATCAGCTTCAGGACCGGATGATGGAGAGCCCGGAGCTCCGCGAAGCGATGCGCTCCTATCTCTCGCTCGACCACAGCCTGCTTCAACTGTCGGACGCTATCGTTCCGGAGACCGAATCCGCAACCGGGCCCTGGCTCCAGACGGAATCTGCCCCGTCTGAGAAAATTGCCCGGTTCCCCAAATCCTTTATCCCGATCGCCGCAGCAGCTACGATTGCCTTCCTCACCGGGTCGGCCTTAATGTATTGGAATCAACGGAATGGAGAAATCGCTGATACCGCCAAAGAAACGCCCTCTGCGAACGGCTTCGCCGTGATTCAAAACCTCTTTGACCCCAGCTGGGAAAAGCCCGCAAATATCCGTCGCGAAGGTGATATGCTGGGAGCCGAGGTTTTCACCCTCGCAAGCGGAACCGCTCAGATCCAGTTCTTTTCCGGAGCGATCATGACGGTGGAAGGCCCTTCCCAAATTGAGCTCAAATCGGCCTGGGAGGCATCCTGCCGTGAAGGGGCAGTTCGAATGAAAGTCCCGCCCGCTGCGCGCGGCTTCAAATTGCAGACGCCTTCATCCGAGATCATCGATCTGGGAACCGAGTTTGGCCTCGTCGTCCGGGACGGCACCGGTCACGTCGAAGTGATCGATGGCGAAATTTCGGTGCGTCACCGGGGAGAAGAGGAAAAGATTCTGAAGCAGTCCGATGCCTTAAATTTAGATCCGAACTCAGCCGCCACGGTATCCCAAAGCGGTCAGGTCACGTTCCCCGACTTGTCACGATTCGGATCCCGCTCCGCCGAAGAATTGACTTCCAGTTTTCAGCGCTGGGAACGTCATCGCGACGTGACCGCTCAGGATCCCCGGGTCCTTGCCTACTACACCTTTGACGGGCCAAACCATACCATCGTCCCAAATCTTTCGGAACCGCGAAAACCCGACTTTGACGGCACCGTGATCCTTGCCGAGCCCGTCTCCGGTCGGTGGCCGGGCATGAAATCAGCACTCGAATTTCGCCGCCCCGGCGCGCGCGTTCGCGTCAATATTCCCGGAACCTTTTCCGCTTTCACCTTTGCCTGCTGGACACGGATCGATAGTCTTGATCGCCGCTACAATGCCCTCTTTATGGGCGATGGCTATGAACGAGGCGAACCTCACTGGCAAATTCGCGACGACGGAAAAATGATGCTTTCTGTGATGGTCGACGAATCACAACCCAACCCGAGATCCACTGACCCTCAGTCACGCCTGCACAAAGTCTACTTCTCCCCGCCGATGTGGGACATGTCGATGAGTGGCCAATGGCTCCATCTCGCCTCCGTCTTCGATCCTGCCAGCCGCACCGTCTCGCACTATGTGAATGGCGAAAAGGTTTCCAGCCAGGAGATCGAGTCCCTTTTCTTCGTCGACCAACTTCGCATCGGTAACGGCGAAATCGGAAATTGGGGCGAGCCGTTTCGCAAGGATCCCAACTTCGCGATCCGCCACCTCAACGGCCGTCTCGACGAATTCACGATCTATCAATCCGCACTGACTGATAATGAGATCGCAAATCTCTATCATCGAAGCCGATCGGACCTAAAGTAGCCCGCATATGAGTTATTCGCTTCTTTTCGACATCGGAAACGTGATCGTCAATTTTGACTTTGAGATCTCGGTTCGCCGAATCGCAGCCCAATGTTCCGTTCCGCCCAAAGCGATCTTTCATAATGTGAATACCCTCAAAGATGACCTCGAGAGCGGAAACATCAGCCCAGAGGAGTTCCTCGATCAAGCGACAGCGAAAATCGGCTATTCCGGAGCTAACCGCGAACTGATTGAGGCGTTTCAGGAAGTATTCGAACCGAATCAGGAGATCGTTGAATTGATTGAAGCGGAATCGAAATCGGGAACTCCGCTATACCTGCTTTCCAACACCAATGGTATTCACGTCCCCTTCCTTTTCGAACGTTATCCGGTCTTTAACCTTTTCGACGGTGCGATCTATTCGCACGAGGTCAGATGTATGAAACCACACTCATCGATCTACGAAAAAACTATCGAGATTTTGGGTATTAATCCTGAGGCTACGATCTATATCGATGATATGCCGGAAAATTTCGAAGCGGGGAAAGCCCACGGATTCAAAGCGATCGAATACCGCAAGGGCGATCACGCCACCTTCCTCAAAGAATTCCAATCTGCGAAGGAAGCGATCCTCAGCTCTCCAGGGTCGTAATAAACGAAATCCCGGTCGCTTTGTTCCGGCGGTTCAAGTCATCAACGCCTTCCTGGATTCTCTTCTCCAGCAATTGAGTGAGTTCAGGAACAACCGTTCGCGTTTTTCCTCCTGCTTCATCAAGCATCTTTTTCATCGACACCGGCATACCGATCTTTGCCATCGCCTTGCGGCGTCCTAACGGAGGAAAAGGCCTGGAGTAAAAATCCTCACACAACCGGTCAACCGTTTCAGCATAGCGATCCAGCGTCTGCTTCTCCTTGAAGTATGGAAGCACATAGGCAAGGAGGCGAAAACACAGAATTGCCCGGTCCGACATACAGGAAATTTTATCGGATCCATATTGGTTTACGAGCGCTTCATCCAGCCGAATCTGACGCAACCGGGACCGAACTTTTCGAACCCGATCAACGATAAAGACCTCGTCGTTCTGATCGAGATCCAATTCGTTCTCCAGCTTCCCGATAAGACGATTTGATATACCAAAGAGCCGCTCCTGAAGTCCGTCTGCGGACAAACCGACAAAATCAAAATCACCTTCGATATCGGTTTTTTCTCGGAGAAAACGTGAAAGAATATGTTCACCCACCTTGAGAACGGTCTCTTCCGGATCAGAGGGGTCCCGCAACCCGCGGTAGCCGGAGTCATTCGCCAGCTTACCCAGCCTTTGCCATACCGCTTCCCGGATATTATCGAGTTGGGTAAATTTAAAACTGATTGGGATCACCCACACTTCGGCTTCCCCTTTCAGCGATTGATGAGCTTTGGTCGCAATAAAAGAAGTACCATCGAGGAAAGGCGTTACCCGGTCATTCATCAGGTAAACATTTCCTTCCGGAAAAATCGTCAGATCCATCTCGCCCTGCTTTAAGGTATCGATAGCCGCAGCCATGGCTTTGCGATCACTGCCCTCCCGGTCAATAGAGAAACAACCGAGCTTTTGCATAAACCAGGCCTGACGCTCACTGCGAAGAAACACATCGTACGCCGCCATAAAAGAGGAGGTAATCCCGAGGCGCCTCTGTATCTCCGTCATAAATTGCGGATCACTGTGGCTGGGGTGATTTGCGACAAATAACAGGCGGGCATCTGAATCCCGCAACTTTTTAACCCGATCAACTTTTCCGGATAGGTCTATTTTACGAACCCGATGATTCCTTCCCCGCAAAATAGCAAACCGATTGGCCTGCCGCGTCGCTCCGATCACAAAACGCGACGGGTCAGCAGGGAAAAACTGATAGGCAGCATCTAAAAACTCTAACACATCTGAAATATATGATAAAAATCAAGATTCGTCACTACACTAAATAGGTGATTCCCGATTTTTCTCTATATCTTCCCGATCAGCTTAAGGTTTCTCGATAGCTTTGAACAGCGCATCTACCATCTGATTCTTCTGAACCGGCGTAAGTATAGAGGAGTAAATCGCTATCGCGGGCATCTCGACGGCCCTACGCTGGCTCGCTCTCTTTGGAAACATCAAATTCCCGAATTCATAGTTCGAAAGACGGAGCGGACCGTCCAGTTTCAGAGGCACCACTTTATCTCCCGGCAACACCTGTCTACCCTCCCGTGACCGTTGATATAGCGAGAGGGTATCCTTATCCGCATCGATCTCGATAATCACGGCTCGATATTGCTTTGCAGGCAATACCAGAGAAGCTGCATTTTCCGTGTCCGACACGATCGCTCGTAGTCGATTGTTTATAAATACTGTTCTGATTGGCTTAGCGAGAAACTCACCGTTGGCATCGTTGACAGAGAATCGAAAAATCGAACCGGAGGCGTTTGCTGGCAGGCTCACGATCATCGCGAAGGTAAATTGAGATGACGTAATTTCCTGTCGTCTTGCCGATTGAGCGGTGAGTGACAGCTTTTGCCCGGAATTAAAAACGATCGTTCTCTGTCCCTCCTGTTTTGTCACGATGGAGGGCACCATCTTATCATCTTCGGTTCTCTTGAGGAGGTGAAATTTATTGATCCCCTGAGCGGCATTGCTGATCGCCCCGAGAGTCTCGCCGGGACTATCAAAATCGTAAGGCTCTCCCTCCCGATTCTGTAGTTCGCCATTAACGGAATAGTAGGCAAAATTCGTCCCGGGCGATGGTAGTTGAGGTAGTTTCGCGGAACGCCGACTTTCATACATCGGAAGTGCCGATGAGGAAACCGGGCTACCTTTCTGAATTTGAGGTTTTGCCGGAGCAGGTTTCACCACGCGCCTCTGCTCAGCTTCAAGGGCGAGGCGCTCTTTCTCTTCGATTCTTTTCCTTTCCCGGCGATCCCCGGCAATCACGAATCCCGCCACGATGATCAGAATCGCGAGGGATCCTACCAGTCCGAAGATCGCCTTTCGTGAAACCGGCTCGGGTTTCGGCTTAGGCTGATAGCGTCCCGTGATGAGTTTTGAATCGCCGGAGGAGGGTCCGGAGGGCCGGGGAACCACGGGAGTCATCGGTGACGGCGAACTTACAATCTGCCGGGTATCTTCGAGGACTCGGGGCTGCGTAACCGGCTGAGCAGTGGCGACCACGGGAACCACCAGTTTCGCGGTGGGAATTGAATCGGTCAGTGATTCGTTGGTTAACTTTTTGGCGCGGATAAAGGATTGAAGGGCCGTCAGCGCATCATTCGGTCGTTCCGATGGATGGAGAGAAATCAGGGACATCACCCAACGGCACACCGCAATCGGGATATCGGGACGCAGATTTTCCAGAGCCACGACTTTTCCGGCGAGATGATTGTTCATCGTCTCTGCCATACTGCTTCCATTGAAAGGTGGTTTTTGGGTAAGCGAAAAATAGAGCACACACCCGAGTGAATAGAGGTCGGTTCGCTGGTCGAGAGGAAACAGTTCGATTTGCTCCGGCGCAATATAGTCGATCGATCCCAAAAAGGAGCCTTTCTGATCCAGTGTCTGAGTGGAAGGCTCCTGAGCAAATTTGGCCAGACCGAAATCGAGCATTTTAATCTGAAACTTCCCTGACGGCAGCCAGCTCAACATGATGTTGGCCGGTTTGATATCCCGGTGGAGAAGATTCATTTTATGAGCGGCGATCAGTGCATCCAGAATCTGATCGGCGACTTCGTAAAAGTCACTCTCTGAGAGGGCGCCCTCGGAGATCAAATCCTTGAGAGTGTCCCCCTCGATTAATTCAAAAACCACAAAGGGGCCCTGATCGTCCTCCCCGAATTCAAAAATGGTGACAATATTGGGATGGGAAAGCGAGGCGAGCGCTTTAGCCTCTGACGCGAGGGAATTTTCAGCGGAATCATTCAAGCGGGTTTCCTCCATCGGAAGAAGCCGTTTGATTGCAACATCGCGCCCGAGGTGATGGTCGAATGCTTGATAAACGGCACCGATACCTCCACGACCTAAACGTCCCTTAATTTCGTATCGATCTGCCATTATCAAAGATTACTCCGCAACGAGGCGGAAGGCATAAGCCCACTTATCCCGGCCCTCGGGTTACCCCGGAAAAGATAAGGATATTCCAATGATTTGGCTAGGAGAAATAGCCGTTCCCGATCACAATGTCGGGGGATGCTTCGGAGGAAGACCGCGCTTCTGATAAGGCTCCCCCGGATAAAACAGAAATCCCGGGTTGGGATTGATGAGTTGGTATTTCGTGAGTCGGAACTCGGGCAACTCAAGGTTGGAGTTCGGGTCGTAGACCTTCTTGCCGTTGAAATTCCCCCACAACCGGTATTCCGAATTGTGATCGTAACCGTGGGCCCGCCCCCCGTCGTGAGCCACTTCCTGAAGACGGTCGGGTTGATGCATCACCGATTCATTGATAACAACCAGAGTCGAATTTTCCCAGGTTTCGCCGGGTTTTCTGATATAGCCCCAGTATCGGGTTCCTTCGGTAAACCAGCGACGACCGATATAATAATCGCCCCTCGGTTCATTGGCGATCTGCGCATTCCGCTGCATGACGGCGCCGGATTTCATTCGGGAAGCCGGAAGCGTCTTTGCTCCGCCGCCACCTGAGTAGCCTGAAGTCGAGCAGGACGTGAGTCCTGCAGAGAGCACCACCAATGCGGCTATCCCTCCTAAAAATTGTGTTTTTGCTCGGCTCGTCATGTTTCGCCCTAACGATAAATAAAAATCCCCCACCATGCAATACGATCTTGCCTCCGATTTCTTTCCAGTATTTTGAAAAGAGTCAATCAATGTTTCATTCAGGAATGGAGAAATCGAACACGGTATCGGGAAGCAATTCCTGAAGCGGTTCGACATCGGCTGCGATCACTCCGGTGTCACCCAGTCTGACAAAGGCGAGGTTCCGGTTGTGCTCCAATTGCTGCACATTCTTGATTTTCGGACAGTGTAGAAGTGATAGCCGAATCAGCCCGGTTACCGATTTCAACGCTTCGATATCCTCCAGTGCGGTGCAGCTGTTTAAATCGACGTGCTGCAGTTCAGTCGCCACTTCAAGCCCTGCCAGGCTTACCAGTTTGTCACAGCGAATCACCCCCAGATATTCGCTTACGGTGGGCGGAATCCCCTGAAGCGACTGAATATTGGGACAGGATTCGAGGTGGAATTCCCTAAGGGTCTGCAATTTGGAAAATGGTTCAAGATTGGTGAGACTGCCCTGACCGGCGAGCCGCAGCACTTCGAGCTTCGGCAAATTCCCGATCACTGAAAAATCGACCAGTTCCACATTCCTCATATCGAGCACAATTAACTCGGCGAGCTTTTCGACGCCTTTGAGATGTTTTAATTTCTGACAGTTGCTGATATCCAGGTCGGTTAAGTGGATGAGATTTTCCAGCCCGACGATCTCGTCGATTAGCATACAACTGTCGAGATAGAGCTGTTTCAGGCTCGCCCGCGCGGTCACGTCGAGCCGCTCGAGGCTCCGGGAACCACTCAGGTACAAATTCTCCAACTTCGGCAGGTCACCGAACTCCAGCTTCTGAAGAATGGGCGACGCGGTCAGATCCAGCGTCACCAGCGAAGGCAAATCCCGAATCTCGGAAACATCCGCCAAAACGGCATTGTGAGACAAAATGATCTCCGAGAGATGAGGCATCCCCGCGATTCCCGTTGCGGAAGCCAGTTTCGGGCAATCGACCGCAATGATTGACCGGAGGTTTTGAAGCCGGGCCACCCCTTCAAAGCTTTTTAAATTCGGATTTCCCGTCAGATCGAGCACCCACGGGACCAGAGGCGTTCCATCCTCCATCCGTTCCGCCCGCTCGATCAGCTCCGCCAACTTGTTCAGGTTCGTGATTTTCGGGCTGGATGCGGTGAGATGAACCTCGTCATTAAAAATGTTGAAGGTCACCTGATAGGTATTTTTCAACTGGTTGAGAGCCTTGCTGCGATCTTCCGCCTTCCACTTGGCGAGGATGAGCGCGACCACAAGAATCGCGAATCCAAAGAGGACAACTTTTGCAAAACCAGTTTTCATACTCCTTATAAAAATTGTACAGGGTACAATCTGAGACTGTACCCTATACAATCCGAATCACCCACCTGCTGAGGCGGTCAATTTCGGTCGAAATCTAAGCCATCCTGACCAAATGCAAACGGCAATCAAAACTGATTTTAAAGTCCTGTGAAAAATTCCGGATCTAATCCGTCCACTTATCTGCATCCCCCGTTAACCGTCGCTTGACCTTAAAGTCAAAATCCACCAATATTCTTAGTTAAACACCACCTGCCACCTAAAAACATGGACACATTGATCGCAGAAGCAGAGTCATTCACCAACGAACACGTGCTGAAAACTATGGCATGGGTTTTTACCATGCTCTCGGGAGTCGCCAGTATTACTCTGACGATTCATAAATTCGGACTTCCCAAGTGGAAGCAAATCTCGCTCATCGTAGGTGTCCTCGGGTTCGGGCTTCTTATGGTTCTCGTCGTAATCCCGAGTATGAGCACCTTTTCCGGACCGCAGGTCATCAGCGTGCAGGAGACCAATCAACTTCAGGCACTGGCCAGTGAGCTCGGCGATTACAGTGGTGGATACGAACGAACCGAGGAGGGATTCGTTTCCAAGCCGGTACGGGGAGAGGTCAAACGTGTATCAAAATTCGTCTATGCGGTGATGCATCCCAACGGCCATTTCGACGCGATTTACAGCGGAGACTTCTTCAAAGCCAATTTGGACGGAGCCACCATTAACTGCGAATTGATCGATCTTGGAGATGACCGTATCTTGATTGTGAAGGGCTCAGAAGCCGAATTTGTGGACCTGAAGTCCAGTCAGGATGATAATACCTTCAAAATCCGCAGAGTCCCCGTTCCAAAACAAGCCTAACTAACCGTCATTTTTGCATTAATTCTATTCAACTTCGTCCATAACATATATGAAACTACGAAAATTCTACTCCACCCTCCTTGCCGTAGTCGCAATCGGAATCGCCTCACCTGCCTTCGCTGAAAAAGTCGGCGTAACTTTCGCCGGGGATGATGCCCTTGAATCTTCAATTTCCAGCGCCCTGAAAGCAGACGGTCACCAGATCGTAGACATCGCCTCCGCAGCACGCAATGTGAGGCTCGATTCTGTGGCAGCGGCCTCCATCGGCAAGTCAACTGGAGCAGATATTATCGTGTCCGGAAAGAAACTGGGCAAGGTTGTGATTTTGAAAGTGTTAAGCACAAAGAACGACACGGTCGCCGGTGGAACCTGTCCAGCAGATGACCCCGGAGCAGCCGCCGATCAGGTCAAAAAAATCATTGCTGACAACAAGGCAAAATTGACCCAGTAGATCGCGTTTTTTCTACAAATCATTGCTAATTGGAAACGAACCTTCGGGTTCGTTTCTTTGTTTATAGCATCGGCATTGTCGTGAAATATGAGTTGACGGGTCATAGGGTTTCATGGTTTTTAGGGGCAACACACTCACATCCTATGAATCCAAAGCGTCTCTTGCTTCTTTGCCTTCTCCTTCCGCTCTCAGCAGCACTTGGACAGGGATCACTTTACGAGCTGAACTTCCCGTCCAGCAGCCATCCTTTCCCCGATAACGTCGGGAGTTCAAAGGTCAATCCCGGTATCGCCACCGGTTCCAGCTCAGGGATCTATATGCGATTCGGGGAAGACATCGCAAAGCTTTGCGCCAACTACGGCATCCCACTCACCTCAAGCGATCCGAACCGCTATCGCTACCCGAAATTCCGCGTTAACGTTTACGCAACACAGGGTGGTTTTGATAGTGTAAAGCGCCTCCGCTACGAAAGAGAAGTGCAGCTCGCCATCGTCCAGTCGGACCTTCGCTATTTTGCCACCCAGCGGATCAAAGACGAATACGATCCCAAGAAGCGGGAAGCCTGGCGTCAAATCGCGGACGAAATCAAATTGGTTCTACCTCTCTACCGGGAGAAAGTTCACATTCTGGTTCGCCCCAAGGACAAAGACCGTTTTAAAGACCTCACCGGATTGATGAAAGCCGGTGCGACCGTCAATGTTGGCCAGATCAGTTCCGGCGGCATGATCACCTGTCTCATGCTCGAAGAGATCATCAAAAATTCCCGCGAATGGAAAAGCGGCGGGAACCGCACCTGGAAGCCACGCTACCATCCTGAAGATGCCGCACTCGACATGCTGGCAGGCACCAATCCCCGTGACCGGGTCGATGCTGTGATTCTTGTCGGCGGAGTTCCTTATCCAGCTTTGAAAAACTATGGCGTAAACTGGGCCGTGAAAAAAGGTCTCTTTAAAGCCGGGGTTGAATCCCAGCCCGAGCTGGCCCTCCTCCCCGTCGGAGCCGAGGCGCAGGACATTCTCGCCAACTCAGAGTTCGGTGGCTATCACAAAGATCAAATCAATGTGCAGGACTACGAATTTATGGGGCAGAGCGCAGAAGTGGTCGACACCGTCGGAGTTTACTCCTGCCTGGTTACCCACAGCTCCTACACTCCCAAGTCGAGCGAGCCTCATAAAATTGAATGGGTTCGCCACATTCTTTTCCGCATCCTGACCAAACTCGATCCGACCAGCGATTACGGACTTCCTCACGATTTTGGAGTTCCCCGCGCCGGAGACAAATGGAAAGAAGTTCAGCCCATCGCCGGTTTGGGTTCAGAAGCGAAATACGAAGAACTTTACGGTTGGCCACGTCACGATGACCCGATCCTGAGAGAAATGCTTGATCTCTGGAGTCAGGGAACCAATTCCGCCGGTGGTGGCCCCTCAACCTCAGTGGTTGACCCAATCAAACTGTTCTAATTCACCCGGTGAAATAACGAACCGATTTTTTGAAAAGGCTCACCTCGCGGTGAGCCTTTTCCGTCACATGGATATCACGATCGCAGCGAAAGTCCCCCTTACCGAAGCCGAAGGTCCCGGAAAACGGTTTGCCGTCTGGGTGCAGGGCTGCCCCTTTCGCTGCCCGGGCTGCTGCAATCCTCAATACCTGAGTTTCAAGAACTCCAGTGCCGTCCAAATTTCGACCGACTCCCTCACCGAAGAAATCCTGGGATATGAAGATGAAATTGAGGGGGTCACCTTCATCGGAGGCGAACCGATGGCGCAAGCCGGCGCTCTCGCCAAAGTCGCCGAAGCCGTGCGCAAAGCCGGTCTTTCCGTGATGGTATTTTCCGGTTACACCCTCGAGCAGCTCGAGGACCAAGGCGATCCCGATTATCCGCAGCGTTTTGCCCTCCTTCAGCAAACCGATCTGCTGGTCGACGGGCAATACGAAAGAGAAAACGCAATTACCGACCGGAGATGGATTGGCTCCTCCAACCAGAAGGTTCATTTTCTCTCAGATCGATACCTCGATTTGAAAGAACGTTGGCCATCCGCTGCGAACACCATCGAAATTCGCTACAAAAACGGCGAACTCACGATCAATGGCTTTCCCCACCCCGAAATCACCCGCAAAAATCTCCAGTCATTGAAAAAATGAGCGAACGGTCGTTTGATCCCGAAACCACCAACCACCATCGCACTGCCCGCCTGGTTTTTGTTCCCTGGTTAGTCCGCTTTTTTAACGATGGCCCGATAAAAGGCAGCTCGCCATCACTCCCACTAGGCAACCCGGGAGCTCTCACCGACGAGACCGTGCTTGCCGTTCAACGCATCATCAACCGGTCCTGCTGGAAATTTTTGGCCGGAGAATGCGGTTGGAGGAGGCGGACCGCCGTGTTTCCCGGTAACCGCGACGCCCACTCCATCCGGAGGCTGTGGCAGCAGGGACAGTCCGCTCCGGAACTGACGTTTTCCGAATCGAGCATTGAACTCCTGATCACAATCTTTAATGCCACGCGGAAAGAAAGCGCACCGCCCTTTTTACCGATTCACCAATGCCTCGGAACTAATGGTGATTTGCTAGTGCAGCACCTCGTCTACCAGCGGCTGCGGAGAACCCCGAAAGTCTTCGAAACCGGCGCCTGGACAGCCTCCCCCTCCTGGTTGTGCAACCCGCTCAATGCCCTCGCTTCGCCAGACCTTTATAGAGACCATGAAGCGCCCCGGATCCACTGGCATCGACTCTTTGATGCCGACCTGTCACCTTTCGTCCCCTGGCTGGGAGCCAATCAGGCAATCCTCTGGCATCGCAAAGAAACCACATTTCAGGAAAGCGATCTCGAGGAAAAGCTGGAGTGGCTCGAGGCTCTCACGGGTTTGATCACTGAATTTATGGCCACTGCCATGGATGCGGAACGAATCGATCTGACCACCTTCCTACTTGAGTGGTTCGCCCTCCATGCCAAACAAAAGGACACCAACCTGATCCAGTTTCAGAGATTTACCGAAAATCTGTCCCTCCGGGAAAGGCAGAATTCGGCATCCCGATGGGTTCACTTTCTCGAGCTGATAACTCCGCTGGAACACGCCGCCCGCGAGGCAACCACCACCCATCCCGTTGAGAGATCCAACTCTCAAAACGCTTTTCTCGCAGCCTGGGAAGATCTGCCTTTCGATAAAACCGCCGCACCCCTCCGGGAACTGATTCAAAATTTACGTCCCTCGATCAACTGACAAATATCGACTACCTCTCTGGATACATGAAAACTGCGCTTCTTATCCTTGTCGGCTTTATCACCACTTTCTTCCACGCCGCGCAGGGTAAAGAAAAACCCTACAATGTGCTTTTCATCATTTCCGACGATCTGACTTACACGGCACTCTCCTGCTATGGTAACGAGGTTTGCCAGACACCGAATATTGATGCGATCGCTGCCCGGGGAACTCGATTTACCCGCGCCTATTGCCAGGGCACTTACTGTGGTCCGTCCCGAGCTTCATTTATGTCCGGCTATTACCCTCATGCAACCGGCACTCTGGGATACGTCAATCCCCGTCCCAAAATTGGTGATCGGGAAACCTGGTCCCAGTGGTTTAAAAATCATGACTACTACGCCGCCCGGGTCAGCAAGATCTATCACATGGGCGTGCCGGGAGGGATCGAATACTCCGATAAAAAATCCGCAGATCACTATAACGGAGCCGACGATGCAGCCTCATGGACCGAACGCTTTAACAGTCCCGGGCCGGAGTGGAAAGCCGCCGGGGATGGCGAAACCCTGGAGAACAACCCCGATGGTAAAAAGCCGGCCGTGGGAGGCAATACGTTTGTTGTAGTCGAAGCCGACGGGGATGACCTTGTACATTCCGATGGCAAGACTGCCAAAAAAGCGGCTGAATTGATTGCCGAACACAAAAACAAACCTTTCTGGCTGGGAGTAGGTTTTGTCCGCCCTCATGTTCCTTTTGTCGCCCCACGCAAATACTATGAACCTTTTCTTCCTTACGAGAAAAACGAACTTCCGGAAAAACGCCCCGGAGACTGGGACGACATTCCGAAGCCCGGTATTAACTACAAAACCAGTTCCAATATGAAAATGGATATCCGCCGCCAGAAGAAAGCCGTCGGCGGGTACTATGCCTCAGTTGCCTATATGGACGCTCAGGTAGGTGTGGTTATGAAAGCGCTGAAAGACAATGGCCTCGAAGACAATACCATTGTTATATTCACCAGCGACCACGGCTACCATCTTGGTGAGCACGATTTCTGGGCAAAAGTCAGCCTACTGGATCAATCTTCCGGCGTTCCTCTCATCGTCAGTGTCCCCGGTAAAAAGCCAGCCGTTTGTCATTCTTTAGTTGAGCTGCTGGATCTCTATCCCACCACAGCATCTCTTTGCGGGCTAGAGGTCCCGGGACGGCTCCAGGGAAAAGATATTTCCGCTATGCTCGACGACCCGGAACAGACGGTGAGAGAAGCGGCCTTCTCTGTCGCTCCAATGAGAAAGGGATTTCTACTTCGCGATGACCAATATGCTTTTATTCAATACGGCGAAGATGCCGCAAAGGGTATCGAACTATTTGATGTCACCAAAGATCCGGGTCAGTTCACCAACCTGGCGGGTGATCAAAACTACCAACCCATAGTCGAAGAGTATCTGGAGAAAATGAAACAGAAACTGGCATCCGTGAGGGATAATGATTTGTGACAGAGAAGAGCTTTGAGCAAAAAAACGGGGGCATTTGTCACATCCGGACTGATTTGTTCGAAAGAGCTGCATTCCATCAGGGAATTATTTTTATTCACTTATGTCATGCAACTCATGGTTCAACCTACTAATCAGCCAGAAACAATGGAGTCCCAACCATTGCTAACACCCCGGGAAGAATTTTCCCGGCTCATGCGAGAGCATCATCGCGAACTACTTGTCTATGCCCGGGCGATTGTAAAAGATCACCACGCCGCTCAGGATATCGTCCAGGATTCACTGGTCTCCGCTTACCGGAAATTCGATAGCTACGACGACGCGCTCGACTTTGGTAAATGGATGCGCGGCATCGTCCGCCACAAGTGCCTCGACTGGTTTCGGAAACGAAAGCGAACTCCGTTGCCGGATACCGAGATCGTGGATATCGAGCTCGACATCGCCGCCTGGCAGTCCGTCCGGGAAGACGGCAGAAGCGAACTCTTCGAAGCCCTCGAAGACTGCATTACCCAACTCCCGGACAAGCTCAAAGCGACCGTTACCACCTTCTATCTGCAGGAAAACAACGGCTCCGACACGGCAAAAAAGCTTGATATCTCAGCCGCTAATGTTCGCAAACGCCTCGAACGGGCCCGGGACCAGCTTCACCTCTGCCTCGCCGGAAAAACTGAACCAACCAACATCCAACCTCTCTCCTAATCATGTCAGAATCAGATTTTACACCGGGAATCAACGATCCGGCCAAACAGCATTTTATCGATGCCTCTCTCGAAGAACTACGTCGACTCGGCACCGGATCACCCGATCAGGATTTCCTGAAAACGATGGACAAAGCCCTCGACCAGGTCGATGCGGAAATTAAGTTTCCGACTCCGGATTCCAAGTCAAAATTTGTGTTCCTCAAGAACCACATAGTTATCGGAGCGATTGCAGCACTACTCTTTATCGGATTGTTTACGACGGTTCACTTCAGCCGAAAAATTGAAGAAATCGACCTCGCTTTAAATACCGATACCGAAGCGGAGGCTATCGACAAATACAATAGTTCAGCGCGTCGCAACCTGACGGAAGTGGAGCATTCCCGCTTGGATTATTACGATGTCGCCAGAGATGAAACCCGATCAAAATTTTTGCGCGAAACCGCTGAAGAATGGGAACAACCAATTGACGCCACGATTGACGTTACAGGAAGTGGCGACAATTCAATCCGTGTAGGAGGCGAATTTCAGGGCCTCGACCAAATCACGGCGGTAAGCGACTCTTCAATTTTGGCACAGAGCACACCCTCACCACCCAGCCCGGTAATCAGCGGGAAAGAACTAAAAACGACCAGTGGACTGTCTTTAGAATCAATTACCGACAGTTACGCGATCGCAGGAAGTAATGAGGGATTGGTAAGAGCGAACGGAGACCACAGAGCGAACGGTCGCGCAACCCTTTCGACTGGCACAGTGTCCGCTACTGATAACTTTGCCGATGTCGATTCAACATCAAGTGGCAATAGTCTGCTGACCTCAGTGGATAAACCAGCGCAACCCAAAGTCCGGGGACTTACCGGCCGAAGCGACAGTAAACCAACAACGTTTTCAACAACATTACTTCCACAGGTCCGTTACAATGGTGGGAGTGATGGTCTCGAAAGCATGAAGGAAAATGACGTCCTTTATGGTGGTGTCAGTCTGTCCGTTGACTTCGGAGAACCAGCAGCGCCAGTATCAGGACCGGTCAAATCCCCCCAAATACTTGCGAGAGAGGAAGCCGCTAAAAACCAGAATCATCCTGCAGATTTGGCAAAGGTTCCTTCCGCGCCATTGGCTCCGGCACAAAAATCTCCGGCTCCACAAAATGAAAAATATGGTGAGCTGATCGACAATGCGTTCCAGTCGCCCCTCAGCGATCCCCTTTCTACGTTCTCGGTCGATGTGGACACCGCTTCCTATTCCAATATCCGCCGAATGGTAAATGGCAATATACAGATCCCTACTGATTCGGTTCGAATCGAGGAGATGATTAACTACTTTGCCTATGATTATCCGCAGCCTGCAGGCGAACATCCCTTCGCCTTTGCAGTGGAAACAGCGGACTGCCCGTGGAACGGAGACCATCAACTCATGAGAGTAGGGATTCAGGGTAAATCGATGGATCGCGACAAGCGTCCCGCAGCAAACCTCGTTTTCCTACTGGATGTCTCCGGTTCAATGAGCCCGACTAACAAACTGCCCCTCGTAAAACAATCGATGGGTTTGATGATCGAGGAGTTAACGGAAAAAGATACCATCTCTGTCGTGGTTTATGCCGGAGCGGAAGGTCTCTGTTTGCCCCCAACGAGCGGTGATCAAAAACAGAAAATTCTTCAATCGCTTAACAATCTTCAATCTGGAGGTTCCACCAATGGCGGAGCCGGTATCCAACTCGCCTACAAACTGGCCAAAGAGAACTTCAAGCCGGACGGAATCAATCGCGTCATCCTCTGCACCGATGGTGATTTTAATGTCGGAAAAACCGACGAAGGTGACTTGACCACGATGGTAGAGAAGAAAGCGAAAGACGGTACCTTTCTCAGTGTGCTAGGTTTTGGGTCGGGGAATATTAATGACTCGATGCTCGAATCGATTACCAATAAAGGAAACGGTAACTACTTCTATATCGACACTCTGAAAGAAGGTCGAAAGGTGTTACTCCAAGACCTCATGTCGACCCTGGTGACGATTGCGAAAGATGTAAAAATCCAGATCGAGTTTAATCCCAAACACGTTCAGCATTACCGCCTCATCGGCTATGCGAACCGGATGCTCAAAGCGGAGGACTTCGAGAATGACAAGATCGATGCCGGTGAAATCGGCGCAGGTCATGCCGTTACCGCACTCTATGAAATCGTCCCCGCAGGCGCGCCTCCGATCCAGCGCAAAATGTCGAATCTGAAATACCAACAGCCAGTCGAACCGAAGGCACCGAAAATGAAACTGGTGGAGAGTGATGAACTTTGCACCCTGAAGCTTCGCTACAAACTGCCAAAGAGCGATAAGAGCACTCCCATAGAGTTACCGGTTACCTATCAGTCCCGGGAATGGAAAGAAGCGAGTAACGACTATCAGTTTTCTGCGGCGGTGGCACTCTGGGGAATGCTGCTCCGCGAGGGCGAACACTGCGGAAAAGGCACCGTTGAGGATGTTCTCGAGATGGCTAAAGAGGGAACCGGGGCTGATCCCTTCGGGCGTAGAGCGGAATTAATCGAGCTGGTTAAAAAGTGGAATAAAACCGCCGCTTTGACCGGGAAAGCCGAAAATGCCAACGACGCTTTCCATAGTGGCGTCGAGATCAGTGTCGATTTTTAATAGATCGAACGAACGACAAAAAGCCGGTGGCAGATCAACTCTGCCACCGGCTTTGTCGGTACGGATTCTTAACTCGCGGGCAAGTGAATCAACTTTTTATTCACAAACTCAAGAATTCCCAACTTCGACAATTCTCTACCATAACCGGATCGCTTGGTTCCGCCGAAGGGAAGATCTTCCTGAGAGTTCGTCGGCTGGTTGATGAACACCATACCGGTATCAATTTGCTCGGCAACGCGACGCCCGCGATCGATATCCCGGGTATAGACGGAACCGCCCAAACCATACGAAGAATCATTCGCCAGCTCAATCGCCGCAGCTTCATCGGGGACCCGATAAACGCTCGCTACTGGCCCAAAAAGCTCTTCATCGTAAGTGGGGCTATCGGCTGAAATGTTGGTCAGAATCGTGGGATTGTAATAAGCGCCTTCTCGGTCGGGACGCCCTCCACCCAATACCACTTCGGCTCCGGCTTTGATTGCGGACTGCACCTTTTCATCCAGGTCCACCGCTGCGTCCTCGGTAGAAAGAGGCCCGACATCGGTAGCAGGGTCCATGGGATCCCCCATCTCCAACTTTGACATAGCCGCTTTGAATCCCTCAAGGAATTGGTCCGCTACGGCTTCAACGACAATGAACCGTTTCGACGCGACGCAGGATTGGCCGGTGTTCGTCATCCGCCCCTTGACCGCCATCTCGACTGCGTTCTCGATAACGGCATCTTCGAGAACGACAAATGCATCGTTCCCGCCCAGCTCCAGAACGGAGGGTTTGATATGTTTTCCCGCATCTGCCGCTACCGCGGAACCCGCAGGTTCACTACCCGTCAATGAGACACCGGCGATTCTTTTATCCTCAATAATCTTTGGAATAAAATCAGATGGAATCAGTAAATTAGTGAATACACCGTCCGGGAGACCACAGGTTTTAAACATCTCCTCCAGATACTCAGCACACTGCGGCACGTTGCTGGCATGCTTTACGAGAACTGTATTCCCCGCCATAATATTAGGCGCGGCAAAACGAGTCACCTGGTAGAAAGGAAAATTCCACGGCATGACACCCAATAACGCTCCGATCGGGGTGTATTGAATGTAGGCCGTTGCATCATCGACTTCCATTTCGTGATCGGCGAGAAAATCGGCAGCGCCATTGGCGTAGAATTCGAAGATTTTCACGCAGAACTCAATCTCGGCCTGACTTTCAGAAATCCGTTTTCCCATTTCGCGAGTGATCAGTTCCGCACACTGATCCGTATGCTGTCGGAGATGGTCCGCCACTCGTAGAATGACCTCTTTCCGATCCCCGATCGACGTCTTTCGCCACTCGCGAAAAGCCTTATCCGCCTGCTCCACAGCAGTCATCGTTTCCTCCATCGTCAGTGGAGTAAAGTTTTTCAATTCCCGGTTGTTTGCCGGGTTTACCGTTTTAATTGCCATATAGGACAATTTTGCAATCCCTGTGCCAAATTGTACCCTGTACAACTTCAGACTGTACCCTGTACAATCACTGGTATAGAGCGCACCGCGCTTTCAACGGTAGTGTTATAATCGTGCGAAATGTAGCAAACTGGCTGGCAATATGCATTACTTATCAGAAAACGCGGGCAACGTTTCTGTCAGTATATCAGTGATCCGCTCTCTTTCGGTGTCGGACAGATGAGGATACTCAACGGCAGCGGTACCGTCGAGAACCGCTTTCAATTTAGCCATCACTAACGATTTCAACTCCCCCGGCAGATGCTGAAAGGCATCAGAATAGATCAAGTAACTACATCTATATTTAAAAAGACGTTCGTAGAGCCGGAAATCCTTCAGCGAACGATGATCCGCCGTCGACCGGGCATTGGCCTGGAATGCTTTCTGAAACCGGTCGGAGCCTTCCACACCGGTCTCGGCCATGACATGCTCCTCGGCGAATAGTAAATTTCCAACAATGCGATCGGCCTGCGATTGAATCACCCGGAGATTGGTCTCTGACATTGGCGAGGTGACCGGCTCACCAAATGCCTCCTTCATTTTGCGGTGGCGATGCAAAGTCTGCCGGGTCACCAAATTTCCCTCCACCAGCGAATTGTGAACGGCCAATTGATGCTCCAGCACCATTAAGGCCACAATATCACTGACCCCACCGGCCGGATAGGGATCGGTCGGAAAGATTCCATCCAGAGAATCAACGGCGGAAACCACCACCGGCTGGTAGCTCACCTTCCGGGTCGAGGTGTCTTCCTCCGCAATGATATTTCCGAGATGAGCCTGACCTCCGGCACTCCCCGTCACATACCATCCCCCCCACCGTTCGCTGAGCGGACTACTGTGATCCGTCCGAAACGTCCCGGCATGAAAGATAGGTTGTCCATCATCCCGCGGAAACACAGAACGTACCAGTAGGCCCGGCCAGTTTCGGGTAGAGGAACCTCCGTGACAATTCAAACAGGAACGATCCCTGATAAAGCGAACCGTATCGCGACTCGATATATCGAGGAGGTGAAACACCATGCCCAGTTTCTCATCAAAAGTAACGACTTCTATATTTCCAAACTGAACCCAGCCCACATAGGCATTGTCCGAGAAATAAATCGCACGGGGCCGGTCCGGAGAGATCCGGCTGTTCTGCGCACTGGTTTTCGAGTAAACCAGGACCTGTGACTCCACGGGGACTTCGAGTAATTTCAGAAGCTTTACCAAAATCTCCTCACTCGATTTACCCGAGAGTAAATCTTCGCCGTTCCGAATCCGGTCGCGGATCACAGTTAGCGGTGTGACAGGCTCCGTCTCCGAATAGAGCGTGGGAGCCTGCTCGTAAGATGGCTCCAAAGCTGCGACGACTCCCACCCAGAGGAGAAGGACGGCAAAACCTATGGAGCCCTTCAGTTTCAAGCGACGCACAAACTAGGGTTTCGCTTTGGCTGCGGGCTGATTAGTAACATCCGCTTTGGTTGAACCGACCAGAGCCATAATTTCCCCAATCAATTTTTCGTCAACCTTCAGGTCTTTCAAAGTGCTATGCAGATGCCCTGCGACCGCCGCAAAATCCTCATCGGATATATCGAGATTTTCGTGAGCTTTTCTCATATCTTTACCTTTCCATGGTTTCGGTCCACCGAACGCAGCTCCGAGGAATTCCTTCTGTTTCCGGATCTGAGCATCCATATTGATGTCCTCGAAAAAGAAATTCACCTTATCATCGGCCAGAAGTTTTTTATAGAAAATATCGACGGCAGCGTCAATCGCAGCCTGCCCACCGAGACGGGCATAGATGGAATCGGGGTCCACCGACGCCTCTTCAGCAACAAGGTTCCCTACAGACAATCCTATCGAAAAGAGAACCATTAACCCTGTGATATGTAATTTTCTCATAAGCGTTTTTTACTCAAAGCGATTAACATGCATTTTAAATACATGTTTAAAGCAAGCGGGAAAATGAACAAGATTGCGGGGTGCGTTATCCCCGTCCGAAATCTCAGGAAACTCTGAGCCGCTCTTTGAGATCGACCTCGTTGGTGATCAGGTCTGCAAGAGTGTAATGATCCAGTTCCGCGAGAAACGCCTCCGTCGCCCTTCGCAACGCGTGCTGGAGTTTACAGATTCCAGCAATGCAGCAGGCGCCGCCATCCGGGCGTAAGCACTCCACCACTGCCATATTCTCCAGCTCCCGGACCAATTCACCGATCGCGATCTCTTCGGGTGCTTTCCCCAAAGTGATTCCGCCACCCCGACCGCGAAAGGTCTTCAGATGTCCCGACTTGGCGAGGCCATGAACCACCTTGGTGAGATGGTTCTCGGAAATCGCAAAAGATGACGCTATTTCCCTAATCGAAGCCAGCTCACCATTTTTCAACCCCACATAGATCAGGGTTCTCAGTGAGAAGTCCGTAAATTGCGTCAATTCCATAAGTGCGCCGAAATCTACTCCTTATACCGGCTCGCGCGACCACTTTGAGCCTCCAATTCTGTGAAGCAAAGAGCCATTGCAACGCTAATTGCAATGGCTCTATATCTTTTCCGGTCTTTCGACCGGCGCTCGGTAACCCAATCTCCATCGAAGCGTCAGGAGAGCGAACCCGGAAACAGGGGCTTCACGCCTGTTAACCGTCCACCTATCGAAATCCTCCCGCCGGAGTCTCTACTTCAAGGTTTCACCTCTATAAAAACCAGCTTCACGCTGACAAACACCTATCAATTAACCGATCCGCTCCGGGTTGAGTCCATTTGCTCAAAGCCATCCGGGTCTTATGACCACTTTGCAGTGTCCATTTCCACCCAACCTCAAACCAAAACCCTCTACTCAAATTGGACATGTTGCTTAATAGCCTTATTACCAGTGTATTCAGCTGAAAGCCAGACCGCCCGCATCACTGCGTTCAATCTGTTTGGACCAGTCTTCCCGGAAATTCAGCCGCTAAACCTCCTCCCCGAAATCGCCAATCCTGCACCCCGTCGGGCACATCGAAGGAGCACCTTCATACTTCAGCCCCCGTAAGAGCCTTAACAGTTCCCGTAAGAACTATAATAAACACCCCCGTAAGAGCAGCTATAAATTACTAAATCAATTGTAAAGGTCAACTTTTTTGGAAAAAGTTTTATAATTATTTAGTAACTGCGATGCTACTCCACAATTTCCACAGGAGCGTCCGGCAGAGCGTGTAAGAAGTTTTTGCCGTAGCGCTTCGTGAGAACGCGGTTGTCGAGCAGGACTACCATACCCCGATCATCTTCGTGGCGAATCAGACGGCCCACGCCCTGCCGAAGCTTCAGAATCGCCTCGGGAACGGAGAATTCCATAAAGGCATTGCCGCCCCGCTCTTCGATCCGCTCGATCCGGGCCTGAGTGAGAGGATGATCAGGAACCGCAAAAGGCAGCCGGGTGATGATAACATTGCTCAGGGCCGCGCCCGGGACATCCACCCCCGTCCAGAAACTGTCGGTTCCGAAAAGCACACTGCTTTCGTCCTTTTTGAAGTTATCGATCAGGTAATTCCGCGAAAAGCCCTGCCCCTGAACCAGTAGATTCCAGCCTTTCTTCTCGAAGAATTTCTCCATTTCGCCGGCAACTTTCTGGAGCAGCTTATAACTGGTGAAGAGAACGAAGGCGCGCCCTTTCGACTGAGTCGTGAAATGCTCGATCCATTTGATCAGTGACGCTTCGTAAGCTTTATCCCCGGGACTCGGCATGGTCTTAACCAGGTAGATCGACATCTGCTTCTGGTAGTTAAAGGGACTACCGATCTGAACGCCCTCCGCATTCTCCGCCCCGACCCGGGAACGGAAGTAGTTCATATTCCGGTCCCCCACTCCGAGAGTGGCTGAGGTGAAAACTCCGGGACGACCGCTCGTGAAAAAGATGGAACGCAACGTCGGTGAAACATCAACCGGCACGGCATTGAGAGTGAGCGATTCGCGGTCATCTTTTTCGACCCAGTAGACACTTTCCTCATCGCTTTGATCGAGAAATGTAGCCAGAGCCGCTCTCGCTTCCCCCAGTTTTCGGGCGAGATCCTGCAGTTCGGCTTTGAGACTTTCATTCGCAATATCTGAAACCTCGCGCGCCCGCCGGCTCACCTCGATCAAGCCCGCGCCGAGGGTATCCTCGACAAATTCCGGACGCCGCACCCGGAACTCCCGACCGTAGTCGCCCCACTTGCAGTTGGATTCCACTTTTTCGAAGAAACCCTCCATCTCATCCATGAGGCGCATCGTGGCCTGACGCCCTTCCATATCGCCCGCCACCTGAAAAAGCCCCCGGTTGGATTTCGGATTAAACAGCCGGTTCAATTCAAAGCGCATGCTCGATTTGGAAAAAGAGATTCCCAGAATCCGCGCCGCGACCGCTTCCATGGTGTGAGCCTCATCAAAGATCACAAAATCGTTGGGGAAAAGGAAGCCATCCTCGGCATCCTCAAATTCCTGGAGTCCTCCGAGGAGCGTAAAGAAGAGCGTGTGATTGACCACCACCACATTGGCGGAATTGACCCGCTTTCGGGCTTCCTGATAGTGGCACTTTCCGCTCGGTCCGCACTTTTTCGTCGTGCAAACGTGGGGTTCACTGCAAACCAGCCCCCAAACTCTCGGGCTCGGCGAAAACCCAAGTCCCGCCAAAGTGCCGTCCTTTGTCGTTTCGGCCCATTTAAAAATTGCCTGGAGTTCCTCTTCCTCCGAGGGAGTGAAGAGATCTCCCCCGCCCACCATCGCGGCCTCGAGCCGGACCGGACAGAGATAATTTCGTCTCCCCTTCAGGAGCATCGCTTTGAAAGGCTTATCGAGCACCTTTTGAAGCAGAGGAATATCTTTTTTAACCAGTTGTTCCTGCAAATTGATCGTGTGCGTGGAGATAATTGCCTTCCGGTGATCCTTCAGCGCCATTTCGACAGCGGGTGCCATGTAGGCGAGGGACTTTCCCACCCCGGTTCCCGCTTCGACCAGGACCGCTCTCGATTCCGCAAGGGCCCTTGCTGCCGCCACGGCCATCTGTTGCTGCTGGGGCCTGTATTCAAAGTGATCCAGGTGCGACAAATGACCGCTTTCGCCGAAAAAATTCGAAGCAAAAGTCGCCAGTTCCGGCTCGCCGGAGGAATGGTCTGAAAGCGATATCATCAGGTGTCGAGACGCACACTCTTAATTAGGTTCCCCTAATATTCAACGGGAATGCTCCAAAGTTAAGGCGGCCCCGGAATCCGAAACCTCCTCGCAATCTGGTTTTAAGCAAAAATCAGGCGAGAATATCGGGTGTCCGACGGTGTTTTCGATCCCCCGGTCCGAGCTTATTTTTCGTCCCCATCCCTTCCAACATAGTGTTGTACACATCGATGCCCTCCGCACCGAGCTTGGCAAAGCCTCCGGTTTTGAAGCGTCCGTTGGCACCGGTAATCGCGTGGAAAACCCCGGAGAGTTCGCGCTTCACATCGGCATGCCGCCCGTCGCCCGACTCCGTCGATATTGTGATCAACGAGTTTTCCAGAATCGATTTGCCGTTGGCTTCCATCGAATCAGGCCCATCGAGACGTTGCAGGAAATAAGCGATCTCCCTCATTTTCATGTGAGCATGCATTCGAAGCTGCTCATTTCTTTTCTCGGGACGGTAGGCGTGCCACCATTCGTGACTGCAGGCTTTATCCCCGGAAGCGTTCCGCATTTTCGCATCATCAAACTCGTAGCGTTTCTCTCCGTTGTAATGGTATTCACCTTTGAGGCGAATCCTCTCGCCTGCAGCGAGAAATGTAAGCGATCCAAAACGCGTCCGATCCATTTGAATCGCAGTGGCATAGAGATCGGCCATCAACCTCCATTCATCGGTCAGCTCTTTGAGAGTGATATCAATCCCCTGACCGCCGGGATCGGCCTGACCACCATGCGGAATTCTCGATCCCGGAGGAAGATTCGGCGCACCGTCAACTTTATCCTGCATCGCATAGGAGCGCTGCTCGAACTCGCGAATCCGGTCGAGATGATCTGCGATCCGGCTTTTCGAAGCTGCGCCAAGTGGTGAGCGGTTTCCCGTAAAGTATTGGTATTGATCCACAACCGAATCGAGCACGCTTTGTTTCATTCGCGCTTTCTTATAGTCTTCTTTTCGATCGATCCCGATATTGCCAAAAACCCGGTCAAACACATCGCGCGGTTTTTCCAGCATCGTCGCCGCAACTGTTCCGTCTTCCTGATAACTGTGGACATAGCGGCTCACCCGGCTCCGCCTGAAGAACGTCCCCCCGATCAAAGTCGGCACCATGCCCGGCGGCAGCCCTTTCGGGTAGTGGGCTTTTCGGATTATCTGGTCAATTGAGGCGCCCCCGGCACGGGCCTCCCCGTTGGGCGGTTCGGCGGTGAAGGCTGCCGACGACCCATCAAAATGAGCATTAATTCCTTTCTGATCACAGCGGACGTGATCGACCTCTTTCAAGATGAGCAGCTTGTCAGATAAGGGCTTCAGTGGCTCCAGAACTCCGTCAAACCCTTCTTCCTGCAGAGGCGCCGGGATTCCCAGACCGAAAAACACATTGAAGGCGCGAACCGGAATGCCCGCTTTTTCTGCCGCGAATGCAGAACCGATCATCATCTCTTCGAGTAGAGGTAAGCCAATCGCTATTCCGCCTGCTCCGCGCAGCAGTGTCCGCCGTGATAGTGGTTCTGATTTCATGAGAGTTATTTTTTCTGGATAAGATCACTCAAGGCGATCGCTTCGATTAAACCGTGATAGGTGCCGCCATTTTTCCGATATAGAGAAATGATTTGCTCCATCGTGCTGAGGTCGTCGGACCGCAGCGGTCGACCAATGGAAAACTGGGTCACTTTCCAGGCGATGGTCTCGCTGACACGGTCGCTTCCGGCGAGAAGATCCATCAGTTGATTCGAATTTTGGTAGCTGACAGAATCTGGCTGCCCGGGAAAGAGAATCTCTCCATGGTCATGGAGCTGATTTCCGTGGCTGTCCCGGTGATGAAACGCCCCTACCCCATCGAATTTCTCCAATCCGAAAGCGAGGGGTTCAAATTTGCTATGGCAACCGCCGCACGATTTATTGGCGATTCGATCTTCCGCAATGGCCCGCTGGGTGAGACCGGATTTTGTCGGCACGGGTGTGGTATCGACACAGGGAGGTGGATCTTTCACTATCGACCGAAGTATATTATTGAGAACAAAAAGCCCCCGCGTCACCATCGATGCTTCATCGCCTCCAATGGTTAGTATACTTCCCTGTGTGAGGAGGCCGCCCCGCTCCGGCACTTTGGACAGTTCATGTTTCGTCAGTTGACCATCTCCGGTGTATTTGATGCCGTAATGCTTTGCCAGAGCCGGAGTCAGGTAGGTGATAGGTTCATTGAGCAGTTTCGACATCGGCAATTTCCGATTCCAGATGACCTCTTCATAATAGGCCAGCGTTTCACTCCGCATATCGTCAGCAAGTCCCGGAGTCCAGTTCGGAAAGTGTTTTGAGTTCGGCTTCATGTTCTGCAGCCGAGGCAAATTCAACCATTGCTCCGCAAACTGAAGAGAGCGCTGCCGGGCGGGTGGCTCATTGAGCATCCGCTTAATTTCAGAACGACAGGCATCCCGATCAAACAACTCGCCGCGTTCCGCTTTCTCACGCAGCGTTTCATCAGGAGATGTTCCCCAAATCATATAGCTAAGCCGCGAAGCAAGTTCGTCACCGGTCAGCGAGGAGCGATCACTTTCGATCCGGTAAACAAATCTGGGGGACTGCAACATCGCCTCCAGCAGATAAGTCACCGCCTCCTCAAATCCGCCACCGGAACTGACGACCGATGTGGTAATTCCGCGGTAACTGTCGATTTCATACTCTTCAAGCTCGCCACGTAACACCCAGGCGCCCATTCGTGAAATCAAAGCCCGCATGTCCTTGTCGTTGACATTGTGTCGACTCCAGAACCGGTTCGCAAATTCGCTGACCCGGATTTTCTCGACGATGAGTGACGCCAGTTTCGAATAGGCTTCGACGTGTTGGAAATCGACATTCAGGTTGTAGGCAGTATTGCTAAATCCATCAGCTCTCAAGTCCCGGGGCAATATCTCCAGCGCTTCCCCGGCGATGTCGACACCGAGAGTGGACTTAACGGTCGCGATATACTCATCCACCGTGAGCCGTCTCAGTGTCTTAGTGATGTTACGTCCGTGATAGATATAGTTAGCAGGATCCAGGGTACCTTTGATTGACCAATGCGCCCCGCCTTTGACCCAGTTAAGGACCAGCTTTTTTTCTTTGGCATCAAGCGGAGGCCGCTTGTGAGGCATTTCGTCGCTCTCGATCGATTCCCAGAGGTCCTCAGCATCAATTGAAGCAAAGACCGCTTCCCGTGATGATAAATCGAGATCGCCTTTCCGGGTCGAGGCATCGTGACACTCCAGACAGTGATTGGACAAAACCGGAGCAACATGCTCAGAAAAAAGAAGCTCGTTTTCAGACTGCTTTTCTTCCGGGGTTGGTTCCCGCTTTTTTGCGGTTGGACCGATCTGGAAATGCTGATCTATCTCGCTCTCTTCAAGACTTCGACTATAGATCGCGACCAAATGAATCAAGCCGTTCCAGGGGCGATCGCCTGATAACTCATTTCCGATCGCCAGATGATAGTTCTCATCCCAATTTGAAAAATCTCCCCGGATATTTTTTTCCGCTTTCCGGGTGCCGTTGATATAAAATCGCCCTTTCCCGCCCTTGTCTTTGGTAAAAACAATATGAGTCAGCCCGTCGTTCACGGTTCCATTTCCGGAGGCAATCGAGGGAAGACCATTTCGACTGGTTCCTGTGGTTCTCAATCGGAAATCAAAGGCGGACTTTTCCTGTCCGAGAGTAAAGTTACGTTCATTGGTATTTTTCGACAGAGTGAGCAGACGGGCCGGCCCTCCCTGTTTGGGATCGGGCTTTTCCACCCAGGCCTCAACCGTGATCTCCCGGGATTTTTTCAGAGCTGAGATGAGGCGCTTCGGAACCGTTTTACTTTTCAGGTAGTTCTTCCCGGTGAGTTCGACCGCACTTCCTTTGCGGGAAACCCGGCCTTTGACTTCCAGATCAATCCCCGGCGTAAGTCCCGAGGAATCCACTACCGAATTACCTTGATCGTTATCGAATACGTAAAGAATCTGGAGATCGCGGTCACTTCTTTCCTGACCGAAGCTCGACGCCACGGCGATAAAAAACACAGCGATTCCAATTCGAAAGCGATTCATTCCTTTTTCCCCCAGGTGGCCTCGTGCTCATCGAAGTAGGAATCAGCCTTTGTAATCCCCTCTTTTAACCAGGGAGCCATCTCGGATATCCTTTCGCAGGGAAATTCCATATCGCCTTCGACGATGACGAGATTCCCGGCATCAAAACGATAGCCCCGGGTCCAGCCCTCACTGCCGTCCTGAGGGAAAAACTCGATCTTTTGGTTCCCGGCATCACCCACCAGCATTTTACCATCCTGATAGGTTCCGTCTTTGATGTTATAGAACTGAACGATCCGATTGCCCCTGGAGAAATGAAGGTAGTTCCAACCTTCGTCTTCTTTTTCATTCACAAAGCGCCAGGTGCCATCGAAGTCACTTTTCAGAGGGTTGGTCATATCGAAATAATAACATTCTGACTCGTGAGAATGTCATTAAAAAACTGACATAAAAGCGTAAGCAAAGTCGAGTTATTTCAGCATTCTTAGAGATTTCCCCGCCATCTTTACATCTCTTGACCCTTTTCCTTCCCGAATTAGGGTTCCTGACTTTTATGAAACCGAAATTTATCACTCTGGCGTCTGCTGTGACCGTTGGCGCAATCCTTCCGTTTTTCGCCCCTGCCCAGGACGGGAAGCCGACCAGTCTTGAGGACCGCATCAGTTACGCTTACGGCGTGGTGGTGGCAAAGGATTTGAGAGATCGCGGTCTGCCGATCAATAAAGACCAGTTCATGGCAGCGTTCTCCGCGGTCTTCTCAGAAGGTGAAATTTTGATGACTGAAAAGGAGATCGGAAAAGCGTTTGATGAAAACCAACTCCGAATGGATGAGCAAAATGCGACGGGAGAGGAGAAAGCCAACCTTGAGGCCGGTGTGAAATTTTTAACGGAAAACGCGAAGAAAGAAGGCATCAAAACAACCGAACGCGGCCTGCAGTATGAAGTTCTTAAAGAAGGCGAAGGCCCCAAACCTGCGGCTGAAAACACTGTAAAAGTCCACTATCACGGGACTTTGATCGACGGGACTGTTTTCGACAGTTCAGTGGAGCGCGGCGAGCCTATTTCATTTCCATTAGACCGCGTCATTCCCGGGTGGACCGAAGGTCTCCAACTGATGTCCGTGGGAAGTAAATACCGCCTCTTCATTCCTTATTACCTTGCCTATGGCGATGCGGCTGCCGGACCGAAAATCAAGCCTTACAGCGCTTTGGTCTTTGAAGTGGAGTTGCTGGAGATTCAGTAAAAAGTGACAGGGGGAACCATCCTATGGAAAAAACATCTAATTCAATGAACCGCCGACAGTTACTGGCTTCGGCGGGCGTCGTTTCCGCGGCAGGGATTGGCGCAGCGCCATCTTTTGTGAGCGCCGCCGCGCCCGAGCCGACTCCGGGCAAATTCCGCTACAGCCTGAATATGTCGACAATCATGGGGCAGAACCTCGATGCGGCTCAGGAGATCGATGTGGCGGGAAAAGCCGGTTACGATGCGATCGAGCCCTGGTTCCGCCGGATCAATAAATATGTGGCAGACGGAGGATCGCTCAAAGATTTAAAGAAACGGATCGATGATCACGGGTTAACCGTCGAAAGTGCAATCGGATTTGCTCAATGGATCGTGAATGATCCGGAAAAGCGGAAGGCCGGTCTGGAAGAAGCGAAGCGGGATATGGGTACCATTGCACAACTTGGCGGAATCCGCATCGCAGCACCTCCCGCGGGTTCCAACGCCAAAGACATGGTCACCCTCGACGATGCAGCTGAGCGGTATCGGGCTCTTCTTGAATTAGGTGAGGAAATGGGAGTCGACTGCCAAATTGAAATGTGGGGCGGTCACCCGGTGATCGGCACCATGGAAAAAGCGATTTATGTAGCGATCGCCTCGGGGCATCCCCGGGCTTGTTTTCTGGGCGATGTCTATCACACCTACAAAGGAGGCTCCTCCTTTGACTCAATTTTGTTGCTCGGCCCCGGCGCGCTCAAAAATTATCACATGAACGATTATCCGGCCGATCCCCCAAGGGAAACGATCAAAGATAAGGACCGGGTTTTCACCGGAGACGGCATTGCTCCGATGGATAAGATTCTTCAGCATTTTGACGCGGTGGGTGCCCGTCCCTGCCTGTCACTTGAGCTATTTAACCAGTCGTACTGGGAAATGCCGGCCGAAGAATGCGCCAAAATCGGACTCGATAAGATGAAGGAATGCGTCGCCTCCGCCGGGTTGGAATAAAACGCTCCACGGGCAAAAAAAAACGAGGCAGCAATTCACTTGCTGCCTCGCTTCAAATTGGTTGCTGGAATCAGTAATTAAACCGCTACCGGAGCACCGGATTTGGCTGACTCGTAGACGGCATCGATGATTTTCATCAGAATCAGTGCCTGATCAGGAGTGTTCAGCGGCTCGGCTTTCCCGTCGATCGTTTCAACAAAGTTGGCCGCGGAGTTAATCCGTCCCATATCCTCACAAGCTTCCGCTCTGAGAATCTTGTTCACCGATTTTCCTTCTTCCTGAACGTAAAGTTCGCAGGTATCGATTGCCGTGTCATCAAAACCATCGGTTCCGAAAAGACGCTCGACTTTTCCGCCCGCTTTGGAGCCCTGGAAAACCACGGAAACCTCCTCGCGCTTCACCATCTCAGCCCAGGAAATCTGGAAATTGAGCACCTGACCGGTTTCGAAACTGATGAAACCATGAGCGGCAGCCTCCACATCGGTGATGCCATCCTCCCGGTCGGGAATCCCCCAGGGGCCTTTGAAATTTTTGTCTTTGATAAAATCATCAAAGGTTTGGCCCATCACATAAGCAGGCTCCGGATATCCCATGAAATACATGGCCAGATCCAGCATGTGCAGCAAGTCGATCATCGGTCCGCCACCGGAAAGTGCCCGGTTGGTAAACCAGCCGCCAAAACCGGGAATACCGGTCCGGCGAATCCATTTGGCTTGAGCTGAATTGATCCGGCCGATTTCCTCCTCCTCAATCAACTTCATCATTTCCCGGGACTCAGGACGGGCCCGGTTATTGAAGTTAAACATCAAGGTTGCACCGTAAGTCTCGGCAACTTCGATCATCTCAGCTGCCTCAGCAGCGTTCAATGCCGGTGGTTTTTCGCAAAAAACGTGTTTCCCGGCTTCCATCGCCTGAATGGCGAGCGGGGCGTGGAACTTGTTGGGAACAATGATGGAAACCGCATCAATGTCTGAATCCAACATGTCGTCGACGCTTTCATAAACCGTTTCAATATTATGAGCCTCCGCAGCTTTGCATGCCGCGTCGAGGTTCATATCAGCGATGGCAGCGACTTCACCGCCACCCTGCCTGAAACCGTCGATATGATAGCCGACCATACCGCCGGCTCCAATGATTCCTACTTTAGTTGCCATAATTGGTCCGTTTTTACTTCCAAAAGATAACAGAGTCAATCAATAGCCTTGGAACCTGATTTCTACTGAGTCTTGCGCTCGGGCGCTTTTTTAGCCAATCCTGCTTTTTTGGCCTCAGCTGTCAGCTCAACAGTGATATCAACGCTGTCATCAAAGGCGTAAACAGGTGGCATCACCTTATTGAGAACGACATGAAGCTTTTTCTTCTTCGCCACGGTTAACGCGTGCGGCTTCAGGTCGTTACGGAAATTGTTGATCAATTTCAGTTTCTCAAGCTGGATGTCCTGAGCCGCCTTGGCACGCGCCTGCTGGAACTGAGTTTCCAACTCGCGATTCGTCAGGGCAACTTTTCTTCTTTCATCCTCAGACGGCTTATCACCGGCATCCTTGATCGCTTTATTCATCTGCGCCTGCAGGTTTTGCTGCATTTTGTTCAATTCCGCATCTTTGGCCACTTTCATATTGTCGAGTGTGACCGCGATAAATTCCAGAACTCCGAGTTCTTTCGCTACGGCATCCAGATCGACGATGGCAACGCCTCCATCGGCAGCTTTGATTGGATTGAGAGCGAGGCCGGAAAGAATGGCGATAAGTGTGACGAGTTTCTTCATTTCAATTGTAATATGTGAATCGTGGCAAGGATACAAACATCGTCCCCACCGTCTACAAATTTTTATTGCCTCATTGATGCGGATGGTGACGGATAAAATGGGAACACGTTTACGCGATGTTTTTTAACGGAGAGTCAGGCTACCCTCTCTCATGACCCGTTTACGGCCTCGATTTTTTGCGCTCTGTCTTTTCACAACATTTGGTACGCTGTCAGTCCAGGCAGCTCCGAAAATCACTCCGATACCAATCGGCACTCAAGCTCCGGAATTTGAACTTCCCGGGGTGGACGGCAAAAACCACTCCCTCGCGGACTACGCTTCTGCAGAAGTACTCGCAATCCTGTTCACTTGCAATCATTGCCCCAGTGCTCAGGCGGTGGAGAAGCGGGTCATTGATCTGGTTGAGGCTTATCGTGAAAAATCCTTCCAACTTGTGGCGATTTCCCCCAACTCACCCGCTGCGATTCGCATCAACGAGCTGGGTTACTCCGTTTATGGAGACACCCTCGAGGATATGAAACATCACGCCAAACAGCGCCACTTTAATTTCCCCTACCTCTATGACGGCGATGACCAGAAGATCACTCCGGCCTACGGCGCTCTTGCGACACCTCATATTTTCATTTTCGATAAGGACAGAAATCTTCAGTATGCCGGTCGGGTTGACGATTCACGATATGCTGACGAATCGCTCATCAAATCTCACGATGCGAAAAAGGCAATCGATGCGCTTTTAGCCGGGAATCCGGTCCCTGTTGCGACGACCCGTCCCCACGGTTGCACCACCAAGTGGGCTTATAAAAGCGATCTGGTGGAGAAGTTTAACCGCGAATTCGAAGCCAAAACCGTCTCCGTCGAAACCATCGGGCCTGAAGGTGTCTCGAAACTGGCGGAAAACAAAACTGACAAGCTCCGCCTCATCAATCTCTGGTCAACGATGTGCGGCCCGTGCGTAGCCGAGATGCCCGAGCTGGTGGAAATTGGCCGTCAGTTCGAAACCCGCGGCTTCGACATGATCACAATCACTCTGGACGATGAGGGTCGACTGCCAAAGGTCCAAAAGATGCTGCAGCGATTCCATGCTGCGATGCCGCGTTTGACCGAAGCCTCGGTCGAAGAAGAGGGGCGCTCCACCAACAACTACCTTTTTACCGGATCAACCGACGAACTTGCCGAATCGCTGGACGAGCAATGGCCGGGCCCCCTTCCCTATACCGTTCTGATCGCCCCGGGAGGTGAAATCATTTTTCGACACGAGGGTGAGATCGACTCCGCCGGCCTGAAAACCCGGATCGTCGATCATCTCGGTCGCTTCTACGAACCCAAATAAGGCCGGCATTTTGCGAGGTGTCGTTTCCATCTTCCTTCTCTGTTTTTCGCTTTCATGTCTTGCTGAGGAGCCGGATAGAATCATCAGACAAAACGGCGCCGTTCTCAGCTTCGACGGATCCGGCAGTGAAAAGGCGGACGTCATTTTACTAACCCACTGCCGGAGAGACGTGGTCGAAAAATCACGGTTGATCGCGAAAGAGGACGCTATCATTTATGCTCCCGAATCCGCCCGTCCGCAGTTGGAAGGTGCCGAAGCCCATTGGCAGAAATGGTGGCAGGAACGGTTCGACTATTACGGCCAGCAGGTGACGAAACTCCCGCTACAGAACTTCCCCGCGACCCACTACCTGAAAGATGGAGATACCTTTCAATGGGAAGGGATCACTTTCCGGTTTTTAGACCTCCCCGGCTATACCAGGGAGTGCGGAGGCTACCTCGTTAAGCAGAAAGACTTAAGAACCGCCTGCTATACATCGAAATTAATTTTAGCGGGCGGCAAGATCCCAGATCTCTACAGTTTTCAAAACGAAATTCCCGCCGCAAAAATTGGTAACTATCACGGGTATCTCGGCAAAGCCGGAAGCTGGCTCAATAGCATCAGGAAACTGGAGCGGGAAAAGCTTTTCTCTATTGTTCCCGCGCGTGGAGAAATCATCCCGAATCCGGAGGAAACACTCAGTCTGGCAAAAGAACGCATCAAAGCGATCTATCGAAACTACTTGTCGACCAATGCACTTTTCTGGTACTTTGGCGAGGAGCGAATGTCAGCTGCAGCGGAAGCGGTACTCTCCGAAAATCACGGCGTGAAAGGGATGCCGCTGGCCGAGCATATCGATCTCCCCGAATGGTGCCACCACATTGGGACCACCAAATTGTTTATCTCGGAAAATAACCGGGGATTCGCTCTCGATGTCGGCGGAAGGAATCAATTCGAGGCCCTGTTTAAGTATTTGAAAACAGGGAAACTCAACAAGCTCGATGGGATATTTGTCACTCACACTCACAACGATCACTCCGCATTCGTCGCCGATGCCGTAGCAGAATTTAACTGTCCGGTCTACTCGGTGAAAGAAGTTGTCGAGGTGCTTGAGACTCCGGGCGCGTGGCATCTGCCCGGAGTTCCCGATAAGTCGGTAGCCCGCATGATCACTAAGCTGGACCGGGCCACGATGAAATGGGAGGAGTTCACTTTCACCTTCCGCTTCTTCCCGGGACAAATGTATCACCACGGGGCACTCCTCGTGGAGAAAGTTGGCGAAACGCCGGTCTTCTTCATCGGCGATTCCTTCTCTCCATCGGGCATCGATGACTATTGCGTCATGAACCGCAACCTGCTCCATGATGATACCGGCTACCTGAAGTGTTTCGAAATCGTCACAAAGCTCCCCCCGGGGACCTGGCTGGTAAATCAACATATCAACCACCGCTTCCGATTCTCCGAATCCGATCTGAGCTTCCTCAAAGCCAGCTACCTCAAGCGTCGCGATATGATTGCCGAATTCGTTGCCTGGGATGACCCGAATTACGGCATCGATGAACAATGGGCTTCCTTCTTTCCCTATGGACAAAAAGCCAAACCCGGAGAGACCGTCGAAGCGGAGATCCGGATTTGGAATCACTCACCGATTAAACGCACATTTGAGGTCACCGTTCATGGAACAGACTCAATTACACCTATCGAGTTTACTAGAACTTTGACACTTCCCCCGCGCGATAAGGGGAGTATAAAATATACCTTTCATTTGGACAAAAATTCAAAAGAGGGTACTCATGTTATAACCGCTGACGTAAAAAGTGACCCTTCGATAATGGAACGTTGGTGGATAGAGGGTCTGATTCGGTGCGAAACTGAAGAATGATCAAAGGCGTGTTAGTTTTTGCCAACACTGCCGTCCAATGCTATGTGCATCAATACTCGCTTTTTCACGTGCTTTTCCCCGCTTGCGATCTGAAAGGTTAGTTCAATTAATATTGTCCGCTTATGTCCGCACCCGTTAATACCATTACAAAATCAGAAACGAAGGGATTCGCCAACAAAACCAAAGTTGTTCGAGGTCTTCTTACCGAACTTTTACAGGGAAAATGGCAAGCTGCCGATCGCCTTACCGAGGCGGAAGCTTGCGAACGTTTTAATGTGAGTCGAACGCCGGTTAGGGAAGCGTTGTTTGAGCTTCAGGGCCTGGGCTTGCTCGAAATCAGAAGGAATTGCGGCGCTGTAATGTTGCCGTTTGGGCCCAAAGAACTCGAGAATATTTTCCGCGTCAGAACGCTGCTCGAAGTTGAGGCCTCCCGTCTCGCTGCTTTGCAGGCAGATGTCGAACAAATTGGAAAACTGATAGAAGAATTTGAAGAGAATAACGGCGGAGAAGAAGCTTACTGGGAACACGATCAGCAGCTTCACCATTATGTTGCGAAAAGTTCAGGAAACATGAGCCTCGCCGCCGAAATCGCGCGCTACCACAACCTGATGCAGACCATGCGTGAGATTATCGAGGAAAATTCTATCAATATCGAAGTTCCGGAAACCGGTGAGCACGTGGAAATTCTGAAGTGCATCAAAACCGGGCAGCCGGTTGAAGCCGGGGAAGCGATGCGCCGCCATTTGGAGCGCGCCGTCGATTCCGCCGTGTCCGCGATGGAGTCATTTCGCGTCGCTGTCGCCTGATAAAAATACGAGGATAGGTGATGCCGGGAGCGGTTAGAATACTTGCCTTTGTCTTCGCGACAATTACACTCGAGACATGAAGTATTCTTCCGTTCTGGCTTTATTTTTTGTTGTTGGTGGTTTCTGCAACGTTCTGCGGGCCAAGGATCCCAAAGTAAAACTCGAACCGATTTATACGAACTTAGCGATCGAACGCCCCGTGGCGTTACTGATCCCGGCAGACGGAACCAATCGGCGATTTCTGGTCGAGCAGACCGGGAAAATTAAAATCCTTCCCGCCGATGAAACCAGCTCCGATTCAAAGCTGTTCATCGATTTCAACGATCGCATGGTTGTCGATAAAGCTTTCGAAGAAGGCCTCCTCGGTCTGGCGTTCCATCCTCAATATAAGGAGAACGGCAAATTTTACGTCTACTATTCCAAGCAGGGACCCAAGCGGACTGTCCTGAGCGAGTTTAAAGTCTCCGATTCCGATCCCGACAAAGCCGATCCGGAGAGCGAGCGGATTTTGATGGAGATTCAACAACCGGACTGGAATCACAACTCCGGGAATCTTCTGTTTGATCCCAAGGACGGTCACTTGTTTATTACCGTCGGGGACGGCGGGCGTCGCAATGGAGTGTTTATGCTCGCGCCGAACAAAACCCGCTGGAACGGAAAAGTGCTCCGGATCGATGTCGATTCCCGCTCAGAGGGCCGTGGCTATGGGATTCCGGCAGACAACCCCTTTGTTGACGAAAAAGCGACCTGCCCCGAGATCTGGGCCTACGGTTTGAGAAATCCCTGGGGATGCGCCATCGATCCCGAGACAAATCTATTCTATCTGGCCGACGTCGGTCAGGAACTTTGGGAAGAAGTCAACATCATCAAAAAAGGCGGTAACTACGGTTGGGAATATATGGAAGGAACTCAGCCCTTTGCCCCTCGCGATAAGCTGATGGAAGCTCTCGGACAGACTAACAAGATGCCAAAAGGAGAAAATTTGATCGATCCGATTCACCAGTACGATCACTCCGTCACCGGCGGAATGAGCATCACTGGCGGATACGTTTATCGCGGCAAAGCGTTGCCCGACCTCGTAGGTTGCTTTATTTACGGCGACTGGCGGTTCGGGAATATGTGGGCTTTACGGCATGATCCAAAATCCGGCTCCACCGAAAACTACGTGATCCACACCCCACCGAGCGTCGCTGATCCCGTGGCACAGCCGACCGGTTACTATCCCGACGAAAACGGCGAACCCATCGTTCTCGGTTGGCGCGGCAAAATGTTCCGGATGGTCGCCGAGTAGAGCGATTGTATAAGGTAAAACATTTCGCACCTGTAATTTCAGAGTTCAAAAAGCCCAAAGGGCTGATTCAACCTAGCCCGGGGCAGCGCCCCGGTTTTTGATACAAAGAAGGTTTCAGCGCTGAAGGCGCGATTCAAACCGACGAAGACGATGGGGCCCACGAACGTAATCAATCTCAAAGCTGGATTGAGTATCACCCCCTTAATCACGGTTTGAATCGCACTTTCAGCGCTTTTTTTGGGGGGACGTCTGTATTCCCGGGGCGCTGCCCCCGGGCTAGTTTGAATCGCGCCTTTGGCGCTGCGAAATGTTCGACAGGGTACAATCCGGGACTGTACCCTGTACAGTTTGAATACGGATAAGTTTTCGGTTTCAGACCCGATACGGCACAGCAGGTAGATAAAGGTCCACGAGCCCTCAGAAATTGGGAACTTTGCGCTTCTCTTCCTCTTTTCGTTTTGAATCCCGGTCCATCTCGTTAGCCCAGAAACCGGATCTGATCACCATCATACTGGAATGTTTCTCGCAGCGTACATGGCCGTCCGCTCTCGTGTAGTTTACGATCGATAAACTGGGAAGAATGATATGAGCAACCGTTAGCGGAATCGGTTCTTTTTTCCAACTCAGCCCCTCTCCATTCGAGCTCAGTAACAAATTTACTTCTTCGGGAGACAGTCTACCGGCCCCAATCTTCGAATATTTGATTTGGTGACAACGATCGTTGATAAACCAAGCCTGAACTAACCATCCATCCTGAGAATATGTCAGGGCACGACTACCATAAGGCCCCTTAGCCGGGCGGGTCTTTGGTGGACCATAACGCTGTGACAAAGCCAGCTCAGATTCAGAAAGTCTTCCGTAGCAGGGACTTAACACTACAGAAACCAGCAGTATTATCGCAAAAACTCGAGTCATGCGCTACTATCCTCCGAAAATCCGAAAGCGCATTTACTAATTATGGAAATTATAAACTATTCATTAACCTGATAGGTATTCCCTAACTGAACCACTCTTTTTCGGGTTGGGCGTAGGGTCGAAAAGTCTCGGCGATACCGGTTGGCTCATTGTAGTAAATTGCGCGGTTCATGCCGAGGTCGCTTGCTTTACCTGAGTCGATCAGGCTTGCGGAATCTCCGGCGCTCATCTGAAACAGCACTTTCTTCTCGAACTCGGACACGGCCTTGCGACTGATACAGCGATTCACGTTGTTATAGGTGTCGACGGAAACAATTTGATGAAACCCGAATCCGGGACCCTCTGCGAAGAGATCGTTCAACGAGTCGGAAGGCTTGGTTTCGGCGTCTTCATCCAATGAAAAGCTGAAGTCCTCTTCGTAGCGGAGCTTTTTGTATTTCTGGAGTCCTAATATGACCAGAAAAGTGGTCACACCGTCATTCGGAATCGAGCCATCGGCTTTGCCTTTCATTTCGGCTGCCAACTGGTTAATCGTCTCCCCCATTTCGTGAGCAGAAGGGCAAGTCACCTTTTCCCCCAGCCAGTCGAGCGAGTCTTTTAACCAACTCTTTCCGTTGGGGTCCGCCACCTGACCATCGATCAAAACAAACCGTCCCTTTTCCCCGAGCTGCTCGATTAAAAGTCTCAGTCCGATGAGGATCATTCCCTCGACGACATCGTCGCGCTGGCCGACGATCATAAGATTTGCGCCACTTTGCCGTTCGAAGACTGCTTCTGTCGGCGTCTTGATGGAGTTGGGAGCCCCGAGAAACAAGCGGGGCGATCCTCCGAAATCGCGGGATGAAAGCAGATTCGCCACATACCGATCCTCGTCGATCCGGGCCGGAGCATTGCCTTCGAAAACGACGCGCGGCTTATTGTTGAGCCCTCTTTCTGCGGCGCGTTCGGCGGCCATAGTCAGGTATTTGTTCCGATCCTCATCATCCAGCCAGACCACCTGGAACGGTGAGTTTGCCTCGGCGTTTCCAGCTTGATCGTTATAGATGCCTTCGCCGGGACGGGTCAAAAGACGGGGCGCCGGATTGCTGTCATCCATGATGAGATAGGCATCGGACTCGTTGCACATCAGGGCGATTCGAATCACCATCTGTCCGAGTGTGGCCCGCGCCAGGGTGAAAGCGCCGCCCAGGGTCTGAGAACCTAGAATGGCATGGATCCCGAAAGCCCGGCCCTGCCGCACGATGCGGTCGAGTAGCACCGCGGCCTGCTGGGAAATTTGGTCATCCTCGACGAAAAACTCCTGAAACTCATCGATCAAAAGCAGGGTCCGCGGGATCGGATCCGTGCCGCCGGCGCGTTTGTATCCTGCGATGTCCTGAGCACCAATCGCTCTGAATTTTTCACCGCGCTCTTTCAGTTCTTCATCCAGTTTCTGCAGCACACTGAGCCCGAATTCCCGATCACTTTCGATCGCAATGACGCGGGCGTGAGGCAGCTTATGAGTCGCGTAGGCTTTAAACTCGACCCCTTTTTTGAAGTCGATCAGGTAAAACTCAACCTGATCGGGATCGCACCACACCGCCATGTTGGTAATCATGACATGGAATAAAGTCGACTTACCGGAGCCCGTTTTACCCGCGATGAGAGCGTGCTGACAGGTGCCCTTTCCGATAGCGAGTTCCTGAAATTTAGTCGCACCGGTCCGGCCGATTGGCACTCGAAGTTCCTCGCGGGTATCGATACTCCAGAATTGTTCTTCACCGGGAGCGATCGTCGAAAACGGAACGGTGATCCGATTGGAATCGCGATTGGCCTCGCCAAATCGATGTACCCATTTTAGAAAAGTCTGATTCTCCGGCGGTTCGAAAAGTTCGAGCGAGGTTCCGGGCAGAGCTTCTTCTCCCATCACAAAGCCTTCCGTCGTCGATTTCAAACAGACGCTGGAGTTGCGCAAATCATCGAGAATAAACCCATTAGGCAGTTCCGCCCGCCGGTCATAATGGATCAAAGTGAAAACGCCGCATCGCGCTCCGGATTGAGCGATGCTCAACAAACGCCGCGCCGCCTCATCGGTAAATTGCCGGGGAAAATCTGCGATCACCAGAAAGTGATAGCGTTCCGCCGTGGTTCCTGCGGCCTGATTGTACTCGGAAATGGTAGCGTATTCGTTGCGGAGATACATCTGGATGACTTTCTCCATGTGCTCGCAAAGCTCACCGAGCCGGGCCTCGATTTGATCGGGTTGAGTGCGGACCCTTTTATTGACGAGGTGCTCTTCGTAATCCGAGAGATGCATCAAACCAGCGAAACTCTCGCCCAACCCAACTGGATCAATCAAGCTGAAGGAAACCCGCCCGGGAGGAGCGCTTGCGAGCAAACCTCCCACGATTTGGTTGAGACTTTTGATCGCCTTGTCCCGGGAATCCACGCTCCCCGTTTCGAACAGAACCGAGCCCCGCGAGGGAAACAGCAATCTGAGAGGAACCTCAAATTCCCCGGAGTGCTCGAATCGCATCGCTTCGTTCGAGGGTAGCCGGGCACCGGATTCTGAGAAACGGTAGTCCAGAGTCCCGAAAACCACTTCCTCCGGAAAATCGGCAGGAGCTTTCCAGTCTTCCGGAGCCTGATTGAGCCAATAATTTTCCGGTGTAAAGGATGCGGAAACCGCTTCCAACGACTGAATCTTTTCGCCCGACTCCTTTTTCCAGTCATCGGTCATTTTTGCCCGCTGAGCGACAAAGTCGTCGCCACCTTTCGCTGCGGCTCCGGCGCTGGCAAGGATCGCGGCGAAATTTTCCTCGAGGACTTTCAGCCGGTTTTCCCCGGTGTGCTCGATGGTCGCAAGACGCTCCTCTTTCCATTTTTCGAGGCGGTTTAAAATTCTCAGCGCTTTTTGATCGACCTGCTCAGGCGCCTCGAGACGCTTGCTGCCTGCTGCAGCCCCGGTGGTTTTGAGCCCGGTTTGAAAGGCCTCCTCCACTTTTCGGTGAGCCTCCTCAAAGCTGGCTTTTTTGGCTTCGAACTCTTCTCTGAGTTGTCCGTAAATTTGGCTTCGTCCGTGATGGACCATTCGAAAACATTTTGCGAGTCGATTCGTGGCTCCCGAAACGGCAGCGATCGATGTCGCGTAAATCAAAAGCGCGAGTCCAATCAATCCGGCAGTCCCCAGTATGACATGAGTGGGCTCAACCCCTTCCAACTCCAATTTCGGAAGGAGAAAATAGATCGCCCCGCCGATGATAAGGCTCAGGATCACCTGCAGCCAGATGGGGAAGCCGGAATACAGATTCAGCACCGGATTTTTCCGGGTTTTCGCCCAGGTTTTACCGGTCCGACCATAGGCCGTATCCAGTTCCGTGGAAAGATTTTCCCCTTTTGGTCCCCCTTTGCCTTCGAGAGCTTCGAGCAATTTTTTACGCTGCCCGGGAAATCCCCGGAAAAGCTTAAGGGATTTCTCCCGGATTTTATCGAATTTTTCTTCGAGACTTTTGAACTGAGCTTTCTGAGCGTTCAGTTCCTCCCGGGCCGCCGCGATATTTTGGTCCCGCACTTTTGCGGACTCGATCATCCGCATCTGGAGATCGTACCGTTCGTGGCCTTCGGCTTTTTTGATGCCTTCCAGCAAATCCCGCCGCACGTTCAGCTTCGCCTTTTCGATTTGCTCTTTGCGACTGGCGTAGCGCTCTTCGAGCTGAGTTTTAGAATTTTCAACCCACTCCCGGACCTCGGCTTTTTTTTGAGCGGATTCCGTTTCCACCTTTGCCCGGGCCTGCTCTTCAGACTGACGGACGTTGGAGGCGTTTAATTTTTCGGCGTAATCGATCTTTCCTTCGCGGACGGCGAAAGACCCGATCGTAGAGGTGAAATTTTCAAGAAGGTCGAGGGTGTCCTGTGCGGAGAGTGGTTTATGATTCACAGTCTTGTCGGATTTTTTTCAGAATTTTGTCGAGATCCTCCATCGCGATTACCGCATTTTCAATCGACTCAAAGAGTGGCCGCATGTAGGCCTCATCGAAATCATTACGCTTTTGATCTCTCCATTGATCCTGCGTTTCCTGCCAGGATCGGTTCAAGTCTTTGGAGAGTCCGGCGAGTCGGGATCGGTTTGCTTGTAGGCTCATAGTTACTTGCTGGAGGGCCCTTCGCTGTTACTGGAATAGTCGTAAATTGCTTTGGCTGCCTCGTTGAGAAATTGGACCGCTCGGGCCATATCGCTGTCCAGCATACCCTGAAGCTTGTCCACTTTCCGTGCCTCCACTTCGACTTTGGAATCGAAATGCCGCAGCCAGGACTGGACGGCACGCATCTTGTCTTCGAGCTCCCGGAGTTCCCGCTTTTTCTTGCGGATGATCATCTGGATCCCGGTCTTTTTCTGGGTGAGCTGCGAAAGGCGCGCCGAAAAGTATTCCGCTTCGAATTGCTCGAGTTCTTTCTGTTTGCGCTTCATCTCCCGCTCCAGAGTGAGGCGTTGTTCGCTCTGGAGCCAGAAACGGGTACGCTTCACCTCTTCGCTGACTTCATTGAGAGATCCCGATGCTTTTTCCATAAAAAGCATCAGACTGGTGCGGAAGCGCTCCAGTGCTTCAACGTCGGTGAGGTGAGCCCGGTCTGCCATCTAACGTTGTTTCAGATAATCTTCGAGGCGCTGTGCCTTGCGAAGTAAAAACGGGCCCTGAGTATTGGAAGCTTCGACAAATTTGCGAAGCGTTTTCATAGTATCTTTGAACTCCTCAGCGAACTTTTGATTCTCCTGATCCTGCCAGGTGTCGCCGAGTGCCGAGAATCTGGCATTCAGCGACGACATGGAGTTTTGGATATCGTTATTAAAGCGTTTCAGTTCTTCTGCGAAACGCCTTAACTCTTCGGGATCTGCGATTGCCTGAGCCATCCCTCATCCTAACGAATAAGGGGGCTCCTGAGCAAGGCTTCTTTTATCACAAATCGATTGTGCGACCTTCTTTAAAGGCCTGATCCGCTGCCAACACGATTTTCAAACTGTTGACTGCGTCGTCCATGTGATCGCTGAGATCCACGTCGTTCACGATAGCATTCAGCAAAAACTGCTGCTCGCGAAGACACAGCTCGTCGTGATCCGGTTCGTCGGTGAGATCGATCAGCTCGTCAGCACGAGTGAACTCGTTGTTTTCATCCTGCTCGGCATGGTGGACGAGGAGTGATTCCGTTTTGGTGTGGCTGTCCACATCAGAAGATTTTGAGGCGCCACCGGCTTTGTTGGCAACGATCGAAACGGAACCTTTTGGGCCCACCGCATCTTTGATGAAAAAGGCAGTTTCACTCATCATCGGTCCCCATCCGGCTTCGTACCAACCGACCGAACCATTTTCGAATACGACCTGGAGTTGACCGTAGTTATACATCCCCTCGTTCAGCTCATCGGAAAGGCGCGCCCCGATGGCATTAACTTTGATCGGGCGGGAGCGGGTCATTTGACACATCACATCGACGTAGTGAACGCCGCAATCCACGATTGGCGACATCGAGTTCATCAGGTTGCGATGCACATCCCACATCCGGCCTTTGCTCTGCTGATTCAGATTCATCCGCATCACCAGCGGATTACCGAGCGACTGAGCGATCTCGATAAATTTGATCCACGAGGGATGAACTCTCAAAATATAGCCGATCACCAGCTTGCGATTTTTCTCCCGGGCCAAAGCCACGATCTTGCTCGCTGCCTCAACCGTCTCCGCGATCGGTTTCTCCATGAAAACGTGGGCCCCGGCATTGAGCGCTTTTGTCGCAAATTCCTCGTGAGTTTCCGGATAGGTGTTGATTGAAACCACATCGGGCTGGACCTCTGCCAAAGCCGTATCGAAATCATCATACCCGGGGATGTTTCCGCCAAGCGATTCAATGAGGGGAGCGCGACTTGCCTCCGACCGGGTCACGATGCCCGCAATCTCAAATCCGTCTAGTTGATGGTAGGCCTTGGCGTGGGAGGCCCCCATATTTCCTGCTCCGATCACTAATACTTTCATGACGGCCTAACAGAGCATACTAATTCATCATTTCACCCGCGAACTTAGGGCGCGTGCGAAACCAGCGCCTCAACCGCCCGCTGATGAGCCTCGATCCGGATTCCCAAATCGAGCTCGCTCGGGGTCTCGAAAGTCAGAGCACAGCCGGTGTGATTCAGCTTCAGATAGATCGCTTCGGGATATCCGCCACCGAGCTCTTTTTCGACGACTTCCCGGACGTCCTTCCCGTCGTGATGGCACAATCCATTCACAAAAGCCTGACCATCAATCTCCGGCCCCGGATCGCACGGTATCGTTGTCTCGCAGAATGACAGCAGCGTTCTCCCGAGGCCGGGATTTTCGGCGATTTCATATAGATAGATTCCGGTGGCGTCGTAGTCCTCGTGAAGATTCAAGGTCGCCCGATACCTGCGGTCCGCCAATTTCCGGTGCCAGGCAGCGATGACAGGAATCGACAGGTTTTCAAAATTTCGATTCAGATCAATCCCATCTCCATCCCGCCGCGTGTTTTCTATCAAACCCACCGGATTGAGACAGGGAAAAATCTGGAACGATCCCGACCGAAGGATCTCGCGATTCTGTTCCGCCCAGTTGAGCAGGCCCCAAACTGGCGCGCACTCGTCGCCGTGAACTCCGGCACTTAAATAGATGGGGCGCACCCCAGCAGAAGGGCATGCCGTCTCAATCGCTAAAACCGGAAAATCGTTGACCCGCTCTATTTCTTCGAGCGACAGGGACAACTCCTTGCAGAGCCGTAGCCAACGGTCGACCAGTGCGACATAATCGTGGCCGGAGTGCTTCATCGTAAAAGTTGACCGACTCATCAATCTGTCGCTTCCGGTTTCTTTAGTTTGATGAAGATATCTCCATCCACTTCTTTGACTTCGTAGGTTCGAATTCCTCTCGCTACGGGACCGCTCATCGCCTCACCGGTTTCGAGTTTAAATTCGGCGTAATGCCACGGACAAATAATACAGCCATCTTTCACCGGACCGAATGCCAGAGAGGCATCGGCGTGGGGGCACACATCATCAACTCCATATAGCACGCCCTCGTGACGAACCAGAGCAATGCGATGCTCCCCCATGACAAAAGGGCGACCTTTGCCCTCCTCGATTTCATCAACTTTAGCTATATATTGAAACTCGTCTTCCATCTTAATGATTCAGTAGTTGAAGATTGTACAGGGTACCGTCGAAAAGTGTACAGGGTACAGTCGAAAAAATCATTCCCGAACCATGGTTTTCTTCCCATCCCACCATCGCTTTTTGATTATCTTCGCTTTCTCCTGCTGAGCGGGAGTCAATTCCGGCTCAACGGTGGACAGGTATTTCTCCAGTATTTCGCGATCGCTTTTCAAATACCCGGCCCGGAGATTCCAACGTTCATTTAAGTAGTGATTAAATCCGGGGCGAAGTTTGATTTTCTGCTCTTCCGTCAGATTCAATTTTTTAGCAAGGTGATCGGCAAGAAAGTCTTTGGAGTCGTCTTTTTTCCACCCTTCGATCCGCGGGATCAGAAGAATTAACAAAATGAACATGGCGACAACGCCGGTCAACGCTCCCGCTAAAAACAGAGTTGCGGCACCACATCCGGCTTTAACTTTGGGAGGTAACGGCATCTAAAATTTGGAGAGAGTATCGAGACTGAACAGATCGGAACAAATCGAAAAAGCGGAACTGATCCCACCCGGCATCAACGATGAATTCAAAAGCCCAATCGCAACGATCGCCGGAATCACCACCGGTAGACAAACCAGCGAAAACCGCCAGCAAAGCGCTCCGAAAAAATCCAGTGTCGCCGGCTCCGCATTCCGGATTGATTCCTTCAACCGGGTCTCAAATCCATAGTTCCGGGGCAAGCCGAACGGCTCCGCCGCTCTCGCTTCGCAAAACAGGTTTTTGAGGTTTTGATCTGAATCTTTCATGGTTCCAGTCCCAGCCTTTCAAAGTGTGCTTTCATCTTTTTCCGGGCTCGAAACGCCCGGACTTTCACGTTTGATTCCGTCCATCCGGTAAGCGCCGCCGTTTCCCGAACCGACTTTTCCTCCAGATCCAGCAGAGTGATCACGGTGCGGTCTTTCGCATCGAGCCCTTCCAGAAGAATGGCCACGATCTCGCAGGCTTCGTTTTGTTTGCGAAGCGAATCCTCGGCCGGGTTTTGACTGATCGAATCAAAAATCTCACCCGTGAGCACTTCCGATTCCCGCCGCCTCCGGTTTTTCCTCAAAAAATCGTAACAACCCCGCACCGTGACCCGCATCACCCAATGTTCGAACGGGCTTTTGTCCCGGAACGAGGGCAATCCTTTCCAGATTTTCACAAACAGATCCTGAACCAGATCCTCCAGCTCAGCCCGACTTCGGGCAAATCTGGAAGCCGTTCCCCAAACCCGCTGATGATACCGATGGGCCAATTCTACGAATGCTTCCTCGTCCCCTGCCGCAGCAGATTTCACCAATTCGGATTCTGAAATTTCGGGTTCCAAAATCTCAGCCGTGGTGGGCAGTCGGGTTGTGTCGAAAAAAAACATGCACTGTACTTACCGGGTCAGACGCGACTAGGGCGCCCCCGGTTACGATTCATAGGAAGCTTTCCGAAGTTTTTCCAACATTGCCTTCCCCACCCCTCGATCCGGCATCGGCTCGGAGATAATTTCGTCGAGAAAAAGGTCGTCCAGCTCACGGATCGAACTGAAAAAGCGGATTCCCGCTTCGGCAACACGTCCCGACCCGGGACTGAGCACCCTGATCTCGTCCCAATCGTGGAGATTGATATAGCCGTCTTTCTCCTGCCCCCGATAGCTGAGCAGACCGTACTTTTTGCCCTCCTCTGGAGAAAAATCCGACGGATTATCGAGTAGACGAAGCCGGGTTCTCGGAGCGTAATGAGACAAAAGCTGCCCCGGAGCTTCCGGAGCATTATCCTCCACAGCGGCATTTCGCTCCGCAAAAACCACTTTCCCGAACTTTTTCAAATCCTCTTCGGTAATGGGACCGGGACGAATAATCTCGATAATCGGTTTGGGACCTTTTTCAGGTGGCAACACTTTCACGATGGTTGATTCGAGACCTCGAGAGCAAGCGCCCCCGTTGATCACCAGCGGAATCTTTCCCTCGAGTTGATCCAGAACCGCTTCGGCGGAAGTGGGGCTGAGGCAGCCAAAACGATTCGCACTGGGAGCCGCAATAGGTCGCCCGAAAGATCTCGCAATCCGTTTAAAAACGGGATGCTCCGACATCCGAACTCCGATCGTCGGTAACCCTGCGGTCACGATATCCGGCACGATGCCTTTTTTAGGCAGTAAAATCGTAAGCGGACCAGGCCAGAAGGTCTCGACGAGCTGGACGATGGTGTGTTTGACCTCAGACGGCACTTCCGCGATTTCGAGATAAGCGTTCTTGTGCGGAAGGTGCACAATAAGCGGATCGAAGTGAGGCCGTTCTTTGGCTTCAAAAATCTTTTCGACAGCGGCGGGATCAAGCGCATCAGCCCCGAGGCCGTAGACCGTTTCAGTGGGCAGCGCGACGACATCGCCAGCCTGAAGCGTTGCCACAGCCCGGTTGACCGCTTCGCGAGCGTCGACTTCGTTATCAGTATGGAGTATTTCGGTTACCATTTCTTTTCTAAATCATTCTCCCAGGCTGGTGCCGAGTAATCTCGCCGTTTCAACCAGTGGATGGTCGGTGGGAACCAGCTTCTTTTTCCCTGCGACATCTTCCAGAGCGACTGGAACCACTTCCTGCCCCCGGATCGACATCATGTCACCGTGACCACCATCGGCAAGGTATTTGGCGCAGGTGGTTCCCAATTGCGTCGCCAGCACCCGATCGACCGGCGAAGGCGTTCCGCCGCGCTGAATATGGCCGAGAATTGTGAGGCGGGATTCGCAGCCGGTCTGTTTTTCAAGCTCCCGGGTAAGGTATTGAGTGTGCGCCACATGTTCGTCGTGAAAATCAGACAACTGCTTTGAGATCTCCGACTTTTCCGATTTATTTGAAGCGTTCGCTTTCTGTTCCAGCAACGATTCAATCGTAGTCGCCTGCTCACGCGTCATGGCTCCTTCGGCCACAGCGACAATGCTGAAATGCTTTCCGGCGCGTTTCCGATCCTTGATCGCTTCGACTACGGATTCGATTTCGTAGGCAATTTCCGGGATCAAAATCACGTCAGCACCTGCGGCGATACCCGACTCGAGCGCCAACCACCCCGCGCGGTGTCCCATGATTTCCACCACAATGACCCGGTCGTGACTGGTCGCGGTGGAATGAACGCGGTCGATTGCTTCCGTCGCGATACCGAGAGCGGTATCGAAGCCAAAGGTGATATCGGTCATCGCCACGTCGTTATCGATCGTTTTCGGTAGAGTGACCACATTGAGACCGGCTTTCTTCAGGTGGAGCGCATTTTTCTGAGTTCCCCCGCCACCGAGGCAGACCAAAGCATCGAGATGATGTCGCTCATAGGTCTCGATAATCGTATCGGTCATATCGAGATTCTTTCCCCCGACCGGCATCTTGTGAGGTTTATCCCGACTCGTCCCGAGGAAGGTCCCTCCATCAGTCAAAATTCCGGAGAGCATTTCCTGATCGATATTCTGGGTGCGATCCTGCACCAGCCCCCGGAATCCATTCCGAAATCCGAGGAACTTCATATCGAAGTTTTTGATTCCGGCCTTGGCAATACCGCGGATAGCAGCATTGAGGCCCGGGCAGTCTCCTCCGCTGGTCAGAATTCCGATGTGTTTGGACATATCCCAACCGTCCTGCAATCAGCTCTGAAAATCTATTATTTTTTCCAGGAGAGAAAACGAGCGGTCAGGAACTTTGACCATTGCTTGTCAAAGAATGAAATCTCGGCTTATGCTCGGAAATCGTGAGCGATTTTGGAAACAGCACAGAGAACATAATTTTAATCGGTTTTATGGGAACCGGAAAAACCACTGTGGGCAAACGGGTTGCACAGAGCCTTAACTTTGAATTTGTCGACACCGACGCCTTTATCGTGGAACAGGAAGGGAGATCGATTCAGGAGATCTTCGAAGACGTGGGTGAAGCCGAGTTCCGGAAAATTGAAACGGCGGTCCTCGAAAAAATCACGCAGGTGAAAAATCAGATCATTTCCACGGGCGGAGGAATCGTGACGCAGGAGGTCAATCTCCCGATCCTGAAAAACGGCGGACACGTCATTTGGTTAAAAGCCAGCCCCGAAGTGATTTACGAGAGAGTGCGCCGGAATTTCGACCGCCCGCTTTTAAAAACCGAAAACCCGCTGAAAACGATTCAGGATCTGCTTGAGGCCCGCCAGGATTCCTATGCCCAGTGCGCCGATCTTACAATTTCCACCGACGATTTGTCGCTTGAAGAAACCATTTACGGCGTCACTGAGACGGCCCGATTTTGGTTGAACGACCAGTGAGATAAAAAAAGGCGTTGCGCGGGACCGTATCAGTGGTGAATTGAGGGACCGATATGATACGAAATTCCGCAGTTCTTTTGTTTGCCGGTCAGGGTGCCCAGTCAGTTGGGATGGGCCGGGATTTGGTCGAGCGATACCCCATCGCAGCTGAGCGCATGGCTCAAGCCGATGAACAATTAGGCTTCTCTTTAAGTGACGTCATGTTCAATGGCCCTTCCGGGGAATTGACTCGAACATCACGCTGTCAGCCTGCTCTCTTTGTCCATGGCATCATCTGCCTCGAAATCCTCAGGGATCAACTGCCCGATCTTGATATCGTGGGGACCGCCGGTCTGTCTCTTGGAGAGTTTACCGCGCACGCTGCAGCCGGCACCTTTGACTTTGCTTCCGGACTGGATCTCGTTGCAAAGAGAGGTCGCTTCATGGAAGAGGCAACTTCGACCACCGAAGGCACCATGGCCGCTCTGATGGGTGCTGAGGACGAGAAGGTTGAAGAACTCGCCACCGCCTGCAACATCGACGTTGCCAACTACAATGCTCCCGGACAAATCGTGGTTTCCGGAACCAAAGAGGGCGTCGCTCTGGCCATCGAACGGGCCAAAGATTTCGGCATCAGAATCGCGAAAGAGCTGGATGTCGCCGGCGCTTATCACTCCCGCCTGATGATTTCAGCTCAGGAAAAACTGGCTCCCGCTCTCGCCGCGCTCGATGTGAAAGAGCCGGAAATTCGCCTGGTTTGTAATGTGGATGCGGACCTCGTGACCGCTCCCGAAGATATTCGCTCAACTCTGGTTCGTCAGGTCAGCGGATCGGTTCGCTGGAGCGACAGCATCCGCAAATTTATCGCCGACGGAGATACCAATTTCATCGAAATCGGACCGGGCGGAGTGCTCAGCGGCTTAATGAAACGGATCGATCGCAGTGCATCGATCGCTTCCGTTCACGATTGCGCATCGATCGATAATCTCATCGAATCGATCGCGGATTTAGAAGCTGCAGCCTAAGTTTCGCAGACTTCACTGCGTTTTTTGGAGGAGAAACGGCGTCACGGGACGTCGTTTCACGGTTGTTATGAAGGTTTTATCATTTTTTGCCATCCTCCTTTTCCTGCCGCGATTGGGCTCCACTCAGGATTACAATCAACTCATTGTCGACACGATCTCGGCAATGCCTCCGGCGGGTTCCTACGCGAAGTATCAAAAAGGCAACAAAGGGCGGGAGTTCGATGACCTTTTCCGCACCGTGGTTGATCTCAATGAGGCGATCGACACCGGCGGCTTCGGAAAAAAATTGAAGGTTGAGCCCCGGAAAGCCCGGCAACTCAGCTTTTGCTCCAGCGCGACTTATTTGCTCTTCGCCGAAACTCTGGAGCGGCTTCAGGACGCCAGACAGCTCGATCTGGCGCCATCAGTGATCAAAGAGATCGCCGATGTGGGCGACCAGAACAGCGTTATCATGGGCAAACTGGATGGAATCGGGATATTCGGGCACTGGAATGCCGACGGCCCCGGAACCGCCGTCCTCTTTCAGCGATTGGGGCTCGGGGTTAACTTTTCCAGCTTCGAAAAAGCCCGCCCGGGGGATTTCCTGAAAATTTTCTGGAATGAAAACATCGGGAAAGGCGAAAGCGGCCATCTCGTCGTTTATTTGGGAACCAGTTCCGACGGCAAATCGATTCAAGTCTGGTCGAGTAATCTCAAGAACACCGATGGAACAAGCGGTTACGGGACGATGTGGGTCGAAAAATCCCGGATTAAGCGGGCTCTTTTCTCCCGCCTGACCCATCCGGAGAATATCAATCGCTGGCAGAGCTTCTCCCCGGACCAGAAACGGAGTGATTATTTGATCCAAATCCGGAAAACCGGATCGACCGGTTTGGAAATGAAACAGGTGACTGGAGCGATTGATTGAGTTATCTTACATAACTTAATCATTTTTTCCTGATCCAACTATGAATCGAAGAGACTGTCTGAAATCGATCGCAGCCGCCGGAACTGCCTCATCAATCCCCCAAATCCTCCAAGCGGCCGAAGGGGAAAAATTTAAAATCGACTACGTGCTCGCCACCGCATTGTACGGGGACATGAAGTTGAGCGAAATCCTTCCTGAAGTGGAGCACACCGGATCTATCGGGATCGATATCTGGGGAAAACCACACGGCACTCAGCGTGAGGAAATCGATCAAATGGGCATCGAGGCCTTTGGGGAGATGCTGGCTGAGACCGGGACCAAGGTGGTCGCATCGACTCGCTACCCTCTGGGATGTTTCGGCCTCCAACCGGAAATGCCGATTCTGAAGCAGCTCGGCGGAAAAATCCTTGTCGCGGGCAGTCCAAAGACAAGAGAATTAAAGAACGCAGAATTGAAATCCGCCGTGTCGGAGTTCATCGAAGCGATGAAACCACACGCTGACGCCGCCGCGGAACACGGTTTGACCATCGCGATCGAGAATCATAGCGATCAACTGATTTCCGGGCCCGATGCGATTCGCTATTTCGGGGAATTCAATCGTCATCCGGCGATGGGACTGGCTTTTGCCCCCCACCATCTCAAGGATCACATGGGAAAAATCCCGGAACTGATTCTGGAGCTCGGCAAAGCCAACCTGCCCTTCATTTATTTTCAGGAATACGGCGACGGCGCCTTCCACAAGCTGCAAAAGCAGGTCGAGCTCGAGCAAATGCCCGGTCGTGGCACTCTCGATTACGTGATCCTGATGCGAGCTTTGAAATACATCGACTTTGACGGTGTTGGTGAAATATTCATGCACCCGACACCGAGAGGAATCCCCGTTTTGGAAAGCGTCGATTCGATCACAGAGTTGTTCAACGAATCACGGATCTACATCGATCAATGCATCAAAGAACTTGGGTAAACGAAACCTGAGTCACCGCTTTACAAGTGGATTGCCTTCGTGAAACGTCGGGCGCCTCAGCGGCGTCCGAATGTATCAGATTTTCGAAATTTTTACCGGCGTTTGCCTGCCCATCCTGGCTCTGATTTTTCTGGGCTGGGCACTGGACCGGAAATTTGATTTTGACCTCCGGACCCTGGTCAAACTCAACATTTATCTGTTTGTCCCCGCTTTTATTCTGGTTCGCCTGTCAACATCGACTATCCCGGGTAAAACCGGATTGTTGGTGATGTTCTTTACCCTGTGCATCATCTTCTCGATGGGCGCGCTTTCCTCGCTGACGAGTTTTTTCTGCCGGTACCGCCCCGAAGAAAGAGCGGCGCTGCAGCTCAGCACCATGATTTACAACTCGGGCAACTGGGGCATCCCGCTTTTGACCCTCGCCTTCCCCGAACAGGGTGGCGTTTTGCAGGTTTTCGTGCTCGCGACGATGAATCTGACCAACTTTACGGTAGGAGTATTCCTCGCCAACTCGACCAACAGCGAAGCCGTCAACGCCGGTTGGCGAAAAGTCATCCCGGTTTTCAGACAGCCTTCGGTCTATGCGATCACAGCAGCCATCCTTTTCCGGGTGCTGGGAAATCCGCTCGACGATATCGTCTTCATTTGGAAACCGATCAACTATGTGGCCGACGGGCTCCTCGGGTTCGCCCTGCTCACTCTGGGCGTCCAGCTCTCCAAAACCAAACCTCCCCAACCGGTGGGCCGGCTCGGTTGGGCGCTTGGTATCCGACTGCTCGGCGGTCCGGTGATCGCCATCGCCCTAACCTGGATTTTGGGAATCAGCGGAACCTTCGCTGCGATTCTCATTGTGGGAGCCGCCTCGCCCACGGCGGTCAACACCGCTCTTTTGGCGTATGAATTTGGAGCTGACAGTCGATTTGCGGCGGCTGCGGTCTATTATTCCACCTTGAGCGCCACCCTCGTAGTGACCCTCCTCCTCGCGATCCTGCATCACGGGTGGATTCCGTGGGCAGTCATAGGCTAGAAAACACCGCACAGCAGTCTCGATTTCAGTTTACAGAAACTTGAAAGGTGCGAAGTTTTCTGGGATGATTTGCAGACTCGTTCCCTTCGCCATCCTAACCTTCAGCTTTGCTGTTTCCGGCTGCCTGACCCGGCAGAAAGAAGAGCCAGCGCAGGCCAACAGCCCGAGTGCTCCTCCAGCATCCTATCCGGAAGCGGAACAGAGTGTCAGCGCACCGGCCCCGCAGACCGCTGCGGCTCCCGCTCCCGCAGCACCGACGGTAAAGAACGGCGTTCAGACCACTTACTCCGGACTCCAGTATGAAATTCTCCGTCAGGGGACCGGCGAGAAACCCAGAATGTATAACCGGGTCAAAGTTCATTATCACGGTTATCTGCCGAACGGAACCGTATTCGACAGCAGCGTGCAGCGCGGTCAGCCCGCCGTCTTTGGCTTGAAACAGGTCATCCCGGGCTGGCAGGAAGGGATCGCTTTGATGAGAGAGGGCGCCAAGTATCGTTTTACGATCCCGCCCAACCTCGCCTATGGCCACCGGGGCAGCCCGCCGAAAATCGGCCCCAATCAGACTTTGATGTTTGATGTCGAGCTTTTCGAAGTGCTTTACTAAATTTTCTCAATTGTACCCTGTACACTTCTAAACCGTACAGGGTACGGTCTCTCCGCAGAGTCGTACTTCATTACCTTGCCAAGTAGCCAGAACCGGATTAGCAGTGCTGTCTTAGTTTTTTGGCTCATCAATGGAGTATTACCTGGCAAAATCCGGCGCAAAAGTCGGTCCCCTCTCACAGTTTAAACTGGTGGAAATGCTTCGCGAAGGCGAAGTCTCTCCGGAAGAAAAGCTGTGGCATCAGGGTATGGATAGTTGGCTTCCGGCTTCGGAAATCCCCTCACTGCAATCTACATTACAAGCACTTGAGAGGGAGAAACTTGAAGCGACCGCTCCACCGCTTCCCGAAACACCGGCTCCGACGAAACGTAAGTTTCCGGTGGCTAACGAAGTGAGACCACTGACTCGTTTCTGGGCACGGTATTTTGACTACACCGTGGTTCTCGTCATCGTGGTGATTTTCTCCGAGTTCGAAATACCCAAAGTGGATTCAGGAGCGTCCATTTCTGACTTAATGGCAAAGTCTTACGAACTTGCCGAAAGTGATGAGTATCGCCAACTCATGAAGATGGTGATCTACTCGATCCCGATCTGGCATGTCATAGAAAGTATAATGATTAGCGTTTTTGGAACAACGCCGGGTAAAGCATTGTTCGGAATTCACATCGTAAGTAGTTCAGGATCAAAACTTTCCTTATATTCGAGTATTTACAGATCTTTTTTAGTTTACATTTTAGGTGTGGGGCTATTTTATTTTTCTTTACTTACATTCGCAACGATGACGTTTTCGTTCGTCAGATTAATGACTAGAGGAATATGCCCGTGGGACCAGATCCTTGACTTGAAGGTCAAGCATCCGCCCTTGAGTTTCGGGAGAATTCTCTTAGCTATTCTGGCATTCATTACTTTGATGATGTTGCAAAACCTTAACTTCTCATGAGCCGATACTGTTCACTAGTCCTGCACGCACACGTTCCCTGGGTCAGAAATCCGGAAGAAGAACGCTGTCTGGAAGAAGACTGGCTCTTCGGGGCAGTGGCAGAATGTTATGTGCCGCTCCTCGACATGTTGTATCAACTGCGGGAGGACGAGGTTCCGATGAAGGTGACCATCAATATGTCGCCGCCGCTTCTGTATATGCTGAGGGACCGGTTGATGACCCGTCGGGCGCTCGCTTATTTTGACCGCACCATCAAGCTTTGTCAGGACGAGTTGGAACGAGGCGAATCGACCGGCTTCACCGATCTGGCGAAGTTTTATCTGGAGCGTTTCGAAGGACTGAGAGAACTCTACGTCGACAAATTTAACTGCGATCTGGTCGGAGCTTTTGGCGACCTTCATGAATCGGGTCACGTCGAGTTGACCGCTTCAGCCGCCACCCACGGGGTTTTGCCCCTTCTGATGAAGGTGCCGGAATCTGTTACCTCCCAAATCCGGGTGGGACTCTCCGAATTTGAGAAAACTTTCGGTTACCGCGCGAAAGGCTTCTGGCTTCCGGAATGCGCCTTTGCTCCGGCACTGAGTAACCTTCTCGTCAAAGAGGGCATCGAGTGGACTTTGGTGGAACAACATGGTTTGACCCACGTCAACAACGGCAAAAAGATTTTCCCGCACCGCCCCGCGAAAACCATCGACGGCCTCCGGGTTTTCAGCCGCGACAACGATGCCAGTCAGCACGTTTGGAATGCGGAAGAGGGTTATCCGGCGGATCCCCGGTATCGGGATTACTTCCGCGATATCGGAATCGAAGCACCGATGGGACTTCTCGAGGAATATCTCGACGGATCGGAAATCCGGCGCTTCACAGGACTCAAATTTTTCCGCCGCACGGGAAGTGCGATGGATAAAAAGGAAATCTACGACCTCACTCTGGCTCACCAGGCGTTGGAGGAAAATTCCGTTCACTTTATCAACAGCCGCGGCGCTCAACTCGCTTCGCTTGATTCTCAGGGAATTGAGCAACCGATTGTGGTTTGTGCTTTCGATGCGTCTCTCTTTGGACACTGGTGGTTTGAAGGAGTTGAATTCTTGAACCGGATCTTCCGGAAAGCGGCGGAACGCAGCGACTTTGAGTTTACCACTCCGAGTGAATACGATGCAATCGCCACCAATCTGCCTCAGGCCATGCCGGTCTCGTCATCCTGGGGTGAAGGCGGGTTTTTCGAAACCTGGATGAGCGAGAACAACAACTGGATCAATGCTGATCTTTATGATCGCGGCACGAAGCTGTGCCGGATGGTGCAAACTCATCAGGAAAGTCGTGAAGGCATGTCGCAGGAACGAATCGATCACCGGGAACGCTGCCTGCGGCAACTGTCACGGGATCTTCTCATGGCACAGGCCAGTGACTGGGGCTTTCTGCTGAACAACGAGGCTTCCCACGATTATGCGGAGGCAAAAGTTCGCGGCTACCTCGACGCTTTTGACGTGGTCTGGGGAATTTGCACCTCCTTCGGCGATATCGCTCCGCTTGATGAACTCGAAAAACGGTATCCGATCTTTGCCGATATCGAATGGGATCTTTTCCGCCCCAACGTGATGGTCTAATCTTGCTTCCTGAGCCGAACTCGATAAATGCCGCAGAATTTCGTTTATTTCGATCTCGAAACCCAGCGTTCCGCGAACGATGTCGGGGGATGGGATAAAAAGGCCGATATGCTGATGTCGGTCGGTGTCACTTACAGCACCGCACGGGGAAACTATCGGATTTATACCGAGGACGATGTCCAGGAATTGATCGAGGAGTTACTCAATGCCGATCTGGTCGTAGGCTACAATCATATCTCCTTCGATTACGAAGTCCTGATGGGCTATACCATCCTCGACTTGAAGGAGCAGACCTCGAATCTGGATCTGATGCTGGATCTGGAGAAGCAACTCGAACACCGCCCCAAACTGGATGCCGTCGCGAGTGCCTGTCTCGGTCAGGGCAAGTCAGCGGTGGGAACCGATGCGATCAAATGGTGGCGCCAGGGCAAATACCGCGAGGTGGCCGAGTATTGCTGCTACGACGTGAAAGTGACCAAGGAAGTTCACGAATTCGGCGCCCGAAACGGCAGAGTAGCCTATGTGAACCGGTTCAATCACCGTGGCGAAGTGCCGGTGACGTGGCAGTTCCCGACCTAGAGTTTCTTCAAAACGACGTCGTCGTAAAAGATCCGGGTTTCCCCTTTCAACATCAGAACCGGAACCATTCCGGGGAGACTGTTCTCCGGAAAACTGAATTTCATTTTCATCTCCTGAAAGGGCTGCCCCGCCTGTAGTTGACCCGAGGTTTCGGCTATCCATTCGCTTCCCGACCAGATTCCGAATTGAAAGACATTTCCGCCCACATGACGCACCAAATGGCCCGCGCCCGGGCCCAGATTCCGGTGTGAGGCGACCTGCAGAGAGAGTTCATATTCCGCACCGGGAACCATTTGGTCAATCTCCTGAGTAATGAAACCGTGGTTCACCCAGAGATATCTTTCCCCGTCCACCGGTGTCGGGAGACCGCCAATGGCATCGGTGATGCGAACCGTTCCTGAATGCTGCTCCAGAGCGTCGGTCCAAATTCCATCCTTCTGCCACCCCGCCTTCCAGCCCAACGGAATATCACGATACAGCCGCTCCGTTTTACAGCTGCGACTCAACAAGCCCACTTCAAAACTGTGATTCTTTACCAGATTACCGCCGTAGGCTGCCGGGGACACCACCGGAATCGAATCGGGAAGCCGGTGGGCTTCATCCCGGGCGACAAACGCTTCGGGCTCCCCGATATCGAAAAACCGCAGTCCCTCACCGGGTCCGACCTTCCGGTCACTTTCCAAAAGAGTCCCCTCACCCGAAAAAACCATTAACTCGATGCTTTGATCATCAGAGATCACCGCGATTTCACCCTCGGTAGTGGAGAATCGAAAACGACTGCTTTCAATTTCAAACCCGGCGGGAGCCGCCGCCGGTACCGTTGCCACCACTCGACCTTCTTTAATGTTGAACTGATGACCGGAGACAATCTCGAATTGAGCAGGCGCTTCAATTAGCAGACCAATCGAATCAGCGGTGTGAAGCGACAGCGTTCCACCTGCCATGTGATAACTGCCCGGCTTCAGGACTTTTCCATCCCATTCCGTGTCCCCGAGAAATTCGACTTCCGATGAACGGAGCACCGTCGGCGCGGGCGAAGTCCGCCCCGTATCAATTCCCAGATTTTTCGCGACCAGGGCGAGCAGCCCAACACCACACCCGATCAGAGCGAGGATCCCGAGCCTCCTCAACAAAACCGGGTTGACCGATATTTTAGGCAGTCTCGGTTTGTTATCGATCAGAACGCCATGACGACGGGAACCATCCAACTCCTTTTTAGCGAGAACCCGCTCGTTTTCCACCGGCGGCTTCGGCTCGGGCTTTTCGGCTTCGGGCTCCTCGATTTTCGCTAGTTCTACCTCCGGAGCCGGGGCCTGCAGAGACTGAGCGGGAATCGCTGCCTGTTTCGGAGTCTCCTTCCCCCGTTTTTTCGGGGTAAGCTTTTCGACAATTCTCCCTGACTTCTCAAATAACGTAGCAAGAAATCCAAGGGCCCAGATCGCAAATTGAGGTGGCTCGTCTTTTCGCGTTTTCTCCACCTCATCCGGCCCCCGGAGTGCTTTCGTTGCCGGCAGCAACTTTTTGGCGGGATTGACGCTGGTTTCCTCTACCAAATCACATTTCGGCCATAGATCGAGGTTCCCAAACCCGATCATAATCCCGTCGATCATCCGGAGATCGTTATACTGTTTGGTCCGTGTTTTACTGACGTGAATTTCGCTATTCAGCTCGGCCACAAATTTCTCGCTCGCGGTTCCATCGAGGTATTTTAATGCCAGTGTCCAGAAAGCTTCATCGTCCTGTTCCTTGAAGTCTTCATTCTCACCGTTCTGGAGAGCTTCCCAGAGGTAAATCAGGCTGTGTTGCCAAAGTTGGTAAACCTCTTCCACCGGGAGATCGATCCGCTTACTGATCGCCTTGCAACCGAGTCCACTTTGGTAATGCAACTGAAGAACTGCTCTCACCTTTTCCGGAAGAACCTCCATTTCGGTGGCTACGTCCTCATATCGAGTGGAAAAGCCGTTGCCCGGTCTCTTTATAAAATTCTGGTCGAGAAACTCCACCGTGCCATCATCAAAAACCCGGAACTGAAAATGCTCCCGCCGGAGCAATTCGTCGCCGCGCTCTTTTACGACGTCCCACAGATAGAAGTAAAAGGCCTGCTTACTGCTGAAATCCCGCTTCGCTTTGCGGATTTTCTTTTCCACATCGGTCTCAAGCCGTCTCGCCAGTTCAACACTTCGCAGGTGAGAACGACCGAAGCCCAAAATTTTGGTCTTTTCAGTCCGGAAGAGTTTGAGCCTGTTCTCAATGTTCATTGATGTTCCTGATGAGGGATGGAACCCAAACCATAAACGACGATTAACATCGTAATTCAACTTTGGAGTCTTCACATCCAAAAAAAGAGAGTGCCAGGGCCCGTCGGGAAAAAATAGAATACCAAAATCCCCGCCTGGTTCACGACTGAAATTTGAACTTTGTTAGGACAATTAAATAATAAAACGGCAGGAACCTAAACCTAAGGGAGTAAGGAGGTAACTAAAAATACTATAAATGGGAAAAATAAAATGGGATCATTGGTTGGCCGAACATCCGCTTTTAAGCAGCCTGCTGGGTGCGCTGATCGGACTCATCGCAATGCTTCTCGTAATCCTGCTTCTTACCTGAGACTTTGCCAAACCTGCAGCCATACAACGAAGTGAGGGCGAAGCTTCCCAGCTTCGCCCTCGTTGCATCCATCTTCACCATTGTCCACCTGGGACAAATTGTTAGGTTTCGTGTCTTTCTTCGGCCTGAGACGCTATCGGGGTTTCACAACTCCAGATTGGCAATTCTTTAGGATGAACCGCTTTGAGCTTTAAAGACTCAGTGTCGTTTATCCGGCTTAGAATTTGTGTTTCTGTTTCGTGTCGGCTTCGATGGAATCCTTCTCGTCTTGGGTATTTCGAGATTATTGAAAATCGTTAAGTCGTGACTTCGACTTAATCCTCAGAGGATAAAAATTTTGATCCTTATTGCGCCCATCTTTGGTCTTCCTGACCGGCTTTCTTTTTTCATCGTATCGTTTGTGGGCGGTGAATTCAAAATCGACACGCTCCACTCCGAGTCCAAAAAATGGAGCACCGTGGTGAATCGTTCTTTTCTCTGAAATAGTCATGTCTGTCAAAATGGTTTCGGGTCTCAACTCTCGCTGCTGATGACATAAATACATTATGGTATTTATAATTTTTATCAAAACTATTTTAGAAAAAAATGACTGATTTGGCTTTTGACCGGATTATCGGGGCGTCGATAGTTAGGGAAGAATGAGTCAAATTTTTGTATCCCGGGTAGAGCAAATAGCGGGGAGAGTCGCGTCGCTAGCAAGGCCGATTTCTTCCATCACGGCCTATGATTATCCGATGGGGCGCCTCGCTGACGAAGCCGGGATCGATGTCATCTTGGTAGGTGACTCGCTGGGAATGATGGTTGCCGGTATGGAGGACACAACCGGAGTTACCCTGGATCAGATGGTGTATCACACCGAGATTGTGGCTCGAGCAGTTAAAAATGCGATTCTCATCGCGGATCTTCCGATTAACACCTACCGGACCCCTTCCGAATCGGTCGAAAACGGAATGCGCCTGATCGAGGCCGGTGCCGACGCTGTAAAGATCGAGGGCGGTCTACGGCAGATTGAGAAAATTAAGGCAATGGTTGAGGCGGATATCCCCATGGTGGGCCATCTCGGGATGCTACCCCAGCGGGTTCGTGAAGAAGGCGGCTATAAGAAAAAAGGAAAGACGGATGAGGAAAGCCGCATCTTACTGGAGTCGGCCCATGCGCTGACCGACGCCGGCGTCGCGATGATCGTTTTGGAGAGCATGGCGACCGATATCGCCACTCTGATCACCAAAGAAATATCGGCTCCCACGATCGGAATCGGTTCGGGACCTCATTGCTCAGGACAGATCCGGGTTCTCCATGATGTTATCGGTGCTTATCCCTGGTTCGTGCCCCCCTTTGCTAAAGTCTACACGAATGTGGCCGATCAGGTTTCGGAAGCACTGCGGCAATATAAAGAGGAATTGAAGTGAATTCTGCGAGGGATTTTCACGCCGTTTTCACATTACTTTCATCATAACTTCGAATGCGTCAGGAACTTTGGTTCATGGCTCATCCTTCAAAGTTGCTAAGCGTCTCCGAAGCGCTTTTAAAAGATCCGGCGAAGCTTCTGCCGACCGCTGAACCGGTGTCGTTCTTTCGTCTTACCTCCCAGCTCTTTTTAATAACCGCACTCGGCTTCGGGATGTCAGGATTGGTTATCGGTGGTTTTTCCGGGGAGGCCCCGATTTATTACGCCCCGGCAAAAATCCTCTTCGGGGGAATCGCAGCTGGTATGATCACCCTGCCCGGTCTGTATATTTTAACCAATCTCTCCGGAGCCGATTTTACCTTCCGAAATACCGTGGTTCAGATCCTGATCACTCTCGCTACTATAGGAATGGTGTTGCTGGCTCTGGCACCAATTGGCTGGATCATATCCGAATCGACAAATTCACAGGAGATCTTCCAAACCTTGATGCTGTTCTTCTACACTGTTGCGGTCGGAATGGGTTTGCAGCGAAGTTTACGAGCTCTGTCGAAAACCTGTGAGCGCCCCCTCTACCTTAAGCTATGGATGGTAATTTTTGTTCTGGTCAGCTTCCAGATGACGAGTTCTCTGCGTCCGCTCTCCGGCGAGTCCCCTTTTACCCAGCCGAACAATCACCAGTTTTTTCTGGAGCACTGGCTCGACACTTTCAAAACCGAAGATTGGTGAAAGCTGAAAAAGGGAAGGTCCGACTCGCGATGCAAGCCGGACCTTCCCCGAAGTTATTTGAAATATGTCTCTCTAGACGACCCGGCGACCGGAAATCGCGTTGATGATGAACAGGATGACTCCAATTGCGAGGAGAACCCAACCGATGTTGAGAGCTAAACCTCCGACTCCGCCAAATCCAAGTGCGACTGCGATGAGACCAATAACGAAGAATGTAATTGCTGTACCTATCATGATGTTTTCTTTCTGTTTCTTTTATTAAATCTCAAGCGATGCCCTCTTGGAATCGCCCTGAGTTATTTTCTGGGTTCTGTAAAAGCGCGAACCATACCAAACAGGCAAACACATCAAGTAACACACTGACTAATAATAAGTTAAACAAAACGCACCTCCAGCGACCTATTTCCTCAGATCATCAATTTCGGGCAGAATGCACATCCCTCCATGCACAATTCCTGAGCTACAGCCAATTCCTTTTCTTGAACAGCCGAAGAAGAAACAGTGCGGAAGTGACAAACAGAACCCAGATCGCCGGATAAGACCATTTCCAATCCAATTCGGGCATGTGAGTGAAATTCATTCCGTAGACGCCAACGAGGAAAGTCAGCGGGAGAAAGATAGCGGAAAAGCACGTCAGCATCTTCATGACCTCATTCATCCGATTATTAACCGTCGCCAGATAGAAATCCCGTATTTCAGTCGCCTGCTCCCTGAGTTGCTCGGAATCCTCGATGACGTGGATGATATGATCGAAAAGATCATCAAAAAACGGCCTCGTCTCCGCTGTCAGAATAGGGCTGTCGGATCGTTTCAAATGATGAACAATTTCCCTCACCGGTCTGATTTGTCGGTGCAGCTTGTTTACCTGACTTTTAAAAGAGAATAGACGGGCGGAATCGATTTCAGCCGAGGCTTCGAGTAACCGGTCATCAAACTCATCGAGGATACTTTCATGCTCTGCCGAAATAATCAGGTAGTGGTCGACGATCAAATCCATAATTGCCCAGGCCAGATAGTCACTGGAGAACCGGCGGATCCGGCTTGTGTCATTTTCCATTCGCTCCAGAACCGGTGCAAAAAACTCGATTGGACAATTCGAAAACGTCACCACCCGGTCTTTCATCAGAACCAGAGACATATGGTGAACTTCGCCGGGAAGCGACGGATCAAGCACTTTCAGAATGATCAGGATGTGATCATCGAAAAATGCAATTTTGGGCCGGTGATCGGTGTTGAGGATATCTTCAAGGCTTAGTTTATCCAGCTTCAAATGATCAGTCAGGATCTCGACTTCTTCGACTTGATGAATACCCGAGGCATAGATCCAGGCTTTTTGATCCTTCGCAACCGCCCCCGCCAGATCCTCTACCTTATCAATCCTTCTCCGACTTGAGGAGGACTCCTGATAAGTCATCAACTCTATACGAAAAGCCTGTTCGCTAGCTTCTCCAATGAACACAGCCTCGCCCGGAGGTCCTCCCGGTTTCTTCCTGAAACGCTTTCTTGAGATTTTCATTAAGTCAGGTCTGAATCCGGCACGATCTCTATCTTCGGAGTTTGCGGAGCCGTCCGGATATGGATGTCTCGTTGAGGGAACGGGATCTCGACGCCCGCCTCACGGAAGGCCCGATCGATCGCGAAATGCAGCTGGCTCGTGACGGACATTAAATTTTCGGAGCCTTTGATGTGCACCCTCAGTTCAAAATCGAGACTGCTCGCACCAAACGAGAGAAATACCGCTTTAGGCTCCGGGGAATCCAATGCTAAAGCATTCTCGCGCCCGACCCGCTCTAATATTTCCTTCGCCATTTCAGTATCGGAGCCATAGGCGATCCCAACCGGTATCTCTACCCGGATCACCGGATCGGTCAGAGTCCAGTTTATGAGACGCCCCGTAATAAATTCTTTATTGGGAACAATCAATTCTTTACTACTGAAATCGATAATCGTTGTCGCCCTGATTTGAATTTTCGACACCCTTCCACTGACATCACCCAACGTCACATAATCGCCGAGTCGAATAGGGCGTTCAAAAAGGATGATCAATCCGGCCACAAAATTGGCAAAAATCTCCTGCAGACCAAAACCGACGCCCAGAGTAATCGCCGCAGCGATCCACTGAATTTTAGACCATTCAATTCCGATGTGCCCGAGAGCGTATGCCGTACCAAAAGCAACTATCAAATAGCGAAGCGAAGTCGTGATCGCAAACGCTCCTCCCCGTTTGGTGTAGTAGCGCCTCAAAAACAACAGGTCAAGAAACGCCGGTATATTCCGCGCCCCCACCACGGTCAAAAACAAAGCAAACAGCGAAAACAACAAATTTTGCAAACTGACACGCTCCCGGGTAATCACCTTTGTTTCCGTATCCCCCTCATTCGAGTCCAGCAGCAAAGGCACCCCGGTTGAGGAATCGGAAACGGCTGCAGTGGTTTCCTTCGATTCCCAAATCGCGATGCTGTCGAGCACATTCAGCGCCGGCAGGGTTGAAGACCAGACCGACCACAAGGCAATCGCGGCCACCGTGACCACGATAAGACGAGCCAGTTGCCGGGTCCGCAATTGTAACTCTACAATCCCGGCTGCGTCTGCTTTGATCTCCTCCAGCGATCGGTCGTCGTCCTCTTCCAACTCATCGTCCCTCTCCGCCAGAGCGTTTCGTTTATTGATCGCCTCGGTAATTGCGGCGTGCCGCCGTGAAACGAGCACCCAACGGAGAAAAAATCCCACGAAGAAAGCAGATAAAGCCAGAATCCAGATCGAGGCATCAATCTTTTCACGAAGTATAGACGCCGAGTGAAAAAAACCGAATATCGCCCCCAGGGCGAGAAAAGCCGGGGTCATCACCGAAACAAAATAGACGGGGTAGGCAAACCACTGCCGATTGACTTTAAGAGGTATAAAATGCTTTTTCGGTAGAAACAATTCGTGGAGATAGAACCCCATCACCAGGGTTGCCAGAATAAAGAACCCTCTCCCGGACACTTCGATTTGGTCCGATTCAAGGAGGACCACAGCTGGAAAAATCAGCATCGGGAACACAAAAATAAACCAGGAAGTATGGTTGTGTAACAGCGCGCATCGCTCTTTCGAAAAACCGAGGTGAGCCTGAAGAAAACCGCCTGACTCTGACATGAGCCGCGCCCCCTGAAAAAGAAAGATGAAGATCGACACGGTAAACAATCCGGCATTTAATCCCTCGCTAAAAGCAGCGTCACGCAACCGCCATCCGAAAAACCAGAATACGACCGGATAAGTCGCGGCAAGTAGTACCAGTAATACCGCCGCTTTTAAAGTGGGTGAAAACCGGGTGCATACCGGACTCCGGGCAACCTTATTCAACTCAACGATATATTTCTTTATCCGGGAAGTGAAGATCCGCCAGAGCACCCAGAGTAGAGCAAAAGCAATCCAGAGAGGCCCGGCATCCTTCATATCGCTTAGCAGGGCGTCCCACCACTTTTTGGCGAGGTCACCGACTACGATCTTTTTGAATCCGGAAAGGTCCGCCTTCAACGCGTTAAGCCCATAGAATGAGGAACTCCGAATCCATAGTAACCGTTCATCAACAAACTTCTGATGGCTTAAGACTTTAACCCGCGTGTTCTGAAGGGTCTTCAAATGGCTGTCCAACGCATTGACATATTCGCGCTGACTCGACACCAACTCTTCATACAATTCCTCTCGCGTATCGATCAGATTCTGCACGCTGCTGCTGCCCTCCCCCGAAATACCGTTAGCTGCGGCATTATTGAGAATTTGATTCTTTCGTAACAGAAATTCGCTTTGCTCTTCTTCCAGCTTAATAAGTTCCAGATGTGCCGTCGTGACTTTTGTGATCAACTCTGAAATCCGGCTCTTCAAAAGCGGCCCTCCCGGCATCTCGGCACGCTGCTGCCGGAGCAGATTACCCGTCTCCGAATCCAGCGAGAGACCGTTGGCTTCAAGAATTTCCGTTCTGACCCTGGCACTTTCGACCCGGCTGTTGATCTTCCTGAGGTCCGCCTCGGATTTTGCCAGATTCTCAGTCGCTTTTGTGAGTAGCTCAGAGACACCGCCCGGGCCACTCTTCCGGTTGGCCAGTTCCACATTTTTCTGGGCCAGCGTTTTGAGGGTCTGGGAACTTTTGGAGACATCTTCCAAAGACTGTTCCGCGGCTTTCAGAGTGGACGAAGCATCTATTTTTCTCAGGTTTGCTACATGATCCGAGAGAAGTGCGTGAGATTTGCTATAGATATCCAACTTCTTAGCCGCTACATTTTTCTTGGCCGAGTTGAGAACCGGAGACTTTTCGAGGTAGCTATCCTCCAGTTCCAGCAGCTGAAGTCTGCTCTCAAGAGAACCAAGCCGGGCTTTCTGTAGTTCGTTTCGGGATCGAACAGCCTCCGACACATCCTCTTCCAGCGATTGAGTGGCCGGAATCGTTGCGATCTCATCTTTTACCTTTTGAATTTCGCCGGACAACTCCGTGCGCCTTTCGCGATTCGCGTTCTCCCTTTCAGAAAGTACTTCCATGGTCCGGGCAGCATCATCCAGACTGGTCTTCGCTGCGTCCAGCGCCTCCTCGGCAGCCTTGAGGGTCCCCGGCAATTCAGGCTTCTTTGCGACCAGTTGGCTCAATTCATCGCGAAAACCTTTCAGATCAGAATCGAGCGAATCCAGTTTTGCTCTAAAATCACGAACCCGAACTTCGATCTCCTCCTTTTGATCCAGAATCCCCAGAATCTGCTTATAATTCTCCAATACATTGCCATCGGGATCGACACTGGACTGCAGCGCTTCAATTCGGGCCTCAATATCGGCGCGGTCCGCCGTCTTTAGCTCCTGCCCAATAATTTCAACGCTTACTGAAAGAATAAGTAAAGTTAGCGTAATGAACGGTTTCAAGGGAGAAATCATAATTCCAATCGGGGAGCCAATATGAAACGGGGTTGAACCAAGGCAACCTCAACTTCAAAAAACCAGATCGCACCAATTACTTATAGTAATTACTGAATTTATATTTTACCTTTATTGATTTCATTTTGTAACCCTTCTTCACTGAACGGTAACAGGACCCTGAAATGACTTATCGAATTCTCTACATGCTATGAACTCGCAACATTTTGATATAGCCGTGATTGGCGGTGCGGCCAGCGGGGCATCTTTTGCCCTGAGAATGGCGCGGGCGGGCTGGAAGGTCGCTATAGTTGAAAAATCGGCTTTTCCCCGGCGAAAGGTTTGCGGTGAGTTTCTGTCGGCTACCAATCAGCCTCTGTTTAAAGATTTGGGATTGCACGAGGCAATTAATGATTCGGCGGGGCCTCCGGTTACCGATGTTGCGGTATTTTTCCGGGAAAACGTCATCTCCAGTCAGATGCCTCAGATCAATGGAGAGCCTCTTATGAAGGGAAACGCGCTGGGCAGAGATCAACTCGACAATCTATTGATGAATCGGGCGATCGAATACGGCACCACGGCTTTTCAACCCGCCAGAGTGACAGGAGTCAATGTCGAGCCCGGTTGCTCAACTATATCAATTAAAGATGACAGCGGTAAGGAATCGCTAATTACCGCACCAATTGTGGTAGGTGCGCATGGATCCTGGGGCGCCTCGAATTTGCCGTCTTTCCCCCAATCGAAAAAGAATTTACCCTCCGATTTGTTTGGTTTTAAAGCGTACTTTAAAGACGCAAATCTAAAGCCGGGATTGATGCCTCTTTTCGTGTTCACCGGAGGATACGGAGGTCTTGTCGAGACTAACGACAACCGGCTCAGCTTTTCATGCTGTGTGCGACGAGATGAATTAAGCAAAATCCGGAAAAAATTTGCGAAAGAAAGTCCCGGTCAGGCGGTGGTAAATCACGTCTGTGAAATTATCAGAGGCAACCGGGAGGCCCACGGTGGTGCAATCGTCGACGGCAAGATTCTCTCGACCGGTCCGATCCGCCCCGGAATCCGGAAAGCCTATACCAACGGAATTTTCCGAGTCGGTAACGCAGCCGGGGAGGCTCATCCCGTAATCGCCGAGGGTGTGACGCTGGCCATGCAATCCAGCTGGCTGCTCTCAGAGGAGTGGATTGCAGCGGGTAAAGACGCCTCTCAACAGGAAGTCGCTCACAGCTATCAAAAGAAATGGCTCAAATGCTTCGGAACCCGGGTCCGTTCCTCTTTCATCTTTGCCCACCTTGCCATGAATCCGACGACCGGATCGGTGATGAATCTGGCGTTACAGGCTTGCCCGCGACTCCTTTCCTATGGAGCGGCGCTCAGTGGTAAATCAAAAGTGGTCATCCGATGAATCAGGTCTCTGAGCAGTCGCTCCACCAGAGACTGGAGCATATAGTGGGTGAGAAATATATTTTAGGTCATCAGGATCACCTGGATCCCTACTGCCGGGATACGATCCCCTTCGAGAAAAACTGCCGGTTTGTGGTCCTGCCGGCCTCTGCGGAGGAAGTGGCGGAGATTGTTCGCACCGCCTCCAATTTTGATATACCGATTTGGGCATACAGCACCGGAAAAAACTGGGGATATGGCGCGACCATCGCCGCCCGGGATGGTGCGATCATCATGATTCTTCAGAGAATGAATCGAATTCTCGAGGTTGATGAAGAACTCGGATATGCGGTGATCGAACCCGGTGTCACTCAGGACCAACTCAATCAACATCTCAAAGAAACCGGCAGCCGACTATGGATGGACGCAACTGACTCGACTCCCAAAGCGAGTGTTTTGGGAAACGCACTGGAAAGGGGCGTCGGCTACACCAGTTACGGAGATCACTACGGTGCGATTTGCGGGTTGGAAGTCGTGCTCGCCGACGGAACGACAGTCAGAACCTCCGCCGGGCCTGAGAATCTCAAAACCCGTTATACCTATAAATATGGAACGGGCCCCATCGTGGAAGGACTTTTCAGCCAGTCAAATCTGGGCATCGTAACTCGCGGAGGCATTGCCCTGATGCCCCGACCGGAGGACCATTGTTGTTTTTTCGTGAAAGTAAAATCAGAGGATAGCCTACCGGAAGTTCTAGTCGCAATGCGGGAACTGGTCCTCAATGGAATCGTAAACAGTAACATTCACACCATTAACGAATACTTTATTGCGGTGCTGATGGAGCCGTTTCCGAAAGGTGAAAACCGAAGTTCCACCGCCCTGACCGAAGCAGAAATCATATCGCTCAGGAAGCGCTACCTGATCACTCCCTGGAATGTTTCCGGTGCCGTTTACGGAACCAAAGCACAGGTCAGAGCCAGCCTCCGGGAAGTGCGTAAACGACTGGGTCACTATGGAACTCTTTTTACGCTGAACCAGTGGCAATCCGATTTGGTTCACCGCGTTAGGAAACTAGTGGCGAAATCTCCCCGGCTTTGTCACAAACTTCACGGTCCGTTGAGAGTGGTAGACGCCATTCAGGAATTCTACCCCGTCTTCAAAGGTGAACCCATTGAGTTGGTAGTCCGGGCGTTTGAATATTATAAAGCACCCGTGCCACCTCCCGAAAGTGATATCGACCCGTCACGGGACGGAAATGCGACGGGGTTAATCTGGTTCCCGCCTCTGAGTCCTTTGAAACCGGACAACATCCGTGAAGTGATGGATATTTGCCGACCTGAATTTGAACGCTTCGGATTCAACTACAGCGCCGCGATTGTCATGGTCAATCCCAGAACCGTGATCGTCCTGGCCCAGATCTTTTTCGATAAATCCGACGCGGAGGAGACCGGCCGCGCAAAAGCACTCCACTCCATCATTATGGAAAAATGCCTCGCCGCCGGGTATCAGCAATACCGGACCAGCGTCGCTCATATGGAAACGATTCTGGACTCGAATCCCGAATATGCCAATCTCCTGCAGGGTATCAAATCAGCAGTTGATCCGACCAACCTTCTCGCCCCCGGTAGATATGGTGTCGTCACAAAATCCGGGAACTAGGCACCGTTAGAGTCCCTGAATTTTTTTGACATTGTTTCGATTAGGTTGACGCTAATTATAGAGATGTCGGAAGCCTGCACTGTAGGGGCGGCTTTTGTCACACGGCAGAAGCCTCGCCCTCTGAGGATTGTTCCTGCACCACGATGCTGAAAACTTTTATCCGCGGGGTCTCCGGGATTTTTTGAATTTGATGCTGGATTGACATGCCGCATTCCATTCATAATCAAGCAAACAGGAACCAATAAAGCCATGGAAATATCAGACACGATAAACTCAATAATCAGCCAGAAAACGAATCGCGAGTTATGGAGGGTCGAACCGGACGATAAAGTTTTCGACGCGATCACCCTGATGTCGCTTCAAAATGTCGGAGCACTTTTGGTAATGGATGGAGACGTCCTTGCCGGAATTATTTCGGAACGTGACTACACCCGGAAAGTTATCCTCGCAGGTCGCTCTTCCAAAGACACCGCAGTCCAGGAAATTATGACCAGCCCGGTGTATTGCATTCCACCGGATTCTAAAGTAACCGATTCACTACATCTCATGTCTGAAAAACACATCCGTCATCTGCCGGTAGTGGAAGCGGGAAAGGTCATCGGTATTGTTTCGATCGGAGACCTCATCAAGCGGGTTATGGCCTCTCAGGAAACCCTGATCGATCAGTTGGAAAGCTATCTCTCAGCTACCTATCACGGCTAATTTCCCCTCGAAGGGTTGTATCGTTCGCGGTTATGACCGATAGACAGTCGGCTATGATTTGTCGCATCTTTGCAACGCTCCTCTTACTCATCTTTCCGGTCATCTCTCCGGCCGGCCCCCAATTTGCCACCTGCTTCGGTGATGACTCCGTGCTGCAGCGTGGGGAAACTACTCAGGTCTTCGGTTTCGACGCCGACCCCACTACCAAACTGATGGTCCAATTCGGCGATCATTCCGCAGAAGCGAGCATCCAGCCGAACGGACGGTGGAACGCCACTCTGAAAAATTTAGCAGCGACCGATGTCGGACTGACTCTGAAGTTAATCGAAAACAATACGGTGGTTGATGCACTTTCCGGCATTGTAGTTGGCGACATCTGGATCGCGGCCGGACAATCCAATATGCAAATGCAGGTCAGGCAAATGCAGCAAGGGATGCCACCGGCCGGGGATTGGGCGGACTCCGCGAACCTTCCTCAAATCCGATTCCGCCGGGTTAACGATGCCGTAAACCCTGATCAGAATTTAGAATCGAATCAATTGGAAGAGCGCGCGCCCTGGTTGAAAATGACTCCTGAACACGTCGGTCATTTCTCGGCAGTGGCGGCGGTATTCGCGAGAGAAATCGCTACTACGGTTAAATGCCCAATCGGAATCGTTGATCTCTCCTGGGGAGGGAAACCGATTGAACCGTTTATCCCCTCGGACCACTTCTCAACGCCCCTGCTTCGACACATTAAGGACCTGGCTGATACCGGTAAACTGGAAGAGCTGAAATCTCTCCACGGAGGCGTCATCATCCGGAATCCTGAGGGATACCCCGCTGCCATATTTAACGCAAGGATGGCCCCATTAAGCGAAATGCGCATCAAAGGATTCCTCTGGTATCAGGCCGAGTCGAACGCCGGAAAAGGCGAGGACCCTCGCGAGTACCGCGAGAAGATGACCGCTCTCGCATCCGGATGGCGGGAGCGATGGAACCAGAGAGAACTCCCCTTTTATTTTGTGCAACTGCCTGCCTACGGTCCTGCTGCCGGATGGATTCGAATGAGAGAAGAACAGCGCCGTGCTTTGGCTTTGATTCCCAATTCGGCCATGGCGGTGACGATCGATATCAAAGGGGAAGGGATTCATCCTCCTGATAAACTGGAGGTCGGTAAAAGACTTGCGAGTTGCGCACTGAATCATACCTACGGTCTGAAACACATCGCGACCACCGGACCGGTCTATCAAAGTCACGAAACCGACGGCTCAGCGATCGTCGTTCACTTTTCCAATACTGAGGGCGGTCTGGTTGTCGGAGACCGACCGCTTTTCTCGGAGGTTAATTTTACTGACCGTAAATTACAATGGTTCGAAGTCGCCGGCGAGGACGGGGTATGGCATTCCGCGAGCGCCACAATAAAGGCGGATACCGTTCGCGTGAGCAGTCTTCAGGAACCTGCGCCGGTTGCGGTGAGGTATGCGTGTCACACCAACCCTCAGGGCGGAAATCTCTATAACCGCGCCGGTTTACCCGCGTCTCCATTCTGTTCCGATTTGACGATGCTTCCCTGGGAGGACCAGAATTGAACAAACTGGTTGACCGACTCCTCATCATCGGCGACGTGGGCGCATTATGCCACCCAGACCGCGATTCGAAGAACTGGACTTTCGCTCAACATCGCTCGGGGACCTGAGTCTGAGACGGCGCACCATCCTTTCCCTCGACAACAGGGAAGTCTACGAAATCATCCTCGGCGACGCGTTTTTGATGTCGAGCCTGTTCACCGTCGTTGAGGAAGCGCTCTCCGAACTGGGTTTGAAAGCGGCCCTGAAAAAGTTCGGAGACCGGAAACTGGATGTCGTCGTCGGCGGCCTGGGTCTCGGTTACACTGCTGTAGCTGCACTTGAGTTCGAAGAAGTCAATTCTCTACTGGTTATCGACTACCTTCAACCCGTGATCGAATGGCATCAACAGGAACTGGTCCCGCTTGGTAAAAACCTGAACCAGGACGAACGGTGCCGCCTGGTACATAACGATTTCTTTACTTCGGCTGTCGAGACTCATTTTGATCCGGACCAACCGGACCGGCAATTCCACGCCGTGCTCCTCGACATCGATCATTCCCCGGACAATTTACTACACGAAAGACACTCCAATTTCTATAGTGTGGATGGTCTGAAAAAACTGGCCCAACAGATTCACGACGGAGGTGTGTTTGCTCTCTGGTCAGATGCTCCTCCCGAAGCCTCGTTTATGAAAGCTCTCGAAGAGGTTTTCGATTCCTGCGAATCTCATATTGTGGAGTTTGATAACCCGCTCCAGGAAAAAACCTCCGCCAGTACCGTTTACGTTGCGGTGAAAAAAGAGGAATAATTTTCTCTTTAAAACCCCGCTTAATCCTGCATTTTCAGCCATGTCTTTTGATGATGTCATCCCGCGCCGGGATACAGGTTCTTTGAAGTGGAATGCGAAGCCCACACTGGATCCATTCTGGATCGCAGATATGGATTTCGCCTCACCTCCCGCCGTGATTGAGGCTCTCCAAACCCGGGTGGCCCACGGCGTATTCGGTTACCCAACTCCTCATGACGGGTTAAAAGAAGCCCTGTTCAACTACCTGTCGAAGCGCCTGAATTACCACTCATCAGACACCGACATTGTTCATCTCGGCGGCCTGGTTCCGGCATTATCGCTGGCCGCACGAGCTTTCGGGCAGCCCGGAGATGAAATCCTGACCTGCACCCCGGTGTATCCACCCTTCGTGTCAGTCGGTAACGATGCCGATATGAAGACGGTAACCGTGGACCATATCAAAGTTGACGGTTCCTGGACCTTTGACTGGGAGGCGATGGAACAGGCTGTGACGCCGAAAACCAAAGTCTTTTTCCTCTGCAACCCTCAAAACCCGCTGGGTCGTTGCTTTACCGCTGACGAAATTACCAAAATAGGAAATTTTTGCTTACGCCACAACATCCTGCTAGTCTCCGATGAAATTCATTGCGATCTGGTGCTGGATGAAAGTCTCACCCCCTTCTTCAGCGCTCTCCACCTGCCGGAGGAGCTCAGGCAAAATACCATCGTTCTACTGGCCCCCTCCAAAACCTACAACATTGCCGGACTAGGTTACTCCTTTGCCGTCATCGAAAATCCTGAAATCCGGAGAAAATTTACTCAAGCCCGCGGGCACACCATGCCGGAGATCAACTGCCTGGCCTACTACGCCGCGGAAGCAGCTTATCGAGATGGCGAAACGTGGCGTCAGGATTTACTGGCATATCTTCGCGTCAACCGGGCGATTATTACCGATTTTGCCGCTCGTGAACTCGACGGAAAACTTGTGGTTCCCAATATAGAAGCGACCTATCTCGCGTGGATGGATTGCCGGGACTTCCCTTTCACAAATCCGGCCCAACATCTCGAAAAAGCAGAAATTTTCGTCTCTGACGGAGCCTATTTCCGCGCTCCGGGACGTATTCGTTTTAACTTTGGCTGTCCTCAAAGTCGGGTTCTGGAAGGTCTCGAAAAAATTAAGTCCGGTTTGCAATAGTCCGGAAACTTTCAGGGTTTGGTTATCGCGACAGAAAATATTGAGTTACTATCCCTCCGAATATGCCAGAAAGCCTCAACACGCCCCCTCCTTTACCCTCCGAAAAGCCGGTATCTCCAACCACCATTCTGTCGTGGTTGATCATCATCGTCAGCGTTGCCTTTCTTGCCTGGACCGCTAACCAGCCCATCGAAGAAGAGCTGCCGCCGGAGACAGCCAGCGAGCAGGGCCTGATCCCGATAGATGACGCCAATGAGCTGGCGATGTTAAAAATTCAGAGCCGTTTCATCATCGGGGTCTATCAAGTCAATCGTCCCGAAGCGATTAGCTCCCTGAAACAATTGGAATCGCTGGCCAAAACGCCCCGCGGAAAAGCGGCGATCGCGATCGTTAAGAGCTTCGTCGATCAGGAAAACGGTTTGAAGACCGGAATCGATTACCTCGAAACGATCGATACGTCAAAAGACTCGAATCAAAGACTTAAAACAAAGGTCCTAAGCGCTATTCAAGATGGTGTGGACGAGGAGCAAAGATCGGACTTAAAAAGAGAGGTCGGCTGGTTTTCAAAACTGCTACCTCCGGAGGACCCTACTAACGAAAACACCATCGGGGAAGCCGTTAGAAAGGAGTCCTTCAATACGATGATAAAACTGGGCGGCTTTTTCTCGATCGCCTTCTTAGCGGGTCTATCGGGTTTTGTCCTGCTGGTGCTTTTCTTTATTAATCTCTCCAACGGATCGATAAAGCTGCGCTTTGATGCGACGAGAGGCAGCGGCAAGCGCCATCTCTTCCTCGAGGCATTTGCCGTTTATATAGGTATTATGGCCCTCGGGCACTGGCTTGCGGTCGCTGTTGATCCGATCATTTCCATCATCAGTTATGCCGCCTCCTTTCTCCTTGCGGTGATGTGGCCATTTTTTCGGGGCTGCTCCTGGAAAGAAGCTCGCTCCCTGATTGGCTGGAACCGGGGCGCTGGCTTTTTTCGTGAGATAGGGGCAGGCATCGTCGGCTACCTGGGAATCATTATTTTCGCCATCGTCGGGCTGATCGGAACACTGATCCTGATTGCCATTTTCAATCTGATCCAGGGTGGTGACGATCCTGCCAGCGCGGCAGGCACCTCTCACCCTATTGTTGGAATGCTGGATTCGGCGAACAGCATCTGGGGTAAGCTTTCTCTACTTTTTCTCGCTGCCGGGTTGGCACCCCTCCTCGAAGAAACGATGTTCCGTGGCGCTCTCTTTCGTTATATGCGAAAGAGTTGGGGATTTATCCTGAGTTCAGTTGTCGGAGGTATCATTTTCGCGATTATCCACCCACAAGGCATGTTTGCTCTACCCGCCTTATCGATGATGGGTATTGGCTTTGCTCTTTTGCGGGAATGGAGAGATTCCCTGATCGCTTCGATGACCGCTCACGCGCTCAATAACGGAATGATCGTCACGCTGCTGTTATCAATTATGACTTAGGTCGCCGGAATAAAACGCTGGGCAATTAAAGTCACCGCAAAACATCCCAGGCAAAACAATCCGGCCCGCCAGTCCAGCAGGACGGCCACCGTGGTATCATATAGAGCAATCCCGGCAATCGCCGCACCGATTCCGGCGGGAATTTTTCCCGCAGCGAGAAGTGATCGGGTGTAAACAATCCATATACTGGAGGCGATGATCCCGGTGAACAAGAGCAGTTGAGATATATCGAGACTCCGCTCGCAATACAGCACCATCACCGGAAAAGCGGTCGGGATGAGCAGCATCAATCGCGGCAGGGTGGAAAGCGCAGTATCCGGTTTCCCCCGCTCACTCCGCGCTACCATGGTCAACGCCGCAATATAGAGAAGCACTCCTATTCCCAACAGGTAGATCAATGGGGAAATCGGGCTCAATTGCATGTCAGCCCGGGCCGCTTCCCAGGCAAGCAGATAGACCAGAGTCCGGCACAGCCCCATCAGTAACACTGAGCCTTTCCATTTTTTATGAATCCAGTCATAGGCAAGGATCGCGGCAACCAGACCTGCGAGAACCCCGATTCCGGGATTGGCCTTCCACATCAGCAGAGCGATTCCCGCCAGCATCTGCCCAATTCCGATGATCCAGGTGGCGGAGAGAGAAATCGCGCCGCTGGGGATGGGGCGTTCCGGGGCATTCTCGCGATCCCATCCCGCATCAAAGGCATCGTTCAGAGTCATTCCGGCCCAGTAAAGCAAGCTGACGCCGGCGATAAGCCATCCGATTTCCCAGCCAAAGAATCCGCCGCCAACCAGCCAACCCACCACCACATTTGTCCAAACCGTAGGTAAGTTGGAAACGCGGCCCAAAATCAAGAGTGTTCGTAGAAATTTCAAGACAAGACCGCGATTGTACAGGGTACAGTCGCTGAGTCAACAGGGTACAGTCCGCACAATCCTCTCAAAAATTTATCTACGGTATAATTAACTGAACCGTTTGTAATGGTGCAGAAAGTCATTCCGATGTTTGATGGGCGCAAATTGGGCGATTACACGACGCCTTAACAGCTCAACTGACAGTATACCCCATGGAAGCTCTCGAAACATTAGCAGTTGCTCTCGGATTCGCCTCACTCGCAGGTGTGAATCTCTATTTAACCGTGCTCATCACCGGACTTGCCGTCAATCAGCAGTGGATTGACTTCAGCGACAAGTACCCGGAATTGATGGTTCTCGGCGAACCCGTTGTTCTGATTACTGCGGGGCTATTTGCCACTTTCGAATTTTTCTCGGATAAAATTCCCTGGCTCGACTCGGCCTGGGATTCGGTCCATACCCTGATCAGACCGGTGGGCGGAAGTTTACTGGCTCTTTCCGCGCTCGGCCCGACCGATCCAGCTCTCGGAGTTGTCGTGGCGATGCTGGCGGGCGGCACTTCTCTAATGACGCACGGGATGAAAGCCGGTACCAGACTCGCAATCAATCAGAGTCCCGAACCGGTGTCCAATACGGCGATGAGCCTCACCGAGGACATGGCGGTGATCGGTGGTCTGGCCCTGATGAGCGTCAATCCCCTTGCTTTCGCTGCGATCTGTCTCCTGTTTTTGCTCTTTTCTGCGATAATGGCACCGAAACTATTTCGCAGAATAAAAGCCTTCGGCTGGCTGCTGCGCGGCAAAGTGGTTTCAATTTTTCGGAAGCCCCGCACGGTTGATCACCTGAGGAATCCGATTTCGCTGGAGGACGAGGTCGCCCTGACCTGCATGGTGGGAATTGATTCAAAGGTGAAATGGTCCCATCCCGTGGTTTTGGGAATGAAGCGGAAGTTCGCCGGAGTGACCGCAAATACTTTCGGAAAAGTCTTCTATCTCGACTCTGATCCGGGAACGATCCACTTCATCGGTAAGCGAAACTGGAAACGGTATCACTCACGGATCAGCCTTGATCATCTGGTGTTTACTCACGAAAGCAGATTCGCCAGCGAAAATATCGTGCTGGAGAATCCGGAGACGGGAAGTCGCCTCGTGCTCCGTCTACCCGGCGGATCGGAAAATTTTGCCTCCAAGATCGTATTGGAACTGACGAGAGCTCAATTGGTTGAGCCCCGACCACAGATCGGTAAGTCCCCAAACCGGCCCGACCTTTCGACTCCGATCCCGGCGACATAATATTTTTTCAATTTGGTAGCGTGGTCTGAACCCGCCATGGTGGACAAAGTTCCATCTGGCGGGTTCTTTTTTAGAAGCTTACAGACTTCCGTAGCGCGTATGCGCAGTCGCCAAACGGGGCAATCTGATGGATCACACCGTAAGTTATTTTGGATATGTTTTGTACCTCTCATCTGCTGCCCCGACTCGCTGCGTTTCTTATCGTAGCAGCGACTTCCTGTGCCGCTTCGGAGCATCCCGGTCCCGACCATCCCGGAGCGAAGATTTATCAGAAACTTTGCGCGGACTGTCATGCCGACGACGGAACCGGAGTGAAAGGAAAAGCCGACGATCCGCTTTATGGAAATCGCGACATCGCCTCTCTGACCGGGCGCATCGAACGAACCATGCCGGAGGACGAAGAGGACCTCTGCGTCGGTGAGGACGCCCGGGCCGTGGCCGAATACATTTACGACGCCTTTTACTCGGTAGAAGCCAGAGCCCGGAATACTCCGGCCCGCATCGACATGACGCGGCTCACCGTTTCCCAATATCGGAATTCAGTGGCGGATCTTCTGCTGAGTTTCCGGGGCGATATCGGCTTCGCCAACGACCGGGGCATCAAAGCTAAATATTACGGTGGCTTCAAATTCAACGAACGGAAGGAATTCAAAGAGAAGCAGAAAGCTGAGCTGGAGGCCAAAAAGAAGGAACTGGAGAAACAGCAGAAGGAGAAAGGCGACAAAGCGGAGAAAATCGAGCTGCCCAAACCGAAAAATGACTGGTTTGAGAGGATCGACCCGGCGATCAAATTCGATTTTGGCGACTCGATTCCCCCTCACAAAGAGGCTGCCGGCTTTTCAAAAGATGGATTTTCGATCCGATGGGAAGGAACCCTGCTCGCCGAGGAAACCGGTCACTACGAATTTGTGATCCGGACCCGTAACGGAGCCACTCTCTGGGTGAATGAAAATGATCACGGGGAATCCGGAACCAAAACCATCGATGCCTGGGTGACGCCATCCAACGAGATTCGCGATGAAAAAGGGTCTGTCTTCCTGATCGGCGGTCGCCCCTACCCGATTCGTCTCGAGTACTTCAAATACAAAGAGGACAAAGCCTACATCGAGCTGCTTTGGAAGAAGCCCCACGGCGAACTGGAGACCGTCCCGAAACGAAATCTCACGCCGTTCTGGGTTCACGAATCTCTGGCTGTCGACACGCCTTTCCCGGCTGACGACCGCAGTGTCGGTTACGAAAGAGGTACCAACGTCTCCAAAGCCTGGTTCGATGCCGTAACCGCCGGAGCAATGACAACGGCTGAATACGTGGTTGATCACCTCGATTCCCTCGCAAAAACCCGTTCAGGCAAGCCCGACCGGGCGGAAAAAGTCGCAGAATTTGCCAGCCAGTTTGTGGAGCGGGCTTTCCGGCGCCCCTTGTCGGAAGCGGAGCGGAAACAATTTGTGGATCATTATTTTGATACCTCGGATTCACTGGATGCCGCAGTGAAACGACTAGTTTTGATGACGATGACCTCTCCCCGTTTTCTCTATCCGGGACTGCCCGAGCGGGATACTCCCGATCAGTGGGATATTGCATCGAGACTCGCCTTGACCCTATGGGACTCACTTCCCGATCAGAAACTTCGGGCCCAGGCGAAGAAAGGCCATCTCAACAATGCCAATCAAATAGCCGCCGCTGCGAACGATATGAACTGGAATTGGCGGACCCGGGCGAAAGTGCGGGGATTTTTCCATCATTGGCTGGAATTGGAACGGGCCGAGGAGCTGACCAAGGACAGCAAAGTTTATCCCGAATTCACCAGCAAAGTCAGGTCGGATCTCCGGACTTCACTCAATCTCTTTATCGAAGACGCCGTCTGGGGCGAAGGCGGCAACTATCAGCGCCTGATGTTGGCGGACTATCTGTATCTCAACGAACGGCTAGGCCAACTCTACGGCAAGCCGGACGTGAAAGGCGGCTTTCAAAAAGTCTCACTCTCGCCCGACCGGCGGTCCGGAATTGTGACCCACCCTTTTCTGCTGGCCTCGTTGGCCTACCACAACAGCACCTCTCCGATTCACCGGGGCGTGTTTTTAACGCGGAACATCGCGGGAATGACCCTGAAATCGCCTCCCATGGCGAATGTTTTCAAAGACGGCAATTTTGATCCCTCTTTGACGATGCGGGAGAAAGTCACCGAAATGACCCGTTCAAAAGCCTGTATGGGGTGCCACATCACGATCAATCCCCTTGGCTTCAGTCTGGAAAATTTCGACGGAATCGGCCGCTGGCAGACCAAAGATAAAAACAAGCCGATCAATGCGAGCAGCGACTTCAAAACCGACACGGGTCAAACCATCAAGTTAAACGGGGCCCGCGATGTGGCGCAATTCGCTGCAAACTCGCAACTGGCCCATCGGGCTTTTATTCAACATTTGTTCCACCACATGGTCAAACAACCGGTTCTCGCTTATGGTAATGATACGATGGAAGAATTGAGAACGGGATTTGAGCACACCGGCTTTTATATTCCCGAACTTTTGAAACGAATCGCTATCGTCGCCGCCAGCGAAGGGACCGACAACGCAACTGCTTCAAAGAAAAACCATCACACCCAAGCTTCGAGATGAAAAACACTATGACTGATCGCCGCCGTTTTTTGCGAGACCTCGGCGTCTCAACTGCCGTCCTGCCTTTTCTATCGGGATTACCCGGATTGCACGCCGCTCAAGGCGGGAAAAAGCAGCGACTTATCATCATGTTTTCCCCGAATGGAACGGTTCCCGAGGAATTCTGGCCACAAGGTGAAGGCAAAGATTTCCAACTGGGTCGAATTTTGAAGCCGCTGGAAGGCTATCGGGACCGGATGCTGGCCCTTCGCGGGATCAGCAACAAAATTGGAGGTGATGGAGACCGCCACATGCGCGGCATGAGCTGTCTTCTCACGGGTACCGAACTTTTCCCCGGAAATATTCAGGGCGGTTCCGATACTCCGGCAGGTTGGGCCAGTGGGATTTCGATCGATCAGGAGATCAAAAATTTCCTTCAAAGCCGCGAGGAAACCCGGACTCGCTTCGGTTCTCTCGAATTCGGTGTGGCGGTCCCCAACCGCGCTGATCCGTGGACCCGGATGAGTTACTCCGGCCCCAACAAACCGGTCGCCCCGATCGACGATCCAGAGCAAATGCTCTCGAGGCTTTATGGCAAGATGAAGGACAAGGAGAGTCTCGTCAGTATCATCGACGATGTTCAGGCGGATCTGGTTAAAGTCTCGAAAAACCTCGGGGCGGAAGACAAAAACCGGCTTGAAGAGCACCTCACTTTGGTTCGCGAAATGGAAGCGGAACTGAAGCGGAAAGACAGCAACGACGAAATGGCTCACCCGGTTCCCGATATTGATCCCGACATCGAACTGGTCAATGACAACACTCCTCGAATCAGTCGGATGCAGATCGATTTGCTGGTCAACTCTTTGGCGAATGACATGACCCGCGTGGCCACTCTGCAATTTATGCGTTCGGTCGGTCAGGCCCGTATGAACTGGCTGGGAATCGAGGACGGCCATCACAGTCTTTCTCACGAACCGGATAAAAATGAAGAGGCGGTCGAAAAACTGGTCAAAATCAATACCTGGTTCGCCGGGGAATTGGCCTACTTGACGAAACGTCTTGAGCAAACGCCCGAACCCGGTGGCGATGGCTCGATGTTAGACAACACGCTGATTGTCTGGCTCAACGAACTGGGTAAAGGCAACAGTCACTCGCTGAAAGATGTTCCCTTTCTTCTCCTCGGAGGAAAAGCTAACGGATTTCAAATGGGTCGCAGCCTCAATCTGCAGGGTGCGGCACACAACCGACTCTGGCTGTCAGTCGCCCAATCGATGGGACACCAGATCGATACTTTTGGAACCGCTAAATATTGCGAAGGCGGTCCGCTTGATCTGATTTCTTAAGAATCAGTCCCGGTCGACAATTTCCAGCTGACTGCGATTCTTGACGATTTGATTTTCGCCGAGAATTCCAGTCCAGCTCGTCAGGGGATAGACGATTCCGTTTCGGCCCAGGATGGTTCCGGGGCTGAGCACGGAATTGCAGCCCACTTCCGTAAAATCGCCGACAATGGCTCCGAACTTCCGCAGGCCGGTATCAAGCGTGCTCCCGTCTTCGAGACGCAAACGAACCGCGCTCCGGTCGAGACGGACATTGGAACAAATCACGCCCGCTCCGAGGTGAGCTTTGTAACCGAGGATCGAATCACCCACGTAGTTGAAATGGGGAACTTCGCAGCGGTTGAAGAGAATACAGTTCTTAAACTCCGATGAGTTGCCCAAAGTGCAGTCATTACCCACGATCACATTTTCCCGAAGGTAAGCGCCGCTCCTAATTGTCGTTCCTGAGCCGATCCAGGCAGGTCCTTTGATCACTGCATTGGCTTCAACCACAGCGCCGTCTCCGATAAAAACATCGGGCCCGACTTCCGCCCGGGGATGAACCTCCCCGGAGATTCTATCCTCCTCGCTGGAGATCAGGGAGAGCATCGACCCCAGATAATTCCGGATTTCGGGAAGTGCGTCCCAAACCCGGTCTATCCCCTCGAACAAATCCGGATGATCGGTTTCCTCGAAGTCTAAAAATTTGCCTGGTTGAAAATCCATTACGGAAGAAGTCAGTCCCTAGACGGTCATGACATCTTTTTCTTTCGCTTCGAGATGCTCGTCGATAGTTTTGACAAACTTATCGGTCAATTTCTGAACTTCGCCCTCGAGATCGCGACTGGAATCTTCCGTGATTTCTTTATCCTTGAGCGCCGCTTTCAGCGTGTCCATTCCGTCTTTTCGCGCGGCACGAACTCTAACCCGACCCTGCTCCGCCATATCGCGAATCACTTTAACGAGGTCTTTACGACGCTCCTCGGTGAGTTCAGGAATAGGAAGGCGGATCAATCTACCGTCGTTCATCGGAGTGATTCCCAACTTCGACTCCTTCAGCGCTCTCTCGATATCAGGCACGATCGTAGGATCGTGAGCCTGAACCGTTAACAGTCTCGGTTCCGGAGTCGAAATCAGCGCGATCTGCTTCAGCGGCATGCTGGATCCGTATGATTCGACATGAACATTAATACTATCAACCAAAGCAGGGCTCGCCTTGCCGGTGCGGATGCTTGACATCTCGTGAGAGACAAAGTCTGCAGCTTTCTGCATCGAGTCTTCCGTTTCTAACAAAAATTCGTCTACGTCCATAGTATCTTTAAGATTACCCGTTTTCTTGATTTCTTCTATGCAAAAGTGGTCGGAGCGGAACTGACCAGTGTTCCCATATCTTCACCTGAAAGAACCCGTTCGATATTTCCCGGCGTCATCATATCAAACACCACAATAGGCAGATTGTTGTCGGAACAGAGGGCAAAAGCGTTGCTGTCCATCACACCGAGATTGAACTGCAGGCAGTCCTGGAAATTTACATTGGCGTAACGTCTCGCGTCGTCGTTCGAAACGGGATCTTTGTCGTAAACCCCGTCAACTTTGGTTCCTTTGAAAATCAAATCAGCCGAAATCTCGTTGGCTCGAAGCGAGGCCGTTGAGTCAGTCGAGAAAAAGGGATTTCCCGTTCCCGCGCCGAAGATTACCACCCGACCTCTTTCGAGATGGCGCAGCGCTCTCCGCAAAATAAAGGGTTCTGCGACCTCTTTCATTTCGATCGCCGTTAGCACCCGCGTTTCGACTCCGAGAGCCTCCAGACCACCCATTAAGGCCAGCGAATTCATCACTGTCGCCAACATACCGACATGGTCCGCAGTTGAACGGTCCATTCCACGACCGGCAGCAGACGCTCCCCGCCAGAAATTGCCGCCCCCGACCACAAGGGCTATTTCGAGCCCCCGATCCACTCCGGATTTGATCTGTTTGGCAATATCTTCGACGATTTCAGGAGAAATATTATCGTGGCCTCCCTGCTCCCGCAAGGCTTCACCACTCAATTTCAGGACAACTCGTTTAAACTCTCTAGGCATCGGGATCAGTCAGTAAGAAAAGGTTGGCCAACAATGCGCCAAAGCTCCATTTTTGAAAGCAGAATAATTTTGGAAACTTGATGACTTTCCGGAACCCATTCCGGAGTTGCTTCGCGCCTCTTTGAGTGCTAATTTGAACAGCCAATCCTAATCGAGCTTTTTTCCCATTTCGAAATTTTCTCTTTGCCAGAATTCAAGCTTTCTTTAGGATGACCGACACGCACTGACACAAACCCATGGCTGCAGATCCATTCATTCATCTTCATCTACATACCGAATATTCCCTTCTCGATGGAGCAGTGAGAATCGGGGATCTCGTCAAAAAATGCGAGCGCCTCAAGATGCCCGCCGTCGCTATGACGGACCACGGGAACATCTTCGGAGCGATCAACTTTTACCAGAAAGCAAAGAGCGCCGGGATCAAACCGATCATTGGATGCGAGGTTTATTTGACTCCCCCGGGTGTCAAAATGACGGAGAAAGGCGGTGCTCCCGTCGCCGTGGCCGGTGGCGGCGGCTCGGTGAAGAAAAAACGGAATTCCCACCTCACGCTGCTTTGTGAGAATGAACAGGGTTACAAGAACTTGATGAAGCTCGTCAGTATGGCGCAGCTCGAGGGCTTTTATTACAAGCCCCGGATTGATAAGGAAACCCTCGCGAGACACTCTGAAGGGCTGATCTGCCTGAGCGGTTGTATCAATGGCGAGGTCAATCAGTTCATCCAGAACAGTGACATCGAAGGGGCCAAAAAGTCGCTGGGGGAATTCCGGGACATTTTCGGGAAAGACAACCTGTTCCTCGAAATGCACGACCATGGTTTCGAGTCGCAAACCCTTTGTAACAAACACCTGCTGCAATTCGGCAAGGAGTTCGACCTCCAGATGGTCGCCGCCAACGACGTCCACTTTCTGAATAAAGCCGACCACGAAGCGCACGACATCATGATCTGCGTGGGAACCGGTTCCCTCCAGATGGATGAGAACCGGATGCGTTATTCGCCCGAGGTTTATATGAAAACCACGGCGGAAATGACGAAACTCTTCAAATTCTGCCCAGAAGCGATCCGGAACACCCTTGTCATCGCCGATCGATGCAATCTGGAAATCCACCTCGATTCGACCAGTTCGGAAAAGTATCCCCAGTTCGACTCGCCGGACGGTTCACCGCGGGATGATTATTTCCGCCGGGTCTGTCAGGAAGGCCTCGTCAAGCGGTATGGCGAAGAGCGGGTCAAAACCGATCCCGAACTTCAGGAACGTCTCGATTACGAGATCGGCATCATGGTGAAGATGGGATTTGTATCCTACTTCCTGATCACCTGGGATTTCTGTAAATGGGCCAAGGATAATGGCATCCCCGTGGGTCCCGGACGGGGTTCAGCGGCGGGTTCGCTCGTCGCTTATGTGATGGAGATCACCGATATCTGTCCGCTTCGATTTGGTCTGATTTTCGAACGATTCCTCAATCCGGAGCGGGTTTCACCACCCGATGTTGATATCGACTTTTGTCCGACCCGCCGATATGACGTGATTGATTACGTGCGGCAGAAGTACGGTGCCGATGCGGTCTCGCACATTATCACTTTCGGTACCTTCGGAGCGAAAAGTGTGGTTCGCGACGTCGCACGGGTTATGGGACTCAGCTTCACCGATGGAGACCGGATCTCTAAAATGATCCCGAGCGACCTCGGCACCACTCTGGCCGATGCCAAGAAAAAGAACCCGGAGCTGAAAGAGGAGATCGCAAACAGTCCCACCACAGCCCAGCTCTGGAAATATGCGGAATTCCTCGAAGGGCTGACCCGGAATACCGGGGTTCACGCTGCGGGGATCGTTATCGGGGACACCGCTCTCAGTGACCACATTCCGCTGGCCCGGAGTAAGGAGGGTGACGCCGTCACCCAGTATGACATGAGTCCCCTCACCGACGTGGGGATGCTCAAAATGGACTTCCTTGGTCTGAAAAACTTGACGGTGATCAAGGACGCTATCGACCTGATCCACCTCCACACGCCCGACTTTGATCTCTATGCCGACGATCTTTGTGATCCCAACGCCTTCGCCCTCTTAAACCGGGGCGAAACCATCGGTGTGTTCCAGTTGGAATCCGGTGGTATGATGGCGCTGTGTCGAAACTTCGACGTGAACCGGATTCAGGATATCATCGCGTTGATCGCCCTTTATCGTCCGGGTCCGATGGACCTGATTCCCGATTTCATTGACCGGAAAAAAGGCAAAACCAAGGTCAAATACCTGCACCCTCTGCTGGAGGAAGCGAGTAAAGAAACCTACGGAATTTTGATCTATCAGGAGCAGGTGCAGCGCGCCGCAAACCTGCTGGCCGGCTACTCCCTCGGTGAGGCGGACCTTCTCCGGCGGGCCATGGGTAAGAAAAAGCTCTCGGTCATGATCGAGCAGCGCGCCCTTTTCGTGAAAGGTTGCGCCGAGGTCAATAATATCCCGGAAAAACAGGCCAACGATATTTTCGATTTGCTGGAGAAATTCGCCGGATACGGATTTAACAAATCACACTCGGCGGCGTATGGACTGATCAGTTATCAGACCGCCTACCTGAAGGCCAACTATCCCGTCGAATTCATGGCGGCGTTGCTCAGTAACGAAGTCAATAACACCGAAAAAATCTCAATCTTCGTCGCGGAATGTCAGCGCATGGGGATCACAATCCTCGGGCCCGACGTCAATCGCTCCGTTCCCAAATTTGCGCCGGAACCTCTTCCCGACGGACGCAAAGGAATCCGATTCGGATTGGCGGCGATTAAGAACGTGGGCGCCTCGGCAATGGATGCCGCGATCATAAACCGCACCGAAAAAGGAGAGTTTGAATCACTCGAAGATTTTGCGACCCGGCTCGACTCAAAAACCGTTAACCGGAAAATTCTCGAAAACCTCATCAAAGCCGGCGCCTTCGATTTCACCGGCCTGCGAAGAGACGAAATGTTCTCCCGGGTCGGCCAGGTCATCGCCGGATCCAGCGCCACTCAGAAAGATCGCGAGACAGGACAGGGCAGCCTCTTCGACATGAACGAACTCATGACGGCAGCCCCCACTCCCGATATTCTTGAGGAGGAGAAAGTGGAGTGGACTCAGCGGGAAATGCTGAAGCACGAGAAAGATCTCCTCGGATTTTACGTGACCGGTCACCCCCTCGACGAATACCGGGGAACGATCGAAGCCGGCCGCTACATCTCGTTCTCGAAACTCGGCGATATCAAACCTCACTCCAAGAAAACCCACCTTTTTGCAGGACTGATTTCGGAATGTGTTGTGAAACATACCAAACGGGAAGGTAAGCCTTTTGCCATTCTCGTGATCGAAGATTTCAGCGGTCAGGCCGAAGTCATGGTCTGGAGCGAAACCTACCTCAAAACCCGTCATTTCCTCGAAGGCGGAACCGCAATTGTTCTCAAAGCCAAAGTAGAGGAAGATTCGCGAACCGGAGACAATCGACTCACCGCCGACGATTTAAAACTACTGGAAATCGACCCTAACGCCCCCGTTCCCACCGGACCGGCATATAACAGGGTACAGTCTCAGCCTGTACAGGGTACCGTCATCGACCCAACAGGGTACACTGCCCGGGCGAGTCATCACAATCCCGTCAAACTGAATCTCTATTCCGGTAGAGATTCCGCTTCCACCTTGGAACTGATTAAAGGCATCGCCCAGCAACATCCCGGAGACCGGCCCATTCACTTCAATGTGAAGCACCCCAACGGCGCTACGATCACTCTCGTCGCAGGGGAGAAATTTCTCGTCTCGGACACTTTCGAGAAAGAAAGTTCGGTGGGGAAATGGCTTCAGGAAGTGTAGTTAAAGCCTACCCATGAAAATCCGGGAGCTTCGTCTCAACAATCTGAATTCCCTGTACGGCAACTGGGAAATCGACTTTACCGCTCCCGATTACGAGGATAGCGGCATCTTTCTCATCACCGGCCCGACCGGTGCCGGAAAGACCACCGTCCTCGATGCGATTTGCCTCGCGCTCTATGGCAAAACGCCCCGCCTCTCCTCCATTACCAAAAGCGGAAACGAAATCATGTCCCGGCACACCGCGGAATGTTCCGCCGAAGTGGTGTTCGAAACCAACGAAGGGATCTTCCAAGCCCGGTGGGCCCAGCGCCGAGCCCAGAACAAAGTCGGCGGAAATCTCCAGGCCCAGAACCGGGAAATTTCCTTTCGAAACCCTGCCACGGGGGAATTTGATATTCTCGAATCCTACTCCTCCCGAGTAAACGAGATCGTCCACGAAAAAACCGGCATGACCTTCGAGAGGTTTACCCGGTCCATGCTTCTCGCTCAGGGACAGTTTGCGGTCTTTCTACAGGCCAAAGACGATGAACGTTCCGAGACCCTCGAGCAGATCACCGGCACGGAAATCTATACTTTAGTTTCCCAACGAGTTTTTGAACGACATAAAGTAGAGAAAGAGAAACTCGATATTATCGAACGGGAAGTCGATCAAATCGAACAGCTTTCCGATGAAGCCTTCCTCGAACTGGAAATCGAGAAATCCGAAAAATCCCGGATCATTTCCGTTCAGCAGAAAAATATAGAGACAATCAATATTCAGCAGGAATGGCTCCGCAAGCTTGATGCCCTCAAAAAGGAAATCGCAGCAAATGAGGATGCGATTTCGGAACACCGGAAACGAATCGAGGAATCCGCCCCTGAACGCCTCAAGCTCTCCTCCGCAGATAAAGCGAAACGGGTCAGGGAGTTTTACGATGCCATGACCGCCTGTCGGACACAGGTCACGGAAGACTCCGCGAAACTCAAAGCGGCCACCGACGAACTGGCCGCACTTCAAAACGACAAATCAGCCAGGGAAAAACAACTCGCTGAAGTCACCCAACGGAGACAATCCCACCAGGAAGAAACCTCCGCTTTACTGAAGCAGATCAAGTCCGTCCGCGAACTTGACACCAGGATCACAGCCACGGCTAAAACGCTTACCGAACTGAAGACCAAAGCGTCCTCCAACCGGCAGAAAATCGATACCGCTGAAGCCCAGTTGGAGACCACCCAAAAAGATCGCAGGAAATCAGAAGAGGAACTGGAAATCCACCGGGACTATCTCGAAAAACACCCCGCTGACGAAACCCTGATCCGTGACCTGTCGGTACTTCGCGAACAAGCCGACCAGTGGCGGAAGGTCGACGAAACCCGATCTCTTCTGGAAAAGAAAACACCAACGCTACTTACCGAACTAAAGGAAACTCAGAACAAACGGAAAGCGAAAACAGAACGGCTCGAATCTACCCAAACTCAATATTTCGAACTACAGAAAACCATCTCCCAATCGGAAAATAACTACCAAGCTCTCCTCAACGGGCAACTTCTCCGGGAAATCCGGACCGAAGAAGAGCATCTCGACGAAAAACTCCGCCTCGAGGAAAAAGTCATCAATCTCGAAAAAGAACGGGCCGAGTTGGTTGATGGTCAAAACTGTCCACTCTGCGGTGCCACCGAACACCCCTACGCCCACGGAAGCCTGCCGCAACCCAACCAAACCCGCGACGCACTCAAATTGGTCCGCAACCGTCTCAAACAACTCGAAACCTGTGATCTGGAAATCCAGGCTCTCAAAAACCGCAAAAACGAAACGGCCTTAACCCTCGAAAAACTAAAAGGGGAAGTGGCCGTTTTTGACAATCAGTTGTCCGCTCTGGACAAAGACATTTCCCATCAAAAAGCGGAAATTGAAAAAGCAGGCAAAGAAGCGGACCGATGCAGCAGTGCCATCAGAAAATCTTTAGGCCTCTACGCGATCGATGAAGAACAATCAATTGAGCAGGCATTATCAGAACTCAAAGTCCGCGAAGCCAAGTGGGTTGAGCACGAAAAGGCAATCCGGCAATTAACCGAACAGACTGCGGAAAACCGGGAAAAGATTGCGAGTTTCAATGCGACCCTGAAAACCCTCAAGGAAGAATCAGCCGCTCTATCTACCGAGCTGGATTCCTGCAGTGAGATTTATACCGAACAGAAAAACGCCAGAATCGCCCTGTTCGGCGAAAGGGACCCGGAATCCGAAGAAGAACGCCTCCAGAAGGAAACGTCCGAACTGGAATCTCTAGTTAAACAGGCCACCGATCAGGCTCATTCCGCCAGGGAAAAAGTAGCTGAGAAAAATTCGCTGATAACTGACCTCAAGTCGCGACTCGAACAAACCCAACCGAAGCTCGAGAAGTCTGAACTGACTTTTGCCGAGGAGTCCCGGGAACATGGTTTTCATAGTGAAACGGCCTTTTTATCCGCCTGCCTGTCGCATGATGAAATGGAAGCGCTACGGCAGCGGATCACCGAACTCGACAAGCGAGCTACCGAATTGGAAGCCATTGCGAAGGAACTGAAATCAAAATTAGCCGTCGAAGAAAAGAGGCAGTTAACCTCCGAAACGATCGAAAAGCTGGAGAGTAAAAAGCTACCCTTAATTAAGACTAACAGCGAACTCTCCGAAGCGATCGGCCAACTCACCGCCAAGTTGGAGCTTGAGCAAACCAACCGGGAAAAGAAACGGGCCCGTCTCAGCGAGTACGCATCGCAAAAGGCGCTCTACTCCCCCTGGAAAAAACTGAACGAATTGATTGGTTCGGCGGACGGAAAAAAATACCGCAATTTTGCTCAGGGGCTTACCTTCGAAGTCATGGTGAGCCATGCCAACCAACAACTTGCCAGAATGACGGACCGTTATCTTTTGCAGCGGGATCTGAACCCCGCAAAAGCTCTGACTCTTAATGTGGTTGATCATTATCAGGGCGGCGAAGTTCGCCCCACAACCAATCTTTCCGGAGGAGAATCTTTCATCGTCAGCCTCGCCCTCGCTCTGGGACTCTCCCGGATGGCAAGCGATCAGGTCCGGGTCGATTCCCTGTTCCTCGACGAAGGGTTCGGCACCCTCGATGAAGAAACACTCGAAGAGGCGATCGATTCCCTCGCCACCCTGAAGAAAGAGGATAAACTGATCGGTGTGATTTCCCACGTCCCCGCGCTGAAGGAACGCCTCTCCGTTCAGCTCCGAATCGATCAAAAAAGCGGAGGCAAAAGCGAACTCTCCGGCCCCGGAGTATCCCGCGGTGAGTTAGCTACGGTATAGGACTCTTCAAATCTCTACTTTCACATCGTGCTTTTCCTGAAATTCATCATTGGTCTGATCCTGCTGCCCGCCTGCTGGGTCAGTATCGAAACCTTTTTCCTATTGTTTAAAAAAGAAGCTTTATCGGGTCGGTTCTATAACAGCCCGGAATTTTTCTTTTTCTCCGCCGGCGCACTGTTCTGCGGCATCATCTTTCTAATCGGCCGAACCAACCGGATCCTGATGTGGTTTTACGTGGCGGGACACGAATTGACTCACGCCCTATTTGCCCTGCTGTTCCGGGGCCAGGTTTCGAAAATCCATATCTCTGCGGATGGCGGTCACATCAAGACCAACCGGAATAATTTCATCATATCCCTGTCTCCCTACTTTTTCCCATTTTATACAATTCTGGGGATTTTGATTTGGGGGTTGGCAGGTCGCTTTTTCTATACTTTCAGCGAAACCGATACCTTCTGGCTCTACTGCCTGATCGGATTCACCTGGATGTTCCACATAGCCTATACCGTATGGATGCTGCGGTCCGAACAATCGGATGTCAAAATCAACGGTAAACTTTTCTCATTTTCTCTGATCCTGCTGATCAACATGCTGGTCATCTCCGCATTGCTAATCATCGCATCGCCCGAGGAAACCTTCCGGGGGTTCGCCCTTGCCTGGACCGAAAATCTCGACACCTTCGGACAACGCTTTACCGAATCGCTCCGGGAGATCTACCGGTTCAAATCAGAACACTAAACTCCGAGAAGCCTCTCGAATGCATTTCACAACCTGCGATCTTTGCGGTATTCTGGAAAAATCAAAGTCCTTCGATATACCTTATTTGCCGGATTTATCGGCAGCATTGCATTTGTGATTGGGACCGCGATGAACCAGGCAATCATCTGTGGGAAGTCATCCTACGACGCCAATCGCGCTTACAACTTGAGGAATGCGATCAACGCTTACTACACCGAATACCGCAGTTTTCCGTTGCCCAAAGCAATCGATTCAGATGTGGTCGATACGGCAACCGATCAGGAGATCATGAAGTATCTCATCTATTCGCTACCGTCCCGCCCCCCTGAATTCAGTCCCCGCGGAATCTCATTTTTTTCAGACAGACCCGCTAAACTAGCTTCAAATGGTCGATGGATTAACGGGATAAAAATGATTTCCGATGGAATTCCTGCGGTTTACGATCACAGAGGTAATCCGTTTCTTATCCGGATCGATACCTCTATAAGCGGATCTATCGTTCCCCCGGATACAAACAAACCGACACAGGAGACGGTTTTGATCTGGGGCGCAGGCCGGGACGGTGATTATAATACCTGGGAAAACAACCCGATAACCTGGTAAGTGCTACAGCACCCCGATTGACCTCATTCCTACCGTCCGGACATAAAAAAACCCTGCCGAGCCGAAGCGGGACAGGGTCTTTAGCTAAATCGTTTACAATAGACCTATTGAAACATCTAGCGGGCGCACGAAGGACCGCGTCAACCGCCCCCCGATGCGCATGAAGTAACGGCACCCGCTGTCGCGACGGCCATTGCAATAATTGCGATAATCTTAATTATTTTCATGTCTATTTTTTTGGGTTTTTGCCGGTTCGCGAATCGATCCGGCTTAAAAATTCCTCACCTTAGGCGTAAAGACGTATGTGAGACGCCGACCTTAGGGGATTTCTCCAAAAGCCAAAGCTTTTTCGAGAGAAATTCAGTTGAAGGGACGAACCGCCCCGAAATTTATGAGGAAATAGTTCAGACGGGGGACGCAGATCGGGCGCTCTTTAACCTCATTAATATCGAGAAAATCTTGATTCTTAAAATCCGCTTCGATACGATTGCCCTACAACTTATGACGGTAAATCGCGACCAAATCACTGAAGTTGACCTCCTCACAATGACTCTGGACGGAGAGGCTGTCCAGTTTACCGAAGGCGAAACCATTTATCAGGTGGCAGATCGACATCGCAAAGAGGTCCCGACACTTTGCTACGACGACCGCCTCGAGGCTTTTGGAGCTTGTCGTCTCTGTGTGGTCGAGGTCGAGGGAATCCGGAACCCGGTAGCCTCCTGCACAACCAAAGCCACCGACGGGATGGTCGTAAAGACGGCGACGGAAGCGATTGAAAAACACCGGAAAACCCTGCTTGAACTGGTCGTTTCTGAAAACCGGAATGTCGATGTCGACGAATTGAGCGGCTATGCCTCTCAGGAGATGAAAAATCTCGTGGATCGATATGGCGCCCGGACGGGACGCTTTCAGGGGCGGAAATCCGGCACCAGCAATACAAAGGATAAAAACCCGTTTATCGTCCGCGATTATGAAAACTGCATCTCCTGTTATCGCTGTGTGAGAGTTTGCGCCGAGCAGGAGGGTGACTATGCGATCAACGTGATGAATCGCGGGTTCGACACTCAGATCATCACCGAATTTAATCAGGATCTGCGCGACTCGGAATGCACCTTTTGCGGGCAGTGCGTTCAAACCTGTCCCACCGGGGCTCTCGGCGATAGAAAAGCGCTGCGGGATGTGGAAACACCCGGGGAGCTCAAGAAAACCCGGAGTATTTGCCCCTATTGCGGAGTCGGCTGCTCAGTCGATTTGCTAACGAAGGGAGATAAGCTGGTCGGCGTGCAACCGGCCATGGATGGCCCCGCCAATGAAGGCGCCCTCTGTATCAAAGGCCAGTTTGCCTTCGATTTTGTTCAAAATGCCGACCGTCTCAAAAAGCCGTTAATTCGGCGGGACGATGGCGAACTTCACGAATGTGAATGGAACGAGGCGCTCGATGCCGCCGCAGCCGGTTTCGCCAAAGTGAGGGATAAATTTGGTCGTCACGCGATCTACGGCGTCGCCTCCGGACGAGCGCCGCACGAAGCAGCCTATACGATGCAGAAATTCATCAGGGCAGGCTTCGGGACCAATTATATCGATAACTGCTCTCGAGCGTGACACGCTCCGACAGTTGCCGGTCTGGCAGCTACGATAGGCAGAGGCGCAATGAGCAACCCGCTCAAGGACATGGACAAGCCCGATGTGATTTTCGCGATCGGGACGAACATGACCGAATGTCACCCCGTAGCGGCGACCCGACTCAAAAAGGCACTCACCAGCGGTGCCCGGATGATTGTCGCTGACCCGCGGAAGACCCGCCTCGCAAAAATGGCCCACCTCCATCTTCCGATCCGCGTCGGATCAGATGTGGCACTGCTTCTCGCGATGGCGCACGTCATCCTCCGGGAGAAACTCTACGATATCGACTTTATCAACGAGCGAACCACCGGGGGAGTTGAATTCTGCAAACACCTCGCCGAATTCACACCCGAATGGGCCTCGACAATTTGCGAAGTTCCCGCCAAAGACATCGAGAAAGCCGGTCTTATCTACGGAGCCGGCAAGCCCTCCGCGATTTACTACACCCTGGGAATTACCGAGCACATTTGCGGCGTCGATAACGTCCAGTCGCTTTGTAATCTGGCTTTGATGACGGGGAATCTCGGTGTCGAAGGCGGTGGCATCAACCCGATGCGCGGCCAGAACAACATCCAGGGAGCCGGGGATTGCGGAGCCGTCCCGAACAATTTTCCGGGCTTTCAGCCTTGTGAGGACCCTGCTTCAGCAGAAAAATTCACCAAAGCCTACGGTCGGGAAATCGATTGCGAGAGAGGGATCACCAAAGTCACCGCTCTGAACACCTGCGGCGACGGCATTCACGCCATGCTAATCGATGGCGAGAACACCGTGGTCAGCGATCCGGATAAAAATCACTGCGAGCATGCCCTGAAAAGCCTCGATCACCTCGTTGTCATCGATATTTTCCTGACGGAGACCGCTGAATTAGCCGATGTCGTCCTGCCTGCCACCGCCTTCGGAGAGACCGACGGCGTCCAGTCCAATACCGAGCGCCGGGTGCAGCGCCTCCGGCAGGCTGTTCCACCCGTGGGCGAAGCAAAGCCGGATTGGTGGATCATCAGCGAAATCGGAAAGCGCCTCGGCCTCCCCGGTTTCGAGTACGAATCCGCTAAAGAAGTCTTCAACGAGCTTTGCAGTCTAAGCCCCATTTACGCCGGGCTCGACTGGGACCGGATTGAGGATGGAAAATACCATTGGCCCGTCCCCGACAAAGATCACCCCGGGACGCCGATGCTCCATGAAAAAGAATTTAAAAACGGCAGAGGAATCTTTAAAATCGTCAACTACCGTGACCCTGCGGAAGTGATCAGCGAAGATTTCCCGCTCTGGTTGACGACAGGACGCCGCCTCCAGGCCTACCACACCAGAACCCAGACCGGTCGTAGCGCCGGAATCGAATATCTCCTGCCCGAAGAATCGCTCGAAATTCATCCCGACGACGCAGCCGAACTCGGCCTCGTCCACGGGGCTATGGCAAAAATGAGCAGCGCCCGCGGAGAAATCGAGATCCCGATCAAAGTGACCACGATGTCTCCCAAAGGCACCGTATTTACCTCATTTTCCTTCGCGAATGTTCCGGTAAACATCCTGACCGGCTCCGGCTACGACCCCGTGACCCAAACCGCGGAATTGAAAGTTTGTCCCGTAAAAGTGGGCCCCGTCTGATTCCGGTTCTCGCAGTTGCAAACCCAGCTCTCAGCTCATTTTGTACCCTGTACAGTCCCGGATTGTACAGGGTACAAACATTTCGCATCTTGAGAATACAAGGGAGGCTGGAGGCCGCATTATATGGTAGCCGGTGTTGCAGCGAGCCCAAAGCGAGCAAGGCACCGGTATAGGTAGAGGAAGCCGTCGAGCCCCGGAGGGGAGGTAGAACCGTTAAAGCCCCGTCCCGCGTCATCGGTGCCTATATCTGAAGCGAACGTTGGCGGTGATGCACGGAGGGTAGCCGCAGGCTTTCCATAGTTAAATCTACCAGCCTTATTCGGTACTTAGTTTCTTTTCCCAATCTTTTTCTTCTGACTTCTTTCCGTCAAGGATCTGATAAACATAATCTGTATCTCCAAGTATATCTTCTGTGTTCGCGTTGCCTTTCTGCCCACCCCTTCGCCATGTAATCGGCCTTACCGT
>JARGPI010000072.1 GCA_029213005.1 Verrucomicrobiales bacterium
AACTGGCTCGACTTCCTCCACGGGTAGTTCGGTAACTGGAGCGACTTCCTCCACGGGGAGTTCAGTAACCGGCGCGACTTCCTCCACTGGTAGTTCTGTAACTGGCTCGACTTCCTCCACTGGTAGTTCTGTAACTGGCGCGACTTCCTCTACGGGTAGCTCAGTAGCCGGAGCGACTTCCTCTACTGGAAGCTCAGCAACTGGAGCGACTTCCTCTACTGGAAGTTCAGCAACCGGAGCGACTTCCTCCACGGGTAGCTCGGCAACCTGCGCGACTTCCTCTGCGGGTAGTTCAGCAACCGGCGCGACTTCCTCTACAGGTAGTTCAGCGACCGGAGCGACTTCCTCTACAGGTAGTTCGGCAACAGGGGAAACTTCCTCCACAGGGAGTTCGTCAACCGAAGCGGCCTCAAGTTCGTCGCCATATACCGACGCTTCTGTAGGGACTTCCGGTTCCGCTGCAATCTCTTCGGTAAGTTGAAGGTTTACTTGCGGCGTTTCGGTATCCGCCATCATGGGGATCGGTTCTGTCTTCCCGGATGGCTCGTTGTAAACGACTGGAGTTCTGGCCTCTTCTGCAAATACTTCTTCTTCCGGAAAATCCTCTTCGGGCACCGCCTCTTCAACGTAGGCATTCGACGCGGGAGCGGGCTCTTCTGCCGGAGACACTTCCACGGCGGGCTCGACATAATTTTCCGCCGCTGGTGCCGTTACTTCTGTAGCAACCGGGGGTGGAGGAACCGGAGTCTCCAGCTCGGCAATCAACACATCGAGGGACGCTGCCATCCTGCCGTCTGCGCCCTCTTCGATCGCCCGTTTTGCTTCTTCAATGCGGGCTCGGGCTTCGTCTCGTAACGCTTTTAGTCGGCTGATTTGGTCCATTTTCTCGATAAGTTACACCGTTCTCGTGGAGATTTCTAATCTCAATCCCTGACAAACGGGCCGAAAGTTCGGGATTCGGGAACAGATGTGAAACCTGTCTATCCCAACAGAACTTTCCGTGGTGTTTGTGTGTGTTGAGGGCATTTGGAAAAACACGCGTGATGTGGCAATGATAATTCAACGCGAGACTTCCAATGTCTCATAGACCGAATTGAGCTGGCAACGTCAGGCTTTTGTTTATCTCAACTCTCATTACTGCGAATTTTAGCAGATCCGAAGATAATTTTTAATTTTTTTCGATTTCTTTAATAGAAATTATTTTAATTTATGATATTTAGGCTTTACTTATCTAAAAGTCAGCTATTATGAAATTTATATGAAATATCTACCTGTCTGTTTAGTCTTCATCTTACTGATAGTTTGTGGAGGTGTAGCATCCCGGGTGCTTTTTCCAGTCTCGATGGAAGAGGATTTGGCTAAACAGTCGTCTCGTATTTTAGCGAGCGCTGGTATCGATACCGCGGACGAGTCATTTCATTACTACTTTGTATCGCTGGCTGGTAAGATTCCGGAAACGGAAGGGGCGCCGCTCGTGGTAAAGCATCTCGGCGGCCAGGTTTGGGGCGCGGCTACGGATGAGAGTGCGGCGCCTGTGAACCCGAAAGGTCCCAGCGCAAAATTTACCGCACTCGCCGGGAAAAACGGAGCGATCACTTTAAAGGGGGAGGTCCATTCGAATCGTTTCAAAGATCTCCTCGAAAATGCGGCGCTTGATGCGATTGGAACCCGGAGTGTCGACAACCGCATTGCTGTGAATGAAGAATTACCCGTTCCGGTATGGGAGGATTCCGGTCCGGATTTTTTGAAACATTTTCTTTCATTTTCCGGGGTGTCTCAATTGAGTGCTGACAGATCCGGAGTTAAACTTGAAGGGGAAGTTCTGTCCCGTGAAGTGCGAGAAAAACTGGGCGAACAGGCCTCAAAACTGGTGGTCGCGCCGGCCATTCTTCAGAATCAGTTGTCGGTGAGAGTGTCGAGACACGCGACCTTTAGAATTCAGGGGTCTCCGGCCGGGTTGAAACTCTCGGGTCTGCTTCCGGACGAAGCGACTCGCAAAAATTTGATCGCCGCGGTTCAAAAAGTGCTTCCGAATAAACATCTGAAGGACGAAATCAAGATTGCAGGCGGGGTAACGAAGCCGTGGTGGCTTCCCAATGCTGAAAATTTAATACCGATGTTTCTAAGTGAAACCAAAGGTGAAGGTTCGATCGAATACTGGAGAAACCGGCTTCATGTATCGGGTGTCGTGGGAAATGAGTCATTTAAAGAGAAGCTGTCATCGGTTCCGCTCGGCCCTGAGAAGCCGGAGGGTTTTTCGATGCAAAGTGATCTCTCGATTCGTCCTCAGCTTGAACCTGAGCTTTCTGTATTTCTGAACCGGTTCGGTAAACTGGTCGCCAAAGGCAAAGTAGGGGATCCGGAATTTAAAGATCAAGTCCTCGGCGCTTTGTTAAATCACAACCCCGACTCGGTGGTTCTCGATCAAATCGCGGTCAGTGATGAGGTGAAAGAGTTGGGATGGGGTGATCCCGGCAGCCTGATTACCGAGGTGATGTTCAATACCGACGGCGGGTCGATTGAGATGGCCGGGGCGAAAATCGAAGTGATTGGTGAAGTGGATAGTAAATTGCAGAGAGAATCCCTCGAAAAACTTGCGTCCCGGGTGGCCGGTTCTGACAGCGAGGTGGTGAATTCGGTAACGATTCGTGAAGGCGCGGTAGAGATCGCTACTTCAGCAGATCAGGCAAAAGCGATAGAGGACTTTGATTTCAAAGAGGTTGCTGTGTATTTTGATTCCGGTAGTTCATCTATTAATGCCTCTTACAAAGATGAAGTCGAGAAAACCGCAGGTTTTATCAAATCGCTATCGCCGGGCACAAAATTGATTGTGGGCGGCTATACTGATAACCGTGGTAACCGCGCAGCGAACGAAAGGCTCGGCGTGAAGCGGGCTGCCGCGGTGCGGGATCGACTGGTCTCACTCGGAGTCGATAAAGACAAAATGATTATCAAAACCTACGGCGAAGATGTCACAAATGTGAGCCGTAGTAATCTATGGAAAAGCCGAAGAGTGGAATTATCCGTATTTCGGGAGTAGATTTACTTTATTTAACGAAACTCGACTTCCCAAAACTATGAATCCCGATTATTTTCCTATAGTAGCATTTTCCTGGACCTCACTGGTGATCTGGTGGTGTATAGGCTGTTTACTGCTTGGATTGTGTATCGGATGGCTTTTGTGGCGGAATGCGGATCGCGAAGCGCTCGCTCTGGAACTGGAGAACCGAAAGGCGCAGAAAGATTTCGAGAAGCGTGAAAAAAACCATTCATCGAATCGTGAATTGATCAAATCAATGCTCGATCCTGATTCAGAATCTTAAAAAATGCCTGCTCTGATTATGGAAATGTTATTAGGGATTGTTAATCCAATGATAGATGATCAACAGGTCACCTCGGGATTTGTCTATTCGATTATTGGCTGGCTCAGTTTACTGACGCTGCTGTTTGTTCCGCTGGGCGTGGCTCTGGCGTGGCTATGGTGGGGGCGCAGTGTCGGACGGTTGAAGGAGGCGAGAGCGGAAAGTATCCAGCTTTCCAGCCGTGCCAGTGAAATTGTCGAAGACCAGAACAGCCTGATCGGGAAACTAAAGAAATCAGCGGCGGTCTATCAAGCGGATTTATCTTTCCGTGATAATAAAATCAAGAAGTTACAGAGTGACTTTAAGCGGAACCAGCAGGATCTGAGTACCAAGATCAAAAACGAAAGCCATCTCTCCGGAGTTCTCCGCAGTAGAGAATTGGAACTGGAGCGGCTTAAAAAGGAGTTGATTCAGAGCCGTGAAAACCAAAGGAACCAGGTAGCGGAACTGAATGGGGTGATCCACAACCGGGACAGTGAAATCCGGGAGCTTCGAGACGATCTTTCCGCCAAAGACGGGATCTATGCCCGTTTGGAGGAGTTGGAGAAAGCCCTTTCAGAACGGGATGATGAGTTGTTCCATCTCCGGGGTGAATTCGATGAGAAAACGAATGCTTTTGCCGCTCTGGAGCAGAATTTTGTTCAGGTTCAGGGATCGCGTGAGAAAATTGTTTCTCTGGAAAATCTTCTCACAAATCGTGATGATGAGTTGAGCCGTTTGCGCAATGATCGCGACAAGCTGAGAAATGATCTCGAAAATGCACTTCGAAACCGTGAGACCAAGATCATGGAACTGGAGGATACGCTGGGCGAGCGCGAGAGCATGATCGTTGCGCTCGAAAGTGAACTCGAAAGCGGAGAGGCTCACAGCGGCCGGATCGAGGAGTTGGAAAATTTACTGGCAGCTCGTGACCTTGAGATAGAGGAACTGAAAGCCAATCAGGTAACCAAGGGGGAGCTTCAGAACGAGATCAATGAACTGACGGGTGAAAAGACCTACTTCGAAGAGGAAGTCGAAAAGCTTACCGATCTGCTGCGTCAACGGGACAGCGAGATCCAAAACATCAAAAAGCAATACCATGAATCAAAGCAGCAGCGGGAAGAGCGGTTGCATGAGATGACTGCTCAGTTCGATGCGCAGAACGCAGAGCTGAAGTCGCTTCGCTCTATGCAATCATCGGTCGACAAATTGAAGGCCCGGATTTCTGAGCTGGAGTGGGCCGCGGGTGAGAAGGATGCCGAGCTGAGCCAGTTGATATCCGAGAAGGGTCAACTCGAGAACCGGGTCAGCGAGGAAGGGAATCTGGCCGACCGGGTGCGTGAGTTGGAAACGGCTTTAGGAGATAAATCCAATGAGCTGAGCGGTATTCAGTCAGCCAAAGATCAACTACACAACCGGGTTGGTGAGTTGGAGAGAATACTCGGTGATCGCGATGGGGAATTGAACGGTCTGAAGGGAGAAAAAGCCGATTTGGAAAAACAACTTCTCGACCGCGATCAGGAGTTGGAGAGTCTTCGCGATGATCGGAATTCCAAGGATGACCTACTTTCCAGAATTCAGGAACTGGAATGGTTGCTTGGTGAGAAAGAGGGTGAGTTGGAGCGGGTAACTAAAGAAATTCGGGATAGTGAAGAGATTCAAAACCAGATTCGGGATCTCGAGAAAATGCTCGGAGATCGCGATAGTGATGTCGACCGGCTTAACCACGAAAAAGTGGATCTTCTGACGCAGCTTCGAATCAGGGACGAAGACCTGGAATCGCTTCGTAGCGAAAAAGGTGCCAGTGAATCGCTGATCGAGCGGGTTCGCGATCTTGAGCGGATCATGCAGGATCGGGACAGCGATGTCGATCGCCTCGCCAAAGAGAAGCAGGAGTTGACTCATCTTCTTCGAATCACCGAAAACGATATGGAGTCGATGAGGAAAGATCACCTTTCCTATGCGAATATACAAAACCGCGTCGACGAATTGGAAAGAGTGATCGGAGATAGAGATAGAGAACTGGATCTGCTTCGCTCAGAAAACGCCAGTTTGACCCGGAAGTTAACCTCGAGTGAGAGAGATCTGAAACTGCTTCGGGTAGAGAAAGTATCGCAAACTGATCAAAGTGACCGGATCCGTGATTTGGAAAGAATGTTAGCGGAGCGGAACGGAGACTCGAGAGAGTCCCGCACGGTTCGGGTCGAGCGAAGTGGTCACGACGACCTATACGAAAGAATTCGCGACCTTGAGCGTCTTGTCGGCGAGCGGGAGCGCCCCCGTGAAACCCGGGCCTACCGGAATTATGATCGCTCCGAGTATCGTTTCACTTTAGAAGACGGTTCCGTTACCTACTTGAAAGGTCACGAAACGATCGACTACGAAGGCGATACCTACCGGGCCGAAGATCTCTACTACCTGCTTCGTGACCGCGGAATGGGGTAAGAATGAGCGACGGAACAGGGGGTGCCGTTAAGCATTACGTGGATTCCGTTGTCGTGCATCCAAAATACGGCAACGCGGTTACGTAACTCAGCCCCGGGGTTGATCGAAACGAAGTAGAGAGTCTACCCGGGGATTTTGTCGCACGACAAGTTGATCGCTGAAAGTGATCTGAAAGATTTCGCTACGCCTTCAGCGTAGGGAAACGGCTCGCATGCAAATCCCATGGTAGCCTCCGCTTCACTGCGGCAACCATGGGCTGTGTTTCGTAACGGCGTTGCCGTATGGTGATTGAAACCGAAAGCTTATTGATATTCAATTGTACAGGGTTCAGTCCGAGATTGTACAGGGTACAAACATTTCGCATCTGTGATTCCAGAGATCAAAAAGCCCAAAGGGCTGATTCAGTCTAGCCCGGGGCA
>JARGPI010000011.1 GCA_029213005.1 Verrucomicrobiales bacterium
CCAAAGCCGCATGATTTCACCTCGCTACGGTGTCCTTTTTAAATGAGGCAACAGGGACGATGCCCGAACCGGACTGTACAGGGTACAATCCGGCACTGTACCCTGTACAATCGGGTGCAAATGTTAGAATGTTCTCATTTTTGGTGGAAACCTGTTTCAGTTTCGTTAAAGGTCGGGAAGTATGAAGAAGCGATTCCCCATCTTTATCGGACTTCTGGCGCTGGTTTGCGCGGCTTTCATTGTAACCGGCGTGGTTCGCGCCACGTTAATGATGGAAATTTCCGATGCCGGACACATGCTGGTTTCGGACACCGGTGACACGAGCGATTTTGACTCGAAACTCTACGAAATCGCCTATTCATCTCCTGTCGCGCCGGAAAAGATCGGGCTTTGGCTCGAAGCGGTTCTCTCGAAGCATTTCGAAACCTTTTCCGCCAATGAAAAGCCGCTGTCGCCCGAGTTAGCAGGGAAACTGAGAGGTTGGCCCATTGCGAAAACGGCGGAGATCGACCTTTCAAACTCTTCCGCCACCGATGAATGGTTGGCTCAGCTGGGCAAATTAAATGCCGCAGACTGGGTCGATCTTTCAGGGACCGGGATTACTGAAAAAGGACTGCTAACCCTCGCTAACAACGCGCCGCAGCTCAGAAAACTCCAACTCAACAACACGAAAATCTCGTGGAATGCCGAATTAGTTGAGGCGCTTTTGAGCATTCCATCGCTAAAGGATGTGGAAATTGACGAGAACCAGATCGATGTTACGACGAGGGAAAAGATAAAATCGGTCCTGGAGAAACGCTGAGATTTTACGAGAAAAGCTGGCACAGATTCCAGATTGGTTCGTTTCAGGAATAGGATTTTCCGGGCTATGTATTGCCGCTGCGGAAAACGGAAGTCACGCCCTTTATCTCAACATGCAAAGCTGGTTCACATTTGAGTTAGATGGAGAGAGTTGCCGGATCGAAAATGAGTCCGCCCGACTCACCCTGGCGCAGTTTCTGTCGTCGCTTGATCCTCAATACGCCCATTATGCCGACGGCAATCCCTGGCATGGAGGCTCCCCTGTAATCATCGGTGAAACCAGCGGGATCGCCCCGCGATTCAGAAGTATCGACGCCACCCTCATCCTCATGCCCATGCTGGCGGATGCCATGGTCTGGACCCCGGAAGGCATCGCCAATCTCGACCCGGATCACCCCGCCGTCGGCGTGCTCGGGATCGATCATATCGAATGCAGCAACGCCCGGCGCATGGCTGTCCTGACTTTGTTTTTTGAAGGATTTTATCGTCCCGACCTCCGGCGGAACGGACAGATGAACGAGCAACTTGATTCTCTGGTTTCCCGCACCGCCGCGGTCGATGCGATTCGCGATGCGGCTCGCCGCCTCTTTGCCTCCGCTGAAACCCGCCGGCACGAAGCCAGTCAAAAAGCCGCCGCCTCCGGCCAGCAGAACGAAGTCTGGACGGGGAAAAAGGACATTTTCAATGACCGGTTCACCAAATCACTTTTCATCAAAAGACCGGCGGATGAACTGGATTTTGTCGATCGCAGAAAACGAAGGTTCCACCGCCCCAAAACCACTGCCGACCTTCAGAGACTGCAAAGCCAGTATCCCGACGCCCGGTTAATCGCCGGGGGAACCAATCTGGTAGACGAGCTTTCCCGAACCGATTTCCAAAATTTGATCTCGATCGAAGAAGTGGCGGAAATGCAAATGATCCGGACCAACCAGGACTTCTGGGAAATCGGCGCCGGAGTCAATTTGACCCGGGTTTCAGAGGCGATCGGTGGCGAATACCCACAGTTTCTGAAAGCGCTGACCCGTTTCGGTTCCCGACCGATCCGCAACCGGGCCACGCTGGGCGGTTATCTTGCGGTGGCATCAGATATCGGCCAGCTCGCTCCTCTCTTGATTGCGATGGATGCCAGAGTCCTTCTGCTGTCAGCCGATGGCGAGCGCGATGCCCCGATTTTTCACTTTTTCGAAGGAAAGGGAAAGACCATTCTCCGCGAGGGCGAAGTGATTCGCTGTATCCTGATTCCCCGGGCCAACGATTCCGCTCTCGCCAGTCGCGGGATGACGACCCGACTGTGCGACACCTATACCGTTGGCCCCCGCCGCAGCCTGTGCGATCCATTTTTAACGGCGGCATTCGCGGTGGAACTTCGGGAGAAGACCGTGGCCAAAGCGTGGATCGCATTCTCCGGAGTGGCGAACAAGCCCATCCGGGCCCGACAGACCGAAGCGAGTCTGGCCGGCAAGGTCTGGCATGAAGAAACGGTTTTTGCCTCGCTAAACACTTTGTTTCAAGAGATCCAAATCACAAAAAAAGACGTTGGCTACGCCAATGCCGACTACCGGAAACAGTTGGTGATGACTTTGTTTCAGAAGTTTTTCTACCAACACCCCACCCCGCGGGACGTCAAACCGATCGAACAGGGAATCACTCAGGAATTTTCCCTCCACGACCAACCTTTTTTTGATTCTGTGACATGAGCGACGATCATGACAGCAACATAACGCCTTTTCCAACCCAGGCGAAACCCACACCTCCGCAGCAGCCTGCGCCGGTTTTTACCCCGGTGAGCAGTCGTCCCAGAAGTTTGAATCCCGGAACACCAGTCCAGCCCACCAGCCGCGCCATCGAAGACTGGCGTTCCTCACACCGCAGACTTTACGTGGTGCTTTTGGAGAGCCCACACGCCTCCGGCTCTATCGCCCGGAAGGATGCCACCGCCGCCCGTGCCGTCAAAGGCATCGAAACGGTGATGTTCGCCGAAGATCTCGGGCGGTATAACAACACGCTCGGTGAACAATTCAAAAACGAACCCCTTCTCGCTGAAGATGAGGTTTGCTACGAGGGCCAACCGGTTGCAATCATCGCGGGCCACGATCTGAAAGCCTGCTACGCCGCCCGCGACGCGATCAAAATCGACTATCACGAAGCTCCCGGAATTTTAACGTTGGAGCATGCTCTCGCGATGAAGAGCTATCACGGCGGAGCTCACAAAATCGAACGGGGAAATGCGGTTTCCGGCATCGATAACTCCGCGAAAAAACTGAAAGGCTCGCTAATCATCGGGCCGCAACGCCCCAGTCCCGAAACCACTCCCCGAATCCAGGTAAGTTGGCAGAATGAAGGCCGCTCCCTGGTGGTCAGTGCTCCCGCGCTGATGCCCAACGAAGTCCGCACCGCGGTGGCCCGTGCCGCCGGTTTATCGGAAAGCGCCATCACGCTCGACACCGGAGCGCTCGCTGGCCCGTCCAATGCGATGGAGTTGGAACCAGTCCGTCTTGCGGCATTGGCGACTCACGCAGCGAAGAAAACCCGCTCCAGCGTCGAGATCATACTCGAGCCGGATTCACCGCTTTTCCGGGGGCAGCGCCATGCCACACGAGCTTCATTTGAAGTGGGATTCGAAGACGACGGTTACATCCATGCCGTCGACATCCGCCTGGCGCTCGACGCCGGCTTTTTCGCCTCCGATTCCGATATTGTTCTGGACCGGGCGATGCTTCACAGCGACGGCGCCTACGCCATCCCAAACTTCCGGGTCAGAGCGGTCCTTTGCAAAACCAATTCCGTCGCTTCCAGCTCAATGCCAGCTGAAGGCGCGGCTCAGGGTGCGTGGGTCGTCGAGGAAGTCATCCAACGGGTCGCCGATGACCTCGGACTCCCTGCCCACGACGTGAGGGAAATCAATTTTTACGACGATCGCTCGGAAGTCCGCGCGGCGCCCTACGGCCAACCGGTCAATGGAGTGGCGCTGAGCCGCGTCTGGGGCCACGTCATCAAACGTTCCGGTTACTACCAGCGTTTTCAGGATATCCAGAACTGGAACGATCAGCACCGGAATTGCAAACGGGGCATATCAGCCGTCCCGCTTCGCTTCGGGCTCGGAGACCCGCGCCACGAAAGGAACCGCGGCATGGTTCTGATGCAGATTCTTCCGGATGGTTCCATTCAGGTCCGCCCCAGCGTGGTCGATCTTCAGGACGGACTCGCCGGACAAATCAAAGAGGAAATTGCGGTCCGCCTTGGAATCGGGGAAGACACCGTCCGGGTTTTACCGGGAGATTTTGAGGTAATTGCTCAGGCAACCCCTGTCCTCGGAGTTGATGTGGCCGGGTTGATTTTACGGGCCATTGACGATGCCTGCTCTCAGTTGATCAAATGCCTCAGAGAAGTCGCCCTTCAGTTATTTACCGCCCGCGGGGAAAGCGCAGTGGATCTGGAAACCATTTTCTTCTCAGAAGGCATGGTGGGATCTCGAACCGGGTCGGTAGAGCCACTGACTTTTAACGAAATCATTCAAGGTGCCTGGCAAAAGCGGGTCAACCTGATGGTAACCGGCTATCACCGAACCCCCAACTTGTGGTGGGATCGCCAAAGCGGAACCGGATGGCCTTTTTCGGCCTATACCTATGCGGCGGCCGTGACTGAAGTCCAAATCGATACCTTTACCGGCGAAGTTGATATCTTGAGAGTGGATATCGCTCACGAAGGCTCCCCTACGATGAATCAAGGCGATCGGGACGCCGCGCAACTGGCCCGGGCCTTTTCCATCGGCGCTGGTTGGGTTCTAACCGAGGCCGTACCGGACCCCGATGCTCCACCGACCGAAATGTATAGTGCCGATCAAGGCATCTACGGCTTCACCGGAGCGCCCTGTATCTTTGAATCCGACCGGCTGAGGCCCTCGACCGATCCAGCATCAGCTCCGGGAGATCCCTGTAGCGAGGCTCCGGTTTTACTGGGTTGTTCAGTCCGTCAGGCGGTCTGGAATGCACTACAGGAATTTGCAGGCTCGACCCATCTCGAGATCGATTTGCCACTACCGGCAACGCCCCCTGTTGTGATCGGCGCGCTCAAGGAAATCAGCCTCCAGATGGACCGTCAGTCATACGAGGAAACCCATATTGATGACAGCCGCAATATCGGCTCGTAATTTCGAGCGTCCCGATAGGTCTACAGATTGGTTTGAAAGGCGATCTCGACATACATCACTTCGCAAGCTCCACCGCCGGAGTCTTCCCGGGTTAGCGAACTGACGGCCTCCCAACCATCATCGGACCTCACTTTAACGAGTTTCCCTTCCAAATACACAATTTGGCCGGTTTTGATACTATCAAGGATCGATTCGATACCTTCATTCGCGGGGATCAGGTGAACATTGGCGCTACTCGCGATAATCTCTCCCCGGGGAATCGGATATTGAGAAGTGGACCATCGATAAAACCGGCCGGATTGACTGATATCAAAATGAGCGAGGATTGATTCGTCCGACATCTTTCCCCACCCCAGCGCAAAGTCTATCGGACATACCTTCGATCCCCTGCCCCGATAATTTTTCCGGGACAACACCTTCGCTTCTATCGAATAGTCCGCGAGCGGAGTGATCTCACTGCCATTATGGAAAAACGGCACTTTCGAACTCGTCGTCCGCTGCACAGGCACCTGAGGCGCCATAACTCCTGACCCCAGCGAAACGCTACGATCCGGTGATATCAGCGAAAACCCTATTCCTATCCCGCAAATTGCAAGTACCCACTTAAACATTGCGGACTATACCATAATTACCATAATGATAAAGTCGCGATAACCTAACTACCGTTCCGATAGCTAAACCAATGGAGCAGTCCGCACAAAAGGCGGGATGGGGCAGCCAATGGCATCGGCAATCGCCCGAATCAGTTCCGCTTCGTGACTGGATATCCTGCCGTCGGCCAGCACCGTTTTACTACAGGCAATGAGGAGCTCCCGCTTGATGATAGGGGTGCTCATTTCAAACTGGGAAATCGCGTTGCGAATCGCATCCAAACTACAGTTTTCGCCGGGCTGAAACTCTACCGGGCGTCGCGCCAGATTCTCGAAATAGTCGGAACCGTACTGAAAGGCTTTCTCTATATCGTTTTCATTCTCGGGATGGCTCAGCGCGGCGAGCGTACTAATCAGAATTGACGCCTCCTGGGTAAGCTGACTGTAGTTGCGATGTTTGATTTTCGGAGGTCGTGTGATTTCGAAATAGGTATCGAGATGACGCGACACGATCCGCTGCAAAGTATACTCAAACAGATCGACGACTTTGTCGGAAGCGACGAGTCCTTCCATAATCTGCCTGAAACGTTTGTATTCCCCCGGGGAGAGGCGTCGCATCGCGGGAATACAAAGATCGATCAATGCCAATTTGACCGCTGAGTGCAAACGACTCAACTCCGGGTGAAGGTCCGTGACTTGCCGGTAGGTCATCGGATCAACCATCTCCTGCATTGATCGAAGCTCCCGCATCCGTAACTTTTTATCCTGAGCCAGCAGCAGGGCAAATATGATTGCCTGAGCACCGGGCTCGCTGTGAGCCGCCGCCGACCATTTTTCCGGGAGATTATCGAGAATATCATGCCCCAGTTCGACCTGCTCGAAGTGAACCGACTTCATACTTTCGGCTGCCTCATTTTCCGTTAGATGAGTTTCCACCTGATTATCGGCCAGCATCATCCCGGGAAACGGGACTCCGGGAATCGTCCGGCGCTGCTTCCGTCCTGGTTCCGGTTCGCGCTCTGTTATCGGGGCTAATTGGGCGGTTCCGTATTTGCCATCCCAGTGCGGGAGGAGGCGTTTGATTCTTTCGCCGAGCGGAGGGTGAGTGGCAAAGGCCTCCCGCTTCAGTGCTGAGCCGAAAAAGAGGTGGCTCGCGTCCCGCGCCATCGGGTGCGAGATCTTCGAACCTTCGCTGAGTGCCCCGATTTTTTTTAAAGCGCCTCCAATTCCATCAGGGTTTCGGGTGAACTGGACCGCTGATGCATCGGCCAGAAACTCGCGCTGCCGGGAGATGGATGCCTTAATCAGATTGGCAAAAAACATTCCGATATATCCGATGATGATCAGCCCGAACCCTGCGACGATAATGGCGACGATGGCACCTCCGGAATCCCGGTCCCGGGAACGTCCGGAATAAAATGTGCTTCGAACAATCATCTCCCCGATCAAGGTTAAAAACAGAATCCCGAAGAGGACTCCGATCAGCCTCATGTTGAGGCGCATATCTCCATTGAGGATATGGGAGAATTCGTGAGCGATGACTCCCTGCAGCTCATCGCGAGTCAGCATCTTCATACAACCCCGGGTGACCCCGATAACCGCGTCGCTGGTGGTCTTACCCGCCGCAAAGGCATTGATAGAGTCTTCCGAATCCATCACATAAACCTCCGGGACAGGAACTCCCGAGGCGATCGCCATCTCTTCCACGATATTCAGGAGACGACGCTCGTGGAAGTCGGTGGAGTGAACATCGAGATGACGTCCTCCGAGTTCCTGGGCCACCACCTTGCCTCCACCGCTGAGCTGCATGGTTTTATAGGCAGAGGCCAGAAAGATCACCATTCCCGTGCCCGCCGCAGTCATCGCGAACAAATCCGGTTGCCAGATGTCAAAATTACCGACACCAGCCTCGGTCTTCGTCCCAACGAAAAAGGACAGAGCCGTAATCAGCGAGTAAATGGCGAGAACGATCCCGACCACCGCGAGAATAAAGTAAAAAATCAGCACTTTAGAACTCTGCCGTGCCTTTTCCTGATGTTCGAAAAAATCCATTATTCAATCGTTTGAGGACATACTCTGAGAACCCGTCGGGATACCATTACAAAATGATCTATCTTTTCAATCTGCCCTGATTTTTCCTTGAGTTTGGCTGATTGTGGAAGAAATAAGGCAATGGCATTGGACAAAATCACGGAAGTATCCGGAACTGGCGTTTACGTCCCCGGATCTGATATCGATACCGACCGCATTATCCCGGCACGCTTCATGAAGTGTGTCACCTTCGACGGGCTTGGAGAATATCTTTTCTACGATGTCCGCCACAATTCGGATGACGAGGAGATCCCGCACCCTCTGAATGACGAGAAATTTAAGGGCGCCAACATTCTTCTTTCGGGCATCAACTTCGGCTGTGGCAGTTCCCGGGAGCATGCTCCCCAGGCGATCTACCGCGCTGGATTCCGGGCAGTGATTGCTCAGAGTTTCGCTGAAATTTTCTTTGGAAACTGCACCACTCTGGGAATCCCCTGCGTGGCAGCGACCGGTGAAGATATCGAAAAAATCGCTGAAGCCATCAAAGCAGACCCGAAAATTAAAGTAACGGTTGATGTGGAAAAATGCCGCGTTTTCTACGGTGAGGAAAATTGCACAGTTCATATTCCGGATTCAGCACGCGACGCTTTGCTCTCAGCTCGTTGGGACCCTATCGGAGAACTGCTTGACGCCGAGTCTCAGATTGAGGCAACCGCTTCTGAGCTCTCCTATTTCAAAAGCTAGTCGTAAACAGGCAGAGTTGACGAGGCTGTCGATTTGGTCTCCGGAGTGATCGGCAGCGCTTTGGCACTCGGGTTGATTTCCATCGGCTCTGGAGTCGCATCTGGAGCAGTAAAATTCTTTCCGATGCCAAAAGGCAGTTTTTCGATCACAACCGCTCCCGGTGCGAGCCACTCGGTTAGCTGGGCCTTAAATTCTGCTTTTTTAGCGGTAGGCGTCCAGATGTAGGCTGCGAAGCCTCCCAGAAGCGAAAATACGAAAAGGACGACCAACATCCCGACCGTCCCAAGTCGGCGTTGGGGCCTCGTGGCGCTCTTTAACTTGATATTCGAAAACGTTATCGGATCAGGAACCGGAGTGACCGGCTCTGCCACGGCTGATGGCGATGGCGCGGACGGTTCAAAAGACGGTGGATCGGAAATCACTGCGGGAGCCGGCTCTGACGTTAAAAAACTTCGCAAACTTTCGGTGTCCTCTTCCACGGGTGGCTTTTCTTCAAAAGGGCTCTTCATCTCAGGAACCGGAGATTCCTCCACCGGTGCAGGAGAACTGAATTGATTTGCGGGAGCTGCTTTTGCTTCTCCTCCGGGAGGTCGACCGAACGGATTTTCAGCTACCGGTTGAGAAGAAGGTGGCGGTGCCGCTTCAAACCTCTCAGGCTGAAACGATGGAGGCGCGGCATCCTCCTCCTGCACATCCTGTGGAAACGATGTGACCGGTTCTGGCTCAGGTTCAGGTTCCTCAACGGAAAAGGGGTCAGGCTCGGAATCAACCGGACTCGAGAACGGTGATGCCTGGCCAATGGCAGTTCCTACAGACCCTCCCACAGGGACAAATGCAGGGCGCTCCGGAATCTCCTGTTTCGGTTTTCGAGGATTTAGCGGCGACTCATCTTCCCCAACCGGGAAAAGGTCCTCGCTCTGCGGCTTTGCGGGAGGCTTGAATTCCGGAGGTGCTTTGTCAGCCGGTTCCGGAGGCGCGGGATTGCTCGCCGGAGCCACAAACTGATTTTTCTGAAGTTGAGAAGTGTTCGAAGCGGCAAACGGAGAAGAATCGGACTCTGCCTCGGACTCAGGCTCCCCGGTCTTTGTTACGGCCTCACTGAAGCCCCATAAAGATTGGGCGGGAGCTTTCGCAGACGGCTCGATCGGATCCTCAATTTTTGAGGGCGCGGCAAACCCCGGATTCTCCGGTAGAAAAGAAGGTGGAGGATCAAACGCCTCCGTAGCTGCAGGCGTTTCCGTGGCTGCAGGTGGCGCTATTTCTTCCTCAGGCGTCTCCACAGGTGTCACCTTAGGCTCTTTAACTGGATCGGCCACAGGTCCACCCAAGCCTCCGAAACCCGTTTTTCCCGGGGCTGGAGGTTCTTCAGGAGCTTTTTGCGGAGCTACCACTTCAGCATCCGGAGCCGCAGTTTTCTCATCGAGTGGCTTTTTCGTGTAGACCGCCTCGAACTTTCCGGGAGCGGTTTCCGCACCCATGATTTCGGTCTGACAGGAAACGCAATTCCCTTTAACACCGAGAAATTGATAGGCAATACGAAGCAGGTGTCCACATGCCGGACAGGCAAGGACGATTGGCGTCTCCCTGTTTGGGGGAGATACCGAATTGTCATTTGGAGTCGGATTCATCTACGCTTTCTGAATGGCTCCTACTTTACAGACTTGGCATTCTGGTCTGATTTACCTGCCGAATACACTTTTGCTTTACCTATATAATCATCCACCGGAACAAAAAATGCCGCAATGCTCGCTCCGGAAACGGTTCCGATCACAATCAGTAAAAGAATGATTATCGTGTTGCTGAGACGCTTTGAATTAACAGGCTGAGCAGCCTTCGCAAAGGTATTCTGCATGGAAACACCCGCGGTCTCGAATCTCTGCGAGTTATAGGCAGGTGAGGATTCACGGAAAGACTCCTCACTCGTTTCGATAGCCTTAAAAGGGTCGACTATCTCTTCGAGTTCCACCTCATTTTCAGATTCCGTTTTTTTTTCCCCGGCAAGGGGATCACTTTTTTCTTCTCCGTCCACCGGTATTCCGAAGGGTGAATTCGCAGTAAAGAGGGATTTTGAATCGGACTGCGCCTCATCATCCCATGGTAAAGGAGTGCTTTCGGAGTCGTCGGAATCTTTAGCAGAAATCTTTTCCTCAGAGGTCGATTCCTCTTTTGGTTCGGCATCTCCCCAGGGAGTTGGTATATCGCCAAACGGAGAAACGGCCTGAGCTTCATCGTCGGAATCCGAGGTGGTCTCTTCCGGCTTGTTGTCGACCCATGGGGAAGGAATTTCCCCAAACAGGTTGCTGGAACTTTCTTTTTCAGAACTTTCCACGGCTTCATCCTTGGTTAGAGAGCTGAAACCATCGTCGGCCGGAACCGGTGGTGGTGTATCGCCTGCCGGCTTTTCAGCACTAATTTTCGCATCCGGTGTCAGAGGCTCAAATAAAGATGACTGATTTGGTAGTTCAGCAAACAGGTTGGTGGCAGAGTCGATCGGGAACGGAGAGGAATCTCCATCGGTATCACTCTTAAATATATCTTTGGGCAGTGGTGGAGGAGTGTCAGAAACGTCCTCATCATCATTCAGTTTCCACAGCGCCAGGGAATCTTCGAGCCCTTTGTGTGGCTTGGCATTGGAGGCTGGCAGTTCAACTTCCAGCTCCGGCGTTGCCCAGGGATCTTCCTGAGAGACGGCGGAATCGCTAAAAGGGTCTTCTTCCTCTTCAGGTAGTGAATGCTCAACCACTTCCAATTCGACTACCTCGACTTCCGGCTCGGTCGCGACGTCTTCGGCAGTATCTTCCGTAGCTGGATTGATTAAAGTTTGAACCTCCGCGATGGGCACTTCAGTTACGCTTTCTTCAGAAACGGTATCTGTTTCCACCTCGGCGATAGCTTCTTCAGTTTCCCCGTCACTTTCAGGTTCCTGAACCCGAATCACGGCAATCTCGCCGGTATCAAATTTGTGGGCAACAATCGGAACGCTGCATTCGACGCAGGCGCCCTGCACTCCGATCAAACTGTTATTGATCGTCAATTCAGCCTGACAGGACGGGCACTTCAGATCGATCAGCTCTTCGTCGTCAACCACAGCTTCAGCCAGCTCTTCGCTCTCTGTTTCCGCTGCGGGCTCAACTTCAGCTCCAGTCGGTTCACTGATTTCCTCAGCGAGTTCAACTTCAGGTTTGATTACTGACTCAACAGGGTTGGAATCAACAGGGTTGGAGACAACAACTTCTTCCCGGGCGGTCTCAGTCGTATCGATTTCTTCTTTCTCACGGCTTTCGACTACTACTTCTTCAGGAGTTTCGGTAACCTTGCTTTCCGGTTCGGCTATGACTTTTGTCTCTTCGACGACCAGTTCGGGAGTTTCGGCAAATGCATCTTCCGGGAAGAGACTCTCCGTTTCGTCCTCAAAAAGATCATCGCTCTCGACGTCTTCGAATTCACTGTCGTCGATAGCATCAAATGATTCTTCGATCTCTGCGGCGGACGATTTTGCGGATTCATCTTCTGCATCGAGCATCTTTTTGAACTCGTTGAAAAGATCTTCCAATGTTTCTTCTCCCGGTTCAGCATCGGACTGACTCAGGTTTTCGATACCGACGATTTCCTCATCGCTCTCGTTTTCCACTTCAGCATCTTCACTGGTGTGGGGAGCGATTTCGATATTCGCTTCGGGTTCCGCGATGGCAGCGACCTCTTCGGGCTCCTCTTCTTTAACCCGGACGATTGCGACAACGCCGTCATCAAATTCCTTCGCAACAATCTGGGTTTCGCAATAAATGCAGGCTCCCTCAATGCCGATGTGAGCGCGCTGGAGACTCAATTTTTTATCGCAGGAAGGACAGGCCAGATCCAGAGGTTCCGTTGGATCCGGTTTGGCATCAACAACAGCGTCCTCAACCGTGGCTTCATCAACGACAACTTCATCAACGACAACTTCATCAACAGCAACTTCTTCAACAGCAACTTCTTCAATAGTCACCTCATCAACAACGACCTCTTCGACGATCTCCTCTTCAACAACGACTGGTTCCCGGCTCTGTTCCTGAGCAAATGACGAGACATCTTCGATCCGGGATGCGGCAACGTCACTGATTTCGATTGGCTTCGCCTCGATTTCCGGCTCTGGTTGAGCGGGCACCTCCGCTTCAACGGGCGCTTCTTCCAAATCCAAAGGCTCGGAAATTTCCTCGTCAGCAACAGCCGCGAGCGGCTCTTCTTCTTCCACAACTGCCTCCACGGCGACTTCTTCGACAGTTTCTTCGCATTTTGGAGCTTCAGACTCGTCATTCTCTACAATCGCGTCCTCTACGGGAGATTCTTCAACCTTCGACTCTACTGGACTCAAAATTACCGGCTCATCATCAAACATGTCGAATTCATCCAAGTCAGCGAAACCCAGCGATCCAAGAAGTTGCCCTCGCCCTGGTTTGATTTCAGCCTCAGATGTGGTGCCGTCGTTTTTAGAATCCATAATGAAACGTAAATAAATTTACGGAAATAATAATAAACATAATATTTTATAAAATATCTTCAACGTCAATTTGATTTTTTATATTTCTTAACGAAACTGAGCTCATGAATCGCCTTTTTTTAACATTTTCAGGATTTTTGGCTGTTTTTGCGATTTTGGGATGCGCCTCTGTTGAATCCACCGCCGGTAATGACCTCGCGGCGAGAGGGCGAGTCACTTTATCCGAGCAGGACAAGGCCGCTATTGGACGCAAAATCTGGCAAAACGAATGCGGCGGAACCGTCGCAGGTCTGACGAGCTGGAATCAGGGCGAGGATTTCCCCTCTCTCGGAATCGGACATTTTATCTGGTATGTGAAAGGGAGACCCGGTCCGTTCGACGAAAGTTTTCCCAGAATGATTGATTATCTCGTTCTAAACGGCGTGAAAGTTCCCGCCTGGATCGATAACGCACCGGGAAGTCCCTGGACCTCGCGCAGTCAGTTCCTTGCGGAGAAAAACTCCCGACAGATGAACGAGCTCCGTAATCTGCTCGCCAATACCGTGAGCCATCAAACCGGCTTTATCGTGCAGCGCCTCGAAAACTCGCTTCCTAAAATGATGAACGCAACCAATCAGGCAGATCGCCGCCGGCTCGAATCCAACTTTTACAAAGTAGCCGGAACCCGGGCCGGAGTTTATGCCCTGATCGACTATGTGAACTTCAAAGGAGAAGGCATCAAAGAATCCGAAAGTTACAATGGTCAAGGCTGGGGACTTAGAGACGTGCTCCTCGAAATGGGCCCGATAAGTGGTCCTGCCAATTACGAATTCAGCGAAGCGGCGAAGCGGACGCTTCAGCGCCGAGTCAGAAATGCCCCTCCCTCACGAGGCGAAAATCGCTGGCTTAACGGTTGGATGAATCGCTGCGAAGGTTACAAAAAAGGCGTCTAACCTCATTTTCCCTCTTTCCTTCACGACGGAAAGGCGTACAGGTATGCGACATTTAAATTACGCTGAATTATGTCCAAAGAACGCTCACTAATCCTGCTCAAACCTGACACCGTAACGAAAAAGAACTGCGGTGAAGTTATCAAACGATTCGAAGAAGCCGGTTTTGATATTCGTGGCTGCAAGATGATGGCTTTGACCAACGAACTCCTGACCGAGCACTACAGCCATGTCGCGGATAAGCCATTCTTCCCTGAAATCGTTTCCTTTATGCAGTCGAGCCCGGTTATCGCCATGGTTCTCGAAGGCGACGACGCGATCAGCAAGATCCGCGATATGCTCGGGCCAACCAACTCAAAGGAAGCTCCGGAAGGAACGATTCGCGGCGACCTCGGTGATGATATGATGATCAACGTCTGTCACGCTTCTGATTCTCCTGAAAACGGCGAGATCGAAGTCGCCAGATTTTTCGACGCATCCGAGATTTTCGAATACTAGGATTTTTCTCCAAACACAGATTTACCGGAAAGGGCGACTGCGAAGTCGCCCTTTTTTTATGGCTCCACCGAACCCTGCCGCTCTTTGAAATCCTCGATATAGAATTTCAGCGGAATCAGTGACAGCAAAAGCGCAAATGCTAACAGAAATCCGGCGGCTTTTGCGTTTCGAACAAAACGGGCCTTGGATGAATCGCTCGATTTGTAAAAGTAGAAAGCATCCCTCTTTTTCAGTAATTTGGTGAAGCTTTTAGAATCGCTCTCGTCGACATAGCTCAGGGCAAGCTGAGTGACCTGCCATGCCTCATGCAGAGTATATCTGTATGCCACAAAATTAGACAGTTCGAAGAGGAGCCTCGCCACTATCGGATCCGGCGATTTTACCAACTGAACCCGCTCCCGAAGTTGATACCGTAATGCTTTGAAAATTTCGGCCTGCCGCTCCGGATCCTCACGAAGCCTTGATGACATCGCAGGCTTTTTCCCGCGTCCGAACTCCACATCAATTATGGAATGTTCGTCCAACCACTCCGGGTCGCCACTCAGCCCGATCTTCGCTTTCAATATAGCGATGTGAAGCCACTCCGTCCCCTCGTGCGATCCCTCGTGGAGCCCGACCGATCGTTCAATCCATTCCAGAGCCTCGTGATTATTACCGACTAGCTCATAGCAAGTGCCCAGATTCGCTGCGATCGGATACTCTTCAGGGTATTGCCCGATTAAGTCCTCGAATAAATCGAGGGCCTCCCTCGATTTGTTATTGTGCATCAGCGCAACGCCATAGTTCGATCGATCCCGGTAGTCCTTGGTTTTTTGGTATCTCTCCAACAGACGCGCCTCGTCCTTCTTCCATTTTTTGTTCAGGTTGCGGTGATATTCAGAACTGTAGTCCAGGTATGAAAGAGCCAACTTATCGGCACCATATACGATACCGCCTTCGAGTCGGGTATCTTCCAGAGAGTGATGGTGGTTATAAAAGTTAGCGCACCCCAGAAAGAGAGGCATCGAATCCTGCGCCACAGCTCCCCCGGAAAATAGCCCCCAACTGAAGAAAATCAATAGACCGGGGATAGAGAAACCGAACCGATGACCGATGTGACATTTCTCTGACCGCATCAGAAAACCATTTGTCACATCGACCAAAAGTCAAATCCCGGCGAACTAGAAGAAACGGGTCGGACGACCACCCTGGGACCGCTGCCAGTTCTGGAAAGCCAGCATTCCGAAAAGGATCGCCATCCATAAACTGTTCATAAAAATCAATCCGTAAGCGGCAACCGCTCCGGCGACAACCATCCCGACGATCGGAACAATCGATGGCTTCTTATTCGACATATAGGCGGCGAATATTTGACCTCCATCCAGCGGGTAAACTGGAAGCAAATTGATGATCGCCCAGCCAATGTTGACCCACAGCATCTGGGCGATAAAAAATCCCACCATCGGGTGAGCTACCCCGAACATTTTGAATCCGAAATATACAATTCCGCCAAGAATAAAACTCGCCAGTGGTCCGGCGAAAGAAACAAACATCTGCTCCTGACGGGTGAAATTTCCCGGCCCGGCGCAATAACCACCAAAGCCGTGCAGCACGATCTCCGAATACGGCTCCCTGAATTTCTTCCGGGCAAAGGCGTGCCCAAATTCGTGCCACAAGATCGAAAAGAATACGACGCCCACCCAAATCATCATCATGATGATGCCTTCCTGGCCCGGAACTTTGAGCAGGTTCATCCCGAGCACGCCGCAGATCAGCCAGAACATCCACTCGATCCGAACGGGATAGCCTAAAAGTCGAAAATTAATCATGCGCGTATTGTGTCACAGCTTTCGTAAAATCACAGCCAGTCAGTTACCAAATTGTACAGGGTACAGTCGCGGACTGTACCCTGTACAATCAGCCCCTAAGCAGTGCCGGGCCTAGTCCATGCCGTGTTCTGCCACCTTTTTCATCTGCTGAATTTTCCCGACAGAGAGAATCGATCCAATGATCGCACCGAGAATCGCACCGGCCGGAACCGCGAAAATCGGAACAAAGGATAAAGCGATTCCGTTTTGCGGATCAATTTGAGCAATTCCGAAGGGAATCAAAAAACCTAAAACCGCTCCGACCATTGCTCCAACTACGATCCCGATGACAACGACTAATGTGTATTTCATATAAGGATAAAGACGAACCAAACAGCGATCCAGTCGATTCCAGAGAAATAAACCATCGATTAAAACGATGGCAATATCGACCAGTCCCCGATCACTTTCCGGACAGCAATTCGGGGACGCTTACGATTTGATAATTCTTTGCGCGAAGCTCTTCGATCAAAGGACCGAGCTGATGATAAAACTTATCGGTTCGCTTAGGGCCAACCCCGAGATGTATCAACATGAGGTGACCGTTCAGACCGTTTTCTCTCAAAGCCTCCGCCCGGATGAAACTCATAATTTGAGCAGAGCTGTAGTAATGACTCATCGAGGGATCGGTGTAGTCACCGTTGGTTCGGGTTCCGGGAGTGTAGTTGAACAAAGTGAGTCCGTATTCTTTTGCCCACTTTACAATCGTCTGGTTATAAGCCTCGTAAGGCGGAATAAAAAACGGGGCATCACTCTTTTTGATACCGAACTTCGCCAACTCCGCGAAATTTTTATCGAGGTCGGCCACAAAGGCGCGTTGAGAAATCAGAGTCCCAGTGGAGGAGAACGACTTCACATACTTTGGGTGATTATCGGAATGAGCGCCGACGTAGTGCCCTTCTTTGACCATCCGGAGAATCCCGGCTTTGTGAGATGAGTTGCGAAGGTAGTTACCAGTCAGGAAAAAACTGCCGCGAACTTTTTTCTCTTTCAATACATCCAATATATATTCGGCTCCCTCGCCGTGGTAACCACCCGTGAAAACAAACGAAACCGCGCGGTTTTTGGTATGGCCCCGGGTAATCCCCCCTTTGTAATAGATCGGTCCGGCCAGAGCCGGGAGGCTGAGCAGTAACATTAGTAAAAGACAGAACTGCGTTCTCATACTCCCAGAAAGGTGCGAGCTTCCTCCGCATCCGCCTGAATCTGAACCTTCAACGCCTCCACTCCATCAAACTTCTGTTCTCCGCGGATGAAACGAACAAATTCGATCTCGAGATCTTCACCGTAGATATCCTTTTCCCAATCAAAGAGGTGCACTTCGAGAAGCAGCCGGGCATCGGCCCCCTCAACAGTCGGACGATATCCGAGGTTGGCCACTCCGGCATGGATCACGCCATTGAGACTGGCCCGGACGGCGTAAACGCCAACCGGAGGAAGCTGTTCGCTGTGCACGGTCAAATTCGCCGTTGGAAACCCGATAGTCCGCCCAAGTTGACGGCCTTCAATAACAGTTCCCAGCACGGTGTATTCCCTTCCCAGCAACTTCCGGGCTGAAGCAAAATCACCTTTCTCGATAGCTTCACGGATCTCGGTGCTGCTGGCCACTACGCCATCGATCTCTACGATCTCAGTCGCGTTGAGTTGAAAATTCAATTCCGAACTGAGCGAGTCGAGCAGCGCCACATTTCCGCTGCGTCCTTTGCCGAACTGGAAATCGCTCCCCACGGAAATACTCCCGATTTCCGCTGCCTCGCAAAGTTGGCGAATGAACACATCCCCGGTTTGCGCGGCAAATTTGCGATCGAATCTGACAACAAGCAAATGCCGCACATCGAGAAGCTCGGCGATGAGGATCGCTTTATGATGAGTCGAGGTCAGGAGGCGGGGCGCGCTTTCCGGAGCGAGGACGGTCACCGGGTGAGGGTCGAAAGTCACGACAACAACCTCTCCCCCGCTCGTCTTCTGACAATCCAGAGCGCGACGAATCACGGTCTGATGCCCTTTGTGAACGCCATCGAATACACCGATCGCCAGATGCAACGGCCCTTGCAGCGAACCGATACTCTGAATGTCGGTGAGAATTTTCATTGAGGAAATCTAGGCGCCCCTAATCTTCGACACTTCGGGAAGAGAGAGCATTTTCGCGACAATATCGCTGCGATCGCCGTGCTTCAACTCATCAAAAGTAACGGATTTCTCCAAATCAAACCGTCCCGAGCGGGTTCTCCGCAATCTACTGAGGTGAGCGCCGCAGCCCAATTCCTGTCCGATATCGTGAGCGTAGGTCCGGACGTAGAAGCCCTTGGTGCATTTCACCGTGAAGTCGACCTCCGGCAGCTCGATATTATCGATCCGGTGGCTGTAAACGTGCACGAGACGCGGATCGCGCTTCACCTCTTTCCCCTGGCGAGCCAGTTTATAAAGAGGAACCCCATCTTTCTTGATCGCGGAAACCATTGGCGGAGTCTGATAGAAATCCCCGTGGAACTTCTGGAAGACCTCTTCAATTTGCTGATTCGAAAAATCGGGGACCTCTTTCTCCTCGTCGACAACGCCCTCGGCATCCTGAGTGTTCGTTGTTTTCCCGAGAGTCAGCGTTCCGGTATACTCTTTGTCTTCAGACATCAGTAACTCCGAGAGTTTTGTGGCCTTGCCGATAACGAGAATCAGCAAGCCGGTGGCCATCGGATCCAGCGTTCCGCAGTGGCCGATTTTCTTCATTCCAAGGGTCCGTCGAGCCACTGCCACAACATCGTGTGATGTCATGTCCTGGCCTTTGTCGACTAACAAAACTCCGTCAATAGTATCCTGATTCATCAATGAGCAAACGTTCCCACAACGATTTTCGAAGTGGGCGCGAAAGGTATCGCTTAGTTGAATTCGTGCAAATGGTGATTGCCCTCAACTCAGATCCGTATTATCGGCTCCATATTATGAGTATGGAAACCGTCGGAACACATGTGTCGAAATGGGGCGAAGGACCAATCTGGTTCGAGAACAAACTTTTCTATGTCGATATCGAAGGACACACGGTCTGCTCGTTCGATCCTGAAACCGGAGAGGAAATGGGCTGCGCCGTGGGCGAGCGGGTTGGATTTGTCCTGCCCCGGAAAGCGGGCGGCTTTGTAATCGGCGGCGACAGCGGGATTTCCTTTCTCAACACCGAGACCGGCACAAAGACCCATATCGTCGATCCCGAGCCCGATAAAAAGCCGGCGAATCGCTTTAACGATGCGAAGTGCGACCCTTCCGGCAGAATCTGGGCAGGAACCATCAGCACCGTGAAGAAAGAGGGCGATGCCGCGCTGTATTGCCTGAATTCCAATCTGGAACTTTCACTGAAATATCCAAACGTCACGAATTCGAACGGACTCTGCTGGACCCGGGATAAATCGAAATTCTACTATATCGACACGCCGTCCAAAAAAATCCGGGTCTTTGACTTTGACGATAACTGCGGGGAAATCAGCAACGAGGCCATCGCGATCGATACCTCCGACATCGAAGGATCACCGGACGGGATGACGATCGATGAAAACGACAATATCTGGGTCGCTTTTTGCCGCGGAGGCTGCGTGAAGTGTTTCAACCCACAAACGGGAGACGTTCTCGAAACCCTCGAATTGCCCGTCTCCGGAGTGACCTCCTGTGTTTTTGGCGGTGAAAATTTTGATACCTTGTATATCACAACGGGCCAATTCGCTAACCTCGATGAGGAGCTCGCCGGGAGAGTCTTCGCCACCAAACCGGGCGTCAGAGGGCTTCCCACGGTAGCCTATGTCGGATAGTGGGCGTAGAATGCCCCAATGACAAACCTCCTCAATAAACTGACGCGGGTCATGCTGTTATCCGCCGTCCTGATCTCGTGGGTTGTGAGTAACGGAGAAGATAGATCGGAAAATTCGCCCGAGATCGGGACTGTGAAGTGGAATCGCGATTTAGACGCGGCGCTGAAGTCCGGCAAACCCGTCTTTCTCCTATTCCAGGAAGTCCCGGGATGATCCGGCTGCAAACAGTTCGGTCGGACTGTTCTCAGCGATCCCGGGATCGTCAAAGCGATTGAAACGCTCTTCAAACCAGTCGTCGTTTACAACAGTCAGCCCGGAAAAGACGCCGCAATCCTGAAGCAATTCGGCGAACCCTCCTGGAATTATCAGGTGGTGCGCTTTCTCGACGAAACAGGGAACGACATCATTCCCCGAAAAGACAAAGTCTGGAGCAAAGCCGCTCTGGCCGCGCGAATGATTGATGCTCTGGAGGCCGGGAACCGCCCGGTTCCAGACTACCTGCGCGCGCTCTGATTTAACATAACGGCTAAACTTTACTCAGCTGCTTTTTCAAACTGACGTAGAGACAAATAAAGGCCCCCATCACAAATCCGAGCATCGCAAAAATGTTCAGCATCAAAGTATTGATTTCAAAATGAATCCACGGCTTCTCTGCCGGGAACGGGAGGCGGAAATATTTCTTCTCTCCAAAGAAAACATTCGGCGGTTTCCCCTCTTTCCTCACATCGAGCCGTTCGACTTCCGCAGCCGTAAACAAATTGTAGATATCTTTATTTCGATAGAGCATTTCCGGAGTCACTTTTTCCTCCCCTTCAGGCACCCGGTCCCGATATTTGGACGCATCGAAGGTGCCCTTCTTTAAACTCTTAAAGACATCTTCGAGCTTCCCCTCAATTTCGGAAGGGCTGCGACCCTCCATCGCAATCACGATCGGCTTCGCGTTTTTCAACTGCCGGAATCGACGATCCTGTTCTTCGGTGAATTCCTGATCGAGAGGGATTTTGCTATACTTCTCCACCTCGTGTTCGATGTATTTGAGGACTTTGCCCTGCAGACTGTTGACGTGGTGAGTGATGATCATGCTTTCATACCCCCACCGAAGCGGCATCAAGTGACAGATACTGGGAACCTTCAGAGCGCTCGCTTCCTCCGCCCGCTCCCCGCCAAACCAACTTTGGATATGATCGACAAATCGCAGATCACGATTCATTTCCTCGTATTTAATCAGCGCTCCCCCGAGAATGATATTCGGAATCATAATCATCGGAATCAGATTAGAAGCCGTCTTAGGATTGTTGACCACGCTGGACACAAACAGACCGGCCGCTATCCCGACCATGGAGGTCGCAAACATCCAGAACAGGTTTTGAAAAAACATACCCTGGATCCCCAAAATCGGATCTGCAATCAGCAGGAAAATGATATTCTGTATCAAGGCGAAAAAGCCGAGTGATATATATTTTGCCACAATGTAGCCGCTGACTCGAAAGCCATAGTGCCGTTCCCGGATTAACAGATTTTTCTCGCGAATAATTTCCTCTGCCGAGTTGGATAAGCCGAGGAAAAGAGCTACCACCAAAGTAAGGAACAGGTAGGTCGCGATGTGCTGGGCATTGTTAAAGTTGTAGACCGATTCTTCGGTATAGCGAAGAACGACCGCCATAAGCAAAGCCAGCGCCGGCGAAACCAATAACGTCGCCGCCAGATTGGTATGGTTTCGCAGCTTACTGAGAAAGGCCCGCTTGAACTGGTTCACAAAACGTACCCAGTCCTGTTTTATACTGGCCTGAGGCCGCTGTGGCGTTTTCTGTAGCGACACGGTTTGCGAAGTGTCAGCCTCGATCTCGCGGAGATTGACCTCCTCAAGCAGTCGGTAGGTCTGAAACCGCTCGTTCCAGAATTCGGGACTGAACCGACGTGCCGGAACGAGATTCCCGCGGTCGTCATTTTCGTAAATCACATCACCACTGAGATCGCGAAGCGGAGTCTCCAGAATGTCGAAGATAAAGTCGGGCGGCAGTTTCGACGCCTCCTCCATACTTACCGTTGGATAGGCGGTTGTCCCCACGCCTTCTCTAATCCGGGCTTCGTTGAAGTACTCCAGCATTTGAGATGGTGTACCAAAGAAGACGAGACGCCCGCCTTTATCGACCAGAATCGCTTTGTCAAACGTGTGAAACAAGCGGCTGCTCGGCTGGTGAATCGACACCAGCGTGATTTTATTATGAGTCAGTCCCCGAATCGTTTCGAGCACGTGCTCCGAGTCTTTTGACGACAGACCGGAAGTCGGTTCATCGAACAAAAAGACGTCGGCGATCCCGATCATATCCATTCCGGCGTTCAATCGGCGCCGTTGACCACCGCTGAGGCTTTTGGTCTGGGCATCTCCCGCCAGGCGGTGCCGGATTTCATGCAGCCCCAGCTCGACCATCCGGGAGTCAGCTCGACGACGTCGCTCGCTCCGGACAAAATGGGGAGCCCGGATCGCAGCCGCTGTATCGAGGTTTTCCTCCACCGTAAGAAGAGGGTCAAAGGTTTCATCCTGGGGAATGAAAGCGATGTAGGAACTCAAGTTCTCCAGCTCGCTGTAGAGGTCAACCCCGTTGAACGCCACCAGCCCGTCATTGGGCTTTTGCTGTCCGGCCAGAGTCCGCAGCAGGGTGCTTTTCCCGCAGCCACTCGGCCCGAGAATACAGACCATTTCACCGCGCTGAACGGAAAAGGTCACCCCGTCCAATGCCCGGGTGCGCCGATCGTAAGAGTGACCGACTTCCTTCACCTTCAGGCTGTTGATGACGTTTCGCTCCTCTTCAATGATCCCCTCGGAGAAGTGGCAGCGGAGATATTGACCGTCCCCGAGATAAACCACGTCACCGTCATTGATCGGGCCTTCCTTTTTAATCGGCTCACCTTCGACAGCGATAGTTCGCTCCGATTCCAGCACTTCGATGTGCCCGGATTTCAGTCCGGCGTTGCATTTGATTCTCAGGAGAATATCGCCGGCGGACCCTTTGGTTAAAAGAATGTCCCCTGCCGTCAAATTATCCGGATTGTTAGAGACAAGAAACTCCGTCCGGTTCGGGCTCAAGTTGAACCGGCCACCCAACTCACGGGCCTTCTGCCGGAGTTCGGCAAAAGTAATTGAGGAGTGATCCTCGAAATCGATATGCTCACGGGCGGAGACCTCAAATTGATCCCCCCGAACCAACGGCCGGTTCGAAATCAGAGCATTGGCAGGGTTTAAAACCTCAACATTAATTTTCAGACCGAAGGAAACCCGGAGATAACTCTGTTTCGTCCGCGTTTTCTCAATCACCTGTCCGCCATTCCCATCCTGTGCAAGATACAACTGGACGCTGGAAACATTCTTTTTCGCATTGAAGAAAAACGTCAGATCTTCGAAAGAGAAAACATCTTCCCCCATCAGGATCCGCTGCCCTTCGTAAACCCGACAGAACTCATTGGCATTGACCTGACGCCCTCTCGCGATAATCGGCCCCGGCCCCAGATTTTTGATCAAAACCAGATTTTGAAAACGGAACACCGCAACATTGACCCCCTGATTTCCGGAAATGGCGATACTGACATCGCCATCCTCCGTGCTTGAGAAAATCACGGTCTCAAGGCGATGATCCTCCTGCGGCAGATCTCCGCTGTCGGATGTAGGAGCGGCTCCCGTGAAATACCTCAATTCGCTCGTATTGAGCTGGTACACGATGTTGACCGCTTCCGACGCGACCCCCATCGAGGTCATAAACTGGTAGAAGGTGATTAAGTTTTCCTTTTCGATTCCCGCCCGGCTGATCAAGACATAGAGCTGGACTCCGAGAAGGACCTTTTCCTCAATGGGAAGCTGCCGACTGAGTTTATTCGCGATTGCATCGAGATCCTGAGACTCACCGAGAGCATCGATAAAAAGCTGTCGCAACTCGGTGTAGACCGTCTCCGGATAATCATAGCGAAGGAAGCCGAGAATGGAGTCAACCTCCGCAGGATCGACCCGCCCATCCAGTTTCGTAAATCCCGCGAAAACCTGAATCAGCATCGGGAGCATACTCTGCTCCGTGCGACGTGATTCTCGTGATGGAGACAACCGGCGTTTCAGTTGACTCCAGGCTCGAAACCCGGGCAAAACCATCTTGCGTCGACTGGAAGTTCGACGAAGCGGAAAATTTCCAGACTTTAATGGTTTTTCACTGGTCATTAAGAAGAGGGAACTGAGTTCCGGGCGTATACGTATTAGATAATAGGACGAGATTCAAATAACAGTGTCATGAAAACGCGTTCAAAACGTCAGTAAGTAGAAATTTTGAAACAGTTTCAACTCGCAATCCTCGCAGTCCGGTGTCTCTTAGCCACTAAAATTGCAAGGAAACTAAGCGTGTGATACTTTGTTCTCCCCTCAACAACTCAAAGAATAGATTAACTTTATGCAAAACGACGATGACTCAAACCGCAATAACCGCTCGGATCAGTCTGATGGGAATGGTGGCGGATTCAATTGGAAAGGACTCGTCCTGTTGTTTATTGCCCTCAGCCTGTTTTCTCTGGCCCTCCTGAACCGTGACGGCTTCGATAGCCGCAAGCAGATTACTTATGCCGAATTTGTCGAATTGGTGAATTCCGACAAGATCGTGATCGACGCAAACCGGGAGCCAACCCCTTACCAACTGGTGGTAAAACAGAACGAGGCACGACGTGGACAGAGAATCGAAGGATATTACGAGCAGGAAGGCACTTCCAAAAGCGGTGCGCCACTGGAGCCACAGCCATTCTGGGCGCCGGTTATTCTCGATTTCTACGGCGAAGAATTAAAAACTCTCCTCAAATCGAAAAACCTCGAAATCGCTGACCAGCCTACGGTCCGGGAAAGCATGGGAACGATGTTCCTGACCTTTTACCTCCCGACTTTATTGCTGATCGGTCTTTTGATCCTCTTTTTCCGTCACCAGCTGAAATCCGCAGGCCGCGGAGCGATGAGCTTCGGAAAAAGCAAGGCCAAGCTCATGTCCATGGACAAGAACAAGGTAACTTTTAAGAATGTTGCCGGAGTCGAGGAAGCCAAAGAGGAAGTCTGGGAGATCGTAGAATATTTGCGGGACCCCAAGCAGTTCCAGCGCCTCGGAGGTAAAATCCCGAAAGGTGTCCTGATGGTCGGATCTCCGGGAACCGGAAAGACCCTTCTCGCCCGTGCCATCGCCGGTGAGGCTGACGTGCCTTTCTTTTCCATCAGTGGTTCCGACTTCGTTGAAATGTTCGTCGGTGTCGGTGCCTCACGGGTTCGCGACATGTTCGAACAGGGTAAGAAAAATGCCCCGTGTCTGATTTTCATTGATGAGATCGATGCCGTCGGTCGCCATCGTGGTCACGGCCTCGGAGGAGGTCACGACGAGCGCGAGCAGACGCTGAACGCACTTCTCGTCGAAATGGACGGATTTGATACTCAGGAAGGTGTTATCATCATCGCGGCAACGAACCGCCCCGATGTACTTGACCCCGCTTTACTTCGTCCCGGACGTTTTGACCGCCAGATCACCGTGAACCTTCCCGACGTAAATGGACGGGAAGAGATCCTCAAAGTTCATGCGAAAAAGATCAAGCTGGCTGAAGATGTTAACCTCGGAGTGGTCGCTCGCGGAACTCCCGGATACTCCGGAGCCGAACTGGCCAACGTCATCAACGAAGCGGCTCTTCTCGCCGCCCGTAAAGGCCTCAACGCCGTTACTCTCGCAGAACTGGAAGAAGCCCGCGACAAGGTTCGCTGGGGTAAAGAACGCCGCAGCCTTGCCTTAAGCGAAGATGAGAAAGAACTGACCGCTTATCACGAAGCCGGACACGCCCTTCTCGGCATGTTGGTGGAAAATGCGGACCCGGTTCACAAGGTGACGATTATTCCACGGGGCCCCGCTCTCGGTGTTACGATGTATCTTCCCGAGGAAGACAAGCACTCCTACAAAAAGAAATACTGCCTCGATTGGCTCATTTTGATCATGGGTGGCCGGGTTGCCGAGGAACTCATCTTTAATGATGTGACCAACGGTGCCAGTGGCGATATCCGCATGGCGACCAACATGGCCAGAAAGATGGTCTGTAACTGGGGAATGAGTGATGAACTCGGAATGGTGGAATATGGCGAAGGTCAGGAACAGGTTTTCCTTGCCCGCGACATCTCATCACCAAGAAATTACAGCGAATCAACCGCTCAGAAAATTGATGCGGAAGTGAAGCGCCTCACCGATGAAGCGCATGCCGAAGCGACCCGACTTCTTACTGAAAACCGGACCGCTCTCGAAGCCATTGCACAGGCCCTGCTCGAATACGAGACGATTGACGGCGCTCACATGAAAGAAATCATGGAACATGGACGGATCATCAATCCGCCAAGCCGCCCCACTCCGCCGGACATTCCTGACGAAGGAACACCTGCGGTTCCGGAGAAGAAAAAAGCGACCGACGAAGGTGGCGATTTTCCCGGAGACCTTGCGCCGGTAGGCGCTTAAGCGGGAAGCCGTACAAAACTTTAGAAAGCCTGGAGGTCATCGACTTTCAGGCTTTTTTCGTTTCAGCCCCGCCCGTTGCGAACCTTCAACCCGGGCTAAATTTGATTGATCACCGGAGCGGGTTCGTCCTACTCTCATTCCACAGTCCCAATTCCCCCTGAGAATCGCGACTGTACCCTGTTAAGTCATTGACTGTACCCTGTACAGACTGTGATGGTACCCTGTTCAATTAACACATATGGAAGACGCGATTTTTAAACCTCTCGATTGGGCCGTTCTTGCCGGTTATCTCATCCTGACAACCTGGGTAGGCCACAAAATGAGCGGCAAACAGGGCACCATTAAAGATTTCTTCCTCGGCGGCCGGACGCTACCCTGGTGGTCGGTGAGCGGCTCGATGATCGCGACCGAAATCAGCGCCCTGACCTTTATCGGAGTCCCCGGCATCGTCTACGCCACCACCGGAGACTGGACCTACCTTCAATGGGGCTTCGGCTCGCTGATCGCCCGTTTTGCCGTCGCCTACTGGTTGATCCCGCTTTATTATCAGAAAGAGATCTACAGCCCTTACGACTTTATGGGCAACCGCCTCGGCGAAGGGGTTCGCCAGCTCGTGACCGGTCTGTTCTCGATTGGCTCGATCCTCGGGCAAAGCGTGCGGGTTCTCGTCACGGCGATCATTTTAAAAGAGGTCACCGGACTCGACCCGATCTTTTGTATCATCCTCATCGGCGTCGTCGCGATCCTCTGGACACTGATGGGCGGCATGCAGACCGTGATCTGGACCGATGTCATGCAGTTCTGCCTGTTCATCTTCGGCGGCCTGCTCGCTTTCTTTCTCCTCGTCAAAGGCCAGGGATGGAGCGAAATCGTCGCCCTTAATCAAATCACGGTCGATGGAGAGGCGGTCAACAAGCTCCGAATTATCGATCTCACCACTCCGTTTCAAGATCCCACCCTTCGCTACACCCTTTGGGTTGGTCTGATCGCGATGCCGTTTCAGAATTTCACCGCCTTTGGAGTCGATCAACTCAACACGCAACGCATGTTCTGCTGCGGCACGGTCAAAGATGCCCGCAAAGCGATGTGCTGGAGCGGAATCTCGATGTTCGTCACAATTCTGATGCTAGCCGTCGGAGCCGGTCTGTTCGCCTGGTATCAAACCAATCCACCCGTCGGCGCACTTGCTGAGAGCTTCGCCAAAGATTCCAGCAACGTCTTTCCCGCCTGGATCGTCCGCGAGGTGCCGACAGGCCTGAGCGGCCTCATTTTGGCCGGCGCTTTTGCCGCCGCAATCTCCAGCCTCGACTCCATTCTTGCAGCACTCTCGCAAACCAGCCTGTCGGTCATTTTCGGTCAATCAAAGATGGAAGAGGAAGGCCAGGGCAAACGAATGGTCTTTATTTCCCGAATCGCCGTCCTCATCTGGGGCGTTATATTGACCATTGCCGCTCTGATCCTCTGGCAGATCCGCAGCCAGAACGAAGACAGCGACTTGATCGGCCTCGCCTTTGGCATGGTCGCCTACACCTACGGCCCGCTCCTCGGGATCCTGCTGGCGTCCCTCGTGAAGTGGAAAATCAACCCGGCAGGACTGGTCGTCGGCACCATCATGTCGGTCCTACTGGTTTCCTGGTTCCGTCCGGAGCTGATCTCCATTCTGGAGCTACTGAAGATGCCCGATATGGCGCAGGCAGTCATCGATTCCCGTCCCAAACTGGCATCCGAGTGGTTCTTCCCCTTGAACGCCGCCCTCACTCTGGTTTGCGGACTGATCGGAGGAAAACTGTCCAAATAGATAGTGTTATTCGATAAATAATCGGGAAAAACAAAATCTTAACATTTTTAAAATTTAGACCCTAACCGAGATCTAAATTCTGGAAATTTTAGTCGATTGGAGAGTCTCGAAGACCAGTCCGAAAAGAAGTTTTTCAAGAATAAAAATATCAATTTCGTTACATTTTTCGTTGGCAAAAACCCGTGTCACTGCTTAGGAATATCGACACGAAACGCGAAACAGAAACGAAGTCATCCCTCCTGCCAGAGGTCTGAAAACTAGCCATCGCGCTAGCTTCATTTCGGTCGAAGCGTTCGATTGGAGAAAAGGGAAACATGCTGACGTGTAAACGTCGACCCAAAAGGTCAAAGCGATGCAACCCATTCACTAACAACCAGTCAAAACAGAACCGCACAGTCTAAAAAGCTTTTCCCCGGAAGACTTTTGGGCGAACCACCAACCGCACCGAATGTTACCAAATAATAAATTTCCATCCGACCAGCCACTGGGTCCGGGACAGCTGAGAAGCGTCTGGGACCTCGTCTCGGGCGATCTCAAGACCACTCTGGGCGAAGCCACATTTGATCTGTGGTTCAGCCAGAGCGGTCTGATCAAAGTTGATGAAAATCACGCCGTGATCTCCTCTCCGGGGTCGATGTACGCCATCTGGATTGAGGAGAATTTTCGGGAAGTTTTAAAACTTCACCTAAGTAAGTATCTAATTGATTTGAAGGGGTTTTCTCTGGATTGCAGCCAGTCCGAGGATGAGCCGGCAGGAACCGAAAGCGCCTTTCCCGAGTTCGAAAACCGGGACCAACAGCCTATAGCAAGCTTCGCTAAAAAGTCAAAGAATCGCAAAGCGCCAAAGCGCCCTCTGACTCCCGAGGAAATTCTCGAAAAGGGAAAAGCCTCCGGCCTGAACGAAGCCTACACCTTCGAAACGTTTGTCGTTGGGCTCAATTCCCAGCTTGCTGCAGCAGCCGCGCACGCCGCTGTCGAATCACCGGGAACCAAGTATCAGCCACTCTTTTTTCATTCCCAGTCGGGGATGGGGAAAACTCACCTCATGCATGCGATTGGCTGGGATTTCCTGAAAAAACGCCCCCACGCCCGGGTCGTTTATGTCGGAGCCGAGAAATTTGCCAACGAATACATCGATGCGATTCGTAACTCCGGCGAAGTCGCCTTCCGGAAAAAGTTTCGCGATGTCGATCTGCTGCTCATCGATGATGTTCAGTTCCTCGGCGGTAAAGCCGGATTTCAGCGCGAATTTTTCCACACCTTTAACTCGATTGCCGATCAAAGGAATCAGATCGTCGTCGCCAGCGACTGCCTCGCCTCGGAAATTTCCCATCTCGAAGAACGCCTCGTTTCCCGCCTCCAGTGGGGAATGACGGTCGAAGTGGAGGCACCCGATCAAGCGACCAGCCAGGCAATCCTCCGCAAGAAGCGGGATGATTTGAAGCTCGAAATCAGCGACGAGATTATCGCTGAGATCGTAACCCGCGTTTCCCGGAACGTGCGCCAGCTGGAAGGCGCCCTGATCCGCACCGGAATGGTATCCTCCCTCAACGGTGGATCCATCACCCGGGAGCAACTCGATGACCTGCTCAGCGACATGGTAGGCAGCGCGAGAGCGAAGCAGCTCGGTATCGAAGACATCAAAACCATGGTCGGAGATTACCTCAGCGTTCAGGTCAGTGAAATGGAAGGCAAGCGCCGAACCAACAAGATCACCGAAGCCCGTCAGATCTCGATGTACCTGTGCCGGGAATTGACCACACATTCATTGAAAGAAATCGCCCGCTCTTTTGCAAAAGACCACGCTTCGGTCGTTTATGCCGTGAAAGCGATCAAAGAGAAGTGCGAAAAATCCGAGTCATTGAAAAACACCGTGGAATTGCTCCGCCGGAGACTTTCGAGAGGCAATCAGCCCAACCGTCCCACCCGGCAAGATGATTTCCGGGGAGATTTGAAGGCAGATCAGGATTCCGGGTTCAACATTGATTTGGAAAACTCCCTTAGCAGGGATTTTTAGGTGACACGCCGCCGAAACGCGTTGAAAGTCCCCAAAATCAATGAAATTCCAGATTGAAAGAGACGTTTTCCAGGAGGCCCTGACACAGGTTCAGCACGTGGTGGGAACTAAAACCACCCTTCCAATACTTTCCAACGTATTGATCCAGGCCGACGAACTTGGTTTGGAGCTTTCCACCACCAACTTAGATGTTGCGATGGCGGTTCGAGTGCCTGCCACAGTCGAAGAGCCGGGTAAAACCACGCTCCCGGCGCGGCGCCTCGGCACCATTGTTCGTGAATTAGCCGGAACCGAAGTCCAAATTTCCGTGGATGACAGCAATACCGCATCCGTGAAGAGTGGACCGAGTTTTTTCAAAATCCTCGGATTGAGCGAAACGGAATTCCCCAAAATCGGCGAATTCGAAGACGCCCGTGAATTTACGATTGATCAGCGCATCCTTAAAGATGCTCTCCGCAAGACCGCTTACGCAATTTCGACCGACGAAACCCGCTACGTGCTTAATGGCGTCAACTTCGTCATCGGAGAAGGCAATCTGACCCTCGTGGCCACAGATGGACGACGCCTCGCGATGGTCGAGCAGAATCTTGAACTGCCCGGCAGCAATGACTCCGCTGTTATTATCCCGACCAAGGCGGTCATGGAACTGCAAAGACTCCTTCACGACGAAGGGGAGGTGAAAGTCCAGTTAACCGGCAGCCAGGCCGCATTTTCACTCAACAACAGCTTTCTCGTCACCAAGTTGATCGAAGGAAACTACCCCAATTACCGTCAGGTGATTCCGGGAGAAGCAAAATATCGCATTCCGTTGGAACGGGAAGTGCTACACAACGCAGTCAAGCGTGTAGCGATTCTTGTTAATGAAAAGACCAATTCGATTAAATTTACTTTTGCCGACAGCCTTCTGACGATCTCCACCAACTCTCCTGAAGTCGGTGAAGCGAAAGAAAGCCTCGATATCAAATACGACGGCCCTGAAATGTCACTCGCCTTTAACCCGGAATTCGTGATGGCACCACTTCGCAACCTCGATCAGGACGAAGTCTTCCTCGACCTCATCGACGAAGCCAGTCCCGGGGTACTTAAGGTCGACGAACCATTTCTCTATGTCATTATGCCAATGAGAGTTACCAGCTAATCGCTGCTCTCATTCGGTGGTGGCGCCCACTAGATAAAGGCAAGTAGGTAAACGACCTGCAAACCGGTAAAATTTGTACAAATTTTATATATAGAAAAACATTAACTATATATAGACTTTGGCTTGACTCAGCTAGTAGTCGTGACGATAGGATTATCTACGTTCCATCCAAAATCCAACCACCACTATGCACAAAGTTAAATTTGATGAAGCTGTCGCTACCATCTGCAAAGCCGATAAACGCTACAAACCTGACGCGTATTTCTTTCTTCGGGACACGCTGGATTACACCGTAAAAGAACTCCGGGCCGACGAATTAATCGAGCACCGCCACGTTACGGGGAGAGAGCTGCTCAATGGCCTCAGAGACTATGCGATTAACGAGCTGGGCATTATGGCTTACCCGGTGTTGGAATCCTGGGGAGTGACCTGTGGACGGGATATCGGGGAAATGGTTTACAATCTAATTCAGGTTGAAGCCTTTGGTAAATCGGAGGATGATCACCCGACGGACTTTGAAGGCTGGATGTCATTTGACGAAGCTTTTCGGAATCCGTATCGCCCGACCCGCCCCGTATTGGTTCCTTCTCTGGAAATCGCTGACGATCCTGTGGAGCCACTGACGAGAGGCAATAAACCAGCCACAACCAGCGAAGCTTGAGTTCCATACAACGTTCCCACAATTTAGAATTTCCAGAAATTTCCGCCCGGGTTTGGACCCTGCCGAACGGGTTGGAGATCATTGTAAAAGAGGATCATTCCGCTCCTGTCGTCAGTCTCCAGGCATGGTGCCGCGCCGGGAGCATGCACGAAGACGACTGGCTCGGAGCCGGAATGTCCCACTTTCTTGAGCACATGCTGTTCAAGGGAACGGAGCGACGCAATGCCAGTGACGTCGCCAAAGAAGTCCAGGCCAGCGGTGGCTACATCAACGCCTACACCTCTTTCGATCGCACCGTTTACTGGATCGATTGCCCGTCGAGCGGGTTCGATAACTGTCTCGATGTGCTGTGCGATGTGGTGGGAAATGCCCAGATTCCAAAAGAGGAGTTTGATAAAGAGCAGGAAGTGATCCGTCGCGAATTCGCGATGGGTGACGACAGTCCCGGCCAGGTCGTCAGCAAAATGCTGTTTCACAACGCTTATGCGGTTCACCCCTGCAGACAGCCGGTAATCGGTCATCTTGATCTCTTCAACCAGCTCTCGCGGGACGATTTGTATCAGTATTACAGGGAGAAATACTCGCCGGATAACATGTTCTTTGTGATCGCCGGTGCCGTTGACGCGGAAGACGTCAAAAGCCAGATCGAAAAGCATCTCGGCGGGATGGAAAGACGACGCCGGGCGGTTCCCGTGTTGGCTGACGAGCCCGCCCAGCTGGGGAAAAGAGAGGAAGTTCGCGAATTTCCGACGGAACTTTCCAGGTCGAGAATTTCCTGGCAAATCCCCGATCAATCTCACCCCGACGTGTCCGCTCTGGACCTTCTCGCATCCATTCTGGGAAGCGGCCGGAGTTCCCGGTTGTACCAGACTGTCCGGGAGGAAAAGCAACTCGCTCACGGCGTTTCGGCCTACGCTTATACCCCTGCTTTCCGCGGCATTTTTGTCCTGACGGTGGATAGCGAACCCGACAAACTGGAAGAAGCGGAAGCAGAAGCCCGCCAGGTGATCGAAAAGTTGATTCAGGAAGGCGTCACGGAAGAGGAATTGATCCGGGTACGAAATCAGACCCTGAGCGCCCAATTTTCGACGTTAACCGACATGCGGGGTCAGGCCTCGGACATGGGATCGAACTGGCACACCGCGAGAAATCTCGAGTTCACGAGAGATTATGTCGAAGAGATTCAGAAAGTGACCTGCGAAGATATTCAAAGGGTCGCCGCCAAATACCTGGGCAACCAGAACACCACCCGGGTTGCTTTGGTGCCTGTTCAGGAAAAGGAAGTGGAGAAAGCGAGTTCGCGTCCGAAGCGATCCGAGGATATTCGTCGCGTCGAGATGGAAAACGGGCTTACCGTTTTGCTTTTAGCTGATAAGCGAGTGCCGTTTGTGCAGGCGACCGCCGCTTTTCGGGGAGGCCGCCTCGCAGAAAAGCAGGACACCTGCGGCATCACCCGTCTCATGGGTCGCCTGCTCACCAAAGACACGGAAAAACGTTCATCCGTCCAGTTGTCTCAGGAAATCGAATCCGCCGGAGGTGGCATTTCCGCCAGCATCGGAAACAACACGTTCGGAACGTCGGTTGGCGCTCTGAAGACCGATCTTGAGCTGGTCGTCGATATGCTGGGTCAGTCGATTCAGAATCCACTTTTCCTCGATGAAGTGGTTGATAAGGAACGGCAGTTTCAAATCTCGTCCCTGAAAGCGGAGTCCGATCAACCGTTCACGATCGCGATGAACCGCTTTAAAAAAGAGATGTTCGGAAGCCATCCCTACGGCTTGCCGGATAAAGGAACTGAAGCCTCATTGACGAGTTTCACGCCCCATCAAATTTCGGAGTTCCGCGAGGGACTGGTCACGGGGAACAACGGAGTTATCGGTATTTTCGGCGACCTCGATCTGAGCGAAGCGGAGGATATGATTCACGCAGAATTTGGAGCAATCCCGGCCGGGACCCGCCAGTTTTTCGGCTCATCCGGAATCGAATTACCCGCTTCCTACGGTCAAATCGTTGAGGAAACGCACGAGAAAGAACAGGCAATTCTCCTGATCGGGTATCGCACTTGTGATCTCAAAGATCAGGACAACTATCCGATCGGTCTCATCGACGAAGCCTGCAGTGATATGGCCTCCCGCATGTTTATCCGGATTCGCGAAGATCTCGGTCTCGCTTATCAGGTCGGCTGCATGAGAATGCTCGGCATCGATCCGGGATTTCTCGCCTTCTACGTTGCGACCTCACCGGAAAAACTGGACTTGGTTCAGGATGAAATGATCGACGAGATTGGCAAACTCGCCAAAAACGGTCTCGATACCGAAGAGTTTGAACGAGCCAAAGCTTCCTGGCTGGGTCGCGAAGTGATTCACCTTCAGGGAGCCCGCGAATTGGCCGGGGTCGCAACGGTTGATGAACTGGTCGGTTTGGGCTGGGATCATTACCGGGGAACTCCCGATCGCATCAATCAGTTAACTCAAAAACAGATCAGCGAGGTGGCAGAGAAATATATTCGCGATGAAAACCGTCTCATCGTTCGTCTCACTACCTAAGTTGTCGCCCAGCCGCTTCACCGCCTCCAGCGGCGTAGTCTTTAATTTTTAGTAATTGTTGAACGAAGCGGGCGACTAAGCACTCCAAATGATTTTCTATATGAAGAGGTTCTCATTCATCACTCTGGCATTTCTCTTTCTAGGCACTCTGGCCTATTCTCAAATGCCATTCAGCCTGGGTGGCCCCTCTAATATCAAGCTGACGCTGAAGAGTGATCATCTCACTGCCACCCCCGGCGATACGATCAATCTTGTTTTGAAGATGGACCACGCCCCGGGGTGGAATTCTTACTGGCTCAACCCCGGAACCGGTATGCCTACGACGTTGAACTGGGAGTTGCCGGAAGGCTACGAAGCCGGGGAAGCGCTCTGGCCCATCCCGAAGGTAAAAGACACCGAGCTGGGGACCAACCACGTTTATGTGGATGACAGCTATGTGGTGACCGCTCTCACCATCCCTGTGGATGCTCAGCCGGGCGAGGTGACCATTGGCTTGAAAGCTGACTGGCTGGAATGCGACGCTAACGGTTGCGTTCCGAAAGGCGGGGAAGCTTCGTTAACTTTAAAAATCGGTGATCAAGCCGTCGGAGATCCTGAGGTGAAATCGTTCGCGAAAAAAGTTCTCGATCAGCAACCGCGCGATCTGGCTTCGTGGAAAATCGAAATCGGCGGAACACCAACCGAATTCGAAGCAAAACTGACTCCGGGTGAAGGTGCCAGTTCCGATCCGGGCGAGATTTACTTCTTCGAATCCAGCGAAAGCCCAATTCTTGAGTATGAAATGCCGCAGGTTACCAAAAGCGGCGATTCCTGGGTCCTCAAGATGAAGAAAAGTGAGGAGGCTCCCTCCAACCTGATCACTGGATTTTTCTACGCTCCGAATGGATGGCTGGCTGATGACGCCAAAACTAAAGCTCTCGCAATCGGCTCAGACATCGAACCCGATCCTGTCCCCTATTCGGCCGGTGCGGAGGAAACCGAGGAACCTGACACGGTCGCGGCTGACTCGGATGAAATCGCTACGGGAGCCACCTTATACGATGCCTCGGCAAAACCGAAATACGTCCTTCTTGACGGAACCGAGGAGAAAAAACTCACCCTTCTCCCCGCTCTCGGTCTGGTCTTTATCGGCGGACTCCTTCTCAACCTGATGCCCTGTGTTTTCCCCGTCCTCGGGTTGAAGATTATGGGATTTGTCTCACAGGCGGGCGAAGAGGAGCACAAAGTGAAAAATCACGGAATGGTTTTTGGCCTCGGCGTGCTCGTCTCGATGTGGATTCTATCCGGCATTATCATCGCACTGGGGCTGAACTGGGGTGCCCAGCTGACCAATCCGATTTTTGTTTCCGGTATCATCATCCTTCTATTCGTGATGGGATTGAATATGGCAGGCGTTTTCGAATTCGGCACCGGAATGGTGGGTGTCGGCGGCGAGCTCCAGAACAAGAAAGGTTACTCCGGTTCCTTTTTCTCCGGCGTCCTGACGACCCTGATCGCCACCCCCTGCTCCGGCCCCTTTCTGGGATCGGTGATGGGTTTCGCCCTCGCACAGAAAGCTCCGATCGCTTTCCTCGTCTTCACCTTTTTCGCCTTCGGAATTGCCTCACCTTATGTGATCCTCGCTTTTTTCCCGAAAGCAATCAACAAGCTGCCTCAGCCCGGCGCCTGGATGGAGCATTTCAAAAAAGGCATGTCCTTCGCGCTGTTTGCGACGGCCGTCTTTTTCATCGGCTCCTTCGCCAAGCAAACCGGATACGACGGCCTTTCCTGGCTGATGTTTGCCCTCGTCGTGATCGGACTCGCTTTTTGGATCTACGGGACCTGGGGATCACCTTTCGCCAGCAAAGCTAAACGATATTTTATCGGCTACGGCCTGGCGGCGGCAGTTGGATTACTGGGAATTCAAATGGTTCGCGTCGCGGTGAAAAAAGAGGCACCAGCCTTCGCCGCCGGAGAGATCGGCGAGTGGAAACAATGGTTCCCCGGCTCGATGGAGCTGTCTCGCAAAAAGAAACGGATCGCCTGGATCGATTACACCGCCGACTGGTGACTAACTTGTAAATTTAATGAGAAGCGTGTCTTCTCAGATCCAGACGTAATTGCGAAACTGAAAGAACTGAATGTTGAGATGATCAAAGCCGATGCCACCAGCCCGAGGCCGGATATTGACCTAGATTTGAGCCGGTTCGACCGGGCGAACCTGCCGATTAACATCGTGGTGCCGAAAGATCCGAAACAGCCGCTCATTATGATGCCGGAGGTGATCGGACCGAAAGAGGCTCTGAAAGCTCTCGAACTTGCCGCCGGAGGTTAAGGCGGATCTGCAAAACCGGAAGCTTATGCTACGGTTGCCGCCATGTTAACCATCATCAAACTCATCGTGTCGGCGGGGTTGATCTACCTCGTCAACGAAATCGTCGTGACTCGGAGTCGTCCCGTCATCGGGAGCCTGATCGCTTCGCTGCCGCTGGTATCGTTGATCACCTTTTTCTGGATCTATTTTGACCTCAAAGGCACTCCCGAAGAACAGGTCGCGAAACTGTCCGCCCACTCTTCCGGCGTTTTCTGGTTTGTGATCCCGAGCTTGCCGATGTTTCTCATTTTCCCGGCACTCCTCAAAAGAGGACTCTCATTCTGGAGTTCGCTCGGCATCTGCTGCGTCATCACCATGATTCTTTACGCAGCGACCGCCGCTCTTTTGAAGCGATTCGGAGTCAGTTTATAAAACTGTACCCTGTACAGGCCCCGACTGTACAGGGTACAATCGGGGTTTCTTAGCGGGAGCCGTGCCCGGGGAGATAAATGGAGAACCGGGAGCCCGCTCCGATCTCGCTTTTGACCTCGACCCGCCCGCCGTGTGCGTCGACGATGGCTTTCACAAAGCTGAGCCCCAGACCGAGACCGCGCTTGGACCGGCTTTGATCCGCGCGGTATAAGCGCTCCCATATTTTGGGAAGCGCCTCCGGGGAGATTCCGATTCCTTCGTCGGAAATGTGAAGAGCGGTTTCCGCCTCGTTCGCTTCTGCATCTATCTCGATTCGACCTCCCGGCTCACTGTATTTGATGGCGTTATCCACCAGATTCGCGATCACCTGCTGCAGTCGGCTCCGATCGGCCATCACCTCTATTTCGTGATCGATTTGGTTTTTGATCGTCACGTCGCGGTCTTCAGAAACCAATTCGTAAATTTCAGCGACCTGATCGACCATTTCGGCAAGATTTACGACCACCGGACTCAATTGCATCACTCCCGTTTCCGCTTCGGAAATATCCATCAGGGTATTAAGCATTTTGAGGACCCGGTCGGATTCCTCCATACAATCGGACAGCGCTTCGGTTGCGGCATCTTTATCGTCCGCAGCAAGCGCGGTTTCAGCGATGGCACGCATCCGGGCCATCGGGGTTCGCAAATCGTGCGCCGTGTTATCAAGCGATTCTTTCATCGACCGGATCAGCATTTGGTTTTGATCCAGCATCCGGTTGAAGAGAATACCCATCCGGGCGAGATCGCCGTGTTGATTTTCGACTTTGACGCGCTGATCGAGATTCCCGGTTTTTACGATGTCCGCCGCGGTGGCCGTGAGATCCCGAACCGGTTTCATTGCATGAAAACTCATCATCCAGCCTCCGATTATCGCAAAGAGACTGACCGGAATCATCGCCCGGAGAAACAGTTTTCGAAAGCGATCCGCGGGACGGAATGCCTCCGTCGAGATCCGCCCGGCTTGAATAAGGTAACCATCGCCGACCGGTGAAGACGCCACGGTCCAAACTTGTGCCGGATCCTCGGTATTGATCGTCGCAACCACGGAACGTCGGCTTTCCGCGAGCTTTTCGAGCGGTGCTTCGTCAATCAGGGATTGCCCACGGGGACCGCTGAATAAAAAGGAATTGAGACCGTTCCCGGAGATCCTCACAAATATCAAATCGCCACTACGCAAACTTTGTTCCTCGAAACGGGAGCGCAGCTCCTGGAGTTGACCGCGATTGAACCAGACACGGTATTCCGATAGCCGCTCCGCGATGATTTCTCTTTCATTATCCGCGATGGAATCGCGAATAATGTAGTCCGCGACGACAAACAAACCAAGGTAGCCCAAAATAAAGAGAAGGGCGTAGAACAGGCTGAGCCGAAGGCTCGAAAACAAGCCCTGTGGCTTAAGGTTCGTGTCTAAGGACATAGCCAGCCCCCCGGATTGTGTGAATCAATTTAGTAGAGAAATCTTTATCGACTTTACTCCGCAGCCGGTGCACTAACACATCCACTACATTGGTTTGTGGATCAAAATTATACTCATAGATAGCTTCCAGTATGGCCGTCTTTGTCACGACCCGCCCCGCGTTGCGGACCATGTATTCGAGTAAGCTGAATTCCTTGGGTTGAAGCGAAATGACCTGACCTCCCCGGCGAACTTCATGCTTCCAGGGATCCAGCTCCAGATCGGCAAAATGGAGCGTTTCGCGGGCGTTGCGGCTTTCTTTTTCCGGAGTGCCCCTGCGGATTAAGGCCTCGATCCGGGCTTCGAGCTCGGAAAATGAAAAGGGCTTTACGAGGTAGTCGTCCCCGCCGGTGCGAAGCCCCTGAACGCGATCATCAACCGTGCGGCGGGCGCTTAAAATCAGGACCGGGGTTTTGATATCCTGCTTACGCATATCCTCGATAATCGTGAGCCCGTCGATCCCCGGTAGCATAATGTCGATCACCGCTGCGGAATAAATATTCGATAGCGCCAACTCGGATCCCTCAAAACCATCGCGGGCCACATCGACTGTGAAACCGGATTCACGAAACCCCTTGGCGATATAATCCGCGATCGTTTCGTCGTCTTCTATAACGAGAATTTTCATAAATTTGCTCCTTCACTTTAACCGGCAATCCCCTTCCCGATCATTACCATTTTGTAATGTTGAAGAAAGAATCCGGTAATTTTGGGCTGTCATAGTGCGGGTGTTAAAAAACAACATCCAAATCAACACAATAACCATTTAGAAACTTATTATGAAAAAAACAACCCTACTCTCATTGGCCTTGATCGGCGGAAGTGGAATTTATTTGGCTCAGGCTGATCCGCTTGGTTCAAATATAACGGTGGACAACAGCCCCCCGCTACGGACCGGCCCAATCGGTGGGTATGCCGATGTGGTTTCCAAAGTCTCCCCCAGTATCGTGAGTATTTTCACCTCCCGCGACTCAGCACCCGCTGCGATGTCTCAGGAGGAATTACCCGATATCTTCAACTCGCCAATGTTTCGTGATTTCTTCGGACAACGGGGAATGCAACGTCCCACTCCGCAGAGACGGGCTCCACGCAATATGCCCAAACAACAAGGCCTGGGGTCCGGCGTCATTCTCAGTGAAGACGGTTTCATTCTGACCAACAATCACGTGGTCGACCAGGCCAGCGACATCAAAGTGAAGCTGGATAATGGACGGGAATATGTGGCCAAAATTATCGCCACCGACCCTGCAAGCGACCTCGCCGTGATCAAAGTGGAAGGCAAAAACCTCCCCGCAGCAACCCTTGGCGACAGTGATAACCTCCTTCCCGGAGATACCGTTCTCGCAATCGGTTCGCCTTTCGGCCTGAACCAGTCCGTCACATCCGGAATCGTCAGTGCGACCGGCCGGGATAATCTGAATATCGTTGGATACGAGGACTTTATCCAGACCGATGCCTCGATCAACCCCGGTAACTCCGGCGGAGCTCTGGTGGACAACAAAGGCCGCGTCATAGGGATTAACACCGCGATATTCTCCCGCACAGGTGGTAATGTAGGTATCGGTTTTGCGATCCCGGTGAATATGGCGGTCAACATCGCCAATGAGCTGATCAACAACGGCGAAATCGCGAGAGGTTTCCTCGGTGTGACTCTCGGCGAATTGACCGACGAACTGGCTGAAGCGCTTGATGTCAAAGACAACGGTGTGCTCATCAACGATGTGGTCGAAGGTGCCCCTGCCGTAAAAGCAGGATTCAAATCCGGAGACGTCGTCATTCAGGTGAACGGCAAAGATGTCGAAGATATGGCTGACGTCCGCCGCATGGTAGGACTGGAAAAGCCGGGCACAAAAGTGGAATTCCTCATCAACCGGGGCCGGAAAGAGCTCACTCTCGAAGCCACCATCGGGCGGGTTCCATCTGACACCGTCGCATCAACCAGCCCGGTCCAAAATCGCCGGGCCGATGTCGAGGAAGGCGCTCTGAAGGGAGTCAGTCTTGGTAAGCTTGACGATCAGATCCGCAGCCAGCTGGGTCTCGATGATGATGAGCGTGGCGTAGTCGTGCTCGAAGTCGCTCCCGGATCAAAAGCCGCAGAAGTCGGACTGAACCCCGGCGATGTGATCACTGAAGTTAACCGCGAGGAAGTCACCGATCCACGCGAGGCAATTGCCAAAGCAAAAGACCGGAATGGAAGACCAACCCTGCTCCGCGTCACCGACGGTAAGAGAAATCGATTTCTCGCTATCGGATAATCAATTTGGTGTTGGTTAAAGGTAAGCAAAAAACCGGATACGTCCGGGTTGGCTCCCGGGCGTATTTTTTTACTCCCGCGACACGCCTTTGAAAGAGAAGCGGGTCACGGTTTTCAGGGGTTCCCCGGGCCTCAGTAAGGTAGAGGGAAAATCGGGTTGATTGGGAGTATCCGGGTAGTGCTGCGTCTCAAAACAAATCGCCCCGAACTTCGGGTAGGGATTATTTTTAAAATGATTCGAAATATAGATTTGAACGCCCGGTTGATCGGTAGCTATCTCCATCGACAGGCCTGTTTCCGGATTGGTATAGGTTCCGACATTTCCATCCGCAGGGACCACAAAACAGTGATCGAGCCCTTCGAATTCCGCATCATTTCGCCCTATCGGTCCCGGCTTCCGGTAATCGAACGGGGTTCCCGCCACCTCCAGAATCCTACCGGTCGGGATTTTCCGGTCATCAAACTCAAGTATTTCACGGCAGTGGAGTTGCATTTGATGCCCTGCAACACTTCCCGCTCCAAGGTTGAAATAGGCATGATTCGTCAAATTAACATGGGTTGCCCGATCCGTTTCGGCCCGGTATTCGATTTCCAGATAGCTTGATACCACCGAGTTTTCAGACCCCGTAAGCTTAAGGCGATACTGAACCCACACGGATATATTTCCGGGAAACCCCTCGTGCTCGTGAGGGCTGCGGAGCTTCAAAGTGATCGAAACCGGAAATTCCGGAAAACCGGCCTTCCCCGGGTCCGGTTCAATTTCCCAGTTTTGGCGCTGAAATCCGGTCTTTCCCCCATGGATCTGGATACCGGTTTTCGGATTTACACTTTCGAGGTCGTAGCGGGTGCCATCGATCGTAAACCCGCCCCCCGAAATTCGATTGGCATAGCGACCGATCACGGAACCGTAAACAGCCCCGCCTTCCGCGTCTTCGAGCGTCTCATGTCCCAGCACCACGTTTTGCGGGACCTCCAGGGAGATCAACTGCGCTCCATACGTCGCGATTTTTGCGCGAACCGCCCCGTCCTGCAGGGTGATCAATTTCACGGACTCCCCGTTTTTTAAGGTCCCCCACTCCACGATGGTAACGCCCGAATCCGGCCCCGCGAGTGCGGTGGAAACCAAGAGCCAGAGAAAAAACGGCACCATCCCAAGTTTGTTCATCCCTCAACATCAGCAGGTTTCGGGACGAAGTCAAAAGCCGCAAAGTGGACCGTACCCTGTACAATTTGACACCGTACCGGGTACAATTCCGCGTTACAGCACGGAAAAATGGATTAGTTTGCGCCAATGAAATCTCTTTTGATTCTGTGCCTCTCGCTTTTGATCAGCCCCTTGTTGCGGGCCGGCGAACTCGTTGAGGTGACCGCAACCCTGATCAAGATCAATCACCCGTCCCCGGAGTCTCTAAGCCAAATCGAGCTCCATCAGCAATTCCAGATCGGGAAAAGTGGAGGCGCCGACGACTTGCTTCAACTGGCTTCGGTAGTCGAATCCGGGAAATGGGCATCGATCAAAAGAGGACGCGATTTCTGGTATCCCGCCGAATACAGCGATGCAAAAATCTATCAGGCAGCCGGCGACGATGGCACCTACACCATCCCCACCACCGGAATAGCTTCGGGTAACAGTACGATCATTATTCCCAATTCCCCGACTCGAATGACCAATACCGAGCTTGGAGCGTCGCTCCGGGTTCGTCCGACGGTGAAGGAGGACGGCTTAATTTATATAGAGGGACAGTTCAAAGATACGGTTTTTGAAGGCCTGAGCGACGAATCGATCCCAATTAAAGTGGAAACCAGGCAACTCATTCGGCAAAACCGCGTGCACGAAATCATGACGAGTCGGATCGACAAACCTCTCTTCCGCAAAGTCGAAAAGGAATTTGCTGAAATGCTACCCTACGCTGCGGGAACTTCCCGCAATGCCAAACTGCTCCGCGAAGCGCAGTCAAAGTATACCTATTTTATACCAATCGTTCTCGGAAATACCGCATTCGGCGCTCCCGGAAAAATCGAATTGAAAGAGGAGGCAAACCCGACCGGTCCGATTCGTTCCACGGTGATGAAAGCCACTATGGTAAAAGATTTCTTTATTCGTCCGAAGGCGGAGCAGACTCCGCGGGAACACGGCATCTTGCGTCTCGAAGTGAAAAAGGTCGCCCTCCCGGAACCAGCTCCCGCCGGCAGTCGCACCGATGTCTATATCACCTCGAAATTTTTTGAATCGCGATCCGCGTTTTCCTTTGAGAACCCGGTGTTTAACGACGCAACTTTTCAAAGCGAATTCAAAAAGCTAAACAGTGTCAAAGGCACCGATATTGTCTCGGCACCTTCGGTGATGGTTCGTTCCGGCCAGACCGGAAAAATTCAGGTTAGTCGCGAATTTATCTTTCCCACGGCGTACTCGGCCCCTTTCTTTCATGAATCCGAGGTAGCTCCTGCGACTCCGGACGAATTCAAAGTCATCAATGTCGGGGTGTCGCTTGACGTCACCGCGTCCGTGGAATCCCGCAATTTCATCCGGCTCAAAATCCACAATCTGGTGAATACTTTTGAAGGTATGCTGGAATTCGGAAACCCTATCATGTCGATCAAATCCGGACCGATCAAAAAATTAAAGCCGGTGGTCGATAACGAGAACTCGGTCATTATGCCGGTCTTCCCATTTCGTGAAACCGAGACGGAAATTCTGGTTCCGAACGGCGCGCACGTCGCTGTCACAATGATTTTCGACTACCACAACACGAACCACCAACAGGATCGCCTGCTGAGAATCGGCAAAGCTAAAGTAGAGGAAGTGAAAACGCCCCGCTATCTTACCGTGGTGCTTTCTCCGAAAATCGCCGAGTAAACCCTATAGCGCGAGATGCCCTAAAGCGAGCAACCCGTAATAGGTATACTCGACATCGAGATCGTCATCTTCCCAACTACCGTGAAAGCCCCCTTCGTTGGTCCATAGTGAGTCAATGAAGTCGAGCATGGTATCTTTCCTCCGACCAAAATCGATCTGAAGACCATCGAGAGCGTGCAACGCAACCGCCGTGCTGAGAAGATCCGGAAGGGGCGCTTCCGGAAATGGCAGAATGCCTCCGCTGATTTTATGATAGCATTTCTCCAAAATCCAGGGACCCGTCTCCGGAGGAATCGGTATCTGTAGGTTCCGACACAAAGTCACTGCGGCTGCCGTGGCGGGAACATTGGCGACTGGTAGAAAGGTATCATTTGCCCAGGCTCCGCTCTCCTGCTTTAGCGATTCCAGACAGGTCTTTATTCCGTCGGAATCGGGGACTTTCAACTGGTGATCGGCGTAGGCCCCGTATGCCAGAAAACAGGCGTAGGCTGACCCGGTAGCCATCTTTTCGGCCTGGTTGTAACCGCCGTCATCCGTTCGGTATTTCTCGATTCCATCCCAAACCGGCTTCAAATCCTCAACCGGGATTTTTTCGTCCTTCAATGCCGACGCACATCTCGCCAGACAGCAGAGATGCACAAAATCCAAACTTTCCACTTCAGCCAGTTTCCCGCTGAGGAATCCTTTCAATGCGGTCTCGGGTAAAGGCTCACTCAGGGCCGTCAGGGAATCGATTGCGAAGCTGGTGTAGTAGAGGTCCGAATTCTCATCACGATCGGAAAAACCTCCATCCTTATTGTGATGCTTCCAGATAAACTCGCGAATCAAGCCGGTCGCATCCTCTCCCAGGACGGACGGTGCCAGTCTCGCTACTTGTAACATTTCCAATCGAAGTGACATCGCAGAAAGATGACGGAACTCATCTCGTTGTCATCTGAAAAGCGGAAGATGTAATTAAGAATGATTAATAGTTATAAAACCTCTATTGATTTCTATTGTAATTATTATAAATTTACTTATGCCGAATAATTTCGACGACCCCCTCCTTAGCGCATTGATTTTTTTTGGAAAGGCCCATGCAAAGCCGATAAATCCATACGCAGCGGTGCAAGGCCTCCCGTTAGTCGACGGGAAGCTAACGCCCGAATTGTTTTTCAGAGCAGCTAAAAATTGTGGGTTTGAATCCAAAATTGCAAAAAGATCGCTCAATAATTTGCATGCTGCGACTCTTCCCGTTCTCCTCATCCTGAAAAATAATGATGCGGTCATTGTGACCCGTCTGGATAAAGGAAAAAATCCCAACGCAGAAGTCATCATCCTCAGTACGGGCAACGGGGTTCAGGAAGTTCCCCTGAGCACCCTGCAGGATGCCTATTCCGGAATGGCGATCTTTATCAAACCGGAATACAAATTTGAAAGCCGGTCGGACTTTAACAGTAAGACCCTCGGAAAACACTGGTTTTGGGGCACCCTCTGGGGATTCAAAAGCTTCTATGCCCGGGTCGGGTTGGCGACCCTGATGATCAATCTACTGGCGCTGACCTCCTCGATCTTCATCATGACGGTCTACGATCGCGTCGTTCCCAATAAAGCGGTAGATACACTAACGGTCCTCGCGATCGGCGTCTGTATTGCCTATCTTTTTGAGTTCTCTCTGAAAATGCTCCGCGGCTATTTTGTCGACCGCGCCGGTCACCGCATCGACATGAAGCTGGGTAGTGAACTTTATGCCCGGATGCTCGGAATGCAGTTCAGCAACCGTCCGACCTCAGCAGGTTCACTCGCGAGCCAGGCCCGCTCTTACGAATCGCTTCGGGATTTCTTTACCAGTGCCACACTAGCAGCACTGGTTGACCTGCCTTTCATCTACTTGTTTGCCTTTGTGATCTATATGTTAGGAGGCAGTATGGTGGTGGTCCCGCTACTTGCCGGAATTGGGCTGACGCTATTTGTCGGTGCGGTCATGCAGATCCCGATCGCCCGTGCGGTGAATAACAGCTACCACTCCGCCAATCAGCGCCAGGCTCTTGTTGTTGAAGGCATTCAGGCACTTGAAACGATCAAAACCACCCGATCGGAATCCGAACTGCAAACCCGGATGGAAGATTCAGTCCGGGTCGCGGCCAAAAATGACGGGGTATCGCGCGGATTTGCGCAATTCGCCCTCAATTCCACTGGCCTGATCAATCAAATGGTCCAGATGTTTATCGTGATCATGGCATTCTACCAGGTAATGGAAGGCAATATGTCGATGGGTGCGATGATCGCCTGTGTCATGCTGACAGGCAGAGCAATGGCGCCGATGGCTATGGTCGCCTCCCTGCTTTCCAGACTACAGCAATCCCGCCGTGCCTTGAAAGGTATCAACCAGATTATGGATATGCCGGTAGAGCGGGGAGAGCACGCCAATCAATACATCACAGTGAACGAATTCGTCCCCGAGATCCGCGCTCATGACGTGAAGTTTGCCTATTCCGCAGAATCCGTTCCGGTAGTGAATAATGTAAATTTCGAAATCAAGCCGGGCGAAAGAGTCGCGATACTTGGCCGGATCGGTTCGGGTAAAAGCACGCTCTTGCGGATGTTAATGGGTCTCTACCACCCCACCGAAGGCAGGATCGATGCTTCCGGCATTGATCTCCGGCAGCTGGACCCGATCACGCTGAGAATGAATACCGGTTATGTCCCGCAGAATCCGACATTACTATATGGAACGATCCGCTCGAATCTGAAAGCCGGCTGTCCCTGGGTCGACGATTCAGCTATGCTTAAAGCCGTCGAGAGAGCGGGCTTGAGCGACTTCATCCGAGCCCTTCCCGAAGGGGTGGAATACACCGTCAGCGAGGGCGGCAATACTCTTTCCGGCGGTCAGCGACAGGCTTTATCCGTGGCTCGCGCTATTGTCGAAGAGCCCAGTTTTCTGGTTCTCGACGAACCGACCAGCGCTATGGATTTGACCAGTGAGCGCCGTCTTCTCGCCTGTCTCCGGGACTACCTCGCAGAGGAGGAATCCCGCACCCTGATCATCGCAACTCACAAGCGATCCGTTCTCTCGCTGGTCGACCGCATCATCGTCATGGACGGCGGAAAAATCATTGCCGATGGGCCTCGCGATACGGTTCTGAGAAAAAACCTGTCTCAGACCACTTCCGCGAACCGACCCGAACCGCGTGCATCCGAAGAGGCATCTGACGACTCAACCATTCTTGCAAGGTAGGAACCTAACTGACTAATAAATTATGACTACCTCTCCCCAATCAATGGATAAAAGAGCAATTGCTCAGGACGAACTTGACTATGTCCGCGACGCCAGAACGGCGCTGCACGGAGATAAAGTGAAAGGAGCGAACCTTCTGCTTTTTCTCATCACCGGAATCATTGTCGGATTTGTGATCTGGGCGGCTCAGGCCGAGATCGACGAAGTAACTACCGGTGAAGGCAGAGTGATTCCTTCATCATCGGTGAAAACAATCCAGAACCTCGAAGGTGGAATCATCGCTGATATCATCGTTTCTGAAGGTCAAAAGGTAAACGCGAATGACATTCTGATTCGAATCGACGACACGATCCGGAATTCCAATTACCGCGAAATTCTCGCCAAACAGGAAGCCCTTCAGGCCGTACTGGCCCGACTCAATGCAGAGGCTACGGGATCGGATGCGGTTATCTACGACGAGAAAATCGAGAAAGAACGGCCCGATCTGGTTCGCAGGGAAACCGCCCTTTTCGAAAAAAGGATTCACGAGCGCGACAGCCAGATCGAGATCCTCCGGAGAAGCCTGATTCTGGCCAATGAGGAACTCAGTATGACGGTCCCTCTTGTGCAGAAACGGATCGTTTCTAAAGTGGAACAGCTCCGGCTCGAGCGCGAAGTCAACGAACTGCAGGGCAAACTGAAAGAGTTAGTCGGCGGGTTCCAACAGGATGCGATGGAGCTGCGCAACGAAGCTCAGGCCGAATTGGAAGGCTTGAACGAAATGATCAAAGGCGGAGCTGACGAAGTCCGGCGCGCCGTGGTTCGCTCTCCGGTGACCGGTATTGTGAACAAGATCTATGTCTCCACCATCGGCGGTGTGATCGCGCCGGGGGAACCGATTGTCGATATCGTCCCGGAAGATGACAACCTCATGGTCGAAGCGAAGATCCGCCCTGCCGACATCGCCTTTCTGCGCCCCGATCAGGAAGCGGTTTTGAAATTCACTGCCTATGATTACTCCATCTACGGAGGCCTCAAGGGCGAGGTGATGCACATCAGCGCGGACACGATCTACGACGAGATCGATGACGAACACTACTACATGATCAAAGTCCGGAATACCGGTGGAAAGTTAGTCAAAAACGGACAGGAACTCTCCATCATCCCCGGAATGGTTGCCAGTGTGGACGTTTTGACCGGACGGCGCACCGTGCTTCAATACCTGACAAAACCATTCCACCGTATGCGTTTCAATGCGATGCGGGAAAGGTAGAGATATTATCCAATTTTTCGGAGGACTTCCGGCCGGATCTTCTTTAGATTATCCGAATTATGTCCGATTTCTTTTATCAGAAACCATTCCCTTTGGGAGAAGATCCGACCGAATTTATCCGGCTGACGAGCGACTATGTCGAAGTCAGTGAATTCGAAGGACAGGAGATTTTAAAGGTTGATCCGGAGGCGCTGACCTACCTGACTAACGAAGCGATCAAGGCGATTTCCTTTAAACTCCGGACTTCACACCTCAAGCAAGTCGCGTCGATCCTGGAGGACGAAACCGCGACTGACAACGACCGGATGGTCGCGCTGACTTTGCTCCGCAATGCCGAAATCGCCGCCCGGGGAATCCTTCCCGGCTGTCAGGACACCGGTACCGCTATCATCATGGGGAAAAAAGGACAACAGGTCTGGACCGGCGGCGGTGATGAGGAAGCGATCGCCAAAGGCGTCTGGAAAACCTATCAGGAAGAAAACCTGCGCTATTCTCAACTCGCGCCCCTGACCCTCTTCGACGAAAAAAACACGAAGAACAATCTACCCTGCCAGACCGAGATTTACTCGACGGAAGGATCTCAGTATCAGTTCCTTTTCATGACCAAAGGTGGTGGCTCGGCTAACAAAACCTTTCTTTTTCAGGAGACCAAAGCGCTCCTCAATAAAGATCGCCTTATCGAATTCTGTGTCGAAAAAATGAAGGCCATCGGAACGTCGGCCTGCCCTCCCTATCACCTGGCGTGGGTGATCGGCGGAACCAGTGCGGAGGCCACTTTGAAAACTGTGAAGCTCGCCTCGGCCCGCTATCTCGACGAGCTCCCCATCGAGGGAAATGCCAACGGAGTCGCCTTTCGCGACCTCGAAATGGAATCGATCCTTCTCGAAAAAGCCCGCGAGATCGGAATCGGCGCGCAGTTTGGCGGAAAATATTTTGCCCACGACGTTCGCGTCATCCGACTGCCCCGCCACGGAGCGAGTTGCCCGGTTGGGCTCGGGGTCAGTTGCTCGGCAGACCGTCAGGCAAAGGCGCGCATCACACGGGACGGCATTTTCCTGGAGCGGCTCGAGGAAAACCCCGGCCAGTTTATCCCCGAAAAATGGCGGGATCACAAATTTCAGGGCGTCAAAGTCGACCTGAACGAAGGTATGGACGCGATTCGCGCCACCTTGTCGAAATATCCCGTCACGACCGCGCTGGAGATGACCGGAACCATTATCGTCGCTCGCGATATCGCCCACGCCAAGCTTCGCGAAATGATCGAGTCCGGTCAGGAACTGCCTCAGTATTTCAAAGATTATCCCGTCTATTACGCCGGTCCGGCCAAAACTCCGGAAGGCATGGCGAGTGGCTCATTTGGCCCAACCACGGCAGGACGAATGGATCCCTATGTCGATCAGTTTCAGTCTCATGGAGCCTCCATGGTCATGATCGCAAAGGGCAACCGGAGCCAGCAAGTGACCGACGCCTGTCACAAATACGGCGGATTTTATCTGGGTTCGATCGGCGGCCCCGCAGCGATTCTCGCGCAGAATCACATCAAAAAAGTCGAGGTGCTTGATTTCCCTGAACTGGGCATGGAAGCGGTTTGGAAGATCGAAGTGGAAGACTTTCCCGCCTTCATTCTCGTGGATGACAAAGGCAACGATTTCTTCAAAAATCTGGCAAGATGCCCGGTTTCGTAAGTCAAATTCATCGGCAATAGGGGGATTGTACAGGGTACAGTCCCCGATTGTACAGGGTACAATCGCTCAAACTTGCCTGTTTTGACTTATCGCTTATCCTCAAATTTATGAATCCTAAGTCCCTGTTTCCCTTCCTGCTGCTCACCAGCGCCTTCTTTTTCACCTCCTGCGATAAAGTGCCCCTCACCTTCCTCGAAGGTAACTGGCTCGTTGGGCAATGGACAGTCGATAAAGAGCGGTCGATGGAAGCTTTCCGCCTCAATAACCAGAAAGCAACGCCTGCAGGGGGGATCGCAGGCGAAATCGCCGCATCGGCAATCCGTAAAACCATGGGAGCGATGATTAAGCCGATCGAAGATATGACGATCACCTTCACCGATACCGAATACATCGAACGAGCTGCGGGCTACAGCAACAAACCGAAGACCTACGAAATCGTGAGCCGCCCCGGACCGAACCAGATCAAAACGCTGGACTCAAACGATGCCGTGAGGATCTACCACCGCGAGGGTGATCACATCTGGTTCTATTTTGACGATAACGAAAGGCTTCAGATCTACCTGAAACCTGTCGTTCAATAAGTAGGGGAAAGCCCTCTACTTGCCGCCCTTTTTCCGGACTTTCCAGTTTGGGTTTTCCTCGTGAGCTGCCTTCATATAGGTTTCAGCCTGAGTGACCACTTCCGGAAACTGGCTGGCCAGATCTTTTTCCTCGCCAAGGTCCTGACTCAAATCATATAGTTCGATTTTTCCGGTAAACAGCGGTTTCCGGATCGCTTTCCATTTGCCGAAACGAACCGCCTGTTTGCTGCCCCGCTCGTAAAATTCCCAGTAGAGATAATCCGGCTTTTGCTGGGCATCATCATTACCCAGTAACGTCGGCACAAAGCTGGTCGACTGAGTATTTTCCGGCGTTTCAACCCCGGCCAGTTCGCAAGCCGTAGCCATAAAGTCAGCGAACTGAGCAGCGTGATCGGAAACCGATCCGGCCGGGATTTTACCGGGCCACCACGCGATCGTAGGAACCCGAATCCCTCCCTCGGTAAGCTCCCGCTTCATACCGCGAAGGTCGCCGTTACTATTGAAAAACTCAGGATCATTTCCACCCTCTTTGTGATGCCCGTTATCGGAGGTAAAAATAATGAGCGTATTCTTTTCGATCCCGTGCTTTTTCAACATATCGATCAAACGACCGACATCGCGATCCATCATCGTATTCATCGCGGCAAAGCCTTTATTAGGATTCGTCCAGTTTTCATCGGCAAAGATTCCATAGTCGGGAATTTCCTGCCCGTCACCAGTTCCCCGGGCGGCTTCGTTATTGGCGTGAGGAATGTTTAGGGCGTAGTAGAGAAAAAACGGATTCTCCTGCTGCGCCTGCTCATCGACCCACTTCAAAGCTTCGTCAGTAACCATGGCCGGCACATAGTCCAGCTTGGTATCCGGTGAAGCCCAACCCGCGCCATCGTCAGCTTTGCCCTGCTCCGTTCTCATCTTGATCCAGGCGGGATCGTAAACATTGCGCAGCTTCACGACCTCTTCGTTGCGGATGATAAACTCCGGATAGAAATTATGCGCATGACGCTGGTTCAAATAACCGAAAAAGTAATCAAATCCCTGTTTGTTGGGATGCCCGGTTGATCCCAGCTCCCCGAGTCCCCACTTCCCGCATAGAGCAGTCGCGTAGCCGGCTTCTTTCAATTTTTCAGCGACGGTAATGTCCTCGGGACGCAGCGTCTGGGTTTCGGCAGAGCCATTTCCCCGAACCCAGGTGTGGCCGGTGTCCTGCCCTGTCATCAACACACTGCGACTCGGTGCACAGACTGTCGACCCGGAGTAAAAACTGGTCAGCTTCATCCCCTCGGCCGCCATTTGATCGAGAACCGGAGTTTTCACAATCTCCTGCCCGAAACAACCCAGATCACCGTAACCGAGATCGTCGGCGAGAATAAAAATGATATTTGGTTTCGAAGGCTCAGCTGCTGCCAAAGTCACCGACGCAACCGCCAGCAGTGAAAAGAGGAATTTCAACATGCAGCCAATAAGGCGCTGCGAGGCGGGGATTCAATGGGAAAATACTACGGATTTTAGTATCAAATCAGCCGCGAAGATCGACCTGATTCATCAGATCAGCAGTGGCGGTGTAGGCTTCCTCAACCCACTCCACGATCTTTTCCGGATCCGGTGAGTATTCGAGCTCGATGGAGACGGCACCATCGAGCTGCAACGCTTTGATCGCCTGCAGATAGGGCGTGAATTTCACAATCCCCCGACCCGGCGGGAGATCGCCGTGCACCTTGCCATCACAGTCACTGATATGGACATGCGCCGCCCGGTTTCCGAGACTGGCGATTTCCGCCGGGGAAGTATCGGCTAGCACGAGATGACTGATATCGATATTCGCTTTCACATTCGGCATCGCACAATCATCCACAAAACGGATCATTTCCGGCAAATTGTTGAGCAGGCTGAGCCGGAAAGGTTCCAGTTCCAAAGCGATTTCGAGACCGCGTTCACCAGCGTATTCGCCAAGTTCGCGAACTCCGGCAACACCCCATTCCCACTGAGCTTCCGGCGGAATCACTTCGCGTTGCCAAATGTATTCCCCCAAAACGAGCAGTAGATTCTTTCCACCGAGCCGGGCCGTGAGATCAATAAAACTTTTGGCCCGCTGAATATGGTAGGCCCGCACCGGATCATTAAAATCAATGAGACCACAGGAAACTACCGGTAGGGATATGATAGGAAGGCTGTGCTTTTGGCAGGTCGTTTCGATCAACTGAACCTCAGCTTCGGTAATGGTGGTCGCCTCGGTGAAAATATCGACGCAATCGAATCCAATTCGCGCAATATGCTCCAATCCCGTGGCGGTATCGACCCCGGCCTGATCAAAAGCACTGTTTATTATCCCGAGTTTCATGAATTAAAGGTATTTCACGATACAGGGAGGTCCGCAATAAATTCACATTTATTCTCCACAACTTTCGGCTGGGGTATCAAGATGCCCCCATGAAGTATTTCCTTTTATCCGGAATTCTCCTCGGTTTCATCGTCGCGGGACAGGCCGCCGAAGTCGCGGAACTGAGCAAAAGCGGGTTCGAAAACCGGCCCGGCGGGAAAGAGGCGGACAGCATCGTGGGAGACTTTGTGCTCCGCTCGAAATTTGTCGAAGCGGTCGTCAGCGGGGATCTACCACTCCGGCGCCCCAATATGAGCGGCTACTACGGCACCGGCAATCACACCCCGGGATGTCTCTACGATCTGACCCGACGCGGCGCGGACAACGACCAGCTAACGGTCTTTTCTCCCTGTCTGCAGAAAGGCGACGTCACCCACGTCCGCCTGGTAGAGGACGCTGACCCTGCAACCGCGGCGGTCGAAGTGTATATTTCAGCGGCGACGTCCGGAGAGACCGTGTCGGTCACTCACGAATATCGCGTCCACGACGATTGGGACGGCATTTTAATCACCACGAGTTTTGCCAGCACCTCTGACAAGCCCGTAGTGAAAAACATTTACGATCACTGGACTCAAATGAGGCTGCAGGGCTCCTACAAGGGAATCAGATGGGCCGATGCGATCGACCCGGCCGATAAATGCGGCTACGCTTTTGCCTGGGTGACGGAAGGTGGAGCGATCGACGCGGAATCGCGAATCAAAGAGCGGGCGAATCGCCGCTTAACTCTCGAAATTGCTCCCGGCGAGACCGTGAAAATCGCCCGGTTCATGGCAGTGGGGAGTTCGCCCGCCGAGGCGGTGGGGCTCGTCGCGAAAATTCGCCGAAAACTGAACACCACTCCACTGAGCTGGCAGGTCAGCTCCGCCGATAACAGCAATCTGGAAAACGCTCGCCTCATGTTTATTCAGGAAGGGCAGAAGACGCCGCCGGGCTACTTCGATAGCGACGGCAAACTGGCGTTCCCCTGGTTCGTCGGAACTCATGCCGTGGAGATTCAGGATATCGGCCGCGACACAATCGAAACTTCAATTGCGCTGGAGGTTAACACTCCCTTCGCCCAATCCTCGGAACTTTCCCCGCTCAGTCAGGTGAACTTTTCCGTCCAGGCTGACGGCTCCGAAACCCCGTGCAAGGTTCAATTCACCCCGCGACAGGGCACCGCGAAACTGAATCTGGGGCCTTCAGACCGGGCGCACGGCTGCGTCGATCAGTGGCACTCTGAGACCGGATCATTTGCGGTTCCCCTCCCGCCGGGAGAGTATCAACTCGCCATCACCAGAGGACCGGAGTTCAGTCGCCACACCGAGATCATCGACCTGAAAGCGGGACAGACTATCGACGTGAAAGCGAATTTGGAGCGGGTCGTAAAAACACCGGGCTGGGTATCGACCGATTTCCACAATCATTCCACACCCAGTGGTGACAATACCTGCGGAACTGAGGATCGATTAATCAACCTCGCTGCGGAGCATATCGAGTTTGCCCCGACCACGGAGCACAACCGTCTCTACGACTGGGCTCCCTATATCGAAAAACTGAAGTTAAATCCCTACCTGAAAACCGTCTCAGGTATGGAATTGACCGGTGCGGGGGCTCATATCAACTGCTTCCCTTTAACCCCGGAACCGACCAAACAGGATGGAGGCGCTCCGGTTTGGAACAAGGACCCGAGAATATCGGCCATATCGCTGCGAAACTGGCAGAAAAGAGATCCCGATCGCTGGGTCCATCTTAATCATCCCGATATGTCAGAGAACTTTGTCGACCGTGATAAAGATGGCGAAGCCGACGGCGGGTTTGCCTACTTCGGAAATTTCATCAATGCACTGGAAACCCAAAACTACCGGACCAGTAATATTTTATCAAAAGCGCCTTTCATCGTAGGACCGGCCCGAACCGGCCTTGGCAAACAGGTCACGGTGTTCCGCGAATTCATTTGGCTTCAACTTCTCAATCAGGGAATGAAGGTCTGGGGAATCGGAGTTGCCGATGCCCACCACGTCCATGGGAACGGCGTCGGAAGCTGGCGCACTTACATCCCCAGTAGTACCGATGATCCCTCCGCTATCGATTGGCGGGAGATTTCAAGGAATGCCAGACAGGGAAAAATGGTGGTCAGCTCCGGCCCCTATCTGGAGGTCACGACCGGAAACGGCAGCATCGCCGGAGAGAATGAAAAGATCGACGGGCCTCTGAGTCTGAAGGTAAAAGTGCAGTGTCCCGAATGGATGATACTGGACCGCGTTCAGGTTTTGATCAACGGACGCCAGGTGGAAGCGCACAACTACACAATCGAAAATTCAAAAGATAAATTCAAAGAAGGCATCGTTCGTTTTGATGAAACCCTGTCGATTGATTTGAAAGAGGATGCTCATATTATCGTCGTCGCTATGGGGGAAAAAGGCCACCTAGCGCCGCTCTTCGGAACCAGCAGTCAGGCAGGCATCCGGCCCTGCGCTTATAACAACCCCATCTTTATCGATATCGACGGGAACGGCTTCCAGCCTAATGGCGACACTCTCGACTTTGATTTACCGGTAGGTGGGCTTAGCGTTCAGAAAGTCGAAGCCCTGCTCGGCAAGTAACTTGTGAGACTCGATCATTTCATCGCAAAAAAACTATCCTTAAGCGAACGCTCCGCCCGGACCGAAATCGCTTCGGGAAAAGTATCGATCAACGCCGCGCGGGTTACTGATCATCTCACCCGGATCGACCGGTTTTGTGAGATCTCCTGTCGGGAAAAGGTGATTCAGGAGAAACTGGAGAAGCGCTACATCATGCTGAACAAGCCGCCGGGGTACCTGAGCGCCACCAGCGACCCGGTCCATCCGACGGTAGTGGATCTGATCGATCTACCTGATAGAGAAACCCTCCATCTCGCCGGCCGACTCGACAGAGCATCGACCGGGCTTCTGCTACTGACTAACGACAGCGGCTGGTCGGAGCAACTCTCCCATCCCGATTCAAAAGTTCCCAAAGTCTATCTCGTTGAGACCATCGATCCGATTCCCGATGAAGCGGTGCTGCGCTTTGCGGAAGGCTTTCGCTTTGACTATGAAGATATCATAACCCGGCCCGCCAAACTGGAAATCCTCGCCCCCCGCCTCGCGCGGGTTACCATTCACGAGGGGAAGTACCATCAAATCAAACGGATGTTTCACCGGATCAATGAAAACCGGCTCAAATCACTGCACCGCATCCAGATCGGCGACTACCATTTACCGGACCATTTGCAGCCGGGAGAGTGGGTTTTACTATAGTCCCGTCGGGTGATCGACAAAAACCCAGTCGAGATCGGAGTATTCCTCACACCACTTCCGGGCGAGAGCTTTGACCCCGAAGGTCTCAGTCGCATAGTGACCTGCGTAGATAATATTCAACCCCAGCTCCTCCGCTGCCGTGTAGCTCCAGTGAGGCCCTTCGCCCGTGATAAAGGTATCGATCCCCGTCTCCGCAATCGCAAAAACTTCCGAACCCGCACCGCCGGTAATGATGCCGATATCCTTAATTTCGTCCGGTCCTCCCGGGCAAATATGGGCAGGAGCCCCCGTCGCTTCGCTGACTTTTGCGAGGAGTTCGTCCCGACTGATCAAGGTCTTTTTCCTTCTCCCCAGTTCGATTCCTTTCCACGGGAAAAAAGTCTCCGTTTCTTCGAATCCGAGCGCTTCGGCGAGGCACACGTTATTGCCCAGCTCAGGATGGACATCGAGCGGGATGTGAGAGCTGTAAATCGCGAGATTATTATCCATCGCCAGCTTCAGTTTTTCATAGACGCTGCCGGTAAAAGGCTTCGCGCTGTTCCAGAACATCCCGTGATGAACCACGAGAAGGTCCGCCCCTTCTTCAACCGCCTTCCGGATCACCGGCAGGCAGGCATCGACCGCCGCCACGATTTTTGAAACCGAGCCATCGTTCTCCAGCTGAAGACCGTTAACCGCCCCGGAATAGTCCGGAACCTCAGCGTGATTCAGCCAGTGATTCGCCGAATTTACGATTTTTTGTAGCGTAGCCATGCCCGGATTTTATCCCTGAAATCGATTCCGTCGAAATATTCGTGTCCTTTCCGGTCAATTCGTGCTAAATCGTGGACAACTTTTTCCAGATTATGGCAGGTGAATTGACTTTAAAAGCAGGCGTCGAACTCGGCGTGGTTCCAACACACATTAAATTTGTCGGGGGACTCGTCCCTGATGACGATGGCAGATTGCCACGGAATCCCGATGGGCAACTCACAGTGATCGCGGAATTAGCGGCTCTCAAAGAAGAATCTCCCGCACCGGTGCAAAGCGCGCAAATCACGGTGTTCCCTGGAGTTCACGAAGGTGATACGGACGATTTGATCTCCGGAATTCGCAATCTCGGCATGGAAGTCCACATCATCATGATGGTGGGTGGTGCTGACCCGATGAATCCGGCAGACGAGGATAAAGTCGTCGAAATGTTGGTATCCGGCCTCGAAGTGGCCAAGAAATACAACATCAAGCAAGTCGCCTCGACTTCGGCTGAAGAATGGATGCAGCCCGGCGCGACTCCCAAGACCGGAGAAGCATTTGATGCGGCCGTCGCTCAGGATGTCAAAGCTCACGTCAGAGCTTACAACGAAGCCGGAGTGGAAGGTAGTTGCATCGAGTCCTGGGATCTCGAATTTCTTCGCGGAGGCGAATTTCAAACCTTCACCAGTCTCGCAAAAATCTGGGAAGTTGTTAAAACAGCGAACGCTCAGATCGGAAAACCTTTCTTCAAAGTCATGGTCGATGCTGCTCACTGTGGCGACTCCGAGCTTAGCATCGAAGAAAACCAGGCGCTGATCTGGCAGATCGCAAAAGCGGATGAGATGGGAATGTTCCACTGCTCCGCCAAAACAACCCGCGGCTGTCTCACCACTGACGACGGCTGGATTGGATCTTTGCTCGCCACCGCTGCAAAAACCGGGAAGCTCAAAAATGTTTTCGTCGAGATCTTCCACCACGAAGATGCCGCACTCGAAGGCCTCCGGAACCTCGATCCCGGTCACGGGCTCGACACCACAGACGGCCGGACTTACCGCCAGACCGTGATCGACGGCATGGTGGAAGTGACTCACCGTCTTAACAACCTGGTGACTCGAGGCCACCTCCAGGGAGCCTGATATTTATCGATTGTACCCTGTACACTTTGGGACTGTACCCTGTACAGTCCTGATTGCTACGGGGTTCAGCCGAATCGTAGAGGAATCCGTAAGGATTTCTCAGTGAAATTGAGGAACGAAAATTCACCCCGGAGAATCCGCCGCGGAACCGCCGGGTAACGCTTTTGAAAGTGAATCCTCGTTCCCGGAATTCAACCGGTAGAAATCCTCACGGATTCCTCTACCGTCCCGGTTCCTTCATCGGTTCCACGAAAATTCGGTGGAATTCAGCAGCGCCCAGTAGAGATCCTGAACCGCCCGCTGCCGGCTCTCCCCCTTTTTCCCTTCGATACCTTTGGCGAAATATTCGATTTCCCCGGAGGAAGGCTTTCGGGTCAATACCGCAAGGTAAGCAGCCTCAACCGCCTGAGCCGGATCTTTAGTAAGACCGGCGATCCTGGTCGACGCGTTCTGAATCGGATTCGGTGCGGTTCGCTCTTTGACCAACTTGCCATTCATCAAAATGAGACGTTGAGGAATCGTGCCGGTCCCTTCGGTAAACTCCCTCTCCCCTTTATCACCGTAGCGCTTCACAAAATCATTCGTCTCCGCAAAGCGCTGCAAGCGTTTGATAATGTGCGAACTCGAATCGATTGCTTTCAGCGACGAGGCCTGAATGATCGATCCTGCGACCTGCTCCGGGCGCAACTGGGTTAACGGATAGGCCGCCCAGTTATCCTCCTGCGCCACCGTGACCGGCGACGCAGCATCGCCAGACTGGCTCGCACGAAGAAACGGCGAACTGTTTGCGATCAGGCGAAACAGGGCCCGCAAATCGTAATCAGACTCGACAAACGAATCGGCAAGCACTTCCAAAGTCTCCGGCACCGGACCATCAATCGGAATGTCGTCGATCGGAGTCACCAAAGGTCGCCCCATTAAAATCGCCCATGCCCGATTGGCCACCGCCCGGGAAAAAGAACGATTCTCCCGGTGAGTAATCCAGTTCGCCAATTGATCGCGCACCCCGCCCTTTTCAGAGAAAATCTCACTTTGGAACGGGACTTTCATCACCACCGGCTCAGCCTCTTTTTCACCCCGGAATCGCGTTTCGTAGTCGAGCTTAGGGTTATCCCACACCCCGGTGACGCCAATTTCCGACTGCGCAAAAAACGCCGCTAATTGATGGAAATCCTTCTGTTTCCAGCGATCACCGAACTTGTCATCATGGCACTGCACACAGTCCAGACTCACCCCGAGGAAAGCTCGACTGGTCCGGGCCGCCAGCTTGATTTCGTCCGGGCCCTCATTTGACCCATCCATTTTCGTGACCGTGACGAAGTTTGCCGCCGGAGAAGTCGTCCAAATACCCCGGGAAGCAATCAATTCGCGAGCCATTTCATCGTAAGGACGGTTCATCGCCAGCTGGCTGGAAATCCAATTCACCAGACGCCTCCGCCGGTAGACCAGAAAAGGCCCCGTTTCGACCCCGACGTATACCCTCGCGAACCGCTCAGCCATATATTGCGCGTACCGCCCATCAAAGAGCAGATGATCCAGCCACGCATTGAGCCGGTGCTCCTCCGGAGTGGCCTCGAAGCGGCGAAGCTCCGCCAGAGAAGGAACAGAGCCGGTAAGACTGAGTGATAGACGCCGCGCGATCGTGTAGAAATCCGCATCAGGGATCGGAGCCACCTCAGCCTCCTGCCAAATTTTCGCAAACGCCCGGTTCACTGCCTCAACCGCATTTGGATCAGGTATCTGGCGGGACGCGGGAAAAGCACCAAGATTCGGCTTTTTCAACAGCGCGCCAATCGCAAAGACACAGAGTACAAAAGCAGCACCCACCGCGAAGACCGAAACACAAAACCATCGTTTCGAAAACTCCCTAGTCCTGCTCAGTTGATCCATCCCGGAACAAGATGCCAGTATGGATCAAATCGTTACAGTTTTTTTGAAGTTATTCCTTTCTTCGCAAAACAGCGGTCAAAGCACAAAGAAAAGTCAGGCACCCACCCACCAGCGCATCCCCGGCTCCGAAAGCCGAAAAAAAGCGGTCCCTCAGTCCACCCCCAAAGCGGGAACCCATATCGCGAAGTCACCTGCTAAAGTGAAAGTCGGTCTCAATTTCAGTAGGCGCTGGAAGCCCTTTGGCTAGACGGACAGCCCGGATTTCCGCATCCTTTTTCTACTATAAGCTTCGCTTACTATAAGCTTCGCTAGAATGGCACTAGTTTCAGGAAAAGCGCGTAAAAAAAGCGAGGCTCATAATAAGAAAAGAAGCCCTTTTCGGGCCCCATCCCTTTTAAAAACTGGTCTCCGGCATCGAACGGCATCTTCGCCCATTCGAAACTTAACGGAAAATTCCAGCTTTTTCGCTTGCTGCAAATTATTTTGAACAGTATTAATAAAAGCATGAGCTCTTCGAGGTTAATTGGGGTGGGGCGCAGCTTCTATCATTGCATTGGGCGATGCGTCGATCGGGGATACTTTTTCCGGGAAGCAGTTGTGAAAGAGGAGTGCCGCAAGATTATGCGTCGACTCGAAAAGTTCCTCCACGTCCGGGTGATTACTTATTGTTGGATGTCCAATCACACCCATCTGTTACTTGAGATTCCGGATCGTCAGTCGCTGGAGCCGTTAACCGAGGAGAGCCTGCTCGAATTGCTACCCACTCTCTACGGAGCGAACAAGGTGGCGGAGGTCCGCGAAGAGCTGAAACGGATCCGGGAACAATCATCCAGTGCCGAGGTGGCGGAAAAGCGAATCGGTCAAATTTTAGCGAAATACGAGGCCCGGCGCTGTGATCTATCGATCTTTATGAAGGAGCTAAACCAGCGGGTCACCAGATATATCAACCGGCGGAACAACCGCTCCGGAACGCTCTGGGAGAAACCGTTTACCAGTGTTTTGGTGGAAGGAAATCAAGGCGCACTTCTAGCCATGGCTGCCTATATCGATCTCAATCCGGTAAGGGCCGGAATGGTAGAGAAACCGGAAGATTATCGGTGGTCGGGATATGCAGAAGCCGTCGGTGGCAGTCAAATCGCGCGCAAAGGTCTCGGCATAATTCTTTCCGAAGCATTAGTAGATCGTGATTTCAAAAGTGACTGGCGCCGGACCCAAAATCGCTACCGCGTGATACTCTACACCGACGGTCAGGAAGTCGAAGCCAACCTGGAAACAGGCGAACGCGGTCGCAAAGGCTTCCATGAAGACGAAGTAGAGAAAGTTGTCGCGATTGAAGAGGGCGCAATGTCGATTCCCGAAGTGCTGCGCCACCGCGTGCGATATTTTTCAGATGGAGCCGTTCTTGGCTCAGCCGCTTTTGTGAATCGCGTGTTTGAGCGGGAGCGAAGTCGCTTTGGTCCCAGGCGGCAAGACGGGGCGAGGCGAATGCGAGGTGCCAACTGGGGATCACTCCGGGTCCTGCGGGATCTCAGGAAGAACGTGATTGCCTGACCGGCTCAATCCCCAGATCCAGAGCATCGGCGCTTAAAAGTCAGCGCTGCTTTAGCTCGTAAGAATCTCTCAGCATTCTAACTACCCAAACTTCCTCCTTCTATGGACGGAAGATTTCGGCACTACCGGTGACCCCGAAAAATACAGCCAACGGCCTCAATAAAACTGGCCGGCACACTGAGATCCCCCCCCAAAGATCAGCTGAAAAATTAAAAGAAGCCATTCAGCAGGAAATCCCGATTGAATAATCAAACGGTAAAGACTTCTCTGGGGCATCTAAAGATCCACGAATTTCGCGTAATCACCTCCTAAAGTGAAAGTCGGTTTCAATTCCAGCAGGCGCTGGAAGCCTCTATTCTAGCCGGACAGCCCCGATTTTTTAGAATCTCTTTTGACTATGAGCTTCCCTTTTTGACTATGTGACAGCCCCGATTTTCGCATTCTTTTTCTACTATGAGCTTTCCTTTTTATTGAGACGGACAGCCCCGATTTCCGCTTCCTTTTTCTACTATGAGCTTTGCCGTTTATTGGCATATTGCGAATCATAGAGCAGGGACGTCCGCTCTATGGCAACGATGCCGAGGGAAATCTGATCCCGTCATTATTCGATTGATCTTCAAAGCAATGAAAGGAAAAGTAAACGAAATGAACGACAACCGGTTACGTGCGCGAATCACTGAGGAGCCTATTGCGGGAAAACCGCACGATGGGATCTGCGAGGGGGACGCCGGGCAACCGGCGTTCCTACCTTTATCGCCTCAAAATGTCTGTATGGGGATACAATCCACTTCAAAGTGATTTCGGGCTCGATATGCGAGACGGAGTCGTGATGGACCATGCATTCGATTTGGAGCACAGTCTTCGCGATATCGGAGCCCAGAAAGATCTTGAGGAACTCCACATACCGCTTGCCTCCGCGGCTATTCTTCATGCCGTAGTCTCCAAATTGGGAGGCTCGTGTTACGACAGGACTGATGTCGCACGGTGGAAGCAGAATGCTAAGATCATTGTCAACCGAATCGAAACCGAATTTGAGTATCCTTCCGAGGATATCACAGCCTGCCGTAAAGGAATGTCATCCATTCTAGCCAAACTGGAGCGCACCGCGGCTCAGGGAGAATCGGGATTCTTGAAGGCCTACAATAGATGGGCTGAAGAGAAGTTCGGTGGTTTATCCCCGGAATCAGCACCTAGCGAATCGGGTAGGCACGGGGTTTGAACCCGCGCCCCCCACACCACCCGGCATGCGGGTCCGCACCGGGCCATTCTTTTCCTACAATGAGCGTTGCCATTTATTGGTTTTGCAAATTATGTAGAGAAATGATCAAAAAGATCGCCATCTTATTTCTGTCAGTGGTTTTGCTCGCTGGTTTGAGCTTAAAGCTCACCTACTTCAAAAATCCTTGGAAAGTTCCACATGCGTGCTTCGGTCATAAAAAAGGAACAGAGTTCGAAATAACTCAGGAGATTCAGTTAATCAAAAATTTCTACGGTTACCACTTGAAACCAATAACTTACCGTATAAACGGGCAGCTTATCGAAGACACGGACGTGAAAAAGGTCTTACCGTCAGGGACCAGATTGAAATTTACTCGAATAGAGCAAAAGGAAGATTGGAACACAGGGAAATATTACGTTCAATATGGGGAGATGATAACCCCAAGATACCACCGGGGAGAGATCTTCATTGGTAATTTATTACACGAGGGGCTAAAACCATCGTCCGAATACCTGATTCCGGTGAGGTAGGCTTTTAACAAAAATGGAGCTATTGATAAGGCAATAGATGGTAAGCCTCAGAAGACGGCGGAGCTACCAAGAAGATTAGGTGGGTACCCAGGCTCATAATAAAATGAGAGGCTCTTTTCGTCCCCCAACCCTTTTAAACACAGACCTCCGGCATCGGACGACAACTTCGCCCATTTTGATTTATTCGCGGGGCAGGTGCTCTAAGGCTTCGCAAACAGGTTAAAAACCTGTTCTACCTTGTCTTGCTATGGACCTTTACGGCTCTGGTTGGCATCAAGCATTTCCGACCGGCGGGCCCCCAGTTTCAATACATTGCGACGTCGACAGCGGGGGCCCCTCCCGGGCAGTGGTCGCGCTGTTTTTGGTAGTACAGTCGTATTGTCGGGCGCGTTCACTCATTGACCCTTTTTGTCTATCCCTGAACCCTGATTTTTGCTTTCCTGTGGGATATCGGAAGAGATGAAATTTGGAAACTACCTATTCTACTATGAGCGTTGCCATTTAGGTCTCATTTCCCCCTGGGAAGCGAGATAGCCCACGATATTTCCTCCAGAACACACCGCCCTCTAAATTTAACGTTACTTAACCTTTTAGCTGGACTCCGGGTCTGAAGAGCAGCTATATTGTCTAGCGCAAAAGAATCATGAAATTCATCATACTCTCGTTAGCAATAGGCCACTTTGCCTTCGGAGTTTCATTGAAAGGCCAATCGGTAGTGAATGCTGAGAGAATGGCTGATGACATGGACGCATTGGTTTCAAAAATCCGGCCTTTGCTACCTTCGGACTGGATTGTCGAAGCCTCGCCTTTTGACCCAGAATCAGACCTTTTTGATTCATATTATGGGCCAGGACGGGCTGAAATAGCAGTCTACAAAAATACGCCTGTCACTTTCGTTCCGAAGAATGCGGTTTCGGTGATCCTTAAAGAAGACGTCTTTCATCTAAGATACGAACTCACTCCGAAGCTTTCAGAAGATAAATGGAAGAAACTGTCAGCGACGAATACAATGAACAATGCAACACGCGACAAATTCAAGAAGGCACTCGATGGTTGTCGTAACAGACAGAAGAAGGCAAGCCACTATGATCCCGCAAACTATCTCCCTGTCACAGCAGAGCAGAAATCCCTACTTAAGCGTTACTATTTTGTATGGGCAGCTACAACAATTGAGCGATTACCTGACGCTTGGTTCGGTTCAGTTTCGGTCTGGATTAGAGACAACTCTAGTTACGCCCTTTCTCCGAAGAATTTGGAAATTGAATACACGAAAGTCTCAGCTTTGATTGAAGGTGTTTTGCTTGCTTACGATTCAACCAACAAATCAAAGCGCTAATCGGGTAGGCATGGGGTTTGAACCCGCGCGCCCCACACCACCCGGCATGCGGGTCCGCACCGGGCGGTTCCGTCAGTCATGATTCTCCTTTGAGACTGGCCCGGGTTTTCGGTTTCCCTTTACCTTTGGCTGGTCCGTTCGGATATCGAATCCTAATCCATTGTTGTTCCCCTGAGCGAAAAAAAGCGAGGCTCATAATAAGAAGAGAGGCCCTTTTTGTCCCCCAACCCTTTTAAACACTGACCTCCGGCATAGGACGGCAACTTCGCCCATTTTGATTTATTCGCGGGACAGGTGCTCTAAGGCTTCGCAAACAGGTTAAAAACCTGTTCTACCTTGTCTTGCTATGGACCTTTAAGGCTCTGGTTGGCATCAAGCACTTCCGACCGGCGGGACCCCAGTTTTAATACATTGCGACGTCGACAGCGGGGTCTCCTCCCGGGCAGTGGTCGCGCTGTTTTCGGTAGTACAGTCGTATTATCGGGCGCATTCACTCATTGACCCTTTTTGTCTTAAGTTTGACCAACCATGAACTATCCGCAGGACGATTCTGTCGGGGAGCCTGTCAGCTAATGCATTGGCGGGATTCTCTGAGGTGTATTTTCGTCCCTCAAATTCACTGAGAAATCCTCACGGATTCCTCTACTAATCAGCTGAAGTCTTTGCCAACTCACAGGCTACGCAAACAGATTGAAAACCTGTTCTACATTATTGTTTGAACGACTGAGCTTGCGGAGACGGGGCCTTCCCCTCCAAGTGGCAATGTTAGAATTTCAAGCCAATTATTTGACGCATCTTTTCGCCTCAGATGAAGGGGGCGCAATCGTATCATAGGTATGAAGACAACTTTCTGTACCGCTATTTTTGCATTCACTCTTTCAACCGGGATTGGACTCTCCGGAATCGTCGAAAAACCAGTCGAATACGAGTCAGCCGGAGCCAACTGTGAGGGATGGCATGTCTATGACGACAGTGTCGAGGGTAAGCAGGCCTCGGTTTTAATCGTACATCAATGGACTGGCTTAACGGACTACGAAAAAATGAGAGCCCGGATGCTCGCAGAAGCCGGTTACAATGTGTTTGCTCTCGATATCTACGGGAAAGGAATTCGTCCGAAGCCACCGGAAGCCGGGCAGATGGCTGGAAAATATAAGGGTGACCGCGATCTCTACCGTACCCGCCTCACCGATGGCCTCAACGTTCTGAAGGGATTTCCGCAGACCGATTCGTCAAAAATCGCAGCGATCGGCTACTGTTTCGGAGGAACCGGCGTTCTCGAACTCGCCCGCAGTGGAGCGGAGATCGCCGGGGTTGTCAGCTTCCACGGTGGACTGGGCACTCCGACTCCGGAAGACGCGAACGACATTGTTTGTGAAGTCGTGGTTCTCCACGGAGCCGCTGACCCGCATGTCCCGGTATCAGAAGTCGCTGATTTTCACTCGGAAATGCTGAACGGGAATGTTCTTTATACCTTCACGGCCTATCCTGACGCGGTTCATGCCTTTACTCAGAAGATGGCAGGAAACGACCCTTCGAAAGGAGCGGCGTACAATGCTGAAGCGGACGAAAAATCATGGGAAGCGATGAAAAGCTTCTTTGCCCGCGTGCTTTAGAAGCCCTATTGCAATTTGCAATTCGAACTCATGCACATTGTGGTATGAGTTCACCATTCTGACCAAATTATCGGTCTCTCCGGCGTGGCATATTATTTGCACCCTTCGTCACGCTATGAAAATACTACTGATACCGGTCCTGATTATCGCCGCACTTTGGGATGGAGCTTCATCTGTCATCGGAGCTATAGGAATACTTGGAAGCGATGTCGCGGAGATGGCAGCCGGGGTCTTACTGACGATAACCGTGATGTCGATGCTCCTGAGCACACGCCGGATCATCGGTATGCGGGAAGGTTTTGTCGGTAAAGTGTTAACCGGGACCTGGGTGATCGCTCTGGTTTACGATTTCTATACTTCCTGGATGGGAAACTCCCAGTATCTACTACATGAAACCAAGCCATCGGCCCTGTTTCTCGTGCTGGGGCTTACCATCCTCTGTGTCGCCGCTCCGATCCTGCTTTCTGCGTTCCTGATGCGTCCACGGAAGACCGTAGAATCCGGAAGTCTCTCCGAAGCCAACCAAAGTGCTTAGATCAATCGAATGCTTTTGCCGCTGGAACGCCAACGTGTTGCTTCAGGATATTGAGGAGGTCATCCAGTTTAAAAGGCTTCGCGAGAAAGTTATCACAGCCGGCCTGTAACGCTTTGCGGCGGTCATCTTCAAAAGCGTTCCCCGTCAGGGCGATGATATAGGGCTGCGATTCCAGGTTTTTCATCCCCCGGATAGTCCGGGTGGCGGCAAGCCCGTCTGTGCCGGGCATCTGAACGTCCATCAGGACCGCCTCAGGACGCGAAGTCCGGAATACATCAATCGCGTCCTGCCCATCGACGGCCTCTACCAAAGTATACCCGGCATTTGAGAGACAGCGAACCACAAGCAGGCGGTTCTCGGGTTGATCATCGGCCACCAGGATGGTGGGTGGCTCCGTCAAAATTCTACCCCGGGGTGCTGCCGCAGAATTCCATCCTGAAGTGATCGAGTCCGATAGCTCTTTCTCGGAAAACTTTTCTTTTACCTCTCTGCATTTTACCCAGAATGAGAATTCACTTCCTTTGCCGGCGACACTTTCGGCTTTGATTTCACCGCCCATCAGCTCAACAAAAGATTTTGTGATCGTAAGCCCCAGACCGGTCCCTTCGCGGGCCTGAATTCCCGCTTTGCTCTGAACAAAAGGCGTGAAAAGCTCCTCCTGATCTTCCGCTGACATGCCGCAGCCGGAGTCCCTGACTGAAAATGCCAAAATTCCCTGGTCTTCCCCCACGCCTTTTTTCTTGAAGTACCAACCCCGCAATTCGACTCCTCCCTGGGAGGTGAATTTGATCGCATTCCCGAGGAGGTTTGTGATGATCTGGCGCAGCTTATTCTCATCGCCCTCGATGAGAGACGGAAAGTTTTCCGGAAGACGGGTGCGTAAAACGAGTCCTTTGGCGTCGGCTCGAATAGCAAAAAGTTCAGCTAAGCCTTTGACCAGTTTTTCGGGGCTGAAGGTCGATAGATTGATATCCTGTTTGCCGGATTCGATCTTGGACATTTCCAGCACATCGTTGATCAGAAGCATCAAGTGCTCGCCGCTGCGGTTGATAATTGCGAGAGTCTCTTTCTGTTCCTCCGTCAATTTTTTGTCGGCGCTGAGGAGCTGAGAAAACCCGAGAATAGAATTCATCGGAGTCCGAAGCTCATGGCTCATCCGGGCGAGGAAGTCCCCTTTTGCCTTGCTGGCGGCGCGGGCCTCTCTCAACGCTTCCTCGATGACTTCGTTGTGATTTTTCTCCCGTTTCTTCAGTTCCGCCTGGGCGATTGCCACGCCGACGTTGGCGACCACGGCACCCAGTAGATTCACCTCCTCCGAAGTCCAGTGCCGGGGCGTGTCCCCGCAATGCTGCAAGCCAATCGCACCGTTGGCTTCATTTTCGAATGAGGTCCGGGCTGACAGCATCGACTTTATCTCGCACTGTCGAAGGATATCGACGGCATTAGCTAAGCGCGGATCCTGATAGACATCCGAAATCGCGACACACTCATCCGAGTTCATCACCTCCTCAGCGTGATCATTCCCCTGCCGGGGAACCTTGACACCTTTCATCGACGAAAAAGGAGCCTGCACATACTCCGCTACCACTGGAAAGCCCGACTCTCCATCTTTGCGATGAATCACACATCGTGAGACATTGAAGACTCGCCCGATTTCCTCCGCCGCAATATCCAGCACCTGATCCGGATCGGTATAATTTGAGGCAGCCTGGGAAATTCTCTGAAGCATGGTGATCCGCTTGAGCTCGGCCTCCCGGGACCGATCATAATGCAAACGGGCAATTTCGGCCGCAGCTCGCGAAGCAAAGATCTCGAAAATAATCCGCACGTCTTCTTGCTCGACGATGGCTTTTTTACTGCCGATAATGATAACTCCCACCGTATCACCCGAATTCCCCCTGATCGTGACTCCACGAAGAAAAGGCAGCTCGGGACAACGGAACGGGCAGGATGAAGGGAGCTGAATCTCTCCTGGGGCGCCTAAAACAATATTCCCACCGTCTAAAACCGGTTTAAGGCTCCCATTTTCATCGCGATAGACAAAGTTGTCCTGCGGATCGCCCTCTTTCCACACCGCGTGAGAGGCAAGTTCCCGAACGGATCCGTTTACGCACTCAGTGATCGCGATGTATTGGGCATCAAGCGCTTCCGCAAATTCATAGGCTGCGCTTCGGAACCAGTTATCCCCGACTTCCATGTTCGTCACCTCCAAAAGCTGACGAAGCTGTCGACAACAAGCCCCCGAGCTCGTCTTCACTTTACCATCGACCATTGAGTTCGAGAAACTGATGTTCATTACGCGGATTTGAACCCCTGAAAGCTCAATTGTGGATAATACTTTATTTTATAGTATTTATCAACCGCGCGAACACACTTCTCCGTATTCAGGGAAAAATAGTTTTACTGCAGCACTTTTCCTTTTTTCTCTCCGTCGACCCGAACTCCATTGTCCTGATACTCAACTGCGTAGATATTGAGGTCGGATTGAACGTGAGTGCCATTGTTGCAGGTCACTTTTACCCCTCTGATGAGGAGATTGTCGGCAAATGAACCGTTCACTTCGACCTCCTGGCCGACCAGCCCTAACGCGACTGAGGTGGCGGGCGCATCATAGATAATTTTGCCCTGAGAATTTATGTAGACCGTGGGTGTTGTCGGCGCGGTCGAAATGATTTCCTCAGCCCCTTTGAGCTGGACAATCTCATAGCCCTCCTTGAAATCCCCGGCCAGGATGTAGCCGCAATATCCTACGCCTCCGACGACAATCAGAAGGATGAGCAGAGCAAAGCAGCCGAGTCCGCCGCAACAGCCCCAATCTTTACGCTCTTTCCGGACGTCTTTGTATTGATCGAGCGGGTGACGTCCCTTTTTTTGTTTCTTTGCTTTTTTTCCCTGTTTCCGCGAGTCTTTGGCTCCGCTGGTATCAAATGGGTCCGGCTCGGGAAGCTTGATTGGTGGGATGGAAATGTTTGGGTCTTTGGAAGATTCGTCGCCGGGATCACTCATCTGGTATACAAGGTTTCTATTTCGATAGTTGAGAGCAGACGACCCTATTATTCAAACAAATTGTTGCGCCAATAATGAAGGTTTTAATTGTAATTCCAGCGTATAATCGCCTTCCTTTTCTGGCCCGTTCAATTCGAAGTGTGTTAGGCCAGAGCTTCACGGATTATCGTCTCGTGGTCGTTGATGACGCTTCAACTGAGGACTTGTCATCGTGCCGTAAAGTCGTGGAGGAAAGCGGACACACCTGGCTGGCTTTGTCCGAAAACCAGGGCCCTGCCAAAGCCAGAAACGAGGGAGCGAGTCAGATGCCGTTTGATTGGGTCATGTTTCTGGATTCGGACGATGCCTGGATGCCTGACAAGGTGGAAAAACAAATGGCCTGGCATCTCGCCAACCCGGAGGTACGCATCTCTCAAGTTAAGGAGCGGTGGATCAGAAACGGCTCCCCTTTCAATAAACCCGCTCACTTGAAGCAGCCTGAAGGGGAAATCTTCGCCGACTGTGTGGAGCGGTGCTCAATCGGCCCTTCCTGCGTGGCGATCCGGCACGATCTGTGGGCGGAAAGCGGCGGCTTTGATGAATGGTTCCGGGTCTGTGAAGATTATGAACTGTGGCTGAGAATTGCGTCCCGGGAAATGATCGGTCTGATACCGGGACCGGAGTTAATGGATAAGCACGGCGGGCACAGCGATCAGCTCTCTACGGCAGTCCCGGCCCTCGACCGGTTCCGTCTTGTGGCTCTCGCTCAATTTCTCAACAGCCGGAAAATACTCACTGCACCACAGCGGGAGATCGTGATGAAGGCCCTGAATGAAAAAAAGACGATCCTCGGCAAAGGAGCCGCGAAGCGAGGGCGCGACGAATGGGCGACTTTTTTCGAAGAAGCGCAGGTGCCACTCTCGGCAGAGGAAATTGCACAGGCCAAAGCCTATTGTGAACTTTAGGTCCTACTCTACCGGAGCAACCGTGCTCGATTCATCCGCAAGACCTCCCGGCAACTCCATGATCCGAATTTTACGGAAGTGAATTTCGGCCCCCTCTGATTCGAGACACAAATACCCTTTCTTAAACTGGGAACCGCGGATTCCATTTACAAACTTTCCGTTAATCGAGAGTTTCACGGTCCCATCGACCGCAACCACCACGTAGCGATTCCATTTCCCCTTCGGAAGGCAGCGGTTCTCCCATGATTTACTGCGAGTTCCTCTCGGGTTATCGGGAATGGCCTTCATTCCACCGGCCCCAAACAACTCGCCGTGTACATAAGCAATAGGACGCGGAACCCCGTTCTGAGCGTGAATGAACGGCCATTCCAGTTCCAACATCTGCACCTCCATCCCCATGGGGAGCCGGTTTCCTTCGGGAACGGCATCGCTCCAGAGAAAGATGCCGGAATTGCCGCCGGCTTCCATGTGTCGCCACTCTATGATGAGCATAAAATTCTCGTACATCCGATCAGATCTCATCACTCCGATGGGGTGACCGGTGCAGACGAGGTGGCCTTTTTCGTTCACCGACCAGGTATTGGGCGAGGTATTGACGTCGATCCAGCCGCTCAGATCTTTTCCGTTGAACAAATCGACGAACCCCGGATCCGGGCGGGTTTCCTCAAAACTTGGCACCTCCACTGTCGGGAGGGCGTTTGCGGGGTGCGCCGGCGAGTCTTCCGATTTCTGTTGGGCTTCTCCGCTTGTTCCGACTGCAATAAAAAAACCGACAAAAAGGGCGCGGAGAAAAAACTTCATACCGGACATTAATAGTCCCGATCGAGAAGATAGTCAGCAATTTCCCGGAGCCGTTTTGCCTTTCGACCTAACGGATTCAAGGCTAAATGAGCTTTTTCCGTCAATTTTGCCGCCTCTGCCCTCGACTTTTCGAGACCAAAAAGCGCCGGATAAGTCGATTTGTCAGTCGCCGCATCTTTACCGGCACTCTTCCCGAGGTTTTCAGAACTCTGGGTCACATCGAGGATGTCATCGATGATCTGAAAGGCGAGTCCCAGATTGGTTCCAAAATCAGTAAGCGCTTCGAGCTTTCTCGGCGTCGCATTTGCACACATCGCCCCGAGGCGGAGTGATGTCGTGAGCAATGCCGCCGTTTTACTGAGATGAATGTATTTCAATTCGGTAGGAGTCAGAGTGACATCCTCCCCTTCCCCCTCCAGATCAAGAACCTGCCCGCCGACCAAATGCCGACTCCCCGCGGTGACGGCCAACTCTTTGACCAAATCAGCGACGTTGTAGCGTCCCCGAGAGGACATTTTCACGTCCGCCAATATTTCAAACGCGATTGTGAGCAGAGCATCTCCCGCCAGAACGGCGATCCCTTCCCCGTATTTCACGTGACTCGTGGGCTGTCCGCGCCGCAAGTCATCGTCATCCATACAGGGTAGATCGTCGTGAATCAGAGAATAGGTATGGATACATTCCACCGCAGCGGAGGGGCGGAGAGCCGCCTCATACTTTCCTCCGCAGGCTTCCGCCGCCTCCATACAGAGGATCGGCCGGAGCCGCTTGCCCCCGGCAAAAACCGAGTAGCGCATCGCATCGTGGATCGTCGCCGGACGGGTCTTCGCCGTTGGCAAAAACTCCCGGAGCGCAGCATCCACAATGTTGCAGCGCGATTTCAGATAAGTGGGAAGATCCGGTTTCACGGTGTTACAAGAGCTCGGCAATTTGCACGGCATTGAGAGCCGCTCCCTTGCGGACCTGGTCTCCGACAATCCAGAAGGTCAAAGCGTTATCAAGAACGACATCTTCCCGAATCCGACCGACGATACAGTCGTCCTGATTGGTGCAATCAAGCGGCGTCGGATAAAGCGGAGGCGTTGCGGTAGGATCATCGACGAGCCTCACTCCCGGAGCCTTGTTAATCGCCTCACGAGCTGCCGCCACTGACGGCTTGTCATTGAAAATCGCGGTAACCGCCACCGAATGAGAACGGTACACCGGAACCCGAACGCAGGTGACCGATGCTTTCAGATTGGGCTGATTCAAAATCTTAGCTCCCTCAAAATGCATTTTCATTTCCTCTTTGGTGTAGCCATTTTCGAGGAAAACATCGACCTGAGGAATCACATTGAACGCGATCTGATGAGGATAAACCTTCTTCTCCGGCAGGGCTTCGCCTCTGACAATCGCTTCGGCCTGGGCCTGCAATTCGGCAATACCCTGCGCTCCACTCCCGGAAACCGCCTGATAACTTGAGGCAATGATACCGGTCACCCCGCCGAATACCTGATGCATCGGGTTCAAACCCATCAGAGTGACAATCGTGGTGCAGTTGGGATTCGCGATAATCCCCTGGTGCTGCGCCACAGCTTCCGGATTCACCTCCGGAACGATCAGGGGGACATTCTCATCCATCCGGAAAGCGCTTGAGTTGTCCACAACCACCGCTCCCGCTGCCGCCGCGGCCGGTCCGAACTCTTTAGAAATTCCACCACCGGCGCTGAAAAGAGCCACATCCACACCTTTAAAAGAATCTTTGGTCAATTCCTTCACCGCAATTTCCTCTCCTCTGAAAGTCAATTTTTTGCCAACCGACCGGGCCGAGGCAAGGAGGGTTAACTCCTTGACGGGAAAGTTTCGTTGTTCGAGGCAATTAAGAATTTCGATTCCAACCGCTCCGGTAGCACCGGCAACGGCGACGTGTTTTGGTTCGCTCATTAGTTATATCTGAATTTTTTCAGGCGGCACAAATTGTAGACTCAAGGTAAACAAAAGCAAACCGCACAAAATTATTTAAGTTTTATTAACCGAAGAAAGTTTTTTGTTTGCAATAATCTCAAAAGTGAGCGATAAACGAAGCTCTATCTGGGATCTTAGGTCCTTTTTTAAAAAATAATATTACCATCTACCTAATATGAAAAAAATCATTCTTGCTATCGCTCTTGTTGCTGTTGCTGCTGCTGGAACTTCTTGCTGCAACAAAGGTTGCGGAGCTCCTGTTTCTTGCTGCAAGTAATTTTACTTGTTTAAAAATCTTTACGATTATAATTCCGCACGACCGCTGGCTTACGCCAAGCGGTCGTTTGCGTTATAGGGGTGACGATTTATTTGCCGACAAGCTTACCGGTCCCTGCCCCGAAACTTAGGCAACAATCTCGACCCGATGGGTCAAAATCTCACCGATCTGAGACAGCCCGAGAACTCTTGAGGCTGGAGAGAAGAAATCGGTGGTGTGCACGATCGCCTCGGATTTCGGTACCGTTAAGCGGTCCTGACTTTTGGATAGCGCCTCGAAATCCACGTAAATCACCTGGTCTTCGGCTGGCTCATGGACATTTACCTCAAAGGCCCGCGCGCTTCCAAAGTATACCGAATCCACGCTAACCACCTCAAATTCAATCATTTGGCTATCATCAGCGACCCCCGGGCTGCCGGTTTCTTCGTAATTCCACTGTTTAAAAGCCACGGGATTGGTATCAAACTTAACCGGAGCCTCGATTTGCTGTCCGTCAAAACTGGTCAGCACGAGTACTTCGCTTCCGGGATCAAGATCAACGGCCCGGGAATCGACCTGAGCGGATTCGATAAAACTGTCGATCGATTCGAATTTTGCGTTCGCCACCTCGGATTCCGCTTCGTGAACCACCAGATCCGGCATCGGCATCGGCGCGGCGGAATAGAGCACCCGTGCCTCCAACTGCTCGGCAAAAAATTCACGCGGCTTCCCCACATCATCTGAGTTTGAATCGGGAGGGGAGAGGAATTTTTCAAAAATGGATCGCGATTTCATCAGATAAAACGGGAAAACTAAGTGGTGGTTAATTTAACATCATTCGATAAGGGGCAATGGAGAGAAGTCTATCAATTCTGATAAAGGCCGTCACCAACAAATTCGCGTAATTAGTTAATAATTCTTAACTACCAATTTTATTTTCTAACATTTATCTATTGAGTTTTGGGGGTACAGTCGAGGGCATGAAGCGTGTTCTGATCACAAATGACGACGGTATTTCAGCCCCGGGCATCGAGGCTCTCACCTCCCTGGCGAGTCGCATCTTTGAGGAGGTCTGGGTCGTGGCCCCCCGTGAGCAGGCATCGCAAATCGGGCATCGAGTCACCACCGATACGCCGATCGGAATCGATAAACGGGGCGAGCGGCGTTTCGCCGTCGATGGGACCCCGGCGGACTGCACCCGGGCAGGCCTTCATTTGATGGGAGACAAACGCCCCGACTGGGTTTGGTCGGGGATCAATCACGGTGGCAATCTCGGTCACCACGACTATTTTATCTCCGGGACGATGGCCGCAGCTCGCGAAGCCGCATTTTTTGGCATTCCGGCACTGGGCGCTTCACAATATATGAAGGCCGGAATCGATCTGAATTGGGAAAAAGCAATCGAACGGCTTGAGACAGCTTTTCGCCAACTACAGGAAAAAGGCGGCGATCCCGGTGTATTCTGGAACGTCAACCTCCCCCATCTCGAACCGGAAGCTGCGGAACCGGAAACCATTTTTTGCGAACCCGAAAGGGCACCGCTCGATGTCATCTTCGATTATGACGAAGACATCAGCAGCCTGATTTACCGCGGCAGTTATCACGACCGGTCCCGGATCAAAGGGAGCGATGTCGATATCTGCTTCGGGGGAAATGTGGCGGTGACCCGCTTCGAAGTATAAAAAACGCCCGACTGTACAGGGTACAATCCCGGACTGTACCCTGCACAGTCCGCTAAGTTTTCGGTTTCAGTCGCGATACGGCAATGCCGTTACGTAATATAGCCCCGGGTTGACCGGAGCGAAGCAGAGAGTCTACCCGGGGACTTTATCATTCGACGAGTTGATCGCTGAAAGTGATCTGAAAGCTTTCGCAACGCCTTCAGCGTAGGGAATCTCCTGGGATACAAAACCCATGGTAGCCTCCGCTTCACTGCGGCAACCATGGGCTGTGTTACGTAACGGCGTTGCCGTATTTTGACTTCACTGCCCTGGAATCCACGCATTTCTTAGCGGCATTCGACTGTACCCTGTATAGTTAGGGACAGATCGAATATAATGAGAATTCACAGTAAGTTTGCCATTCCGATGGCGTCGTTGCCGCAAATGAGAGTTACATCGTCGGTTTTTCTTTATTGCTTCGGTTTTCTGGCCGGTATCACTTCTATTTTCGGAGAGGTCCCGCTGCAGAAGCAGCTCAACGAACGGGCGGCGCAGTCCAAATCGAGCCCGGAAAACCGGCTGATCATGTCCCGGCACCTCGATAACGTTTCCGGATCAGGCATTTACGAAAAAGCTCTGAAGGTCGGAGATCAGGCCCCGGATTTCACCCTGAAGAACCACCTGGGTAAGCCGGAAAGCCTTTCCTCCCACCTCGAAAAGGGCCCTGTGATCCTAACCTGGTATCGGGGAGGTTGGTGACCCTACTGCAACATTGCCTTGCGTGCCCTGGCAAATAAGAAAGCTGAATTCGACGCACTTGGTGCCACGTTGATCGCGCTCACTCCGGAACTCCCGGACTACGCCTCCACGACGATCGATAAAAATGAGGTATCTTTCCCCGTTTTGACCGATCTGAAGCTCGAGGTGGCTGAAAAATACGGCCTCGTTTTTGAGCTCAATGAACTCCGCGCCGTGTATGAGCAACGGCGTTCCCTGACCGATTACTATGGCGAGGGTAACGCGAATCGACTCCCCCTCTCCGCCACTTACGTGATTGATCAAAAGGGAATCATCACCTACGCATTTCTCGATGCGAATTACCGGTATCGCGCGGAACCGACACGACTGGTGGAGGCTTTGAAACACCTCAGAGGTGAAGCGTCGCCGGAACATCTCGTCCTTCAGTTCTGGGAAAATACCTGGAACCCGCCCTACGACTTGAATCTAATCGACCGGCTGATGACCGACGATTTCACCATCACCAGCGCAGGCAAAGACATCGCAGGACGCGAAAATTTTAAGACCTGGGTCGCCGGGTTTCAGAAAAAAATCGGCGATCTGCGACTGGAGGAAAAAGACACTTTCGCCAGTGCTGACGGCTCAAAGGTAACCAGTCGCTGGATCGCCCGCGGAAAGAACCGGGGCTTATTTGACCTCCCGGCCGATGACCGGAAGATTGAGTTCAGCGGGATCGCGCTCTGGGAGATTACCGATGGCAAACTGTCCCATAACTGGGTAGAGCGCTCCGCCTGGGAACTGCACCAAAAGCTCAGTCAATGAGTTAGCAGAACCTAGCTTTCAGACTGCCGCGAGTCGCTGTGCTCCGACTTCGACTCATCTTCGACTCCATGGTCGAGGAGGAACAGCATCGAAATAAAGGCGAGGAACAGAAATCCGCATCGGATACCGAGCACTTGATAGCCCTTCATCGTGGTCCCTTCGGTGGGACTTCTCAATTCGATGTCAGGGAGATAAGCACCATAAGTGATCGCCAACCAAACCAGGCAGGCGGTAATGAATACAAGTAGGGGTTTCTCTGGAATCATGGAGAAAACTACCTTTCTTTTAAATAATTTCCATAATTTTTATAATTATTTGCAACCCTCTAAGATCGGTTTACCTTTCCCTTGTTATCAATATGATGAAAACAACCCCCCTCATAAATAGTACGATCAGTCAGGCACTAAGCCTCTTTGTGTTGCTCACCTTTATGGTGAGCTGTAAAGAAAAGCCATCTTCAGATCAGGCCCCCCTCGTTGAAAATACGCCTTCCAAAAAGGAAGGAGTTAAAGTCATTACCTTTGGTTTATATACGACTGACAAAGCGACGACGGTTGTGGAGGAGTTCGCTCCAACACTGGAGAAGCTGGAGGCTCACCTAACAAAAGAGCTGCAATATCCGGTCGATCTCCAATTCAAGATCACCTCGGAATACGGCAAAGGAATTCAGTATATCGAGGAGGGCACCGTGGATTTTTCCCGCCTCGGCCCGGCTTCCTTCATTATCGCCAAAAAGAGGAACCCCAATCTGGAACTGCTGGCGATGGAATCAAAGAAAGGTGAACGCGTTTTCAACGGGATCATTGCCGTGCACCGCGACAGTGATTTTAAAACGATATCGGATTTGAAAGGGCACAGTTTTGCCTTTGGTGATCCGCTGTCGACGATTGGCCGCTACCTTTCCCAGGCAGAATTATTAAAAGTCGGCTTAACTCATAAAGATTTCTCGAAATACGAATATGTCGGACGCCACGATACCGTCGGAATGGCGGTTGCAGCGGGCAGTTACTCTGCCGGCGCCCTGAAAGAAAGCACTTTTAAAACCCTCGTCGAAAACGGCGAGCCGATCCGCGCATTGATGAAGTTTGATAACGTCACCAAGCCGTGGGTTGCTCACCCCAAACTCGATCGGGAGGTGATTGCTGCGCTTAGGTCCGGTCTCCTTGATATGGAAACCTCCAGCGTGAGCAAAGACGGATTCCTCACCGCCTCCGAAGAATATTACGCCCCCGTAGAAGAAGCGATGGCTCTTTCCAAGGATTTTTAAGCCAGGAAATACAGGTCTCCTTCCTCCAGGAGACTGATTGCTTATTCATACATATTTTCATGAACGCTTTTCGAATTCAGACCCCCTCTGATGGTCCCTCAGTCAAGAAAGCAATGATTCTCAACTCATTGATTGCCGGAAGCATCCTGCTTCCGATAATCGCTGGTTTGGTGCTTCATTTCGAGCTTCGAAACATCAACAAACTGGTCGCCGCTAAAAGCAGGGCCGGAACGGAATTGATCTGCCTTTTGTCGATCGATGCCCTCATCGCTGAGGACCGTCCCATGCTGGAAACGGTCGTATCAGGATTGAAGTCTTTAAATAACGGACTGACTTCAGTTCAATTGATCAATCAGCAAGGTGACGAAATGGCATCCTGGACCATGAAGGGAGCGGAAGAACAAAAAACCGTAGCTACGGTTCAGCCGATTACGCTGCATGGGTATCAGTTCGGAACGGCCAAAATGAGTTGGTCCTACAAGCATTTTGCGGCTCCCATCGTCGCAAATGTTCTCAAGAACTGCGCGGTTATTCTAATCGCAGGGGTCATCCTGATCTTCTGCACGATCACCTTTGCTCAAAACACCTTTGTCAGGCCGATTGAGTATCTCGACGAAAAGGTTCGCGCCATCGCGATCCATTCCACGCCGCCGGAACTTGATTTCAAAATCCGGACCCGGGAGTTTATCAACTTGAACCGCAGTCTCGATGCCACTTCAGTCATTCTCGCGGACAAGGCCGAAAACGAAGCGCTGGTATTCCGGGCTCAAGAACAGGCCCGTTCGGCAAAAGAAGCCGCCAAGGCGAAAATGGACTTTCTTTCCCTGATGAGCCACGAAATCCGGACACCTCTGGGAGTGATCATGGGATTTGCGAAGCTCCTCGCAACCTCCGACCTCACTCAGGAAGAGGAGGAGTTTGTCGAAAACATCAATCAGAGCAGCGAATTCCTGCTCCAGATTGTGAACGACATCCTCGATCTCTCGAAAATCGAAGCTCATGGCCTCCAACTGGATCCCGCCCCGATGAGCATCAGCGCGCTGTGCTGTGAAATGGAGAATATGATGACTCCAATGGTGGTAAACCGGGGGCTCACCTTAAAAACCAACTACGAGGATCTGAAAAATCTCCAGTTCATCGGAGATCAGCATCGCTTGAAGCAAGTGCTCATGAATCTCATCGGCAACGCCGTGAAATTTACCGAGCAGGGTGAAATTACTTTAAACGTGCGGGAACTAGGCTCCGAAACAAGTGATGACGGCGATGAGGTCAAACTGGTCAGGTTCGAAGTGGTCGACACCGGCGTCGGCATGACGGCGGAAACTCAGTCTAAAATTTTCAATCCCTTCGCCCAAGCGGACAATTCCATCTGTCGGAAGTATGGCGGAACCGGCCTTGGCCTGACAATTTCCAGCCAGCTCGTCAAAATGATGGGCGGAAATATTTCGGTGAAAAGCCAGCTGAATGAAGGTTCGGTCTTCACCTTCGATATTCAGATGCCGGTTACCGAATCGGTATTGGAGGACGATATTCTTTCTCCTGACCCGCTTGGACAGGAGACCGGCCCCTTCGATCCTTCCAGCCTTCGCATCCTCGTTGTCGAAGATGAGCGAATGAACCGGGTTCTTATCGAGAAGGTTTTCCGGAAAATCGGATACGAGGTGTCCTTTGCCGAAGACGGTCAGGTCTGCGTCGATCGCCTCAAGAGCGGTGAGATTTTCGATGCCATCTTCGTCGATCTCCACCTGCCCCACATCGGGGGACTGGAAATCGCCGAACAAATCCGCAGCGGTATTTTCGGAGAAGAGATCGCCAAGGTGAAACTGGCCATCATGTCGGCCGACATATTCGGGGCCGAAAAAGGAAACGAAATCGGGGTCGATGCCTTTATTTCGAAACCGGTCGACTTCCGGGAACTTGAGCAGTTTCTCAACACCGTCCATTCCCCACCGGCTCTCGTTGCGGAAACGCCACTGCTGAAGGAATACCGCGGGAATACCACCGAACTGGCCAACCCTAAGAAAAATCGTCTCAATGTCCTCGTCGTCGAAGATCAGGAACTGAATCAGAATCTGATCGGCAAAATATTCAAGATCTTCGGAGTCAGTCCCGCCTACGCAAACGACGGCCTCCAGTGTCTCGAATATCTGACTAACAACTCAACAATCGATGCCATCCTGCTCGATTTGCGGATGCCGAATATGGACGGCTTCACCGTCGCCCGGAAAATACGCAATGGAGAAGCCGGAACCGCTTATCAGCAGATCCCGATCGCGGTCATTTCAGCCGAAATACTCGCGGAGCAGGAGTGCCACGAGATGGGAATTGAAGATTTTATCCCGAAACCTCTCGACATAAATCTGCTCAGAGGCTTCGTGGAAAAAGTCGAAAAAGAGAATTTTATCGCTCTGGCAGGATAATTTTGTGACAATTTTGGAAAAAACCGACAAAAAATTCTGGAGACATTAAGTAAAATAGGTAATATCGGGGTGTCTTCACGCTTCTATGAACCCCACACCACCCTTGGACCCCGCCAGCGCCCCACTGGACACAGAAAACCCAATGGCCGTTCATTCCTCCCGAGAGAGGTATTTTCAGGCCCTTCGCGCAGATCCTTACGGTCTGGAAAACAAGAATTATGACTGGGAAGGTGAAAACCGGTTCGTCATGTGGGTCGGCCCCATGGCCATCCTCGGTGTCGCCCTGACTTTTCTGGCCCAATATCTTGGATACGCCTCAGCGATCAGCATTTACACCTATGCGCTCTTCGGAATCTGGATCGTAGTCGAGTTAATTGGCAAACTGATCTTCTCCTGGGCGATTCTCCGATTCAGTATCAAGATCAATTACGTGAGGAAACTGGGGCTGCGACCCTGGCGGAAGCTGAAAACTTATGTGATTCCTCTGATGTTGATCGGGATTCTGGGTCTCGAAAAAGGATCCGGAGGCGAAGTTGCCGCCGTGATTATGTTCACTTTCCTCGACGTTCTCAAAACCATCGGGACGGAATGGAATGTGATCCGCAGAAAAGTTCCGGTTTTGAAGCGGGCTTTCCTCTCGTGGGACCGGATCGAAGACCGTCCCTATACCTTGAGATACGACATCATGGAGGATCTCCTCAGATTCATCGTCTACCTGCCCTTTATCTGCCTGTTTGGGAAAAGCGCCCTGCTCGTGATGATCCCGAATTTGATCAACGAGTTTGGTGACGGCCTTGCCGAGCCGGTTGGAATCCGCTTCGGAAAACACAAATACCGGACCCGTTCACTTTGGTACAACGGGAAGTTCTGGAGTGGTAACTTCGAGCGTTCCTACGAGGGTAGTGCTGCAGTCTTTATCGTTTCAATGATTGTGCTGCTCATCTTCCGTCAGGAATTTGATCCCACCGCTTTCGTGATTCTCTTTGCAACACTACCCATCTCAATGACCCTGGCCGAAGCCATCAGCCCTCACACCAATGATGGTCCGGCGCTGGCCCTGGTGGGTTGTTCCATTATCTGGATCGTTACTCACTACTTCCCTTTGATTGCCTGATCGGCAATTTCTCAATTGCGACGAGGGCAACCAGGTAGGCGATATACAACAGGGCAACCTTGATCAGTATAGCGACCGCCGGGTTGCCTCCCAATTCGTTTAACATAGTCATACAAAATCGTCACTCAGTTCAATCGAATTGAAAGTGACCATATTGCCACAAACAGGAGGCATTTTTCACCAGCAGCTGTACCCAATCGGTGTTATCTTATTGATTCGCGAAATCTACAAATCCGGGTCAAAGACAGACGGCAATCCAAACGGTACCCTGTACAGTCTCAGACTATACCCTATACAACCATTTAATCGCTACTTCTTCCCTTTTCGGTGATTCGATTTGCGGACGAGACCAGTAAACGGTGGTTTTTCCGGGCGGGTCTCCATAGGATCAAAAAAGCGCATATTCTCTCCGACCCGATCAAAGTCCCCGATATCTCTGCGGGCTTCTTCCGCCAACTCGAGTAGTTTCGCCACGACCTCGGGGTGTTCCGCAGCGACACTCCGGATTTCTCCGGGATCATCCTCCAGATTTACCAGATACGGTTCTTTCATCTCAATCCAGTCTTCGCGGGCGATATGTCGATTCACCGCAAAGTTCCCCAACCACTCCGGCTTGGCCGGTCTCGGTAAATGAAGCTTCCACTTGCCCTGCCGAACGGCTTGAAGGGTATTGATGAAGTAGTAACGGAAAACCCGATTCTCATCCGCTTCCTCGAACTTCCCTGCAAACAAGTGGCTGATATCCACACCGTCGAGAGTCCGATCGGTCGGAACCTCCGCCCCGGCGAGATTCGCAAAAGTCGGGAGCAAATCGATAGTCGCCGCAATCTGGTTACACTCGACATCTGCCGGAACCCGATTCGGCGCCCAAAGAATCGTTGGGACCCGAACCCCGCCTTCCCAGGTGGACACCTTCCCACTTCTTAATTCGCCCGCCGATCCACCGTGATCTGACGGAAGTTTCCCGTCGAGATGATTTTTGTTCTTCGACAGCCAGGGACCGTTATCGCTGGTAAACAGAAAGTACGTATTTTCCGCCAGATTAAGGGTTTTCAAAGTATCGAGAATCCGTCCGCAGCTGAAATCAATTTCCTCAACCGTGTCGCCATACAGCCCGCGGGGGGATTTCCCTTTGAAGTCTTTTGACGCATCGAGCCGGGTATGAACCATGGTGTAGGGCACATAGGCAAAGAACGGCTTTTCCTGATTTTGCTCGATAAAAGCGATCGCTTCATCGGTGTAGCGTTTTGTCAGATCCGCCATATCAGCGTGTTTTTCGAGCAGCTCTTTATTGCGATACAAATTCACGAACTGATCGTTACTGCTCGGCGTTCCGAAGAAATAGTCAAAGCCCTGATCATTGGGCATCAAGTCCGGCGTAAAAGCCATTTGCGAGTGCCCTGCCATATCCCATTTCCCGAAACATCCCGTTGCATACCCTTTGGTTTTGAGGACTTCGGCGATGGTGATTTCTCCGGAATGGACCACCGGATGAAGTTGTTTCACATTCCCTTTCTCGGCGACTCGAAGCGGATGAGATCCGGTCATCAGTGCCGTCCGGGAAGGCCCGCAGATCGGTTGAGCATAAAAATGAGTGAAGCGCATACCCTCCTTCGCGAGAGCATCGAGCCGGGGAGTCTTGATATCCGGCGACCCGAAGCACCCCAAATCGGCATAGCCCAAGTCATCAACGAAGATGACAATAAAGTTCGGAGGTTTCTCTGCAGCAGCGTGCAGAGGGTAAGCGAAAAACGTCGCGACAAAAAGTAGAGAAAAGAACAGGCGAATCATGGAATAATATTCAGTCAGATTTTAATAGTAAATTTACTTTAAGAGATACCGGAAGTTTGAAAGAGTAGTTAATGAGCTTAGCCGCGAAATTTTCTGATAGTTTCCATCGATCGTTTCAACTCTACCGCGACCTGATATCAACGATCGACCAATCCGCTTTTTCATCCAGCCTCCCCGGTTTGCCGTCCAACACTTTGGGTCAGCAGCTCTGGTGTGTCATCGGAGCCCGAGAGAGCTTCAGTCGCGCCCTTGCAGAAGATAAGTGGGTTGGGTTCGACTGCTCGTTGACTGCCGAACAAATCACCAGCCGGACCGACCTGCTCCTTGCAGCAAAACAGTCCGAGGAGATGATCAATTGCCACCTCGCCAGGATGTGTCATTTCACCGACACGCAGAACCAAATGATTCTCGATCTTCTCGAACATGAGTGCGCTCACCACGGTCAATTGATTCGGTATATTTACGCTTTGAAACTGACGATCCCCCGGAGTTGGCGGGATAAATACTCACTGAGTTAGCTTTTGCCTATTTCAGACTTCCTTCCGGCTTCCCATTAGTGGTTAAGACATGAACTTCGTGAGCTTTTGCCTTGGGATGGAAAAATTCCCAGACGACTTTTTTGTCAGGCGTCACCTCAAGAAGTTTCGGTTTCTGCGGATTTTTCTGTCCGTAAGAGCAGATCACGGTATTACCGCTGGCAAGTCGCTGTCCACCGCAAGGGTCGGCGAAACGGCCGTCCACATCTGAGTTGGTGACCACCCAGGCGACATTTCCTTCGGCATCAAATTCGGCCGTCTTGTTTCCATGAGTGAGATTTACCAACGTATTTCCGTTGGGTAGCCGAATCGCAGTGAAGGGCCAGTTTTCAGCTTCTCTCCCCCCCAGTGATTCCAGATCGGTTTTGATTTCCCTGACGACTTTACCATCCGGTTGATACTCTTTTACTTTAAATGCCAGCAAGTGAGGCACCAGGTAATTCCCGGAAGGCAATTTGCGGGCCATTCGAGTCTGCATGTGAGCGTTATCCGTCTCGGGTTGCAACGGCACTTCGACCACGATTTCCCCGGACTTTGATATTTCAAGCAACCGGGGCTTCACACCCCGCTCCACGACCAATGTATTCTCATTCGGTAGTCGGACCGCTGTCCCCAGTTCTTTATTGTCCGCAGCGAGTTGGTAGGTCCAGACCTCTTTGCCCTCCGGCGTTATCTCCCGGGCGACGTTACCGATCGAGGCGAGGACATTCCCGTTCTCCAGAAGAAACGCATCGCGGGCTCTGCCTTTGGTCTGCCATTTGATTTTCCCGTCCTCCCCGATGATCGCCGTGGGATTTCCGGCGATAAGAAAAGAATGCCGGATTCCGGATTCGGAATGTTGCCTCCCGAACTCCTGAGCCACAAGACCGTTCAAAAAAAGGAGTGGAAATAGGAGATAGTAAGTTTTCATTGCAGGGAAGCCTGCATTCTTCTAAAACGGGATACAATAGCGCAAATCCACAACCGAATTCACAATCGAGGGCACGCTTCTCCCCCACTGATCTTTTGATTTTCCCCGGTATACCGGGATATTCCTCTAATCTTAAACGTGCATAACCGTCGAATTCGAATCTAATTTGAGATATTTCAGTTCACTCCAGGCCGGAAACGAATTTACTGTCGAATACGGCATCCTTGCCTTGTGGGTTTGGACCATCCTCGCAATTTTGCTCTGCGGGGTCTGGATCGGTCGCTACTTTCAGCAGAAGAAACTGGCAGCTCTTCAGAAAGAGGACTTGGAAACTCAGGTCAGGATCCGAACCTCTCAGTATCGAAAAGCCAACGCCGAGTTGACGCAGCTCCACAAAATTTCAGGCGTGCTTTCGGAGGTGTCGACCAAGTTTATCAATTTACCGATCACTCACATCAATGAGGAGATCCCGGTCGCTCTGAGCCGGATCGCCAGCGCGGTAGGTGGCCAGCGGGCCAGCATTTCCCTTTTTGAGAAAAACCGTAAATTCGTCCGCCTCAGACATGAATGGAGCCCGCCGGGAATCATCGAAATCGAGGAACAATATTTCCGTTTTGATCTCAGCGAGTTCCCCTGGATCTATCAGCGGATTATCAACGGAATTATGGTCGTGATTTCGAATCCGGAGATCGATTTCCCCCCGGACGCCGAGAAGGAACGGCAGGCCTTCCTCAAAACTCAGTGGGAAAGCATGGCGATCATTCCTCTCTCGGTAGGTGGTGCTGCGATCGGCTATCTCGAAATCTCCACAACCAATCAACCCCACGAATGGCCCGATAATATTGTGGATGCCCTCGCCGTAAGCGGTCAGGTCTTCGCCAACGCGCTGGACCGGAGCCAGAGAATGACCGCCATGATTTCTCTGCGGCAGGAAGCCATCAACGCAGAGGATCGGGAAAGAACCCGCATTTCCCGTGAGTTACACGACCAACTCGGCGGCAGTTTAACCGGTCTGAGAATTCATTCCCGGGCGCTGGAAAAACGTCTCGAAAACAATCCGGAACTGGCGGGCAATGCCCAGCGGATCACTCAAATCATCGACGATACCATGCCGGACGTTCGTCGGATATGTTCTGAGCTGCGGGCCCCGATTCTTGATGACATCGATATTCAGGAAGCCGTAGAGGAGCTGGCGGTGGATTTCACCAAAAACACGGGAATTCCCTGTCGCTACGATCTGCAATTTTCCGGATCGCTGGCACCCGACCGGGTGCGGGATGAAACGATTCACCGGATCACCTCGGAACTATTAACCAACATCATTCGTCACTCTGAGGCATCGAAGGCATCGATTTCACTGGGGCGGAATACCGATCTCAACACCGTCATCCTGACCGTGAAGGACAATGGCTGCGGTGTTGATTTTGAGGAACTTAAGCGGAAGCGAAAACACCTCGGGCTGCGCGGCATCACGGAAAGAGCTCAATTGATCAACGGCAATGTTTCGATCAGCAATCTCAATCCCGGCTTCGCCGTAAAAGTCACCGTTCCTGAGATCAGACACGAGTAGGGGATTTCAGTAGGCGCGGACTGCTTAACCCTGCAATTTCATAAAGTGGCAGATCGAGGATAGTTTTTACATGCAGGAGTTAAGATCCCCCAATCCCCCACGACTCCGGGCTGCCTCGTCTCCCCAATTATCTCCCCAACGATACGGTTTGATTTCGAGGAATCGAACCGTATCGCCCATCCCCCACTTTTAAATATCCTCCAAATTCAACCACTGCACCGCGAAGCGAAGCAATGCGTTGTTATCGGAGATCTCAAGCTTCGTCTTAATCTTGGTTTTGTGAGCGTCCACGGTCCGGGCACTGATATTTAGTTTCTCAGCAATGTCCTGATTACTAAAGGCTTTTCCAACCAACTCAAACACCTGCAACTCCCGATCGCTGAGGATCTGAAGTACCGAGTTCTCCTCGGGTAGTTTTCCCTGGTTGTTGGACAAACGTCTCAGGAGAAGATTGGCCATCTTGGGACTGACGTAAATTTCACCCCGGGTAATCTGGCGAACTGCCTCGACCAATTCATCGGAAGCGGCCTCTTTCATAATATACCCCTTGGCTCCAGCCCGGAGAACCCGCTCTGCATAAAGCGCCTCATCATGCATCGACACTACTAGAAACAACGTTTCCGGATAGACAGCCAGAGCATCCCTGATCAATTCGAGCCCGTTTCGGTCCGGAAGTGACAAGTCGGTTACCACGAGATTGGGACGATACTTTTCGATCGCCTCAAGCCCCTCTTTACAGGAAGCAGCCTGCGCCACAACACTCATATTCTCCTCAGCCTGAAGGAGAAACGCTATACCCTCACGCACAACCGCATGGTCGTCGACTAATAGAAATCGGCACTCGCTCTGCAAAGACATTGGGATTTTTTAGACCTGATTAGAAGCGGGGGAATTCTGAAATTGTATTGATATTCGCAATTTGCAAACAGTTCCTATTTGTGAACCAACGTAACTTAATCCCAAAATCGTGAAAAATCTTCGCCAAAGCATGCATTTTCCGTAAAGAATCAACATTCTCTGGCGCAAATCAGAGATAAATTATACTGAATCGATATTGCGAATATTGATCAGCCTTCCCATGATAAGGCATGTTAATGCGCTGCCTTTTTTCAGTAATATGTATTGCTGCCACCTCAATCAGCTCCTTCGCTCAAAGTCCTTATCAAAATGCTAAAGACGGAGTGCAGGGGCAATTTGTCCGTATCGAACTCCCCGGTGAAAAACGGATTTTGACGCTCAACGAGGTCGAGGTCTACAGCGAAGGGAAAAATATCGCTCCCGGTGGGAAAACAACTCAAACCGATCGGACGGAGAATTCCTCAAAAGCGATTGATGGAAATAAGAACCCCAGCTATGGCGGCGGCGGCCAGACTCATACTTCGGAAAACATCAAAGACCCTTTCTGGGAACTGGATCTCGGAAAAGAAGTCCAGATCAGTGGGATTGGAGTCTGGAACCGGGCTGATGGTCTGGAAAGACGCCTCGACGGGTTTACTCTCCAGATCCTGGATAAAGACCGGAAGAAGGTATTCGAAAAACTCACCATCACCGCGCCCTCCGGCTCCGTTCACCTGACCCCCAAAGGAAACGGCAGCCCCGTTTATCAAACACACGACGGAAAAAAGGGCAAAGAGATGAATTGGAATAGTGATCGAACCGAAAGCGAGAACTGGACGCTTCGTCCGCCCGTCGACGTTCCCGATGGCTATAGCGACCCGGAGAAGTTTGAATTCCAAAAAGGAGAAATCGTTGCAATGATCGGAAATGCGCTCGGAGAACGTTTTCAGCATCGGGCAGATATCGAAGCGCCGGTTCAGAGCATTCTCCCCGATTACGAATTAGCCTTCCGCAATATGTGCCTATCCGGCGACATGGTCGGGAAATTCCCCCGCTCCAAGGGATTCACGCCTATGGAAGCGTATCTGCAGCATGTCGAGGCTGACGTGATCTTCTGTTTTTTCGGGTATAACGAATCCTTCGAAGAGAAGCCCGGCGACTACACCAAGCGCCTCGTCGCTTTTATCGAGAAACTCCGCAGCTATCAACCCAATGGGAAAACGTTCCCCCGGATCGTCCTTTTCAGTCCGATCGCCCACGAGAATTTAAAGGACCCCAATCTTCCAAACGGACGGGCCAACAATCGCCGCCTCGCTCAATACACCGAAGCGACCCGTGCGGCTGCACAAAAGGCGGGAACGACGTTTGTCGATCTCTTTTCCCTGACAAAGAAGCTTTACAAAGAAAATGCTGAGCCACTCACGATTAACGGAATCCACCTCAATGAAAAAGGGAATGCCCTGGTTGGACAATTCATCGCGGAGCAGCTCACCGGCAAAGACGCGGGCGACTTCTCCAAAATCACCAAAGCAGCCGAAGACAAAAACTGGCACTGGTTCAATCGATACCGCGCCACCGATGGTAATGATGTCTGGGGTGGTCGTTCCAAGCTGAAATTCGTAAACGGACAAACCAATGCCGACGTCCTTCAACATGAACTGACCATGCTCGATGTCATGACCGCGAATCGTGACAAAGCCGTTTGGGCCGCAGCTCAGGGCAAAGACCCTGTTGTTTCAGATGGCAATGTTCCCGCACCGGTCCCCGTAATTTCCAATGTCGGGGGCGGATCCGCCAGCTCAAGCGCCGCCAAGGAAGGCTCGCTGGAATACCTCTCCGGGGAACAAGGCATCGAGAAAATGACGGTCCCTGAAGGCTACAAAGTGAATCTTTTCGCCGACGAGCAGATGTTCCCCGAAATGGTGAACCCCGTTCAAATGCAAGTCGACACCAAAGGCCGACTCTGGGCAGCGGTTTGGCCAACCTACCCGAAGTGGGAACCACTCAAGGAAATGAAGGACGCCCTTGTCATCCTTGAAGACACCGACGGCGACGGGGTTGCCGATAAGTGCAAAGAATTCGCCAGAGTTCACAACCCTCTCGGCTTCGAATTCTGGAACGGAGGTGTCCTCGTGACTTCGCAACCTGATTTGATCTTTCTGAAAGATACCGACGGTGACGATGTGGCAGATGTTCGCTACCCGATTCTTCATGGCTTTGGATCAGCCGATACCCATCACACCGCGAATAACCTGATTTATGGTCCCGACGGCCACATCTACTGGCAGAGCGGTGTCTTTCTCCAGCATAACCACGAACACCCCTGGGGCGCCCCGCTGACTAATTCTTCCTCGGCCATGTTCCGCTGGGATCCGCGTCGTTTTACGATTGCCTATCACGCCGGAAACAGCCCCAACCCTCACGGCATCTCATTTGATGACTGGGGTTATCACTACGCTAACGATGGAACCGGCGGGCGTTCCTATCAGGTCAGACCGGAGGGCAAAGGCTTCAAAATGCATCCGTTGCTAACCAAAGAAGTTCGCCCCGTGGCAGCAGACGCCATCGTTTCCTCCGCTAACTTTCCCGAAGAGATTCAGGGCAATTTCCTCGTCGCGAACACAATTGGTTTCCTCGGTCTGAAAAATTACAAACTACATCGTGACGGTTACAAATACGAAGCAAGCCGCGAAGTCCGGGATAAAAAGACCAAAAAGAAAATCAAAGAAACCTACACCGCCGAAAACAAAGTCGGTGAAGTCTGGGGCACTCCCGAGGAAGAACTGCTCAGCTCGACCGACGGAAATTTCCGACCTACCGATGCGGTATTCGGAGAAGATGGTTCTCTATTTGTTTCCGACTGGTGCAACGTCATCATCGGCCACATGCAGCACAACGTTCGCGATCCGAACCGCGACAAACAGCACGGCCGCATCTACCGGATGACCTATACCAAAAAACCACTTCAGAAACCGGTGGCGATCGACGGGGAACCACTCGACAAACTGATGGCAAATCTGGAACACCCCATCGAGGGAGTTCGGCACCGCACCCGCGTTGAACTTTCCGAGCGTGACTCCAAAGAAGTGATCGCTGCCGCTGAGAAGTGGATAGCCAAATGGGATCAAAAAAATCCGGACCACGCCCACCATCTCCTTGAGGGACTTTGGGTTCATCAGCAACACAACATCAGAAACCGGGAGTTACTGGAAACTGTACTCGCATCCCCGGTAGAGCATGCCCGGATCGCCGCAGCAACGGTAAAACATCACTGGGATGTCGCCGATCCTGCACTGGGAGCCCAGGTTATTGAAGAAGAGGAGGAGATGAAAATCATTCCCGGCGGCACCATTTCGGTGACCCCTGAATTGACCACTCTCCGAATCAATACGGTCGTTGAACAGCTCCGCTACGATGTAAAAGAACTGGAAACCACCGCCGGAAAGAAAACCCGCATTATCTTCGCGAACCCCGATGCACTGCCTCACAACTTTGTGATCGTAAACCCGGGCACCGCAGATGCCGTTGCCGCTGCAGCGATTGCAATGGGAGCGGACGGCTTTGCCAAGAAGTTCATTCCCGACAGCAAAGATGTGCTTCACCACACCGATATGCTTGATGGCGGAGCTGTTGAAGAATTGGAATTTAATGCACCGAAGTCTCCCGGCGACTACCCATTTGTCTGTACTTTCCCCGGCCACGCACTGGTGATGCGCGGTGTTTTGAAAGTGAAGTAAACTTTTCATTCAGCATAGGGATCTCCACTCCATCACTGAGTTGGAGATCCCAGCCTTGAATAGTTAATCAAGCGTGGAAGACTTTCCCGAATGAACTTTCACGGCCATCAAATCATAGGAAAAACCACTTCCGCAGAATCGGGCGAAACGTTTACAGGAATCGATCCCCGGGACGGAACGGTTTTACCCGGGGAGTTTCACGAAGCGACTAACGCGGAAATCGATCAGGCAGTGAACCTGGCTGCGGAATCTTTCGATACCTTCCGCCATACCTCACTTGAAGATCGGGCCGCTTTTCTCGAAGCCATTGCCGATGAAGCGATCGCATTCGGTGACGAATTTCTGATTCGGGCATCCGCGGAAACCGGGCACCCGCTTCCTCGATGCACCGCGGAACGCGGCAGGGCGGTCAATCAGGCCCGCCTCTTCGCAAAAATGGTTCGCGAAGGCTCCTGGGTCGATGCGAGGATCGATAAAGCCCTTCCCGACCAGCAACCGGTGCCGCGCCCTGATATTCGTTCGATGATGAAACCGATCGGACCGATTGCGGTTTTCGGGGCCAGCAATTTCCCCATCGCCATTTCGGTTCTCGGCTCCGACACCATCTCGGCTTTTGCCGCAGGGTGTCCAGTCATCATCAAAGCCCACCCCGCTCATCCGGGGACCTGCGAAGCCGCCGCTTTGATCATACAGAACGCGATCAAAAAATGCGGTCTTCCCGATGGCATTTTCTCACTCGTCCACGGCCGCAGCGCCAGAGTCGGAACCGAACTGGTCAAACACCCTAAACTGGCGGCCGCCGCGTTCACCGGCTCGCTGAACGGAGGGCGCGCGCTCTTTGACGTCGCAAACGCCCGCCCCGTTCCAATTCCTTTCTACGCGGAAATGGGCAGCGTGAATCCCATTTTCGTCCTTCCCGGAGCGCTTGAGGAGAGAGCGGATGGTATCGCAAAAGGCTTTATCGAAGCACTCACCACCGGTGTCGGTCAGTTCTGCACCAATCCCGGACTCGTCTTCGGCATCGGCGACAATTCCGGCTGGGATACCTTTCGATCCACAGCCGCCGAACTGGCAACCGAATACGATCCCCAGACCATGTTGCACAGCGGGATTCACTACGCTTTTGAAGAAGGAGTCAAAGCGATGCAAAACATGGGAGGCCTTACCCTCAAAGCCAGGTCCATTCGCGAACCGGTCGAACAGAAATCCGAAGCGGCCTGCTACCTGTTTGAAACCGATTCTGAAGGACTACTCGATCACCCGCAACTGTTCGAAGAGGTCTTCGGCCCGGTTTCAACGATGGTTGAGTGTCAATCCCCCCGTGAACTGGAAGCATTTGCCGAACAACTCGACGGCTCCCTTACCGCCAGCATTCACGGGACCGAGGAAGATCTTGAGACCTATAAAAATGTCATCACTGTGCTGGAACGTAAAATCGGAAGATTGATCTTTAACGGCTATCCGGTCGGCCTCGACGTGTGTGACAGCATCCATCACGGCGGCCCCTACCCGGCAACCTGCCACAGCCACTTCACCAGTATCGGCACCCGTTGCATCAACCGCTTTGTTCGTCCGGTTTGTTATCAGAACTGGCCGAACGCAGCACTCCCCCCGGAACTGCAGGATGAAAACCCGATCGGTATCATGAGAATGGTCAACGGGGAGCGGACCAGAAGCGTTTAGAACTCCTCCGTAGACACGTCCTTTGGACGTTTTTGCGCATCAGCCCCGGACGTAACCGATGAAACGGACGTCCAAAGGACGTCGCTACCTGCGCATTCGTAGACACGTCCTTTGGACGTTCTTCCGCATCATCCCCGACCGTAACCGATGAAACAGACGCCCAAAGGACGTCGCTACCCACGCCTCGTAGACACGTCCTTTGGACGTTCTTCCACTTCATCCCCGGCCGAAACCGATGAAACTGACGCCTCAATCAAAATGAGCCGTGCAGTGATGGTTTTGGCTGTCTTCAGATCCGGATTTTTACTAGGCTGGATCTTCCGTTCAGTCTTTCTGGTAAAATTGCCGAAAGTTGACTAATTTCCGGCCCCTCCCAAACATGTATAAAATCTGTCTGTTACTCATCCTCAGCTCACTGGCGTTTTCTTCTACTGCAGAAGAGGTCGATAGCGGCTCGTGGGCAACTCTTTCCCGAAACCTACCGTTGAATGAAACTCTCAGCGCAAATTTCATGTTTCAGACCCGCATTGACGAAGACTTCGCCGAAATCGACCGCTACCTTTTGCGACCATCAGTTTCGTTAAAGTCCGACAGCGGCGCGGTATGGACGGTCGGTTACGATGCCCATTTTATCCAGTCTCCCTCCTCCCGCATGGAGCACCGCACCTGGCAGCAATTTGGCTTGACTCATGACCACAATGCTGTGGCTTTTTCCTACCGGATCCGAGTTGAGGAAAGATTCATCGAAGGCATCGACGAGGTTGCGATTCGCCCGCGTTTCCTTATTGGCTTGAAGTATCCTCTACCCACCCCGGGCTGGTATTTGAAAACCAGTGAAGAAATCTTCATCAATTTGAACGAAGTGTCACCCGCCATACAGACCGGATACGACCAGTCCCGCTTTTTCGTCGGTCTGGGCCGCCCGCTTATCGATGGGGTGAATATGGAATTGGGTTATCAACTCCAGCATATCAACGGAGCGGGAGCAGATTTTCTCAACCATTTCCTGATGGTCGGATTTTCATTTTAGAGCGGCAGTTCCACGACGGTGTTGAATTCGGTTCACAAAAAAAGCCGCCTCCTTCCGGAAGCGGCCTTCAAAGTTAAGTTTATGAACGCATCAAAGCGATCGTGATTTATAAAGTTCAGTTAGACGATACCGAGAAGACGCAGGATCACAACGACAACGACAACAACACCGATTATATAGAATACATTTCTCATTCGCCGACATTACTACGCAGTAGCTATGCCTGTTCCGGCAAGGTGGAGTTAATCGGGAAGTAGTCCCCCGTCAAAACCTCTGCGTCACCCATTGCACCGTGCTTTTCCTCGTAAATATCCGGCAACATATCTCGCGCAGAGAGGTAGCAGCGCCCAGCGAACCATGCAATATGCCCGAATCCACAATGCAATTTCGTGACGACTCACCAACAATCCGGGAAGCCTCCATCTCACCGCTTACGTCGACCTGCGAACTTCGCTCTGCAGCTTAAGGACAATGTCGTCATCGTCCTGCTCAATCACATAAGCAGGATCATCCTCGGAACCGTCCCGCGTCACTTCACTTCCCTGACAGGTTTTCGTGATTTTTTCTTTGTGTATTTCGCTCACAGTTCCACTTGCGACACCGTTTCCCCAGTTCCACTCAACTTTTGTTCCTTCTCTAATCATAGCAGTCGAGACATTTCGCAAATTGCGTGCCCTTCTTTATTCCGCTGCTTGCAGGGCTTCTGCTAACGCAGTTTTTCGCAGTGCAAATTACCGCTCTTGCATTTTGAACAGGAGTCCGGCCGCCGATGGGTGCGAGTACACTTGTGGTCCTAGCTGCAAGCCGGAATTTCGCAGATAAATCTGGCTCCGTTGTGATATTCGGTATCAAGACGAATGGTTCCATCGAGTCGCTCCAGAAGATTCTTTACGATCGATAGACCCAGACCGATTCCTTCAGCGGATTGCTGATCGGCTCTCCAAAGCGGTTCAAATATAGAATCTTCACTTCCCGGCGGAATCCCCGGACCGGTATCCTCGAATATAAACCGGACCAGATTACCGGGAGCATTCTGCACCGAAACAGACAACCTGTCTCCCGGGCTGCAGAACTTCAGTGCGTTACTACACAAATTGGAAAACACCTGAGAGAGTCTAGCCGGATCACAATGGATCGCCGAAACCTCCTCCCCGGTAGTGACAGAGAAATTGATCGATTTATCTTTGGCCAAATCGACGAACTTGTTTTCAAGATCCTCCATGAGCGAATCCACTTCGCATCTGCGGGGATTAAGAGACACCTCATTGCGATAGAGTGAATCGTGATGGAGCAAATCGTCTACGAGATGTTGCATGGAATCAGAAGCGACCATGAGACGATTCGCAATACCGGCGATTTGCGAATCATTGAGGCCGGGATTTTCTGATAAGATGCCGGAGTTAATCTTAATGACATTTAAAGGTGTCCGCAGATCGTGTGATACCACCTGAAGGAGGCGCTCCTGAAAAGAAAGCGAGCGATCCAGATCTTCCATATTCGATCGGAGCTGTAGCAATAACATGGCATGCTGCGACAGCAGTTTCAGCGAATCGAGTTGGCGGTCTGTCAGACTCCGGGTTTTGAAATCGAGAACGCATACGGTGCCGATAGGTAAGTCCTCGGGTGTGCGGATCAAGACACCTCCGTAGAAGCGAAGGTTCGGCTCCCCCATCACAAGGGGATTGTTTTGAAAGCGGCTGTCCAAAGTGGTATCAGGAATGACAAGGACGTCATCTTCCAGCAGTGCATGACCGCAAAACGAAGTCTCGAAAGGTGACTCCCTGATCCCCATTCCAACTTCCGCCTTAAAAAACTGGCGTCTGCGACCGATAAAATTGACGACTGCGATCGGAGCATCGCAAATATTGGATGCGAGGCGCGCAATCTCGTCGAACTCCTTTTCCCGGGGAGTATCAAGCACCTTGTATCGATCGAGAGCGGCAAGACGTGCTTCCTCTTTATCGTGATCCGGTGGCTCGCAGTAGTTGGCTGTCATTTCTCTTTTTTTCTCAACCGCGAGCAGTCATGGGGCACGCAGCAAGGCAGGTTCGGCAGATTTCACCTGATGATGGTAAAAGCCCGCTTCTTAGACGACTTTAACCGCTTCCTGTCCATTATAAACTGCTCTGTTTTCACGGCCGAACATTTTGAATGCTTTGAGAGAAGGGACAGGGCACAAAAAAGCCGGGATATCAAAGAGATCCCGGCCGAACACTTGGTGCTGAATTCCGATTCGCTTCGGATTATTGTGCTGTCAGGGTCACTAATACCGATTTACTGGGTCCACTTACGATCTGTCCCGTCCAAACCACTTTGCCCCGGTGGTCGGTTGATTTATTTAGTATATAGTGATTGCCGACAGCATCAGAGAAATTGAGCTGACCGGACACTCCGTTCTGACCGGCAAATGTGGTTCTTTTCGAGGATGTGGTCAGGGATCCTTCGATACGACCGTTACCATTGATGTTGTGCCAATGAATGGTGCCCGTGCCGAATCCGGCTCCATTATTATAGCTCGCTGAATAGTGCCGGGTCACCATCTTGCTGGCTTTCACCGCCTTGAATGTGTCATCGGCTACGAGAAATATGCCGTCATTGTTTGTCCATCCGAAACCGTGATGAGTTTTCTGATTGTGGAGATGCTGAGTTGCTCCGTTGGCAAAGCGGATCGAAAGGTACCCGGGGCGGGAGTTTTTTCCTGTGAAACTCAAATCCCCGCCTGCGAAATGCCAGGTGCCGGAGACACCACCAAGACCTTTGATGTTGTTCCACTTGATTGTGACTCGGGTATTGTTACTAAGCACATCCTTGTAATGCCGCACCGTTTGTGATTCGGCACTGGATGTAAAAGCGAGGATGATAACTCCAAGCGTGAGAAGAGAAGCTAATTTGCGGTTCATATAGTGGTCAGTTTGTTGGCTCTTTTCAAAAAGTCGCCTCGTTTGCGATGTGATGCGATCCCGAAAATGAGTCGGATTTGTTTTTTGAAAAGCACAGTTTGTGCCTTTCCGGTTAGTCTAATTAGCTGAAGTTCCGTTAAATTTGAAAGGAGAGGTGATGCAAAGAAGATTGAGATGCGTGGTGTCCATAATTTAATGATTTTTGTAATTGATTTTGGGTCGCTGCGGCTCCTGCAGCCGAAAGATTGACGGACCTGATCTTTGCTTATTCATCACTTTTAAAATTTATTAGAAGAAAATTTTCCCTTTCTTCCGCCCGTCATCCGGATTTGGCTGAGAGTCAGGCATAATTCATCGAAACCGTTTTATCCGCATTCACATTAAAATCATCCATCTTGTTCATCACTACTGGCCAATCAGTTCCGGTTGAGTGTAAAACAGACACGTGATGAAAAATTAAATCCACCTATATGGAGTCACCCTTGAACCCGACTGCTAAGAGGACGAAACTATATACTAAAGCCTGTATTTTTTGAGCACTTGAAGGTGTCGTCTTTATCTTCAGATCATCAAAAAATCTTTATCATTGTGACTGCTCCGATGTCGTTGCATTTAGTAACCAAGAACGCCCGAAGTTGAGTTCGCTGACGCAATTTACCATATAATGGATCGGCGCAATCGCAGGACACCCTCCTGGCTGTCGATTCTCAAGCCCGCTATTTGACCGCTATTGCCGGGAGGTTCATGCGGCTCCCCGGGTTTAATAAAAACTGAATTAGCTCAGGCTGTTGGCATGTTGAATGCTGCCTTTCGCCCGCTAAAACAGCACGGAAATATAGATGAGATTACCACTACGCAATTCAAACACGGAACAACCCTCTATTGAACCACAAGCGACAGCCGAAGCTTCAGGCACCCTGGAAATGGAAACTGTGGCTCATCCTGTAGAACCGGTTGTTGAATCTTCAACTACATCTGGGGAGTCGAAACCGGTGATTACCGAATCCGGTCCGACGGAAACCGGCCGAACAATTTCTGAAAACGCCAAAGCAGCACCAGCAGACGCCACTCATACCTTTCCCATGGTCTCTGTCATTGATAAAAAGATCAAAGAAAGTGTGCCTCCGGAGCTTGCCGAAAAAGTGAAGAACTCTTTGAATAAAAAAGAAATCATCAGTTCGGTGTACCCCTTCGATACGATGATGAAAAGCAGGGAGTACAACCGGCAGATCGAGTTGTTACAAATCGAACTGGTAAAAATGCAGTCCTGGGTGAGTAAATCGGGGGAGAGAATTGTCGCAGTGTTTGAAGGCAGGGATGCGGCTGGTAAAGGGGGAACGATTAAGCGATTTGTCGAAAATCTGAATTCACGGGGAGCGCGTGTGGTTGCTCTGGCCAAGCCGTCGGAAACTGAGAGCGGGCAGTGGTATTTTCAGCGTTACGTTCAGAGCATGCCGACCAAAGGCGAAATGGTTCTTTTTGATCGTTCGTGGTACAACCGTGCCGGGGTGGAAAGAGTAATGGGTTTCTGCAAGCCGAATGAATATCTCGAGTTCATGCGCCAGGCACCGGAATTTGAGCGAATGTTGGCGCGCAGTGGGATCCGGCTGTTTAAGTTCTGGTTCTCGGTCAGCCGGGAAGAGCAGTTGCGCCGCTTCATGAACCGGGCGAAGGACCCGTTAAAGCAATGGAAACTCAGCCCAATGGATGTGGAATCCTTAGGTCGCTGGGACCAGTATACTGAGGCGAAAGAGTCGATGTTATTCTATTCGGACACGGCGGATGCACCGTGGACAATCGTGAGATCGGATGACAAGAAGCGCGCCCGGCTCAACGCTATCAAATTCCTGCTCTCGCAGGTGCCCTACGAAGGAAAAGACAGATCTCTGATTGACGATCTTGATCCCAAAATCGTCGGATCGGCTACAGAGATATATGAGTCCGGGGAGAATATGATACCAGCGGCTCTTTCACAAACTTAGCCAGTGACCCGGCCCGGATTTCGCGGACGGTTCAACCGAACCCAGTCCCGGATCGGACTCTGTATAAAAAGATTAAGGGGACGTCCTATCCGGTTTTACTGTGAGTCGCTATCCCCGCCACATTCTGAGCGGCAAGTGCCATCCCTCATGATTCCGGGAAGTCATGGTTTTCTCTATGAAACCGGCCTCTCAAATTACGTGGCGACCAGTTCTTTGATCACATTTCCTCCAAACTGGGATAGCTGTTTATGCCTACCGGCATGGTAGTAGGTTAATTTGTTGTCATCGAGCCCCAACAAGTGGAGCAGGGTCACGTGGACATCGCGAATGTGATGAACGCAGTCCACCGCTTCGAGACCGATCTCGTCGGTTGCGCCGATGGTTTGTCCGGCATTGCAACCGCCCCCGGCGAACCACATCGTCATCGCTTTTGCGTTGTGATCCCTGCCGTAACTGGTGCCCCCGCCCCGCAGTCCGTTGTCGGGAGTACGACCGAACTCTCCACACCATACGACGAGGGTTTCATCAAGCAGCCCCCGGCTTTTCAAATCTTTGAGCAGTGCCGCGATCGGTTTGTCGACGGAACGAATTAACGAGCCGTGGGCTTTTTGTATATAGTCATGACTGTCCCAGTTCCCGGCGTAAGCCTGAACAAAGCGGACGCCTTTTTCGACGAGACGCCGGGCGAGTAAACATTTTCTACCGAAGGCATCGGTTTTGGCATCGCCGATTCCGTAGGATTCCAGAGTCTTTTTGTTCTCCCCTTTTAAATCCAGAATTTCAGGGACCTCCATCTGCATCCGGAACGCCAGTTCGTAAGACGACATCCGGGCTTCCAGCTCGCTGCGCCCCGGTCGACCTTTGAGGTGCTGCTGATTGAGCTTCCCCAGTAAATCGAGATTTTTGCGCTGCCTTTCCCGCGTCACACCGGGTGGAGGATTCAAGTCGAGGATGGGACTGCCCTGAGGACGCAAGGGGGTGCCCTGAAAGTCAGCGGGGAGGAATCCATTTGACCAGTTGGCGGCGCCTCCCTGAGGGTAGGCCGTTCGGGGAAGGACCACAAAACCGGGCAGATTTTCGTTTTCGGAACCTAATCCATAGGTGACCCAGGCCCCGACTCCGGGATCGCCACCGAAGCGGTTGCCAGTGTTGACCTGGTAACAGGCTGTCGGGTGGTTAACAGATTCGACCTGGCAGCCCCGGTAAAAACACATCTCATCCACCATACCCTTGAGGTGTTGCCACTCCGTTGAGATATCCGCTCCGGACTGACCGGCTTTGATAAATTCAAACGGACTTTTCACATAGTAACGCTGCCCCGATGACATCGCACTTTCCCTATCTCCCCCCCGATTGAATTTCTGGAGATGACGCTTCGTCAATTCAGGTTTGGGGTCGAAGGTGTCGATATGAGAAGGTCCCCCTTCCATCATCAGGAAAATACATCTCGTCGCTTTTGCCGGATGATGTACGGTCCTCGTGTTGGCGGCTCCGAGTAGAGACGAAAATGCCACGGAACCAAGTCCGGCACCTAATCCATAGAGAGCTTCCCGTCGACCGGGATAAGCAAAAACGGGGTTGCTTTCTTTTTTCATTATCTCAATCGAGGTAGGCAAATTCGTTCAGGTTAAATAGCACCAGACAGATATGGGCGAGCCCTCTGGTCCGGGCATCAAGATCCGCTTTCTGTAGATCCGCTACGTAGTTTTCATAGGCGGGTAACTTTTCTTCAAAATCGTAAAATTCACCGGTTTTCTCAGCCCGGACGGTGCGGGTGATCACCGCAGGAAGCTTGCTTTTCTCATGTTCGATAGCGGATTCCTCCCGCGTCGCCTCCGCCCACTCAGCGAGACACATTTTGCGCTCTGCAGGGGTCGGCAACCGACTCAGCGCAGTGAGGAACGCGCGGTCGATGACCTCCCCTTCACTTCCCCTGCTTGTGAGTAGATGATTCGAAAACGCGACGGCCCGATCTTCGACTTCCCGAGAATTCATCAGGGTTAGGGCCTGGGGAGCGACCGTTGACGTTTCCCGTAACTCACAGGAATTGTCCGGGCCCGGTTGATTGAAAGTTTCAAAAAACGGATCTCTTAACCCCCTGATTTTTTCAGTATAGATACTGCGACGATTTCGCTGCCGGGGTAATGGGTCCGGCTCGTAAACCGATGCGGTCCCGCCCATAATTTGCCGGGGCTGAAAGGCGACTTCAGGATTAAAATCGGGCCGGACCGGGATACCTCCAACAGACGGGTTCAGTTCACCACTGACGGTCAGCATCGCATCGCGAAATTCCTCAGCAGTGAGGCGCCGGGGTTGAAAGAATGCATAGAGCTCCCCTTTTGGGTCCAACCGCTCGAGCTGGGCCGGAGCAGGGTGCCGGGTGCTTCGCTGGTAGGCATCCGACTGGATAATCAAAGCATTCAGTTTCTTTACCGAGGCACCGTTCTCCAGAAACCAGGCCGCCAGGTAATCCAGAAGTTCGGGATGAGTTGGAAGGAGCCCGGTCCCGCCGAAGTTATTAGGATTCCCTGCGATGCCTTTCCCAAAGAGCCACGACCAAACCCGGTTCACAATGACCCGCGCGGTTAAGGGATTTTCCTGATCAACGATCCAGTCCGCCAAAGCGACCCGGCGCGCCCCCTGCCCCGAGGGAAAGTCCCCGGGTTGCATCCCACTCAGGACTTCGGCAGCACTCAATGCCGCAGGCTCTACCTGGTCGCCCGGGCTATATATATCCCCCCCGGTCAGGATCGCATCCTCATCAAAATAGCCTTTGCCCCACGGATTCGCCGCTACCGGCATTCTTCCATAGATATTATTTCGCCGAATAGTTTTACCGGTATATACCGACAGCGCGAAGGCTTGAGTTTTATCCAGCTCCAGTTGGTGACGTTTGATATTTTTGTTGAGCCTCGCCTGATTGTTTTCATCACCGGGATCGAGGCCGTTATCACCGGTTTTAGCGTCACCACTCTCCTGTTTTTTCAGTTTTTGAATCTTGCGCTGAATCGCTGCATTTTGCTCGGAGTATCCCTTAATTTTAGCTTTCACCCATTCATCGGATGCCGCAAATCCATCGATACTTTCCGTGGGAAGAAATGGAGCGGGCCGCTCCGCAAACTGGGTCGTGGAGAAGACGGCCATCATCCCGTAATAATCGCGGGTCGGGACGGGATCAAATTTGTGGTCGTGACACTTGGCGCATTGCATAGCGTGGGCGAGAAAGGTTTGCCCTACAGAATCGGTCACGTCGTCCAGCCAGAGCTGACGGGTCTCTATAAAGACTGACATCCCGGTTTGCTCCCAGGGCCCCATTCTGAGAAATCCGGTGGCGATCAGGTTTTCAGGATTTTCGGGATCGATTTCGTCACCGGCGATCTGTTCTTTGACAAATTGATCGTAGGGTTTGTCGTCATTAAAAGCCCGAATCACATAGTCACGATATCGCCAGGCATTGGGCCTTGAATAGTCATTGGCAAAGCCCGCGGTATCAGCATAGCGGGTCACATCGAGCCAGTGTTGACCGAAGTGCTCTCCGTAGTGAGGCGAATCCATCAGATCGTCCGCCAGCGAAACCACCGCGGCAGCAGGATCATCACTATACTTCTTTTCGAACACGCGAACGACTTCGGGAGAAGGAGGCAGGCCGGTTAATCCATAGTGAACCCGCCGAAGTATTGCGGTGCCCTCCGCGCGGGGAGCCGGATCGAGTCCCGCTTTCCCTAACTTACGATTGATAAACCAGTCGACCGGATTTTGACCGGGCGGCACCTGGGATACTTTGAGTGGACGGTAAGCCCAGAGCTTTTCGCTTTCATATCGCCGGTTCTGCCATTCCTCCGAGAGAGCTTTCGATGTGGCGACCTGCTCGCCTTCGGCATATTTCTCCTGGATCTCCGCAATACGCTGATCGGACGGCCACGGCGCACCTTCGTTGATCCAGTCTCGAATCGCCCACTGCTGTTGCTCCGATAACTGATCCGCTTCTTTCGGCGGCATTTCAAAATCAGCTTCTTTCCGGGTTGTTGTGAGGTAGAGAAAACTCTCCGCACCTTTGCCCGGAATAACGACTTCCACCCCGAATGCCTCGCCCCCTTTGAGAATCGCTTCACGGGTTCGCATATCGAAATCGCCCTTCAGCTTTTCGGGTTCATCGCCGTGACAGGCTAGGCACTTTTCAGCAAAAAGAGGCTTCACCTCCAGCGCAAAGAGCTTTTCACCTTTGGTGATCTCATTCCCCTGTGCTGCCTGGAACACAAGAAACATCAAGGCGACCATTCGAAACCAGTTCATTTTTGCGTCAGGGTTTTCCAGATTCATAAAAGGCGACAATTTCCCGCAGTGTTAGTACGGCTCGATATAAAGCAAACTCATCAATTCGACCATTCAAGGTCCGTATTTTTGAATTGGGATGAATTGGTTCGCTCCAGTTTCCCAAATCAGCTTTCCCTATTCTTAAAGCCATAAGCGGCTTACCTTGATTGGTTCCGCCACTGAAGCCGGTTCGCTTCCCGTTGATGTAATGATTCACCCCCGTCTCCCGACTGACCGATGTGGCGAGAAAATACCATTTCCCACTCCGGGATGAATTCCAGAAAGGTTTCGAAAAAAAGCGCCGGGTGTTCTCCTCCAAGTCTTCAACACCGGTTGGACTGGAGGCAAAATGGAGCGCACCCTCTCTCGATAATTGCCAATGAAATTCGTAGGGATCAAAGTAGTCGGTTAAAAATAAAGAGTTTAAGTGTCGATCCAGAGCATCGATCCGAACCCAGATACAGATCGTAAGTTCCGGGAATTCACCGGGAATTTGAAATCTAACCCGGTCGCCTTCACTGCGAAAATCGAGGGCGGTTTTGCCGGGCCACCGACCGTCAGTCACTCTCGCCCCGACAATCCCACCATCCAGTTCCGATTTCCGGATCGAACCCGCCCGGTTTTTCAACCGCCTCGAAACAGAAGTTAAATTCTCGAAATCGTAGTAGGCAATTAATCTCGGATCGTTCCGCCGAATTTGACTGTCTTCTTTCCAGTTGGCGTAGTTAACTAAACTACTATTATCAGAACCGGTTAATACATCGGCAATGTCCGGGAATGATTCGCGGCTCGCTTCTTTTACCAGTATCGACTGCCCGGATTGAAGTCGCGCTGATTGGCCTTCCATAACCGGAAGGGACTCACCATTTGTATCAAGAGTCCGCACTTCCCCATCGAAAACGACCACTTCAGCGCTTTCGCCCTCGCGGGTGGCCAGCCCGAAACTGGTTCCCAAATCCTCAATCACCACATCGGCGCTGCGAATTTTAAATCCCCGCGCCGCCGGAGGCACGTTGGCGCGGAGTCGGCCACGGTGTAGAATCGCTTCATTCCGGTTGATCAGTTCAATGTCGGCGGGCCCTGACAAACTAATCGCAGCACCTCCAAAAAAGTCGATTTGGGCGAGTCCTGAATTCAATTGATACCGCCCCGGTTCGAGGGTCATATCTTTTGCAGGAATGAAATTGGGAACAGAGGACCGCCATTCTGCATTTGCCTGAGCGGATAGGACCGCAACTCCGACTGTTTCATAAGTGGGCCGGGCCAACTCTTCAACACGGTCCTTAAAGATGGTTGCGATGCAGACGAACAGGACGAAAGACGCGAGGATTCCCGGAATCAACCATCGTTTGATCGAGAGGATTTGTGCGACTGGTTCATCGGTAGCGCTTCGTAAGTTTGAGTCCAACTCGGCGAATTTGACGTATTGCGCCCTCGCCTCCGGATCATTTTTGAGGAGGGTTTCGAGGGCTTCAAATTCTTCCGCAGAGAGCCGCTCATCAAGATGACCCAGTATTAAGCCGTCTAGAGAATCGTCTTTCATAGAGAGCCTCCGGTTTCCAGCCGACCCTCAATACAGATCTGTAATTTCTTCCGGATTCGATCCAGCGTTTTGTAAAACGCAGTGGGCGTCTTTCCCAGCGCCATGGCGATATCTTTAATCGAGCGGTCGCTATGATAGGCGACATTGATGAAATCCCGCGATTTTTTCGGAAGCTGCTCCAGACAGCGATCCAGCGCTTCCCGGTGCCGGTCGGAAGACCGGACTTCCTCTGCTTTGTCAGCGAGACGTTCCATCAAATCTTCGCTGAAGACATGCCGGTCGCGGGCAAATGATCGCCGGACTTTTAGAACTTCGAAGCGGGCGATGACCCGCCCCCAGGCCAGGAAATCACTGCCCGGATCAAATTCTGCCCATTTCCGCCACATCACCAGACTGACATTTTGGATAACCTCGTCGACCTCGTTCCAGCCCAACCCGGTGGAGCGCACAAAAGCCCGCAAATGTCGCTCATTGGCGGCGAATAATTTCACGAAGGATTCCTCCCGGTTTTCGGCTTTCATACGGCTTCTATGGTTACCATACTCCCGCCCGCCCCGAAATTACCCGAATTTATTTTGCGAAATAGGAAGGAGAGCGGAATTATCCCCTACGTGAAAGATTTACACAGCGAACTCCACAGAGAAATCCTGCTGGCCAGAGGCCGGGTTTATGAGGTTGGGAAACCGACCCCACTTGAGAAAATCGAGCTGGAGGAGGACGTGTGCCTCTATTTGAAGCGGGAGGACCTCTCGCCAATGCACGCGTACAAGTGGCGCGGGGCCTATAATTTGATGGCTCAGCTCGACCCGGCGACCACTCCCGGAGTGGTGGCTGCTTCGGCGGGAAATCACGCTCAGGGCGTGGCCATCGCTGCAGCAAAGTTCGGAGGGAAGATCAAAGCGACGATTTTTATGCCACTCAACACGCCGCAAATGAAACAGGATGCGGTGCGACGGCTCGGCGGCGATGCCGTTAAAATCGAACTCGTGGGCGACCGGTATGACGACGCGGTCGAAGCCGCAAAAAAATACGCGGAAAAGGAAGGATTTGTGATCGTTCATGCCTTTGATCATCTCGCGGTGATGGGTGGCCAGGGCACGATCGCCGATGAAGTCGTGATGAGCGGCGAAGGCCCTTTCGATGCCGCATTCCTACAGATCGGGGGCGGAGGTATGGCTGCCGGCGTGGCGGCCTGGCTGAAATTCTACTACCCGGATATCAAAATCTACGGGGTGGAAGGCGTCGATCAGGCGTCGATGGCGGCGGCAGTGAAACAGGGAAAACCGGTTGTCATTTCGAATGTCGACGTCTTTTGCGATGGCACCGCTGTTGCAAGGGCCGGGGACAACACTTTCCAAATCTGTCGCGACGTGATCGATGAATTTTTGACGGTGACCAACGAGGAAGTTTGTGCGGCGATGCAATTTCTCTGGGAAAAAAAGCGAGTCATTCCCGAGCCGGCAGGAGCTATGGGACTGGCCGGTTGGCTCACTCATCAGAAGCACCTCCCGAAGTATAAGAAGATCCTGACGATCGTGTGCGGGGCTAATATGGATTTTGCCCAGCTGCAGCGGGTCGTCCGCGCCGCCCGGATTGGATCGGCCCGGCGCCGCTACCTCCGGTTCGAAATCGAGGAGCGACCCGGCACTTTGTTTCACCTCCTCAGCGAGTTAAGGACCAAAGCGAACATCGTCGAATTTCAGTATGGTAAAATTGACCCCGACCGGGCCTGGCCTGTGATTGGTTTTGATTCGCTGGAGGAAACGTTCGGCGAACTGGTCGAAAGCTGGGAAAAACGCGGCCTCCGCTTCGAAGATGTCACCGGCGAACCCGATATCGAATTCCGGACGATTCGCTACGATACCTCTCTACTCAAAGACCCGCTCTTCCTGCAGGTGGAGTTTTCCGAGCGCGCCGGAGCCCTTGCCTCGTTTCTGGAGGGAGCTTCGGGGATTTCCGATTTTGTTTATTTTAACTACCAATACTCCGGGGAACGAGTTGGTAGAGCTTTGATAGGTTTCGACTTTGAAAACAAATCATCGCGGCAGCAGTTTCTCGACTATGCCAACGAGGAAGACCACGCAGTAAGATCGATCAAGCCACTAAGCGATGCGCAAATGGCACGGGTCCTCGGGACTCCGAAATAAAAACTACCGATTCGTCTCGATTGTACAGGGTACAGTCCCAGACTGTACAGGGTACAATCCTCTCCGATCAGCTGTTTTTCTCGAGCTTATCCATCGTTTTTTCCGCCCAGGCGAGATCTTTTTTGAAGGGAGCGGAGATCTGGCTGGAATCGATCCTCTCAAACTCACATTTGGGATTCTTGAGATCGAGATGCTCCATCGTCAATGCTTCGTCCGTGGCAGTGATCACTACGCGGTGGCTCTCCGACTTTGGTTTGAGTTGCACGGCGAAGGTGTCACCTTCCAGCGGTTGGCACCACAGGGTCATGACAAATGGACCGTGTTTGTAATTGATTCGATGGACGATACGCCCATTCTCACCGATCCAGAGAAAGTCGGCGGTTCCCTCATCCACATCGGATGGACGCATCCAGTAACCGGAAATTAAATTAGACATCACTTTACGAGCTTATTTTGCTCATGATTTTACGGATGTCACCGGGAATTCTGAATTCAAACAAAAGGAAGCCCGGGATCGGCGATTTTCAGGAAGATATCGACCTTAAGCCCCGATTCCCCATCCTCGCGGTTGGTGAGCCGGATCACTCCTTTGTGGAGTTCGATAATTTTCCGCGCCACAGTGAGGCCGAGCCCTGTCCCCGCACCGGTTGCCTTGGTGGTGTAAAACGCATCAAAGGCCTGTTCGATCTGCTCGGCGGTCATGCCCGGACCGGAGTCGATCACCGAAATCGTCAGCACCGGGTCTCCGTCCCTGAGTCGGTTACCGGAACGAGTACCTTCGTTACTCCCCTGCCCACTCATCGTCTCGACTCTGGTCTGAATGATGAGCTGTTTTTCGGAACTATCCGCAAATGCCATGACCTGAAGAGCATTCCTGACAATCGCGACAAAAGCCTGCTGAAATTCTTTGGGAGCGATTGCCACTTCGGGAGCGCCGTCGGCGAAATCGGTCTGCAACTCGACGCCTGATTTGTGGATTTCGGGATTCAGGTATTGAATCGCTTCCTGAATGACTTCGTCGATATCCAGACTTTGGAGCGGCAGCGTTTGCCCGCGAAAAGAGGTGATCAGGCCCGCAACAATTTTGTCAGCAGACTCGACGGACTGCACGGCGGTATCGACGAGAAGATTCACCGTATCCCGGTCGGCTTCCGGAAATTTATCGACCATGCCCTGGAGTCCGCCAACCGCCATTTGGATGCGTCCCAGCGGATTCCGGATCTCATGAGCAACCCCCGCCGCGAGTAGTCCAACCGCCTCAATCCGCGCCGCGCTCATCAACGAGTCCTGCGCCCGACGCAACGATTCGTGATAATCTCTCAATTTCAAATGGGTATTGAGACGCGCCACTAATATGCCCGGATCAATCGGTTTGGTCACATAGTCATTGGCCCCGAAACTGAGCGCCTCCATCACGTCTTCGGATTTATCCTTCGACGTCACCATAATTACCGGGAGTTGCACCTCATTCCATACCGTCCGCACTTTTCGCAGCACTTCGATGCCGTCGATTCCCGGCATCATCACATCGAGCAGCATCGCGTCGTACGGAGGGCTCGCAGCGCCTTCGTCGATATTTACCTGAGCGAGAGCGTGGGCTCCGCTATCGACAGTCGACACTTCAAATCCGGCCTTTACCAAAATATCTTCGGCGACGCGGAGATTAATCATCGAGTCGTCGATCACCAGAATCCGTCTCTTCATACGCCAGTTAACCTAAACGAACCGTATGATGTCAATCGAAATCGGTGTATCCCTCGTATTATGAGGGCATTACTAATGCTACCTCATCAGTAGGGTTTCGGTTCAGCAACTCTCTGAACGACTTTTGTCTATCTCCGGGGCGCTTAGCGACCCGTGGCAGGCTGAAAACGATCGCATTTCTCCCATCGGGAAGAACGCACGCATCCATGGTGCCGCCATGATGAAAGACGGTAAGATAACAGGCCACCATATTCATACCGAATTCGCTCGGTTTATCGGCCCGCACGTAAAACGGATCAAACAGACGATTGAGATCCTCTTTAGCGATAGGTTCCCCATCATCAATAAAAGAAATCGTGTAGGCATCGTTAGTCTCAGCAACGCCGATAGCGATTTCTATACTTCCTCCACCACTCAAATTGGTCTTGGCTTCCTGAAAAAAGAGGCGCGCCATCTGGCTCAGCTTCGCAGCGTCTCCCGAAAGCAGCGCTCCCTGGGTTTGACCGGTGAATTCCAGGGAAATATTGCAATCCTCATCTAACATAATCTTCGACGCGTCCCGGAAGACACCGGCGATATCTATATTTTCCGTGATATACAGATCCCTGCTGTTCGAAGCTTCCCACAAATTTGTCAGAATGGTCGTCATCCGGTCAATCTGGCTATGGGCCTGCTGATAAAAATCGTCCCAGAATTCGGTATCGACCGGCGGGTGCCCCAGTTCCTCTTCAAGCTTCATCGGGGTCAACTCGAGAAAAGTATGTACGCCGGTGAGCGCATTTCTCATGTGATGGTTCAGACCGCAGGACAGTATATCCATACTCGCCGCCTTGTCCGCCATCGCGAGGTGACGGAAGGCGAGTGATTTCTCCTCCAGCAACTTGTCCCGCTGATAAGACACTTCGAAATAATTCAGAGCATTCTTTACCCGACGTTCCAACTCCTCCGGATCCCAGGGCTTACTGAGGTAGGAATAAAGTAGACCATCGTTCAGCGCGTCCACCGCCGCATGCAGATCCGCAAACGCCGTGACGAGAAACCGGAACGGAGCGGGATTCAATTCACGAACCCGAGTGAGGAAATCGATCCCGCACTCGCCGGGCATCTTCTGATCACTCAACACGAGGCCGATGTGTCCCTGATGCTCTTTAAAGATTTCAAAGCCATCGTGTGGATTATCGGCCGTATAGATTGGCGCAATATCACTTAGCAATTCCTTGAAATACTTCAGAGAGATCGACTCATCGTCAACGTACAGAATTCCAAATTGTCGGTTTTTAGTCATCTCGGTTTCTTTAACAGGCGATCTTTCGCTGGCTGTCAGTGATTGTTTCATCATTATATTTGGGAAGGGAAATGGTGAATCGGGTAAATGTCCCGGGAGAAGACTCAACCGTCAGGTTTCCGTGATGCGCCTCCAGGATCCGGTAACAAATACTGAGTCCCAGGCCGGTTCCCTGTCCCGGTTTTTTAGTCGTGAAAAATGGATCAAAAAGCTTCGCCCGGGCTTCGTCGGAAAGGCCGGGACCATTGTCGGTCACATGGGCCAGCACCTGGTTGTTTCTCGATTCGATATCGATTTCGATGTGCCCGGTATCTCCATGGTGAGTCTGCTCAACGGCGTGGATCGCATTCTGAACGAGGTTCATGATAACCTGCGTGATCTGGTTTTTGACACCTAATACATCGGGCGTTTGGATGAGATTCAGCGAGATTTTCACCCGATTGGATTCAATCGGTTTCCCCAGCATTCGAATCGCACTGTGAACCGCCTCTTCTATACAGAAAACGTCTTTCTTCCCGGCCGCACCTTTGTGCGAAAACTCGCGAAGCTCCGATACAATTTCACTGATCCGGTCATGACCTTCCTGCATGTCCCTGATGATTTCCGGAATCTGCTCCAGGTCGGAAGAATGAATTTTCTTTTTCAGTAAATAAAGCGCCTGATTCGAAAAATTCAGTGGATTGCCAATTTCGTGAATCACGCCCGCACTCAGTTGACCAAGGGAAGACATTTTCTCCGAGTGAATCAACTGACGTTCGGTCTCGCTCAGTTCCTGAAGTATCCGTCTCAAGTCTTCATTTCTGACCGACAAATTGTGCTGCGAATGCCGGAGAGCATTCCGGGCGAGAAATCCGTTAATCCGAATCCGATGGTGAGCGAAACTTCCGGCGGTAATAACCAGCCCCACTGCGAAAATGAAGATCGAATTACAGACAAAAGTCAAAATGGCCTCCATCGATGCCCCGTCCAGAATCGCGGGCAGACAGGCGAGCGAATACATCAGTAAAACGAGAACCGAACCGAAGAAAGCCTCCCGATAAGTCCAGTGGAAGACAAAACCAATCGCGACCAGGCTGAGCGTCAGGCCCGCAAAATACGGAGACCCCGGATCCTGCGAAACTCCAATCATCAACGCAGTGAAAAAAGCGGGAATGACCGGAAGAATCACTGTAACCGCCCGGAAATTTCGTTTTCCGACGGGAAGCTGGCTGATTTTCCAGACCGCGAGCATACAGAGCGTGCACATAAGGCGGAAAGCAGCAAAGAGAACGAAATGCTGAGGATAGGCAAAATAGTCGACAATCGCGAACAATGGCACCAAAAACGCCCCTAACATCGCAACCATCTTGATGTTCTTCAGTGTCTCCCGCCGATCCTCTACCGAAAACCGGGATCCCGCTGACCCAGTTAATTCCACTCCCCGAAAGAAAGTGAATCGCCGGTCATTATTGTCTGAAAACGGTGACGCCATTATTATTTCCATAATTATAACATAGTTAGGACGATTACCTTCGTTTTTTATGAAAATTATAACAAAATCTGTGAGATGCGGGTGAAAATAGCCATGACAAAGTGCCCTTCAGGGGCTGCACAGCTCAAATCCGTCCGTATAGTGGGCGCGACATGACTCGATTCCTTGCGACCTTCATCGCCATTATTTCTCCCTGTTTCCTGAGCTCCGCTGCGGAGGAGAGGAACGTTCTCTGGCTTTACCTTGAGGACGTCAGCGGGTGGTTCAGTTGTTACGGAGACACCACCATCGACACCCCGAATATTGATGCTCTGGCAGCTTCGGGAACCCGTTTCACGCGCTTTTACACGCCGGCCGGTGTTTGTTCAGCGACCCGGTCCGCCATCGTCACCGGAATGATGCAGACCTCAATCGGAGCGCACAATCACCGGAGTTGCCGTCCGGAATTTCGCGGGAAATCGATGGGGGAATTTGATGAAAACATTCTACCGCCCTCCGTGGTCCCCCTCCCCAAGGCATTCAAAAAGGCGGGGCTTTGGACCTTCAATGACGGGGCGAAAGATGATTACAACTTCACCTTCGATCTCAGTGAATTTTACGATAAAGGTCCCTACAAATCCTGGGGCCCCGAGCGGTTTATCAGCGGGGAGTGCCTCGATGGCATCAAAGACGGCCAGCACTTTTTCGGGCAAATCCAACTGGGCGGTGGCAAGTTGAGAAAGCCGGAAAAGCGGGTCGATCGCTCAGCGGTTCCCGTCCCGCCTTATTATCCGGATGTGGAGGAAGTCCGCGAAGACATCGCCGGTCACTACGACTGCCTGCTCGAAACGGACCGGCAGGTCGGTGAGATCATGGCGAAACTGGAATCGAGCGGTCTCAAAGAGAACACCGTCGTCATCCTCTTCAGCGACCACGGGATGAAACTCCACCGCCATAAGCAAATGATTTACGAAGGCGGCATCCACATGCCCCTGATCGTGGCCGGTCCGGAAATCGAAGCCGGAGCCGTTCGGGATGATTTGATCAGTGGCATCGACATTTCGGCGGCCACACTGGCTCTCGCCGGTCTGGAAATTCCCGAAACAATGGAAGGGCGGAATTTCCTCGCGAAGGACTACACTCCGCGAGACTACGTGATTGCCGCCCGTGACCGCTGCGACTACACCATCGAAAAAATCCGCGCCGTGGTCACTCCGAAATACAAATATCTTAAAAATTACCTCACCGACCGCCCCTACATGCAGCCCACTTATAAAGATGGTTGGGCCGTGACCAAAAAGTTTCGGCAAATGATGGCGGACGGCGAAATGAACGAGACACAACTGCTCTTTTTCGGGCCCGACCGGGTTCCTGAAGAATTCTACGACCTCGCCAACGACCCACACGAAATCAATAACCTGGCGACCGATCCCGCCTATGCGGAGGCCCTTCAGAGGCATCGGGATATCCTCGAAAGTTGGATCGAGGAAACCGGTGATAAGGGCCAGGCACCGGAATCCGATATCGGGCTGATTTGCACCTTAAAACGCTGGGGAAGTAAGTGCGTGAACCCGGAATACGACAAAGTTCGCGAAAAACAGTGATTACTTGCGGTTGAGTTTTTGGGTTTTGCTCAAACAGTCAACGCTTCACTCCAACTCAACATGTCATTCTCAAAAAAACTTCGCTACAAGCTTGAGTGGCTGGCGCTCTTCACTTTGACCCGGACGATCCCGTTGCTGCCGGAACGGGTCGCCCATTCCCTCGGAATCCGACTGGGACAGCTCGCTTATCGTTTCGACAAACGCGGCAAAGCCACTGCGCTGGAGAATTTGACCTATATTTTCGGAAAAGAGAAATCGAAGATCGAAATCGAATCGATCGCGAGGGAATCCTACCGCAGTTTCGCAAAAACGGTGATCGATCAGTTGCGAAGCCCGAAGCTCACCGCAGAGAACTATCTCGGTTTTGTTGACCTCGTATTTGAGGATCGCGAAGCGATTACCGAAGCTGAGAAACAGGGCGGGATCTGGGTGACCCCTCACTACTCCAATTTCGAATGGATCGCGCTCATCATGGGATTCCGTAATTGTTCGTTCACCATTGTCGCCCAGGACTTCAAAAACAAATCTCTCACGGAACTATATAAAAAGAACCGCGAGGTGAGCGGCCATGTCGTGATACCGCAGAAGAACGCACTACTCAAATTGCTGCGGGCACTGAAAAACGGGGGCCACGCCGCCTTCCTCACCGACCTCGCTATTCGCCCGGGTAAAGTGGCAACCGTCATCGAAGTTTTCGGGAAAAAAGTTAGCGTTACCGGTATCCACGCCGAACTACAGCAACGCACCGGGCTCCCCCTTATTCCCGGCATCTGTATCCCATTGGAAGACGGCAGGTATGAGATGCGGGGCTACAAGCCGTTGAAATTCGATAAAGACGCCTCAGCCGAGGATATTGCTCAGGCTTGCTGGGATATCTTTGAGCCCGTGATCCGGGAACACCCCGCTCCCTGGCTTTGGATGTATAAACACTGGCGATACCTCCCTTCCGAAGACGAAGCGGATAACTATCCCTCCTACGCCCGACCTAACGAGAACTTCGAAAAGATGGTCGCGGAACAAAACGAGCGTCGCGCCGACAAAGACACAGCAGCCTAGTAAGCTTCGCTGATCAGCTTGATGAAGCTGTGCCCTCTGGTGCTCAACTTCGCTGAGTCTTTACTACCAAGGAGGCGCCCTGCGGTCATATAGGAATGGTTGGTATTGACATTTTTCACCCAGCTCACCGTGGCATATTTCTGCTCCGTTTCGCAGGGTGAAATCGCCAGAGGCACACCGGTCCGGGCGAAAGTGAATTCCCAGCTCTTTGCCTCGCTTTCAAATTCCATATTGCGGCCCAACCAGGGATGTCGCTCCAGAATTCCCGGCTTATTCCGGCTTGAGGTTTTCACCTTACAATAAGGCTCCTCCCCTTCGAGAAATTCTTTCATCGTGAGGTAGGGATTCAACTGGTACTCGCGGAAATACCGGGCAACATCGATCCCCAGTAGATTCAGGCCATTGTAGTTTTTGTGCCTATTGCCCGGACTGAACTTAGTAGCGAAATTTTCACTGATCATAAACGCCAGCTCCAAATGTACATGGGCCCGCTCACGATCAATCCCCGCTCCGGTATATCCAAGTTTACCGATTGGCTGACCGGCAATCAACTCCTGACCGGATTCCACAATCGACGACGCCATATGAGCATACAGTGAATAAAAGGGTCCATCAGGCCAATCATGACGCACCACGATATACTTGCCGTAGTTACTCCGGGACGATGAATTATTGACGTAGACCACCGTTCCCTCCGCGATGGCACCGACCACGTCGAGAGGCACTCCTTTGCTATCGCGATGCAAAGGGCGAATATCAATTCCTTCGTGCAATCGGGTATAGAGAACACCGATACCAGTGGTGAGCTGATTCCTGACATATCCGTAGTTCCCGCCATTCCACGGCTTTGTGTTAACCCCGTCGATGTAGCGGTTGGTATGCATGAAAAATTTCGAGGGATCACCGAAAATCTCCCGGTTCTCCGTCGGGAGCACCAGTTCAAATGCCGGATCGGGCTTCGGTTCCTCCTTCTCCTCCACTTCATCTTCGACCACCTCAGTGATTTCCTCTTCCCCGATTGGTGCCTCTTCTTCAACAGGATTCTCAACCGGACTGTCCGGAACTGACTCAACCAGTTCCATCGGCGCCGTCATCTCCAGACTGGCCACTTCCACCACTGGTTCGGCGACTTCCATGATCTCCCCGGTATCACAATCCACCTCCACAGGCTCTGCTTCCTCTGCGGGAAGTGGGATACTGATGGGAGCCATCGATGCCAGCTGAGTCCCGGAATCTTCCCGTTTGTAGCTATCGACGAACACGACAGCCAGAATCAATGTCGTCGTGACGATGCAGAGATATCCTTGAAGAAAAACGCGCATATTTGAAGGGAAAACAGAAGAACGATAAAAAATTAACGTACACAATACCAGATAAAACTAATAATTCCTGATTTTATCACTGCTATATTAAAATTTCAGGTCACCTGAATCTACGGAATCCCATTCAAGGGCAAAACTTTCTCTTTGTAATTACAATAATTATGAGATAATTTATAATTAACGAAAGTTTATTTTAGATTTTTGGTATGAACAGGGCTGAACAAAGCGAGGTGAGCAGCTTCTCCGAATGGGACAGTAAAAGGTCGGCAAGGCAATGCCGGTGCCGATTGTACAGGGTACAGTCCCGGACTGTACAGGGTACAGTCGTGAGAATTGGAGCGTTCCTCGTCGTGAGTTCCCTGCTTTCGGGGATCGGGTTCGGGGAAGCATTACCCGAAAGCCCGGATTTTGATTCCGAGATCCGCCCCATTCTCGCCGAAAAATGCTTTCAGTGCCACGGTCCCGATGCCGAGTCACGGAAAGCGGATCTACGGCTCGATACCAAAGAAGGTGCCTTCGGAAACCTCGGAGGCTATCAGGCCGTCGTCCCCGGGGACAGCTCGAACAGCGAATTGGCGATCCGGATTATGGATCAGGACGCCGACTCTGTGATGCCGCCGCCCGGGTTTCAGCACCAGCTGAGCGAAGCGGAAAAACAACTCCTGATCCGCTGGATCGATTCGGGAGCTAACTGGAAGCAGCACTGGGCATTCGAACCCATCTCCAAACCCGCGGTTTCCGATGAGCCGAACAGCTGGAGAAAAAATCCTATCGATTACTTTATCCAGAAGAAACATTTTGAGCAGGGACTCGATACCAATCCGCCGGCCGATCGTTACGCCCTCGCGAGACGGGCCTCACTGGACATCATCGGGCTGCCACCGACTCCCAGCGAACTGGAGGACTTTGTCAGGAACTCCGATCCCGATGCCTACCTTCACTATATAGATAAACTTCTCGACTCAAAGCATTACGGAGAACACCGGGCCCGCTTCTGGCTCGATGCGGCTCGCTACAGCGATACTCACGGGCTGCATCTCGACAACTTCCGCGAAATGTGGCCCTATCGCGACTGGGTCATCGAGGCTTTCAACCGAAACCTCCCCTTCGATCAATTCACCATTGAGCAAATAGCCGGCGATTTACTGGACTCGCCGTCGAAATCTCAATTGATCGCAACAGGCTTCGTCCGCAACAACGCCTCCAGCTCCGAAGCGGGTTCGATACCCGAGGAGCTACGGGTTCGCTACATGACTGACCGAACCGAAACTGTAGCAACCACCTTCCTTGGCCTGTCGGCAGGGTGCGCCGCCTGTCATGACCACAAGTTTGATCCGATTTCACAGAAAGAATTCTATCAACTCGGAGCCTTTTTTAACAACTCAGTCGATCCACCGATGGATGGGAACATGCGGGACACCTACCCCGTCGTAGTCGTACCTTCGGCGGAGAACGAAACCGAGTGGAATTCTCTACAAAGGTTCAGAGATGAGATTTCGTTTCATTTGAGTCACCCCGACCTCGACAAGATCAAAGTTTGGTGGGCAAACGGAGGTCGTCTTGAGACCGGGAAGTTTCCGAACCGGGACGTAGCAGTCTATGCTCCCTTTGAGAAGATCTCCGGCGAAAAAACGATCGTGACCATCAAAGGAAAGACCCACGAAGTGGAGCTGAAAGGCGCTAGAGCGGCGGCCAATCATCCCCATGGGGAGAGAGGTATCCAGTTCGAAGCAACCGGCGGTATTGATTTGCCGGTGGGTATTCTGTTTCAACCGAATAAACCGGTCACCATTTCCATGTGGATAAAAACCCCGGCCGATGTCAAAGGCCTCAAACTGATGAATCAATGGGGCGAGGAAAATGAAGAAACCGGATTAAAGAAGACCGGATGGAACCTGGAACTCATCCCCGACGGTGCGTTCGAAATGCCCCTGCGTGACAATGAGGGAACACTTTGTAATACACTAATGCCCAGCGAAACGCCTCTGAAACCCAATACCTGGCAGCACGTCGCGATTCGTTACTCCGGGGGGCAGGCAGCGTCATCGATCAGTTACTATATCGATGGCGAATGGCGAGTGGGCCGACGTAACTGGGATACCCATATCACCGATCGTTTCGGCGATCATCTTTCGGAGATCATGACTCTGGGTTCCGACGCGGTAGGTGGTTGCATCAGCGATTTCCGAATCTATACCCGCTGGCTTCTCGACGGTGAGTTAAAACTGCTGGCCGACGAATTTGCCTGGAAAACGTTGATCGGGAAAAAGCCGAAATGGGAGGAATTAACTACAGATGAGCTTTCACTCGTTCAGCGATACTTTCAATTTTACGTCGATAAAGGCACATCGAAACTCGCCCATCTCCTCGGCGAGAGCCAGACCCGCTCTGACTACCTGTATGCCCGGTCCCCGACCACGTTGGTGATGCAGGAAAAAAACTCACCTCCGAAAGCCCACATTTTAGCGAGAGGTGCCTACGATCAGCCGGGCGAAGTCGTCTCTGCTAATACACCAGCAGTCCTCCCGCCTCTCCAGGCCAAAGATTCCGCCAATCGGCTGGACCTCGCCCGCTGGCTCGTTTCAGGGAACAATCCTTTAACCGCCCGGGTAACTGTGAACCGGGTCTGGCAGAGCATTTTCGGAACGGGAATCGTGAAGACATCGGGAGATTTTGGAATTATGGGTGAAAAGCCCACCCATCCGGAATTGCTGGACTGGTTAGCCGCTGAATTTCAAAACTCAGGTTGGGACTTGAAACACCTGATCCGCCTCATCGTGACTTCATCGACCTATCAACAGAGTTCGAAAGTGACGACCGCAAACTTTGCGATTGACCCCGAAAACCGCCACCTCGCCCGGGGAGCCCGTCGCCGCCTGGACGCAGAAGTCCTTCGCGATCAGGCGCTCGCTGTGAGTGGGCTTCTCGACCCGACATTTGGCGGCCCATCAGTCAAGCCCTACCAACCCGCCGGGGTTTGGAAAGCAGTTGCTTTTCAGGTGAGTAATACCAACGAGTTTAAGCTCGACAGCATCAACAATCTTCACCGTCGCAGTGTCTACACTTTTTGGAAGCGAACCGCTATTCCTCCCGCCTTTGCCGCATTCGACGCACCGAGCCGGGAGGAATGCTCCGTTCGCCGCGAACGGACCAATACACCCTTACAAGCCCTCGTTCTGATGAATGACGAGCAGCACGTCGAAGCAGCACGGGTTCTGTCGGAATCTCTACTTACCGAGTTCCCCGGAGCCAACGATACCACCCTGGCGCTACAGGCTTTCACCAAGGTGCTCGGACGACCTCCCAAGGTGGCTGACCTAATGGATCTAACCAGCCTTGCGGATTGGGTATCGAAAGAATATCAGAAAGCCCCCGAAGAGGCGGAAACCTTCATTTCGGTAGGTGAGCTCCCGAACCGGGAATCTCTTGACCCAATCCGCGTCGCCGCCTGGACGGTGGTGATTAACGCCCTGCTGAACCGCGACGATGTTCTTAACCAAAGCTAAATCCACATGACGACTAAAGTTGACCCGATAGATAAATGGATCGAACTCGAAACGCGGAGGCAGTTTTTTAAAACCTCCGCAGCCGGATTGGGATCGGTAGCATTGTCCTCCATGATGGGAGCGGACACGGAGCCCGGCGGACTACATTTTCCGGCTAAAGCCAAGCGGGTGATCTACCTGTTTATGGCGGGCGCACCATCCCAGATCGATACCTTTGACTACAAACCGGAAATGGCGGATCGCTTTGACCAGGATCTACCTGAATCCGTGCGGGGCAATCAGCGCCTTACCACGATGACCTCGGCTCAGCCTCGTTTTCCCATCGCTCCGAGCACCTTCGATTTCAAACAATATGGAAACTGCGGTCGCTGGGTCAGCGACCTACTTCCCCGCACCGGAAATGTGGTGGATGACTTGAGTTTTATCCATTCCATGTGGACCGAGGCGATTAATCACGATCCGGCGATTACCTATATGCAAACGGGCAATCAGATTCCGGGTCGACCCAGCCTCGGTGCCTGGGTCAGCTATGGACTCGGAAGTATGAACAAAAACTTACCGGATTTTGTGGTGCTGAATTGTGCTCCCCGGGGACAAGCCCTGTTTTCACGGCTTTGGGGAAGTGGATTCCTGCCCTCAAAACACGCGGGAGTTGCTTTCCGCTCTCAGGGCGACCCGGTGCTATACCTTTCCAACCCGAATGGCATGAGCAGCGGGATCCGCCGGACGATGCTCGATAAATTGAATTCGATGAATCAACGAATTCACGACGAGGTAGGTGATCCGGAAACTCGCAACCGGATTTCTCAATACGAAATGGCGTTCCGGATGCAAAGCAGCGTCCCAGAGCTTGTCGATATGGGGAATGAATCGAAGGAAACTCTCGAAATGTATGGCCCCGACGCGGAAACTCCGGGAACCTTTGCCAACAACTGCCTGATGGCCCGCCGGATGGTGGAACGGGATGTCCGCTTTGTACAGATTTTCCATCGGGGATGGGATCAGCACAATTTTTTACCAAAATTCATCACCCAGCAGGCAAAGGAAATCGACCAACCCTGCGAGGCACTAATCAAAGATCTCAAACAACGTGGATTGCTGGAGGATACTCTAGTGGTCTGGGGCGGCGAATTTGGCCGAACCATCTATAGTCAGGGCGTCCTGACCAAAGAGGACCATGGTAGAGATCACCACCCGAGATGTTTTACGACATGGATGGCGGGCGGCGGAATCAAGCCGGGAATGAGCTACGGTGAAACCGACGAATTCAGCTACAATGTGACTCGCGACCCGGTTCACGTCCGGGATTTGAACGCCACCATTCTACATCAATTGGGAATTGATCACTCCCGCTTTTCTGTGAAGCACCTCGGACTCGATCAAAAGCTGACCGGAGTCGAGGAAGCCCACGTCGTTAAAGATTTGATTGCCTGACGGTATCACTTGGCAACCGCTTCGTCAGGATCGCCATGTGATTCAGCGTCGCTACCCTGGTGCCCCTTACCATCGAGGGTTGCGATATAGGCAACCAGATCCCGGAGATCTCCCGGCGGCATGGTCGCTCCGAGAGGAGGCATTGCCGAAAGAGGAGGTGAGACACTTCTGATATCCTTCCGGTTGATCACTCTCTCTTTACCATCCGGCGCAATGATTGTAACTTCCGTATCGGTTTCTTTTGCGAGACGCCCCATCACCGAAGTCCGGTCCCTCAGAGATACCATCGCAGTTCCATAACCTTCGGCGATTTCGGCCGCAGGGTTATAGATCGAAGTCAGAATCTGATGGCGGTTTAAACGATTTGCCACCGTGGTCAAATCAGGTCCCTGGACACCACCATCATTCCCTATTTTATGGCATTGGCGACAGGCACCCTGATTTAGATAAATCTGTTCCCCACGAACCGGGTCACCACCATATTCGCTGAGATGAAACACTTTATCCGCCGATTCCGCGGCAAACGCTTTTGCCATTTCCGGGTCCGCTTTCTGAATCGCTAAATAGCCATCAAGTTTCAGGCTGGGACGCAGTGCCATATTTCCTAACTCCCAAAAAGTCGCCCAAACTTCCGGCATCTTTTCGGCCAGCCCTTCGATAGCGGCCCGCGCTACCGGTTCCCGGCCATCAATCACAGCATCAAACGCCCGTTCCACCAGTTTCAGACTGTTATTTCCGGAATTAAAAGTCTGCGCCAGAGCAACGGCCTGAACCTCGGCATCTTTATCATCCAACAACGATTCGATCAGTTTCCGCGAGGCTGGACTACCGGTCTCGGCAAGACTTTCCAACGCTGCAATCCGGACTCCGGAATCAAGTTCAGGGTCTGATGCCTGAGTGATGAGAGTTTTCTCATCCGTTTTGATTCCGGTGGCATCGGCCAGTTTCATAGCGAGAGCGACCAGATCGGCGGGATGGTCTCCAGCAAGAAATTTCCGGAGTTCCGGAGTGATCGCCAATCCCATCGCAGCCATTTTGCGATCCTTCGCCACTACTGGACGATAGGTGCCGATCACGGGATCAGTTTCGACCGTATCTTCCCAGCGAAGCAGTCCCTGCAGAGCCGCTTTTCTAACACTCATATCCAGATCACTGTTTCCCGCCAACTTAACGAGAGTTTTTGCACTGGCCTTTTTACCAATTCGGTAGTTAGCCGCCATGATTCGTCTCTGGACCGTTTTGGAAAAACCTGCCGGATCAATTCCGGCAAGCTGTTCACCGGCAACGGTATCAACCGCTCCTGTGTCGTAGATCGCTCTCACTACCTCGCGGCGAACCAAAGGTGAGGGATCATTGAGAAATTTTGATAGTTCAGCACTTTCTTTCCTCCGAAGCAACAACACGGAAAGCAGTCTTTCCTCTACTGAATCTGACGAAGCTTTCGCCGCCGCATAAGATTCCGAACCGATCGAATCCAGTCCCGATAATATCGCATGCCGAAGAACGATGTCCGTGTCCTTAGCTCCGTTAGTTCGCGCCGCGGAAAAGAGAGCATCAATCGCCGTTTTATCGCCTTCCGGGAAAACCCGGCCTAACGCCACTGCGGCAAGCGAGCGAACTCGAATCGACTTATCCTTGGTGAAGCACTCCAGAATATCATCCTTCGCTTCTTCGATCCGGTTATCACCCAGGATGCGAACCACGTTAGCACGAATCTCCTCTTCAGGATCGCTCAGGAGATTGACCAGCTCGGAATCGAGATGTCCCGAGATCCGCTGAAGTTGTCCCATCCCCCAAACCGCGTGGATTCTGGCAATCAGGTCATTGGCTCCGATTGCAGCCTGTTTCAGGATCTCGGCACCGCCTTCATTGTCAACGAGTGCAAACTGAGCCGCCTGCCGGACGCGCTTATCCGGGTGAGCCAGAAAAATCAGCAGTTCATTGTTAGGACGGTCCGCAAAACCGGCTTTAAAATAGTCAGCTACGGTTTTGCCAGCCTTTTGTAATTTTTCATCAACGGGCTCGATCACTTGAATTGAGCCATTGGTATTGATCTTCCATCCGCCACCAAAGTCGCAAAGGTAGATTTTCCCATCGTAACCAAACTCCACATCACTCGCCGCCACCCCTTTTACAAGGGTTGTCACTTCCCCCAACTTAAATCCGGCACCGGCCTTTTCCGCGCCGATAGCCAAAGTGGTGCTGTTGGAAGGTGCACCGCGGTAGTTGGAAAGTAGAAATTTATTCCGCAGCTCTACCGGAAGGGATTCCCCGGTGACATAGGTCACGCCACTGGGACCTTCGGCGACGTGAGCGGCGGGAGGATACACCCACTGAGGTTGCTCTTCGTTATGGGTATCGAACATACGTTCCGCTACCCACATCGATTTTTCGGGATGGAAGTCGCCCCAGTCCAAAATACTTACATAGTGATGAGGTGACTGATGAGCCATATTCCAGCCCGAATCGGTTCCCTGCAACGCGTAGACCATCCTCGCTTTATCGCCGATATCACCAGTGTTATCGAAAGTAAACAGATTCCCGAATTCATCGAAAGCGAGTTCCTGAGGATTTCGCAAACCATCACAGTAAAGCTCCAGACCGGTGCCATCATCTTCACACCGGAAAATAGCACCCCTTCCCGCACCGTTAAGCACCTTCCCTTCGGAATCCTCGAGATAGTAGCTCCGGTCCCCTACCGAAAAGTAGAGCATCCCGTCCGGTCCCCGGGTGATTCCGTGCAGGTCATGACCGATAAATGAAACTCTCACTCCAAATCCGTCGACTATAGATTCATGGCTATCAGCAACCCCGTCGTCGTCTTTGTCGGTGATTTTCCAGACACTGGGAATACAGGTGAAATAGACGGTATTATCTTCGTCTGCCAGAACCGAGAATCCAATCCCGTCTGCGGCGCTTTTGAAGTGATCGGAAAACAAAGTCCGGTGATCTGCGACGCCATTCCCATCACGATCTTCGAGACGGATGATCCGGTCCGGCACCTTTTCGAACCAACCTTCGGGAAAGTCCGCCTCATATTTCTTATACATCTTGAGCCGGTCCTCGACCGTGACGGCCTTAAAGTCGTCCCGAATCATCTGGTTCGCTCCTCTGAGATCCGGAACGCCAAGCCAGAAACGGTTTGCCTCGGCGACATAAAGGCGACCTTTGCGGTCAAAGCCAAAGCTGCCGGGGTTTTCTATAAAAGGGAAACTGACCCAGGTGTGCCCTTTCAGCCCGGAAACTTCAATCTTTCCTCTGAAATCGGAAACCTTGTTGTCCATCTCCGGCAAATCCTTCTCAGGCACAGTCGGCAGCTGTTTGAATTCCTTTTCGAGAGCTTCCTTGTCTTTACCGTACGAAACCGTAAACACTGAGCAGAGAATAAGTACTAGGGTGAGAGATTTCATGGCCATTTTTATACGAACTGGGACTCTAGTCGGGTTGTTCGCTTTGGCAATGCCCCGGAGATGTGAAAATTGCCTCTTTTACCGTAATTTTAACGCCGGAGGATTTCCGGGGTGTGTTTTTCTCTAAAAGACATCGGCCGCACTACGACTTCCTAACTGATCGTCAAGAATTTCGAAATGCTTCCGGGTCAATTGGGATGGGTGCTCGACGCCCGCCGAGTAGGAGAGCTTGATCATTTCCGCCCGGAGCGTGGTGATGTAATTCGCAAGACGTGCTGACTTCAAGGTTGGATCGAGACCGGACATCAGCCACTTATTGTGGGTCGCTATCCCGGCCGGACAATGGCCGGTATGGCAGCGCTGAGCCTGGATGCATCCGATCGACATCATTGCCTCCCGGGCGACGCCGATCATGTCGCAACCGAGCGCAAAGGCAAAGGCAGCTTCGATGGGCAAACCGAGACGGGCCGAGCCGATGAACACGACCTTGTCTTCCATGCACTCCTCCTCAAAAATTCGATGAACTTTTGAAAAGCCCAATTTGAAGGGAAAAGATACATGGTCCGAAAACGCGAGAGGAGCCGCTCCGGTCCCGCCTTCCCCGCCGTCAATAGCAATAAAATCTGGGCCGCGTCCGCTTTTATCCATGGCCTGGGCCAGATCGGTCCAGAACGTTAAGTCCCCGACGGCTGATTTGATGCCGACGGGTAGACCGGTCGATTCAGCCACCAGTTCTACAAAATCCAGTAAACTATCAATATCAGAGAAAGCACTGTGACAGGAAGGACTGATACAGGCTTTCCCTACTTCAATACCCCGGGCGAGCGCGATTTCCGGAGTAACCTTAGCAGCCGGTAAAACCCCTCCGAGTCCCGGTTTAGCACCCTGACTCAACTTTATTTCGATCGCACGGATCGACTTGGTTCCAGCAACCGTGTCGACCAGCTTTTCCAGACAAAAACTTCCATCTCGATTCCGTGCCCCGAAATAACCGGTTCCTAATTGGAGAATCAGCTCACCTCCGTTCAAATGGTATTTGGAGATACCTCCCTCCCCGGTATTGTGCAGCGCACCCGCAATGCCACATCCGGTATTAAGCGCCTCTACCGCCGCAGACCCTAGTGAGCCATAACTCATCGCAGAAACGCAGACAGCCGACTCGGGGATAAATGCTTTTTTGCGCTCCCGCCAACCTCCCATCACCTTGGCACAGGGGAGCGTATGGTTATCATCGTAATCCGCCGAACCGACCAGCGGCACCGCCTTGGGGAAACCACTTTGTTTCAGGATCAGGTAGTTGGAAGATCGCTCGAGATCATTATCAGTTCCGAATCCGAAATAGTTATTTTGACGTTTCGAAGATGCGTATACCCAGGTCCGCTGATCCCGGGAAAAGGGGCGCTCTTCATCATTGTCCGTGACGATATACTGCCGAAGCTCGGGACCAATCTTTTCAAGCATATATCGGAAGTGACCGCCAATCGGAAAATTGTGTAGAATGGTATGCTTTCTCTGAACCAAGTCGTAGATAAGAACACCGATAAAGATTGCGGCACCGGCGATGGCGACGAGTCCGAATAATTGAAAATACCAGGCCATGGCAAGACTTTAGCCGCTTTGACAGGAGCGCAATGAGAAAGGCAGGGAAACCATCACGACAACTGGACCTTTTCGATCCGGCAGGGCGGGCGATACAGATCAAAGCAAAGCATGTGTGTCGAGGGAGGCCAGTGAAGCAAAGTCGTCGGTGATTTTTCCATTACGAGGCGCAACTCCCTCATATCATATTGCACCCGGAGCAGTTCGCCCACTGCGGAAATATCATTATCACTCATACCGTTCAATTGAAACGTTTCGCCGGCCATGGGACCTTCAGGGACTTTAACCCCTTCACGCAGAAGACGTGCTGTCGCTTCAACTCCACCCATCGAGTCCGGAATCACATGAGCGACACCGAGACTGGCCAGAGAGGCCGACATCCGTTCGATGTGTTTTGCGTTGGCCAGATTCTTCGCTTTCGTCGAGCTCTCGTGGATATTCGAGACCACAGGAATCGCTGCAGCAGTAATCACCCCGACTATCGAAATCGTGATCAATACTTCAATAAGGCTAAATGCCTTAGAGCTTTTCCAGTTAGGACTCATTAAAAATTAACGCCTTCTAAAAGATCAGGCATCGTAATACAATATTTTTTTAAAATATACTAACGATATAATTTGAATCAAATAATATAAAAATTATATTAACAAAAATTTTGAAGAGTTTCCCGTCCATATTTGCTACTCATCTCTTGCTGAGTTTGATTACGATTTCTTCGCTTTTCGGAGACGAAGCCGTGACTTCTCAAATCCGTTTTACCCATCATAATCAGGAATTGGGGCTGTCCTCTAACAAAGCAGTCGACATTCTTCAGGACAAAAGCGGATGGATTTGGATCGCGACCAAAGACGGTCTCAATCAGTTCGATGCGCACGAGACCCGGATCCACAAACATGATCCGGATTTAAATGATACCCTAAGCTCGAACGAATTAACCTGTCTTGCTCTCGGTGATAAAGGCGACATTTGGGTAGGAACCGCCGGATACGGTTTGAATAAATTTAATCCGGAAACCAGAAAGGCGATTCGCTATTTGCCCGGATTCGAAGGGTCCAGCTCTGCCAATCACCAGCTTCCCAGCGGAACCATCTCATCTCTCGCGATATCGGAACGCCACTTCCTGTGGATCGGAACCGATAAGGGCCTCGCGGTGATGAATATGCTCAGCGGGAAAATCCGTCTCGTTGAAGGCGATCTGGGATTGTCCAGAATCTCTACTATTTCCGTCTTCGATGAAAAGACCGTCTGGGTAGGCACAGCAAAAGGCGAAGTTTATCAATGGGACAATAACGACTCGATCTTTAAAAAGTTACTGACCATGAACGCTCCAATCAGCTCGATTGCGAGAGACACCAAGCTACAGGTTTGGGTCGGAACGAATGGCTATGGACTGCATCGAATCGTCGATGGTAATAAAACCGAAAAGATCACTAACGACATCCACGACGTCAATACGATTTGGTCGGATACCAACGGAGACCTCTGGGTGGGAACCGATAGTGGTCTCGCCAAGTTGAATCGCGGTGAGAAAACGTTCCGGATGTTTCTCTCGGTGAAAGGCGAAGAACACAGTTTGAGTCACAATCATGTCACCGCTGTTTTCGAAGACCGTTCCCGCATGCTTTGGGTTGCCACGATGGGAGGAGGCACGAGCCGCTTCCACCTTGATCGCTACTGGTTCCCCCACATCAGATACAGTGGCAATGGAGAGGGCCTCCCGCACCCTTCAATCTGGTCGATGGCCGAAAGTAAAGATGACGGCAAAGTCTGGATCGGAACCGAACGTGGGGTAGTCCGTTGGGAAGGCGAAAACCAAAAACTGACAAAGGACCATCCCGGGCTGGCTGAAGCCGGCGATCCGTACGCAATTTCTCTATTGGAGGATACCAATGACAACCTCTGGATTGGAACCAAGGGAGAGGGACTAATTAAAATCAGCAGCGAAGGTGAAGTATCAAAATATCTGGCCAACGATACTGATCCCAACAGCCTCAGACATAACTTTGTCAAAGAGCTTTACGAAGATGACGAAGGGCGAATCTGGATCGGAACTTATGGAGGCGGGATGTATCGCTACATTCCTTCCCGTGACAGTTTCGAGCACCAGAAGGCGGAGGCCCCGCTCAAGATGGACTACATCAACCGGATCAGGGAAGACCATCGGGGCCGGATCTGGGCGGGCACCCAGGAAGGGCTTTTTGTCCTCGAAAAGGGTGATACCAAATGGGCCAGCTATTCAGCCCTCATTCCGGGCGATAGCAATTTTCCCTCAGGAGAAATTTCCGCCATTGTGCTCAACTCTGACTTTCTCTGGCTCGGCACCGAAAGAAACGGGCTCTCAAGAATCAATTTAAGGACAGGAAAATCCTCGCATTATTCCACGACCAACACCCCTGATCTCACAGACGACCACGTCATCTCACTGGCTCAGGATGATTCCGGATTCCTCTGGATCGCGACCCCTTCCGGAATTTCACGGCTCGATACCGTGCAGGGCATCTTTCGCAACTTCAGTAAGGACGATGGTCTACTGGAAGGTTTCCGCCCCAACGCGTTTGCCTTTGGAAATCGTCGCTTCCTGCTGTTCGGTGGGAATGACGGGTTCAACCATATTAATCCCCGGAAACTTCCGGAGATCGTGCAACCGCCCCGGCCCATGTTGACCCAATTCGAGTATTTCGGAAAAACCGTAAATCCTCAGGAAGGTGAAATCCTGGAAAAACCACTGAGCGCCACCTCATCGATCAAAATCCCGTTCGATGCCCGGAACCGGTTTGCGTTCCGATTTGCGAATCTCGACTACCGATTCCCCAACCAGGGCTTTTTCCGATATCAGATGGTAGGTTATGATCAGGATTGGCAGATGGCCGATAAAGATCGCCGTGCCTCCTATCAAAGTCTTCCCGTCGGAAACTATGTATTCCGAGTGCAAAGCTCGCAAAACGGGAAAAAGTGGCCTGACATTTTCGCTACGGTCATGGTAAAGATTTCCCCACCGTGGTATAAAAACTGGTGGTTCCGGGCACTCGGTTCTCTAGCTCTTTTAGCCGCTGCATTTTTCGGTACCAGAACAATTTTCCATGGTCGGATCCGGGCGATCGAAAGACGGGAGGCGAAGATCAGCGCACAACGGGATAAGGCCGAGGTCGCACTGGCGAGACAACTGCAGCATGCCGTTCTTCTGGAGAGGACCTCTCGCGGGTTAACCCAAAGCGGGCGGGAAGATGAGATTTTCAGTAGCCCGCTGAAAAATCTGGCGGATCACTTCGAAGTCGATCATGGCCTGATCTATCGGATCACCGAAGATCCGGAGACGGATAAACAAAACGGAGTTCGTATTATCGCTCACTATGCAGTCGGCAATGCAACGGCACCTTCTCCGCTGAAGTTGGATTTCCTCGATCCCTCGGTTCAACAGGCTCTTCGATCAGAATCCTCTTTTGCGGTTTGTCCCACCAAGATGATCGATGTGTTTCTCGATTCCTTCACTGAACGGCCGTCGATCAAATCAGTTCTTTTCGTGAGCACCCGCTTTCTCTACCGCACCAATGGAATCATCGTGCTCCTATCCAGTCGTCCCCCTGAAGAATGGAAAGACGACGAGATCAAACTGATCAATGCGCTATCGCCTCAATTCGGGATGTCGATTGCGCAGATGAAGCTCGCAGAAAAGGAGCAGCATTACCTAAAAAACCTTGAGGAAGCCCGTCACCAGGCAGAAGTCGCAAACCGGGCGAAAAGTGACTTCCTTGCCAAGATGACTCATGAGCTGAGAACCCCTCTCAACTCCATTATCGGATTTACTGAAATTCTCCAGGAAGACGAATTTCTCATGCCAAAGCAGCGGGAATTGGTCGAGATCGTGAACAACAGTGGCGATCACCTTCTCGATGTGATTAACGACATTCTGGATCTCTCTAAAATTGAGGCAGGTAAAATCGAGCGGAGTGACGAAACGTTCGAACTGTTACCACTTCTGAAGTCAGTCTATGAAATGCTGGGTATGAAAGCCAAAGCCAAGAAGATCGGCTTTGAGTTTGCAGCGCGCTCAGCTCTGCCCAGCACGGTTCACACCGATCGCAGCAAGATTCGTCAAACTCTGATCAACCTGATCGGTAATGCCATTAAGTTTACGGATCAGGGAGCGGTCACAATGGCGGTCAGTGCCAGTGCCATCGGCGCGCCAACCGAAGTCGAAGGTAACATGAGACGCAAAGTGCGGCTCTCCTTTGAAATCGCCGACACCGGTAAAGGAATCTCCAAAGAAGATCTTCCGAAATTGTTTGAAAAATACGGACAAACCGAATCCGGTCTTAGATCCTCGGAAGGCACCGGTCTGGGGCTTCCCATCGCGAGAAGCTTCATTCAATTGCTGGGCGGCGATATCGAGGTCGATTCCGAATATGGCCGGGGAACCGTGTTCAAGTTTTTCTTTGAATGTGAGGAAGTTGTCGGTGTCGGAGCAACCCCGGCTTCTGCGGCTCTGAGCGAATTCAAGGCTCAGAAAATCAACGGAATCCGTTCATCCCGCACCAAACCGGTCCGCATTCTCATCGCCGAGGATCAGCCGAATAACCGCTTACTGCTCAAGAAAATTCTCGGGCGCGCCGGATTTGAAATGGCGGAGGCGACCAATGGTAAAGAGGCGGTTGAACTCTGCGAATCCTGGAAGCCGGATCTGATTCTGATGGATGAGGATATGCCGGTGATGAAAGGCAGCGATGCAACCCGGGCCATTATACTGAAAGCTCAGGATGATGAACCGGTCATCGTCTCGCTCACGGCATACGCTCTGGAACAGGCCAAGCAGAGCGCTCTGGAAGCAGGGTGCAAAGACTTCCTCGCGAAGCCGTTCAAAGCTCACGAAATCTTCACTGTGATTTCCCGCCATCTCGACATCTCCTATACCTTCGAAGATGCGGCCTGACCAGATTGTGCCAGAGTAGTCGTATCAATGGCTGACTACTTTTACTCCGACGGAAATGGCAATCTCTATCGACTGATTGGCAACCAGCTGAGTTACGAGCCTGTAGAAACGATCGAAAGCTCCAGCGGAGTCTACAGCGGAGGGAAATCCTTCGAAATCACTCTGAGTGACGAGCAGATCGAAGAACTCGTCACCCTGTTCACCGCGGCGTTTAAAAACCGAACGTTCCGGGTGGACAAACGAACGCTGGGGTCCGCCGAAATCAGGCGAATCGAAGAAGAGGACACTTTCAAAGTGATCGTAGCGATGCGCAGCCCTGATAAAGCTAAAATCGAAACGTTCCTGAGCCGTTTGAGGCCCTGAACTAGCGATTGAATCGCGACATCTCCCGGGCGATTTCCCGATCCTGATCCCGTTTTTTGATATCCTCCCGCTGATCGCGGTGAGTCTTACCCTTTCCGATCCCGATCTCCACTTTGACCCGGCCGTTTTTCCAATACATGCGCAGCGGAACCAGCGTTACCCCTTTTTTATCAACCAGCCCGACGAGACGATCGATCTCCCGGCGGTGCATCAGAAGCTTTCTCGCCCCGGTCACCTCGTGCTGGAAAAATCCGGCGGTGTGATCGTAGGGTCGGATATCGCAGTTCAGCAACCAGAGTTCATTCCTGTCCACACGGGCATAGGACTCCGACATATTGGCTTTCCCCATCCGAATCGATTTGACCTCCGTCCCGCGCAGGACGATGCCGCATTCGTACGTGTCCGTGATCAGGTAATCCCGGCGAGCCTTTTTGTTTGTGGCGATATCACTCATCTAACGCTTCCAAGATACGCGCAAAAACCCGCTGCGATGCAAAAAAATTCGATAACCCGGGTCACATTCATGCCGCCGGAAGCAAGATTGAGTACTCCTTCTCCTCTTCCCCAATCCGCAAACCCGGTGCTGCTGTAACAGCACCGGGTCCCTCCTCCTTATTTCGGATCGGACGGGCGGCCCCAGTGGTTTCCGTCCTCTCAGTGAGCAGGCTACAAAAAAACCGGCTTATCCATCAAGGAAAAAGCCGGTTTTCTAAAGTTAAGCGCTATCGCTCGCTTCTGAAAATTACAGAGTTTTTATTCTGATATTTTTCCAGTAAACGTCGAACGGACCGGTTCCTTTTTTGATGCCGTGAACCTGAAGACCGATGTGACCTTTAGGATGCGTTTTGAAAATTTCTTCATCCGTTAAGTTCGCGATCTGCTGACCATTGATCCAGGTCTGGATATTGTTGCCTTTGGCTACGATGCGGAACTTGTTCCACTCACCGTTTTTCATGTGATCGTGAGCCGCTCCTGCTCCCGGCTCAGGCGAAAGCCAGCCACGTCCGGTTGCTTCGCCGTAAACGAATCCAGCTTGACCCGGACTGGCTTCGATTTCCACCTGAGGACCGAAAAATCTTCCCATTGAACCTTTCCGCTTCTTCTCGTCGAGAGATGCCACATCCTCTTCATTTTTCTCGCGGGAACGAATCTGAACGCCGGAATTCAGTTTGTCGTGAACCTTCACTTCAAACTCCAGTTCAAAATCTCCATACTGCTTCTCTGAAAGAAGGAAAGTGTTAGGGCTGCCCTCGACGGTTTCACCTTTGATAGTGCCATCAACAACGGAGTATTTAGCTTTGCCCTGAGTGGAAGATTTCCAGCCGGTCAGACTGGTTCCATCGAACAAGTCAACCCATCCGGCTTTATTATCATCAGCCTTTGCTAGAGAGATGGCAATCAATGCTGCCCCAACGACCAAAAACGGTGCGAATTTCATAGCCGTGAAGGATACGGAGGATTCCCTTCCTGTCGAAAGCGTTATCGCGGGAATAAAATCTCCTAATTCGATCTCTCAGGATGCAAAAAACGCCGTCCCCGATGTTTTCAGGCTCAACTCTTTTCAGCCCAGAACTCTTCAGCCGCTTTGTGATATTTGGCGTGATCTTTCATCCGTTTTTCGAGACGCTTTTTCATCGCCCGTTTCGATGGTTCAACCTTGGCGTCGGCCATTCGGCACGTGGTGGCAAAGATCAGCTTCACGAGATTTTTCGCGTCTTTCAGAGAGACATATTCCTCCGCGATGCCCCGCTTCGGAGGCACATTGTGATAATTGCCCAAGAGCACCGAAATGCCGGCAGCGGGAATGCCGTAAAGGTTCATCGCTGTCGCTTCACAGGAGCCGCCGTCAAGCAGACATCGCTGATGGGGAATCTTCTCCTCAGTCGCGGCATCCACCAACTCGGCGGTGATCGCATCGTCGAAAACACTGGAACGGTCCCCGACTCGAATCGCGGGCCCTTCGCCGATTTCCGCACCACCCCGGGGAGCACTGGTCTCGAGGGACACAAAACGAACGCCCTTCGGCAGAGGCCAGTTTTTCGCCATCGCCACAGCACCGTTGAACCCGACCTCTTCCGCGCGGGTAAACAAGCCGTAGACGTCAGCATCGACCTCCGCATCTTCCAATTCCATAAACAGCGCGATAATCGCAGCGCAGCCGATCAGATCATCACAGACCCGGGACCTGATCATTCCCTCTTCGACCTCAAATGGAGTCAACTTCCACATTCCGAAAGGCCCGAACCACTCCACTTCGTGCTGATCGAGCCGCTCTTTGGGAACTCCGCCGAGAAACTCCTCTTCGCCCTCGTGCTTCACCCAGCCGGGATGATCCATATGTGCCGCAAAAGCGAGATGCGGCTTCTTTCGTCCTTTCCGATAACGCGCGATGAGGTTGCCATACTTATCCTTCTCCAGAGAAACATGGGGTAACGGCTCCAAATACTCTTCAATCGCAGCCGCGACGTGGTATTCATGAAACGGGGCCGTTGGAGTCGACAGAATCGTCCGGAAAAGCGACAGAAAACGTTGGTGGTGCATTGATTTAACTATATCGCCTGATAAAACTGTGTAGCCACCCAAATTTCCACTGATGATTGATCCGTTAACGCTCGAAAGCTCGTTAAAAGCATTTCATGCTGACGATCCTGAGTCCTGTGCCGACATTTGCAGGCGTATTCTCGCAACCCAGAGCGACCACCCTCTCGGCGGCCATCTTCTCGCCTGGTCAATGCTGGAACGGGGGCTCGACTACAGTCAACTTCTGACTCAACTCGCCACCAGCCCGGAAACAGCAAAAGCCAAAGGCATTCCGGCAAAAGCGACCCTCGGCTGGCTTTTCTGGCATGCGGGCAGAGTTCACGAAGCCATCCTCGCACTCACAAAAAACATCGCGAGAGAGCCTCAGCGTCAGGACCTGCAAACCCTGCTTGGGATCTGCCTCCTCGCCGACGAACAACCTGAGCCCGCCGAAAAAATCCTCAGCTCCGTGGTGAAACGTTCGCCCCGAAACCCGGTTCCCCGTTTTCATCTTGCTCATGCCCTATTGCATCTTGAAAAGTGGGAACAGGGGTTCGCAGCATTTGAAAAGAGCCGTTTCGACATACCGATGCGGCAGCCCGGCCAATACGATCATTTACCGGAGAAACTCTGGGTCGACCAGAACCTCCAGGGGAAAATTATCGTCATCGAGGGAGAGCAGGGATTTGGAGACCAAATTCAGTTCATCCGTTTCGCCGCCTATTTGAAATCTATACTTGGAGCAAGCGAGGTGCATTTTTCCTGTCACCCCGTCCTATCAGATGTGATGCAGGCCGTGCCCTGCCTCGACTCAGCAGCGGATAAAATCTATCATGACTTCGACTACCACGTCCCCGTCATGAGCTTACCCCACCGTTGTCAAATCCGGATCGACAGCGATTTGTATGCTTCTCCCTATCTGCACCCCGCCCGGGAATGGATCGATAAGTGGCATGCCCAACTACCTGAAAAAAGTGAACGACCCCGCATCGGGATCTGCTGGCGATCTGCACCGGTGGTAACGCGGGATCATCGCGTGGTTCAGGGAGTGAATTTAGTAAAAACGAGAAAGTCACTGTCGCTGGTCGAGCTGGAATACCTGATTCAAAAACTGGGGCCGGATTGCGACATCGTCTCTCTCCAGTTTGATCCCGACGATACCGAGTCCGCCCTGCTAACGAAAAACAACGTAACCATTCCGAAGATAACAAATTTCACCGACACCGCGGCCCTGGTCGGGCTTTGTGACCACGTCATCACCATCGACACCGCCACCGCCCACCTCGCCGGAGCCATCGGAGCCGACACCCGTATCCTGCTAAACCGCGGGGCCGACTGGCGTTGGGCACACTCCCGCAATGGGGCATCGATCTGGTACCCGCAAATCAAAACAATACACCAGAAAGTCGCCAATCGTTGGGAGGAAACCATCGATCGGGCGGTCGATGGTTTGTAGGGGCATAGCGATCTCTAGTGCCCTTTATTCCCCTAAACCATTTCACACGGAGAATACCGCCAATCGATTTTCCCCCACCAACATTCAGAATTGACAATTCCCGGTAAAATACCTGACCTTAAAAAGAATTAGTTTAACCTCAGCCGTAAAACGTAAAAAATGACAACCGAACAATTTTGGACAATCATCGAGTCATCGCGTTCCCAAATTGACCCGAACTTGCTAAACGGCAATAAAGAACGACAGGCCCAACTACTAGAAAAGCTTTTGCGAACGCTGAATCCCCGTGAATTGGAAGATTACGAGCGACTTTTTAACGAGTTCTTTTTCAAGTCATATACATGGGAAATTTGGGCCGCAGTCTATTTGATCGAGGGAGGCTGCTCAGACGATGGATTTGACTATTTTCGCTCCTGGCTGATTTCGATGGGTGAAGAGGTATTCGAGGCCGTTATTAGTTCTGCCGACAACCTGGCTCACTTCGCGTACTTGCCTGAAGTTGGAGCAATCTCGTTCCCCGAAATCATCAGCTTGGCGGCACTGGTTTATGAGGAGAAGACAGGGAACTCAATTCCTGAATCTTGCTATGAGCCAGGCAGACCAAGCGAGCCATCAGGAACTCCATGGGACGAAAATAATTTATCTGAACTGAAACCCAGGCTCCCTAAAGTGTGGGAAAGGTGCCGTGAGTCGTGGCCGAGCGGCGACCTCGATTAATGGAAAAATGTGCTAACCGTTTTGATATGAGAGTTCTGTGGCATCTAATTGTTCTGCACTTTTTATAGAGTGCCTACTCCTCGGAAATAGAAGACCTCGCCTCACATTTTAGAAATAATGCACCTAAGGATTGGGTCGTTTTTTCTGATAAAGAAAACTCTGTCGTAAGGGTGGAAACGGTTTCAAAGTTTAAGCAATTCTCAACAGCCTCAGGGCTAGTGGAAGGAATCCTGCCAAGTTCCGAACCGTTCTCTTTTTCTTTCAGAGTTTCACAAAATCTTTCGCGGGGTGAATATGATGAACTTGCGCGGGAGAACATTCAAATCAGGTCCAAAATTAAGTCATGCGAATCCAGATTAAAGACATTAAATTGCCCGAAATATAAAGGGCGTTATCTACCAAAAACAGAAAAGCAGAAAACGGTATACAACAAACTAAGAGATCTAAACCAAAGTTTATACCCGGCACCAAACTATGTGTGGCAAGATCTTTCACTTCGCGTCATCTACGGTTTCCCCCCCCGCGATATATAACGTTGGTTCAAGATGAAGAAGACCGAAAACGCTGTGAAACTATTCGAGATAAGATCATATCCGACCTAGTTGAGTTTCCACATGCATCTCGATTTGCAGGACAATCTGACTAGCTCCATCCTATCAACACTGTTTTCGAGGACTTTTGATACACCGAAATATGGTGATGAAACGGACGCCCAAAGGGCGTCGCTACCAATAGCACTCCTTTTGGCCGTTGATTGTTTAAGGAGGCGAGCACATCACCCCTCGCACAAGCTGCACGGGGGGCAATGAAGTGCCGCTAAGATTTTCCCGGATACGGGCAAACCCTGTGATGCGGACACTCCTGTCCGCACTACCCCGAAGCTCTTACCGGTATAGATTCAGCGATATGCGGACAAGAGTGTCCGCATCACACACATGAAATCGACTGTGCCATTTCTGACGGTCATTCTACACTACCCTTACCCTGTGCGATCTAGTGTACTCCTCTAGTTGGCGACTATGTTAACCAGTCGACCGGGGACCACAATCACTTTACGGACGGTGTTTCCTTCGATAAAGACCTGAGCTTTTTCACTCTTTAGAGCGAGGGCTTCCAGTTCCTCTTTCGACGCGTCTTTGGATACAGTCAGTTTGTCGCGTACTTTTCCGTTTACCTGAACGACGATTTCAATTTCGTCTTCGATCAAGTATTCCTCATTATATGCGGGCCAATCCTGGCTGGCGAGATCGCCTTCGGGCAAATCTTTGAATTCTTTTTGCAATACCTGATACAACTCCTCGGTGATATGAGGCGCGAACGGATTCAATACCTGTAGCAACAATGCGACTGATGATACCGGGAGTTTATCCAGCTTGCCGAGCTCGTTACTGCAAACCATCATCTGAGAGATCGCCGTGTTAAAACTCAAGCTGTCGATATCCTCACCGACTTTCTTGATCGTTGCGTGGACCACTTTGTTAGTCGCTTTGTCAGGTTTGGCATCGACGAGTTGCTCGCGCATTTTCCAGTTACCTTCCTGATCCGCTTCGTAGACGAGTCGCCAGACCCGGCCGAGGAATCGATAGACACCCTCAACACCTTTCATTGACCAGGGCTTAACCTGCTCCAATGGACCCATAAACATCTCGTAGAGACGCAGCGAGTCGGCTCCGTAAAGGTCGACGACTTCGTCCGGGTTCACGACATTGCCGCGTGACTTGGACATCTTTTGTCCGTCTTCGCCCATGATCAACCCCTGATTGACCAGCTTATGGAATGGCTCCGGTGTTTTCAAATACCCGAGATCGTTCAGAACTTTGTGCCAAAAACGGGCATACAAAAGGTGTAGTACGGCATGCTCGGTTCCGCCGATATAGAGATCGACGCCGCCAGCTTTGCCATCACCGGAAAGCCAATACTCTTCGGCTTCGGGACTGATGAATGCCTCGCTGTTCCGGGCATCGCAATATCGCAGGTAATACCAGCAGGAGCCGGCCCACTGGGGCATCGTATTGGTCTCGCGGATACTACCGTCTTCCAATTCCACCCAGTCTTTTGCCTTGGCCAAAATCGCTTCGGGTTTTCCGGTCGGTTTGTAGTCTTCCAATGGCGGAGCCAACAGCGGCAATTCGCTTTCGTCGATTCCGTAGTGAAGCCCATCCTTCCAGACAATAGGGAACGGCTCGCCCCAATATCGCTGGCGGGAGAAAAGCCAGTCGCGAAGTTTGTAGTTGGTGGTCCGCTTACCGAGGTAACTTTTCTCCAACCAATCGATGATTTTTTCTTTAGCGTCAGCTGTCGACAAGCCATCGAGAAAGCCGGAATTGATGGCTGTCCCGTGCCCGCAGAAACAGTTGTCTTCGTTTCCTTCCGGAGCCTGAACCACTTCGATAATCGGGATCTCAAATTTCTCCGCAAACTCCATATCGCGCTCATCGTGCGCAGGCACGGCCATGATTGCTCCAGTTCCGTACCCCATCATCACATAGTCGGCGATCCACACGGGAATCTCCTCTTTATTGACGGGGTTGATGGCATACCCGCCGGTGAAGACACCGGTCTTTTCAGTCGCCAAACCGGTCCGCTCGAGGTCGGATTTGGAAGCACAAACTTTGCGGTATTCTTCGACTGCCTCTTTTTGTTCCGGCGTCGCGATTTTATCAACGAGAGGGTGCTCGGGAGCAAGGACCATGTAGGTCGCTCCAAACAAAGTATCGGGACGCGTCGTGAAGACCGTCACTTTTTCCCCGGCGATAGTGAAATCCACCTCTGCGCCCTCGGATCGTCCGATCCAGTTACGTTGCAGATTTTTGATTCCCTCAGGCCAGTCAAGATCATCGAGATCGTCGATCAACCGGTCGGCAAACGCGGTGATCCGCAACATCCACTGACGAAGCGGGCGACGCTCAACGGTGTGACCTTTGGAACGCCACTCCTCAACCTCTTCGTTCGCGAGCACAGTCCCCAAATCGGGAGACCAGTTCACGGGAGTGTCGGCAACGAAGGCGAGCCGCTTTTCATCGATGACTTCACGGGAGAATCCTTTTTCCTCCAGCTCCGAGACGGGACGCGCCTTGCCGGTTTCCTCACAGACGTAGGAGTGATAAAGCTGCAAAAAGATCCACTGAGTCCACTTCACATATTCCGGATCGGTAGTGGCGACTTCTCGATCCCAATCATAGGCGAACCCGAGGGATTTGAGCTGGCGACGGAAATTATTGACGTTGTTCTCGGTGTTAATCCTGGGATGCTCACCGGTTTTGATCGCATGCTGTTCGGCGGGAAGCCCAAAGGAATCCCAGCCCATGGGGTGAAGGACATTGTAGCCTTTCATCCGCTTGTATCGCGAAATGATGTCAGTCGCGGTGTAGCCTTCAGGGTGTCCCACGTGCAGACCGGATCCGCTCGGATAAGGGAACATATCGAGCGCATAGAACTTGGGTTTCGAGGCGTCGAAACCTTTGTCTCCCGGATTGGGTGCAGAGAAAGTTTTGTTTTCTTCCCAATGCTGTTGCCAGCGGGGCTCGAAATCGTCGAACGGAAATTGTTTACGTCTTTGGGACATCATGGATTTTCAGTTTTGTGGCCGTGAAAGTAAGGCTAAAGCCGACGAACGCAACGGGACAAAACCCGGCATTTTCCGAACCCGCTACGACCCTGCCTGACGGGCAAACCCCAGCTTCCGGAAAGCGCCCAAACCGCCTCCTGCCCGGGCTTTGTCGAGCAAAACGGCAAATAAGATGACTGCCCCAAGAACAATATCCTGAGTGAATTGCTTCAATCCCATCAAATTCATCCCGTTTTGGATCACCCCGATAATCAGCGCGCCGATCAGAGTTCCGATAACCCGACCCGATCCGCCGGAGAGACTGGTTCCGCCGACCACCACTGCGGCGATCACGTAGAGTTCAAACATCACTCCGATATTTGGCGTTCCCACCTTGATTTGGGAAGCCTGAATACAGCCGCCCAATCCGGCACACAAACCACAGACCAGATAAACAAAGATAATTACCGACTTCACCGGGACACCCGAGAGCCGGGCGGATTCTTCGTTACCACCCACCGCATAAATATATCTTCCAAACCGGGTCTGACTCATAAACAAATGGGCGATGATATAGAGAATCAGCAAAATCAAAATCGTATTGGGAATCCCAAGCGTCTTCCCCTGCCCCAACCAGGTCATCGCATCGGGTAAAGATTCGATCGTGAACCCTCCGGTAATTTTCTTCGCAAAACCACGGGCCATCATCATAAACGCCAAGGTCGTGATAAAGGGAGCAACTTTAAACTGCGCCACGAGCCAACCCGACAGCATCCCGACGAAACCACAGGTCAAAATCGCTCCGGTAAATCCGAGAAAAACCACAAAACCTGAGGCACTTCCCCCACCCATTTTACTAATAATCAGAGCTCCGACGACGGCCGCCAGAGCGATCAAACTACCTACCGACAAATCGATACCACCCGTAAGAATCACGAGCGTCATCCCGACGGCAACCACCGCTATCGCAACTACCCGGGAAATGACAGCTTCGAGGTTGGAAGGACTGAGAAAGACACTCCTCATTTTTCCGGAAGGCACCATAATTTCGCTGTCTGCAAAGCGGGGATAGGTTGCCGCAAGCTTTGAGGTCACGCCCCATTTGGCACTGTCGCCCGAGGCGACGATCGCCTTCAGATTTTTGCCCTCGGAGCTCAACTGATCGAGCGCCAGTTTGAGATCGCGGGGCGTTCCGACCACCAGCGAGACATTGCTGTAACCGGAGTTACGAAGATCCCCCGCGACGAGTTCTGCAAAATCTCCGGAGTCTTTCCGTGCCTCTCCGACGATCAGCAAAGCGGACTCCTGAGAATATTTGGCTTCGATACGACTTGCTATACTTTTGGCAACACCGGAACCGGTCCCGCTTTCGTTCTGGATCGTAAGTAGACTAAAAAGAAGACAAAGTGCGATGAGCACCAACACCATTCCATAGTTAGCGAGCTGCTTTTTCATGATTTTGATTCAATAGCCAGTTTTAAGATATCTTCCTGAGTCGCGTTTTGTGGATCCGAAATTTCACCGCGAATTTCGCCCTCATGCATCACGATGATCCGGTCACTCATCCCCAGGATTTCAGGTAATTCACTACTCACCATAATGACCGCTTTTCCCGCAGCCGCGAGATCGTTGATTAACTGGTAAATTTCATACTTGGCACCGACATCAATGCCCCGGGTCGGCTCGTCGATAATGATAATTTCACTATTTCTCGCCAGCCATTTGGCGAGCACGATTTTTTGCTGATTGCCTCCGGATAGATTTCCGGCTTCCTGATCGGGATCCGAAATTTTAATCTGCAGACTGGACACATACTTCGCGAACTCCTCCCGCTCCTGTTTCTGATCGACCCGGCCCTTTCGGGAAAAGCGCACCAGGTTAGGTAGACCGAAATTTTCCACTACCGAATGAATCAGAACGAGCCCCTCATTCTTTCGATCCTCCGATAACAAACAGATACCGTGGTTGATTGCTTCGCGAGGTTGATTGATCTCGACCTCCCTCCCCTTCACATAAATTCTGCCGCTATCTTTCGGATCTGCGCCGATCAGAGCCCGCATCGTTTCTGACCGGCCTGCCCCAACGAGCCCGGCAAAACCGACCACTTCGCCGGAATTTACGGAGAAAGAGACGCCCCGGACCCGGCGTCCCCGGTTCAAATCCTCAACCCGCAATTTTTCTTTCCCGGGCACCGCCTTCCGTTTGGGAAATTCCGATTCAAGGGATCGCCCCACCATCAACTCGATGAGTTCATGTCTCATCAGCGAGGCGATCTTCCCGCCGCCCACATTTTCGCCATCGCGCAACACCACGACCCGATCACAGATTTCGTAAATTTCATCGAGTCGGTGACTGATGTAGATCACCGCGATCCCCTGCTTCTGCAGATCGCGGACGATTGCGAACAACTGCGTCACCTCCGACGGGCTTAGAGCCGCCGATGGCTCATCCATCACCACAAGCCGCGCCTCCATCGAAAGTGCCCGGGCGATCTCGACGCCCTGTTGCTGAGCGATGGTCAAATCCCCACAGAGGGTTTCCGGATCTATTTGCAAGCCGATCCGTTTCAGGTATTCGCCAGCCAACTGCCGCTCCTCGCGGTGAGCGATCCGCCCCCATCGAGTCTTTTCACGTCCCAGAAAAATATTCTCCCGAGCGGAAAGACCGGGAACCAGATTGAATTCCTGATAGATCACCGCCACCCCGGCCTCCCTGGAATCGTGAGGAGAATCAAAATTAATCGCCTCTCCATCCAGTCGGATCACGCCTTCGGTCGGCGTGTGGGCTCCGCCCAGCATTTTGATCAGAGTGCTTTTTCCCGCTCCGTTTTCGCCGAGCAGGGCGACCACTTCGCCGGAGCGAATCGAAAAATCGGTGCCCTTCAGGGCATGAACTCCGGGGAAACGTTTGTGAATCCCCTCCATGGAAACAAGCGGCGTTTTTGACGAAGGTTGAGACATGAGTTCAAGACCTTGAGGAATAGAGAAATCAGGACGATTGTCGAGGTTAAAATCAGGCTATGACGATTAACCAACTCGACGAACAAACCCCATTCACCACAGCTGACGGATCCACGATCCGCAGCATTCTCGACTCGACCAATGCCCCGGTGGAAAAGCAGAGCCTCGCAGAGGCAGCGCTCCCTCCCGGAGGGGAAACCGAGCGGCATTACCACAAATTGAGCGAAGAATTTTATTACATCACCGCCGGGGAAGGCCTCATGGAAATCGAGGGCGAAACGTCCCAGGTCACCGTTGGCGATGCGATTTTGATCCCTGCCGGAAAGTGGCATCAAATCAAAGCTCAAGGTGAATCGGAGCTTCGCTTGCTCTGCTGCTGCGCCCCTCCCTACTCTCACGAAGATACCTATTTCGAGTAACCGCTACGAGAAGTACCAACCCCGGTCAGCGAGTATTTCCTGACCGGTCAAAGCCCCGCTTGCCGAGCTGGCAAGAAAGAGAGCGATTTGTGCGATTTCTTCCGGTTCGAGCAGTTCGGGCTGACATTGCCTCTCACGGATCATCGCCTTGGTCCCTTCGTCGACAAATTCACGCAGTTGGCGCTCCGTCATGATCCATCCCGGTGAAATCGTGTTAACCCGAACGCCCGACGGCCCCAACTCTCTCGCCAAAGCCCGCGACATCGCTAAAATCCCTCCTTTGGTCGCGACATAAGCCGCCATCTCAGCCGGAGCGAGATGAAAGGTGATGGAACTGAAATTGATCACCGAAGCCGGCCTGCGAAATTTCGAACTCGATTCCCGCACTGTAAGCATTTGAGCCCGGAGATTCAGTGCCACCAGACTGTCCCAGGCCTCGACCGTGAGATCCTGTAAGGGAATCCGGGGATCTTTCGCTGCGTTGTTAATTAACAAATCAATGGTTTCAATCGCGCCAATCCAGCTTGCGATCTGATCCGGCTGCTCAAGGTCCACTTCGGTAAACCGGCAATTTTCCAGTTCCGCTTCTAACGCCGCACCTTTCTCCGCATCGATGTCGCAAAAATGGATCACAGCGCCCTGCTCGCTGAACAGCCTCACCATCGATTCCCCGATCCCGTTGGCACCTCCGGTTATAATTACCTGTTTTCCAGCAAGATCCGGGTATTGAGCATTCATATCTAAAAAAGAATCGGTAGACCCGACTATTTAAATCACCTTTACAGGAAAAAAGCGATCGGAATCCAATACCATTTCGGCACTCGATTTTGATTTCGCCGATTTGAAACCTGTGGTTAGATAACAGGAAATGAGTAGATCCTACCTCCGAGGCCGAAGCCGAATGGGACTGACCGCGCGCCTGGTCATCCTCCTCGTGATCATCGCGTTCGGCTTCATCAAATTTCTCTCGACCACCAAAGTCGTCATGAATCCCTACACCGGGGAACAGCAGCGAATCGCTCTGACGCCTCAGCAGGAGGCCCAACTCGGGCTTCAATCCGTGTCCAAAATGATCCAGCAGGGCGGAGGTCAGCACCCCGATGCCCAGGCCCAGGCAACCGTCGACCGGGTCGGTGCAAAACTGGTCGCCAACGTCAACCGGCTCGCCCGCCACGGCGAACCGATCCCCTATCCTTTCGAATTTCACCTCCTCGGGGATGAAAATATGATCAATGCTTTTGCCCTGCCCGGCGGCCAAATCTTTATCACTGCCGCATTGTATAAAAATCTGAAAAACGAAGATCAACTCGCCGGCGTGCTCGGGCATGAGGTCGGACACGTCGTCGCGAAGCACTCCAACGAACAGATGTCCAAATCGGGCCTCCTCGCCAGTATCGGCACCGGAATCGGAGTCGCCGTTGGAGGAGACAGTGGTGTGGGAACCCAACAGGTTGCATCGATGGTAAATCAGGTTCTCTCAACGCGTTACGGTCGCGAGGATGAATATGAATCCGACCGCATCGGGGCTTGGTTGATGTATCACGCCGGTTACAACCCCCGCGAGCTTCTCGGCGTTCTTGAGATATTGAAAGAATCCGCCAAAGGCCCCCGCCCGCCCGAAATGCTGAGCACCCATCCCCACCCGGAAAACCGGATCGGAAAGATCAAAGAGCTGCTCGATCAGATGCCGAAATAAGCGAAAAGCCCGCTTCAAGTCGATTCAAAAAACCTCGAATTAGACGCCAATATGGCTCTTGCTACCGTTCACTTCCTCTGGCAGTTTGGCGGTTATGAGCACTTTCGAAGCTACGCTCGAACAATTACCCAAACCAATACTTGATAAGCTTCAGTCGATCATCTGGCGAGTGAGGCGACTACTTCTTGTCAGGGGTATTTTTGCAACTTTCGCGATTGGCCTTCTCAGCCTGCTGACTATCATGGCGATCGATGCTTCGGTGACGATTTTCTCAAGTGCGATCCGATGGAGTTTATCGATCCTGGGACTCCTCGTAACCCTCTTTTCCGGGTGGTGGTTTTTAGTTCGCCCCCTATCGAGAAAGCTCAGCCTCACTCACGTCGCCCGAATCCTCGAAGTGCGTCACCCCGAATTGCAGGAACGGATTTCAACAGCAGTCGAACTTCTCAGCAGCAACGACCCGGAGGAAATCAAAGGCTCCGAAGAATTGATCAAAGCCGTGGTCGACTCCGCCGTGCTCGATGTTGAAAATGTCGATCCCCGAAAGGAGTTCAAAGGTGGTCGCGCCGCAAAATTCATCAAACTGGCGGCGATCTGCCTCACAATCCTCGCCGTGGTCCTTCTGGTTTTCCCCAATCACGGCTGGAAGCTGTTGGCCCGGGCCATCGCCCCCTTTTCCAATATCGGAAATGCCTATGCCGACACCATGGTCGTCACACCCGGAGATATCCGGATTTCCAAAGGGAAGGAACTCACCATCGGCCTGACGATCCGACACGACAAATTGAGGCGCGCCGAGTTGCGGCGAACCCTTGCCGACGGCACCGAGTCAGTCGAGCGAATGACTTCGATGGGAGACACCGACGATGGAGCCCAGAAGTTCAGTATCACCTTTCCGAGCGTGCAGGAAAATTTCTCCTACCGCGTCAGGGCCGGAGCTGCTTTGAGTAAATACTATCAAGTCGAGGCGGTTTCCCCACCGGTCATTGAAAAGCGCGTCATCCGTTACGACTACCCCGAATACACTCAGCTCGAAGCCGTGGAAGAAGAAAGCCTCTCCGGTGAAATCAAAGCCGTGGCCAACACGGAAATCACGGTCACGTCCTTTGTGAACAAGGAAGTCTGGAAAGCTAAAACCATCCTCAACGACTCCCGGGAATTAGGCGACACCGACGTCACCGGAAACATCGTGACCTCGAAATTCACGATGAAAAACGCCACCAGCGGAACCTGGCGGCTCGATCTCGAAGACATGGATGAATTCGAAAACGAGCGAACTCCGTTTTCCATTCAGTCCATTCCCGACCGGGCTCCGGTTTTGAAAATCACCAATCCCCTCGCCCGTGAACTTCGCCTCAAACCGGTCGAAGTGCTGCCGATCGATTACCAGGTCGGAGAAGATTACGGATTTAGCGAAGTCGCTATTTTAGTCACTCCGAACGACGAGGCCAATCCTCGAGTACTCGTTCAGCCAACCCCGTCGACCACGGCCCGCCCTCAAACTTGGAAAGGTCTTGCTACGCTAAATCTGGCCGCTCTTGATTTGAAACCGAATCAGAACCGGCTTCAGGTCCAAATCCGCGCCCTCGACAACCGACCTGAGATCTATGGCGGACCGGGTGAGGGCATCAGCGAGACCATCACCATCCTGATCGATAAAAATGCAAAATCCCTCGCTGAGCAAACCATCGATGCCCAGAAAAAAGAGCTGACCAAGGCGATTGGAGACGCCCGGGACGATCTCGAGCGGGCGAAAAGTGACATTCGACATGCCGAACGGGAGTTGAGCCGCAAAGACGAAATCAATGAAAACGCCGAGCGGGATCTGGATCACTTCCGCGAGGAAACCAAAGAAGCGGCTGATACCCTGAAAGAAATCGCCGAAAAACTCGAAGACTCGGTCTTTAAGCCTCAAGCCGAAGCCCTCGAGGAGATTGCCAAAGAGGAAATCGAAGCTGCCCGTGAAAAAGCCGACCTCATCCCGATGACCGATGAGAAGGACGAACGCGTCAAAGAAGCCCGCGAAGCACTCAAAGAAATCGAGCAGGCTATCGCCGAACTCAAAGACGTGGAAAACTCGATCAAAGAGTCCGAAAAAGACCGCGAAGCCATTGCTCAGCTGAATGAAATGGCCAACGACCAGCGCGAACTCGCGCAGGAGGCGTCCCGCAAAGCCGAAGAATTCGAGCAGCAACAGCAAAACGCCGCCGCCAACGAGCAGCAGCAACAGGAAATGAACCGGCAGCAGGAGCAGGCCATGAACGAATTCAAAAAACGTCAGGATCGCGTTCAGGAAGAACTCGGCGAAATGCTCAAAGACAATGCCGCAGCTCTTGAAGAAATCCTCCAAAAGCAGCAGGAGCAGAGCGGCGAGCTGGCTGAAAAAGCGAAAGAACTCGCCGAGAACCAGAAGGAAATTCGCGAGATGACTCAGGAGGCCGCCGCGAGTCGCCAAAATCCGGAACAACAGGCCGCGCTGGAGAAACAGATCATGAATCAGCTCCAGAAAATGCAGCAGCAGATTGCCAAAGAAACCCGCGAAGTTCAGGAAGAACTCGCCCAGGCAAATCAGGAGCAGGCAAAGCCGGAAGCAGCCAACCAAAACGCCGAAAAAGCCAATCAGGAAAATGCGGAATCGAAAAAAACGCAAAGCCCTGCTCCGACCCCGCCATCCTTGAGCAAAGCCACCGAGCAGACCCAGGATGCCGCAGAATCTCTCAAAGAGGAACAGCTCGAAAACGCAGCGGAAGCCGCCCGTGAAGCCAGCCAATCTCTCGCCCAGGCAGCTCAGGAAGCCGCCTCGCCGCCGGAGGCTGCTGAGATGAACGCTGAGAATCAGCAGAGCGACCCGGCCCAGAGCGAGAAAGGCAAACAAGCTCAAGCTCAGAGCGCCGAGCAGCCCCAGGGCGAAATGGGCGAACAAGCTCAAGCCCAGAACGGTGAACAGCCTCAGGGCGAAATGAGTGGGCAAGCCCAGGCACAGAACGCCGAGCAGCCTCAAGGCGAAACCGATGAACAAGCCCAGGCTCAAAACGGCGAGCAGCCTCAAGGCGAAACCGGTGAGCAAGCCCAGGCCCAAAACGGTGAGCAGCCTCAAGGCGAAATGGGTGAGCAAGCCCAGGCCCAGAACGGCGAGCAGGCACAAGGCGAAATGGGTGAGCAAGCCCAAGCCCAAAACGGTGAGCAGCCTCAAGGGGAAAATGGTGAACAGGCTCAGGCTCCGAAAGGCAAAAAGCCCAGTCCGCAGTCTCAAAAAGCAGCGGAGACTCTCAGTGAATTGGCGCAACGCCAGGCGGCAGTTGCAGAACAGCTGGCAGCAGTTGAAGCCGGTAATCTTCAGGAGGCCATCGCCAAAATGGAAGAGCAACTTTCCACGGAAACGGCCGAACTTGAAAGCCAGTCTCAGGCTCTCGAGGACACTCTCGAAAACTTGAATCAAAGACAGAGCCGCTACGAAGCCGGTCACGCCTCAAACTTTCTCCGCAGTGCGGAAAATCAGACGCAACAGGCCAAACAGGATTTGGAACGAGCTCAGGCGGAGCAATCTCAGGCCGAAAGCCAGGGCAAGGTTCCTCCCGGTCAGCTCTCGCCCCAGGCCCAGCAGTCCATGGCCCGGGGTCAGCAGGATCAGCAACAGGCCCAACGCTCCCTCGAAACCGCCGCGAAGAGTCTCGCAAAAGCCACCGAAGCGATCGGTCAGACCTTGAAAGGGCTCGAGCCCTCGGAGCAGGATGACCGTCTCGCCGACAGTCAGCAGATGGCCGAAAGTTTCGACGAACTTTCCCAGTCCGCTCAATCCCAGAATTCCCAGGAAGCCGCCGAACGCTCTCAGCAGGCGGCCGAGTCACTTCAGCAATTGGCTCAACAGGCCATGCAGCAACTCGGTCAAATGGGACAGCAGGCGCAGCCCGGCCCTCAGGATCAACCCAATCAGCAGCAACAGGAGCAGCAAATGTCCGAACAACCGGGCGAAGGCAACAAGCCAAACGAAGGCGCCAAAATGGCCGATGCCGACGGCAGCGGTATTCCGCCTGAGCTACAGGAACTTGGAATTACCGCAAAAGACTGGGCCAGATTCAAAGGCGCTCTCACCGGAGGAAACGCCACCGCCATCGATACCAATCTGCCCGCCGAATACCGCGAATTGGTCGGTCGATATTTCCAGGTCATCGCGAAAGAAGCCGATAAAAAGTAATGCCGCTGAATTTCGCAAACCATCGGACCACATTGAGCGCGCCCCCAAGGTTCTTCGTAGAACGGTGTCGCAACCCGTTTGATCAAGCACCGCAGACTGTACAGGGTACAGTCTCAAACTGTACCCTGTACAGTCCTTCAGGTAGAGGAATACGTCAGCATTTCCCGGTCATCCTCGCCGCCTGCCTACTTATACTTCTCACCCTTTCCACTACTGCCAACGCACAGAGCCGCTCCAACGCCGTTTTTCAGAAACACAAAACCCAGGTCGAATCAGCCGTGTCCCGCGGACTGGATCACCTCGCCAATACTCAAAACCCCAACGGCACCTTTGATGACTCCTACGGTCGCTCAGTTGGAGTGGTTTCACTTGCCGGAATGGCCTTCCTCTCCGCCGGCCACACCCCGGGTTACGGCGAGTATTCGGAAAATATCGATCGCTGTATCGACTACGTACTTTCCAGCCAGCGCAGCAACGGAATTCTCGATCACGGCGACTCCGGCCACGGGCTGATGTATGCCCACAATATCGCGACACTCTTTCTTTCCGAAATCAGCGGAATGGTCAACTCCGAAAAACAGGACAAGCTGGAGCGGGTCCTCTCCCGTGCCACCCAGCTGATTCTCGCCGCGCAGGCCCAGCCGAAGAACGAAGGCAACACCGGCGGATGGCGCTACAAACCGGACTCGAAAGACTCTGACCTCTCCTGCAGCGGCTGGGCTCTGATGGCACTGCGCTCCGGCAAGTTAAACGGCGCGGCAATTCCCGATCGCTCCATCGACAAAGCCGTCGCCTACGTTCTCCGCAATCACCACAAAGAATCCGGCCGATTCGGCTACGTCGATCCCTGGGGTAACTCCGAGACCCTCACCGGATGTGGCCTCCTCTGCCTCGAACTCTGCGGATTTCACGGAACCGAGTCCACCTACAAAGCCGGTAACTTCATTCTTCAGCATCGCAACTACATCATCGATCGCGCCCACGAGTACTACGCCAATTACTACAATGCTCAGGCCATGTTCCAGCTCGGCGGCACCTATTGGGAACAATATGCGGACTGGATGTATCAGGAATACCTACCCAAACAAAACCCTAACGGATCCTGGACCAACGGTCGCGTCGCATCCAGTTACGGCACCGCAATGATGATCCTTTCTTTCACCGTCCCCTACCGACAGCTTCCTATTTACCAGAGGGACGAAACTGTCGACGAAGACTAGCAAACGCCTCGAAAAACACGATGAAACCAAACCGCACCTTCAAAACAGCCGTTCAAAAGTGGATGTCAGTAGCGCTGGTTTTTACACTTACCGCCTTACTACCTGAAGCCCAGGCTCAGTCCACCCTCTCCAACAGCGTCTTTCAGAAACATCGCAAACAGGTAGAGGCATCCGTCGAGCGCGGTCTGACCTACCTATCCGACTTCCAGAGACCCGACGGCACCTACGACAGCAACTACGGGAAATCGGTCGGCATCGTTTCTCTCGCCGGGATGGCTTTTCTCTCCGCAGGACACACTCCGGGCTATGGCAAGTATGCCAAAAACATAGATCTCTGTATTGACTACGTTCTGGAGAGTCAAAAATCCAACGGCCTCCTCGACCGCGGGTCCTCCGGGAACGGGCTCATGTACGCCCATAACATCGCAACCCTTTTTCTTTCGGAATGCAGCGGCATGCTGGAGCCGGAACGGCAGGAAACGCTCGAAAAAGTGCTGGGCCGCGCCACCGAAATGATCCTTCGCTCTCAGGCGGTCAAAAAGAACGAACAACACACCGGCGGCTGGCGTTACAAGCCGGACTCACGGGACTCCGACCTGTCCTGTAGCGGCTGGGCATTGATGGCCCTGCGCTCCGCAAAACTGAACGGGGCTCAAATCCCGGACGAAGCGATCGACAGTGCCGTTAAATATGTGCTGGGCAATCACGATACCAAAAGCGGGAGATTCGGTTACCACGATGCCTTCGGACATTCCGAAACCCTTACCGGCTGCGGTCTACTTTGTCTTGAGCTCTGCGGTCTCCACGGATTGGAGTCCAACTACCGATCCGGTGACTACATATTGGAAATCCGGAAAAAAACCGTGTCAAAATCTCACGAATTTTACGGGAACTACTACAACGCACAGGCCATGTTCCAGCTCGGCGGAAGTTACTGGGAAAAATACGCCGACTGGATGTATGAAGAATACATGGCCCGCCAGGGAGAAGACGGTGGATGGAATAAAAAGGGCAAAGGGAAGAGCGACGCCTACACCACCTCAATGGTGATCCTGTCCTTTACCGTCCCCTACCGCCAGCTTCCCATCTATCAGCGGGATGAAACGGTGGACGAGAATTAAGTCCCTGACCACCTAGTGGATAAGTCCTTTAGAGGCGGGAAACGCCCACAGGAAATAGGTAAAAAATGCCAATACGCAAATCGCGAGAAATGCAATTTGGGTAAGACGTGTGGGCCGGGATCTGAAAACGGCAAAAGAACCAACCGTGAGAACGGGCATACTCAACGTGTAGATCAGCACAAATAGGTGCCAAAGATTTGGAAGGTGGAAATTACCGAAAAACAGAACGGCAAAAATGGCGAAAAGTATCGACGCCAGGAACGCGACCGCTGCTAGAAGAGCATAGCCTACCGTATGGAGAGCATTTTGTCGCTTCGGAGGCATTGATCTATTAGAGACTACCAAATCGCGGTGATTTCCAGCGGAGGTCTTTCGACCCGGCCACCTACTTTCTGATCGAGTAAATGGCCACGTAACGGCGCTTCGTTCCCCAATACCGTAATCGTTGCCTGACCGGATTCGATAGTGAGCCCGCCGCCACCCGGCGCCAGTAAGTAGTAAACGGAATTACCGTCGAGCTTTGCCTCAACTAAAGCCCCGGGCTCAATCAAAGACCGACTGGTAAAATCGGGGAAATGAAACGCCTCTACCGCTGCCAATTCTTTGGCGAGACGATCCGCCTGCTCAACCTGACCGGCGGCGAGATATGAGGCTTCCAGCCCGCGAGTGTCGTACTTACTCTCTGCTTTGGCATCTTCGCCGGTGGCAGCTTCGGCAGCGTCCTGAACCGCCGCCACCGCACGGCGATATTGCTCACGCAGCTGCGACTTTAACGCATCAATAATCTCTGTTTTATCCATTCGATCGGTATTGCCTTTCATCCACTGAACCTGAAACAGATTCAAGTCGAATTTCAGTCGCCGATCTTATTCAAATTCAAACCATCAAGACAGTTTTCTCAACTTCGTAAGACGACCACCCACCACCCATTCCGCGACAAAGATATTTCCCGCTTTATCAAATGCTGCATCGTGAGGATGGATGAATTTTCCCGCTTTCCATTTGTCCGTGGTCGCCCGCATTTTCTCGCTTTTATCGAGCACCCGGGCGCGCCAAGCTTCGTCGTCCCCCAAATGAGCGAGAACCCGGTTGCCTTTATCGAGCAGGGTTACACGGGCATGGAGATCCGGCACACACATGATGTCGCCCTGAATATCAATATCGGCCGGGAACAGAAATCCATCCATGGTTTTGAGGTGGTTATTCTCCATATCGAACCACTGAAGCCGCTGGTTAGCCCGATCACAGACACAGGTTTTCGGCGTGCCATCGCGGGAGTCGAGCCATTGCCCGTGAGGTGTTTTGAACTTGCCGTCCTCCGTTCCGCTTCCCCCGAAAACACTCAGGAATTTGCCGTCTTTTGTATATCGAAAAATGTAACCAGAGCCGTAACCGTCACCGAGGAACACGTCTTCATTCTGCCCAAAACTCAGATTGGTAGGCCGATACCGGGCCAGCTCCACGCCGGAGTCTTTTTCCAATTCACTTTTACCACGCGACCAGACGATTTCGCCATCAATGGTAGCTTTGGTGAAAGCCATCCCCCCGTCGGAAGGTGACAAATAAATATACTCTTTCCCGTCGGCCTCTTTGCGAATATCGATCCCGTGTCCCGATGCCCTGCCCTTACCCTTGCTATGTTCCGGGAACATCGCTTTGACAAGTTTCCCCTCCGGATCAAAAACAAATACCGAACCGGGCGTTCCCTGATGACTAACATAGAGCTGGCCCTGCTCATCAAAAGCGGTTCCATGCGACGCGCCACCGTAGCTGTGAGCATCCGGCAGCACACCCCAGAAGTGCTCGCATTCAAAACGAAATTCCCCTTCCCCGACGACCGGCTTTTGATTGGCCCAGATCGTCTTGTTCGAGGTGAGGATACTGATCCCGGCAGCTCCGGTCGTTGTAGTTTTGAAAAAGTGACGACGAGTACAGGAGCCTAGTTTCATAACCACCAAGCTAGGTGAATTGACGCCTTTTCGTCAACTCTCGAAATCAGGGACTACGTCATTACCTGACACCAAGTAATTTACTTGGCCTTCAGTTCCTGAATCTGCCGTTTCGCAGCGCGGAGTTCCTCGTCCACTTCGGCGAGATAGGCTGAGGTGGCTTTGAGGCGCTTTGTCGTCAATTTCGCGATGAATTCGTAGAGCGATGCGTAGAATTCGGGATTCGATTCCTTCGGCATGACATGCTCCAGAAAGCGCTGATCCACCGCCAGACAAAAAGCCTTGCCTTTAGCGATCACGGACGCAGATCTCACTTCATCTTCCAGCGCTGCCAGCTCTCCGAAAATATCCCCGACGGTGTCCATCGTGACAATTTCGTCCTCTCCTTTTACCACAGCGACGCTCCCGCCAATGAGAATATAAATTCGGGAAGCTTCGTCACCTTCCTTAATAATAACATCTCCCAGTTCACACTCGATAATGGCGCTGGCGTGCAACACCTGATCGAGATGGTCTTTGGAAAAGGATTCGAGGAACGGCATTTCCTGAAAGGTTTCAGGCACATTGTCCTCGTCGTGAATGTAGGCGTATTCTTGCACGGTATTGAAATGGTAAAGATTGCGGAATGGAAAGTCGAGAAGGTTTTTACTGCTCTAACATTGGCATAATTACCTCTGCAACTGACTTCGAAAGTATTTTGTTCCCTTCAGGCGTAAAATGAACATTGGCAGGTCTCATCATCACATCCATTTTCTCTTTAGAGATCGTAAACAGGTCGTGAGTCGGAATATCGAGATCTTTCATAATTTTAGCGGCAATGTCGTTGTATTTTACTGAGTCCCCAACGACCCGCCCCGCAGCTCCGGGAGGAACCGGTGTGGTGTTTCGCCAGATAACTTTGGCCCCCGTGGCTTTCAAATTTTCAGCGAGTGTCCGAAGGTTTTTCTCATAGTCGGCGGGAGGGATCTGCTGCTTACTGTTTTTATCTGCCGGATCAGCAAGATTTTTGCCATCTGCCCCGAGGTATTTCAAATCGTGCAGTCCCCAGTTGAAATGAATGACGTCCCACTTCTTCCCTTCCCCGCCGGTTTTCAGCCAATCATCGAGCGAAGCAAGGCCCCGACTCGTCGGTCCACAATTGGTTAAGGGGCGGTGAACATTGGCCTTTCCAGCTAGAAGCTCTCTGACTCCCACGGTGTAACCAATTGAAATAGAATCGCCAATGAGAAGAACCCTCGGCAATCCAGCCACATCCTCTACCTTTGCCATCGCCGGATTGGGCTTTTTTGCGGTTTTGGTTTGGGCATTTGCCGGGACGGTCAGAAAGGCGGTATACAAGCAGCACAGTAGAAGCGAAAATTTAATCATTCCGTACGATAGCGTTGCGTTCGTCCAAATCTATCCAACTTTTTCACCTTTTTCAGGTCGGATTTTCAGTGCGTAATCAACTGGAATCCAGCGAAGAACCATTGATAGTATTGCCCAATCCCGGGCGCATACCGCCCTAATGATTCACCCTTTCAAAACGTTTCAATTCGATGAGTACTGCGATTTTCCAAAAATTTTGTCTGTTGCTTCTGGGCCTCGGGATCACGATGGCACCGGGTTACGGGCAACAATTTCGCACCGTTTCAGCGGTCGATGCGCTGGAACAGATCCGGGCGCGCTTCGGGGACGGGGCCACCCAATGGATCGCGGAACTTCGTGCCACCGGCGGCCAGCCGCAGCCCCTGCAGTGGGATGTCATCACCTACGACGCCAATGCCACCGGAGTGCTCCATCATTACCGGGCATCATCAGGAGTGGTTCAGGACGGTGGGCCGGACAGCCGACGTTACCCTGCGGATGTTCCGAACGGGTTCTTTAAAGTTTCCGACATCGGCGTCGACAGCGTGGCCGCGTTCACCATCGCAGAAGCAGAGGCCCGCAAAGCGAGGTTAGGTTTCGACAGCTGCGATTATTTTCTTCAGCTCAAAGAGTTTTCCCGCGAAACGGTCTGGAAACTCGAACTGGTCGATGCCACTCATCGGTTGGTCGGCTCGATTTATATTTCGGGCACCAATGGCGCGGTCTTGCGAACCATCTGGGTGCAGCGGGATTCCATTTCCGGGTTTCCACGGATGATCGATTCGATGACTCCCGGAGCGCGCAATTTCTCCGGAGTAACTGACACCGAACAAACCGTGATCAGCTCCAGCCCGCCGCCGTACACCGGCATCGCAGGCATGCCGCAGAATACGGTGCAACCTCCATCCGATCCTTACGATCCCTATGCGCCGGTCTCTCCCGACGGAACCGTTCAACGCACTCCGGCTCCCAGCGTTTCGGTGACTCCGCGACAGGGTGGTATTTTCCGCGAATTTCCAAGTTCCGGCGGCGGTGGCAGTGTTCCCGCATTTACTCCGATGACTTCACCGCCAGCACCCGCAGCGCCGGCTCCGGCACAGGCTCCTCCGGTTATGACGACGCCGGAACCTGAGATTATTCCCAACGACCCGATTGATTCGATCATCACTGGACCACCGATTTCCGTTCCAAGCGGAAACGGATCGAGCGCCCGGATTCCTCCGCCACCTGTTCCTCAGTAATTGGTGCGAGGCCGGTCACGATTTGATATCGCGTCTTAAAAAGACGACGCATCCGAGCACGAATCCACTCAGGCCGAAGCCGACCAACCAGGCGGCCGACTCGAGCAACTTGGCCCAGGGAATATTTTCGTAGAAAATATAGAGCCAGCCGTTGATGCGCTCCGTCATCAAATAGGGACGGAAATCATCCATTATCGGCAACGGGATTTTGTGGAGAATCGAATCCGCCAAAATCACTCCGACTGGAATAATCGCCGCTGCGGCAGGCTTAATTTTAAGGCAACTCAGGCAAAAAGCGATCCCGCTGACCGGTAGATAAAACAAGGAAAAGACCACCACACTTCCGAAATAGCGGATCAAGCCCTCGCCCCAGCTGAAAAGCGAGACTTTCGGCAAATCCGGTGCCCAGACCAGAAATCCCCCTCCCCAGCCGCGACTCATCACCCCGAAAGCAAGGGCGCTGACTCCGACAAAGAGGAAGAGAACCAGAGTATAGATCTGACAGGAGATAAATTTGATCGTCAGGAGGCGAATTCTCGAGACCGGTCTGGCAAGCAGGAGCCGCAAATTTCCGTCCTCCGTTTCCTTCGCCACGATATCGCCCGATACCAGGGACACAGAGATCACGCCGAGCAGGAACATGGTGGCGATCAGGATCAGAAAGCCAAAAGTGATTGCCGAAAAATACTCCTCTGCTCCTCCGGAGAGCTGATTGATAAATTTCTCGATCCCGGATTTCTCCCGGGACCAAAGTAGGTAAAAAAACAATTCAAATAACAGGAAAATTCCGAATCCGATATAGGTTCGGGGGCGGGCAAACATCCGGTATAGTTCCCAACCTAATTGATGAATAAATGAGATCATCGCGGTGCCTCCTCTTCCTTTTGACTCAGCTCCATATACATCGCTTCCAGCGAATCCGATTTCGGAGTGAACTCTGAAATTCGGAACTGCTTCCGCCCGACCAGAAACGTCAATAACTCGTCGGGGCGCACCTCGGATGGAAAACTGATTTCACCACCCGGAACCAAAGTTGCATCGAAGTCGGCCGCCGCCGCTACAATTTCCTCCAACGTGACGTCTTCCGCTTTGACCCGATAGATGGCCCGCTGATCAGCGATCTGATTGACCGGCCCATCGAAAACGAGTTTTCCCTTCCGGAGAATCACCACTTTATCGCAAACCTGAGCCACCTCACCGAGGAGGTGGGAACTGAGTAGTACGGTAATATTCAACCGATCACGCAGCTCCAAAATTCGCGAGCGGAACTCCACGATCCCTTCCGGATCAAGGCCATCGGTCGGTTCATCGAGCAGAAGAAACTCCGGCCCGGGCAGCAGCGCCTGAGCCAGTGCCAATCGTTGCCGCATCCCGTGGCTGTAGGTTCCGACCCGGTGGTGAATCCGCTCGCTTAAACCAACCCATTCCACGACTTCAGCAATCTTATCGGTCGATACCCCTCCGGAATATGCAGTGAGAATTTTCAGATTCTTCCACCCCGTCAGATATTCGTAAAAGCTCGGTGCCTCGAAGATGGCGCCGACTTTTCGCATCGCTTTCTCGCGTTCCTGTTGCACCGAACATTGATCAATGATGACCTCGCCTTCATCGGGATATACCATCCCCAGCATCACACCCAGCGCGGTGCTTTTACCCGCTCCATTATGTCCCAACAGACCGCAGATTTGGCCGCGCTCCACCGTAAATGAAACATCGCTGAGAGCAGCAGGTGCTTTACGGGAAAACGATTTACTGAGATGACGAACCTCTAACATAGACTAATCCAATTCGACCGTGAACTGCAGTTCTTTCTGAATATGACCATCAGCATAGAGAATATTGACTTCACCACCGATATGTTTGTGAAAGTTTTCTTTATCTGAAACCAGTGGAATTCCCGCTTCCTGTTTCACGATGCCGAGAAGGTTCATGTTACCCATTTTTTGACCACTAACCAGACTGTTCCAGAAATAGCTGGACCCGGTTTTCTCAAAAAGCTGTTCGTGATCCGATGGACACTGGAAAACCGTTTCCGCGCTCACATAATCCCTAAGAACGGTCTCCAACACCGGCGTTTCATCATCGCGACTTTCTCTACCCGGTGCGAGGGTTGGAAAAACGAGGCCGTTGTCTCCGAGATAGGCATTCAGAGAGACACCGATCTGGCGAAGCTTGGAGGTACACTGGATAGCATAACCTTTATCTTTGATCCGGGAGAAGGAGGGAATTCCCCACGCTAAAAGTAAAGAAACCACTCCCACCACTACGAGAATTTCCATCAGAGTCATTCCCGCCTGTCTCTTGATTTTGGCACCCGTCATTGTCCCTGCCTCCGATGCCGTCTCCCCGGGTTACTCATGATACTCTGGATCTCCTCCATCAGCGGAGCCAGATCCATCTTGGTCTCAGCTGAAGAGTCCTCGAAATAAGCTTTCATCCCGGCGCTGGCGATTTTCTCCACCATTTCCGGGCTGGCCTCGTCCATCGGGCCGTTTCCGCCCTCGTTTTTACGAAGCTGAGACAGCGCTCTCTCGACCGTGGCTTTGCGCTCACTCCGCTCCATTTCGTTGAAGACTTCCATCATCTGGCTGAAGGCTCTACCCATCCGCTTTTCCATGAAAAACCACTGCTCTTCGGGAGTCATTGAACGCAATATCGCTTCGCGGGACTCACGGGTTCCGCGTCGCTCCAGATCCCTCAAATCCTCGGGGTCAAGCTGGTTCATCATCTCGGCGACCCGGGAAATGACACGTTTCCGTTCGTCGGGATCTTCGATCTCGGAAAGTGGATTCTTTGCGACGAATTTTTCGATTTTGGCCGGAGTCGGAGTCAACGAGCCAGCCCACCTCGTGACCACGGCAACAACGAACCAGAGGGCGAGGAGAGCTAAGAGGCCTTTAACCAATAAACGGTTTCGTAAATTCATCGTGTCCCGTTACCCTCAATTGAGTCGGGACGATATCAAACCTCTTTTCAGGCCATATTGACGAAAAAATCAGCCGATCAGACGCCGCAGATTTGACTGGTACTGATTGGGATCCAGCACGGCCTTATCGACCTCAAGAGGACGGCCTACGATAATTCCGGCGTGGGACCGGAATGAATTCAGGTAACCGGAAACCGATTTATCAATCACCACTTTCCGATAATTTCTCGAAGCGTGCATGAAACGAGCCACCTTGTCATTAGTCCGGATCGTAATCCCGACGTGAGAGCAGAACCCTCCGTGCCCGCCTGTCACAATTCCGATAATGTCACCATCCTGAAGTTTCGGCTCGATTTTTGAGACCTGGCTTTTCGGTATATAGTGAACCGGAAGCCTCGCCACATAATCTTCCCATTTTTTCATCGGGGCTCTCAGATCCGGATTCTCGCGGAGATACCGGTAGTGTTTCCAAAGGACAGTCATCTCGCTGATCTTTCTCCCCGTAATGCGCTGAGCGTAACCCAGTTCACGGGTGATATCGGTGGCGTTGCCCCGCGCTTCATTTTCGAAAAACCATTCGGCGAGGTAGTGAATTCGATCCAGGTAACAACTGGAACAGTTCCCTCCCCGATACCGGGTCCACTGAATTTCCCGAAGTAGATCCTCCTGCGAATATTGAGCCCGGGGCCGCATAATCATTCTCGAAAGGCCGAGCGTGGTTTCGAAAAAAGTCCAGCAATCCAGTCCCTCAAAATTTACCGACGGCGACTCGATATGATCATCAATTTCGAGTGTGTAGTTCACGTATGGCGTCCCGTGCAATTCCCTCGCAAAAAGTATCATCCGGGAGCTCACTGGATAATTTTTCCAGTTTTCCCGAACCGCTTTAGCGACGATTTTATCGAATTTATCTTTGCCTTTGAAAATCGTCGACATCGGCAGCGTACGGGGCTCTGCCATCAAATCCGGAGATGAAAGCATCACACCCGGGACTCCCATCACACCCGGGACTCCCATCATACCCAGGGCGAGTGAGCGGCGACGTGTCATTTTCTTCATAGCGATAAATTTCGATGATTGCTGCAAATAAAAAAATTCAGACCGGGTAAACACCGGCCTGACTCAAAAAGGGGAACAGGATTTGCTTATAAAAACGAAAGATATGCGGAACTTATTAGGCCACAAAAAAACTCCAATCGCTGGCTTTCAGCCACTTACCGCGCCGCGGAACCGGGCAGATCACTTGTCGAAAGGCTCGAAAAGACGTCCCAACCCCTTACTGACCAGGAATTCCTTTAACAACACCCGCACCGCAGCGGGTCCGGAGCATTGTTTGACAAATGCGAGCTGTTCCTCCGCTTCTTTTCGGGAAACCGTCCGGATCAGCCATTTGATTCTCGGAATGCTGAAAGCCGACATCGACAGCGAGTCAATGCCGAGCCCGAGCAACAATAGCGCAGAACAGGGATCCGCCGCCATTTCCCCGCAAACGCTGACTGGAATCCCAAGTGCCCGGCTACGAATCGTAATTTCCTCGACGGCTTGAAGCGTCGCGGGATGGACGTGATCAAATAAAGCGCTCACCCGGGTATTGTTCCGGTCAACTGCCAGCAGATACTGCGTCAAATCGTTGGAACCAACGGAGACAAAATCGATTTTTCCTTTGAGGAACGGCAAAATCGCAATGGACGCCGGCACTTCCGCCATAATCCCCATCCGGGGACGGCTCACAGGAATCCCCTCCTCTTTCAACTGCTCCAAAGCGGTTTCGAGAAGACTCAGGCAGGAATCAACTTCCGTAACGGAAGCAATCATCGGTAAAATGATGTGGAGCTGGTGATGCTCACCGGCAGCTCTCAGCATCGCGCGGATCTGAGTCATAAAAATGACCGAGTTATCCAGCGTAAAGCGGACCCCGCGCCAGCCGAGAGCGGGGTTCTCCTCCTCGAACGGAAAGTAGGGCAAGGGCTTATCCCCACCCACATCGAGCGTCCGCATATATACCGGCATTCCCGCATAGGCATCGAGTACGGAACGATACACCTCGACCTGCTCTTCCTCTGCGGGAAATGAACCGTGAACGATATAGGGAATCTCGGTTCGGTAGAGCCCGATTCCTTCCGCCCCATGGGTCAAGCCCGGAGTGATATCCGCCAGCAAGCCGGTATTGGCATGCAAGTGGATCCGAAATCCATCGGTCGACTCAGCCGGCAGCTCTTTCAGCTTCGCCAACTCTTTTGCGAGTGACGATTCGATCGCGATGAGGCGACGAAACTCAGCGATTACCGATTTCGCGGGATTGATGAAAATCTGCCCCTGATAACCGTCCACAATCATCAGAGCGCCATCGGGAATATCCCCGACATGTCCGACGCCCATCACCGCAGGGACGCCTAAAGCCTTGGCCAGAACGGCCGTATGTGAAAGCGCCGACCCTTCTTTTGATACAATCCCCGCCAGTTGCTCGATCGGGTACTCCGCAATGTCAGATATACTTACCAAACTGCCGGCAAGCACTACCTTATCCCCTTTAGCGATTTTCGGGGACTCGACATTTCGGAGACGGGCGTAGACCCGACTTCCCAGATTTCGAATATCCTCTCCTCTCGCCCGGAGGTATTCGTCCTCCATCTCCTCGAAGCGCGTCGTGAAATGCACCACTGCGGAGCGAAGTGCTGATATCGCACTTTTACCGGTATGGATAACACGCTCGACCTCACCGGTGAAATCGGCACCTTCCAATAACATTTGATAGATAGAGAAAATCTCCGCTACATCATTGGAAACACTGTCCGCGACTTTTCTCTGACTTTCCGCAAGCTCTACCAGAGTCGCCTTTACCGCCTCCCTGAAATGTTGAATCTCAGCGGGAATATCGGTCGCTTCGACATCCGGACTGGTCATCAAGTCCACCGTCCCCGAGAGAAACAAGACCCGCCCGATCCCCACCCCGGGGCCACCCGCGATGCCTTTGAATCGGAGCGATGCCGATTTTACCGGTTCGACATCCCTCGGATGATCCGGCTCGGGTTGAAATTCGTCCGGATTTGTCGCGCCCAAATGAGCTGCCACCGTGACGAGAAATGATTCCTCCTCCTCAGTGAATTTGCGCCGCTCCTTCTTTTCGACGACGAGAACTCCGGCCAGCTTCCCGCTGTGCACCACCGGGGCGCCCAGAAAAGCTTTGTAAATTTCCTCCCCCGAATCCGGGAAATAAAGGAAATGCGGGTTCTCGCTGGCATCCTCGACATTGAGCGGGTGATGGCTCTCCGCAATCCATCCCACGAGCCCTTCGCCGGGGTGAAGCGTGATTTTACCGACCGAATCGGGATTCAGGCCGTCGGTCGCGACAAGGGTCAAAACACCCTCTTCATCAGAGATGTACAGACTGCAAACCGCCGCATCCATCGCGGATTTCACCTGCGACACAATACCCTGGACACGCACCCTGGAGTTCGGAGCCACGGCCGAATCCTGGAAAAGGTGCTTCAGAGTGAGGATTAAATTTTGCATCTACGGTGAAGAATCGCTTATTATTCGGAAGCTATCTTAGCCGCCTTTTGAAGACGCTTCCAATCATTGTTGATATCTTATATTTCCTCGACTGTACCGGGTACAGTCAGCGGTTGTACAGGGTACAGTCCGGGAGTGTACCCTGTACAGTCCCGCTGCGAAGTCTCTGTAGAGGAATCCGTAAGGATTTTCTCCCGCTGCATTCAGGGAAAAAACCGTCGGCCCGACTGCCGGAATCTTATGGCAAATCCTTACGGATTCCTCTACGCCCTATCCTGCAAGCCTGATGAAACGGTGGAATATTTTGTATCGCGGTCCCCTCTCAAGCTGTAACTATGGCTGCGAATACTGCCCATTTGCCAAAACCAGGAACACCCGGGAAGAGCTAAAGGACGACGAAACCCGATTGCTTCGATTTGTCGATTGGGTAGCACATCAGACCGACCGGGAAATCGGTATTTTAATGACTCCCTGGGGTGAAGCGCTGATCCACCGCTACTATCGCGATGCGATTAGACAACTCAGTCACCTACCCCATGTCTATCGAGTCGCCATACAGACGAACTTGAGCGCACCCGTCGATTTTCTCCGGGACTGCGACCTCGATACCGCCGCACTCTGGACAACCTACCACCCCACTCAAGTCAGGTTTGAGAAATTTCTGTCGCGCTGCCAGGACCTTGATGACATCGGTGCCCGATACAGTGTGGGAGTAGTGGCCTTAAAAGAGGCCGAAGATGATATCAAAAAACTGCACGCCGCGCTCAACCCAAATACCTACCTCTGGCTGAATGCCTACAAGCGGGACCCTCGTTACTACGAGGAAAGTGATCTCAAAACATTTGCTGCGATCGACCCTCATTTCCGGACCAACACCACCTATCACGACAGTCTAGGCAAAGCTTGCCGGGCCGGTCACGAGTCCTTCACCATCGACGGCGAGGGAAATGCAAGGCGCTGTCATTTTGTCGACGAACCGCCGTTGGGTAATATCTACCGCGACGGAAACCAGTTCCCCGGCAAACTGCAGCCACAGGCCTGCCCAAACCAGACCTGTGGTTGCCACATCGGCTATGTTCATCTCAAAACGATGGGGATGGACAAGGTCTATGGCGACGGCATCCTCGAACGAATACCCGCCGAATGATTGATTATTCATTGGGCAATTAGGCGAATCAGGGCAATCGTAACCCATGCTTACGGTTGACGAATTGGTGGAACTGGAAGTGCTGATCTCAGAAGAGATCGAAAAACTTCAGGTACGCTCAGCGGAATCAGCTGAGGAACGGGAAGCAATCACTCCGGATGTGTCGATCGGGCGACTGTCCCGACTTGATGCCATGCAAATCCAGGAAATCGCTAAAGAAGGTGAGCGACGCAGAAAGGACCGTCTCCCCCGATTGGAATACGCCCTGGACCTCATCGATCTCGGCAAATATGGAAAATGCGAACGCTGCCATAACTGGATTCCCTTCGCGAGATTAAAGGAACAACCCGAAACTCTACTTTGCGCGGGCTGCGCTTAACTACCGATTTGATAGCAAACCGGAAGCGACAAATTTCTTTACATCCTCTTCCCGGTGCGCCGCTGACAGGGTAATCCGCAACCGCGCGGTTCCCCGGGGCACCGTGGGAAATCGGATCGCCGGAACCAGATAGCCCTTCTCGCGAAGTTGACTCGACACCGCGAGTGCCGCCTCATTTTCACCGATCACGACAGGAATAATCGCGCTGGTCGCCGATGGATCGACACAATGAATATTTCGCCAGAGTTTTTCTCTGAGGGAATCACCACTGTCGCTTTGCACCTTTTCCAGGGCGGCCGCAATCGTCTCAGCCAGGGCCGGAGAGGGTGCCGTTGAGTAAATAAAACTCCGGGCCCGGTTGATCAACCAATCGATCCAGGCACGCTCCGCGCAGACGTAACCACCCGATAGTCCCACCGCTTTGCTAAAAGTCCCCATTTGAAAATCAATCATATCCTCCACCCCCAACTCCGCTGCGAGCCCTCTGCCCTGAGGCCCTATCACCCCAACCGCATGCGCCTCATCTACCATCAAGAGAGCTCCCGAGGAACGGGTCGCTTCGCAAATTTCCTTCAGAGGCGCAAGATCCCCATCCATACTGAAGACGGATTCCGTCACAACGAGAACCCGGCTTTGACCGGACTGATTTTTGTCCGCCCACTGAAGATGGGATTTCAGTTTCTCCACGTTGTTATGCGGGAAAACCCGAATCGTCGCCCCGCTCATTTTGGCACCATCGATCAGGGAGGCGTGGCAAAGTTTATCGAGAATTACAATATCTTCCTTCCCCACAACCGCCGTGATTGTTCCTGTCGCAGCGGCGAACCCCGATGAAAAAGTGAGCGCGGCGGCAGTCTTTTTCATCGCCGCGATCGCCTCCTCCAACTCGATATGGGGAGCCATCGTCCCGCTGACCAGTCGCGAGGCACCGGAACCAATTCCATACTTCCCGATCGCTTCCTGATAGATCGCTTTTAAGCCGTCATCATTAGCGAGACCGAGGTAGTCGTTCGATGAAAAATTCAACAGCTGCTCCGGGCCGATTTCTATATCAGGGCGCTGAGGCCCGGATAAAATCCGCAGCTCACGGCGCAGCCCGGAGGCCGATAGGTCGTCCAGATCCTGTTGCGGGTCTCGCATCGATCCCGGTTAATACCGCTTTTTGCGCCGCTTTCCGGACTCCAGAAAATCGCGGGTCAGCAGGATGTCGACCGCCTTTTGCAAAACCCGGTCTTCCGGCGGTTCGGTGTCCCACTCAGTTTCCCTGCCGTTACTTTTTGCCAGGTAGTACTCCAACTCCGGATCGGTTCCCGCGACCAGTGCCGCTTCGTTCATTCTGGGACGCTCTTTTTGAAACAGGTAGGTATTGAGAGATTTCCCCGCTTGAGTCGCCTTGTAGACCTCGTGCTTCGACTCCACATCAGGATCGGTCGGCAACTCAGGAATGACTCCTTTTTGAAAGATCGAACTCTCGTCATCCAAAATCACTTCAGCGATGGCGTAGCGCAAAATCCGGTCATCCCCGATAGCGACATCCCGGTATTCCACCGTAAGACCTTTGGTTTTCTCTCCAATCACGAGACTCTTGTTTTTCCGCTGCAACACGGCGGCAATGATCTCACCGACATTTCCCGTCTCGTGATCAACGAGGATCACCACTTCTTTACCCCAGGAAACCGGATTGGGCTTCGAAGGAAACAGCACAGGGCGCTCATTTCCCGGACGGCGGATCTTGAACAGCAGCTCGTTAGGTGGTCGAAAGCGACTTAAAATTTCCGAGGCGATCATAAAATCGGCCTGGGGCTGAGGGGATCGCAAATCGAGCAGGAGGGTTTTGATTTTTTCCTCCCCCCGGAATTCGGTCATAACCTGATCGAAGGACGACAGCTCATCTTTACTGAAACGACCAAACCGGATGTAGGCAATCTCATCGTTAACCCGCGCGGAATGAAAGGGATATGGCGAGTCCCGGGCCGAGCGGGATGCCTCCGTCAGCAACATAGCTCCAAAATCGAGGCGTTCGAGAAGTCCCTGAATAGCGGCGCGGTTTAACGAAAGATAATCCAGATCTTCCCGCTTAATATACTCCGACCGCAGCAGACGAAAGGCTTCCTGAAGATTCGCTTGATTCAAACCATCGACCAGTGTTTCCAAACTGTATCCGGTGAGGTCATTCACCGAGCCCTGCTGAATTTCCAGAGTACCCTTTTGAATCGCGATTTCCGCCGAATGCAACTCAGCCGGTGTTGTGATCGGCTCTTTTTCATCCGCCAGGAGCGATGAAAAACAGATTAAAATTACCCAAACGGATCTGAAACAGCTCCCCATAGGTCGGATGATAAGGGTCAGAAGCATGAATTTCCACATAAACTATGATTTACTGAGATCATAACAGATTAGCCGCCGTCCCATCTCATTTTGATTAATAAACAGTCGGCCATTGCTAATCACCGGCGGCGCCCAGGTTTCCGGAGCATAAAAAAGACGTCCCTTCGACATGATGGCCGGCCCCCGGGAGGAAAGCACAAAACGGACCAGCGAACCATTCTCACTGATACAGAGAAACGTCCCCGCCACATAAATCATGTGGGCATGCCCCATACTGATCGGGATATCGCGACCTTTCCAGGGGATCGTGGTTTTGAAAAAGCCCTCATTCCAGTATTGGCGGCCCGTCATCGCATCAAAAGCACACATCAGACCGGAATTTCCGCTGAACCCGTAAATGATCCCATCGTGGTAAATCGGAGTTTGGAACTGGCAGTTGAAATCGCGGGACGTCCAGAGAACCCGTGCCTTGAAGTTCTCATCGTAACTCAGCATGACGCCTCCCTTGCCGTAATCCTCCGTAATGAAAATGCGATTTTGGCCACAGGGAACCGGTGCCGCCGCATTAACGCTCGCGAAATTGTCCGATCGCCAGAAAAATTCATCATCAAGCTCCCCGTTCTCCGGATCGATGCAAAGCAATCCGCCATGTGGGGGCTTCACCTTCCCGCCCGCAAAGACAAAGAGGCGATCCACCCCGTTGATTTCTGTCACGATCGGCGAAGAATAGCTTCCGTTCCAGGCGTGAGAAGTCCGCCAGATCTCCTCTCCCGTCTTTTTATCCAGCGCCACCACACAGGCACCGGGAGCTCCGACATGAACAATCAGCTTGTCCTGATAAGGCAGCGGGCACGACCCATAGCCAAAGAAAAACGGAGATTCCCCAAAACGCTCCGCGAGATTCATCTGCCAGACGATTTTACCCGTGGCGAGTTCAAAAGCGATCAGATCGCCGTCATTTCCCAGAGTGTAGATCGTCTTCGTCTCCACGTCAGCGACCGGACTGGATCTCGGCATATCCGTCACTCCATAGGATTGATCGATCTTCACGGCGTAACTGTGTTTCCATTTCACCTCACCGGTCTTTGCATCGAGACAGTGGATGACCTCCTCACTTTCAACGAGATGCATCAGCACAACCATGTCATCGACCACGATGGGTCCCGCATGCCCTTTGCCCTTTTCAAATTCCCAGAGCTTTTCAGGACCCTCCTCCGGAAAATTCAGATCGAGCTCCGTTTCATCGCAATACAAATTCAGATGAGGCCCGAGAAAGTGCGGCCAGTCATCAGCCCGCACGGAGGAAACCGCAGAGATCGCAAAAACAGTGAGAATGAGGTATCGGAAGCTATGAAACATCGGCCTAAGTCTAAACGTGAAATATCGGATTGAAGCAACTTTTTCACGTACAAACAACGACTAAGACGCCCTCCCATTGGAGGAAATCCGATACCGCTGGCTGGACAGCCACCATATTTTGAGTTTCCAACGCCAAATTGAATCATTTTAACCACACAGCCTCGCCTGAACTCACGCGCCGATTCAAAAGCCAAAAAAAACGGTCCTCAAGCCAACCCGAAAGCGGGATCCGCAACTCATTCATCAGTGTCATCCAATGGACCTCATCCTTTCGCTCTTATCCGTGCTAAAAAATCTCCCTCACAAACCGCCAGCCTGTCGTCGGGTGCGGAGACCCTCCACTACGTTCGCTAAATCCAGCGCCATTCGCCATAGGCTAATACTTGAAATGAACCCGGGGCAGCAGAAGATAGCGCTACAAAAATGGAAACCCTTTTATTCTTACTGGTATTGTTTGGTGGCGGGTATCTATGGCTTGCAGGGAAAGACAGATTTGACGAATTTCGAACAAGGAGGCTGCTTGCGAAGCTGGCCCTTGAAAGGAGACGGAAGGATTTTGATGAATTTTGGGCTAGTTCGTCTCAGTCATTCTCTAAAGAAGTTGCATCGTTTATGTATTCTTTGATAAGAGAGCTTTTGCAGGAACTTAATTTCCACCCCGACTTCCCTTTACATCCTGAAGATCACTTGCTGAAGATCCTGGGTAACAACGAATACTACACAGAGCATATTTTCGATATAACAGTTGAGGAGTTTGCCAGCGACGACTTCGATTTTGACGATGACTATTTTGTGTTCCCAAAGATGGTCGAAAAGACGGTCGATGAGTTAATAACCGTCACAGATTCTTACATTCAAAATATTCAAAATCATAAAAAAAGACCCCGATGAAGTTAAAAGCAAAGACCTTACTTTGGATCGCTTTTACTATCGGATCAGCCTCATCGATTTCGGCAGGATTTTCGTTTCTCCTATGGGCCGACCTTGCGGTGCACTTTAAAGCGACTCAGCACTATCCCGAAGGAGGATTGGCATTTTCATTCGCATTTTATCCTTGGCTGTTCACCCTGATTTCTGGACTTTTATACACTCTTTTTCTCGCAACTCTTACGATCCACCTCGTTGCCACTCGATTTCGACTTCAAAAATCAATCGCGCTGTTTTCACTGACGATAATATCTGCTATACCATTCCCTACCTTGCTCGCAATGATTCTTAGCTGAACCCACGCGCTTTTGCCCGCTACTACTTTTCAGAAAACATATTGGAATATTGAGGGCAGGCCTGGCCCCGGATTACTATTGTTCAATGTTTTTGCCCCCCGTCCCCTTACATTTACGTGCTGTTGACGCCGAAAGATGCAAGGGGAGCTTCGCTTGGGGACCAGCTTTGCTTTAAAACAGCCTGTCTGTTCCGGCGCTTGGCGAGCTTCTTTCTCGTTTCAGGTCCAGGGAATAATATTAAGTAAGATGCCAGACGCGGTCTACCTTGAAAGCGTCAAGAGCTCCGTCCTTTGATAAAATCGGAATTCCGGCATCGATTGCCTGTGCGGCAAGAATCCTGTCGAAAGGATCCCGGTGGACGGCTTCAAATTTCGCTGCTCTGGCCGAAGCACTGAGTGTGACAGTTTTCTCAACCCATCCTTCAGCGCCTACCTCATCCGCCAGATTGTCGACGAGTTGGGGAGGTAGCTGAAGCTTCCCGAGTCTGTTTTTAAGCAGCATTTCATATCCGGAAATCGCACTGAAATAGATCGTATTTTCGGAATCCGAGACAATCTCAGCGACTGATTTTGGTAAATTCGAGTCGTTCGCCCACCACCACAAGGCGACATGGGTATCGAGTAAATAGTCCATTTAGTTTTCCCAGGCTGCCAATTCCTCTTCGATTAAGGGTTCGAAAAAATTGTCCATTTGAATCTGACCGGCAAATCGGCCGGGAACGGATTTTTGTTTAATGGAAACTGGTTCCAGCCTTACCAATGGCCTTCCTGCTTTGGCAATAATAACCTCCTCTCCTTCGAGAGCGGCTTTTAAAAGCTTGGATAGCGTACTTTTGGCTTCATGAACATTAACGATCATTGGTCTAGATTAGCTAATAAGTTGGCTAAGTCAAGTTTTAGGCGCTGCTGCGTATGGTGCCATTCCGCTTGAGCCACTCAATTCTATTACGGCGATTGTGATAGTGATTGGAGGGGTTATAATTGGTTTGCGATGGGATTCCTAACTTCGATCCGTTTTGCCCCTTCCAAATTCCCGGAATGATATTTTTGTGCTAAACTCCGCTAATGAAGACCGAGCTGTCCGCCCTTGCCCTCCCCGTTCTCTTAAGTTTTTTCTTTCTAACTGGTTGTGGTGGTAGTGATCCGGATAGTGCAAACTCATCGAACCGCCGGCAAATTTCCGAAGCGGAAATCGAGCTGCGCTCGAAATGGAAGCAGCGTCAAGTTCGGGACCGGCATCACAATAAGGAAGTCGCCGGGGAGATCTTAAAACTGGCATTTGCTGACGACATCGAAACTCTGGAAAGTCGTTATCAGCAATATCGATCTGAGGGAGGACACACGGAGTCGGGGGATCGTAAGTTGGTAGCCTTCTACAGTGTTTTCGGTCAATACTCCGATTGGAACCAGGTTGATCCAGAGCGGTATTACGGGGATCTGGAAACCATGCTGAAAAAATGGATAGAGACCTATCCCGAGTCACCCGGGCCTATTGTAGCTCTTGCCGCCCTCTACACAAACTGGGCCTGGCACTGGCGATCAGCTAAGTGGGCTTCTGAGGTAAACAACAAGCAATGGGAGGGTTTTCGCGATTCGCTCGACAAAGCCAGTGATGTCTTAACGACTTACGAAGAAGTCGGGAAGGAAGATGGCCAGTTTCACCGGATAAAATTAAAAGTGGGACTTGGCCAATCATGGCCTCATGAGAAAATGCAGGCGACGTTCGACTCATCGCAGGAGATAGTACCCGACTATTGGGGCAGCTACTATGCGGTATGCTATTTCCTTCTGCCCCGATGGTATGGAGAAAACGAATCGGATTGGCACGATTGGCTTGTTAATGAGTTGGGAAATGCATCTGAAAAAGTCGACTCTACCAGGTTGGACGAAATCTATGCACAGGTTTGTGTCGCACTTCACAACGTGGCATACAACGGGCGGGATGAACCGAGAATGACGGAAGTCATCGACATCGATTGGGAGAGATTGAAACGAGGCGCTAATTCCTGGATGACTCGATTTCCTCAAGCATCCCGTTTACCCTCCCGATATTTGCTTACAGCCATGTATGCCGGCGATTTCCCCGAGGCGAAGAAGATCGTCGAGTCGATGAATTTCGAATACGACGGCTGGGAATGGTGGGGCAAAGATGACCCTCAATTTTTCGGAATTCTGGAGTTTCTTCAAAATTGGACAGAGGAGTCAGATCAGGGTGAAAATCCAGAGTAGATTGTGAACAGTTGAGAAATATCAGGTCGCGAACCAGAAAGTAAGGTAAATTTTTACCATGGTGATTTTAAAATCCTATTCCAACGCGGAGGCGGCCTACGTCGATTCCGCCTTTCTTTCCAGCGAAGTTGTCGTTGTGGATGAGCATGCCATCGGCGGAAACCTACTGGGAACGGCATCACCGGGTTCAATTCGCATTGAGGTAGCCGAAGCCGATTTTGAATGGGCCGAAAAGCTGCTCCGGGAAAGCGAAGAGGCTGAAGACCTACACCCTGCACCGGATCGGCTACCTATTTTACTGCCGGAACCATCGGAGGAAGACCGAAGAATCGTGACGGTTTTTCGCACCTTAATCTATATTGATCTGATTGTTTTCCTACTGACCTCTTTCTTTCCCTCGATCTATGGTTCAACACCTCCACAGGATATACAGAACTATCTGGATGGACTGGCCATCTCCGAGGACTCGTGGTTTTTTGCCTACAGTTTCTGGCCAATCCATTCGAGCATCGTTCTATTGTCATCGTTGCTGATGCTGGCGATGCTGAACCCCGGTCGATGGATTTACCTTCTTTCTCTGGTCACCGGGCTTTTGCTATTCTGGGGTCCGCCTCCGTACATAGGCAGCGCAGCAGGAAATACCGTAGCCAGTTTGCAATGGGTTCTGGTAGGAACCATCGCGACGATGTCATTTCTTCACCCGGTATCGAAATATTTCAGAAACCGGCTCACAACAGACCCGTTACCCCGCAGCAAAAACACTGATGCATAACCCCGGAAACAATTCCAAATTCCGATTTTCTGTGTGGTATCGCTCGGGATAATGCCCGCTCTGGCAAAAGTTGAATCTTCCGACCCTGACAAAATCCTGAATGCTTTCCAACAATTCCCTGTGCTGGACCTGACGAGTTGTTCGAAAAATTCCCGCAGGGGCGTGCGTGATTTCTTATCCAGATACCCGTGGGAATTTACAGTGACGGAACCGAATATTCAGCCTGCCCGTCCAGCATCCGCAGCTCAAATACGGAGGCCTGAATCGAGCCTTTTCGGACGATGAATACAAGATCGCCGTGCTCTCCCGTTCCAAAATAGTTTGAACTGATTTCAGGGATGTCTATGAACGCGCCCTGCCACTGAGATGTTACTACCCCATCAACTTTGGCGACAAGGTCGACTTTATCTTCGTTGCGAACCATCCGAAGTAACAGTTCCTGGCGTTGATCGTCGACAATAAAAGGTGTTTCGGCTGGAGGCCGGGTATGAGTATCCAAAGGTAAAAAGCCATGCAATGCTCCCGCCCTTTGATATTCCTGGAGGCGAAAGCCAACTGAACGATTACCCATTGGCAGCCGCCAGCCAATAAAATTGGGCCGTTTAAAACTCTCCACCTGTGATTGCACAATTTGGGTACGAAGCTCAAACGAACCTTCGATATGCCACGGTAACCGAAGCCTCGAAAAGCTCTTTTCCGCGACGTTAACTATCGCGTGCCAATCATTTTCCCAAGTACTCTCGACCGAATCTCTATCCGGGTCGATGGTCGCGGTCACATCGACCCAACCATCATCCGGAACAATTCTCTCCAGCATTTTGGGCAATTTCTCTTTTGGATCGGCAAAAAACAAATCGACTGTGTCTTTTATATCCCAGATTCGCAGAATTCCATCATCACTCCCGCATGCTAGCTGAGTCCCGGAAGGATTGAAATCGAGCGATTCCGTATAGAGCGTCGGACCGATTTGAGAATCCATTAACCGCGCATCCGGCCAATGCCACAGCCGGACTTTCAAATCTCCAGAACCGGATGCCAGTATTGGTAGCTTCGGATGAAAACGAAGTGCGGTCACCTCGTCATCATGAGCCCGGAATTCCTGGACTAACCCCAGCGTATCGGAGTCGAAAATTCGTATCCTCTTGTCACCACAGGCGAGGGCGAAGTGCCGCGAATCCGGCGTGGTTTCAATGTCATTAACGATATAAGGCAGATCTCGATCGAGAATAACGTCCCCCCTGAGAATATCGCAGCACTGGAAGGCATCGCGAAGGTCCCCGCGCAGCCTCGATAAGGGATGAGCGGCAATTACCCTTGTGTTTTCAGCGATGAGTTTCGCAATCCCCCCCATATTCTTCTCATCCCGCACCTGGGTCTCCAAAGCCTTCGCTGTCCTGTCAAATATCCTCTTACCTGTTTCAACCTCGTGAACGCTAAATCGCCGTTTCATATCCGTAATTGAAAACAACTTTCCATCGGCAGAGACACTAAAGTCCATCGTCCGCCGGTTATAGTGGATATCCCGAAACTTTGGAGCTCCCGCCACGTCTGAAACAACTCTTATATAGTGATGATGACGTTTCCCCAAAATTGCAATTCCCGCTGCAGGGGCTGTGTCAACTAGGTTGAGCCCTTTCGGTTTCCATAGTGGTGTTTGTGGGACCGGACCGAGAGGCGGACCGGGAACGAGGTCATCGGAGGATGTCGCTCCTGACCACAACAAGTCGTCCGACTGATATCGAACCGATTGATTCCGGAGGTTTCGCACAGTCGTTTGACTCCGGTTCTGCCGCCGAACGATTTCCCGCCCCGCATTAACTTTCCAGATCGTGAGATCATCGCCCCCGGAAACCACGATTCCGCTTTCCGGACAATAGCCATGCCCTTCCGACTGACCGAAACCAGCTATAGATCCCAGTGGGTATTTCGAGCCCCAATCCCAGACTGTCCCGGGAAATTGATCGCGGGTCGCGCCGAGAGTAAGCAAATGACTTTTGTTGAAGCCAATTTCTGCCGTTGCCCTCTGACCTGTGGTTTGAGCATTGATCACCTTAACTGTTTCCCTTAATTTTGTATCGAATACATACACTTTACCATCCGATCCCAACCAGGTTATCTGGTTCTGTTCGGGGCCATCCCTTAGGCTTTGAATCCTGGAAACTGTATCCGGGACTTCCCATTGGGGATCACTTTTTAGACTAGTCACTCCAACAACCCGGTTATGTAACGTCCCGATTATTAAACCGTCGTTTTTTGCAACTCCACCGACGAAAAACTCTGGTCTCGAATCGATCAGGTCTCCGGTGTATGCATTTCTCAAATCGGTTCTGCTACCAAACAACATCAGAAGATTGTTATCTCCCGTGAAACACACAAAACCGGGACGCTCCCCGTCGGGGTTGGGCCACGATGTTATGCGGCGCCGCGTCGTCAAATCAAAGAGTTCCACGCAGCGCCCTTTCCGGCTCGCACCAGCGTAAAGAGAGCCATCACTGGAAACTGCCTGCGGGTCATAATGATGGTTTTGCGACGGCAACTTATAGATGAATCGCCCCTTCCCGGCGTCGAGAAGATATACCCCTCCTCCTCCGTGAACAATAAAACGGCCCGGTGAACCCGGGATGTTTACCGCAAAGCGCAACCTCTCCTGCCCCGCACCGGGAACAAATCGTTTGAACGGAGAACCCGACTGCTGGTCCAGATAACTCCATTCCTGACTACGTAAATCCAATGGAACTTCATCTAGATACCTTCTGAGCAGGAATGGGTTTCGTTCCCGGCGGGCAGCTTCCGCCAGAGCCGTATTAGAAACTGCCAGCGCTTTTCGGGTCGCCTCTTTTTCAACCATCGCGATCTGCTTTGCCGCTTCAGCTTCTTTTCGCGCCTGATCAGTAACCACAAGCGCTTCGTTAGCTTTTGTCAGATTTTTTTGTGCTTCAAAACCGAAGTAGGTGGATACACCGGCCCCTATGATAAGGGTTAAGACGGCAGTGACGATCAGACCGGAAAGGAGTTTATTTCTCAGGGCCCACCGTAGTGTTCGCTCGTAGCTACTCACGGGCCGCGCTTCGATCGGCTTGCCCGAAAGAAAGCGGTCAAATTCATCAGCAAGCGCCCCGGCAGACGGATAGCGTTTGAATGGATCCTTCTCGAGACATTTGAGACAGATGGTTGTCAAATCCAGGTCGGCTTCGGGATTTAGCTCGCGGGGAGACACCGGAGGATCTGAGGTGACCATTCGCAGGGTTTCCATGGTGGAGGTACCGTGAAAAGGTGCGCGCTTTGTCAGCAGAAAATATAGAATTGCGCCCAGGGAGTAAACATCCGCCAGCGGTCCGACTTCCTGCATTTTCCCGGCGGCCTGTTCTGGAGGCATATATGCGGGTGACCCCATCACCTGTCCGGTCAGAGTTAGTTCATGATCTTCGGATAAATTTTTCGCCAGTCCGAAATCTGCAATCTTTGGCTGCCCTTCACCATCAATCAAAATATTTGCAGGCTTCAGGTCGCGATGAACAATATTTCGCGAATGGGCAAATTGAATTGCTTCTGAAACAGCCTCCATCAATCTCGCGATCCGATCGCTGGCGAGCGGGCCGGCATTTACCGTATCAACCAGCGAGCCACCACTGATCAGTCCCATAGCATAGAAATGCTGCCCTTCGATTTCACCCGTTTCAAAAACCGGAACAATTCCCGGGTGGTCCAGTTTTGCCGCAGCGCCGGCTTCCACGCGAAATCTTTGAACATCCTCCTCCGAAGCCAGCTGGGCGGAAAGAATCATCTTCAAAGCCACGGGGCGATTCAGCGAAACCTGCCGGGCTTCGTAGACAACCCCCATACCGCCCCGGGCGATTTCCCCCAATAATTCATACTCGCCAAAACGAACGGGAGCCGCATCGACTTTTTGCGGGGTGATCACTTTCGATGACTCATTTTCTTTCCACTCCGTGATGTCATCGTCCTCCGGGAAAAGCGCCCGAGCGACCAGACAGCGGGAACATTGCCAGTCCGGAACGCCGGGGGGCAAAACGGAGCCACATTTGCGGCAATTTGAATCGAGTTGTTCTGACTTTGCCACAGTTTGACGAAATTCCGGTTAATCTGAAAGGGCCGCGAGCAGTTCTATAATTTCGCTCTCAACATCCTCTTCCTTCTCCACTGTCTCAGCGATTTCATCCCGGAAACATCGGGCGTAGCGATGCCGGAACCGGTGGATGGCGGTTCTCACGGTATTGACTCCCATACCAAGATTTGTTGCCACTTCGGAATAGGAAACCGTCCCTTTGTCATCGACAAGGAAGGGCTTAAAAGCTTCGAACTGATCGAGCTTTTGAGCGGCAATGAACTCCCTTTTCAGCCGGTCCATAACTCGTGCAATCACGGTTTCGGCCCACATCTTATCATAAGCTTTATCCGCGGGAAGATCCGCCGATTCGGGCTCATAGGTAAACCGCTTGAACGCACCTTCAGCATCCAAATGGATAACACTGATGCCCCCGCCCCGGCGCTGCGCCTGATCATGACGCCATTGATTCTGAATATATCGCTCGAGACTCTTTAGAAGAAAATTGCGAAAGCGACCGCGATCTTCATCCGCAACCTTAAAAGAATCGCGAGCCAGCATCCGCTCGAAAAAACCCTGGGCGAGATCCTGAGCATCTTCGTGTGTTTTGCCTTTGCGCCGAATAAAGACGTAAAGCGGATACCAATACTGCTGACAAAGAAGCTCCAGGGCCTCACGGCGATCATCTTCGCGGCCCTCGTTGAGTTTGAGAATTATCGACCAACGTGTGGTTAGAAATGCTCCTGCCGGTTGAGTTTCATCTTCATAAAGCATTGGCTTAAAAGAAGTAACTGTATCAGAATTACCGAAGAATGATAACCGCAAATGCGAAAGTATTCATCAAAATCAGCTAATAGAATTCGGTAATTCAAGCCTCGTCAGCCTCGACTGATTTCTCTCTGGTCGGCATTTCCGGTTCTGGATTAATTGCAACGGTTTTTCACCTTCAGAACCAAATCTTAATTGTCATTTTCAGCTCGTTCGGATCGAATGAACAAAGGCACTTCTCCTCATCAAAGGGGCCCCCTACATCACTTTCGAGCGCGCCTCCATCTAAGCGTTGAACTTCCTGCCCCTTTTTCCGGATGGGAAAAATCTCCCCAGTCCTGCGCTGGCTTCCCCCCTTTCTGTGTGGTATCGCTCGGGATAATGCCCGCTCTTGCAAAAGTTGAATCTTCCGACCCTGACGAAATCCTGAATGCTTTCCTCGAATTTACGACGGAAAGCGGAATCGAACTCTACGATCACCAGGAGGAGGCGATTCTTGAGATTTTTGCGGGCCGCAATGTGATTCTTAACACTCCAACCGGTTCGGGGAAATCGCTGGTCGCGATGGCCATGCAGTATCAAAGCTGGTGTCTCGGCAGGACGTCCTATTACACCGTCCCGATCAAAGCCCTCGCTAATGAGAAATTTCTTTCGCTCTGCAAGGCATTCGGAGCCGATGCGGTGGGGCTGGTCACGGGAGATGCCACCGTCAATGGCGATGCGCCGATTATCTGCTGCACGGCTGAGATCCTATCGCACCTCGCTCTGCGGGAAGGTGCCTTTGCAAAGGTGGACGATGTGATTATCGACGAATTTCACTATTATACCGACAGAGATCGCGGCGTTTCCTGGCAGGTGCCTTTGCTCACACTGCCGCAGTCCAAATTTCTCCTTATGTCAGCGACCTTTGGTGATACTTCCCTCTTTAAAAAGGAACTCGAAAACCTGACTGGCGTCGACACGGTGCTCGTGCAGTCCGATGAGCGACCTGTGCCTCTGGAATTTACCTACAGTGAAACAAAATTGGAGGAAAAGGTAGCTGAGCTCGTCGACGAGGGCAAAGCTCCGATCTATCTCGTTAATTTCACTCAACTGGCCTGCGCCCAGATTTCCCAGAACCTTCTCTCAACCAATTTCTGTTCGAAAGAGGAAAAGAAGAAAATTGCCGATGAATTAAAGGACGCCAAATTCAACAGCCCTTACGGCAAGGAGATAGCGAAACTGCTTCGCCACGGGATCGGGATTCATCACGCGGGCCTGCTTCCGAGATATCGCGTTTTAGTCGAAAAGTTGACCCAACAGGGTCTTCTCAAAGTGATCTGCGGAACGGACACGCTGGGAGTCGGAGTCAATGTTCCGATCCGAACCGTGGTTTTCACCCGCCTTTGCAAATATGATGGCCAGGGAACTAAAATTCTCACGGTCAGAGACTTCAAACAGATCTGCGGGCGGGCGGGCCGGAGAGGATTTGATGATCAGGGCTACGTCGTCGCGCAAGCGCCGGAACACGAGATTGAAAACATCAAACTGAAAGCCAAGGCTGCCGAAAAGGGCCGCAAAGTGGTTCTGAAAAAGCCGCCGGAACGGGGCTACGTGGGCTGGGAAGAATCCACTTACGAAAGACTGCAGAATTCGCCGCCCGAAAAATTGACGTCCAGTTTCACTCTTCAGCCCAATATGCTACTTCATGTTCTGGGCCGCGATGGCGAGGACGGATGCGAAGCGATGAAGCAACTGGTCGCGAACTGTCACGAACCCGATGGCAAAAAGGCCGCTCTACGGAAGCGGGGCAGACAGATTTTCCGAAGTCTCGTCGAGGGTGGTGTCCTGTCTATGATCGCCCCAAAAGACCGAACCGACTCCCGAAAGGTAAAGGTGAATGTCGAGCTTCAGTACGATTTCTCTCTAAATCAGGCGCTCGGTCTTTGGCTTCTGGACACGCTACCGAAGCTGGATAGCGAAGCTCCCGACTATGTTTTCAATGTCATTTCTCTAGTCGAGGCAATTCTCGAAAATCCGACGATTGTGCTACGGAAACAGGTCGACCAGTTAAAGGATGAACTGATGGCTCAAATGAAAGCTGATGGCGTGGAATACGATGACCGGATGGAACGCCTTGAACAAGTCGAGCACCCCAAACCCGGCGCGGATTTTATCTATAACACTTTTAACGATTTTGTGACTGAGTATCCCTGGATCGAAAAAGAATCGATCCGTCCCAAATCGATCGGCCGGGAGATGTTTGAGAACTACCAATCCTTTGACGACTACATCAAAGCCTATTCCCTACAACGAAGCGAAGGCGTCCTTCTGAGGCACCTTTCCGATGTGTACAAGGTACTCTCCCAAACCGTACCTGACACCGTAAAAACCGAGGAAGTCTGGGAGGCGGAGGAATTCTTCGGCTCGTTGCTAAGACGGGTCGACTCCAGCCTGCTCGACGAGTGGGAGAAGCTGCGCAACCCCGAATACGTCGCTGCGGAAGCAGATACGGAAGTAGAAGTTAAGAAGGTCCCGATCACCCGGAATCTGAAGAACTTTGAACGCTCCGTTCGGCGCGCTGTCATGGAGTTGGTGAAATACTTTGCACAGGGAGATTTCGAAGCCTTACGGGAGTCGATTCGCAATCCGGAAGCATGGACGGACCTTGAGTTGAGAGCGCAGCGGGATGTCTATTTATCCAATCATGAATACCTCCGACTCGATCCGGAAGCTCGTGCTAAACACCATTGCCGGATCGACCAGTCAGAGCCTGATCAATGGGTCGTGACTCAGACTCTGATTGATCCTGAGGAGGAGAATGACTGGTTTCTCACCGTTAAAATTGACCTCAACCTCTCCGCAGAGGCTGAAGAGGTGGTGATCGAACTGAGTGATATCAACGCTTTCTAACGCTGCGAACTCGTCGTACCCGCCTATCCACGAACCGGTTAATTTTGTAACGGACAGATTCGAAGAATATAGGAAAATCATTCCGATGAGTAAACCAGGCGACCACGAGTCCGATAAGCGAAATTTCTCCTCACTGGATCCTGAAAAGGTTCTCAAGACCGTCCGCTGCCTTTCGAGTCGAATTCAGGAACGTTTTCCCGATTCAGGTCTCCGGGGAGTGTGCGGGGAACTGGAAACGGCCTGTAGCCGGTCGTCGGAGAGAATCGAATGGATCGCCAACCCGAACTGGCCACTCCGGATTCTCCGCTATACTCTGATTGCTACTATCGTGTTGGGACTGGGCGTGGCGATAGTAAACGTTCAGGCTGACGAATTTGATCACCTCGGGATCATCGATTGGATTCAGGCTTTCGAGGCGGGCATTAATGATGTCGTCATGATTTCGGTCGCGCTCTTTTTTGTATGGACTCTAGAGGCGAGAATCAAAAGGCGGCGGGCCATGCAGGCGCTCCACGAATTACGCTCCATCGCTCATGTGATCGACATGCATCAACTGACCAAAGATCCCGAGAGACTCCGCTCCTCTCATGAGATGACCCGGTCTTCGCCTAAAAACCATCTCACCGCCTTCCAGATGCGCCGCTATCTCGACTACTGCGCCGAGATGCTATCACTCACCGGGAAAGTGGCGGCTCTCTACCTGCGGACGCTCGACGATGCGACGGTGGTAGCTGCGGTAAACGAAATTGAAGGTCTCTCCACCGGTTTGAGTCGCAAGATATGGCAGAAAATTGAGTTGATGCGCCCCGACGCGATCGGATTTGAAGACGAGCCCACCTAAGCGCAGACATTATTTTTACAACTTTGTAACCGATAACAGCCGTTTTTTGGTATGGTAACCTATCATGAAAACCGCCTACTCGATTATTCTTCTTTATTCCGGATTTCTGATCACCGCCAATGCTATCGAAATCCTGCCGCTGAATTATTCCCCCGGCCTGGTGGTGACAGAATACCCACGCAACGAAAAACAGGATGGAACAGGCCCGTCCAACTACGTAAAACCTGAAGATCTTGGCGAGTCCATTGGTAATCGATACCTGGTACCGTCATTATCAGGCTGGAAATACGAGACAACCCGGAATGCGGTCGCAAAGGGTATGCTGAAGGTCAATAAAGCCGGGGAATACCACTTTATGACCGATTCTTATTACGATCGCAACGTTCTGAAAATCGCAGGGGAAACGGTCTGTTCTCATCGAGATGGCGGGACCGCCGTCGGAACGATAAATCTTGAAGCCGGCCTCACCGCTATTGAAAGTATCGGCTATGTTGATGCGCGGGGCAGCACCCTGGGCATTGTCGTGAAATGGAAGCCTCCCGGCCAACGCGAATTCAGCGAGATACCTCCGGAGCTTCTCCTTCACACGCCTATTGCCGGGGTGGATTTCCGGAAAACTGATGTCGAACAAGTTAAAAAAGTCGAAGATCAAAGCCTTCGCGCTCGATGGTTAACCGTTGTCGCAAAGGATTTTGTGATCGAAACCTACAAAAACGGTAAACGAATTCCTGACAGCGATCGAAAGTTGTTACTCGATCGGTTTGGCGCGACCGCCGAACAAATCAATACCGAATTAAAAGCCGGGGACTGGCTCGTATTTCATGTCGCTCACAACAGACTGCGCCACAAAGGTTCAAAATTTTTCGCCGTAGCGGGCTCACTGGACGAAGAGAATTTCGGCTTTGTTTCCAACCCAAAGTCGGAAAACTGGAGTGTGTGTGACAGCCCGGTTTTATCCGCAGAATTTATTCGCCACCGCGAAATGGGAACTGAGTCCCGGGCTATGAAAATCGAGCGTCCCTGGGAAGAAGGCATGAAGTTCATGAAGAAATATACCGGTAGAGATTTTCCGGGCGAAGGTGTGTGGGGAACCGCACCTTCCACCTGGATCAAATATACCGTTCCTGAAGTCCCCGAACCGATCAAAGGCCTGCCGAAACCTCAAATCACTATTGAGGAGAAACCCGAGCCGGAAAAGAAGAAACCGCTCGATCCGGATGATCCTGACCTTGCGATCCTCAATCCCAAAAGATGGCCGGTCCAGGTCGTTTCAGCCAACTACGGAACGGGAGGAAAAAATGCCGACGTCACTACTATCGTTAAAGATCTTGTCGAAGTGAAGCCCCGCTTTTTCGCAGCCAATCCGGGCCATCTCAAAGCGGATCCGAATCCCTATTGGAACAAAAGCCTCCACATTGTGTATATGAAAGACGGCGTCCGTCGGGAACAACGTCGCAATGAAAACGAGCACATCCTGCCGGAGAGCTTTTACGGTCCTCAAGACAGCGGAGAGCTGAGGCGATGGCTAATTGGAACCCGATGGCAGGGCCCCAAAGGCGAAGTTCAGTTTCATCCTAACAGTTTACTCACGGGCCCCGGATTGAAAGGCAACGCTGACTGGAAGGTCGATTCCGCCACTCAACTGAAGATCATTTGGCCCGGAGAAAAAGCGGCTGAGTTTCGATTCGACTACACCTGGTCGAGCTTCCGCATCCCATCTGATGCGGCGAATAATTACCGAATCATGAAATAGCCTGTCGCTACCCGATTCCGAGTTCTTTGAGGTGTTGAGCAATCTGCTCCCGCTCAGCTTCGCGGAAGCGATGAAAGGGAGCTGCCATAAAATCGTCGCAGATGCCGAGGATCGACAGAGCACACTTCAGTCCTTTGATAATCGCCGAACCATGTTGCCCGACATGATAGATCGATTCGGATAACTCCAGGACCCGGCGGCTCAGCTCACGGGTCTTTTCAAGATCTCCGGCTTTCGCTGCTTTATAGAGATTGACATACAGGGAAGGGTACAAATTAGCCCCGCCGTTTACTCCTCCATGACCGCCCAGCAGCACGGTTTCCGCGAGAATTTCCTCCGGCCCGACAAGCAGTGACCAGTCGGGACGACGCTCCGCAGCGAGGTGTTGCATTTTCCGGAAGTAGGTAAGATCTCCGGAGCTGTCCTTGAGCCCGATGACCTTTTCGCAATCCATCGCCCACTCCACTACCATTCTGGAAAATGATACTTTAGTCAGCGAAGGCATATTGTAGAGCATCAGAGGAAGGGGCAGCTCGGGGACCAACTGTTCGATATATTCCCGCAACTCCGGTTGCCCCGCGGGAAAGTAAAAAGGAGCGGAGGTTACCACGGCATCAGCTCCATACCCGGCCGAGGCCTGTGCCAGGGCGACGGATTCGACAATCGAGGTATCAGTGATCCCGACCAGCACCGGAATTCGACCGTTCACCAACTGACAGGTTTTCTCCACCAGTTCGCGGCGGAGGCGGTAACTGAGGCTCGGCGCCTCCCCGGTGGTTCCGAGAACGAAGATACCACTCACGCCACCTTCGATCAGTCGGTCGACGAGACGTTCCAGTCCTGCCACGTCGAGAGAATCCCGACCGGTTAAAGGGGTAATCATTGGCGGGACAATGCCCTGATAAGTTGGCTCCATTTGTCGTCACTCGCATACGCTCGGAGAAATGTAAACTGCGCTTGTGCGGTTCCCGATTTTTTTGTGAGCAGTGGGTTATCCACAGGCAAGCCCCGCGAGGTAGAGGAATCATTAAGGATTCTTCCCGCTTAGGTTCAGTCTAAACCCATGCGACTCGGACAGTCATTCGGAAACTCTTGTTCTTGCTCCTGCTCTTGCTCTTGCTCCAGATGCGTTAGAACAAGAATAAGAGCAGGAGCAAGAACAAGAGATTGATTGTACCCTGTACAAAATCAGACTGTACAGGGTACAATCATCCCCTTTCGGTGCAAAGATTCCCTTTACTGGACGCCCGCCGCAGCTAGTTTTGCCGCGATATGGTTTATTGGATCATGAAAAATCTTTGCGGGATTTACGCAAAGACCTATCTCAACTACAAAGTTTATAACCGGGAACGCCTCCGCGGTCTGAACGATGGCGGCTATGTGGTGGCCTCAAATCACGTCAGTTTTCTGGATCCGCCGCTGGTGGGAATCGCTTTTCCGGAGAATATTTACTATTTCGCGCGCAAAACGCTCTTTGATAAACCCTTTGCCAGCTGGATGCTGCATCGGATGTGGGCCATCCCGGTCGATCAGGCGAGACCGGAGATGTCGACGCTGAAAAAGATCATCCAGCTGCTCAAAGACGGCGAAAAAGTGGTTATCTTCCCTGAGGGCGAGAGAACTTACGACGGCAATCTCAAAGAAGTCGGCCAGTCCGGCGTGGGAATGATCGTGGAGAAATCGAAAGCAAAAGTGCTCCCGGTTCGCCTCTTCGGCCCCGAAAAAGCTCTGCCAAGGAACAGCAAAAAAGTCGTCAAGGTTCCCGTGACCATGGTTGTGGGCGAGCCGATGGATCTATCGGACCTGATCAACGACAAAACGATCGACAAGCGCACCAAATACGAGGCAATCACCGCCCGGATCATGGATGCGATTCGCGAAATCGAATGTCCTGAGGAGCGGAAAGTGTAGTCCGCCGGAATTTACCAGGTGTGCAATTTATCCGCTGACGAAATCCCGCCGATGTCATCGAGCAGGGCTGCCACTTTCGTTCTCCAGAGCGCGTAATCCGGTTCGCCACGGGGCGATGCGGTTTGGGGGAAAAAGATGTAGGAAACGGTCACATCGCTCACCGCGCGATTTCGGCCGTTGGCTTCCGGATTGATCCCGCGAGCAATTTTCAAAGACGCCTCGCCAACCTTATCTTTCGGGCCGGCATCGCCGAGAATGGCGGGGTAGATCTTATCTTTGTAGATCACAGCCGCATAATCACCCATGTGCGGCGACCAGGGAGCACTCTTATTCACCCAGGGCGCCGGGAGCACCACAAACGGATCTTTGGTCGCCTCGAGATAACGACGCGCCTCCAGTCCACCGCGTGTTCCCGATCCCATTCCGCGCGATTTCAGCCGGTAGATCTGGCTGTCCACGGTGCTCAGAATCTCACGCCAAACGACCCCGGCGTCTCCCTTTTGCTTCTCCACCACGGTCTCGCGAAAAGCCTGCAACTCTTTGATCGCACCCGGATAATACTCCAGAAACGGATTTGCCGGAACGGTGCTTTCGCGCGCCCAGGAATAAGAAGTCTCCGGCAGAAACCAGTCTGAAGTCCGCGCCAAATCATAGTCCCCAATCTTCGGGGAACGGCCGGGGTCGGATCCATCCGTCACCACATCCATGTCGCCCTGAACCCACAGCGCAATTCTACCCGTGTCGGGATGCTTAAGCCGGAGAACCGTCTCGCAGTCACAGAAATTGTGGTTCGTCGGGTAGCTTCCGCTTTTGAGAAGATACATCTTCCGATCGTAGAGTTCCTTATACCGGGACGACACCTCTGCGGTCTCGATCAGCTTGGTAAAATCCTTCAGAAGCACCGGCAAATTGGGATTGATTTTCGCCAGCTCCGTAGGCGACTGATTCGCTTTGGGACGGAGAATCTTCATCGTCTCAATGTAGTTTCCGCCGGACCGGATCTGAGAACTGTATTTCAATCCTTCCTCAATTTCATAATTATTAGACTTAACCTGACTGAAACCCAGAATAGGCAGGAGCACGGCGATCGGAAAATAACAATGTTTCATAGAACGAAGGAGAGAAGACTCTCAAGCAATAACGTCGAAATTTGGATCTGAATAGAATCAAACGCCACCGTTTTCAAAGACGGATCGCCGCTTGACGAAGCTCACCGACCAACTACGTGAACATGGTAAACTTTTTAATTATGATAATTTATTAAAACTGTGTTGAATAAATGAGTATCCTGTGAAAAAATGCGGAACCGATATTCTTAGGTTTTGCGATATGACGACCCTTTATTCAGACGATCCCAGCGTCGAACTTTCCCCTGACGAACTGAGCCTGACTGAAGCCGGAATATTGGTTATTGATGAGGATCCCGCCTTCCAACTGGGGCTGAAAACCTTCCTCAAAGAATACGTCGGTTTTGAAAAAGTTTTCACCGCCCGAAACGGGAAAGACGCCATCGAGATGATCGAAAAGGAAGAGTCGATCGAGCTTTTAACGGTCGATTTTCAAATGCCGGTAATGGACGGCATTCAAATGCTGCAGCACCTCCAGAAAAGTGCGCCCCGACCACTCGGAGTGACCATGATCACCGGTTTTCCCTCGGATGAATTGAAGAAGCAGTTTGCCGAGCTGACGTCCTCGACCCTGCTCACCAACCATTTTCTTTCCAAACCCGTCGAGTTCGAAAAACTCGAACCCGTCATTCTGGAATCCTACGAAGATCTGAGACGCTCCCGGATGCTGACCGAGACGATGACCGGCGGGGACGAGGAACAGGATGACTCCTCCCTCAGCGAGTTGAACGCGATGGCGCTCGCCGCTTCCAACCGCGAGTTACTGGCGAAGATTGATCGCCTCGAAGAGAAACTCGATCAAAATGCCAAGGCACTTCGGGACCTCGCCAAACCCCGTTTTTTCAGTTCTTTCATCGGCGAAATTTTGAAACTCCTGATCGCTGCGGCGATTGCCTACTTTGTCTGGCAGAGCGGGTTTCTGAGCAAGCTGCAGGAGAAATTTAAATCAGTGCCCCACCCTGCGTCGGAAGTTGAAGCTCCCGCTTCGGCCCCGGCACCAATTGCCCCGGCCGATACCAAACCCTCCGACTCGAGCCCGGAAGTGACCGGGCCCGCTCCCGAAATCACGATCGATTCATTCGAGGAACCGCTGCCCGAGACTGAACCGTTACAAAGCCAGTAGGCATTTATAATCGTAAGCTGGAAAATTGGTGGCAGTCTGATTAAGGATTCGAAATCGTATCCTTTAATAAACCCAATTTTCACAATGAGCGATCACACAGACGATAACCACCCCCACAACGATCAGGAGGAGCCTCAGGTCGAAAATGAAGCCTCTTCCGATGGCGGATCCGCGGTCCCTCCAAACAATCCAACAGAGGCACTGCGAGCTTTCAAAGATAAAGCGTCGGAAGCTTTCAAATCCGGCTCCAAAGATGCACGGGAATCGTTCGAACAATCATTTCCCAAAGCCAAAGAGGAATTTTCCAAAGGAATCAATGATGCCTCCTATGCCATCGGCTATGCGGTATCATTCGGCACCACATTAATCAAAGAATTCACTCCGGAAACGGTTAACGAAGGTTTCGAGAGAGGTCGACAAGCCGGGACCAGAGCCGCCGACGAAGTAATCCAACATCGTCGCGCGAACCACACCGGAGACACGCCTGAAGAACCGGATCCCGCCGGAGCCTGATAAGCTTTCTTTAGTTAGAACAACAACGACAACAACAACCGAAAGGGACGCCCGGGCAGCAATGCCTCAGCGTCCCTTTTGCGGTACCGTTGCCTCAACCCCCACCCTGGTCACCAGCGCGAATTCTCTCTCTGATGATCGCAGGCTTAAACACCATCCACGTGAGGAGCAGCCCGAACAGACAGGTGATGAAAGGTTTCCACCAGATTTTTGTTATCTTATAGAAATCGCCATAGTTATCCGATCCGAGACCTAGCGCAATCGCAACGAGCCCCCAGGCTATCCAGTCCTTTTTGCCATCGCGAAACATCATTGCCGCCATGATCCCAAGGTAGGGAGCCACTATCAAATAGGAATTGGTTTCGGTCCGGGGATTAAAGATCATCAAATAGGTCATGGCGAAAGTCGTCGCCAGAAATGTAGCGGTTTTGAAAGGAAACCGACGGTAACAAATATAGCTGACCGCTAGCGTCCCCAGAGCCGCAATCGTCCGGATCACAAACCAGAAATCAGAAGACAACTTCAGCCCGAAGGTGGAAAACATCGCTGAAATCTCGTCGAACTCATTCCAGCCGGGTTTGCTCGCGATCGTCAATTGCTCCACCATCAAACGCCACTGACGGATGGCGTATTCGAAATTCCAGTGGAGAAATCCAAGTGCCATAAAAATGACCAGCCCAATGATCGATCGCCCCCAGAGCGGACGATTCAGCGCAACGAGAAGCAGAAACGGCACCACTCCGAGCGGCTTCACCGCAATCCCGAGAATCAACCAGACGACCGACTCCGTCCATTTCCGATTCGCGAGCCGGGCGCAGGCTAACAATGTCGTCGCCGCAAGCAGTAGGTTAAACTGACCGTTCCCCGCGGCGGTGATTGTTGCCGGCACGGCGAGTAGGGAAGCGGGAAAAAATATCGAAAAGGTATCTTTTTTCTCGAAGAGAAGACAGACATTCCAAATCGACCACCCTAGAAACAGCAGAGCAAAAATCCGGAAGAAAGCCTCCCCGAAACGCAGCGGTATCGTTTCTTTAAACTGCTCCTTAAACGGTCGCTGATTGAATTCCTGGAGCGGGTCCGGAAACTTCTGCCAGGCAAAGGGCGCATAGAGATAGGCCGATTGCGGGAAGTAGAGAAACCCCGCTCCCGAACTGTCATATAGATCCTGCTGACTCCACCAGTTGAAAGAGGCGTTACTGTAGTGGTGGGTAATGTTTCGTTCTGTCGGACGGACAAAAGCGATAATGGCGACGACCCCGGCAAAGAGGAGCCACAGCCTGACAGCGTATAACTTTGATCGATTGTTCCAAATGATGTCGCGGCAGAAATTAACCAGCTTCATCATTCCTTTCAGCATCTTCGACTACCGCGTCCCGGCCGTAAAATTTCACGAGTCGCTTCACCTTCTGACGCCCCCGCTCTTCGCGTGACTGATTGGTATCCCGCAAGCTGTAGACGCAACCGCAGTACTCCTGCTGATAGAATTCCTCTTTCTTGGAGAGCTCGATCATTCGCTGGCTGCCGCCCTGCTTTCTCCAGTTGTAGGTCCAGTAGGACATTCCCTCGTGCCGCTGCGCAGACCGTTCCCCGCAACCGTTGATCTGGTCCATATTTTTCCACCGGGAAATTCCGAGGGTGCTGGAAATCAAATTGAAGCCCCGTTTCGCCGCCTCATCAGCGGTCACGTCGAACCTCATATCGAAACAAGCCGTACAGCGAATCCCCCGCTCCGGTTCGTGTTCCATTCCTTTGGTGAGGTCGAACCAGTCGCGCACATTGTAGTCACCGTCGATGAACTCCATCCCGAGCTTCTGAGCGAAGCGGATATTTTCCTCTTTGCGCATCTCATACTCATCCCGGGGATGGATATTCGGATTGTAGAAGAAAATGGTGGTTTCGATCTCCGAAGCCGCAAGCGCCTCCATAATCTCGACGGCACAGGGAGCACAGCACGAATGGAGAAACAGCTTTTTCTCGCCGTTCGGCGTCTCAAGCTTCGGTCTCTCAAAATTATCGGCTGAAAAGCGATTCGTATCGTTAGCTGGCTTTCGTTCCATGACTCACTAGTTCACGCCAATGGTAACGTCCCCGGCGTCACCTCTCAACCGCGAGTTTTTGCTTTTATCCTCCACCCATTTCGCTAGATTAAACGAAACAGAACAGCCAATCGCCATGCCCACGGTTTCTCTCTCACCCAACATTCGATCTCATGTCGATATTGAGACCTGCGAAGCATCAGGGTCCACCGTTCGGGAGGCGCTTGATTCCGTCATCGAAAAACACCCGCGACTCAAAAGTTACCTTTTCGACGATAACGGCACGGTTCGAAAACATATCGCGACCATCGTAAACGGCGAGCCTGTCACCGACCGCGACCGACTTTCCGACCCCGTTTCCGAAACGGATGAAATTTTCGTTATGCAGGCACTTTCAGGTGGTTAGGCCCATCAAACGCCTCTATAAATAAGCAATGAGTCACCGGTTTTACGTGGGAACCCGCAAAGGCCTCTTTTCCTTTGAAAAATCAGCTTCCGACTGGAAATGCACTGCGGAAAGTTTTCTCGGTTACCCGGTTCCCATGCTTCTTCCCGATCGCAGGGACGACTCGCTCCTCGTCGCGGTCGAACACGAACAATTCGGCTCCAAAATTCACCGGACCGAAGACAGCGGGAAATCGTGGACGGAACTCGATCCTCCCACCTATCCGGAAAAGCCCGCGGACGCCCCGAAAATTGTCGATCCGTGGCGGCAGGTCGAGGTTCCGTGGTCCCTGAAAAAAATCTGGAGCCTTGAAACAGGGGATCCCGAAAGCGGGGAAATCTGGTGCGGCACCATTCCGGGAGGCCTGTTCCGGTCGCCCGATCGCGGTTCCAGTTGGGAATTGATCGACTCGCTCTGGAACCAGCCCGACCGGGCAAAATGGTCCGGCGGAGGCTACGATTTCCCCGGAATTCACTCCATTTGTGTCCATCCGGACGATCCGCAGAAAATCGCCGTCGGGATATCCTGCGGCGGAGTTTGGCGGAGCGCAGACGGGGGCAACAGCTGGACTCAAAACGCCCACGGTATGGTCTACGATTTTGTTCCGGCCGAACAGGGCGGTGCCGAGCCCGACTCGCAGGATCCTCACCGGATGGTGCAGTGTCCCGGAGCCCCGGACCGGTTCTGGGTCCAGCATCACTGCTCCATTTATCGATCCGACAACGGAGCGGAAAGCTGGAACGAGGTGAAAGACGTGAAGCCCTCCGGATTTGGCTTTGCGGTAGCGGTTCACCCCGAAGATCCCGATACCGCCTGGTTCGTCCCGGCGAAAAAAGATGAAATGCGATACCCGGTCGATGGCAAATTTGTCGTCAACCGAACCCGGGACGGAGGGAAAACCTTCGAAACCCTGTCGAGAGGTCTTCCAGAAGGCTCCGCCTATGACATTGTTTACCGCCATGCGCTCGACATCGACCCCACCGGCGAACTGCTGGTGATGGCCTCCACCACAGGCTCCCTCTGGGTCAGCGAAGATCAGGGCGACAGCTGGACGCAACTCTCCGCTCATCTTCCTCCCGTTTATGTCGTGAGATTCGGCTAAATCCCTGTCGCGATTTTCTGAAAGTGAGGTTGGTTGACCCAATCGATGAAAATCAAATCAGCAGAATTTGAAACCAGCGCCAAATCGCTGGAAACCTGTCCCGCTCCGGGCGTCCCGGAGTTGGCCTTTATTGGGCGTTCCAATGTCGGGAAATCCTCGCTGATCAATATGCTGTCGGGTCGAAGGGGCCAGCTCGCGAAAGTGTCGAGTACTCCCGGTAAAACCCGCCTCATCAACTTTTTCAACATCGACCAGCAATGGCGTCTCGTCGATTTGCCGGGCTACGGTTACGCAAAAATCTCCAAAAAAGCGCGGATGATTTTTCGGGATTTCGTCTCCGAATACCTCACCAATCGCGAGAATTTGCTCGGCGTCTTTGTCCTCATCGACAGTCGCTTAACGCCCCAGGACATCGATTTGGACTACATTACCTGGCTCGGCGAAATCGAAGCACCCTTTGCCCTGATCTTCACCAAAACGGATAAACTGAGCAAAACCGCCGCTCAAAAATCGGTCGATCGCTTTCTCGCCGCACTTAGCGAAAGAATCGAAGGCAGCCCCGACCATTTCATTTCTTCATCAAAGAACGGCGAAGGAAAAAAAGAGATCCTCGGCTACATTGGCCACAATCTCTCAAGGTAAGTGGATTGTACCCTGTACGGTCCCGCACCGTACCCTGTACAATCATGCAAGCTTCAGACCTTCGATGCGCCAACGACCACTCTCTTTTTCAAAAATTGCAGAACCACCGCGATGTTAAGCGGGTTAATGAAGCGATCGAGCGACGGGAACAAGAAGGCCCCACTGGCATTCGAAGAAGTCTCCTCGCCACCTCCGTCCGGCTCACGGAAAGAATGGCACCCAGTATCACAGCGATGGCAAACGAGTGTATCGATAAACTCGGAGTCTCACTGCCACTCGAACTTTATGTCTATTCGAGCCCGCAATTTAACGCCGCGTGCTTCAAACCGGAAGACGACCGACTCTATGTGATGTTTTCCTCCGGCCTCCTCGAAGGCTTTACCGAAACGGAGTTGAAATTTGTGATGGGACACGAACTGGGCCACCACGTTTACGATCACCACGGCATCCCGATCGGTCATATTCTTCAGGGCAACACCAGACCTGACCCGGAACTGGCTCTGGATCTTTTTGCCTGGTCGCGCTACGCCGAGATCTCGGCCGACCGGGCCGGTGCCCACTGCGCTCAGGATATGGATGCTGTCGCAAGAGCGCTCTTCAAGCTATCCTCCGGTCTCACTTCGAAAGTCGTCGAGTTCAGCCTCGATGATTTTGTCAGCCAGGTCGACGATATGGAAATCGATGATCAGGAACCCGGCCAGGGCGCGCCCAAATCAGACTGGTTTTCCACCCATCCATTCAGCCCCCTGAGAGTGAAAGCCTTGAAGCTGTTCGAAGACTCGGTTCTATACGGCGGAACTCAGTCAAAAGTGGACCTGGAGGTCGGCGTGCAATCACTCCTCAGTCTGATGGAGCCCAACTACCTCGATGCCAAGACGGAAACCGCGGAAGCGATGCGTCGCATGCTTTTCGCCGGGTTAATCGCCGTGGCCGACGCCAGCGATGGGATCTCCGAAAAAGAACTGGAAGTGTTCTCGAAATTTTTCGGAGAGCACGCGTTCACCGACAAGCTCGACCTGGAGAATATCAAATCGAGACTCAACAACCGAATCGAAACGGTAAAAGCAAAAGCCACGCAAACTCAGGCGATGCAGGTACTGCACGACATTTGCACCATTGCCCAGGCTGAAGGTCGAATCACCGATGCCGAACGTGAAGTGCTCGATAACATCGCACTTCAGCTCGACATCCCGATCTCCTTTATCTGCAACGCACTCGTTTTAGACAAGCAACTCGACTAGGAAACCACTAGTAACTTTTTGCAAAGATAACGCGTCCCTCGGCCGGCTTCCCGGTGTAGATACAGGTACCTTCCGCTTTGCCACGCAACTCGGGATCTTTCGGGATACAGCGGACCGTCACTTTTAGCTCCTGCTGCAGCGCCGCTTCATCTTCAGCCGATCCCGCCCAGGGAACCAGAGCAAATCCGCCATGGATTTCCGGTTTATCAGCATTCTTTGGCGTGAAGAACTTCCGAAACGTCTCCATGTCGGTGATCTCAACCAGATTTTCATCGCGGAACTCGGTTGCTCTCGCCAGCAGCCCATCCTGGATCGACTGAAGCAATTCAACCATTCCGGAAACCGCGTCCGCCGTTGGAATAAAGTCTTTTTCTTTTGGTCCACGATCCCGGCGGGAGAGCGCTACGCTACCTTTCTCGATGTCGCGCGGTCCAATTTCAATGCGGACCGGAACGCCTTTCTTGACCCACTCCCAGGTCTTCGAACCGCCGCCGATATCGCGACCGTCGATTTCCACTTCGAGCGGCGAGCCGTGAAAGCTCAAAGCCTTCAATTGCGATGCCAGTTCCTCGCAAACCGGTAATACCGTGTCGCGATGCTCCGGCTTTGGTGTCACCGGAATGATAACAATCTGAGTCGGTGCAACCCGGGGTGGAACCACCAGGCCGTCATCATCCGAATGTGCCATCAGCAAAGTCCCGATCATCCGGGTGCTCACGCCCCAGCTGGTCGTCCAGGCGAGCTCACGTTTTCCTTCCCGTCCTTCAAACTGGATGCCGGCGGCTTCCGAAAAGTTCTGACCCAAAAAGTGAGACGTTCCGGCCTGGATCGCCTTCTTGTCCTGAACCATCGCTTCGACGGTGAAGGTGCTCAACGCACCGGGAAATCGCTCCGCCTCGGTTTTTTCACCCGGAATCACCGGAATCGCGAGATGATCGCGAAGGAACGTCTCATAAACTTCGTGCATCTTGTGAGTTTCCTCGATCGCTTCCTCTTTGGTTTCGTGGGCGGTATGACCTTCCTGCCAGAGGAATTCCGCAGTTCTCAAAAACAGACGGGGCCGCATCTCCCAACGCATCACATTACACCACTGATTAATCAAAAGCGGTAAATCACGGTAGCTCTGAGTCCAGCGCGCAAACGCCGCTCCGATGATCGTTTCCGAAGTCGGACGAATCACATACGGCTCCGTCAATTTCCCGGCGGGAACCATTTTACCATCAGCATTCAACTCCAACCGGTGATGAGTCACCACCGCACACTCCGTGGCAAAGCCCTCGACGTGAGTTGCCTCTTTCTCCAGATAACTGACTGGAATCAAAAGCGGAAAATAAGCATTCTTATGCCCCGTGTCTTTGAACATCCGGTCCAGCTGCTGCTGCATTTTTTCCCAAAGACCATAGCCCCACGGCTTGATCACCATACATCCACGAACTTCAGAGTTTTCAGCGAGATCCGCCGCGCGGACCACCTGCTGATACCACTCAGGAAAATCTTCTTCCCGGGACGGGCTAATTGCGTTTTTCTGTGCTTTGGCCATGATTCAAATTTGGATGAATAAAACGGGCACGATCCTAATCTGTGATCGAATGAAATCCAGCAAATTAAAGCAGCGAGCTGATTAGAATCCCCTTTCCTAACTTTTCCCCTGAAAAACCGCTTTCAAATACAAGGTCAGAGAAGCCGCGAAAAACTCCGAATCCGACGAAAACTCCTCAACCCGCCAAACCGTCGCTGACAATCCCAAATTGAGATAGTAGCGATGCGTGGAGCTCTTTCCGATCTGGACCCACGCGTTCTCCAGCGAACAACTCTTTGGTAAAACCTCGAACTCCTCCATGGGCAACAGCGGCCTGAGCACTCCTTTCTGAGCTTCCATCCCGTTCGATTGCAGATAGAAAGTACGCCACTCCGCCGGCAGCGCCACCTCGTTCTCCTTCTCCCATTGCGACAGGGCTCCCTCCGTTACCGGCGGGAAAAAAGTCGCATCAATCCGCTGCTCCCGGGCTTCCTTGAACTGAGTCATTTTAATCACGTTACGTTTCCAATCCATTATTTAATAAAAGCAGAATTCTAATATACTACGCTACAATTTTACACACTGTTCGTTTTTTCACTTTACAAACATACAGTCACACCCAAAGATTAAGACATTGGAATTAATCTTTGTAAAACTATGGTTGAACTGCTATCTCCTAACGAAAAAGATGCCGCAACTAACACGGCTGGCGTCAATGAACAAAAAAAATCACCGGTAAAAAAGCCAGTGAAACCTTCAAAATCTGCAACCGCACCTGCAATGGCAAAAAATACTGATAAAGGCGACAAAGTGGCTCAGGCACGAGCCAAAAATCTGGAATTGGCCATTTCACAGATCCAGAAGGATTATGGCGAGACCGCCATCATGCGACTTGGGGACGACAGCAGCCTCGACATCGAAACGATTCCAACCGGAAACCTCCTTATCGACCGCGCTCTCGGAGCCGGTGGTTTTCCCCGCGGCCGAATTGTAGAGGTCTACGGACCGGAATCATCCGGTAAAACCACTCTGACTCTCACCGTGATCGCCCAGGCTCAAAAAGCCGGTGGTCTCGCCGGATTTGTCGATGTGGAGCACGCTCTCGATCCGGAATACGCCAAACGTCTCGGCGTAAACATTGAAGAGCTTCTCGTTTCTCAACCAAACTCCGGGGAGGAAGCTCTCCGAATCGTGGAAACGCTGGTCCGCTCCAATGCGCTGGATGTGATCGTTCTCGATTCCGTCGCCGCCCTGGTCACCAAACAGGAAATGGACGGAGAAATTGGAGACGCCACCGTCGGTGCCCAGGCCCGCCTCATGAGCGCCGCACTGCGGAAGCTGACCGCGATGATTTCCAAGGCAAAGACCGTCGTCATTTTCACCAACCAGATTCGGGAAAAAATCGGTGTGATGTTCGGCAACCCCGAAACCACACCCGGTGGACGCGCCCTCAAGTTTTACAGCTCAGTTCGCTGCGATATTCGCCGCATCGGGGCCATCAAAAGTTCTGACGGCACCGTAACCGGAAACCGGACCAAGCTGAAGATCGTTAAGAACAAAGTCGCGCCCCCTTACGGCGAAGCTGAGTTCGATATCATGTACAACGAAGGCATTTCAGCGGTGGGTTCCCTGCTGGACCTCGCCGTGGAGCACGATATTGTCCAGAAGCGCGGCTCCTGGATGAGCTACAAAGGCTCGCAACTGGCACAAGGTCGAGACGCCGCCAAGGACGCTCTCAAAGAAGATCCTGAGCTTTACGCCGAGATCGAAGCCGAAGTTAAAGCCAAAATGGACTCCGACGACGAAGCTAAAGGTCGCAGTAAAAAGAAGTAGCACAGTCTTAGCGAAACGTGACGCGGACACTCCTGTCCGCGGTTCGCCAAGCCCTCGCCTGCTTAGAAAAAAGAACCGGGAACAAGCCTTGCATCGAAGCCGTGCCGCCAGAAGTAACTCTGGCACACCAGTCCTCAGTCCTCAGATAGATTCAGTAAGACATCTACTTTTTCCCCTTCTTCTTACCACGGGGTTTGGGTGACTTCCTTGGACCGTAGGTAGCTTCGAGAACCTGATCGACAACAGCTCTATCGTCCCGGTTTTGAAAAGCAGTTAGAATCGGATCGTCGGTTTTCTCCATCTGGACACGGAGGAGCTCCCTCAGCTTATCAATTTCCGCTGCGTGGCTGGCGCTATCGATCAAATTAATGAGACAGTCGGGATCCTTTTCCAGATCATAAAACTCCTCCGGCACCCGATACCGGAAAAGATCGACCCTCGCTTTGATAGCCGGATCGGTCTCGGCCGCTTGGTTCATCGCCGCCATCGTTTTCCCTTCGTTGTTATTTCGATACCAGAATTTTCCATCACTGAATGGATTGTAGATATATCCGTATTGAGCCGTTTGAACGCTACGCATTGGAACCGCATCGCCCCCGGCTTTTGAATCGATTTGAGTAAAAACATGATTGCGATCAGCCTGCGCTTCTCCACGTAGAAGCGGCAGAAAGGAACGACCATCAAGTCCATCCGGACCTTCAACTCCAGTGATATCAAGAAATGTAGGGAAAAAGTCGACGACCGAAACAAAGTGAGTGCGGTTTTCACTACCTGCCTCGACCTTCCCCGGCCAGCGCACCAGAAGCGGGCTGTGCGAACTGTGGAACCAGGAGTTACACTTGGCAAAAGGAACCGCGATTCCATTGTCGGTAATAAACAAAACAACCGTCGTTTCCGCTAAGCCTGATTCGTCGAGGGCTTTCATCACACTACCAAAGGTATCATCCAGACGGCGGGTGGAATTCAAATACTGAGCCAGTTCCGCCCGCACTCCCGGTAGGTCAGGGAGAAACCCGGGAACCTCGACTTCGTCCGCTTCGTAGATCTTCGAAGGCATCGCCGCGCCTTTTGTGAGCTTTTTCGGATTGCAATACGGGCGGTGCGGATCATGGGAATTCACCATAAAGTAGAAAGGCTTCCCCTCGGTCTTACAGCTCTCAAAAAACGCGGCGCTGCGCTCTTCGTACAGCTTTGGGTTCCGACCGTTTCCAAGCTCCCGCTGATCGAACTGATAGTCCCATTTCATCGATGTTTTCGGAGTGGAGTGGGGAACTTTGCCGAGGATACCAGCTCGATAGCCACCGGCTTGCATCGTCGTTACAATGTCCGGCACATCGGGCCGGGCCGGCATAAATCCCATCGCTCCCGATCGATGGCTGTACCGCCCCGTCGCGATTATCGCCCGGCAAGGAGCACAAATTGCGGCATTAACATGAGCGCGGCGAAACAACATTCCACTGGCGGCAAAGGCGTCCAGATTGGGCGTCAGGTCGACGGGTTTTCCGCCATAAACTCCGAGAGAATTGGCGTGTAGATCATCTGCCGTGAACAAAAGGATATTGGGACGATCATCGCTCCATCCGGTTACTAGAGAAAAGACAACGACCAAACTGCCGAGCAGTAATTTTTTCATAATTGATTTATCGGGTAGAGATTTAATTTTTCCGGCGACTCCGTCGGGGTGGCGACTGGGTTCCTTCTTCGGCTACAACGACTTCCAAATCAGGTCGTGCCGATTTTAGTGCGTCAATAACGGTGGAATCCACTCCGGATCTGCGAGCATCAATCAACACGGCTTCCAGGGTCTCTATTTCAGCGATCGCCTTCATGTGATCGGCGGTAAAGGAACCAATATTTTCCATACTGAAATCGGTCAGAGGCAGAGTTTTGAGGCTACGCAATCCGTCGGGAGAGATCGTCGTTTCGCTCCCGCGGGGAGCATTAAAATCCAGTTTCAGATCGACCAGTTTCGGAAACTGTTTTGCGATATGCGCGAGGTGGGCATCGTCGGGAATCAAAGGGGAATGGTAGAGATTGAGGCGCCGCAAATTCGGTAATCCCTGAAGGGTCAGAACAACGTCGCGCTGTTTCTGCAGGTTTCCCTGATTCAAATTCCGAATCCCCATGCAACCACCAACGGTGAGCCCTTCGATCGGTAAATCACAAAACGGAGCGAGCGAACTGAAGGCTTTCCCGTGCCAAATTGTGAGCTGTTTGAGCTGCTTCAAGTCGTGCAGAAAACGCCAATCACCATCCCCCGCCGCCGGAGCATTCAGAGCGAGTTGCTCAAGATGAATCAGTTTACCTATTTTCTGTAGTTCCTCCACGGTGTGGGGAGGATTCCCTCTGGAGAAAAACTTAACCGCCTTACCCTCGTCGTTCTTCGTAATTCGAACCCCGGCTTTTTCGAAAAAAGCAACCGTCTGCCCTTCTTCACCGATTCCCCATGAAGAGACAAATAGCAGGGAAAGCCCGATAATGGATTCGAAAGTGGATTTCATGAAGACTATTTCAGCACTCCGCAATTTTCTGCAAGACACGTCATCCACTGTGCCTAAAAGATGGCTTGACGGTTAAGACAAGCATCGGGTTAATTCTGAATCGCTATGAAATTCTCAGAAGTGTCCTTTACCTGTTATCCTGTCACCGATCTGGCTGAATCCCGCTCATTTTACGAAGATATTCTCGGCCTCACGCCCGCGATGAACGTCGATTGCAACGACGATCACGGCGGTTGGGTCGAATACGAGCTGGGGCCCCACACTTTGGCAATCGGCAGTGCCCCGGGTTGGGAACCCAGTGCTGATGGTCCGAGCTGCGGACTTGAAGCCGACGATTTTGATGCCACGATCGCCAGTCTGAAAGAGGCCGAGGTCACTTTTAAAATGGAACCGTTTGAAACGCCGGTCTGTCACATGGCGATGATCTTTGATCCATCCGGAAATGTCCTTATCATTCACAAGCGGAAGCCTGGACACGACGGTTAATCAAAGGACCCGGACACTCTTTACTCCACAATAAGGCTTGCCGGAGAAGGAGGGCGAAATGTCAGAGCGCCTCCAACTCCCTCTTCCTCACCTTTGGGCTGATAGATCTCAAAGGTCACCGCGATGGAATCGTCGGTTTTCCACGTCAGATCAGAAAACGAAACCACCCCGAAGTCCGGCGCTGGCAGGCGGGATGCTATCCGGGTTCTCGCTGCTTTGGAGAGGCTTCCCAGCAGATCATAGGTATCAAAATCATTTCCCGAAATCCCCGTGAAGTAGCTCACAAAAATTTCCCGGGGTTCCCATTTTCCTCCATACACCACAGCCACCGCCTTGCTGTCGCTACGCCATTTCACATCGAGACTTCCGTGATTTTCGGCACGGCCCTGCAATGAAAAATACCGGGATGGCAAGGCTTTCACGATATAACCCTCTTTCACATCGACGATGAAATTCCTTACCGCATCGAGATCAAGTTTCTCAAACAAAGCGTCAGGATCGGAGTCATCAAACCGGGTGTATTCACTGATTCCCCAGGCGATCACATATCGTCCATCCGGTGATTCTGTGCCCTGAAACGGAATCCACGAAACCTCCGCAGCAAAGGAGGACAGCGGGAGGAACAGCGCAACGCAGAAAATCCGGAAAAGTGAAATCATACGCCGAGTCTATCCGTGGAAAACCAAATCACAAGCCGGGCGAAAGCGGAAAACCTCACAAATCCAAATTAGTCAGTTGTCCCGACCGGAAGTCTGGCTGATGAGGAAAGGTCATGAGTCCCGAAAAACAAAATCCCGCTTTATTCCGCAGCCCTTTTCTCCCGATTTTGTGCACTCTTTTTCTCGCGGGATCGCCGTTTTTTGGAGCCGTTGGTCAGGACCAGAAGACTGAAACCGGTCGCTTTCCATTGGGCCCTCTGATCCCACGCCCCGCGGTGTCAATCTATGTGGTCAGTGACGGTCAGGGCGAACAGGCTCGGGTCCTGCTTCGAAAAACGCATCGGTCGAAGCAGGTCACCGCACTCGCCCGGGTGCTGGATCCCGACGAGACCGTGATCCGGTGGAAATACCTCGAGACCGTTGCGGAATCGGTTAGCAGTTCGACTGAGCCAAGGGACGAAATCGATCTAATCCCGGAGGAACCGGCCCCAAAACCCGGCACCGTTCTGCTTGAGGAAAGCTTCGACCTTTCCCGTGCCGGAGTCTACCAGATCCGCGTTTCCTGTGCCAACGAGGAAGTTCAGGTGGAATTGGATTTACCGGAATCAACTCCTTACGGAGTCTGTTTCCAAAACGGTTTGGCCCGTTCCGGAGCGTACTCAACGGGAAAAGCCTATGTCTACATTCCGCCCCACGCCGAAGCACTGGAATGGACGGGCGGCCCCTGGTTGATTCGGGATGAAGAGGGACGGGTGCTAACTCAGAGCAAAAAGGGCGGCAAAGGTGAGCTGCCAATCGGGAAAACGGACCAGGTTTGGGAGATCGAGTTCCCGGAACCCAAAAGCTGGGAGCTACGCACTGCGGGATTTCCCTTTATTCTCTGTGACAGTGCCGGGACGGCTCGACAGATTCGGGGAAGCGTCGAACAACTCGAAGACGGCACCGTGGTCTGCCACAAATTCCAGCGGCGCATCGCACAACTGCTTCCTGAAATTTTACACCCCGATAAAGTCGGAATCACCGAAGATCTCCTCGTCCCTTTGAAATCACGGGAGGAAGCCTGGCTGGCCGAGCCCCTCAGAAACCGCCGCCTCCAGAACAGCTTTCTCGCCGCCGTGCCGAAATGGCTCGGTCAGCAGAATCTCGACCCCAAAAGTCATTGGAGCGGCTCGCTCGACGGATGGCAGGATAAAGAAAACGCCAAACCGCCCGGCAATCGCTGGGACCGGATGAGGGCGATCGATGGGCTTTTCGGCGGCGCTTCGAATCATTACGGACCAGCCGCAGAACACCTCGCTTTAGGCGCGCTGCACGATTCGCCCACCAATCCCTATTTCGGAAAATCAGAGTTGCTCTATCGCGCCGCAGCGGCCGCACTTCGCGATCTCATGACCCTCGCGGAAGACGGCACTTTCTACGGAATCTCGGACATGAATCCCTACCCCGGCAACATGGGCTTTGTCGTCGGGCAAAAGACCTTTCCCGTGTACGGCCTCGCCGCCCCGCACCTGCCAGAGGAGATTCGCCAGGTGTGGACCGAGGGACTCCGCCACCTCGTTGATCGCGCCTTTACGGATGGTCTCGTTTCCGCCCGGAATCAGTCGAGTCATTATCTGGTAGCCTTTCAGGCCTATGCTGACGGTTCGGAGGATCCGCTCTACCAAACTCTCGCCCGGCTCTATGCTCAGCGCTGGGTTGCGGGCCAGCACCCCGCCGGTTGGCACATGGAAGCCACCGGACCGGATGCGAGCTACATCGGAATGACGCACTGGCACGAGGCCGTTTACTACCGAATGAGTGGCGATCAGAACGTCCTCGACTCGCTCCAAAGATCCTACCGCTTTTTCAACCATACCGTCGCACCCGAACCCGATGGCAAAATGCTGGGCGGCTTCAATTTCGGCCACCGGGTCGGCGAGGGCTTTTACAACGATCAATGGGGCGGAGCCAAAGGCATCGTCGACGATGTTTTACCGGAAGTCGGCATTTGGTCAGCCCCGGAACCTTCTCCGGAAGAACGGGTGGTAAAAGAAGAAAAAGCCCGTCAGGAAATCCGTAGATTTCTCGACAAACCGACTCACCCATCCAACCCCGGACTCAACACCCCGCGCTACCTGCACTATACCGAAAAAGCGAATCGAAACGCTGAGTTTCCCAGCCTGGAGAAGGAATCCTTCATCCGTGACTTAAGGGGCGAGTTGGTAGCCGTGAAACGCCCCGCCTACTACACTTACGGATTTACCGGTAAACCGGCCGGTCGATTCTATATCCGGCAAAAAGAGGACTTTCGCGCCCCTTTTCCGAACGGCGCGGAGGAGAATGGAGGCACTATCGATATGCGAAAGATTACCCCTTTCCTTGGCGGAGGACTCTCCGGATTCTGGACCCCGGAATATGGTCATTTTTTGCTCGCAGCGAACTGGGCACCAACCACTCATCACGGGGTGATCGCGACCAAAGCCGACGGAAACCGCTACTGGTCAGATTACCACGAGCACACCCATGAACTCAACAAGCCAGATGGGACATTAACTATCAAAGGGCAAATCGAATCACTACCTCTTCACTACATCCGGCGCTACACCTTTGGCGAAGATAGCCTCGGAGTGAAACTAACGTTAACTGCGGAAAAAGACCTCAAGCTCGCCCGCCTCGTGGAAAATTTACCTATCGCCCGTGGGGGCTGGAAATCCCGCGGCACAGTGTGGAATGCCGCTGGAGTTGCCGAAGGAGAAATCACATCCCAAACCTTTCGCGCCACTGATCAAACCGGCAAAGGAGTCGAGGTCAGCTTTGACCGGGTGAGATCCCTTCTCCTCGTCCCGAACGGCCTCCGGGCCGGAGGATGGCGTCTCCTCCAAATCGGGCGGGTCGAAATCCTGTTTCCCTCTACATTGAAGGCCGGGGAGACGATTGATCTTGAGTACCACATCCGCCCGATATTGGCACCGGAAGTAAAGGAATAACGTTGAGTCAATCATCTCGCAGTCTTAAAATGTCCGTGAAGAGACCGTAAGCTAAGTTCAGGAAGAAGCATTTCCGGCCTCACCGCATTTCTCCCCTGAGCGCAAATCAGCATCCCGGATTGCTCATTTTGTGGCGTTCCTAAATCAAATGGCACGGGAACGTGCAGAATCGTAGAGAAATGCACCGGCAGAAAGGCTTAGGGTTTAAATGCCCGTTCCTGGAATTCAACCGGGAGAAATCCTTACGGATGCCTCTACATTTCCCCCAGGGACTTACCGAGACGGCGACTTTCCTGCCTGCGGAAACCGTCAAGTCTGAGCGACCCATCGCTGAATGCGTTGAGCATCGTATAACCACTGCTTTCAACTCCGCTGCCCTCGACCATTGCCACCAGAGTGGTGTAGTGAATCCCGCCGACCACTTGATGGTCGTTCTTGTGTGAATGCCCCTGAAACACGGCCAACACCTTGCCGGAGTTTTCTAGTATCGCGCGGGCGGCGGCAGCGTTACGAACCGCGTGAGCTTTATCATGATCCAGACGCTGGTGAGCTAGTATGACCACGGGCCCAGACGCTTTCTCGAGACTGGCTTTCAACCAGGCTAATTCCCCGGCGGGCAGATTACAATCCTGCCAATGAAAATTGCTGCGCTGATAGGGAGTGCCGTCTGAAGTAAAACAGGAGTCGAGTATCAGAAAAGTCAGGCCGTTTTTCTCGACGACAGCATGTCCTCCGGAACTGGCAGTATGGTTGGCAAACTCTCTTTTTGACAAGGTGCCCACACAGTGATTCCCCAAAACATAGTGACGTGGCATGCTCAATTTTGCATAGTGAGATTCCATTTTCTTTAACCACTCGATTTCGCGATCCACCGAATCTGCCTGATCAATGAAATCTCCTAACTCGACAACAAAGTCAGCTTTTTCCCGATTCAAAAATGCAACCGCTTCATCCAGTTTAGCGGTCGCCTCCCGATAAAATCGCGTTCCTCTCGTTTCTTTGTCGGCGTAGTGCAAATCGGTCATCATCCCGATGCGTAGTTCAGGCTTCGATGATTCTTCGGCGGCGAGCAGCTTACTTCCGCCCAGTCCAGCCAGAAAAAGGCTGCCATTATATACAAATGCCCGTCGCGAGTTCATAAATACCGGAAAGATTAAATCAAACAGCGGGCTCCATCCGCCATTTTCGACCCGTCAACCTTGCTCTCCCCCAAGCTTAGTCAACTCCTTCAAGATGGCACTACCCGGGCGTTGAGAAGCGTTCTATCAATGTCATACTTTGCCGGTGAAGCTCCTCTCACTGGCTCTGACCCTGCTGTTCTTCCCTTCGATTTGGGGAGCGGAAACCCTTTCCCTGCAGCTCAGTCCCGGCATGAAGCCCCTGCCTCTGGCCGAAGCAACGCCGCCGCTACACGTCCCGATTCCCGAAGCGACAAGCCCGAAAGACGGCCTGATGCTTACTCCCGAAGTCCCTTTTCAGTGGGCTTATCTCAATTCCCGTGAGGAACCGCTTCGCTTTCGCATCGATAGCGACGACGAGATCTTTTCCGACACGATACTGACAATCTGGAACTGGAACAACCGACCGGTGTTCCGAAAGAAATTACCAGCCGGGCAGTCTTTCGATCTCAAAATCAAGTTGAAAGGACTCGGCGTCTATCAATTTACACTCGAAGGTTACGAGGCGGAAAAATGCACCAAACGCCTCGTGAGAAGCTTTGCGGTGACAGAAGACTTGAACCGGGCACGCGAGATCTGGAAAACCGATGAATTTTTCCTCGGAGTTTGTGCGCTCTCCGGCAGATACCACTGGCTGTTTGAAGGCAAGCCAACGATTCCCGACGGAATCTATCCTCACGCCGCCCGGGAATTGGAAGCGGAATTGATGGCCCGACTCGGGTTTCAGGTAGTTCGCGTCGACGAATCCATGGAAATGGGATCTGACATAGGAAACGGCTACCGTTACCATTTCAAGCGAATGGATGCTGTCGTGAATGCCTATACTTCGCGGGGAATGAAACTGGCACTCCAGTTGATGAATGCTCCCGACTGGGCCATTCACCCCAAATATGATTCCGTAAAATCCAATCTGTGGCGCTACCCGCGCCAACCGGAACCTCAAAAAGCCTATATAAAAGCCCTCTTGAACCGCTACGGAAAACACACCCGTTTTGTGCAGGTCTTTAACGAACCGGACCAAACTCAATTCTGGGCCGGAACTCCAGATGAGTTTATTGAACAATTCCGATACACCAAAGAAATGGTCGAACCGTTTGACCTTCCCGTCGTCAACGGAGGGTACTCCCTTTTTGAACCGGAGAAAACCGCCCACTTTGCCGGGAAACTTAAGGGGGAACTGAATCAAATCGCCTACCACTGCCACGGAGATCTCAAAGCTTTGATTGAAGATTACAATCTTGTCAAAACACTACACCGGGAGGCGGGCTATTCCGACCCTGATTTTATAAATACCGAGATGGGATTCGACGGCTGGAGGCTGGATCAGGAGTTGAGAAAAGGACAGTACGTTCCTCAGAAAACCCTCTACTGCTGGGCAAACGACCATTCCGGAGTCTTGCTTTTCGGGAGCCGGATGACACAGGGACCCTACCGGCGCAGTCAGGATTTCGGATTTATCGACCACTTTTTCTGCCCCCGTTATGTCTACGGCTCCATCGGCGCAATGGTCTCAACCCTTGCCGGAGCCACGTTTCATTCAGTTGTGTTGGAAGACGGGAACCATTTCATTTACCGGTTTCAAAAAGGGAGCGAAACCATCCTTTCGGCTTTTTCTCTGGAGCCGGACTCACCACCCCTGCAGGTAAAAACCAACGCTTTACAAGCTGTGGTGGTCGATCCCATGGGGAACCAAAGGGATATCGAGAAGCCGGACACGATTGCTCTGCAAACCGGAAATTACCCGGTCTACCTAAAACTCGAAGCCGAAAGTGACATTGTGATCACTATCGAAACCCCGTCCCGCTAATTTGTTGATATACAAAAATGAGAATCCTGATTTTTCTACTCGCTTTAACCATCACACTCCCGAAGGAGGCCTCGAGTAATGACCAGCCTAACATCGTGATACTTTTTGCGGATGATTTAGGTTATGGCGAATTGGGCTGTCAGGGAAACCCGGAGATCCCGACTCCGCACATTGATTCGATTGCCGCCAACGGCGTGCGTTTTACCAACGGATATGTCGCGGGGCCAAATTGCAGTCCTTCGCGTGCCGGGCTGCTCTCCGGCAGAATTCCGACCCGCTTCGGATACGAATTTAATCCCACAGGGGCTTTGAATGAAAATCCTCAATTCGGCCTTCCCGCAAAGGAAATCACTATCGCAGAGATGCTGCATGATCAGGGGTATACCACGGGATTGATCGGTAAATGGCACCAGGGCGGCACCGCAGAATATCACCCTTTTCGCCACGGATTCGACGAGTTTTTCGGGTTCACCCATGAGGGCCATTACTTTGTTCCACCTCCATATCAGGGCGTCACGACAATGCTGCGGAGAAAAGCTCTACCCGGCGGAGCCAAAGGTCGCTGGATCGGCAAGAAAGGTCTCCTCTACACCGACCACATGGGCCACAACGAGCCGGACTACGACGCGAACAATCCGATTGTGAGAGGCGGACAGCCAGTCGTGGAAACAGAATATTTGACCGATGCGTTAACACGGGAAGCAGTTGATTTTATCGATCGGCACGATGATAAACCCTTCTTTCTTTATTTGGCCTACAACGCGGTGCACAGTCCACTTCAGGGAGCTGATGCCTATATGGAAAAGTTCGCCGCAATTGAGGATATTCACCGCCGAATTTTCGCGGCGATGCTCTCGAATCTGGATGACAGTGTCGGGGCCGTTCTGGAGCAGTTGCGGAAGTCCGGATTGGAGGAAAACACTCTGGTCTTTTTTCTGAGCGACAATGGCGGACCGACCCGCGAGCTGACCTCCTCAAATGCTCCCCTGCGAGGTGAAAAGGGCCAGATGTATGAGGGCGCACTCCGGGTGCCTTTTATGGTGCAATGGAAAGGCAAAATCCCGGCGGACAAGGTCTACGAAAGGACTGTTAGTTCTCTGGATATCTATGCGACCGCGGCGGCTCAATCAGGAGCAACACCACCGAAAAAGATCGAAGGCGTTGATCTTTTACCCTATCTCACGGGCAAAAATAGCAGCAACCCTCACGAAACGCTGTACTGGCGACAGGGCGGTCGTGCCGCTTTGCGACATGGTGACTGGAAAATCGTTCGGATGGGTGGCCGGAACAAGGTCGGTGATGCCGCATGGGAACTGTACAATCTGGAAACGGATCCTGGAGAGGCGAACGATCTCGCAAAAGTTCATCCCGCCGAATTGGACCAATTGATTTCGATCTGGGAGAAAATGAATAGCGAAATGAGTGATCCTCTATTTTAGGGATGACCTACTTAAGTTTCGTCATCACTGCGTGGAGAAATTGATCGACTTGTGGCTTTCTGAGATCGAGATCCGTATAGAAAATCTGTGAGACCAGACTACCCCGTTTCACCTGAATCACAGAGACCGTCTCTTCGCCGAGAAACAACGCTTTGGTTTTGTAGCGCAGCGCCGAACCTGCGGCATTGTTACCGGCGCTGTAGTCGATTTTCTTCCGGGACAAAACTTCGACCATAGCTGAGGCCTCGGCGCTGGCGAGATCGTGACGGTTAAGCTCTTCCATTGCCTCCAGCATTTTGGCGGCCCCTAAGTCATCCGCGAACGCGAACACAGCGGCCATACAGGTTTCGGAACTCAGGCCCGGTCCGGTTAGATTGATCACGACACTTTTTTCGAGCCCCGCCATAATCTCGTCCCGTTTTTCACGAGTGACCGCTCCGAGATGTGATTGAATCGCAAAATCGCCCATCGAATCAGCGGCAACTTTCCATTCCGCAAGCCCCAGCGGTTTTCCAATCTCCCGGTAGTGGGACTGGTAATCGATCTCCGGCGCCGGATCTTTTCGGTAGCTGGAGGGTTTTACGATCATTGATGTGCGCGTGGGCGGAGCTTTTAAAATCGACCAGACTTTTTCCATACCTCCGGCACTCGCGTGGTGAGCAATAAATGTCTCGCCGCCGAGATAGATACTTTCCCATTTCACGGCATCCGCCATCGCTACCCGGTTAATAAGCCATGCTTCATCTTTATTTTCCGGAGCGGTCAACATATCGCGTCCCGCCCGGGCTGCCTCATCGAGACCGAGCTTCTTCGCCACGGCGTTTTGTATATATACCGCGTGACCTTCCACCGTTGCCTGAAAGGCTAAACTTTCGTCGGCGCTTTGGACCTTCAGCATCGATTCGTCGAGATTGATTTCCTGGTCCTGAAGCGCGTGAGTCAGTTCGTGAGCGACGATAATTTTCATCAGATCCCGATCGAGTGACGGATCTATCTCACCCGCCTCCATGATTGATTTTACATTTTCAGGGAGGACATAAACGGTGTTATCGATCACTCCATATTTCCCCATTAGCGACGGGGAAAAAAGCCCGGCGGTGACGAAAGATTTTAAATACACCATTGGTTTAGGAGCATCGGGGATTTGCGCCTCCAGCTGAGGCACCAAATCATTGCCCAGAATTTGGATCATCTCAAAATTTCCGGTTATCGCTACCTGAGGAGGAGCGGCAAAGGTTCTGCCGTTAAGTTCCTCAACCAGCGGTATCATTTCCAAAGCGATTTCCTGAATTTCGGAGTCGGTAAAAGCGGGCTCCCGACCTGCAATTTTGGTATCCAGCCAGGCGAGCATTTCCTGCATCCGGGCATTACTTTCAGTTCCCGCAGTCACCAGTTCGGTAATTCCCTCTTTGCCTTTGTCGAGCGTGGAAACGCCCAGTTCTTTTGCTTTGTCGAACCAGGATTTTTTATCCGGCTCGGTGGACGATTCAACTTCGACCGCCTTTTTCAGACGGTTAAAGAGTCCGCCGATTCCGCTATCCCCACCGTTCTCTTCCTGCCCATGCACAACTGTGCCTGCAATTACAATGAGCCAGATCAGAAACGGAACTTTCGTCATAGATTCATGATAAACAAAACGACCAATTAGCCAAGAAAGAAAATCGAAGGGGATAATGGGTGAGATGGCTTTTCCGTCTTGGAGTTTACCGGTTGAGTATGAAACCACGGCTGGACACGGATTAAATGGATTTTCACAGATCGGGATGAGGCTTGAATACACTACACATTTTCAGATGCCTATCCGATCCTGCTGCCCCTCGGCAAAAACGATTGAAATTCGCGTCATTCGCGATCATTCTTTTACATTCGCGTTGAAAACCATCCGTAGTCTCGACCCTTAACAGGCCCTGTAAGGACTTTGCGGACAGGAGTGCCCGCATCACGGAAGTTGCCCGCACCCGGGCAGATCTTAGCGGAACTACATTGTACCCTGTACAGTTTCAGATTGTACAGGGTACAGTTTTGCCTACATCTATATCGACCTACTTTGGACCGAAACTGATCAGCCTTTTTTTGCCTTCGGCGGAAGGTATATTGTAGGTTCGGCTCCAGCGGGAACGCTTTGTGTCGTAATCGGCTTGCCAGAAATCATTCCCGTGAACGCTTTGGTCGAACGGTTTTCCGTCGATCTTCAATTCGAATCCGGCATGATGCTTAAGACCTTCGAAAGTGATCGGGATATAGGCGAGGCCACCCTGCAGCTCAAATTCGGCAGCACCCTCGGCAACTTCGATCGTGATGCCGGGATAGAGATTTTTGAGTTTGCCGGTTTTCATCTCTACCTGATAGTGATCCCCGTCGGCTTGACGATTTATCATTTTCCAGGTGTTCTGACCTTTTACCAATGCGTCTTTCAGTGACTGATTGGGGCCGTAGTAATCTTCAGCAAACTGGGGCACAATAAGTAGCTCAATGGTCGCTTCGACGAAGTCTCCGGGCTCCAATCGTTTGACACCGGGTGGAGGCAGGATATCGAGGGTGGAGCTTTTCAGCCGGGGGTTGACCTCGACGCCATGTTCCTGAATCCAGGGCCGGGCATCTTTTCCGCCAAGCTTTGCTTTCCAGTGGCGAATCACCACTCCCCGATTGGCCCATGCGCCGGGCTTGTCATCCCAGGGGTTCCCGGCGGTTTTATGTAGTGACGCCCAGCCGGGGTCTGCAGGCAACTCGATCGGCTCTCCCTTGTAGCTATCACCACCCCACTCTGAGTCCCATTCTTTGAGCAGTCCGTCTTTATTTCCCACCGCGAACTTTTCATCCTGAGTGGTGATATAGGTATCGGCGCCGGTTTGAAAGATCACGAAGCGGGAGAAATCAACGGGCTCGGTGACATTGAGGCGGATCTGGTAGGTCCCGCAAATCACATCGTCACGCCGGGCGAGGCTGGCGGTGATTTTGTGACTCAGACGGTAGTTATTTCCAATATTCCCCCGGTAGGTGACTTCGGTGAGACAGGGGCCGATTCGGACGGATTCCGATTTCATCCGGGTATGGGGCAACTGCTGCGCATCGGTATCGAAGAGGCGGAAAAAGTCTGCGCCGCCTACATTTTTCGTCCATCCCCACTCCGGTGTGCGGTCACTCATCGATGTGACCATGACGGGACGAACATCGGTAACCGTACAATTTCGCTGAACCTGCTCGGGTTCGTAACAAATGCTTTCCCCCCACGACCCGAGGGCGCTTTGTTCCCACAACTGATTGCTTCCCCAGCCGATCAGACTGAGCTGCACGTGAGAGGCAGCCGGGACACCACCCCAGTGCCCATAGGCAATGGTCAACTCCAGCTCGACTTCCCGATCAGCCGGAACCCGCATCTGACTGATCCCGTGAAACCAGGTTCCGGAGTAAACGCCAGCCTCGACGTCGTGGTGCCAGTTCTTGCTGATTTGGACCGGAATGCCTGTGGGGTGCCCCTCCTTATCGCGAAGCATCGCTGTGATGCCGGTGATAGGAGTACCTATTTTCTGACGGATGCCACGAGCGGTCTTTTCAAACATCAAACGGAGGGTTTGTTCCTGATCGGTGGGATTGGTTAACTTCAGCTTGATCCGCTCAAGGGCATCGTTTGATGGATTTTTCCCTCCCGCCGGAGGAATCGGCTCAATACCGTCGAGATTTATCCGGATCCATCCCAGCTCCGGCTCGAAAGTAACATCATAAAGGTCTCCGGACTCGAATTCGCTCGCAGTTACCTCAACCGGGCAGGTTGATTTCGCTTTTACGAACGAAACCGGATCGAAATTGACCGACGCGTCGTGCCAGTCTGTCGAAAGGGGCGGCAGTTCGTTGGTTTTCGCTATCGTTTTCCCATTTTGCGATAGCGAAACCTGAATCGAGGCGGTTTCCCATTTTTCGCGGGGCATCGTGATCGAAGCCGGGAATTTATCGTTGAAGGCCCAATGTTGGATCGGTTCCAGACGGGAATGATCTGCTTCCGGAGCATTGCGGAGCCGCCGGTATTCCCCATCCGACAGCGCCCGGTCGAAAAGGTAAATTTCATCCACAATTCCCCGGAATGGATAATTCGGACTGCCATCCTGCCGCCCGCCGAAGGTGAGCCCACCCGGAGGAGCCGAACGCTCTTTCCCCACCGTATGCTCGACCGCTTTCTGCCCGTTCACCACCATCCGGAGCGTGTCCTGATCATAGGAAATCACGATATGATTCCAGTCTTTCAGCTTGAGAGCGTGTTTTTTGTCGGCGGGAAGCTGAATTTTATTATCCCGGCCTCCCCCATCGTTGTAAATCAGCTCGGGAACCCCGTCCCGACGCAAGACGATGCCGAAAGCGCCATCGCCCAGCTCGTTTTTGTTTTTGCCTACCAACCAACAATCGTGCGGCCCGGCTTTGTAGTCCGGCGGCAGAAACGTCCAGAAACCCAGCGTAAATGCCCCGGGGACGGCACTCTGATCGGCGGGAATATCGAGACGGTTGGTGCCATCAAGTCCAAAGCCTCCGGCGACCCGACCGAAGGATTCCTCTCCCGGAGAGATCGCGGATTCACCGGGCCGGGCGAACAGCCTGAGTCCAAGTTGGTCCGACCACACCACGGTTTCAAAGCGGGTTTCCGCATTGAGTCGCTCACCATTTTCCGATTCAAACTCAAGGTGGGTGACATCCGACCGCTGCAGAAACCGACCCGATTCGATGACACGGGGCCCGGTATGTCGAGTCCAGTCCCCTCCTTTAACACAGCGGTATTCTTTCCCATTGACCGCGATTTTCAGATCCAGATCCGCTGCCGGGGCCTCGCCAACTGGCGTCGCGACCGATCCCAGATGCAGGATTTTCATCGATTCGGTATCCAGAATAAACCAATATGATCCAGTTCGATAAACCCGTCTCCAGGGCGCGCCATCGACGATTCCGGGAAAACCATCCCGCCACCAGGCCGTGGTTTGGTCCCTGGATTTTGGCATCAGTCCGGACAAATCCTTAATTTGAGCGTGACTGAACTGAAAACTCAGCAGAAAGAAGGTGGCAATTAAACGGAAATTCATTTCGATACTGGATAATCCCCCTTTAGCGGCAAATCTCACTCACGAATCTCAATAAGCGGTGAGGCTGGATGAAATAACAAGGTTCATCGGAATTTTAAGAAAAACATACCTTGGCTTTTTTATCAAAAGGCTTGAACTCACCATCAATCGGTAGAATTTAGCGGCCACCTTTTTCATTTCACGTAACCATGCCTAAACCAGACGACGACGCCGCAAAGGCAGATAAGGATCTGCCTTTTGAGCAGGCCTTGAGCCGGCTTGAAAGCTTAATTCAGGGAATGGATTCTGATCAGCTGCCGCTCGACGACCTGATTAAAAACTACGAGGAAGGGATTTCTCTCTACCAAATTTGTGAAAAACGGCTCGACGAAGCGCAGGGCAGGATTGATTTGATTCGAAAAAAACGAGACGGCACTGTAGAATTAGAAACCTTCGGTGAAAAGGAATCCGCGCCAATTCCTGAAAAGACTCCGAAACAAAAAGAAAAAACGAGCGTAACCTCTACAGATAACGACGTCCTGGTTGAAGATGGAGAACTCTTTTGAATTTACTGATATCCCAAGCGAAGACTTACCCAAAGCCACCAGTGGCGAAGAGGTTAAGGCGCTCCCTATAGAAGATCTGCCGAAATTGGCAGAGAGAATCCGTCGAACCCTGATTCGGTCGCTCTCGAAAACGGGAGGCCATTTGGGGCCGAATCTTGGCGTCGTGGAGCTTTCCATTGCTCTCCATCGTGTCTTCAGCACACCAAAGGATAAGTTTGTTTTCGATGTCAGCCACCAGGGCTACGTCCACAAAATGCTTTCCGGCAGGTGGGATAAGATCAACACGATCCGAACCTACGAAGGACTTAACGGATTTCTGCTCCGGACCGAGAGCGATCACGATTGCTACGGGGCTGGTCATGCCGGAACGGCGGTTTCTGCGGCTCTGGGTATGGCTGCGGCCCGTGACTTGAAAGGGACTGACGAGCATGTGGTTGCCGTCGCCGGAGATGCCGCTTTTACCTGTGGCCCTACCTTTGAAGCCCTGAACAACATTTCCGATACGACCCGGAAATTTATCCTCATTCTCAACGACAACGAGTGGTCAATCGACCGCAATGTCGGAGCTGTGGCGAAGTATTTCCACGCGCTTCAGACCAGCTCGACCTTCGATCACATCAGGGATAAGGCGGCGAGCTTTGTCGAAAGAATTGCCGGCAAAGGAATCCGCGGTATCGCCCACCGGGTGGAGGAAGGAGCCAAGAACCTGCTTTTCCCCAACGTACTTTTCGAGAAATTCGGCCTCCACTATTACGGACCGATCGACGGGCACGATGTGGATCTGCTCGTAAAAACTCTGGAATTTCTCAAGGAACAGGACGAGCCGGTCATCCTCCACATCATCACGGAAAAAGGTCGCGGCTACGAACCAGCCAAGGCAAATCCCATGAAATTTCATGGCCTCGGTCCTTACAAGACCGAAACGGGAGAGACCCCTTCGACCGGAAAGCCAACCTTTTCCCAAATCTTCGGACAGACACTCGGCAAATACGCCACCGATGATGATGATATCGTGGCGATCACCGCAGCGATGCCGAATGGAACCGGTCTCGTCGAGTTCCAGAAGCAAGTGCCGGACAAGTATTTTGATGTTGGGATCGCGGAGGAACACGCCGCTCTGTTTGCCTGCGGACAGGCCGTTCAAGGCCTTAAGCCGTTCCTCACGATTTATTCCACGTTCTTTCAGCGCGCCTACGACATGGCCGTTCACGATATCGGCATTCAGAATCTTCCCGTGAGATTGTGTATGGATCGCGCCGGCCTGAGCGGCGACGATGGCCCGACTCACCACGGACTTTTCGATATCGGCTACATGCGCCACATCCCGAACTGGGTCTTCATGCAGGCCAAAGACGAGGATGAATTCGTCGATATGCTCTGGACGATGACCAATTACAACGATGGCCCGTCCGCGATTCGCTACCCAAGGGGAGAAGGCGTTGGAGCAACCATCAAACCGCAGCCCCGTCTCCTTGAGATCGGAAAGGCAGAAGTGGTCGAAGATGGAACCGATGTCGTCCTGATCGGTCTCGGAAACCTCTTTGAAATGGCGGAGGAAACCAGAACCCAACTCGAAGAGATGGGATTTTCCGTCGCTTTGATCAATCCCCGCTGGATCAAACCTCTCGATGAATCCTGCTTCAAGGAATTCGCGAAGAAGTGCCGGGTGGTTTGCACCTTCGAAGATCATGTCCTGAAACACGGTTTCGGAGCTGCGATCATCGAACTGCTTCACGAGTCAGGGATTCACACCCCGGTTGAGCGGATCGGTTGGCCCGATGAATTTATCGAACACGGCAAAGTTGAGATTCTACGGAACAAACACGGAATCAGTTCAGAAAATGCGGTGGAAAAAATCCTGAAACATCTTCCAAAATTGGCAACAGCGACTGCATAAGTTTAAAGCCCGGGAGTCTAAAATATCAATGGACGCTAAGGATCTTTACGAGTGGGCTAAGTCAGAAAATCGAGTTTATCCTTTGAAGGAAAATTACGATTTTGCCGGAGCTGAACATCAGGTTTGGTTTGATGATCATGTTGAAGGACGGGTCATGAAAGCCGCCGTGAGCCCGAAGACGATCGGCTTTGATGCCAACGGGGAATTGACGCTGGTCGAGGAAAAAAGCATTGAGGCTTACATCGATCGCAAACGGATCCACAATGCTCTTTTTCACGAAGACTTTCGACTCGAAGGCGTGTGTATTTCCGAGGAAGGAAGGGTCATTCCCCTGGTCAGCCAGCCGATTTTAGAGGGCGACAACCCCGAACTTTTCGAGATCGAGGACTATTTTAAGGCCAAAGGAATGAAATGTGTCTTGCCTCATATCAAAGGATGGTATAGCGAGGAATTGGACATTCTGGTAGCTGACGCTCACCCACGAAATCTCGTCCGAACCAAGACCGGCGTGTCGGTATTTGATCTTGTCATTACCCGGTCAAAAAATGTGACAAAATTGATAAGAGAGTTTGCAATTCAGCCCGAGTTGAAGGATTCTAACTTAGATGAACTATAAAGACCACCATAGTATATCGATGGACGGGCTCTCCATGGATGAAGCCCTCAGGATCGTAACGGGAAAAACCCCTGAACCGATCAACATTGAGTGCCCTGTGTGGTTGGAACAGAAGCAGCGCGAAGGTCAAATGCGCAACGAGCACCGCATCACCCAGCGGTCTGAGTGGCTTGCTCAACTTCGGCGGTTTCATCCAAACGCCTCGATTCCCAGCGAGTAAGCTGAGACATTCCCAGGCCGGGAAACGGGAACCTAGCCGTTCAGTTTCCGTCGCCCTTCGGTGAGGTTTACCGGCCCGAATTTTTCGATCCCCTGGCTGGGATATTGTCATTTAAGCTCTCCGACAAGACCAGCCTTCCGCATCCGGCAATTCAGGTAAGAATACGCAATTCGCGCGTTCCTTCTGTTGATCTGCGCCAACTTTCGCCGTTATGGTTTAAGCGATGAGTCAACCGGTAGCCATCGTGATGTCCGAGGAGTTTCTCCGCCGGATAACTCCGGCGCTGACGCCTTTTGTGAGAAAGCAGCAGGACTACCGGGTGTTGAGTATCCGCCGCCCGGTCAATGAATTAAATGCCCTGCTAACTCAGCTTCAACCCATCGGCCTGATTACCGAATGGCTCCCCGATACCACGGAAAGCCTGCTCCAGACCCATCCAGATCTTCCCACTGTGATCGCCGACACGGATTACTGCTATCCCGGGGTGGTGAGTGTCGACGTCGATGACTGGGCCGTCGGTCGCGAGGCAGCGGGAGCGTTTTCCCGGGCCGGATTTCGCAGCTTTGCCTGCCTGGGTAACGGAATGCCCTACTCCAATCAGCGAATCGAAGGATTTCAACAGGCGTTGAGACGGGACGATACCTGCAGCGTTCACACCGAATCCGAATTGGAAAACCTGCGATACAGCGAATCCTTTTCCCGGCCCGGCGATGAGCTGAAGCAATGGCTTACGGATCTCCCGAAACCCGTCGGACTCTTTGCGGTTCACGATCCACTGGGCCGCTTTATCTGTGCCACCTGCCAGCATCTCGGCCTCGAAGTTCCCGGAGATGTCGCAGTGATCGGTGCCAATAACGACCCCCTCGTCTGTGGATTGACTTATCCGATGCTGTCGAGCGTTTCGATCCCGTGGGACACTCTGGGGGAAGCCGTCGCAGAATCGATGCAACAGCTTATCCACGGCGATAAGAGCGATACCGGAAAACCGAGATTGATCTCTCCGGGAGGTGTGGTTCTCCGCCACTCAGCCAATCACCTCGCGGTGGACGACGAATTGCTTCGCCGCGCGATGTCCTTTCTCTCAGAGCGCTACCGCGAGACAATCAATATCGGAATACTCTGCAAAGAGTTGCGGGTGGCGAGACGAACCCTGGAGAGAAAATTCAATGAACATTTCCGCTGCACCCCCGCTGAAATGCTGAACCAGATCCGGATTTACGAAGCCAAACAACTCCTCACCAATACCAACCATCCCGTTTCGATTATTTCCGAGTTGTGTGGCTTCAATGATCCGGAAAGGATGGCCGTCGTTTTCAAAAAACTTACCGGGGAGCCACCATCCCATTATCGGCGGGCTTCCGGCCGCCAGCCATGAGATCCCCCAGCGAGCTTATCTGACTGCCGTCCGACGCGAAATTCTCCGGTTTTAACCAGTCCGTAAAAGCTTTATCCAGCAGGGGCCATTCGGAATCGATCACGGAAAACCAGGCGGTATCCCGGTTCCGCCCTTTATAAATCATGGCCTGTCGGAAAATGCCCTCAAAGGTGAATCCGAGACGTTTCGCTGCCGATTGCGAAGCCGCATTGAGTGAATCGCATTTCCATTCGTAGCGCCGGTAGCCCAGACCAAAGGCGTGCTTCATCATCAAATACATGGCCTCGGTAGCCGCCGGGGTTCGTTTTAAAACGTCGGAATACAAGATATGGCCAACCTCGATCGATCCGGCTGTCGGCGCGATCCGGAGATAGGCAGCCATCCCGACCGGTTCCCCATCCGATTGACGGACGATCGCGAAGAACAGAGGATCATCGCCCTGAGAAGTGGCCTTCATCCAGTCGATGAAAGCCTCCCTTTCATCAAACGGCCCAGCAGGCAGGTAAGTCCAGCTTTTAGCATCGCCTTTTAAGTGGGAAAACAGAGCCGGCCCATGCTCCTCCACATCAAGCGGCTCGAGGCGGCAATACTCTCCCGAATGAACGATCCTTTCCGGAAGAGCCGGGGGCGTCCAGTCGGGAACCGGCGCCCCGACCGGTTGAGCAAAGGAATTCAGTTCAGCCATGATCAAATCTTAAACTATCTCGGGACGCCCCGCACTGGAAACGGTCATCAGACACGGGTAAAAGGGGCTTGCGGGATGCCCTTATTTCGGGCAATCTTATGGTTATGAAGATCGATTCATGCACTTTGAAAATCGCCCTGACTCTCATGTCCGTCGGGCTTTTGACCTTCGGTTCCGCAGTTGATTACGAATCGGAAATTCATCCCATCCTTAAAAGCCACTGCGGAAAATGTCATATGGATGGAGAGGCCAAAGGTAAGGTGGCTCTCGATATGGACAAGATTTCAAAAGAAATCGGAGATGGTAGCATCGTTCCCGGTGACGTGAAAAAGAGCGACCTTCACTGGACGATGACACTTTCCCCCGATGATGATCTCGCGATGCCTCCAAAAGGAAAACGCGTTCCCAAAGAGGATATCGATCTGATCGCCAAATGGATCGAAGAAGGCGCCAAGCTCGGCAGCTCCACCCCATCCACAACCAGCGCTGGCGGGATGACTGAAGCTCCCCCTGCCATGAGCGGTGACTCCATGACAGGCGACGACATGATGGGCGGTGATGATATGATGGGCGGCGGTATGGCCGGAGGCGCAGCAGCCCCGAAACCCTACAAAGGCATTTTCAAAAACAATAAAGGAATGCAGGTTCCTGCCACGCTGAAGCGGATCGAAGGCGATCGCGCCATTCTCGAACTGCCGGATAAAAAGGAGTATCGTTACCCTATCTCGATGTTTGCACCCGAAACGCGGGAAATTGTGAACCAATTCAAGGCCGGGACCCTCCCTCCTTCACAGTAACGCTTACAAATTATTGATTTTACAAAGGGCAGCGGCAATATTGTCGCTGCCCTTATTATTTTTATACCCATCATGGCAGCCAAAAAAACAACTAAGAAAGACTCATCCAAAACCTGGAATCAATCGATGCCCAAAGCGCAGTTCGAATTTATGCGGGAAATTCTCGCAGCCCCTTCTCCGATCGGGCTCGAAGGAGCGATGAGTTACGGGGTGCTCAAACCGGCTTTCGAAAAGTTGAAGGCTAAAGATTGGGAAATTCACCAATTCAAAGGCAACGCCAGTTTGATCCTCGATACCGATCCGGGGAACGAAGACAAAATTTCAGTGATGGTCATCGGGCACGCTGACAAGATCAGAATGCAGGTCCGCCATATTTCTGACGATGGTAAGATCTGGGTTAATTCGGACTCTTTTATTCCCTGCGTGTTGATCGGCCATGAGGTCTCGCTTTTCTCGCAGGATCCGAAGAAGCCGGGCAACTACCGAGTTATTGAAGGCGGCACGATTGAAGCACTCGGGGCCATTCACTTCTCGGAGCCCGCGCAGCGAACCGGGGACAAGGGTATCTCGCCCGAAATGCTCTATCTCGAACTGCAGATGCACGGCGAAAAGCCGAAAAAGCAGATCGAGGAACTGGGCATCAAAGCCGGGGATCCCATCATTTTCAATCGTCCGATCAAGCGCGGATTTTCTGAGGATACCTTCTATGGTGCTTACCTCGACAACGGGCTCGGGTGTTTCACCGTGGCTGAACTGGCGAAATTGATTGCCGAAAACCCACTGAAAAACATTCGCATGCTTTTCACGATCGCAACCCACGAAGAAATCGGTCGATTTGGAGCCGCTGCTATCGCCGGGGAACTTAAGCCCGATGTGATCTTCGGAGTCGACGTCAACCACGACTACGATGCCGCGCCCGGGATGTCTTCCCGCCGTCCCAATTCCCTGTCGATGGGCAAAGGCTGCACCATCACCACCGGTGCGATCACCAGTGATTATCTGAATGCCCTCTTTGAGCAGGCCTGTCTCGACAGTGACATCCCCGTTCAGCGGGACATGTCCGGCCGGGATACCGGAACCGATGCCATGGCCGCCGCGCTTGCCGGTTTCGACAGTGCCGCGACCTCAATCGGCTTTCCGATCCGGAACATGCACACCATCTCCGAAACCGGTCACACCGGCGACGTCCTCGCTGCGATCCACGGGATCGAAGCAACCGTTCGGAAAATGGACGAAATGAACCGGGGCAAGGGCATCACCCGCGACGATTTCAAAAACAATCACGTCAGACTCGACCAGGTGAAACCCCTCAAAGGCTAACCATTTAAGTCGATGCGAAGTGCGGATAACTATCCATTAACGTCCGCATTTCGCGCACCGCCTGACCCAGACCGATGAACACGCCTCGCGACACGAGGTGATGTCCGATATTCAACTCCGCCAGATAAGGCGTCCGTAAAAGCGTCGGCAGGTTTGAGATTGTAATGCCGTGTCCCGCATTGATTTGGAGCCCTTCACCGTGGCCCACTTCTGCGGCTTCGATGATTTTTTTCAGCTCACTTTTACCCCCGTCCGCTGCCGCGTTGGCAAACGCGCCGGTGTGAATTTCAATCATCTCAGCACCGGTTTTAGCCGCCGCTCTGACCTGCTCCACTTCCGGGTCGATAAAGAGACTGACCTTGATTCCGGCATCCTGCAGCTCCTTAATATGGCGCTGAAGTGATGTGTCCGCATTGCGAACATTCAGCCCGCCCTCGGTGGTCACCTCCCGGCGATTTTCCGGAACAATGCAGGCGAAATCCGGCTTCGCCTTCAGAGCGATATCCAGAATTTCCCGCGTGTTACCCATTTCCAGATTCAGGGCCGTGCGGATATTTTCGCGAAGCTCAAACACATCGCAATCCTGAATGTGTCGGCGATCGAGGCGGAGATGGACCGTGATGGAATCAGCGCCGTTTGCCTCCGCTTCATTAGCAGCGGCCAGCACGCTCGGCTCAGCATTATGGGAACCAAGCATAGGGGCATAGCGCGCCTGCCGAAGCGTCGCTACGTGATCAATATTCACGCCCAGTTTGAGATGTTTTTGGGAACTCATGGTGCCGCAATATTACGCTCCCAGCCCTGAAAAGAAAGCCGGGAAATCGCGAAGCCATCGGCATTAAACCCAAGGTCGCCGAGGCGATAATCGGTGATATCGGATAGGGGTAGAATCCACCTGCCACCCGGGCAGAGGTCGCGCCAGGCGAGCAAGAGCAAGAGCAAGAGCAAGAGCAAGAGCAAGAGCAAGAGCAAGAGCAA
>JARGPI010000073.1 GCA_029213005.1 Verrucomicrobiales bacterium
CCAGGTTATAAGAAAAAGCCGGTCCAGAAATGGACCGGCTTTTTGCGTTCCAGGGATTGGGGATTTGTGTAAGTGGAACTTGCTAAGTCGTCGCTATTCTGCCGAAGTCACTAATGGCACCGGATCGTGATAACCTGTGCCAGCGGAATGGTTTCTTCTGACGTGCGGCTGAAAAGGAGGGCCGTTGACGCGTCGGAACCTCGTGAATGTGTTCACGGCCGGTCCGGGGGAATCGGGTCAGAGCCACAGCGGCTTGAGACATTTTTCGCGTGATATGATAATTGGCGACGCCTGAAGTGCGGACCAGAGATCCGTTTTCTGAAATCGTTGAGAGTCAATAATTAGTCAACTACACCATCAAACTGTAGCAACTTCTTTGTTATGGTTTGTATGGTTTTTATCACGTCGTGATCAGTGCTTAGTCAGTTTGAGAGTGAAATTCGGATGGAAAACAGCTAAAATCTGGTGGGTTTGGTTTTTATTGTTAATTTAGAGGCGTTAAAAGGCGCTTACGATAAGTGGGTTATAACTTTGTTCGCAATAATTGTGACCAATTGATGCAAAAGCGTTTTGGACTTCAGCTTTTTGATTGGTTACCTTGGTTCAACGGAACGAAACACATCCGAAGCACAAATATGAAATACTCTCTTTTGTTTGCCCTCCCCATCCTGACTCCGTTCATGGCTGCAGCCTTTGTGAGTAAGTTAGAAACCGGCGTTGATAAATCTCCCGGTGTTTACATCCCGGTCCCCCCGGCGATGAAAAAAGTTGAAGTGCCGGTTGCGGCGAAGAAGGAAACCACTCTAACCGAGAAAGGGACGTTTCGAATTCAGTTTGGTGCTTTTACGGAAGAGATAGGCGCTTCTGCTCTGGAAACTTATTTGGATAGTAAAGGGGTGCCTTCCTCAGTGGTTCAAAAAGATAATTTAATCCTCGTGGTAAGCGACTCGACTTATCAGGCTCGCAAAGATGCACTTCACAAGATTGCCTCGGCAAATCTGGATGACCGCAGCGATTTGTTGGTCCATTTTCTGAAAGAAAGTCCTACAGCAGAGGGGAATTCGTTTCAGGTCGCAAAGAACAATCGGCGATAGGAGGAACGGTTCAGATTTTTTAATGGATAATGCATTGATCCACTTCACCACAGTTCGCTAATTTGGAATACCTGATGTTATAATTGGTCTGCTTGGTTAGCTGATTTTGTCCGACGCCCTGTGAACGAAAGTTCCCGGGGCGTTGGGCTTTTATAAAGGCGGAGTTTTTCTTTCCAACTTTTGACAAAGCCTGATAAAATCAGCATACTCACGTCCAATTGCTTAACGTTTGCTAACCAAAATTTCCAGCTGTGTTTCTCTTCTCTGCCGCATCGGGTGTGTTCCGCTGTGGATTTTGGTTTGTCCGCTTGTTTTCGCCGAGACACACAATGCTGACTTTGCCTACGCCGATATGCTTTTCGGTAAAAAGGAATATCGACAGGCGGCGGTCCAATACCGTTCTTTTCTGGAGCGGAATCCGGCGAGTGATTTGGCGGAAAGCGGGTGGTTTCAGATGGGGGAAAGTTACCGCCTCGGAGGGCAGGTGAAAGAGGCTCGAATCGCTTTTCGCCAGATGGTGGAAAAGTACCGGAGGGGCTCGAAGGTCGCGGATTCTTCATACCGACTCGGGATTTTAAATTTTAACGCCGAAGATTTTGATAATGCGGTGATGGATTTCGAATTGGCTTCGCGCGAGGCCGACTCTCCGAAGGTCAAATATCAGGCGAAATACTTCAATGCCCGCTCTTTGCAAAAGTTGGGTAAAACGGATCTGGCTCTCGCGCTCTATGATCAATTGATCCGAACCAACCCGGGGACGGATACCAATCATTTTCAGGAAAAGAGCGCTTTGGAAACAGCCCGGATTTTTTCCGATCGCGGTGACTTGGAGGCAGCGCGGGAGCATTACCGGACGTTGATCGAAACCGCGACGACGCGTTCGATCCGGGAGGAGGCAATCGTCAGAAGCGGGCTTGCTGAGGTGACGAATGGAAATATTCAGGAAGGTGAAAAAATCCTGAAAAACGCTTCCACTTTTCACAAGGACAGCCCCTGGAAATCGCTGGCGCAGGTGGGTGCTCTGTTTGCCGCCTACGCCAAAAAAGAATATGGACGAGTCGTAGCGATCTACAGCTCCGGCAATATCATTTCCGCGGCGGGGGAATACCGACCGAAAGTTTTGCTGATGGTGGCGGATGCCTTTCGCGCGGAAGGAAATGCGAAAGCAGCGGAGCGTCTCTATACCTTGGTGGAAGGGCGCTACTCAGCGGGGGATTCAGGGATCGTGGCGGGCTATCGCAGGCTCTCGTTGCTCTACCATACCAATGGGAGCAACGTTCCATCGGCCGTGGAGTCGTTCACAGAATCGGTGAGGCTTCGGGAGCCGGGGAGTGACTATATCGACAAGGCATATATGATGTTGGCGGAATGGCATTTCTTCCAGGCGGAAAAAGGAGTGTCGCGAAAAGACCGGGCTTTTGCGGAAACCCAGTATCGCGAGGCGGCGAAAGTGTATCAGAAAATTCGGCTCGACCGGGTTGATGAGGATTTGGTTCCGACGCTTTTGTATCACCAGTGCTGGGCGAGTATGGAGTCGGGGGATACGGTTGTGGGAGCTAAGGCGGCCACTGATCTAATCGAGAAATTCCCGGAGAGCACCCTGGTGCCGGAGGCTCTCGCAAAACGGGGGGAAACCTTTTTGCTGAAGGAGGACTTTACCTCCGCATTGGCTGATTTTGAAACGGTGATTTCCCGATACCCCTCCAGTAGACCGGTGGAGTTGGCCTTGGAACGCAGGGCGAGGATCTATGCCCACAAACGGAAGACCACTGAGACGATCGCTTCGTATGAAGAGTTGTTGCAACGTTTTCCCAATACCGGGGGGAGAGCGGAAGCTCACTTTTGGATTGGTGACGGTTATTTTGAACTACAGAAATACCGGGAGGCGATTCCCCACTTTGTCGCGGCCCGGAATTTGGATCCGGAAGGCTATGCCAACAAATCCGGGGTGCGGCTTGTGATGTCTCACTATTCCCTGCAGCAGGTGCCGGAAATGACGGCGGCCGCACGGATGTATATTCAATCGGGAAGGGATGCGGGAGTACTCAATTCCAAACAGAAAACCGACCGGCCTCTTGAGATCCCGCAGCATGTTTTGCTCTATCTGGGGGGAAAGTTGGTCGACAAAAATCAATACAGTGATGCGGAATTTTTTCTGAATCAGATCGTTGATCTGGATCAGCCTGAGAAATGCTCCTCGGCGGCGTGGAAAGTCTGGGCCGGGGTGAAACTGGAATTGAAAGAGTATTCCGCAGCGATCCGGGGCTATGATCACTATTTGGTGCGCACCAAAAGTGGAGGTGAGCGAGGTTTTGCCTATATCAGACGGGGGCAGGCTCAGTATGCGTTGAAACAGTATGACCGGGCTCGCAGAAGTGCACAGGAATGTATTCGCGTTGTGAAGCAGGGGCGGATCAATGCTGAGGCCCGGCTTCTCATTGGGGATATCGAAGTCGCGGAGGGCAATCCCGATTTGGCGGCGATCGAGTATGATTTGGTCAGCCGGATCTTTGATGATCCGACGATTACGCCTCTCGCCTTGAAGAAAGCGATCGAGGTACAGCGGAAAATGGGGAATCAGGAGGATGTGGTGCGGATCGAAGGTGCGCTGCTCGAGCGAAGCGAAGCGGCGCGGCGTTACTGATCATTTTTTTTACGCGATCATTACGTTGAATCCGCGGGTGCCTGCTGGTTCATTGGGGCCATGAGTACCCGCATTTTCTGGTTTCCGTTTTTTGCCTTTTTCAATGTCCTGTCGGCTCAGGAACGCCCTAATATCGTGTTCTTTTTTACCGATGACCAGACATCGAGCAGTATCGGTTGCTACGGAAATCCGGTGGCCCGGACCCCGAATATTGATGCCCTTGCGGCGAGGGGAACCCGTTTCGATAACGCCTGTGTCAGTCAGGCGATTTGTTGGGTGAGCCGAACCACGATTCTGTCAGGTTTGACGGGGCGAAGTTACGGCACTCCGGGAAATCGCGAATTGGCGAAGGCGGAAAGCGTGCAAACGTTGTATTCCGATATTCTCCGAACTCAAGGGTATCGGACAGGTTACTATGGAAAGTGGCACGCCAAAATGCCGAAGGGATACGCGGCGGCGGATCATTTTGATGAGTTTGAGGCGATTGGTAGAAATCCCTTCTTCAAAACGATGCCGGACGGAAGTCTTCGCCACGAGACGGAGGTGATTGTCGATCGGGGAATCGAGTTCGTGAAGTCGCAACCGAAGGACAAACCTTTTGCGCTGAATATGTGGTTCAATGCCTGTCATGCCGAGGACAGTGATCGACGTCCCGGAGTGGGGCACTTTCCCTGGCCGAAGGCGGTCGACGGTCTATTCGATGATATGGAGATGTATCCACCGAAGTTAAATGATCCTGCGATTTTCGACGGTCAGCCTGATTTTTTGAAAACGACGATCAATCGGGAGCGCTTTTTCTGGCGTTGGAATACGGAGGAGAAATACCAGACTAACATGCGGGCTTACTTTCGGATGGTGGCGGGAATCGATGGCGCGATCGGCCGGTTTCTAAAAGTGCTCGATGAAGCCGGGCTGGCTGAAAACACGATTGTGGTTTACTCCGCTGATAACGGTTACTACATGGGAAATCGCGGGTTTGCAGGGAAGTGGTCTCACTACGAAGAGGCGCTCCGGGTTCCTCTGATTGTTGCCGATCCGCGAGTGGCAAAGTCGGAGCAGGGAAAGGTCACCAATGCGACCGCGCTGAATCTGGATTTGCCGGCCACTTTCCTCGATTGGGCAGGGGCGGAAATTCCGGAACGTTATGAGGGCCTTAGCCTGAAACCGATTGTGGAGGGAAGTGAGCCAAAGAATTGGCGGACCGAAACCTTTCACGAGCATTTTGCGGTTCGGAATCGGATTCCGGCCTTCGAAGGCATTCGAAATGAGAACTTCAAATATGTGCGATATATCGACGACGAAAATTTCGAGTTTCTTCACGACCTGAAGAAAGATCCGGATGAACTGGTTAATCTGGCGGGCGACGCGAAGTATGCCAAAACTCTCGAGGAGATGAGAGCCCGCACCGATAAAAAAGTGGCGGAGTATGGCGGGCCTTTGGAGCCTCTGAAGACGCCGTTTTCAAAATCGACAGAACCTCATCCGGTATCATCTGCGGCAGTGGGGAGTCGCGCCCGGGAAGATGGATTCACTAGAATATTCGACGGGAAATCCCTGCGAGGCTGGGATGGAGACCGGAAATATTGGTCGGTAAAGAACGGTGCGATCACCGGAGTAACGGACGGCTCTTTGAAAATGAATCGTTTCCTGACCTGGAAATTCTCGACGGTGAAAAACTTCGATCTGAAGATGATGGTGAAGGTTTCCGAAGGCGGAAACAGCGGGATTCAATATCGCGGTACATCGCGCCCCGACCTGGGGAGAGATATTGTGACGGGGTATCAGTGCGATATTGTGGCCAATATTCCGAAATACAACGGCATGTTATACGAGGAGAGAGGCCGGAGAATTTTGTCCCATACCGGAGAGAAAGTGGTCATCGATCCCAAAGGCCAGCCCTGGGTAGTTGGTCAGTTGCCGCAGCAGGAGTTTGAGCCCGGAGAGTGGCATGAATACCGGGTGCTGGTAAGAGGGAATCATCATCGCCACTGGATCGATGGCTATCCCACTGCGGATTTGATTGATCTCGATGAAAAAGGAAGAGCGTTGGAGGGAGTTCTTGCGATGCAGGTGCATGTTGGCCCGGCGATGAAGATCGAGTTTAAAGATCTGTGGATCAAACATTTGCCGGATGACCTGCCGCTGATTTCGGAAAAGGATGTGGTGATTCCGCCCGGAGCCTACGGGGTTCGGCCTCAGGGGAAGCTCCCTAAAGACTGGGCCGCTCCGGTCTTTGGAAGCGGGAAGTAGGCTTTGAGTTTAAAGGCGGCGGATACTCTGGTCCGCCCGGGAATTGAGAGACTGTACCCTGTACAAAGCCAGACTGTACAGGGTACAGTTTCCAATCTTTCCTCTTTTTCCTGCTCGTAATCTTGTTCTTGATCCCCGTTTTTCCGAGCAAGAGCAAGAGCAAGAGCAAGAGCAAGAGCAAGAGCAA
>JARGPI010000074.1 GCA_029213005.1 Verrucomicrobiales bacterium
AGCTGAGCCAAGGCAACAACTGCCGCATCGTCTACTTCGGACTGAACGGCGACCCCCGCACCCCCAAAGGCGTGGATGTGGACGGTGTCTACTTCGACGGCTCGAAGGGATACGGGCCGGAGAAGTAGGAGGGGGAGGCTTTTCTATTCTGGAATTGAGAATCAGCCGTGGAAGGGAATTCGGGAACTGGTTGAAATCACTCTGACCTATCTGGATCAATCCATCGCCGAGACCCTGATTCCCGCTACTCTTCCGGAAACAATTCCAGAGTTGGCCCGCTTGCTTCGGGGTGTTGGTTGCTTGCGAACGCGTTAACGAGGCTGCTGTTATTCTCTCCCGCCGTCTGGCGAACTATTATAAAACTCACCACACTGGTGGTATCACTTCGCACAAACTCGATCAGTTCTTCACTTTTAAAAACGATACTTCCACGCTGTTGTCCTCGTGAGATTTCGAATGTCCCGAGTAACTTCGCTTCTTCAGTATTCAATTGATCCCTGGCTGTCGCAAGATGTCCTGGAGCATCAGCCCAGTGTAAATCCTCCGTTGTCCAGTTTTCACGTGCTTCATCGATGATTCCATATACCGCAAAACGAACTGTCTCAGGCAGGTAAGCGGCAAACCCAAGTCCGCTCGGCACTATATTTAGGCGCAAGTTGACGGCTTTGATATTTGACACGTCGATGCGACTCAGCCCAATCGAAAACAAGGCTCGCCGATCGGCACCTATCGAACTTCCAGGAAACGATTTCTTTACCATTAGCATACTCGGATGCAGGAGTTTATCCCGACTGTCATTTCTAACGACCGAAGTCTCTTTCCCGCTCGTTCCAAGTAGAATCGATTTCGATCCCGGTTGTTGGACAAATGTGGATGGTAGCAGGTCCAACTCCCGGATTCCGTTAGAATTCATTACCGACGCTTGTTGATCCAGCAAATGCTGCACTTTTCCCGTCCCATCATGGTGCAGAGAAATCTCACCTTCAAGGACTTCGCACTTCGCCTCTGTTCCGGCTTCATCAACTGAAACACTGAATCGTGTTCCGTGGTCCGTGACAAACCCATGCGGAGTGGCCATCACAAAACCATGCGCTGACTCGGGAGCTTCGACCAGTGCTTTTCCGGAAATCAATCGACTGCGCATCGCTGACTCAATTTTAAATTCTGCCGGGGCTTCAAGCACGACCAGAGCTCCTGAGTTGAATCGAATATTGGCCATCCCTGCTTTGAGCCGTAACACCCCCGGCGGCAGTTCAGAACGATCGGTAATGTTGAGAGTTCCTTCCCAGGCTGCCCCGCTTATACTTTCAATCATCGCCACCGACTTCGGTGAATTAGGTCTCACAAAAACACTAATCAAAAGCGCTGTCAGCACCACTCCCGCAGCGATGGATATCGCGGGATGCCGCGCGAAGCTCCACTTTGGTTTCTCTATCACTGCGGATTCAAACGGTACCATCTCCGGCTGGTGTTCCTGAAAGGTTCCGAACAAATGGGCCTCCATCCTCATCCGGGATCGGTAGCGTTTCCGGAGATCGGCATCGTCTGCCAGATGATGTTCGATTTCTGCGATTTCTTCTCCCGTGGCTTCGCCGGAGCGGAGTCGGTTGATTAGAGCATCGAGCCTTGTATCAAAATCATTCATTACCGTCGTTCTATTTTAAATTCCAAATCCTGAAGCCCGCAATCCTCCTTCGATGCAGGTTCGCAACGTCTGGCGGGTTCGTTCCAGTGCCTTGTAAATTCCGGCCACGGGACGTCCCAGTTCGGCGCCCAGATCTGCCACGGTGGTCTCGCGCGAAGCATAATATCGCGACACCAGATCGCGCTGTTTGCCGTCCAGCTTCTCCAGGCATCCCGCCAGAGTCTCCAGCTCAGCGGCCGCGAGATCGCTTTCCTCTGCGCCTTCGGCGGCCATGAGTTCGATCAGCTGATCGGAGAAAACCAGCGGACTACGATGTTGCTTCCGCCGGCGATTGAGCGCCGTGAACCGGAGGTATGAGTAGGCCCAGCTGCGATAAGCTTTTTCATTTTCCAGGGTATCGATCTTTCGCCACATCGCGATGCAGGCCTCCTGCAGGAGGTCATCGGCCTCAGCCGGCTGCAACATCAAGGTCAGCGCGAAGGCATTTAATTCCGCTTCATGCTTAACGAATAGCCGGATGAAATGTTCTTCTGTGATCATGGTCTCCAGAATCACTATGTCGAATCGACTGATCCGCGAACATCTATTGGCGAGCATTCACTATGAAAACCCAATTTCTTGTCACTCTATCCGCTGCCACAAACCAGTCGTGCGGAAACTCAACCTCCTCACGATATTGCGATCTATGGCGAGACTTATGCCGCCATTTCGTATCGCTTATCACCATCTCACTGCTCGCCACGGCATTCGTCGCCACGGCAACAGCTCAGCAAAAACCAAACATCCTACTGATTCTCACCGATGATATGGGTTATGGAGATATGGGCTGTGCCGATCACCCCTACGTCAAGACGCCGAATATCGACAGGCTGGCTCGTGAAGGAACCACTTTTACCGATTTCTACGTCAACAGCGGTGTCTGCGCTCCGAGTCGGGTTGCGTTCCTGTCTGGACAGTTCCCGGCACGGCAGAACGTCCATGCCATTTACTCCGGGGCCGAAGTAAATCGAGAAAGAGGGGTCCCTGACTTTCTCGACACGACTGTTTTGACGGTCGCAGATGTTCTCTCTGACGCGGGATATGTTACGGAACATATTGGGAAATGGCATATCTGTGGTCGGGCCGGTGGTCCACCCCCGGGGGAGTATGGCTTTGAATCGTGGCTGGTTTCCAACCCGACCCATTTGACCTCACCGGTTTACAAGGAGCGGAAAGAAAATTCACAGCACTACGTTTCGGATTCCAGCAGATGGATGGTCGATGATGCCATTGACGCCATGAAGCGAAACCGGGGCTCGGAAAAACCGTTTTTCATCAACCTTTGTTTTCTTGCTCCGCACAGTCCGCTCCGGCCGACTGATGATGAAATGGCGGTCTATGAGGGACTGAAAGCCGACCCGAATGATTTCCCCTCATGGATGAAGGATTATGCGGCCGATGCGAAAGATCTGACGGCCCAAATGCAGACATATTGTGCCACGATGACTGGCATGGATCAGCAGATTGGGAGACTGCTTGATTATCTGGATGAGAGCGAGTTGGCTCAAAATACCTTGGTTATGTTTACCTCGGACAATGGACCCGAGGACTATCATATCGGGAATTCACGCAATGCCGGAGTTGGGTCGCCAGGACAGTTTCGGGGCAGAAAGCGCAGCCCGTATCTGGGCGGAATGCGAGTGCCGTGCATTGTCCGCTGGCCGGGGGTAACTCCTGCGGGAGAAGAGAACCCGGCAGTTTGGTCGGGGGTTGATTTTCTGCCTACGATGGCGGCCGTTGCGGGCGCAGCGCTTCCGGTTGATTTGACTATTGACGGAGAAAATTGCATCGACGTCATGAAGGGCAAAACGATCGGGCGGAAGACCCCCCTCTTCTGGGAGTGGAAATTCGAGGTTCAGGGCAATCAGGACTACACATCGCCGCAGGTTTGCATGCTGGATGGATCCTGGTGGGCCGGTTGGCAACCTGACGGGAGCCGGGTGGAGCTGTTTGACATCTCGACCGATCCCGAGCAACGCACCAACCTGAAGGATGAGTATCCTGAGGTTAGCGCAGAAATGGTGCAAAAACTGAGCGACTGGAAGGCGGAGATCCCGGAAGCTTACACGCCGCCATCGGAAACCAGTCATGCGGAAACTCGTGCGGGGACACAAGCTCCCCGCGATATCGTGATCTACGGCGGGACTTGTGCGGCTGTCATCGCGGCCGTTCAGGCCAAACAAATGGGCAAATCAGTCGTCATCGTGAGTCCGGACACCATCCTCGGCGGATTATCCAGCGGCGGCCTGGGCTGGACGGATACCGGCAACAAAAGCGTCATCGGTGGGTTGTCGCGCGACTTTTATCACCGGATTTACAAGCAATATCAAAAACCGGAGAATTGGAAATGGCAGGAGAAGAGTGAATACGGCGCCAAAGGCCAGGGCACTCCGGCGATAGATGGGGCCCGGAAAACGATGTGGATATTTGAGCCGTCGATCGCCCGCACGGTCTTTGAAGAATACATCGAGGAATTTAATATTGAGGTCCATCGCGACGAATGGCTCGACCGCAAGAACGGGGTCGAAATGAAGGACGGGAAAATCGTTTCGATCACCACATTAAGTGGCAAAACCTATCCCGGGAAAATCTTCATGGATACCACCTACGAAGGCGATCTAATCGCTACGGCCGGTATCGACTATCATGTAGGCCGCGAGTCCAATGCCGAATTCGGCGAAACCTGGAACGGCGTGCAAGCCGGAGTCGATCACCATTCTCACCACTTCCAGAAAGTAGGCCGCCCCATCAGTCCCTATGTCGATCCGAACGATCCGACCAGCGGTGTGCTGCCACGCATCAGCACCGAGTTTCCGGGCGTAGGTGGCGAGGGCGATCACCGGGTCCAGGCATACTGCTTTCGCATGTGTCTGACCAATCACCCTGAAAACCGGATCCCTTTTTCAGAACCCGAAGGTTACGATCCGTATCAATACGAATTACTCGGGAGGATTTACGAGGCCGGATGGAAAGAAACCTTTAACAAATTTGACCCGCTACCCAATCACAAGACGGATACCAATAACCACGGCCCGTTCAGCACTGATAATATCGGCTACAACTACGATTATCCAGAAGCCAGCTACGAGCGCCGACGGGAGATCATTGAGGAGCATGAGACTTACCAGAAAGGTTGGCTCTACTTCCATTGCACCGACCCCAGAGTCCCCAAAGAAATCCAGGAGAATATGAAGACCTGGGGACTGCCGAAAGATGAGTTTACCGAAAATGGGAACTGGTCTCACCAACTCTACATTCGTGAAGCGCGAAGAATGCGCGGAGCCTTTGTCATGACCGAAAACGAGCTTCGCAAAGTGAAGCCAACTCCCGAATCTGTCGGCATGGGCTCATACGCGATCGATTCCCACAACGTTCAGCGCCACATCGATGAAAACGGCCACGTGCAGAACGAGGGTGATATCGGAGTCAGCACCCTCGGGCCCTACCAGATCGCCTACGGCTCGATGACTCCGCGCAAAGAACAGTGTCAGAATCTTCTGGTTCCGGTGTGTGTTTCAAGCACCCATATTGCCTTCGGATCGATCCGCATGGAACCGGTTTTCATGATCCTCGGCCAAAGCTCCGCCGCCGCGGCATCGATCGCAATCGACGGCGACCTCGCCGTTCAGGATGTCCCCTACAGCGAACTGAGAAAGCAACTTCTGAAGGATGGCCAGGTCCTCGAATACGACGGCACGGTTGGCAGTGGGAAAGGCAAGCCAGCCTCAGAAATTGGCGGAATCGTCGTCGATGATGAAAACGCTGAGCTAACCGGCATCTGGAAAGAGAGTTCTACCAACAGACCCTTTGTCGGTTCCGGCTATCGTCACGACGACAACAAAGACAAAGGCAGGAAGAGCGCCACATTCACCACAAAGCTCGAAAAAGGCGGGGAATACTCCATCCGGATCTCATACCCAACCAACAACAACCGCGCTTCGAATGTGTCGGTAACGATCAAGTTACCGGAAGGCGATCAGACAATTCTGGTGAACCAGAAAAACAAACCCGAACACGAACCATATCACGATCTGGGTACCTTTCACTTTGATGCTGGAGCCACCTCGACCGTAACTATCAGTAACGAAGCAACCAGCGGGCATGTCATCATTGATTCCGTTCAGTGGTTGCAAGCAGAGTAAGCCAGGCTCCCTGTATTTCAGAGGTCACGATCATGGAAACCTACTGGCCGGGTTACCGGCCGGGTTACCCAAACTGGCCCACTGGTTATGCGAGCCCGGGGTGAAACCGAACATTTCCGGCAAATAGCTGCGCGAAGACAGAATGGTTAACGCACGGCTATTTGCCGTTGTTCGCCTCCGGTTCGTTCGCATCCAGTTTCTCTGATTTTGGTTGAGTGGCTAGCGTGAACGTCGCAACGACGGCACGGTGGT
>JARGPI010000075.1 GCA_029213005.1 Verrucomicrobiales bacterium
AACGACAACAATAAACCAAATGACCAAGACGCCACGGTTTCATCCAAAGCCGCATAATTTCACCTCGCTACGGTGTCCTTTTTAAATGAGGCAACAGGCGGAGGGTGTCAGCCGGAAAGGTTGCAGAGCACTATCAACTCATATTTATGGGCTGGTTTTAGAGCGCACTGTTTCCAGAAACTGCAGTAACTTGGGGAATGACGGGTCAGATGCTCCGGGAAGCAGATCGGCGAGCTTCCGGTTCAATTTCTGCATCACTTTTCGAACGCGGTGATCTTTTTCGAACTCCAGAAGCAGTTTGAACTCTTTGATGACGTCCCGCTCGGAAACCTCGCCTACTTGCAAACTGTTATATACCAACTCAAGGTGAGCCGGGACAATATGTAGAGTTCATTTACCAACGGTAGAGGCCAGATTTTCAATTTTGGCTTTCGCGAAATACCCCGAAGGGAAGATCGAATTTTCCTCCTGAATTTTGTCAGGAGATTCTCCCTGCTTAATCCTTTCCGCATCCCGCTTTCGGGCTGCTGCTTTTTCGGGCTGCTGCTTTTTCGGCAGCTCTTTTTCGGCAGCTCTTTTTCGGCAGCTCTTTTTTCGCGCAAACTCATGACTCAAGCAGGATAGATGCATATCCTTCGTCTTTCAAGCCCCTCGGAACGGCCCTCTTTTTCGGCAACGGGGCCTCGGCCTTTCAGATTCTCCGCTCAAAGAAGGTTTGACCGGCGACAAAGTGAGGGGTGCCATGGAACCGCGAGGTCGCTTAAGTAGGAAGTTTCAGCGGTTTGGCGGTGGCTTTTCCATCTAACAGTCTTGCTGCTTATTGCTCGCCGACACGACTCCTTACATCAATTTATCTGCGATTATTTCGGTAGCCTGCATCAATCCCTGGCTCTTTAGGCTCTCGATATACTCATCGACTGATATAGGAGGCTTTTATAAACTGTTCCAATGTTCTTTCATTGAGGCGATAACCAACGACTCGTCGGACTTTATCAGGTGGAGTAGAAAGGCATCAGGAGTGACGACCTCGATATTAAATTTGCCTATGACATCGGTAGGGAAATCAGACAGATTCCAGGTAACAATCGCTTCGGCTCCTGATTCTATACCTGTAGCGAGGACATGCCGATCATCGGCATCTGGCAATTTGAGGCTATTGATATGCTTTTCAAAATCAACGACCAGACAGTCGCCCGCATGCTGGTCCATCAACTGCCGGGTACGTTTGAGCTGGCTTCGTTTCAAGTCCGGTCGATTGGCAAGAACATTGCGAATCCATTCATCATGAATTTGCTCGGACCACTTTGGGATGAACAAATCGTTTACCGCCAACCACATTAAAAGATTCCGAAGTGTTGCAGGATATAACACGCAGGCATCCAAAACCACGATCGGTTGGCTATTCATCCAAACCGAGTTCCTGATCGGTTTCTGCCAATTCCTGGAGCACGCGCCGTCTCTGCTCCTTTTCCCGCTCACGGTAGGCGAGAACGTCAGCAGCTATGACACGGCGTTGAACTCCCACCTTCCGGGACGGGATTTTTCCAGTATCGAGTAACTTCACCAGGAATGGGCGCGAAGCCCCAAGAAGGTCAGCCGCATCCTGGGTGCCAATTTCGACATTCACTGGGGAAACTTCGACTTGATGGCCATTGGCGATAATCTTCAAAGCTTCCGCCATGACCCTGGCGAAACTACTGGGAAGCTCAATTTCACGGCCATCGATAATGACAGTGAACGAATCCTGCCGTGCGCCTGGCAGAATATCATTAAGTTGCTCAACGCAAGCCCTGGCTCGCTCTAAATCCGCTTCGGAACGAGTATTTTCCTTTTTGGTGAGGGTTGTACTCATGTTTTACACTATAATGCCAGGCGAAATAAACGCAATAGTCAAAACGCACGAAATGACTACGGAATGCCTCGGAGAGCATAAACTCGTTCATTCGCTCCCTTCGCCCAGCACTCTTAGTTTACCCCAAAAGGCACCCAGTTTATATCCGCGCGCGTGAAGCGCACGAAAAGCGCACGAAAAGTGGCTAAAATTTGCTAATTGGATTTACCCTCAATTAGTCTCAAAGACCGCAGGGTCCCTTGAGTAGAAGGTTTCCGCGGTTTGGCGGTGGCTTTTTTAATGAACGGCCTTGCTGCTTGTTGCTGCGCGGAACGGCCCTCTATTTCGGCAACGGGGCCTCTGCCTTCCAGGTTCGCCGCCTAACCTAAAAACAGCAATGAAACAGACGCCTTTTGAAGATTGTTTGAAAACTCCTCGGGACTCAAGATTCGCGTAATTCGCGTCCATTCTTTTACATTCGAGTTGGACGCCACGCGTTAAAATTGCCTAGCTTGCCTATAATTTTTAACGCGAATGAAACGCGAATATCCGCAAATGAAAGGAATCCGGCACGACGGAGTGACATTATCGCACAGTCTCTTTATACCTTTTCCCTTTGCGGTTTTTAGGCTCAAAGAAGGTTTGTCCGTCGACAAAGTGAGGCATGCAATGGAACCAACTTCGCCCTCCGCTCGTCATTACTGGGTTACTCGTAAGGATATCGTGTTCATGTCGCCAGGTTAAGCTGACAAAAAGTGCCTAAAATATGCTAAGTGGATTTTCCACCATTTCGCATCAACGACCGCGAGGTCCCTTGAGGAGGATGTTTCAGCGAGTTTGGTGGTGGCTTTTCTAATGAACTGCCTTGCTGCTTGTTGCTTCTCTCTGGTCGGAGTTGCAATGTCAGACGCCTTCTTCTACCATGACAGTCAAAGGCTTCCACAGCCCCGAGTGAAACATGAAACCAACTGAGAAGGTCAACCTCTTCCTCTCCGCAGTCAGTGCGGAGTTTCGTCCACACCGCGAGGCGCTTGCTGAGCAATTGCGCAAGCACCACTTTGTTCGCGAACAGGCGGATTTCACCCAGGGCCCCGGCACCTTGCTGGAGAAATTGGAAGCCTATATCCGGGATGAATGCCATGCCGTCATTTTCCTGGTCGGCGATCATTTTGGGGCGGAGCCTCCCACTCACGAGGCGGCTCCCGCCCTGGCTTCGCGCAGAGATCTCAATGCGGGCCGCTATTCCTATACTCAGTGGGAGTACCTGTTTGCGGTTCGCCACAATAAGGCCCGATTTGTCTTCACTCCCGCAGCCGATTCAGCGCCACTTCCCGGGCACGATCCGGCTCCGGAAGATACCGACCTCCAGACACTGCAGCATTCCTTTGTCGATACTCATATTCTCAATCAGGGCAAGGATCGGACGCCGTTTCACAGTCTGGATGACCTCAAAGATCAGGTCCGGGCTCTCAAGCTGGAAGCTTTGGCCTACGCAAGGTATCATCAGTTCCCCCTCGAAACCGCCAATCCCTACGTGGGGTTGCGGCGCTTTGAGGAGCGGGACAAAGCCAATTTCCATGGCCGCACGGGTCTTCTGGCGGATCTGTTCCCGCAGGTCGAGGTCGAACCGCTACTGCTCGTCACCGGGCACTCCGGTTCCGGGAAATCGAGCGCCCTCAGGGCTGGGCTGATCCCACTGTGGAGAAAAGCCTATGGAGAAAAAGCCCATGTTATTCTGTTTTCCCCAAATGATGACCCGTGGGAGGGGCTCTATATTGGCCTCGTCGCCTCGGGGATTGATCCCATCGATTGTAGCTGGGTTCGGGCGGGGCATCCCGATGTCTTTGCCGAGCTGGCGGTTCGCCTCCCCGATCTGCGGGATCATCACATCCTCATGGTGATTGACCAGTTCGAGGAATTGTTCACTCGAGTTCCCGATACCGAGGACGCCCGGAATCGGGTCAATCAGTTTGTCGTCGCCCTGGTCTCGGCTCATCGGCGCCCCGACAGTGCGCTGCGAATCGTCCTCGCGATGCGCGATGATTTTTACGGTAATTTGGAACGGCACCGGACCCTTTGCGATGTGCTCGATGGCGAAAACCGGACCCGCCGCATCATGCGCCCTACCGAGAGCGAGATGCGAGCCATTATCGAGGCCCCCGCCGCCAGTCACGGAGTCGGTTTCGAGGGCGAATTAGTCGAGCGGATCGTTCGGGAAGTCCGCGGGCAGCACCAGGGGCTCGATCAGGAGCGCCGCGCTCTGCTTCCCCTGCTTCAGTTTACCCTCCAGGAACTCTGGGATTATGAAGTGACGACTGACTCCATTGAAGATCGCGTCCTCAATGTCGTCAGTTACGAAGCGATTGGCGGGTTCTCCGGGGCGCTAAAGAAGCGGACCGATGCCTTTTACCAGGCGCTTGGTGAAGAAGAGCAATCCGGAGTGCAGCGTATTTTCCTCCAGCTCGTTCAGTTTAGCGAGGCGGATATCCCCGTGTCCCGTCGAGTCTCCCGCGCGGCTCTGGAGAAATCAGTCGATCCCGGTCTACTCGATCAGTTGATCGGTCGGCAACGCCTCCTCATTGCCGGTGACGCCGATCCCGATGCGGAGAACACAGATTCGTCCGTGGAGCTGGCCCACGAAGCTCTTATCGACGGGTGGGATCAGTTTCGCGATTGGATCCGCGAAAACCAGCAGGCGATCCGCCTGCACCGCCGGCTTGAGGATGACGCTGCCAGTTGGGCGGGGAACGTGGTTGGAAGGGGTGAAGAGGTGACTGGCGCTGAAAAAAACGCCTCTTTGCCTCCTCCTCTCCCTAAACATCGATCTTCATCTGCGGACCTTTGGCGCGGCACCCATCTCGCTCTTGCGGAGGACGCGCTTGCACGAGGCGAATTTGATCGCATCGGCGGCCTCAGTGATCAGGCCCAGGAATTCCTGTCGGCGAGTCGGCAGGCAGTAGAAGACGAGATCGAGAATCTCAAAACCCTGGTGACCCGCGCCGAAGCCGGGGAAGCCGACGCCCTCCGGGGTCGAAAAACCAGTCAGCGGCGCGCCGCCGTCGCCATGGTCTTCGCCCTGCTGGCCAGTGTCGGATTGGGCGGTGCCGGATGGTTTGGTTGGGAGGCCAAAAAGCAGGAAAAGAAAGCCGAAGCTGAAGCCAACCGCGCCATCGAGCAGGAAACTATAGCCATAACCCAAAAAGAAAGAGCCGAAACTGCACGCGGAGCCGCCGATCGGGTGATTAACACAATGCTTTACGACCTTGGAGATGAACTGGAAAAGCGGGGGCTCCATACCCTGCGGGCGGAAATCAATGAAGAAGCCCAGCAATATTTCCTCGCCTTTCCGAAAGAAGAAGAGGCGGACGATCAACTGCGAGAGAGAGTTGTACTTCTCCAAAGGCGTGCTGATAATTTGTTGAATCTGGGGAGGGCTGACGAAGCCTTGCTCGCTGCTGAGGAGGCAGTTTCCCTTGCTGAACAACTGGTAAGCCGAGCGCCTGAGCAAATCGATAGATTGCGATCCCTTGCGATCAGCCATCAGTACCTAGGGAATGTGAAAACGTCGCTGGAAGGTCCAGCGTCGGGGCTGTTGCACTACGAGAAATCGATAGAGAAGATGCAAAAGCTGTATGACGAAGAGCCGAGCGCGGCGAATGCGCGATCCCTTGCGATCAGCCATTCCAAACTCGGGAATGTGAAAACGTCTTTGGAAGGTCCAGCGCCGGGGCTGTTGCACTACGAGAAATATAACGAGAAGATGCAAAAGCTGTATGCCGAAGAGCCGAGCGCGGCGAATGCGCGATTACTTGCGATCAGCCATGAAAAACTCGGGAATGTGAAAACGTCGTTGGAAAGCCCCGCGTCGGGGCTGTTGCACTACGAGAAAGACATGGAGTTAACGCAAAAGCTGTATGACGAAGAGCCGAGCGCGGCGAATGCGCGATCCCTTGCGATCAGCCATGAAAAACTCGGGAATGTGAAAACGTCGTTGGAAAGCCCCGCGTCGGGGCTGTTGCACTACGAGAAAGACATGGAGTTGACGCAAAAGCTGTATGCCGAAGAGCCGAGCGCGGAGAATGCGCGATCCCTTGCGATCAGCCATGAAAAACTCGGGAATGTGAAAACCTCGCTGGAAGGGTCAGCGGCGGGGCTGTTGCACTACGAGAAAAACATGGAGTTGACGCAAAAGCTGTATGACGAAGAGCCGAGCGCGGCGAATGCGCG
>JARGPI010000045.1 GCA_029213005.1 Verrucomicrobiales bacterium
AGAAAAACGACAACAATAAACCAAATGACCAAGACGCCACGGTTTCATCCAAAGCCGCATGATTTCACCTCGCTACGGTGTCCTTTTTAAATGAGGCAACAGGATTGAGCCTTTGCTTCGGCAAGAGTGATTCAATAGTATTCTTCTCCAGCTACGACGCAAAACTCGACGAGCCACTGACCGGGGGAGCGGCAACGCGTTTGGAAAGAAGGACTGTCCGCTCTCCGCGAGGGGCACCTCGACGCGATGCCGCTTGCCGGAAAGGTGCGTCAGGCGGAAACGGTCGATGCACCTAAAGTGAAACAAAGCCGAGGCCTGAGCATGTGGCGCGAGATCGGCGAAGGATTAGGGGTTGTTCTACAGAGCTCTCCCCATGCAAACCAAAATGGGTTGGAATAAAGCGCTACGGTTACGTTCGTCATTTTTGACGTCGCCGTGATCATACTGGAATTCCATGACGGAGAAACCGCAGATTGCGTATACATCCTGTCGATTTTTCCGCCAAACGAGGCTTTGCGATCGTCCAGATTGGGAACCTTTAGCGGCATTGGAAGGTACCCTGTACTCTCGATCCGATTTGGAGTTTTTACTGTATCCCGGCGAAATTGAACGAGACTCTGGCCGAGCTGATGAAGTCCCTGCAATTCGTCCGGGAATGGCATCGGCGATTGAATTTTGGGTTCGTCATGATAGTTTGCGATACGAAATGGAATTAACGATCTCAGATTTGCCCTTAATGATTGAAGAGATTCTTGATGCCTTAAATCGAGAGGAATCAGTCACCTTAACTCATGAGGGCCGAATAAAAGGTACCATTATCCCATCCACCTCAAATGAGGCAGCAACTCAGAAAAACGGGAAAACCATGAGTGTAAGAAATCATCCGTTGTTTGGTTCGATCTCGATGAGGAAACAGGAAGTAGATGATTTGATGGATAATCTGCGTAAGCCCCGTTTCGATGATATTTGATACGGACATTTTTATTTGGGCTCAAAATGGCAGCGATTCTGTTGCCGATGCCATCGATGCAGAATCAGATCGTTCCGTTTCTGTCATCACTTATATCGAATTTATCCAGGGTGCGAAAGATAAGGTTCAATTAGGGCTCAATCAGAGCTTTTTCAGCGATCTCAATTTCCAAATTATCCCGCTAACTCCGCAGGTCGGTATCATTGCTTCGGAACTGATTGAAAAGTATGCGCTGTCCCATTCCATGAGAATGGCAGACGCATTGATTGCCGCGACCGCTATAGAAACAGGAGAAGTGCTTGCCACCGGAAACGACAAGCACTACCGACAGATCACTGAGCTTCAACTAAATATTATACGCCCTTAGATAGAGAGTTTGTGTGAAAGTTTCGGCTGGTTTTCACACCTGTGCCGAAGAATGGAGCTATTTGCCGGATAAACAAATCATTTACCGCCAGCCACATCAAAAGGTTCCGCAGGGTTGCCGGGTATAATACGCAGGCATCCAAAACCACGATCGGTTGGTTATTCATCCAGGCCGAGGTCCTGGTCCACTTCAGCTAATTCCTTTAGCACGCGCCGTCTTTGTTGTTTTTCCTTCTTACGGTAGGCAAGAATATCAGTAACAAGCACGCGCCTTCGAACTCCCACTTTTCGAGACGGGATTTTTTCGGTATCGAGTAACTTCACCAGAAATGGTCGGGAAACTCCGAGAAGATCAGCTGCTTCCTGGGTGCCAATTTCGGCATCCACAGAAGAAATTTCAACCTGCTGGCCCTTCGCGATAATTTTTAAAGCTTCAGTCATGACGCTGGCAAAACTTCCTGGAAGCTCAATTTCCCGCCCGTCAATGATAACGACGAACGAATCTTGCGGTGGGCTTGCCAGCACTTCATTAAGCTGCTCAACGGAAGCTTTGGCCCGCTTTAAATCGGCTCCGGATGGAGCTTTTTTCTTTTTGCTGAGGGTTGTACTCATCGCCTTCATTATAACAGCAGACGAAATAAACGTAACAGGTGAACTAAACGAAACGCTACGATTAATTCCTGCATTGCCCGCCTGAGGATAATTTCCAGCCTTAAACCGGGCCGCCAACTGGATTCATCATTCTCCGGATCGGTTGCAACCAATCAGCAAACTCAGGCAATCTATTAGCTTGAGTCGTTTCGGAGATCATGAACCAGATCAACTAAATCCCTTTACAGAAAGGGAGTTGAGAGGGTTTCGTCGGTTCTTGCTACAATTAGTCTGCCTTGTATTTGTTTTGATCCGCCTGGCTCGGCACGGTTTTCAGGGCAAGCCAAGGAGTGAGCCAAGGAGTGGATTTTCATGACGAAACTGACGAAACCAAACCACAATAAGGAAATTGTGAGGTTTAGATTAGAATTTGACCGGTGATGCAATTTACAATCTACAGGCGGCAGCCTCTGTAGTTAGGGGAAGATTCTTCACGCAAATCATAAAATCGCGGCTCTACTTCTTAATCCTTTTCGTGCAGAAAGGGGCTCGACTATATCTTTCCCGGTTACATACCCAGCATCATGATACCATTCGCGGGAATTACGAGAAAAAGTAGTCCGAGTTTTGAACCTGACTTATATCAAGCTCTCCAAGACTTGGAGGATCCGGGAGGTTCGTGGATTTGCAGCGTCCACGTTGCGTTTCCACAAACTCAGCTAGCAGATTCTTGGAATCGTAAATGCGGATAAACTCCTCACGTAGGACTTCGTTCAATTCAGGCATATTGGGCGCGTGAGTCCGAAAATCATCGTGGATCATACAAAAACTACGATGTTTTTTTCTCTTCTGGAGAGCATGCACCGTTCCAATCATATGCGAGGCATCAAGCGCATGGATTAAATTGGGGAATATTTTTTGTTTCTGCTCGCTCGCTGAGAATTTCTTAACACGTTTCCTAAGTGTAAAAGAAAATGGAATATCATTAATTTTTTTTCTACTCTCATTCGTTTCCACGATTCTCTGAACGAAGCGAAAACCGCACGGGGTTTCCCAATCTATAGGTTGCCCCGACTCTGAAACGCTTTTTGCTACCTTTTGTAGCCAACCCTGAATCTCGAATACCGTGTTGCCAAGCGTGGAATCGATCGCTTCCCAAACAACGGGAGAAATAGTTTTTGCCAGGTTTTTCGCTCTATACTTGTTGAGACCTTGTTCTTCAAACATACTGGCATATTTCTCTGTAACTTTTGACCGTCCGATTCCATAGGGGATCGTCATCGTCGCAGCTTTGGTAAACCTTCGATCAATGTCGATAAACTTGCCGATCTCTTCGATTATGCTAGCCGAAAATCTATTTACCATCATTGCGTCCGCTACTGATTTGTAGATGTCGTTCGGAACATCGGAAGGAATCAGATTTGTCAGTTTACCAAGCGTATTGTCCCGGCTTAACGCCGCAATGTGCTGGAGACCATTGCACGTTCCGTCAACCCCAACGGGTAAATGGGTTTGATTTAGTTTGCCTTCTGAAAGGTGTCGTAATTCGATGGCTGCACGTAAGAAACACCATGGTTTTGCCGCTTCAAGCCAACGCCTGTTTTTGACAGGGTCTTTCGAGCATAGAATGATTTCAGATTCGTTGTCCTCAACCCACTTGATGCGATCGTCGAAAGGCCCCCTTATTCCGAATTGATTTCCAACATGAATCTTTAGCCATTCAACTCCCTTATCGGTCATTTCTTTTCCTTCGGAAAACTGGAGAAGAGATTTTTCAGTGTCGCTACCCTGAGGTTGCAGAAAGCTTTTACTGGAATAAACTCGACCACGATAGTCAAAGTGATAAGGAAAATAAAAATTCGGGTGTTTGTTTCGCCCCATTTCCTTTTCGATGTTTAAGAAAAACTGAACCTTATCCTCTTTGCATTTATCCCGGATTTCATTATCAGGGCAATCCAGGCACTTTTTCATCAGTTCCAACTGTTCGTAGGAGAAAGTCCATTCGGTATTTTGGAGACTATTTACTGCCTCTCTGAAACTGTTGCTGATCGCCCATCCTTTCGGCTGCGGTAAATGATTGTATTTCGCGGGGATCAATGGACGCGGAAGCGCTGTCAGGAAACCGCCAGCCTCTTTGACCTCCCAGGACTTAGGCTGAACGAGCATTGGAAGATGGGCGACAGTTGATAACACTCCTTTACTTCCCAAAAAATTTTCAAAATCCCGCCCCCGTTCAACTATCCACATTTTCTTAGGTGTAGATGGGGCCCCTTGTTTCACTTCGACATCCCCAAATTCCAATCTGTGAACCTCGGTTTCCTCAGATCTGTAGCTCCGGATCGGATACAATCTCAGTCGAATCAATTGGGTTGCTTCGAACAAGTGAATCAGAATTGCTCCCAGATAGACATCCCTATCTTTTTCCTTCCATTTATTCACAGGGAGGTTCTCCTTGATCTCTTTCCAAGCTTTCGTGAGGTCCTTGTATTTGCCTTTCCGTTCAAAAAGCTCCTTAACGTTGACCTCCCTATGATGACTTACGTCCTTCTTTCGTAGCTCCCTGCAATTCTTGCCAATGGCACAAGCTAAATGACTGACCGAAAGAAACTCATCCGATTCACTCGAACTTGAATTCTCAACTTGTTCGCGATTTTTTCTCTCAAAGATCAACAAATTCGAAATCGTAGTCTTGAGGGTAACCTCGCAAAGCTGCTCGGGGGTTAACGAAAGAAACGGAATGGCATAGATGGGGCGGTAGTTTCCGCGAAGCAACTCGTCCCGTTTTTCACGGACCGAAGCGATAAAATCTCTGGGAGAGTGTGCGATCCGATCCAACTCGGAGGCAATTGCATAAGATGGGTCAGATTGACGCTCTCTCTTTTCTTGCTCCTCGTGAAGCTGTTTGTGATTCATTTTTAATGACTTATGCTCTGAATTCAACCAAAAAAAGCACGCTTATGATGGAAAGATCGTCAGCAACTAAAACCGAGAACCTTCACCAGAGTGGTCGAAGGTCGTGTGTAGAGGTTATTGAAGTTAGTCGTCCAATGCCAGGAGAAATTTGGTATGGAAAGGCTCACAATTCAGTGGGCCGGGAGATTGATAAGGGATTAACTCGCCCTTGGTTTGTCAGCGTTGCGGACTTCTGCTTCGTAGTATTTCCGATTACGGAATGGCAAGAAAGCAGGAAACGCAGCACAAGATACGTGGTAATCGATGACTGGAGGTCCGCTGGACTTACAAAACCCAGTTGTGTCGATGTCTCACAACCGCAATCCTGGGACCGGCTTCGGTTCACGGATTTTAAGGGTGTGCTTGATTCAACTCTCCTCGAGTCCGTTCAAAATCGAGCGGCAGGAAGATTCCGTCAAGCCAACTAACCCGTGAAGGCTAGTTAGCGTTTGTAGAGTGTAACCGGCAATCGGGTTCAGATTGCCGCGAGTAGTTGATAAGAAACCCTTGGCCAACAGAGCCAAGGATAAATCTAATCTAAAAATTAAAATGTCACATTTAACCGGAAAATGCGATTGCGGCAGGAAGATTCATCTTTCTCGCAACGCAACTTACGGCGACACCTGGAAGTGCTTCCAGTGTGGTAGAAAACATGTTGTTACTCAAAAAGGTCAACCTCTGAAAAGAGAGAGGTCGAAACCGAGCACTCCAATCAATAATGATTTGGGTTGCTCAGTTCTGGGGGTGATAGGGATAATCATTCCTTTAACCCTCTTACTTACCTTCGTGGCAGGGCTTCTCGAAGTCTTGTTCTCTCCGTTTGGGGTAGGGTTGATGATCTTGTTTCTCATCGGTTGGTTTCTTTCTCTGTAAAGACATCTTGATGGTTCGAGACCGTTGTAAAAGGTAATCATGATTTAATCATCAAAATTACCCAGACAACAAACACTCTTAAAAAACAGGGTGTCCCTACATGGGGCACCCTGTTTACTTTTAACCTACTAAAATGAACGAAATACCTTCTGGCAGCATTAATTGGAGATTGGTTGAGGAGCAACCACACCTCTGGACTGTAGAAGAACTTGCAGCAGTCTTTCTTGCCCACGGCAAAGGCGCGAAAAGGAATTGTCCGTGGCCCCTGATTGATCCCGGACCTCTGTTGATCAATGGAGCCGACTCAGAGGAAGCAAAGGAGTGGTTGAGAAGTGTAGCAATAAAAAATGTGGACTCATACGCCACGTGTAGGCAATGTGGGCACCCGATCAAAATGAAAGTCGAATTCTTTCCCTATTGCGGTGATTCTTGCCTGAGGTTTTCACAAAGGCATAACAAAGAAAAGTGAGTTAGCAAAAGATAGTGGATTCCCCGGAAGTATCATTCGAGGGAATCGCTGACTGATTAGAAGACTACCAAGTTTACTTTTTATACAAATTGAAAAACAATCAAAAATTAATAGGGGCCACAGTAGAATATTTCCTGTGTCCCGAAACGATCCCTCTTCCTAATAAGGTGAGTGGGTTCAAGTTTGAAGACTATCGGTCGACAGGGATTGTGTTGCCGTTTAAGGAATTCAGTGGACCAGTTGAGGCCATGATTCACGCTACGTTCATGGGAACGCTGGAGAGGAGATTCACTGTCGGCGATGCTTTCGTGCTGCGGTTTCCCGCCATCCATCGCATCTCAACCTTTGTGTGTGTAAGTAGAAGAGCACCTTTGGTATTTCAAAATGCTACGTTACGGCTGTTTCAGGCCAATAACGGAAAGGGTGACTTTGCACTGCAGCTTCCCAAATCATTTACTCCTGCCGAATTCTGATTAATTCGAACCCATCGCAAACGTCAGTTTGCGATGGGTTTCAGCTTAAAGAAGTAACGAAACCTTTTTTGGATGTCTCCCACAAATCAGCGCCACCCACTTGGGTTAAGGAGAACTGTGGCAAAGCGGAATTGAGAATCAAACAAATGGCTTTCGTATAGGCGAATAGACATCCCTCAGCTCCGACTTTAAATCATCCTGATCAAAGTGTACCCTATGCACTCACGGAGTGTCCAGGGGACACTTTCGGCGATGATGAACAGCACATACAGAAAGAGTTCAGGACAACGAAGTCGAAGGTAGAAATTTCCAGGATCAATTCGTGCAGGAGAATCCACTGCTTGAGGCCACTCAAACAAACGATGACGTCGGTTTTCTTGGGCGACGTTTCTTTGCAGTAGGCAACGCATTGTGAAAGGCTCCCAGATATTCTCGACCGGCAGTCTTTTTATTTCTACCGCCCCATTGTTTAAAAAAGAACGGAACATCAACGCGTTCACACTGTTTGAAAATCTCGTCCACCCAATCCTGGTTCATAGGTCGCGGAGATGCACCGCTTTCTCCCCCTACAATTACCCAGTCTATCCCCCGCAGTTTGAGTTTCCCAACTGAACCTATCAGCGGTTCGCACGATAAGAATCTAACGGCGGCAGGCACTTGCTTTAATGACTCGATTCGGTCGGTGACTTTTTCGTCTTCCACGCTCACTCCCATCCAGATATTTTTACTCCACTTCAATTCCGAAGCGACATCTGCCAATCTGGCAGCTCTCTTTGTCAATACTTGAAAAGTCAGATGAGGACAGTCGTTCATCACATTGAAAACTTTTTGAATAAAGTCGGTTGGAACGTCTGCATGGAAAAGATCACTCATGGAGTTCACGAAGACCAGCGCTGGTTTTTTCCAGCCCTTCGGTATTTCGAGAGTTTCAGGATGAATGCGCACTGAAAATCCGTCCTGGTATTTCTTGACTCCCATCGCTTTGAGGCGCCGGGTCATTGTTTCCGCGTAGCAATACTTGCATCCCGCAGAAATTTTGTCGCATCCAGTGGTAGGATTCCATGTGAGTTCTGTCCACTCTATCGAACTTGTTGCCATAATCTACGCTATCTTAATCAAGACCCGGGCGGGCCGCTTCTTAAAATTTTCGTAATTTATATAAAAACTCCCTTTTCTTGCCTTTTTGCCATCAGAAAGGGTCACTTCGATTTTGCCTTGGTTCTGGAGTGATTTTAAAACTTCGACACAATGAGTCGGGCGAAAACCAGATCGAAGAGTGAGTTCATACGCTTCTCCATTTGAAAGGGGGTATTCGTTGAGAGATTCAATCAAAATGTTCTGCAAAGGATTGATTTGGGGAGTGTGAAAAAGGTCAAGAGTATCTCCGTACTGCTCAAAGTGCCAGCCTCGGCCTGTGGATTCATTAAGTTTCCATTTGGTATCCAACATTTTTTCGAATCCTCGGATATGCGATGTAAAGAAAAACAAACAAAACACAGTAGACGGATCTTTTTGAATCGTAAATATATCAACGAAGTAATTTTTGCCCACGTATTCACTAAATAAGTATCGGACGTGATTCACGTAGCCCCAGATATCGAGATTCTCAGGCCATTTTTTACCCTGCCCTAATTCCGCCGTGAAATCTGAAAGCGCTTTGGGAGTGCCACTCTGGGTAAAGCGAAAAAGAAACTGGGTTGGTTGAAATAACAGAACTTCTGACTTACCGCCTTTCAGTAACCTACTAATATCCTGAGGTTTAACAGCTTTATAACCGTAAGGGTCAATGAAAATAAAAGACTTTTCATCTCCTAAAGAGTCTACTTTTGATACTACGTTGGGGAGAATGTTTTCGTATTTGTCACAGGTGGGTGAGATTGCAATTCCGGAATCCTCTCCGATACCGTTACCTTCAAGCGCTTCGAGAGTCGAGTCTACCTTTGCTTGATTCCGGTCATTAAAATACAAGTAAAGATCCGGACAGCTTTCCGCATTCGATCTCGCCTGCTTCAATCTCATGAACTGGCGTGCGATAGTTACCGAGCTCCCTGCTTTCCCGTTAGGATAAATACCCTCGCCAGCAAACAGATCGAAAGCATGGATAGCCTTAGTGAAGTTGTCATTCGCTATTACAGCCAAAAAGGCTTCAAGGTACTTTTCCAAAAGTGATACCTTCGCCTCCGAATGAGGCAGCATGTCTTTTTGCGACTTTTTCATGTGTTCTGAACCATGGTAGTGAAAACACTCAAAATAACAACTGATAATTTGAACATTGCGCAAAAATGGATAAAAACAGCCATTCTCGATCGCTTGTTCAAATTGATTGTTATTTCCGTAAGTGCATATCAAGCTTCAGCTATCAAGCCAACCTTCCGTTTACGGACCGGCAATGAAACGCGATTGCGAGGGTAAACGAGTGATCACAGCAGTTTCATGGCGCTGGAGACACTGGCATCGTCATGCACCACGGCATGCAGCGCCCGGGCGATCGCACAGGGATCCGGGTGTTGCCAGACGTTGCGACCGACGGCAATGCCGGAGGCCCCGGCGTCGATACCTGTTTTCACCATCGTAAGCAGAGCTTCGTCATCGCCCATCGCTGCGCCGCCGAGGAGGATGACCGGGACGATCGCCGCATCGACGATTGCCTTGAAGTCGTCGCCGCCTGCTCCGGTTGGGAAGGCTGTCTTTACTACATCGGCTCCCAGCTCGGCAGCGGCGCGAACGGCGAAGCTGATGTTTTCGACCGTGTAGTCGTCCACTTTGCCGAGTCCGAATGGTAGTGACTCGATGATCGCAGGTATATCCGCATGGAGGCTTTCGCTGATCAGCTCCGCCGCTTCGCGAAAGCTCTCCGCCTCGTTGGGGTGATGCGGATAGAGCATATTCATCATCGCGTGAGCGCCTGCCGCTTCGGCTTCATCGGCACCGTAAATCCGATAAGCCCCGAGGTCGTCATTGGTACCGTATGGCGGCTTGTAGACGTCGGTGCGGAGACAGATTCCCTTGCCGGCGAATTCGTCTTTTGCGGCAATGGCGACGCCTAGATTGACGACAAATCCATCTACCGAATCGCTGATCGAGCCGATCAGTTCGGCAGGCCGATCGAGGCCGGGCACGGGAATGGCAGTGCCGTGGTCGATCGGCAGGATCACTGTCCGGGAATCGTCGGCAAACAGGGCGTTTAGATTTTCTTTTCGAGTCATGATCTCAGGTTTAGAGAAATTCGTTGATCAGGTTTTCGAGCATTTCCTGGCGTCCGCTGGACGGAAGAGGCTCGCCGTTGGTCGCAGCGAAGGCGGCAAGGTCTTCGAAACTGCAATCGCCGGACTCGATCTTTGCGCCGATGTCTTTGTCGAAGCTGCTGTAGCGCTCATCGACGAACTTTGCGAGGCGGCCATCTTCCCGGATTGCGTGGGCAATTTTCAATCCGCGAGCGAAGGCGTCCATACCGCCGATGTGAGCATACATGAGATCGATCGGGTCGTGTGATTCGCGACGACGTTTCGCATCGAAATTCAGGCCGCCGGTGGTAAGCCCGCCCATCTCGAGAACGACCAGCATCACCTGGGTAGCTAAATGGATATCGGTAGGGAATTGGTCGGTGTCCCAGCCGATCAGAGTATCGCCGCGGTTCGCATCGATACTTCCGAGCATACCGGCATTGGCACTTACGGTCAGCTCGTGCTCCATGGTGTGGCCGGCAAGGGTTGCGTGGTTGGTTTCGATATTCAATTTAAAATGATCCATCAGGCCGTATTCACGCAGGAAATTCAGGCAGGCAGCAGCATCGCTGTCGTATTGGTGGGTGGAGGGTTCGCGCGGTTTCGGCTCGATATAGAAAGGGCCGTCAAAACCGATCTTTTTCGCGTGATCCACCGCCATATGGAAAAACGCGGCGAGGTGGTCGAGTTCCCGTTTCATATTGGTATTCAGTAGCGTTGAGTAACCTTCGCGACCGCCCCAGAATGTGTAGCCGAGACCATCGAGTTCTTTGGTTGCCTCGAGCGCTTTCTTTACTTGAGCGGCGGCATAAGCATATACCGACGCGTCCGGAGAAGTGGCGGCACCCTGTGCGTAGCGCGGATGGGAAAAGAGGCAGGCTGTGCCCCAGAGAAGTTGCACACCGGTTTCGTTCTGTTTCTGTTTCAGCTTTGCCACTACTGCATCGAGAGCGTCGTTGGAGGCCTGCAGATCGTTCAGTTCGGGAGCGATGTCGCGGTCGTGCCAGCAGTAGAATTCGATGCCGGTTTTATCGAGAAATTCAAAGAACACATCAACCCGCTTCAGGGCGTTTTCGACGGAATCGGAACCATCATCCCAGGGCATGTGAGCCGTCCCTGCTCCGAAGGGGTCGGATAGATCGTTGCGCATCACGTGCCAGTAAGCCCCGGCGAAGCGAAGGTGGTCTTTCATCGATTTGCCACCGATCAGCTCGTCAGCATTGTAGTGTTTGAAAGCGAGCGGGTTTTTGGAGTTCGCGCCTTCGTATTGGATTTTATCACAGTCGAAATATTGCATCAGAATAGAGAGTTATCGTTTCAGTTCGTCGTTAGCCACTTTATGACTTCGCTCTGATCATACCGGAATTCAGAAAAGGAGAAACCGCATATTGCGTCTTCATTCTGTTGATTTGCGTCAAAGTTTTCAACACCCCTCTTTTTACCGGGTGGGACGACATTGCCCGGTGCCCTGCGTCAAAGACCAACAATTGACTTAACAGACCGATCAGTCTATTCTTACCCTTCAATGAACGAACCGGACACAAAGCAGCGCATTCTCGATGCGGCAGTGGAGATGATGTTGGAACAGAGTTTTCACTCAGTCGGATTGAATCAGATCCTGTCGTCCGTGAAAGTGCCGAAAGGTTCCTTCTATCATTACTTTCCGTCGAAAGAGCAATTCGGGGTCGAGTTGCTGCGCCATTACGCAGACACTTCGAACGACTATCGTCGCAAGATGCTACTGAATAACGAGGTGGAGGAAAACCCGGTGCAACGCTTACTCACTTTTTTCACATCAGCCGTGGGCAGGTTTCAGGAATCAGGCGGCAAATGCCCATGTTTACTGCAGAAACTGGCGACCGAGGTCGCGAATTTCAGCGATTCGATGAGGGAGGAGCTGGCAACCGCTTTCGCGGACGCCATCATTATCTTCAGGCAGACTCTGGACGAGGCCGTAACTAAAGAATTTCTTCCCCAAGGTTTCGATACCGCATCCGAAGCTGAATTTATAATGGATCATTGGGCCGGGGCTCAGCAGCGGGCATTGATCTCCCGCGATGCCAAACCTCTCCGGGATACGGTGGAAATGTTTCGTGAACGCCTCCTCGCCTTATCCTGAATAAACCCTTTCACCAAAGAAAGAACGTAAGTTTTTACACACTTAACCGACTGGTCTATTTTCACCGAATCGCCTGCGACTACTTTTGCAGTCTGATTCGGGAAGTTATTGGGATTCTCACGGGAACCGACTCAGCTTCGTAACCTAAAAGCCCATGAACCGGAAACCGCCAAAGACCATCATTTTCGACGTAAACGAAACTTTACTGAGTCTCGCACCGCTAAAGGCTTCGGTCGGCGCTGCACTGGGCGGACGGGAGGAATTATTGCCTCTGTGGTTTTCGACCATGCTTCACTACTCACTCGTGGAGACTGTGAGCGGGAGTTATCACAGTTTTGGAGAGATTGGCACAGCGGCTCTCATGATGGTAGCGGAGACGCAGGGCATTGACTTGGATGAACAAGAGGCGGAACGGGCAGTTATCCCACCACTGCAATCACTACCACCCCACCCCGATGTCATTCCGGGTTTAGAAACGCTGGCGGGGCACGGTTTTCAGATCGCCAGCTTAACCAACTCTTCCGCCCGGGCGGCCGAAGCGCAGCTGCAAAATGCCGGACTGACGCATTTGATCAAAAAGAGGTTCAGTGTTGAGCCGGTCGGAAAATTCAAGCCCCACCCCGATACCTATCAAATGGTCCTCGATGACCTCGGGGTATACCCGGAAGACACCCTGATGGTAGCGGCCCACGCCTGGGACCTCGCCGGAGCAAAAAGCGTTGGTCTCCAAACCGCCTTTATAAAGCGCCCCGGAACGGCTCTGTACCCGAATGCCCCGACCCCGGACTACCTGGCCGATGACCTAAACGGGCTCGCCAAACTTTTGGTCTAAAACCAGGGCCACCGATCCAACTACAGAAAAAAAACCGAACCCACACCAATCGTCCGAAACCCATACCAAACCTGATATGACAAATGAAATAAATACCGAATCAAAAATGAGCAGGCAACTCGCCTGGTGTCTACTGATGCTGAGGCTGGGGATCGCCAGTGTTTTTGTGATGTGGACGGTCGATAAATTTGTGAATCCCAAACATGCCGCAGCGGTGTTTGAGAAATTCTACAAAATCGCAGACCTGAGTACTGAACTTTCCTACGGCATAGGGGCGATACAATCCCTCCTTTTGATATGCTTTATCATCGGTCTGTTCCGGACCTTCAGTTACGGCGTGATCCTTGTTCTCCACGCGATCTCGACCTTCAGTTCCTACAAAAACTACCTCGACCCCTGGACCTACCCCAACCTGCTTTTCTTCGCCGCGATCCCGATGCTTGCAGCCTGCGTTACCCTGTGGTGGATGAGAAAGTATGATCTATTCTCCGTCGACGCAGCCCGGGCCGGAGCGAAAACGAGTTAACTCACGATTACCGCCTTCCAGGACGCGGGCGTGATAAAATCTGATCACTCCTCCTCACCTGTCATTTGCCACTTGGGAAATGGGTCGGGAAATTGCCCGGCCCAGTCGGCTTCAGGGATCGCCTGTTCCTCCGGGGTTAGCAGGGCTTGATCGAGCATCGCAGTCAATCCTTCGACATCCATTCCTGAGCCAATCAGTACGATCTCCTGACGGCAGTCGCCATGGGGTTCCTCCCAAGCGGCTTCGATTTCGGCGCGTGTTTCCGGCTCCGTCGGCCAATACTCCCGGGGGACTCCAGCCCAGAACATGCCCATTCCCTGGTTCTGGCACATTGCTCCGGCCTGCGACCAATATCCGGCCATCTTCGTGCGGGTCGCCAACCAGAAAAGGCCTTTTGACCGGATTACCCCCGGCCACTCCCGCTGAAAAAGCTGATAGATCCGTTCGGGGTGAAAGGGAATTCGACTCCGATAGACAAAATTGGAAATCCCATACTCTTCGGTTTCCGGAGTGTGTTCGATCAGCGAGTCAAGCCAACCGGGTGTCTGACTTGCCTCGGCCATCCGATACAAACCGGTCCCGACCACTGCACCGAGATCAACTTGGGAGCGAACGGTTTCGTGTATCACCGCTTGGGGATTCAGGGAACGGATCATCCCGAGGATTCTCTGCCGTTGTGAATCGTCGACGAGATCCGTTTTGTCAATCAATATAACGTTGGCAAATTCTATCTGATCAACCAGTAGATCAACGATTGAGCGTTCATCCCCTGCCCCGACTGATTCACCCCGATCCTCCAGTGATTCGATACTATCAAAATCACGCAAAAAGTTGAGTGCATCCACTACCGTCACCATGGTATCGATCTCTGCCAGATCACCGAGAGACTGACCATCCTCGTCTCGAAAGGTAAAGGTTTCCGCTACCGGCATGGGTTCGCTGACCCCGGTGGACTCAATCACGAGGTGATCAAAGCGACCTTCCCGGGCGAGTTTGCCGACTTCGAGCAGTAGATCCTCGCGCAGGGTGCAACAGATGCAGCCATTGCTTAATTCGACCATCTTTTCTTCAGCATGGGAAAGCGAGGCATCGCCGGAACGGACCAGTTTTGCATCGATATTCACCTCGCTCATATCATTGACGATTACCGCTACTTTTTTGCCTTCGCGGTTTCGGAGAATGTGCTCAAGAAGAGTGGTCTTTCCGGCACCGAGAAATCCCGATAGAACGGTGACCGGCAACCGGGAGAGCGAATGCCTGCTAATAGAAGAATTGGAAACAGTAGTCATGTGTGATACAAATGGAATCGCAGCGTTAGCCAGCCAGAGACGGCTCATTTTTCATCGTTTTTGCCCGACGCACGTGCTCCGGAGACTCGGCATATTTCAGCAGCCAGCGCTGACCAAGATGCGGCGGCAGCCACGGTCTGGATTTAGGCAGTTTGCGAAATGCGCGGTAGCAATTGTCTCGATAGCTTGGAGCGGTGATTGTCGAAATCCAGCTTTCATACTCCAACCACCACTTGAGGAATTTTCGACTCTCCGCGATCAACCGGTCGATTGGTTCATCGTTGAGATTCTCTTCTATATACAATCCCGGAGCAGGCGGCTCGAATCCACGGTAAAGAAAACAACGTCTTCGGTTTCGGATATAGAGAAATCCGCTGCCTTTTCTGGAATATCGGCCCGCGCAGGCTCCATGTAGTTCGATAATATCCCCTTCGTATGGCAAACGGTAGCAACTGGTGCCTTCAAGTCCCTCTGATTTCCGACGCTCAAAGCCATATTCGGAGAGCAAATTTCCATCGGAGTGAATCACATCGCGCCCCCAGAAGAACAATTGTTGCCCGAGCGCATTATTAAAATCCCGGAGAACGCCTCGACTCTCCGCCGGAGTAACAGAACGATTATTCATCACCCGTTTTATTTGCAAATTGTGCCGCTTCCCGGGCGATCTGCGGTCAAAACAAAGGAAGGCGCAGGGCCTTCAGGTGGAAGCTGACTGGAGCAAAGATACGTCATAGATGCAAATTACTTGCATTTATGACTAACGCAAGTGAATTGCATTAATAAAAATGGGAACCATCTGACTTCGATAGCGAATCAAGCGAACAAACCTGCCGGGGGTGCCAGATGGAGCCCAAATCGATGGGGTGCTATTTTTGCAGTTGCCTGTCGATCTCCTCGATAATTTTGTCGGCAAACACTTTTGAGACGTCGCCGGACCAGTGAACCGAGTCTTTTGACCCAAGCTTAATCGTATCGAGCCTTGCTGCGGCTATGGTGTAAAGATCGACTGTGGGGATACCGTGGTCTTTCATGATCTTATCCGCCAGCTGATTGACGTGGATGATCCGCTCGTTTTCTTTGGTTTCGAGAGTGGGCGGCGCATCATCCGGAATGGTTCTCCAGGGGGTGGTTCGGGCCCAGATAAACCGGGTCTCAGGTGAGACGTTTTGCATCAGCTTAACCACTTTGGTCATACTGGTGACATAGGTTTCGTCCGACTGATACCGCTCGTCCTTGGGCCACCAGTGAAGTCCGAAATTGAAAGTCACGACATCGTAGGGTCCGTTCGATAATACACCGGTGAGAGCCCGCTCAAGAGCGGAGTTTTCATTTCCGGCGTGGAGGTAACCGATCATCCAATAGTCGATATTCGCCTTGCCTTCGTAGTGCCTGGTGAGGAATCCCCGATACCCTCCGGATATCGAATCCCCTATCACGAGGATGCGAGGAAGATCGGGATCGGTCAATTCAACCCGCTGCATGGAATAGCTGTCACCGCCGTAGTAGCGCATCCGCTTAACATTGGGATCGTGACTTTCCGGATAGACGGCGGAGTCGTAGATTTTGATATCGCCGATTTCGTAGGGCGCGCTGAGCTCTGATTCCGCAGCACCGAAGACAATCGGTTTGACACTGGGTTTGACCGGTTCGGTAGTTGCGAGGAGCAGGCTGTCGCGGAAAAGCATGAGCTGTCCATTTTTGGCGACCACGGTTACTTTGACGCCTTTATCACTGAGGAACCCGCGATATTCGACGGTGCGGTGTCCATTCACCATCAGCCAAAACGCATTGTAAGGTGGGGGGAAGTAGCGCAAGGCGAGACCGGTTTTGGCTTCTTCGTCGGTGTTGGAAAAGAGGGTAATTTTGTCACCGGGCAGGACGGGATCGGGGCGTTTCACATCGAACTCGATGGTGTAGTCCGACTGATTACCCAACGCGGAAACGGGTATAGAAATCGGGTTCTGACCCGCCAATTTTGCCGTCCCATCCACTCGGTGAGTGGGAGCCTTTTCCTGAGCGGAAGCGAAGGCAAACCCGAGGAACAGGATGATTAATACACTATACTTTGTCATAACACTAAAATTCAGATGAGCGGCGCTTCAGGGTAATTCGGACGTCATCGATAAACTGACCGGTGAATTCAACCGCCGGGGGTTCTCCGGAGGGTAGTATCGCGCTCCGGTCACTGAGATGGATCACGACTAAGAGATACCGGGACTCGGTGGGGAGACGCAACTCGGCCCGTCCCTTTTGCCACTCAAGCCCCGACGGGGAAAGGCTGATCCAGCGCTGAGCAGTGGCTAGACTTTCCTCACTGAGCCGGGTTTCAAACAGGGGCCAGTTTTTCCAACTGTCATTTCCCGAAGGCAGGCTGCTGAGGGCATAGATCCCCAGGCCGCAGACAAAACGATCCGGCTCGGCAAAGGGGATGGAGCAGAAGGCAGACTCGACGGAGACGACGGCATCGTCATTTTCCAAAATCGATTCGTGACCGCGCAAATCGATAACGCGATAGAGATCGCCGACGTAACCTACGGGATTCTTTTTCCCTTTGTGATCGGCTCGCAAAAACTTCAGCATCCGCTCCCCGTGGCGTGGCGAGACGCCTTCGGTAGCCGTCACTATTTCAGTGAAATCCCCACCCCACATTCCGGTCTCGATCGGTATACCTGTGACTTCGGGAGGGTTACCGGATTCAAAACTTTCGTGTAGTAGATTGAAGATCTTTTGCCTACCGGAACCTGTCGCGGCCCAAATCGCCGAGGTGCAGAATACACCGATGAGTAATCCGGCAGCGGCGGCAAAAAGTGGACGGCTCAAAAAGGCGGCGATTACGGGGATGGAGCGCTCACTGTACCCTGTACACTCTCCGACTGTACCCTGTACACTTTCGGATTGTACCCTGTACAATGGCGAAATCGCCGGGATTTCCGCGAGATCGCGGAGGCCTTCATCCAGAGTTGCGAGGGCGCGATACCGGGCGCGGGCTTCGGGATCGGTTTCAAGGAGATGGTTGAGCTTATCGAGGTCGGCGGGCGAGGTTCGACCATCGATGTAGTCCCGGATTAATTCATCGTCACGTTCGGTCATATCGTATCTGGAGTGTTAGGGTCGGAGGCGAGATTTTTTTCGACACATTGAGCAAGAATTTTGCGAAGGCGCCAGAGTTGTTGGTAGAGTGCGTTGGCGTTTTTATTGGTGCCGGCAGCGAGCGAATCGATCGTCGAGCCGGGTTCGTAAGCTGCCAGAACCAGTTTGCGACTCGACTCGGGCAACTCCCGGAGGCAGTCCTGAAGGGTATTGAGGCGGCTTTCGTTTGGCGTCGTTTCCTCGAGTGATTCTTCAAGAAGGAGATCGAAGACCTTTTCGTTGAGCACGAGGCGATCACGGGCGTGTTTGCGACGGAAATTGAGGATTTCGTAGCGCGCGATGACACAGGCCCACTTCGGGAATTCGTCGACATTTTCCAACTGACCGAATTTTTCCCAGGCCACCAGCGACACCTCCTGCATAATTTCGTCGACGTCCTCGGGTCGCGAAATCCCGCTGGAGCGAATATAGGCCCTGACAATGCGCTCATACTTCGTCAGCGCCCGCACAAACGGCTCATGAAAGTCAGGATCTGTCGAGTTTTCCGGCATAAGACTACCAATGACATCCGGTCGCGGGGAATTCTTATGAAATTTTTCGTTTTTCGGTCGGTCCTTTTTTCAGAAAAATCATGAACTGTGACAATTCCATGACATCGCGCTGCGAAACTGCATCAAACCAAAAATCATGACTCTCTTATTTTCGTATTTCCCATTTAAAAGGCCTCTCAGCGGCTCCAAAGGTTAGACTCCATGAAACGTCTGAAGCTCAATCTGAATCTGACCGGTGTGATCGTCACGCTCGCTGTGGGCGTGCTGCTGCCGGTGCTGCTGTCCACTGCCGTTGGCATCGTGGTTGTAGTGCTGGCCGAAGATACCGCGGGAATCGTCACCGGCGTGCTGGTGATCTCCTTTGCGGTCGCCACCATCGGAAGCGCCCTCGTCGCCATCGTTTTGACGGGGAACCGGGCGCGACTGGCCCGGTCTCAGGCTGATTTTGTGGCCAATGTCTCGCATGAGTTCCGGACGCCTCTCAGTGCGATCCGGCTTTATGCTCAGACGCTTCAATCCGGCAAGCTCAAGGACAATCCCGAACAGATGGCGAATTGCATCGACACCATTCTGCGGGAAACCGAGTGGCTCGATGTCATGGTGGAACGGGTTCTGATGTGGCGGACCTCTTCGAAAGATCTGATGCCGTTAAATCTGGAGCGCTGCCCCGTGAACCATGTGGTAGAGACCGCTGTCGATCGATTTCGCGGCATGATACCGCCCGACGAAGTCGTGCTCACTTGCGATATTGAAAGTCAAATCGACGTGGAACATGACGAACACGCTCTACAGGCCGTGGTCCTCAACCTGCTGACCAATGCCTACAAGTACACTGGCAAAAATAAAGAAATCCAGGTGGTCGTTAAAGATGTAGAAGACGAGGTCGTGATCGCTGTGACCGATAACGGGATCGGAATTTCTCCCGGTGACCGGAAACGAATCTTCCAGCCCTTTTTCCGGGCGGAAGATGAGCATCGCGAAGGCGCCAGCGGAGCAGGTCTTGGACTTGCCATCGCCCACAACCTCGTGGTCCAACACGAGGGATCTATCACTGTCGAAAGCGAACCTGACAAAGGTGCCACTTTTTCAATTCACCTCCCAGCAGCCAAAACCGGAGTATGAACGATTCAACCGACAACGCTAAAAATGAGACAATCCTGATCGTCGAGGACGACCGGTCTCTCCGCGAGGGATTGGCTCTGAATCTACGCCTCGAGGGATATGACATTCTCACCGCTTCCGACGGCGTAGAAGGGATGCGCCTCGCTTTTGAAAGCCGCCCCGATCTCATTGTGCTCGACATTATGATGCCGGGCCTGACCGGGCTCGATATACTCGAAGAACTTCGGGAGCAGGGCGAGCGGGTTCCGGTATTGATACTTTCAGCACGTAACACCTCCCCGAATAAAGTGGAAGGTCTCAAGCTCGGCGCTGATGACTATATGACGAAGCCTTTCGACCTCCCCGAACTTATCGCCCGGATCGAGGTAATGTTGCGACGGCAGCGAATCGAACAGGCCGCGTTACCCGATCTCCGTTTCGACGACATCGTGATCCAGCAATCCACCCGGCAGGTAACCATCGCCGGGGAAGCGGTCGATCTCTCCGCTAAAGAATACGACATCCTCTGCCTCCTCGCAGGATCCCCCGGAAAAGTCTTCACCAGAGGCACCATCCTCCAGCGAGTCTGGGGCTGGGGCTACGAAGGCACTGAAAGAACGATCGATAATTTTGTCGCCAATCTTCGAAAAAAATTCGGCGACCGGCAAGTGATCAAAACCGTGCCCCGTCTCGGCTACAAATTTGACAATAACTGATTAACAAAAACCCATCTCTAACATTTTACCCACATCAATTTAACATTATGAATTCTATAGATAGCAAACCGGGCCCCAACGGGAGCCCTCCTGCCAACCCTTCCAAATCCGATTGGAAAACTCTCGTATCAAAATACCAGGAACCCGACGCCGCAAAAGCCTGCTGGCAACTGGTCAACACTCTGGGCCTTTACCTCGGCCTCTGGGTCCTCATGTTTTTCTCTATTTCCATCTCCTGGTGGATCACCGTTCCTCTGGCCGTTCTCGCGGGCGGTTTACTGGTGCGGAGCTTCATCATTTTCCATGACTGCGGTCACGGTTCCTTTTTCAAATCCAAACGGGCCAATGACTTCTGGGGTATCGTCACCGGACTGCTCAGCTTCACGCCCTATCATCACTGGAAATGGGAACACAGTGTACACCACGCTTCGACCGGACATCTCGAACGCCGCGGCGTCGGTGATATCTGGACAATGACGGTAGAGGAATACCTTCAATCTTCACGGTGGAAGCGCTTCACCTACCGACTGGTGCGGAACCCGGTTATCCTTTTTGTGATCGCTCCGCTCTACGTGTTTCTGGTTAATCAACGTTTCCCCTTAGCCAAGGCTAAAGGACGCGCCAGAACCTCCGTCTGGATCACTAACCTCGCCCTTTTAGCTATCTCCATCGGCCTGAGTTGTATCTATGGATTTCTCCCCTGGTTGATCATTCAACTGATCGTTCTGACCGTATCCGCAACCGTCGGAGTTTGGTTATTTTATGTGCAACATCAATTTGAAGATGCCTACTGGGAGCACGGCGACGAATGGAACTTCTTCGACGCTGCGATTAAAGGAAGCTCTTACTATAAACTGCCGAAAGTGCTGCAGTGGTTCACCGGAAATATCGGGTTCCATCACATCCACCATCTCAGTTCGCGGATTCCAAACTACAACCTGGAACGCTGTCACTATTCCGACCCGATGTTCTCCGGCGTCGAGCCACTCACATTCTGGGCCAGCCTCAAGACCATCACCTACCGTCTCTGGGATGAGAACTCCCGGAAACTTATCAGTTTCGCCCAACTTCGGAGGAATATTCGCCTCGGTTTGGTTCAACTGGTTGCCCGGTCGGAGGTATCTCCTACCGCGTAGCGAAACTCATAAGGGTTCAATCGGGTTGACACAGCGATTGATAAAACATTGTTTAACGCATGATTAAGACGATTTCCAAAATTGGTAATTCCACGGATTAATTTTTGACTCCACACTTCTCCAACTGGCGAATTTGAAGCCCGGTGATCAAGTCAATGTCGAAGTTCACAGCAGCGGCACCATTACACTCACCCCCTTGAAACAATCCCTGACAGTCGAAGACGTAGCGGAAACCATTGATTCGGCGATGGAGGAATACTCCGAAACCATGAAGGAACTCGCAAAATGAGGAGGCCCTACGACTGATTCCATTTCGCTCCGGAAATCTGTATCGCTATTCACGAAACGTCGATTTCCGCCTTCGGCGGCATAGACCGGATTAGGTCAATGGATTTGCTGGAATCCACTGTCGCCGCCCCCCAATCCGGGTTTGGCAAAACTTCTACATTTATTGATCTCACCGACGTCGCGGGCGCTTACCTTTTTTATCTCTGTGCGAATCATCCATTTCTAGATGGAAACAAGAGAACTGCCCTTGGTGCCTGTCTGGTTTTTCTCCGAGTTAACGGTGCCGTAACAGCCCCCGATTCCAAAGCCCGGGAACAACTGACACTGGACGTCGCATCCGGAGTGATTTCCCGAATCGAAGTGACTGACAGACTGCGTGAACTGGTTTCTGTTGCAGAATAATTCACCATCCAAATTGATCAGTTGAAGTTAGTTCCTGGCGTCCGTATTAAAGATTTCCGAAATCGAAAATTGGTACCTGTTCTGGGAAAAATAATGACCTGAATTTTCGTAATTTTCTAAGACATTGGCGCGCCCAGGTCGGGGCTCACCAAATTTGTTTTATGAAATTACTAATCTCACTCACCCTATCTTTGCTGGTCACCGCCATGGTGAACGCGCAGCAGCCGGTTCCGGACAAGGCCCCGCTCGAACTCTTTGCTGACGGGGAGACGGTCTGTTTCATCGGGGACAGCATCACGGCCGGCGGCTATGTGCAGACCCTGGTTTCCGACTACTACCTGACGCGGTTCCCGGATCGCACCGTCAAATTCGTCAACGCAGGTCGCTCGGGAGATTCCGCCAACGGTTCCCTGAATCGCCTGAAGGAGGACGTCATCGACAAAAACCCTACTTCCGTCGCGATCATGTTCGGGATGAATGATGTGGGTCGGGGAAACTACGTGAGCGATCCCGATGAAGCCCGCATCGCCCGCCAGAAGGCTTCCCTTACCCGCTACGAAGAAAAAATGGGCGAGCTGGTCGCCCGAATTCGCAGCGAAGCCGGGAATCCGAAACTGATCTTCCAGACACCCTCCCCTTTCGATGAGACCGTGCAGCTCGACCGCGACAACAACCAGCCCGGCTGTAACGAAGGTCTCGCCAACTGCGCCAAAATCGTGCGGGCTCTCGCGAAGGCCAATGGTGCGCCGGTGATCGACTATCACGTCCCGATGACCACTTTGAATCTGGAGCAGCAAAAGAAAGATCCCACCTGGACGATTGTCGGGCAGGATCGCATACACCCGGGAAATCCGGGACGCCTCATGATGGCGTGGCTGTTTCTAAAAGCTCAGGGAGCTCCTGCTCTCGTATCAAAAACTGTGATCGACGCAGCGGCAGGCAAAACAACGGCAGCGGACAATGTGAAAGTCACTTCTCTGAAATCCAACGCTGGAGGCCTCAGCTTCACTTCTATAGAAAGCGCCCTCCCCTTTCCCGTGAGCGGCGTCGACCCGGAGATCCTTGCGCTGATTCCCGTCGAGCAAGATTTGAATCAACAAACACTGACCGTGAAAGGTCTATCTGACGGCACCTACGAACTGAAGATCGACGAGACCGTGATCGGTAAATTCGATGCGAAAGAACTCGCCAAAGGAATCAACCTCGCTCAGTTCAAAACCACGCCGCAGTATCAACAGGCCGCCCGGGTTTCCAAATTCAATTCCCAGCGGAGAAACGCCGAGGCCCAGGCCTGCAGCCTGATGAACAGTCGCCGCTGGATGCAGAGTTACTACAAAATCGATCCCGACGATCCAACAGCTCTACAAAAGCATATCGACCACTTTGAAGATCAGAAAAGCTACAGCGCCGTGATGGCGAAACGCTATCAAAGAGAATGGCCGAACTATCAAAAGCTTCGTCAAGAGGCGATCGAACAGGAGAAAGCCGCCGAAGGTGCCCGTCAGCCAACCGCCCATACTTTCACCTTAAGTCCTGTGACGCGGTAACCGACTTGGGGAAATCCCAGGCCCTGAGAGGAGCGGTGATCCCGATTAAGGAATATCACCGCTTCAACCATTCTTTAGGTAGGGTCTGACGTTTCAGATTGGGACCGGATACTTCCAAAACGGGCGCGACTCCCTTCCACGTGGTTTCCGGCCATGGATAGTGAAACGCGAGGTCGATACGCTGAGCTTCGAGATCTTTTGCCCGGGCATCAGCAAAAGTGGTCACAAACCGGTGAAGCCCCTTTTGCAATGGAACCGACCAGCGGCCCAGTCCATGCCAGGTCTGACCGATTTCCCATTCTTGACCATCGATGTAAACGCGAAGATCGTATCCGGGTTCACAGGAATTATCGATATACTCTTCGGGTGCATAAAAAGTGTAAACTCCATCTTCGGGAACTTCGATATAGCCGTGATACCGAACCCCGAATTCCTGATCGGTCTCACGCATACTCACATCCAGCAGATCTTCGGTAGTTCCGGATTTCACAGCCGGAAGGCGATCCGCGTAGGTCCAGAGTGCAAACCAGCGGCCTTCCAGATAATCATAGTTCAACCCGCCGGTGAGGGAATCAGGCACTTTCTCTATCGCCGGCAACGCTGACTGCTGATCAAAGAAACCGTAGCTGATCGCACTAACATCGGTGCTGGCAACGCCCATCGGAATCCGGGTAACTCCATTTCTCACCGCCCGGGCCCGAATGAAGGTATCCGCCTCAATTTTAAACGGGCCGTTGTAGACCGTCCAGTTATCGGCATTGACACTGCAGCGCTTCGGTCCGTCTAGTTGACTCCCTCTCCCCTCGTCCGGAACCGTCTCTGCAATATACTCAATCGTTGCGTCCGGTGTGTCTGCGGTGATGGAAACGAGGGTTGAATCGGTGAAGGTTGTTTCCGCAGGTCCAATCGTGGGAGGGTCGACGGGACGTTGCATAGCAATTTGCTGAAAACCTTCGCTATCCAATTGAAATTGAAAATCCGGAATTTTAACTCCCTCTTTATTTCCAGCAATCCAGAGCGCCCCGGCACCGAGCACAAGCCCGCTCAAAGGTTGCCCCGACTGTTCGAACAGAAGTAATCCTTCGCCATGGATTTTCATCGGACCGGCTTCCAGATTGCGGGCATCTCGACGGGATATCAATAGAGTGATTACCGCATCGTCGGACATGGTCGCGCGGACTCCTGCAACCTCATCGTCCGATAGATCTTCCGTCTTTTTGATAGGTGCCTCACCGGGTCGGAGCGCACGAAGTAGAGAAATCAAAACCGTTTCGCCCTCACCTTCCCAGGATGCTTTAACCTCGTAGCCTTTGGTCTTGCGGTAACCATTCAGCGTGATCGTCGGGCTCCGCCGAAAACTTTGGTGACCGATTTCTTTCTCATTGAGTTGCATGTCCAGCCCCGCCTGACCGAAACATTTAACCATCATACCGGCATTCCCCGGATTCTTTGATTCGATCGTGTGGGCGGCGCGATCAACGGTGATCTGCTTGACTGTGGCTTCCGTTGTATCATCCGGATCGATCACGATCATCGTGTTGGTCAATGTCTGAGTGTGTTTCTCCTCAGCATTTGCATAGCGAATCCGATCGACTTGAAGAAACAGTTTCGCGGGTCTGACCTGAAAGATTTGCCGGGAGCTGGTCACCTCCCCCACTCTTTCGGGACTGGAATAGGCGACCCGTTTCCTCAGTTTATGGTCAAAGATTTCGCCTTCGTCCCGATAGCTCCCCCGGTATACCGCTTCCCCGAAATCCAGAATTTCATCGCTATACCAGCGCGACGACTGTGGCTTTTCCGATGCGCGACTGAAAACCGATTGTTTGCTCCCGCTCGGCGTCCGCCCCTCTTCCGGGCAGGGTGGTAGGTTATCGATGAGAACACCGAGACCCGTCATCAAAGGACTCGCGTAATCGTGAAACCGGTAACTCGTCGTATTGAATTTACCCTGCCCGTAAGTATTGGTTACCGGATAGAGGCCCGCTCCCCCAAGACAGTTTGGACTGGTGGGGTGTACCATGTGTAGCAGCGAATCCTCGTGGTTCCAACCTCCCCGGAAATACCACAACCCGGCGTAAGGCATCCAGTCCGAGAGATATTCAGGAGGACCCGCATATTCCTCTGTGTAGTTGCTGAAAAATTCAGAAATCGATTTTTGACCGCCTGCGCGGGGCTCTTCTTCGAAGGGTTTTCGTCCCCGGCCGTACACGGTGTCGATAATGGCAAGCGGCTCTGGTTCCGTCAGAATAGGCCGACACAGTGTGGCATAATAATCGGCATCCGATGGCTTGCGATACGCTAGATCCCGCAGGCCCAGTTCCAACTCAACGGGCCCGACTGAATTATCCATCGTACTCCAACGGACATGAGCCCCGCTCGGAGAAATGTTCCTCGCATGGGAAAGCACATTGGCCCGATAATGATCCAGAAAGTATGTTTCGACCGCCGGACTAAACCAATCGGGTCTTCCAATTCTATTATAGAGACCGTAGAGATTTCCGGGCGAAACCACCACTGACATGTAGTGACCTTCATCGCCAACTTCGACCATAGTTCCGTCACGGTAGGTGTTGTAAGTAAACAAACGAAGAAAAGCCTCCCGCATTTCACGATTGAGTCGCTGGCCGGCATGGAAATCCATAATCGCCTCCGACAACAGTAGTCCGCCCGGCACGGCATTGTAGGTATGATTAAAAGTGCAGGTGCGACAGACTCTCCAGATCGCGACGGGAAACTCTTCGAGAATCGGCATGAGGAAACGGGCCAACGTCGCTCCGGAAAGATCCCGGATGAACTCGGGATTATCCTGCGATGCATTGACCAGATCGAGGAGATTGTCCATCACAGTACCACCATCGAGCACAAAGATATCGCGCAGTTTTTTCGGATCCCGGTCGGCGGCATCCTGATACCCCAGCGCCCAGTCATCGGTCATCGACTCCCACATCCGCAACGCTTTCAGCTCACCGGTGGAAGCGTAGTTGAGAAGCAGAGGCCGCATTTGAAACGGAAACTCCAGCGGACCCGGTGGCAGCAAGCCGGGTGAAAACTTTTTCACGGTAAGATCAGTCTTGTCACCATAGACTTGATTCATCAGATCCCGGGCGCGCATCCCGGAACGGGAGTTGGAGTCACACATCCAGGAGTATTCGAAATCCCCGTGCACCTCTTTGAGAATACCCGCGGTTTTGAAGAAAGGCTCTTTGAATGCATTGAGCGCGTCCCCATAGCGCTTCTCTTTGACCAGAGCTTTGACCGCCTCCAAACCGGGCCGCTCCAGATCCACAATCCGGAAAAAGGTCTCGCCCAGCTTTTCAATCTCACCGGGATCATTGCGGCGCTGAAACCGCTGCAATCGCTCGCGATCACTTCCGGATAGATTTTCGCTGCGATCAATCATCGGTTTACCGAGGAAGTCGCGAATGTATTCCGCCTCGCTAAGCCAATTCAAACTGCCTTTGGGGACGACCCGACCGGCCGGGGCCCCTTTTGCCGGTTCAGGAATAAAAGTCCAGTGTCCTTTTCGCTCCTTCCAGTCATCGGGGTAAATATTGAATGTATTCCAGGCGACGATCTGCCGGTCTTCATTTAGAACCAGCAAGTAACGCCATCCGAGATCCTGGAAAAGCTTAAACGGCTTCCCCTCCAGCATGTAGCGACTCCGGTAAAATTCGATGCGATCAATCGGCATCGTTTTCTTCAAATCCACTTCGAAGGCGCAGAGGCTCAGGGCACCATCTTTGTATCCCATTCCGTCGGCATTTCGCTCCAGCGTTCGAGGCCAACGCTCCAACGTGTTTTTATTGCCATCCACCATATTCCGAAAGTGAGCAGCATTGGATTCCGGATCGCGACCGGTGAGGCAGAGCAGCTCAAAATCTTCGGCACGATTCGCCACTACATTGGTGCCCCCTGACCAAACCTCAAATTCCGCTACCCCGATGATCGGAGACAACCCGTTGCCGAAGCAAATGTATCGGCCTTCGACTGCGGACGTGTCGTTCGAACTAAGCAATAGCGAGAGGCCGGGTAGAATCAGAGTTTTCAGGAAAAAGTTCATGAGCAGTGCTAAAGACAGCCGTCCCTGGGGAATTCTTATGAAATTTCAGGTAGATATTCGAACTTAGAAATCAGGACATTTCAAAGAAACGCTTGATCGCAAGCACATTGGAGCGAAAACTCTAACATGGGCATTACCAGACTTTCTACTCTGTTTTTCATCGCAATCCTTTTAATAGGAACTCCGGAATCTCAAGGACAGGATCGCCCCTTTCTCAATGCGCTTTTCGGAGCTAAACCAGCGCAGTCCTCGCGATCCGCTCAGGGAGGAAAAAGAGTCGAGATCAATCTCACTCAGCAAAGACTCTATGCTTACCAGGGAAATCGGCTCGTCATGAAGACCCGCATCAGTTCAGGCCGCACCGGCAACACACCCACCGGCCGGTTTACTGCGGGACCATACAAATCAGCGACTCATTTTTCCAGCATCTACGACAACGCACCGATGCCCTGGAGCGTGCAGGTAACCGGAAACATTTTTATCCACGGGTTCAGCGTGGTGCCGAACTACCCCGCATCCAAAGGTTGCATCCGGGTTCCGATCAGCGGCTTCAATCCCGCGAAAAAACTGTATAACTGGCTCGACGTCGGAACGCCGATTCGGATCACCTATTAAGAGTGAGATAGAGGAGCGCTGGCTTTCACAGCACTGGCCCGCTCTCCTTTAAAGAAAAACAGCGCGCCGGCGATCAGACACCAGGCGGAATCGCCAATCAGAGCGTTGCGAAGAAAAACCCAGGACTGAGGACTGTATTGAGGCAGACCAACCGTCTGGCTCTGCCACCACCCGGCAAGAGTCTTTGCATAGCCGGGATAAGCAAGCCATACGAAAGTGTTCGCCGCTGCGTAAAAGATCACGCTGGAAACTAAAACACCACACCACATCGTCGGCCAGGTCCGCCCGTTCCAGCGGGAACTGCGATTACCTACCCAGGCGGCACCGCAAAACAGCGCGATGGTAAGCAGAGTATAAGTTCCAATTCCACCACCGCCGTTGCGAAGCCCAATCAGAAAATCGCTTCCCAGAATCATCGCTGCAGGAATCCACCAGAACTTCCGTCCTAAGAGAAGACCGCCCCCGAAACAGAGCGCCATCGTTGGGGATGAATTACTCAACGCAGGGATTTGCGAAGCAATCACACGGTAAATCACCGTGAAAATCACAAGTGCCCAAACCAGTTTTGGATTAAAACGGTTTTCGGATGATCTCGAGAACAAATTCATACAGCGGTGATTATACGCGGTAACGGCTTTGATGCAAAAGGTCTTCACCGGATGAATTTCGGGAGAGGCTTCGCTCCCAAACCCACCCGTGAAAGCAGGTTACAAACGTGCTCTACCTCTTCCCCACAAGCAAAAGGGCGACTGTTCCCAGCCGCCCTCTTTTTAAATTTTAACCGTAAGATTGATTCGACTAGAGGCTTTTCAGCTTCTCGATAATCGCATCTTTCATCATGATTCCAGTCTTGGTCTCTTTGACTTCACCATCTTTCATGAACACGAGAGTTGGAACAGCGCGAACGCCGAATTTCATCGCCAAATCCCGCTCGGCCATCACATCAACCTTGGCAACGACAGCGTCATCTCCGATTTCAGCAGCCACTTCGTCGAGGACGGGTGAAAGCATTTTGCAGGGTCCACAATGTTCGGACCAAAAGTCGATTATCACAGGAACCGAGGCGCCTTCAGCTGCCTCGGCATAGTTGTCAGTCGTTAGATTTACAATGGAGTCGTGTGCCATAATAATAAAATAGTTTGAAATTGGGTTGGTTGTGAATTGTGAGATTACACCATAGTCAGGAATTATCCCCGAGGTTTGTCTTTTAGCTATGACGAATCATTCGGAAAATGTCTTACATTCGTCTAAGCACAAAAAAACTGCATCAAATTCAATGAATTTCGATGCAGTCCTCTGTCTCAGATAATCGAAGCGGGGCTCAGCCTCCACCCGACATCATCTTAGTCATCACTTCCAGAGCAAGAACTCCGGCTGACATCAGGAAAACAATGATAGCAAATAACATAGTGTCTCTAAAATTACAGGGTTAAACCAATCAAGCTCCAGCGCTCAGCTTCGTCATGATTTGAACGGCCAGAAGCGCAATTGCGAGAAGCAGAACAATGATCGCGAAAGGCATCATGCCCGCATCAACGTTTTCATCTTCCCACTCCTCCTCATCCTCATCGACTGCCGTCGATTGAATATTGGGAGTCTGCGAGATTACACCGGATCCCATTGGCTGGGTTCCGCCCATTTTTACCGTTGCCTGCGGCAATGGCTGAGGACCACCCCCGAGTGGAACGGTGGCTTTACCACTGGTTCCGGGAGCCTGTCCGAGTGGGATCGTTTTCGCTCCAAGAGGAGGCGCCGCACCCAGAGGTATCGTTTTCGCTCCGATGGGCGGTCCGCCGGCCGGAGGTCCGGCAGGTGGAGTACTGGAAAGTGGAATCGTTTTCGCTCCGAGCGGAGCCTGAGCAGCCACAACCGCCGTTGGATCGTTTCCTGACGGTGGAGCGGGCGGCAAATTAACCGGAGCTGTCGGCCCTAACGCATCTACCACATCACCACCGGAAGCAGGCGCCATACCAGGAGCTGAAGGAGGTGGAGTAGGTGCGCCCGGAGGACGCGGAGGTCCGGGTGCAGCTGGCGGCGGTGCCGGAACGCCCGGAGGTCTCGGAGGCCCGGGTGCAGAAGGTGGTGGCGGCAGCGGAGTCGCTGACGGAGGAGGCGGTAAATTCACTGGTGTCGTCGAGGCATTTGCCAATCCACCACCCATTGGTGCCGGTGGAGCAGGAGCTCCCATGCTCGGAGGTGGTGGCGGAGTCGGCCCACCCGACGGAAGAGGCGTCGTCGCTCCTTTGGGAGCAATCGCCTCGGTTCCGGTTGGTCGCACCGGTTCAGTGCTGCCGACTGGTGGAAGCGGATCCGTAGATCCTTTGGGAGCCACAGGCTCACTGCCTTGAACTGGTGCCGTAGCGCCTTCAGCATGAATCGGAGCGGTTGAGCCCTTCGGTAAGATCGGTGCCGTTGACCCCTTGGGTGCGACCGGTCCCGAGTCATCAGACTGAGCCCGTAGAGTGATTCGCACGGTTTCCTTTCTTAAAGGAACGGTAGAAGTCTTTTTGTCTGGCAAATCATCGCTCATAAAATGTCTGTAAAAATTTCGGTTTAAGCCCCCATTATTGGCATTTTATTGCCCGTGGTGTCAAACCTATATTCCATTATTTTGACGAATTTGGCTCCTATTTTTAAAAAAACCTCGCGAATCGACCAGTTTCCTTTTTTGTGTGCCATGAATTCCGTTGTCGAGATTCTTCAAAGCTTAATCCGAATTCCCAGCGTTAATCCCGATGGCGACCCGGGAACCGATCAAACCGGCGAGAAAGCCTGCGCGGAATGGGTTGGAGAATTTTTGAAAAAATGCGGTGCAACGGTTGAATATGAGGAAGTTCTGCCCAATCGCCCCAATGTGATTGGCCGTTTTCCGGAAAATCAAAACGGAGGCCCCAGACTGCTCTTTGCCCCCCACCTCGATACGGTTTCTGTGGGCGGTATGACGATCGAGCCCTTTGGTGGTGAGATTCAGGATGGGAAGATCCTCGGCCGCGGTGCCTCGGACACCAAGGGAACTATGGCGGCGATGCTCTGGGCGCTCTGGATGCTCCGGGGCCGGATTTCGGAGATTAAAGCACAGGTCAATTTTGTCGGCCTCATGGGTGAAGAAACCGGGCAACCAGGCTCAAAATATTTTGCCAAACACCACGGCGACGAGTTCGACTTTGCAATCGTGGGCGAACCCACCGAGCTGGATGTCGTCTACACCCATAAAGGCTGTCTCTGGGTCGAAATCACAGCGCACGGTGTCGCAGCTCACGGCTCAACCCCGGAACGGGGAGACAATGCGATTCTAAAATTAAACCGAATTCTTGATGCCGTTCTTCCCGAGCTGGAAAGCCAGTTCAAAAACTACCACGACGACGTTCTCGGTTATCCAACCGTTAATCTCGGGATGATCAAAGGTGGAACCCGGACCAATATCGTTCCCGACCGGGCTACCGCGTCTCTCGATATGAGACAGACGCCGGCGCTACAGAACGCAGGAGGAGCACTTCCGATTCTGGAGTCGATCCTCGAGAAAAACGGCTGGACCGATCAAACCTCACTTAAGAAAACCGGGGAATCCAATCCCCTGAAAACCGATCCGGATCATGATGAGATTCGGAGGTTTGCCAAAATGGGCAGCAAACTGGTTATGGCACCATGGTTTTGCGATGCGGGATGGCTCTCGCTCGGAGGCATTCCCGCCATCGCCTGCGGACCGGGCAGTATTGCTCAGGCCCATACTAAAGATGAATTTCTAAAAATCGACGATCTGGAGGCAGGTGCCGAATACTACAAACGTTTTCTGGAAACCTACCTCGATTGATCTATTTCACGATCCAGAATTTCTCCTGCCACTCCTTGTCTTTCACAGACACATCGCTGTCGTCATCGTAGAATTCACGAAGGCGGGTCAGCTCCTTTTTCACCTCGGCTATTTCGTCCTGATAATAGGGATTTTCATACTGATTGGTCAACTCATCAGGATCCACTTCGAGGTCATAGAACTCCCAGGAATCGAACTGATAAAAGTGAATCAACTTGTAGCGTTCCGTGCGAACCCCGTACTGACGGGGAACCTGATGAACGCTGGGGTACTCGTAGTAGTGATAGTAAATACTATCCCGCCAGTCAGCCACATCCTCACCTTTCAAAAGCGGCGTCAGTGACTTGCCCTGCATATCATCGGGCTGCTCAACACCGGCGATATCGAGAAAGGTTTGCGCGTAGTCGAGGTTTTGGACCATTTTTTCGGTTTTGCTTCCCGGCTTGGTGACTCCGGGCCAGCTGACGATCAGAGGCATTTTCAAAGACTCTTCATACATCCATCGCTTGTCGTACCAGCCGTGATCTCCGATATAGAAACCCTGATCGGATGAGTAGATAACGATTGTATTTTCATCGAGCCCCAGCTCTGCCAGAGTTGCTCTCAGGTTACCGACGCTTTCATCAACTCCTTTGACGCAACGGAGGTAGTTTTTGGCATAGCGCTGGTATTTCCAACGAACCAGATCTTTACCGGATAGATTGGCATCGTGCATGGCTTTGTCCCGGGGCTGGTAATGAGCGAACCAGGGCTTCAACTGCTCTTCGGTCATGCGCTGCATGTTGCGAAAAGCAGACTTATCGGTTTTCACCGAGGGTGAGTCCTGAAAGTCCGGCGTGAGGTCGACAAAGAGATCGTGATTGATGTGCATGTGACGATCGATTTCCAGTTCCTGATTCCGCGCCGCCGGGGAATTGTCTTCCCACTTATCAAAAAGCGTTGGAGGCTCCGGCATATCGATATCATCATAGAGGCTGAGATGGCGGGCCGCCGGCATCCAGTTCCGGTGGGGGGCTTTGTGCTGCACCATCAGCATAAACGGCTTCTCCTCTTCGCGGTTTTTCAGCCAGTCGATCGCCAGGTCCGTCACCACATCCGTGCAGTGTCCTTCGATCATGACTTTTCCTTCAGGAGTGAAAAAGTCGGGGTTGTAATAAAGTCCCTGACCGGGCAGCACCTTCCAGTCATCGTAGCCCTGGGGATTCCCTTTGAGGTGGGACTTCCCGAAAATCGCAGTTTGATATCCGGCCCCCTGAAGCAACTTCGGAAACGTCTGCTGATTCCAATCAAAGGAATTGCCGTTATTCATGAAGCCATTTTTATGGCTGTGTTTTCCGGTTTGGATCACCGCCCGGCTTGGTCCGCAAATTGAGTTGGTGCAGAACGAATTGGTGAAAAGCATCCCGTCGGCGGCAAGCTTATCGATCTCCGGAGTTGGATTCACAGACTTTAACCAGCCATCGTAGGCACCGATCGCATGAGGCGCGTGATCATCGCTGAAAACAAACAAGATATTCGGCCGCTTATCAGCCCCCTGAAGAAACGGGAGACCGATCACAGTGACCGCCAGCGTGAGAAAAAGGCGAAGCTTCATCATAAAAATAAACGAAATCTAGAATTTCTGCCTATGTTCAACGTTGAGCCGAAATTTTCCAAGAAATTTCGCCCCTGATTACGCACTAATGGGGAACCTGAGGCGTCGACACCGCTTCTTCATTTCCGGGTGGAACGGCACCCCGTAGACACATCCTTTGGACATTCTTCAGCATCCCCCCGCCCGAAACCGATGAAACAGACGTCCAAAGGACGTCGCTACCGTAGAAACGTCCTTTGGGCGTTCTTCAGCATCAACCCCCGCCTGAAACCGATGAAACGGACGTCCAAAGGACGTCGCTACCCGTAGAGACGTCCTTTGGGCGTTCTTCCCAAACCGGCATTTGCCGATTAGGCATATTCTAACCCAAATGTGCCGAACCCATTCGTTTGCGATACACCAGCATCGCCATCAAAAACAAACCTGAGAAAATTGCACCACCGAAATAGCAGGATAGCTGAATCGATTGCGTAACCAACATTGGCAGTGAATGATCGGGATAGAGAAACTCCGGAAATACGGGGATCCTGGATCTATACACATAGAACCCGACGGAGGCGCACAAGGTCTCTGTCATGATAACGACGAATAAGACGCCTCCAAAAATGCTGTGCCTTTTGACTTTCGGCCTCCTCCCCCAGCGAGCCACGAAAACACAGGCCATTCCCAAAGTCAGGCCCGGCGAAACGGAAGCACCAAGAGCGAGAATCGCAGCCGTCACTTCGGGCGACTCTATCCCGAATACTGAGTCGTGATAGACCGTAAAATGCTCAGGGGCGATCCTGACAATGTATTGATCATGCAACACCGCATAGACTGCCACGATCGCCCACACTCCCAATAAAATGGTGTACGAAACCGATCTTCTCTCTTTTTGAATTTTCACTTCAAAAGCTTCTTATCATCTCAGTATAGAACTGAGCGGCCCGTTCGAGCTGATCAATTTCGACATACTCAATTGCTCCGTGAGCCTGCTCGATTGAACCCGGTCCAAAAATTATACCGGGAATACCGGCACGGGATAACTTGGTGACATCACAACCGTAGGGAACGCCGATTGGCTCGGGGTTTCCACTTAACTTTTCAAGCACGGAGCGCGACACTGAAACGATCCCGGCATCTTCAGGGGTCTCCATCGCTTCGTCGATTAAATCGGGCGGCAGCATTTCGACTTCCAGATCAGCTAACAGTTCCTTGTAATCTGAAAGCACCTCGTCCGCTTTTTCCCCGGGAAGCAATCGACGATCGAGCCGAATTTCGCAATGCTCCGGAACGATGTTGACCTGCGTTCCTCCCGAGATCGTCCCGACACTGCAAGTCGCTGGCCCCACCAATGGATGAACCGTCCCCGCGAGTCGCTCGTTGTCTTTTTCAATCCGGCTAATCACCTTCGCCATCTCATAAATCGCATTTTTCCCCAGATGAGGCATCGCACTGTGAGCGGCTTTCCCGAGTGTCCGGATCTTCCAGCGGAGCACTCCCTTATTGGCCCGGACAATTCGATTTTCCGTTGGCTCCGCGACGATACAGGCGTCGGCTCCGGGGAGTTGATCGATGAGACCAAGCACCCCGCGATAGGCGTGCTCTTCATCGATCACGGCGGCCAACCAGATTTCTGAATTGGGATCTTTCACCTCAGAAACCGCATACATCATTCCGGCGAGACCGCTTTTCACATCAACGGATCCGCGACCATATAGTTTCCCGTCCTTAATGGTAGGTTCGAAAGGCGGTATTACCATTCCGGCCACGGATACGGTATCCATGTGCGCCTCGAGCACCAGCCGTCGGGAGGGATGTTTCCCGGGAACTCGTATATAGACATTGGGGCGACCCGGAAGCACTTCGTCCACCCAAACATCGAAGTGTCGATCCTCAAAAAACTGGCGGACATAACCGGCGACCTGTGCCTCCCCGGGACCGTTCCATTCCGGATTGACACTATTGATCCTCACCAGATCGGAAAGAATGGAAACTACGTCCATAGCTTCAACACTCCGATCAGTTTATCGATATCTTCCATCGAATTATAACCATGAACCGAGATTCGAAGCCGACCGGCCTGACGCATCACATGGATATTCTCTTTTACCAGGGCATCGTTGATTTCACTATCACGAGGATGCTGAAATGAAACAATCCCCGAAGGACAGTCCGGTTGTGGCGGTGCCATTGTTTTGATGCCCAGATCGGTCAGCTTTCCCTGCAGCTCTGAAATGATCGGGTCAGCATGAGTCGAGATCGATTTCACCCCGGCATTCCTGATATATTCCATCCCGGCCCGCAAGGCATAAATGGCCGGAAAATTCGGCATCCCTACGGAGAAACTTCGGGCCCCGGAAACGGGGATCGCTTTCTCGAAGCGGTTTTCATCAAAGGCATTACTGATGTGATACCACCCCCCGGCCCGCGTCGTAAGCCGATCAGCAATCCGCTCCGGAACGGCCACCACACAGCTTCCATGGGTTCCGAGCAGCCATTTGTGAGTGCTTGAAATCAGGCAGTCCGCATCGAGACAATCCAATTCTATCCTCCCGAAACATTGAGTGACATCCACCGACAAAATCGCATTCGGTGCGAGACTTCTCACGAGATCCCGAAATGGTGCCCAGGGAATCCGGTAACCCGTCAAAAAACTGACTAGAGAGACCTGAACGAGCCGCGTCTTTTCATTTAGTAACCTCTCCAGATCAGCGAGCTCAAGAACCCCACCCCGATTCGACCACAGTTTCACGACTGGGGGCTGATTCGCTGCAATCCAGGGCGTCACCCCGGCCGGAAAATCCAGATCCGAAATCACCACTTCGTCAGCAGGCGTCAGCTGCAAAGCCGACGCGAGCAGGTTGTAAGCTTCGGACGAACACGAACAAAAGGAAACCTCCCCCGGAGATTTATCTAGTAATTCCGCTGCAACTTCGCGGCACTTCTCCAACTCGGCAAAATGGTTGTCCCGTCCTGCCATTCCCTTCGCTTTATCAGAGAAATAGGTATTCAGAGCATCGAGAACTGTGACCGGCGGAATACTTTCCGCCGCAGAATTGAGATAGGTCATTCCCTGTAAAGAGGGAAAATCTTTTTGGCGGCTTTCTTGAGTTAACATGCGCGATAATTCTTTAGTTGGACAGTTCCGTTTTACCATCAACATCTGGAACCGGGAAGTCAGGTTCGACCGTCCGGTTATCGAGCCAGAATTTCTCAAGTCGCTTCACGATATCCGGGTGTTTCGCAGCGAGATCATTGGTTTCCTCCCGGTCCGTATCGAGATTATACAGTTCCCAGGGAGTCATCGCTTTCTTAACCACCGTATTTTTCCGGACAGCTTTCCACTGACCATCCCGAATCGCAATGATCCCACCATAGTTATGAAAATCCCAGATCATCGGCTCCTTCCGGTCACCGGTTCCTTCCCCGGACAGAGCGGGGCGCAAGTCGATGCCGTCTAACGCATGACCCTCCGGAACCGTTGCACCACCGATCCCCGCCAGTGTGGGAAACCAGTCTGGAAAATAACCGGGGACATCCGAAACGGAACCCGGCTTCACCACGCCCGGCCAGCGAACCACACAGGGAATCCGAATGCCACCTTCGTAGCAACTACCTTTATACCCGCGCAGCCCGGCAGTGGAGTTGAAGAAGGGTGCGTCGCAACCACCGACATGGAACTTGGGATCTCTACTTTCATGAGTCGTCCCGTTGTCCGAGGTAAAGATTACGATCGTGTTGTCGGTCAAACCGTGCCTTTCGAGACGTTCCATTACTGCCCCGACATGTTCATCGAGATCCGAAATCATCGCGGCGTAGGCAGCTCTGGGACGGTCGTGGGGCAGGTATCCATTTTGCCCCCGGTAGACGCCTTTTCCTCCGAGGGATTCGTCGTCCCATTCTTTCGGATACCGATCAACCCATTCCTTCGGGGGCTGCATCGAGACGTGGGGCTCGAGAAATGGTAAGTAGAGAAAGAACGGTTTATCCTTCGATTGATCGAGAAACTTCAGCGCTTCCGCCAACACCAGGTCGGATGAGTATTGCTCCGATCGATAGTCATCGGCGTCTACTTCACCCTCCGGTTTTCTATCGTGACCCGGGATCGGGTATTTGTTCACCACGACCTCCCGTTCATCGCTATCGAGAAACATCGGATAAAAACTGTGGGCATTCCGCTGGCAATTGTAGCCATAAAAGCGATCGAAACCCTGTTTGATCGGTGAGCCGGTCGAAACCGAAGGACCTAATCCCCATTTCCCGAATGCGCCTGTTGCGTAACCGGCACCCTTCAACACCTCGGCTATGGTCAGGGCATCCGCAGTGAGAGGCCACTGCCCGGGAAAAATCCGGCCATTCCCGGAATCTTTATTTCCCCGCACTTCTGCGTGACCGAGGTGGCGACCCGTCATCAAAACACAGCGAGCGGGAGCGCAGACCGGAGCCCCTGTGTAGTGTTGGGTAAACCGAAGCCCTTCCGCAGCGAGTTTGTCGACATGGGGCGTCTTGATTTTCTCCTGCCCATAGCAGCCCAAATCTCCATAGCCAAGGTCGTCAGCGAGGATAAAAACAATATTGGGTTTTTCCTGTGCACTTGCGACACAAACCGATGCGACCAGAATAATAAGTAGGGATAGGTATTTCATATAATTAGATCGTTGTACCCTGTACCATCTAAAAGTCTACAGGGTACAAAAAGTGATTAGGCAAATAACTCATTAACCGATTTGCCGTGACCATCCTCCGTTGCGTAAAAGGGTCGCTTTTCGATATCAAAAGCAGTTTTAGGACTAATCCCCATCGCGGTGAAAATCGTGGCGTGCAGATCCATAATCGAAACAGGATTCTCTACTGCCAGGATCGGCCTTTCATCCGCGGTTTTCCCGTAGAGATAACCGGACTTCATGCCGCCGCCGAACATGAGAACGGAGGAACCGGCGGTCCAGTGTCGATGCATCCCGTAGTGTTTGATCTCCGCAAGCTTTTCGGTGCGGGCCCGCGACTGATCCCGGGCATTGGAACCGGGACGGCCCTCGGTCATCATGTCGCGACTGAATTCGCTGGCCAGAACAATCAGGGTACGATCGAGCAATCCTCTTTCTTCGAGATCGAGCACGAGTTGAGCAATCGGGGCATCGATTTCCGTTTTCATTCGCGCGACGGTGGTGTGTCCGTTTTCATGAGTGTCCCAGTCCCCGAAAGGTTTGTAGGCATTTGTCACCTCGATAAACCGGGCACCGGATTCCGCCAGCCTTCTGGCCAACAAGCAGCCTTTGCCGAATTTGGAATCGCCGTAGGCATTCCGCACTTCCTGAGGCTCTTTCTCGATTTCAAAAGCCGAACGCTCCGGTGAATTCAATAGTCGATAGGCATTGTCCATCGATTTTAAAATCGAGTCGTGCTGAAAGCTACTGAGTCTATCCCGATCGGGACTGGCATCGACGAGCTTTTTAAAACTACGGTATCGATTCGAAAACCGGTCTGCAGTGAATCCAGACGCCGGACGCACCACCCGCGCCGCTTCCTCCGGGTCCGGAACATGGAAAGGACCGTGATCGGCACCGAAAAAACCGCCGGTTAGAAATGCCTTCAGCTCCTGAGTTTCCCCACCCCCTCCATCGAGCGGTTGATTGATACTGATAAATGGCGGAATCACTTCGTGGCGGGGACCGAGAACCTTCGACATCCAGGCACCGATATGAGGTGCCGCAACGGTTTGAGGCGGCACGTAACCGGTGTGCCAATGATACTGATGCCGACTATGTAAAATATGCCCGAGATCCGCCTGGGTATGCGACCGAATCAAGGTCCCCCGATCCATGACTGCGGCTACTTTCTCCAGTCCTTTGGTTAGCTTGATGTGGTCAACCGCTGTATCGATCGCCGGAAAGGTACTCAAAATCTTTTCGACATCGAGACCTACCTCAAAAGGCTCGTAACGCTTCGGGTCCAGCGTTTCCGTCGCTGCCATACCGCCTGCCATCCAGAGAAGAATACAGCAATCGGCAGTAGGCGCAGGATGAGAAACGTCATCACTGGCCAGGAGGCTCGGCGCACTACCGGAAAGCGCTGCGAGAGAGGTCGCGCTCAGTTTCTTCAGGTAATCCCGACGGGACAGGTCGTTTTGATTATCCATAACGATAGCTTTTCTATTGTACAATTTGAAATTCGGGGAGCATCACGATGTTCCAGAGAAAATCCTGTAGAGATTCCCGGCTCATCTTTTGACCGATGATATCCCGGGATATTTCCCGCTCCAGATCGGAAGGTGCCCGACTGAGACTTTTTTCATAAACCGATGTAATTACCTCGTCGGGGTGCTTACTAAGGGTATTGATTAAATTTTCAGCAGACCGGTTCAACAGTTTGGAAAACGACTCGCCGTTGGAAAGATCCATAGCCTGTAACATCGTAAGCCGGTTTTCGCGCATCGATACAATTTGCTCCCGGTTGGGTCGACCCAGAGCTCGCTGTAGCAAATCGTTATCACGAAGCGATGCTCTGGCGATATGTAGATTGGGATATTTCTTTCTCAAAATTTCGTCTCTGATTTTTGCCGGGCCCGGATTGATCCGGCTGATTTGTCGTGCGGCGGGATGCCCGGACGAATTGAGAAACCGCGGTTTCTTCCACTCCGGCTCACCACCGACTCCCCTCGCCCATTCCCAGTGACCGATCGCGCCGCTGTGGAGGAGAAAGTCATCACCGGATTTCACGAAGGCATTCCAAATATAGTAGGCCCGGGATTTTGCAGGAAACAGAATCTCCAAATCATTTTGCCCGGGCTTCAAATAGGTTTTGATATCGATAATTTTTCCGGTCTTCAAATCAGAAACCGGCTTCCCGTTTATCTTTACCTGGTCGGACAGGCCGGTATTCACCTGGGCGAAAATCTGCGGCTCTGTCAGATCTTTCGGCGATACATCAAACTGCGCCCGGATTCGGTAGCCTGCCTTTTTATCTGCGGGAGTCGCCTTCTTCAGATCGAACAGTTCCAGCCACCGGATTTTCGATTCTACGGACTTGATTTCGGCACGGGGAATATGGACCGGCACAGCACGGGAACTACCGGTAATGACACCACCGATCTGCTCAATGGCATCCACATACTGCTCCGCCGCCATCCGGCGGGCGACGGGACCGGCGAACGTGTAGCCGTCGTTTAAGAATGATTCATCCTCGATCACCATGGACCGGGACTGATAGATCCGCGAGTTTGCGATATAGGCCATCAACGCTTTCAAATCGTAGCCCTGTTCCTTGAAATAGTTGGCGAGATGATCCAGCAATGGTTCACTCCACGGTTCGGTATCCATTGCGTCGACAGGGTGAACAATCCCCCTCCCCAGCAGCCGATGCCAGATACGGTTCGCCATCGTGCGGGTGGTGCGTCCATTATCGGGATGAACTAACAATTCGGAGAGTTGTTGAAGCCTAACTTTTTTATCGGCACCGGCGTCGATATTCCCCAGTTCTGGGAAAATCCAGGCGGCGGTGGCAAATTTGCCGGTTGCTTTATCGCAGCGATGGATCTCGATCGGTTCAGTCGCGATAATGGCGGCGAGATTGTAGGCTTCGTCTAGTTTCCAGCGATCGACAAAGCTATCGTGACAGGAAGCGCACTTCATATTGATCCCGAGAAAGGCCTGCCCGATGTTTTGCGAAAACTGCACTTCCCGGGTTTGGCTCGCATTAACATCGCCGCGCCATTTGATGCCGTTGATGAAGCCTTCGGAATCAGTCGTGGGAGAGACCAACTGCCGGACCATGTCGTCATAGGGAATGTTTTCCTTCAGAGTCGGGATCAGCCAATCGGTTATTGGCTTGCGGCCCCCATCAATGAATCCCGTTCCACGATAGGCATTGCGAAGAAGATCGTTCCAAAACGTGAGCCAGTGAGCGGTGTAGTTCACACCATCGGCAAGTAGAGATTCGATAAGCCTGGCTCTTTTATCCGGAGAGTTATCGGCAAGGAATGATTCCAGCTTTTCGGTGTCGGGAAGTAAACCGATCAAATCCAGATAGACACGACGGATAAAAACTTCATCAGAGACCAGGGGCGGAAATTCATTTTGGTGAGATTTGAAATAGTCCGCCACGAGCCGGTCGATATCATTATAGATTTCTGGCCCTTCGATTTTTGGTATATCGACCGGCCGATGTTTCAGCGGAGGCTCGTAGCTTTCCTCTCCAAAGGTGAACCCAGCTTGCCAGGGTAGTTTTTCATCGATCCACTGCTTGAGCAATTCCGCTTCGGCGGCGGTGAGTCGCTCGCCTTTGGGCGGCATGAGTAGATCCGGATCATCCGTCGTAACTGCTTCGTAAAGGTAGCTTCCCGCACCATCTCCCGGAGTGACCACTCTCCCGTTTTCCGACCCTTCCAGAATCGCAGCTCGGGTGTTCATCGAGAATCCCCCCTTTTTGTTGTCCTCCATGTGGCATTTGGCGCACTTTTCCTTTAAAACCGGAACAATTTGGTGAGCAAAATCGACTTCGGCGGCGAGCCACTGAGTCGAAAAGACCAAAAACAGGATAACTTTAGGAAATTGAGACATCTCGCCTCAAAATCTAATTCAAAACTCCGCGAAAAGGGAGCTTCGACGCCCCGCAATACCGCCAGTAAGGGTAAAATCGCCTTTCATGAAATTACAGTTCAGAAAGGTTTGTAAAATTTGGAGTCTCGTAAGTAATCCAGTTTCTCAATCCACCTCTCGACCTCTTTCCAACCCTCAGCTTCGCAAGTTGTCCCCAATTTGTGCATAGCTCCAGCCAGCATCATTTGAATTTGGAGTTCAGACTGATCGAAGACTTCCTGCAGACGCTCTTCCTTTGTCATCGAGCGGGCTCGCAGGATTTTTTCGCGGTAAATCGCATCCTGCATCTGCTTCAGTTCACTTTTTTGGAAGTCAGTCATTCGCTGTCCGAAGTTAACTCATCTCATAATGGTCGCAAAGTTAAAAGAGGCAGAGCTGGAATTACCGCGTTGCCTCATAAAAAAAGACACCGAAGCGGGAAATGAATGAATTGCGATTG
>JARGPI010000046.1 GCA_029213005.1 Verrucomicrobiales bacterium
CACTTTTTATTTCGTAAAACTTAACGATCAATGCCCTTAACCCCGTGCCATTCGGTTCAAACCCTACTCCGACCCGAATTCGGTCTTTGATTGCGACTGGTGGGATCTCGGCTAGGTAGTCCCTTGAGGTATTCATCGATGAAAAGAGTGATCATTATCATGGAGTGGTCACCGAAAGATGCTCGAAGGATATGGCCACTCTTCGGCGTGTAGATAAACGATGTTTCGGCTTTGAAATTCTCGTCAACCGAAACATCCCACTCTGTATAAAATGGTTGCCCATCGTAATTCTTGTTTGAGATTATTGCGAATCGCATAGTTAGAACGGAGGGGTCTTCGTAAATTTCCTTCACATCAATATGATTGTCAGTAAATGATTTGCCTGGAGACCAGGAAATATGCAGCCTCTGTGAGTTCTTCAATCCACTATACTCTTTCAGTTCATCCTCCACTCTGATTGTACTACCTTCTTCTTTGACCTCTTCTAAAAACTTTATGTTTCTCCCCATGAACGGACTCCCAAAAACTGAGGCTGCCAATATGGTGGAGAAAATCAAAGTAATAAGGGATTTCATTTTTTGACCGAACAGTATTAATTAACAGACTGAATATCAATATATTTCCACCGTCAAGTAGGTAACGAATTGAAACCTGCTTCTTAAAGCTCTTTTCTTGAGTAGATTACAACGCAGTAAGCCGTGCTAAACCAGCATAACGAACACTGACAGTTAAGATGATTTGATTTGCCGGATATATGATTTAATCAGAAAACCTAATCACTTTTTTGCTGTCTTTTCCATTTCCTGCTTGCACCAACTGTTCATTTGATCTTATAGGTGGCGTTATGAACAGTCAGGCGCTCGTGAGCAACTGGATGGAGGATCTCAATCATTCGAGAGATATTTCGCATCGTGAAAAAGAGGGATTTACCTTTGTCCTGACATGGTTTGAAAAATGGCGAAACGCTCAGCAACTTCCCCCCGGGCGGGAGGCGGCATGCGGCTTCTGGAAATCACAGGTTCGCTCCAGCCTGCGTGAGCAGTGGCAGCTCGATCAATGGGCGGAGGCTTTTCGCTGGTATCTCGGCTGGCTCGACTGGTGTCAAAAATCAGGCAAAGACGCGAGATCTCTCGAAGAACGGGTTCGATCCGCTGTGAACAATGCCGGGGGCAGACGGGGGCTCAGCCTGAACACCCGGAAAGTCTACTCAAGTTGGGCGGGGCGATTTGCCAGATGGGCGGGCGACGAAAGAGCGGTTCTTGATGAAAGACAGGCCAGGGAATTTCTTTCCCATTTGGTTACGCAACGCAAAGTGGCGTTCTCCACACAGAAGCAGGCTCTCAATGCGTTGGCGTTCTTTTACAAGGAGGTGTGCGGCAGGCCGGAGGTCGATCTGGAAATCACATTGCGGCGTACTCCGAAGCGGATTCCGGTAGTGTTGAATTTACACGAGATCGCCGCGATACTCAATAACCTGCCCCCGACCTGTAGACTGGCAGCGGAACTGCAGTATGGCAGCGGAGTGCGGCTTGCCGAGCTGCTGAATCTGCGGATTAAAGACATCGATACCGAGCGACGCCAGGTAACCGTCCGCGCGGGGAAAGGTGACCGCGACCGTGTCACGGTATTGCCGAAATCCATGGTCCCCCGGCTGGAAGAATGGAAACAGCGGATTCATGAGCTGCACAGAGACGATCGGAACCGGAAGGTACCCGGCGTGTTTTTACCGGGTGCGTTTGCGAGGAAAAACCCGGCGGCCGCGGAAAAGTGGAGCTGGTTCTGGCTGTTTCCCGGCGAAAATCTTTCCACCGATCCCGACACGGGAATTGTCCGGCGGCATCATCTGCACCCAGAGAACTACTCACGCGCCCTGCGGCAGGCGGTGGCGGAGGCCGGTATCGAAAAACGCGTCACCAGTCACGTCCTCCGTCATTCGTTTGCGACCCATGCGCTGGAAAACGGAGTGGATATCCGCACCGTGCAGGAGCTTTTGGGTCATGCAGATATCAGCACGACGATGATCTACACACACGTCGCACAGAACATCAGTCACTGCGGAGTGGCCAGCCCTCTCGACAGTATCCAGTTTCCCGATAGGCGGGCCCGGGGTGTGCAGGAGGATTCACTATTGGCCGCGTGAGGATGCAGCGGGCAACTTGAGATCGTCAATTGGTTCCCATAAATTCTTCCCGCCTCAAACGCATGCGCTGCCGACGAAAGCAGCGGTATCGTCTGAAAATGATTGGGGCATCCCGCATGGCGGCACGATATTGAATGGCACTTCCAGCGCGAGGACTCTTCGGAACCAGGACCGGGGGGCTTTGCCCGCCCGGCAGGTTTGAATCGCGCCTACAGCGCTTTTTCTGAGGGAGGCGGAATTCCCGGGGCGCTGCCCACGGGCTAGTTTGAATCGCGCCTTTGGCGCTGCGAAATGTTTGAACCCTGTACCGTGTCGGACTGTACCCTGTACAGTCATGTCGGGCCGGAATTTGGCCGAGAAAAGGGCTGGAGGCCCGATCAGAAGGTAGCCGGTGAAGAAATGAGCGCCAAGCGAATGAGGCACCGGTCCCAAACCCAAACCGCATGCAGTCCCGGAGGGGCGGTAGAACATCGGCTAGGTCCTTAACGGTTCTACCTCCCCTACGGGGCTCGACGGCCTCCTCTACCTATACCGGTGCCTTGCTCGCTTTGGGCTCGCAGCAACACCGGCTACCTTATATTGCGGCCTCCAGCCTCCTTTGTATTCTCAAGATGCGAAATGTTTGACCCTGTACAGTCTCGAAAATTTACTCAGGAATCTGATTCTGCCGTTTTGTGATCAGGGAATAAACGATCAGGATTATGCCGGTTATGATCATGATACCGGAGTAAAACTGGCCTTTGGTGACTCCCATAATAAATTGAGAGTCAGGCTGTCTCACGTTTTCGACCGCGATCCGGGCGATGGCATAGGTGATGAAGAAAAGTCCCGAGATGAAGCCGTGGTAGGCGTTTTTCCATTTTAACCTCACCGCGAGGAGAATTAAAAAGACAAGCAGGCCCTCGCACAGAGCCTGATAAATCTGACTGGGATGCCGAAGCTTCAACAAGGCGTCGGCCATCATGATCTGGAATTCTTCGTTTTTCCGGGCCGTGGCGATCATCATTTCGGAGACATTCCAGTGGGGAAATGATTGGGTCGAAGCGATCAGGTTGTTAACATTGACGCTCAATTCCGGGGCAATCGGCTTCGCCTTTTCAACCACTTCGAGGAGACGGGCCGGTTGGATACTGTGAAGTTCGTTGGGAAATTTCATCGCCCAGCTGTGGTCGGTTTCCCGGCCGTAAAGCTCACCATTGATAAAGTTTCCGATCCGGCCGAAGAACACCCCCAAAGGGCCGGTGATGACGAGGTTGTCGCCGAGGCCGAGCCACGATAATTTTTGCCATCGGGAATAGATGAAAACGACCAGAGTGATCCCGTAAATCGCGCCGTGACTGGCCATCCCGCCGTCGAGAAATCGAAAAAACATGAGCGGATCCCCGAAAAACTCCTTCGGGGAATAGATCAGCATATAGCCGAGCCGACCCCCGATCATTACGCCGAAAATCGCGATGATGGTGATGAAATCCGCAACCTTTTCCTCTTTTAGTTCACAGCACTTCAAGCGGACAAACCACCTCAAGAGGAGGAACGCAGCAATAAAGCCGAAAACGTACATCAGGCCATACCAGCGGATACCGAGATCTCCTTTGATACGGATGAGGAACGGGCTCAGGTCGTGGATATAAGTCGCGAGACAGCAATTCATGGAGTTCCCCTTGATCGGTGCAATCCCCCTTTATCGCAAGCCCCTTTTCGGTCGCAAAAAAAAGCCCATCTCGATCTGAGATGGGCCTTTTAAGGAAGGAATCAATCTTGCTGTTACTAAGATTTAATTGGTTGTTGTTGCTGTTAAAGATAGACAAGCCACAGCGGAAAATATTCAAAATTAGTCTGACTTTTTTTCGGGAGCCTTCAAATAGCGGTCAAACCAGGCGTGATCCCATTTCATTTTCGCAAGCCGGTGCCGGTATTCGGATAAACCGTGACCGGCCTTCGGGTATACGATCAATTCGCATGGCGCCTCGATGTAATGATGCAGGGCGCGGTGCAAGGCGCGGCTGTGGGTCACCGGAACGCGGGCATCTTTTTCGCCGACATGGATCAGAGTCGCCGTTTTGATCTCTTTGGAGAACGAAAAGAGGGGCGAGGCCTTTTGGTAAGCTTCCGGCTTATCCCAGGGAAGACCGTCCATGTAATTAACGACGTGACCCGGGGTGTCCTCTTCTCCCCATTGGATGGTTTGATCGAAAACTCCCGCCCCACTGCTCGCAGCGGCGAACCGGTTGGTCGCTATCAGACAGTTCGTCAGGTAGCCTCCGTTGCTCCATCCCATCACTCCGAGGCGGTCCTGATCGGCGATGCCATCTTTAATCAGTGCGTCAACGCCGGTCAAAATGTCCTCGACCTCGATATCATTTTCTTTACCGATCAAATCGGTCATAAATTTGTCCCCATAACCGGTGGAGCCCCGGTAGTTGGGACTCAGCACCGCATAACCTTTAGCGGCAAAAGCGGCCCTGCCATAAATCCAGAACCGGAAGTTCAGGTAATCAGCTGCGGTAGGTCCTCCGTGGATCGCCAGAATGGTGGGGAGCGGCTCGCCCGGTTGGTAGCCGGGAGGTAATTCCAGAATGCCCTCGACCTCATCGCCGTTGGTGCCGGTCCATTTGTAGGATGATATTTGCGGCAGTTTCCAGGTATCGATTTGAGGATTGAATTTAGAGAGGCGTTTCACTTCTGAACCCGGGGAACGGGAAAAGAGATCGCCATTGTAGTCGAGACCGTTCTGGATGGTGTAGAGATTCGGTCCATGGGGCTCAAAGGCTTCAACTATCTCATCCGGTCCGGTGAGCGGCTGAATTTTACCTTCCAAATCGGTGGCGAAGATTCGCTGATGCGCGTTTTGATCGGCCAAAAAAGCGAGCCTGCCATCTTCCAGCCATCGGAGGTTTCCATTGACCTCGGCACCTTCGGGACGATCCAGTTCACGGGCTTCATTGCCCGGGGCGACAAAAATCCGGGTGGGATACCCGTCGAAACTGATCGTAAACGCCAGGCTCTCTCCATCATCCGACCAGGTCGGGTTTTCGAGCCAGCCATAGGGAGAAGCTGCATTTGCTCTCCAGAGCTGGTCAGGGAGCCGCGAAATTTCCTTGGTTGCCGGATCGTAGATATCGACGTGGGATTGGCCCTCGTGGGTGATCAAGTGCTGATCCGGTCCGGTGATCATCGCTATTTTGCCACCGAGGGGGGCGGCATCGAAGTATCGAATATAGCGTTCCTGATCGATCAACTTTTCGGATCGCCAACTGACCATGTCGAGATGCCACAGTTCGTTAACCTTGTGAATGCCGTGACCAAAATCGACGTCCTTTTTAAACTCCTGTCGCAGTGATTTCCATTCATCGATAAGGTGATCTTTTTCGATGGTGTAGTAAAGATCGGTCCCTTCGATATCGAAATCCTCAATGCCATTCTTCTCGCGGGTTAACGGGGTCAGGTCCGATCCGTTTTTCCGTATTCTCCAGACCTGTGAATTCGGGTCTTCATCATCAGGATCGGCTGGAAACTTTGCCCCGAAGTAGATAAATTCCGAGTCGCGACTCCACTGAAGATTCCAGAGCGACTGTCGTTTGAACGTCAGGCGGGTGCGGCTTTGCGACGCTATATCCAATACCCAGAGCTCCCGGAAACGTCCTTTGTCTTCATCGCCCCAGCGGGACTCGGTATAGGCAATCGTAGTGCCATCGGGTGATACCGAGAAATCGCTGAGGTGGCTCTGGGTAAAGTAGTCCTCAATCGTGATATCGTGAGTGCGTTCGTCAGCAAAACTATAGGTGAAAAACGAGGCGAGGAGCAGGATCGCCAAAGGGGTGATCCTGAAAAGTGGTGGGTAGATCATGATCTATTCGGGTTTGGCGAGATTGACTCGGATCAGCTCCTTATCGTTCTTTACGAAGACGCTTTTCATCGCGAAAGCCGGAGGGGACCAGAGCACGGTTCCACTACGGCGTTGTTTGAGAGGGGTCGTGGGTTCTATTATCTTTACCCGGTCAATTTCCCGATAACCTTCCGGGGAAACACTGGCGATCACGAGCTCCCCGGCTTCATTGAGCATCCAGGTTAAGTCTCCCTGTTGGACGGGGAAGACCGTAGACCAGCGGCCCGGCAGGGTTGCGGTGAGGTCTTCCCAGACCCGGTCTCCCTTCTTCATTTCGAGACAGCGGAACTGGCCGTAACTGTCCGCTCCATAAATGTGATCGCCTTTGATAAACGGAGGACTGATCATGCAGTGAAGAGCGTCGGTCTTGCGCTCGTTGATGCCCTGTCGGGCCCAAAGCAAGGTTGCTTCAGGTTTAGATTTATCGAGCTCAATCAGTTTTGAGCCATCGTAGAAGACACTCAGAAACATTTTGTCGCCTTTCCGGTTTAAAGCGGGAGAGGGCACGTTTATCGGCATCCGGGTGGGTTTGGTCGGGATCTCCCAGTAGACATTTCCATTGGTGGAATCCATTCCGGCTATCCGGAAACCGGTCCACACCACGAGTACCCGGGTGTCGCCCTGTTCGATCATAATCGGTGAGGTGTAGCCGGCCTTATCGTTGAAGGCCCGCCAAAGTTCGCGGCCCGTCTCGCGATGAAAAGCCATCACGCAGGCATCCTCCGGCCCTGCTGCGGGTATTACGATAAGCGCGTCACCCTCGACCAGTGGGGAGCTGGTCAAACCCCAGATCGGCATGTCGATTTTCAGTTCTTCGCCCAGTTTTTTTGACCAGATGACTTCGCCGGTGCTGGCGTTGAAGCAATGAAGGTTTCCCATCATTCCCAGAGAGTAGGCGAGATTGTCAGCTATCGTTACCGATGCCCGCGGGCCGTAAGCGTAGCCAATGTCGGTGTAGGTAACGGGGTAGCGGTGTTCCCATAGCGGCACGCCTGCGTTGGCTTCGACACAGAGAACTCTTTCCTCACTTTTTTCGGCGTCGTAATCGAGTAGATAAACTTTTCCGCTGGCAACGGTTGGTCCTGCATAACCGGCGGCTACGGGTGTTGACCATAGTTTTTCCGGCGGACCGGCTTTGAAGTCTGTAATCGTTCCCGTCTCTTCCCATTGATTCTGCCGCCCCGTGCCTTGAAACTCGGGCCAGTCCGCTCCGGAAGCGAGGCAAAACGGTAAGATGAAGAGAAGGACGAGGTAGTGAATCGTTTTCATAGTAGCGAGATCAGAAGCGTATCAGAAAAATCAGCTCCACGGGAATCGGAAAAGTCGACGAAGCGGGCTTTCTTTGGGTTTGGGTTGAGTCCAGTGCCACCAGATCGCGACCATGGCTGCGGTATCGAGATGGCAGTACTGAAGCAGCAGTTTGCGGTAGGCCGCCCGCTTTTCCGGATCCTGACCCGCCAGACCGAACATCATGTCCTGATAAACCCGGATCGCCCCGGTCCCTTCGCGAACCACTTCTTCATCGTCGCCGACGGGCAGGGCGGGCAATGACTTGTAGGGATCTTCGCTCCCTTTGCTAGCGCCGTCGAAACAGGAAAGTTTGCGCACCGCTCGATTGTTCCGCCATACCGCAGGAAACACCGCCTTGATGGAAACGCTTCCCTTCATTTCGGGGTGAAAATAATACTTCCGGGCCATCGCGCAGAGATCGATCACTCTTTCCCCGCGACTGGTTTCAAAATCATTAAGCCAACGGGACAGTTCCGGATCGGAGTGCCCGTATTTCACCATTTGATCACTGACATCCCGGAGCATCGTGAGCTCGTAGGGCGACCAAATGTAGACGGTCCCGTCGGTTCCGAGTAGATCCTTGAGTGACGTTGCAAATGCAAAATTCGGGAACGCATGATCGTTATCAAGCCATTCCGAATGTTCGATAGGGCCGCCGGGTTCCCGGATCGTATGGCAGCTCCATTGAAAGCCCACTTGTTCGTAGGGTCGCATTTTTTCGTGATAGGGCAGGGCGATGCGGGAGCCCTCGAAATCGATAAAGTGTAGTGGGTAGGGGTGGGAGAGCAGAGTGGCTTTCAATACCGGGGCGGCCCATTCCCGGTTTGCGATTTGTACCTTTTGTCGCTCAGCGGTGACTCCTTCGCCGAAAGCATTGGGCGGAATCGCTGAAAAACGCACATCGCCCCGGGCCGCCATCTCTTCGGGAATGTCGCGGGCTTTTCCTCCGAGGAGGTCCACCCTGAAGAGGTCGAGGATGTGGGGCTCCTGTTTGGCAAGAGGGCCCCAGCATTCTTCGAATCCGGATTTTTTACCGGCGTTTTTATCCTTGAGCCGATACTCGCAATTTCGACACTGGTACCTCGGTGCTGTTGCGATTTTTTTTACTCGACCTTTATATAGAGATTTGGCGAGTTCATGGCGGGCCTCGTCCACTTCATCCCGGATTTCCTCCGCCTCTTCGGTTACGTTGACAAAAGAAAGCAGGTTGTCGTCCTGAAGGTCGGACTCGTTTCCAACGTATTCAAATTCGGCCCGCCAGCTCGGTTGTCCCTCGGGAGGGGGCGTCATGCGAAATCGATCGTAGGTGGAGGCGGGTCCGGCTTCTTTGGTTTTATCGACAACACACAGATAGGGAATCACTTTAAAGCCGGGAAAAGCGTTTTCCAGAACGAGGGCCTGGAAGGTCACATCTTCTAAGTAGGGACGCCATTTGCTGGTGATACCTCCACGCTTTCCGCGGAAAGGAGAGCTAACATCGTCGACCGGTTCGATGGATGAGGATTTCACTTCGATCAGTTCGAGGGTTTTACCCTTCCGTCGGAGAATGTCGATCCGGATCAGGAAAGAATCGTGGATCACCGTGGGTTCAAACCAGGTGCCATCGCCGGAATTCACTGCTTTTTGGGTCGCTTCGAAGGCTTTCTCCGGGTTTGCCCAGTCCCCGATTGTATCGCCCTCGGGAAAAAGGGCCCGCGACATGGTCTCGACCATAAAGCCCCCGTCGGCGAGGAAGGCGAGGTAGGGATCGTCATCGAGTCGCGACGGATACTTATTCTTTTTGTAGTAAAGTTTGGTCTGACATTCGCGAGCCTTTTTGAAATCGCTTTTTGTCAGGTAAATTGTTTTGGCCATGGTGGAACGGATAGTAGGTAAAAGATGACGACTGTACAGGGTACAGTCCGGGACCTAACAGGGTACAGTTTCGTAGTGATTGAGGTCCTGCTTTTCAGGTTCTGATTGCTCAGTGTTTTCGGCTTTGCCGGAGCGCTGCGGTTCAATGCGGCGGACGATGATTTCCCCGGCTTCGTCTCCGGAAATAACGTTTTGACCAATCAGTTTCTCGACGATATCACGATGAGCATCTTCGTGTTCGATGGGTAGCATGTCGGGGTCTGATTCGAAATCGATATAGATATCTTTCTTGCCGGTTTCGAGATTGTAGATCAGACGAATATTGATTTCTGCCATATCAGTCCTGTTTGAATTCTTTGTCTTTGAAAATTGCTTTTAATCCGTCGAGGCCGAGCGTTTTTTCGGACATCAGTTTTTCCCGCAATTCCATCAGTTCGGGCTGATGGCGTTCGAGGTATTCTTTTGCCCGGATGCTTTCGAAGTCGAGGATCTTCTGGATTTCCAGATCAACCTCTCTTGCGGTTTCTTCGGCTACGCGGCGGCGTTTCGAGCCGATGGAGCTGGAACCTCCCATCGCCGGTTCGTTAAAGGTTCGCGCCCCGAGATGAGAACTCATCCCAAGTTCTTCGATCATCATCCGGGCAACTTCATTGGCGCGCTGCAGGTCGGAGTAAGCGCCCACTGAGATTTTCCCGAGTAGTTGCCTTTCCGCTTCGCGGCCCCCGAGCATCACACATATATCATCGCGGAGTTCCTCTTCAGTGGTCACGTATTTGTTCTTTTTCACCGCCTGCATCACATAGCCGAGAGTGTCTTCCTCGCCGGTTGCGATGGTTATCTTTTCGATAGTGGGGCAATGGGGCAGAACATAGGCAAGTATGGCATGTCCCGCTTCATGAACGGCGATGGTGTCTTCCTCTTTCTCCTCGAGTTTCTTACCCTTTTCACCAGCGCGGCTCAGAGCGGAGTCGATATCGTCATTGGTGGTCTGAAGGGGACCTTCGTTGCGGCGTAACTCTTCGCGTTTCAGCGCTCTCATCATCGCGTAGAGATGATCACCGGAATAACGCATTTGATTGATGTCATCGACAAAACCTCCTGTTTTCTGAACGGCATAGTCGCGAACTTCGTCAGATAGAGAAATTTGGAATTTCTCCTCGTAGACTTTCAGGATTGCTTCGCGGTCTTTTTCGCGGGGAGCGGAAATGTGGATCGATAGTTCAAAACGCCCCGGACGCATCAATGCGGAGTCGAGTGATTCCACGAAATTCGTAGTTCCAATGACAAAAACCATCTCCTCTTTCCGGAAACCGTCCATCTCGGTGAGCATCTGATTCACCATGGAATGCTCCACTCCCGATCCCGCATAGGTCCCGCGGGCGGCGGCGAAAGAATCCAGCTCGTCGAACACAATTAGAGCCGGAGCTGACTTCCGGGCCTGAGCGAAGACCCGACGGAGATTTTCCTCTGACTCACCGACCCACTTAGACTTTAGCTCAGGTCCCGAAACGATGGTGACGGTAGCGTCGAGAGCGGTGGCGATTGCTTTGGCGAAGAGGGTCTTGCCCGTGCCAGGAGGACCCCAGAAAATGATACCTTTCGGGATGATTTCCTCGAGATAACGGATCTGTTCGATGTCATCAGAGGTTTCTTTTGCGGCGAGCAACTGAAGGATCTCCTTATCAATTTGCTGCTTTACCTTGTCGTAGCCTCCGACGTCTTCCTGCAAGTCGATATCCGGAAGATCGACATCTGACACCAACGTCATCTGTCGAATTTCTCTGAGTATATCATCCCGGGTATTCGGGCTTGCCGGAGTATAGTCTAACCGGTTGGAAAAATGCCGTAGGATTTGCCGTAATCGAATCGCGTTGAGGCCCGATACATATTTGTAGAGGGAATAGGGATTAAACGTTGTCGATCCAAATTTCCGGGCTTCCCGCTGACAGATCAGGTAGGGGAGTCGGTCGCGGGTAATTCCGATCAAAGGTAGTTTAAGGGCAAAAACGGATTCGATCACTTTGGGGAGTTCGAAGGAGGGATCTTTGAAACCGAGAAAGAGCGCTGAAGGGTTTTCATATAGCAGGGCAGCGGCTTCGCGGGTCTCGGCGGAGAGTCCGCTCCGGGTTGTGGTCGTTAGAATATCGAGGTGGGGGAGTGCTATGATTTCATTTCCCGCACCGGAAAAGATCGCCTGTTGAAGCTGCTGAAGGAGGCGTTGCATGAGGGTCTGATTGACCTGAACATCATCGTTTGCGGAGTTCTGAGCGTGCCCGGTGATGAGACGCAAACCAGGCCCTCCGGCAGGCATCGCCTTGAAGCGGGATCGCAGGGCACGGAAAAGGTGCACCGTGAGTTGTTTCTCGCACTCAATCAAAACCGAGATCCCGAGACTCAATTTGTTTTGAATTTCATCCAAATCACTGCGGTAGGCGGCTTCGATGGCATCGTCATCGGAAAGGTCGACCGGGAGCGATTCAATGGGAAATTCGTGGGCCATAGCAAGTCTACTGTTCGATCCGGATGGTCAATTCATAGTTGCCGTCTTCGCCGGTTAATTCGGTGATTTCCATAATATCACCAAGCTGACCGGCCTTTCTTTTCAACGACTCCGCATAAACCTGCTGCAGCAGTTCGTGCATGGTCCGCTGTCGATCCAATTCCGAATTGGCGAGTTGTTCCGTCACTTCTTTCTGCAGTTCTTTGGTTCCGGAATCTTCAATTTGATCACCGAGAGCCTGTGTTTCCTCCTTGAGTTGTTGGACCGCAAGCCGTCTGGCTTGTTTCCGCGATTCCGCGCTGGTATGGACCGTGGCTTCCGAAATGACCTCGCGTTCGCTTTCGATAGTGGCAGTAAGTTCCATTTCGCTTAGATCGATAGTGAGTTTTTCACCTCCACTGCCGGTTGTGACCCAGATCGTCTGGTCTTCGCCATTGGCGCTCCAGCCATTTTTCTCGAGCTGGTCGCGGAGAAGCGCCACCATTTCCTCCGCCGGGAGAATTTCGGTCAATTCGATGGGATAGCTTACTGAATCTTCGCCCCTGACAACGCGGCTGACCGATTCCTTCAATTCTGCGTGGTAACACTGACTCATGAGGATGCCGGACCATGCCACAGGGTTTTCAGGGTGGCAATCACGGCTTGTGATTCAGAATTTTCTCTCTTTTACCACTTCCTTGGTCGGGCTGTAATCAAGCTTTCCCATTCGAATGAGGTAGTCCAGTGAGTCATAATCACCGGCATAGAGTCCGGTCGTGTGCCAGCGTTTCTGGTCGCGTGCGAGATCGAGCCATTTTTTGAGCCGGTTCTCGAGATCGGAGGAATTAGGAATCAGGTTTCGGAAGCGCTGGATGCAGAACAGCAGTTGCAGGGGACCGAGCAGGAAAAGATTACCGATAATCCGGAAGTAAACCGAATATTCGATAAGCGCAAATTCACCGGAACTGGATCGACGGGTTGGTGACCCGAATGAAGGAACCGCACTGAGAATGCCCGGCAGTGCGGTTTGTTCGTGAAGCCACATGCGAAACGCGAGCACGGAAGCGATGCTGATTGCGGTAGCAGCAACGCTACACGTTATGGCTTCACCATACTGATAGAACTGGGCCGGTAAAAGGTTGGTAACGTATTCATCGATCAGGGTTTCCACGAACCGCCAGGAAAAATAAAAGCCGAACGCCGCGAGAAGCAGATGAAGCGGTGCGAGAGCTGTCTGCGTCAGATTATAGCGGAAAATCATAGGAGAATCCTGTCGTCTGGCCTTCGATTGCTCAATTATAAAATGGTTGCGGATTTGTCAGGAGGGCGCAAAGAGGGCGTCACACGAACTGCCCGTTGTTTTCCATCCCAATCGAAGTAAAATCTGCAGATGTCCGATCGTCATTTTATCGTAGGTACCGCCGGCCATATTGATCATGGGAAAAGTTCTTTGATCGAGGCATTGACCGGAACGGATCCGGACCGGTTACCTGAGGAGAAAGCCCGCGGCATGACGATTGAACTCGGTTTTGCCCAACTGACGATTCCATCCGTGGAGAATCCGGGTGAAAACCTCGCTCTGGGTGTGATCGATGTGCCGGGCCATGCTGACTTTGTTAAAAATATGGTGGCAGGTGTCGGGTCTCTCGATCTCGCGATCTTTATCGTCGCCGCCGACGATGGCTGGATGCCGCAAACCGAAGAGCATTATCAGATTCTTCAATATCTCAAGGTGAAACGGGCGATCGTCGCACTGACCAAGGTGGATTTGGCGGAAGATTTGGAGCTGGTTCTCGAGGATGTGAAAGAAAACCTCATCGATGGGCCCTGGGAGGATGCGGAAGTGATTCCGGTTTCCTCTCACACCGGACAGGGGATCGATGAACTCCGCTCCAAGATCGCCGAGGTGCTGGATCGCTGCCCGCCTCCCGTCGATAATGGAAAACCCCGTCTTCCGGTAGACCGGGCGTTTTCTTTAAAAGGAATCGGAACGGTGGTTGCCGGAACTTTGATCGATGGAAGTATCGCGGTGGGGGATGACCTCGTGGTGCAACCGGCGGGGATTTCGGCCCACATCCGGACGGCGCAAAGTCATGGTGCATCGGTCGAGGTGGTTCCTCCGGGAACCAGGACGGCAGTAAATTTGAGCGGTATCGCAGTGCGGGAGCCGAAGTCGACCAGTAAAGAAGTCGTGGGGAGGGGAGATGTGCTGACTCTCCCGGAGCTGGGTGGTTCGGTCACCGCGATTGATGTGTTGATCGCCAAGTCCGATCGGGGGATCCGGGGAATTAAGCAGACCAATCAGCCGATGAAAACGGGCCGCGAGGTGATGTTTCACCACGGCAGCTCGGGCTGCCGGGCGAGAATTCATTTTTTGGGCCAGCGAACTCTCGAGCCGGGCGAATCAACCCTCGCTGAGATTCGATTTTATGAGCCGATCTATGTATTTGTCGGAGACCGTTTCGTGCTGCGGGATGCTTCGCTGGGCGCGACCCTTGCCGGTGGTGTGGTTCTCGATGAAGACGCTAACCGACGGGCATTCCGCAAAGAGTTTCAGGCCGCGTTTCTGGATGCCCGTCGTGAAAATTACGACGACCTTGAGGTGCTGATTCGCTCTCAAATGATCCGGGATAAAGCTCTGTTTCTCCCTACCTTGCTGGCAAAATCCAGATTTTCACAGGCCGATATTCGGAGTCAGGCGGAAGCTCTTGTCGAGGAGGGTTTTCTCGAACAAAACGGCGACTGGGTTTTTGAAGGCAAATGGTGGAAGCAAGTATCGGGCATTGCCGCCGAAAAAATTGACGATATCCACCGGGAGCATCCCGATCATCTCGGTTTGCCGTTGCGTGATCTCCGGTCGATGATGGAGCCGGAGCTGCCTTCACCGAAATTCTTTGACCAGCTCCTGGCGGGTCTCCTCGCCGGGAATTACTCAAAGGCTGGTCCTAACATCCGGCGGACGGATCATATTCCGGTGTTGCCACCGGAGTTGCAGCGAGCCGGGGAGCTGGTCCGGGAGCGGGTACATTCCGATCTCATTTCGCCGCCGAATAAAGGCGACACCGCGACCAATCCCGCTGAGGAAAAAGCACTTCGTTTCCTGACCCATACCGGTGAAGTGGTTGATCTCGACCCGAAAACCGTGATTTCCAGCAAGGGCTTCGAATTGCTTAAGGAACAGATAGTGGGCTTTCTGAAAGAGCACGAAAAAGCGACTGCCAGTGAGCTACGTCAGCACACGGGAACGGTGAGACGGATTCTGATGCCGTTGCTGGAGTTGCTTGACGAAGAAGGGGTGACGCGGCGGGACGGTGATAACCGCTACCTGAAATAGGGCGTGAATTAGTTGGTCTTGCAAATTCACATAGGTTTATGATGTGGTGAACTGCTGTTTACGGAACACATCACAAACTATGACTGATAAAATTGCTGCAATTGCCGGTGGTCTGCTGGGCCTGATTTTCGTGGTTTTCGGATTGAATTTCTTTCTCAAATTTATCCCGCTGACCGATTCCCCGGATGGAGCGGCCGCTCAGTTCATGGGCGCTCTCTACGGATCCGGCTACCTGTCTTTCGTCAAAGTGATGGAAATAGCCGGCGGAGTGCTCACCGCGATTCCCAAAACGAGAAATCTGGGACTGATCATCCTGGTTCCAATCATAGTGAACATATTCGCCTACAAGCTGTTCCTTCAGCGAGGCGGCGCGGTGCTCGACCCCGTGTTTCTCGTGATTCTGGCTCTGACCCTGGTTGTCGGGCTCGCCAGCGCTAAATCATTCCTCCGTCTCCTGAACTGAGATACCTCAAACGCAAGAAGCCGCCCAACCCGAGGGATGGACGGCTTCGAAACACGAAACACAAACAGACAGTCACCGAATGGTAACTGAGCTTTACGTTACCGGATAATTAAGAAAGGTCAACTAATTAATTTAAGAAAAGTTAACTTTCTTAATAGGACCGTCGCATGTGGCTGGGAAGGATATTCAATTCCTCGCGATATTTGGCGACGGTACGCCGTGCGATTTTGATGCCCTTTTCCTCCATTTTCTTGACGAGCGCCTGATCGCTAAGCGGTTTTTTGGAATCTTCCCCCTCGATAATCGAGGCGAGAGTCTGCTTCACGCTGGTGTTGCTCATCGACTGGCCATCTTCATTCTGGTAACCGGTCGTGAAAAAGTATTTCATCTCAAAAACTCCGTGGGGAGTGGAGATGTATTTACCGGCCACGGCGCGACTGACCGTTGTCTCATGGACGTCGATCGCCTCCGCAATCTGCGCCATGTTCATCGGCTTCAGTTTTGAGGGGCCGTGATTGAAAAATTCAGTCTGCCGGAGAACAATCTGTTCGGCGATCCCGGAAATAGTCTGTTGGCGCTGGTGAATGCACTTGATAAGGAATTTTCCGGATTTGATCTTGTCGCGGATGTAGCTGCGCGCGGTCTTACCATCGTCGGTCGCCAGCATTTCCTTGTAGGCTTTGCTGATGCGGAGACGGGGGATTTGCTCATTGTTGATCGAGACCACCCATTCTCCTCCAATTTTTTCAACCGCGACATCGGCGACCACGTAAGTGTTATTTCCCGCGGAAAAACGGCTCCCGGGTCGGGGATCGAGCGTGGAGATCAGGGACGCGGCCCGGGTAATATCTTCGGGTTGCACGGAAAGTTTCTTCGCGATCTGCGGGTAGCGTTTCTTCGCTAAATCGTCGAGGTGATGGTCCACGATCTGGTATTCCAGACTGTGATGCTTGCCCAACCTCTCCAGCTGGATGAGAAGGCAGTCCCTGAGATCTTCCGCACCAACGCCAACCGGATCAAAGGACTGAATCATACCGCGGGCATCTTCGAGGAGATCGATCGGGATTCCCATGTCGAGACAGAGTTCTTCGATATCGACCTGGAGGAACCCGTTCTCATCGATGTTCCCGATTAACATCTCGGCGGTTTCTTTTAACTTCCCGTTTACCGGCGAAAAACTGAGCTGATTGAGGAGGTGTTCCTGGAGCGTGATCGGATCGATGATGGAATCCATCATGAACTGATACCGTTCATCCGCATCATCACGTTTCGGCGATGACACCCGGGACTGAGCCATGTATTCCCGCCACTCTTCATCGAGCTGGGAGAGTTCCGCCAACTCCTTGTCAAACTCCTCGTCTTCGTCAGGAGTGGTTGCATCTTCGAGAGAAACGTCGTGCGTTTCGTCTTCCAAAGTCGGATTGGCATTGAGTTCCTGTTGAACGAGGTGGCGCAGTTCGAGAGTCGGAGTCTGGAGCAGTTGCAAGCTTTGTTGCATCTGCGGCGCGATGGTCTGCTGTTGGAGCAGAGACTGGTTTTGGTCGAAGCGTTGTTCGGGCATAACTCAAGAGCTATAAAAAGTCAGCCGTGGGTTCACGGGAAATACACAATAAGCAGATTTCGGGCCAATTCCATCAAAATCTCAGGAATCCGTATTATAACGCGCAACGAAACCCGGTGTGACAGGTTGAGGAATCTGGTGTGTTGTTGGTGCGGGCGCCCACCCGGTAGCGGTTGCAATAGGATTCATGACAGAGGTATGAGCCTCCCCGAATGACTTTGCCGGTGCCGAACTCCGGTCCCTTTGGATTGGTCATCTGTGCTTTGTGATGCCAGTCGGCACTGAACCAGTCCCCGGTCCATTCCCAGACGTTTCCGGACACCTGATAAAGCCCAAAATCATTTGCCCGGAAGCTTTTTGCCGGAGCCGTCGAGGTATAACCATCTTCGCCGGTGTCGCAATCGGGGAAGGTGCCTTGCCAAATGTTGCAGCGATGTTTGCCACCGGGAGTCAGTTCGTCGCCCCAGGGATAGCGGGCCTGTTCCAGATTTCCCCGTGCCGCGCGTTCCCATTCGGCTTCAGTGGGGAGGCGTTTCCCGGCCCAGTGCGCATAAGCCATCGCGTCCCGCCAACTTACGTGAACAACGGGATGATCACTCAATTTCCGGATATTGGTTCCGGGTCCCCCGGGTTTTCTCCAATCCGCTTTCTGAACTCGCACCCACCAGTTCAGCCCCATCACCGTTTCGATTGGAGCGCTCTTCCGATGGGCTTTCGGGATCTGATTGATAAACACAAACGACCAGCCGAATTTTTCAGCCTCAGTTTGGTATCCCGTCTCGTTGACGAAGTTTTCAAACTCAGCATTGGAGACGCAGCAGCGATCGATCCAAAAGGCATCTAAAGTGACCTCGCGGACGGGGCCCTCTCCATCTGCTTCCCAGGTTTCGGGGCCTTCCGCTCCCATGAGAAACGTCCCCGCCGGAATTTCCGCCATGCCCACTTTGCTTCCCGCATGGGTCGACTTTGCAATATGCCCGAAAGAAACGGAATCCGTCGGCGTACCTTCGCGGTTCGCCCGGGGGGAGCAGCAGGATTTTCCGTCCATTCGACTTATTTGGGCAGGGGAGACTGATCGGGGGCGGGAGATCCGGTTTCAATAACCACATTGCCGGATTCCACATAGACCCGGCTCAACTTCGGGATGATGGGTTTGATATTCGGATTCTCCGGGTCGATTTTGAAAAATCCGATTGTGTCGTAATTTTTCACAAACTGTTCCGGGATAGATCCGGTGTCGGAAATGATGTCGATGACGCGAAGCGCGATGGTTCGCTTTCTCAGTTCCGGCTGGAAAATGAACTTTGCATTGAGGTGCCGTTGCCCCGGTGTCAGCGGGATTTTCCGCATCGGCTGAGTCATTCGGGTTTCGATTCCCCGGTCGGTGATCGATTGAATGAAGGTGGTGCCCCGAAAATCTTTCAGAATCTCAGCGGTTGCGATCAGGGTATTGAGATCGTCCGCGCTGAGCAGAATCCGCTCTGTTTTGCTCTGGCTGGTCGCCGCCTTGATGGCGAAAAGCTTGTCATTCAAGCTTTTGATTTGCGCTTCGCTCGGGTTCAGGACTTTAATCTCAGCTGGGCTATCACCGGTGAATCCCGCGATCGCCTTTTTCTGAACGAAGAAAATAGTGATGTAGAGAATCACGAGGCCTCCGAATACCGTCAAAATAGCCCCGAGGATAAAACATCCCGGTGCTGCGGATCTTCCGTCTGAAGCAGTTGCGCTTTCTGAGTCTGGCATCCGGAAAATTGTGTGAAGACTGAAAAAAGGCAACTGTGATTCTGGCTTCGATTTAACGAGTTCGTCACCGTCATTTACCGGTGATGGCGGTTCAGCAGGCAGGCATGCCAAGAAGCGAATCACAGTCAATCTCTTGTTCTTGCTCCTAATCCTGTTCTTGATCTCCGTTTTCCGAGCAAGAGCAAGAGCAAGAGCAAGAGCAAGAGCAAGAGTTTTTGGATCAATACCACGTTTCCCTAAGGTGGGACACTGTGAGTATCGCACCGCTATTTTCTTAGCTACCGTCTCTCAACCCTACGCAACCTCCAGCCCGGTCATCGTTCCGGTCGAAGACGAGAACTGATCGGTCTCTATGCCGAGTCGCCTATACTTTTGCGGGTTGAAAATCTATCTTATCGAAAAATTTCGCTGGTTAGCCGCTATTACCTTTTTTGTATGCCTCATATCGAGAACGTTGTTCATCTGTCAGATTGGCGGGATCAAAACGTGGTTGGGGCACATTATTGACCTTGCTGTAAAGTACGTTGGCCATGTCCTCGGCGCAACGGACGATGTGCTCAGCTTTCTCTCCCGCGAATAACTCATTCACAGTCGCGCGGAACAGGTCGAGCCTGTGGTCGAAGGTTGCTTGACTCATATCGGTCAGTGGACCGAGTTTTTTGTGAGCCGCGATCGGATCTCCACGAAACGTGCCGGAGCGAAACATCACGGTGTCCCAGAAATCATACATTTTAGGGAGGTGGGTCTCCCAGTCCACTTGCGCAATTTCTTCAAATACGGGACCGAGTTTTTCATCCCTGCGAATTCGCTCATAAAATCCATCAACCAGCCGGATAATATCGTTACGGTCGTTTAAATCTGGTAGCGGTTTATTCATTGTTCTGTGCCGTTTCAAAGGTAGCAGTGCTCTGACGGATCGTTTCAAGTGTTTCGCCGATTCTAGATGACTGATACACGATTGTTCCGTCCAGAGCCAGCACCGGAATGATATTGGGATGCGCAAAATCAATCGCAGTGGTCTGCCGATCTTTCCTCTTAAGTTTAGCCACGCTTCAGTTCATTTTGTCAGAGCTTCGATCAGATAATTTAACTCGATTCCGACCTCCTCTTCGCTTAGAACAGTTTCCTCGATCCCGGACCGAATCAGGAGGCGAAAGCGTTTTCTCAGGCGGTGGATCGCCACTTTTACAGCGCCCTCGCTGATCCCCAGTTTTTGCGCAACTTCCGCCTGGGATAGTTCGGGAGCATTTCCGTTTAACCACGGCTTCAGGTTTTCAAAATGATCAAGCTTATCGGCGGCGCGATGCTCCTGCTCCAGTAGTGCGAGGGCACGGCCCAAAACGGCGTAGGCCCACTGCCGGTCATAAATTGCATCGCTCGCAGGTGAGGTGGCGGTATCTTCATCAAGTTCGGTGTGTTCCTGATTGCCGCCGCGTTTTTCGGCACCTTGCCTGATCCTCCAGTCCGATAGAAAATTCTTTACCGCACCAAGTAGATAGCTTCGAAATTTGCCGCGTCCCCGTTCTAAAGAATCCAGACCGGGACGAGTCAGAAGTCCGGCGAAAAACTCGTGGGTTAAATCGCGGGTCATATCCGCAGGCACATCGCGAACGGTGTGCTGAATGTAGGCATGGATGGGGGCGTAGTAGGTATCACAGAGATCGGCCAGTGCGAGTCGCGAATCCTCGGTGTCACCTTTCGCCGCGATGACTCGCGTCCAGCGTGTGGTATGAAAAGACTCGGATTGACTCATGGCACGACAATTTTTATTCAAACAGGCTACTGCAACTTTCCGGTGTCAGGTGAAGCATCTGATTTTGCATCCAGCCATGCCCTCCAGCTGCCACCCTCGGCCGCTGCGACATCAAAGAATTTGATATAAGTGATGTCCCGGTTCGCTTTGCCTGGCGGTTTCACGGTTCTCTGAATCCATTGGGCTGCCATATTGGCCCGCCGTTTGTCCGGAAAGGTGAGCGTGATGCGTTCGTAATGAGTTGTCTTTGTTTTGGTGATCCGCCATTCCGTGCTGTCACCGGGAATCAAATCATTCTGCCCGGGACTACCATTAACAGAAAACGCAGGACCGGTATATCGAAACCGGAAGACAATATCATCCTCCCCGTAAAGGTGGGTATAGATATTAAAACGCACGACATTGTCCACTTGTTCCAGATCCTGAACTTCCACGATATAATTCCCCCGATTGGTATCGCGAAAAGCAAAGTAGGGAATGACAAGACCCAGAGCGCCCAGGACCGGAGGAATGACGAACAGGATAATAATCAACCAGAAGACTCTTTTGGGCCACGGATTATAGTCTGCAGGCATTTCTTTGCTCCCGGGCTTTTTCAACAGTGCGGAAATCACACCGACAACACTGACAAGGATCCCTCCGATGATAAGTATCTCAAAGAATCCCAATGTGATTCGTACTTTCCCCATAAGAAGGAGAGGCATTGACACAATTGCGACAATAATCAGAAGCCAAAGGATTCGCAGCGGCCACGGATTGACAGGGCGGGACAATTTTTCGAGAGCCATGGCGCGTTCCTGCTCCGTAGCCGGGGAAGCCGCCCATTTTCGCGCCCACCAGATCGAAAACGCAAGACTCGCGATCCAAACGGGAAGTACAATCGCCGCTATCAAAATCCCAATCCAATCCGGTGCCCGGTTCAGAATTAAACCGCTAAATCCGACAAACAAACAGGAGAGAAATAAGAGCGGCAGGAATAGAGCGGCGAACAGGGCGCTGCCTTTTCCTCCGGAGAGGCCGAGGGCACGGATCCGGCGCAGACTTCTCCAACCCATAATGGTGCCCGGCAGGCAAACACCGAAAAAGAGCAACCCTATCACGATGATCGGGGCGACGGGTGTGACAACTCCGTTTGATGCTACGACGGTATGCTTATCCGAAATTTGCCCTAGTTCTGCATTTAGTTCGACGAGTTCTTCTCTTGCTTTGTCAGACTCCGGACTGTCTGGACTTTTCCGGATCTGATTTTGTAATTCCACTACTTGAGTTTGGAGCAGGTCTTTCTTCACTAACGCCTCTTTCGCAAGCCGATTCGCCCGGGCAAGCTCCTGCTCCGTTTGCATGGCGCTTGCCTGATTCGCGAAAACAAGGGTGATGTAGAACAGTAGTAAAAGAACGATACCGGTCCCAACGACCCACGCCGCCCGGTTTCCTCCGGACGGAATTTTGGTGCTCTGACCTGCAACCGGAATCTCATAACCGGGATGACGGATTTTGGCGAGTGTCTCAACGGAGATCCCTTCAATTTCGGTCCTGACCTGACTCGCTGATTGCTGCCGACGGTCGCGTTCTTTTTCGAGGGACCGAAAAACGATTTCGTCTATCTGGGAATTAACCGCAGTTTTCTCGGACGGTGCCGCGAACCTCCCCATGGGCAGCTCTCCAGTGAGCATTTCGTAAAACACAACTCCCAGCGAATAGATATCAGCGCGATGATCGACAATGTTCGGATGCTCGATTTGCTCCGGTGCCATGTATTGCGGAGTGCCCGGCATCATCGTTCCGGTCAGGGTGACATCATCAGCCGCCCCTTCGCCCACCAGCTTCGCAATTCCAAAGTCTGCGATTTTCACGCGGCCCTTTGCGTCGAGCAGGATATTTTCCGGTTTAATGTCGCGGTGGAGCACCCCTTCGTCGTGGGCAAACTGAAGTGCCGCACAAACTTCCGGAACAATCCCGATCGCCTGCTCCGGAGTGAAACGCCCCGCCCGCATCGCCTGCCGCAAATTGACCCCGTCGACGAACTCCATGAGGAGAAAGTAAAATCCACCGCTTTCCCCAAAATCATACACCCCGACGATATTCGGATGGTTCAATTTGGCGAGCAGCCGACCTTCGCGACTGAATCGCTCCGTGAAAGCGGGAGATTCCGCAAGCGACGGTGGCAAAATTTTCAGCGCGACGTTCCGGTCGAGATTCGGTTGCCGCGCCTTGTAAACTGCGCCCATCCCTCCGCACCCGATCAGCTCGATGATTTCCAGTTGGGGAAAAGCCCCGGCAATTTTCTCCAGAGAAGGAGGCTCAAATCCCGGGCCCGACATCGGGATGGTGCCACTTTCAGGAGGTGCGGCCGCTTCGATCAGAGCACATTTGGGACAAATCCCGCCAGGGGCCTCTTCGGGGATATCCGAGCCACAGTTCGGGCAGGTTCCGGCGACAGATTTCCCATCATCCGGTTCCGGCAACCCGGTGTCGATTTCTTTGTTATCACTCATATACCCCTTTCCTGAGGAATCCACCGGAGGAGGTTACAGGATTTCGTTGGAAATTGCGAAGTACGTTTTTCACCGCTCAATGCGCAAATTCCGGCCGATTTTCGAAATGGGAGGAACGACGAGGAAAGCACTTGTGGCGAACTCTTTATCGTCTTGGTGCCAATTGATGAGGAGTGGAAGATTGAAAGAAAACCCGACGGTGCAGAATGTGTTGTGTCCGGCAATAACGGTCACTGGGCTTCTCGATACCCTTATTACTATAAAAGCACATTTGATACCCCGGAATACCTCTGCGGATCGGGATATTGAAAATAAATATTTCCGTCTTTTTTCATCTGCTTATCAGGGGAAGATAGATAATTGGTTACTAAATTATTTCCTAAGTTCGCAGATGAATCAGTGCAACTTTAAGTTGGTTGGTTCGAACTGCTTTGATGGCTCATTTTGATGGCCAAAGCGGTCACAGGATTCAGCCGCGAGCATTTGAGATATCTGGTCGACTGACATAAAAATTAGGTCTTCAACCAAAACGGTGTCAAGGCGTTCCGTTACCTCTGGATCGATTAAAGGAAGAACCTGCCTGATAAGACTAAAAGGAACTGCCAACACCCATGAATCCGGATCCGTTTCATGGACGACCTTTTCCACCTTTCGAACCAACTCATTGATGTCGTCTTCCAAAATCCAACTTGAACTGGCTGCAGACTTTCTTTTATCCAATTCGTGTATCGTCGGGCACCCTTCTGTTTCCCTGCCTTCGGATAAAGAATCAATCTTAAAAGTGCGAAATGAAGTTAGATTAGCTATTACCATGATTCTATTCATTATTGTTTCGGGTGGGGTGAAAGGATTGGGAAGTATGATTGTCGCCCCTGTGATTCGATTTGAATTGCCCACATCGCATCGCGCAAACAAATCAGTCTCTGCTCGACAAGGGAGCATGCGTGTTACGAAGTGGACCAAGAGGTAACCTTAATATTTCTGGTGGTGTTTGTCTTGTGATCTATTTGTTATATCCTGTTGTTGTAAATCTATAGGTGATTGCAGTCAGGTAAATTGCGCGCCTTCCTTTTTCAGGATACGTGTTTGCCCTTAACAGGACCAGTCAGTAATCCTGAAAACAAAGGGTGTCGCCCCAATTTTTTAATTTTGGAGATGGGCTTCAATTCAAACCATGAACAGGGGGGAGACGCTGTAATTCGATGGCCTTCACTATCAAATGAGCCAAACGGCTCGCTTCGATCTCAGACAATTGCCCTTTATCCAACTTTAACCATAGTTCTAATATTTCGGTTTGATCATCAGATTCCATATTTAATCTTCAAATTTATCCATAATGATTTTTCTTGAAATAAGGGAATGCTCCTCCTTTTCGTAAGTGTTTTCCCGTAGTGGTTTCAGACATCATTTCTCCTGGGTTTTCACTAAAAATTGATGGGTAGTTCCGGGGCGTCTTAGAATCGGTTAAACAAAGGGGGGGGAGGGTATACCGGGAACCCTAGATTCCCGGCGTGGTCACAAAAATGTCTTCGGGAAGAGTGATTCTGCCCCCAACCCCCGAAGGGGACAGAATCTGTGTTTGGGAGGGGGAAACTTCAGAGATAATCCCCATCACCTCTGAGCCTTAACTGAATAAGTGATGAACTATCTCTTCTATTGAAATCATGTAAACGGTTGAAGTAACCTGCTCACAATACGTGTTAGCCCTTAGCTCGGCTTAAAGAGAGCGGAAAGCGATTTGTTTATTGGGAAGTTTACGGTAGGGCGGGAACAGGAACTGAGCAGGTGATTTTTGTTCCGGCTTCTCCGTGTTTTTCGATTGTAAGGGTTCCGGAAATAGCCCGGGTTCGGTAGTTCATGATGTGGAGGCCGAGCCCTTGAAAATCTTGTAGCTCCGTGTCGAAACCAGAGCCGTCATCTACAATTACCACGCAAATTTGGTCGTCCTTTTTATCGAGGGAGACGGTTATGGATTGAGCGCCGCTATGTTTCACTGCGTTGTTGACGGCTTCCTGCACGATTCTATACAGGTGATTGGCGACTACGGGTTGGTCGATTTCAACCCGCGATTCGCAGTGGAATTGGCACGATGCTGAATGGGCCGCGGTGATCCGCAAAGTGAGCTTTTTCAGCGCGTTCATGAGTTCTTCCGGCTCAGAGCCGATCGGGTGGATTCCCTGAGCGATGTCCCGGGACTGATTAATGGCGTCGGCTACAAGGGTGGAAATGGATTCGATTTCGGATGACGCAAGCGGCATCCCACCGTCTATTTTCGTTTTTAGCGCACCGAGGTGGAAATTGATACCGACCAGCTGCGAACCAACCCCATCGTGAAGATCCTGCGCAATGCGGCGGCGGTCTTCTTCTACAGCGGTGAGGACTTCGCCCTCAAGACGGAGGCGGTCGGTGATGTCGTGCCCTGTGCAAAGCAGACCGATATTGATCCCGTTTGCATCGGTCAAATGGGCGGCGTTCCAACTGATGTACCGCTCTTCGGAATTCTGCGCGATAATGGGATCGGTGTAATTGTAGAGAGCTGCTGGTCTTGACAAAATGGTAAGAAAGATGGTCCTGTTTTTTTCCCGGTTCCGTTCCGGTATAAAATTGTCGAGCCAGAACTTACCTTCAATTTCCGGGAGCTTTCTCCCCGTCAGTTTTTCGAAGGTGGGATTCACCCTCACAATTCGACCCTCCAAGTCGAGAACTAACACGATATTAGGAGCGTTTTCGATGAGTTTTTCGCTCAATTCCCGTCGCTCGCGTAGCACTTCATCGGAGAGTTTGCGTTGAGAAATATCTCTTAGAATACAAGTGTAGATACCAAGATAGTTGACTTCGCTGATGGATAACTCTCCATAAAAAGTGGAGCAGTCCTTCCGCAAGGCTTCCACTTCCCGCTGGATTTCGCCGGTTTCAGGATCTTTGCAAAGCCCCTTGTCGGCGAGTACTCGATGCAGGTCCGGTAAGAATGCGCTGGCGGTGACTCCGACCATGGATCCGCTTTGATAGCTGAACATTTTCTCCGCAGCAGGATTTGCCCCGATAACAAATCCGTCAGCGTCAATCGTGAAAATGGCATCGGCCGCCGTTGTCAGTATTGCTTTCAGATAGGATTGTTTCTGCTCCAGCATTTCCTCCGCTTCACGCCGGGCGGTAATATCGTTTACCAGCCATATCTCATGATCTCCGAACTTATGAGCCGCGAACTCAATATGTCGTACGCAACCATTTTTGCGACGTATTTGACTGGACAGGAGTTCGGGGAACCCGGCGCTACGACTCGCTTCGTAGAGTTCCCGGACCTGCGTCACTTGCCCGGGGTAAAGACGGCGAAACCAAGAGGTTACCGTATTTAAATCGGTCCGGGTGTACCCGGTAATCTCTTCGGCGTTGCGATTTAGGAAAATTCGTCCGTCAGTTTCAACAAATATGGCTCCCGCCGGGAGATTTTCAACCACACCCCTGAGCCGCTCAGCCTGCTCTTGCCACTTCTTCGCCTCGCGTTCTTTGGTGATGTCGATCAAGGCAGTTCGACAGCGTTTACCTCCTTCATTCTCGTTAAATACGATACTCTCGAGACGGACAATAAAAGAATTCCCATCTTCACGAATCAATTCCATTTCACAACATTGGGATTTCTCCTCAGAAAATACAGCCTGGAAAAAGCAATGCATTTGATCGCCACCGGAATTGGATGCGAAATGAGGCAGCTTCTTTTGGACGAGCTCTCCCCTGGGTAAACGCAGCATGTTCGCGGCAGTCAGATTCGCCTCGTAAATCTGACCACGTTGATCACTGATTACGTAACCAACTGGAGCGAAGTCAAACAGATCGAGATAACGGTCATGGGACTGGGCGAGGGCGAGTTGCGACTCGCGTAGTTCTTCATTTTGCAGTTCCAGCTCGATCTGGTGGACTTGCAGTTCGTGAACGATGGCCTCCACATTTTCAAACGCCATTTCAGAAATCTCCGTTTGAGTCAGGCGAACCAGCTGTTCCGCCCTTTGCCGAATTGCCCGCTGGTCACGGTTACTCCGGACACTCTCGATCTTTTTGTGAATGGGGTTGGGGATTCCGTGTTGTTTATCGTCTTCCATCACCCCTAATCGACTTCCTCCATCGCCATCAGTATTCTACTGGGGAGATTCTTTTCCTGCTCGATTTTGCGGGCGTTGAGAATAAATTGACGCGGGCTGGCCTCCTCAGGGTCAATCGTGATTCGATAATCTTCGAAACATTGGTTTTTCGGAAGGATATCCTCCAGGAGATTTCGCAATTCCCGATTTTCTCCTGTCAATTCGTAGACCGGCCGGCCGGTCGCCCGATCCGCTTCAGTCTTGAAAACCTGATAAAAAGCGTCGTTTCCGGACATCACTACCATTTCTTCATCGAGAATCACAAGTGGTTCTCGAACCGTGTTGACGATAGCTTCGGACAAAGCTCTTTCCCGGGTCGCCACTAACTGGTTTGCCTTAAGTTCATCGATATTGACAAGTGTGATGACAATTCCGTCTATCACATTTTCAATGGTTCGATAAGGCATTATCCGCATTTGGAACCAGTTGCCTTCGGAACTTCTGACTTCAAACTCCTGGAAGACCAACGAATCGAGAACTTCGCGGCAATTCCTGGTGAGATTGTCGATCTCGAGCGAGGTAGCGAGATCCGCTATTGGTCTACCGATATCAGAGGGTATCAGACGTATGAGTTTGGTGAATTGTTTAGTATAGCGTTTTATGCAGAGATTGTAGTCGAGAAATACGGTGGCGATATCGGTGCCGTTGAGCAGGTTTTGCATGTCGTTATTGGAATGGGACAACTCGTCGACCTTGGCTTGCAGCTCGGCGTTAACCGTGGTGAGCTCTTCGTTGAGCGACTGCATTTCTTCCTTTGAAGTCTCCAGCTCCTCATTGGAAGACTGGATCTCCTCATTGGTGGATTGCAGTTCTTCGTTGGCGGATTTCAATTCCTCGTTGGATGTTTCCAATTCTTCGATCGTGGTCTGAAGCGTTTCACTGACATACTGAAGTTCACTTTTTAATTGCTCGATGCTTTCAGGTTCGCCGGAATGGGGGAGGGCACCCTTCAAATTATCCTGTGAAGCGACCAGCGCAGGTTCTGAAGCCGGGGAAATACAAAAGGTGACGAGTACCAAACCATTAGCTCCTTCCGGCGCCTTTATCGTGTTAAGGGTAAGGTTGACATTCTCGAAATCTCCGTTGGTTTTTACCCGGATCTTTTTCCGGGTTACCTCAACGCCACTGCTAATCGCCTGCCTCAACGCAGTCGCCAGCTCGACCCTGAGTCCATCGCGCGCCATTTTGAGGATGTTATTACTCGGTTCCCCGGCTGCCGGCTCGAGGTAGGAACCGGTTCGACCGTGAATATAAACGATATCGCCTCGCTCCGTAACAATAACGCTCGCCGGAACAAATCGTTCGAGGAGAAGTCGTTCCAACATTGTGGCAAGACGAGGTTCCCGAGTTTTCTGAGTGGTCGTATTGGTATCGTCAGTAATGGCAACGGTGGGTTTTTCCCGTGTTGATTCTATCGGGAAGTTATGAAGCGGTGAGGTCGTCTCAATGCGTTGAAAAATCTTCCAATTTCGATCGATACTTGAAAACAGGTTCCGCCACGAACCTACTGTCTCCGATGGACCGAGGAATAGAATCCCTCCTGGGCGGAGAGCGTAGTGAAAGATAGGCAAAAGTTTTTTTTGCAGGTCGGAATTGAGATAAATCTGCAGATTGCGACAGCAGATCAGGTCCAGATTGGAGAAAGGCGGATCTTTAATTACGCTCTGCTCCGCAAAGACAGTTATCTCACGGATTTCCGTTCTGATGCGGTATGAACCATCCTCGTGTACAAACCAAGTCTGGAGTCGGTCCGGTGTCATATCCCCGGCAATATCTTCGGAAAAACGCCCGGTCCGCGCGGACTCAATCGCCCGTGCATCCAGATCGGTCCCGAAAACCTGAACATCGAAGTGCCGTTTTGAGCGCCCAATCGCTTCGCGCAGCAGGATCGCGACAGTGTAAGCTTCCTCGCCAGTGGCACAGCCCGGGACCCAGACCCGGAGGGTGTGATTATTCGGGCGGGCAGCGAGAAGATTGTCCAGCGGTGAGCCGCCGAGAGATTCCCACGCTTCCGGATCACGGAAGAAATTGGTGACACTGATAAGAAATTCCCTGAACAGAGAATCGATCTCATGGGGATTTTCCTGTAGGTAGCGCACATATTGATCCGGTTTTCCGATTTGATGAACACTCATCCGTCTCTCGATACGACGACGCAGTGTGCTCATCTTGTACGAAGAAAAATCGTGCCCGGTTCGACTCCGTATGATCAAGAAAATTTTCTGTATCGGTTCGAGATCGAACTTTGAACTTTCAGATTCAGTGGAGCCTCCCCGGTGCAAATGCCCCGCGACATGGGCGAGCAGTTTTTCCGGCATTTTGTCTGGCGGCAGCACGTAATCAGCCAGCCCCGTTGCAATCGCACTGCTCGGCATTCCCGCATATTTTGCCGACTCCGGTTTTTGGACCATGGCGATGCCCATCTCGCTCTTGATTCGCTCGATCCCGAGGGTTCCGTCAGTTCCGGTGCCTGACAGCACAATACCGATGGCTGATTCCCGCCGATCGTCAGCGAGTGACCGGAAGAACGAATTAATCGGAAGGACAGGGGAGTTTGGGTTCTCGGGCTTCAACCGATGTAGCCGACCATTGAAGCAGGCAAGAGAGCCTCCCGGCGGAGCCACATAGACGTGATTTGGCTTCAACGTAATGCCATCCTCCGCCACAAGCACCGGCAGTTCCGTCACCTTATCGAGCAACTCGGGAAGCAAACTGGAGTGGCCCGGATGCTGGTGACTAACCACGACAAAAGCCATCCCCGTGTCAATCGGCATATGACCGAAAAGCTCCTCCATCGCCTCAAGTCCGCCCGCGGAGGCACCAACCCCAACCACGGGGAAATCATTGTCGGGAACTGTTGAGGCCTGCTTCTTTGTCTTTCCGGCCGCGCTCCGCTTCTTGTTGATCGCTGTTTTTTTTTTAGATGATTGCTTTTTCTTCAAAATGGTTGGTGGACTGAAGTCCTTACAGTATCGGTAAAATAAACATTAACAGCAAGCATAAGAACAAAGAGTAACGGGTTCTGTTTTCTTCCAGGTCACGGAAGGTAAGGAAAGTTCTACAAATCGTTTGGCGCGAATAGCAGGTGATATTTGATAATAGTGTAAATTCGGCGACCATTAGACCTGAACCAGCAACATGAGCCGTATCCTGATCGTTGATGACCACCCTGTTGTGCGGCAGGGATTGGGCCATATACTTTCCCTTCAAAAAGATCTGGAAGTTTGTGGGGAGGCAGATTCCGTCGATGTAGCGATCGAGATGGTCGAGCAAACTGATCCAGATCTCGTCTTGACGGACCTTTCGTTTCCCGGGAGAAGTGGTCTTGAACTAGTAAAAGATCTGAAATCCATTCGGGAAAATTTACCTGTCATCGTCATGTCGATGCACGATGAGATGCTTTATGCAGAGAGAGTGCTTAAGGCCGGAGGTAAGGGATACCTCATGAAAGGCACCACCGGCGAACAACTGCTGGAGGTCATTAATCAGGTGTTAAGCGGAAAAGTCTATGCCAGTCCCGCTGTGATGGACCACCTCCTCTACTCATGCACTGGAGTATCAGAATCCAGTAAAGCAGCCTTTCCCCTGGAGCGACTCAGCGATCGTGAGTTAGAGATATTCGAATTAGTCGGCAACGGCAAATCTTCCAAGGAAATCGGCGAGCAACTAAAAATCAGTCCCCGTACTGTCGATGTTCATCGAAGTAACATATTGAAGAAAATAGGTTTGACTAATAGTTACGAACTAGTGCTTTACGCGGTCAGATGGATCGAGAGTGGGAAGGTTTTATAGAAAATATCCCGAATGAGAGGAGCAGCAAAATTGGAGTTTTTTGATAAAGTGGACACAACCGCGTTTCTGCAGTGTGAATGCGGAGGGTTCTCCAAATTCATGTTGGGCTGCCATCGATTATTCGAGTTCGATGCCAGGGGTGGACGAAGGGCCCCGGGGTAACCTCGATAATTGCGTGCCGGTCGGAGGAGAGCCTCCTCATCAGGGTGCCTTTAAAGTAACCGGCGAAATCGGCAAACCCACTGTTTCCGCCCCTGTTTGAGTTCCCTATTTTTTTTTGCCACGATCTACGATGCCGTCGCGTCGACTATCGCAAGAATCTATACAACGGGAATAGCCACGTTCCAGTTACCGATCGCGGGAATTCGATTGGGGCATTGATTAAATGAGCGAGCCGGGAGGCTGTCTCAAATTGTACCCTGTACGGTCTGAGATTGTACAGGGTACAATTAGTGGTGGGCATGGAAAATAGAGAGTTGAAAGCGACGCTAATAGAGTGGTAGAAGGTCAGTATCAAATCTGGGTGGGGGATGAAAAATACGTCTGTTTTTAAGGTTTACCCCGGTTCGTCTACAAGCCCCGGGAAGGCAATCGGGTCCCTTGGCTGGCTTTAATCTGATCAAGGCGAGCCTGCATAGTTTTCGCCCGCTCGGCATGCTCAAGAATCACGTTTTTGGACTGCGAAACGTCCGATTGAAGATTGTATAGCTGTGCAGTCGGCGCTCCCTTTTTGAGCTTACCATCGATGATATCACTATTTACCTGTCCGGTAAACTGAAGTGCGGCGGGACCGCCAAACCCGTGGTCACCGACTTTTGCACTGCCAAATCCACCACCGCCTTTGGCTCCGATATAGCACCAATCGCCTTCGCGAAGAGCGAGATGTGATGCTTTGGAAGCTCCCATTACAAGATGATCACGGATCGGTTTCTCTGGAGAGCCCGTCAGTGCCGGGAGTATATCATAACTGTCCAGACCGTCTTCGGGTCCCAGCTTTTGGCCGGTGAGCGACGCCATGGTGCTGAGCAAATCAACATTTAAAATGAGCTGATCCGATACGGAGCCAGCCTCGATCTGGCCGGGCCAGCGAGCGATAAATGGCACGCGATGACCGCCCTCCCAGGCATCAAATTTGAAGCCGAGCAACTCGCCGTTCATTTGATGGCCCTGTTTGACGGCCTTCTGCCCGGCGATATTGATAATCCCTCCATTGTCGCTCGTAAAAATTACGAGGGTATTTTCCGCTAAACCGTCTGATTTACTGATAGACCACTGTTTCTCAGGGCCTAAATGCAAGCCGCTAGCGCCCATGGGGTTTCTCATCATTCAACTCCGGCGGCCCTGCCTGAAAAACTAAGCGCCTGACACAAGTAGGGATTACTCCAAACCAGTCCAGAAAATATCGGAGCCGCGTTTCTGTAGCGTGATTGTGAAGGGTTCGCCAAATTCATGTTGCGCAGCCATCGAATCTTCGACTTTGACAAACCGGTTGTGAAACGTGGTGTGTGACCAGTTGTTGACCTCGATTCCCGATCTCATCGGGTTGCCGGGGCGGGGGCGCAAAGTAACCTCAATCTTCACGGCGGTATTGAACCTGGGCGATTTTTTAGCCCTGGCGGCGTTGGGGATAAATTGGAACGATATTTCCCGTAGTTTCGATTTCTTCAGCTGATTTGATTTAGCTTTGACAACATAGGCCAGATCCACCGCTGGATCGAATAACTTTGGACGGAGCAGCTCCCACCCGATGGTTGCGGCTTTGAAAATCAGGAGGGATGCAATAATGATGAAAAGGATCAAAAAAATCACCCTGTGCCGACCGGTCCCTGCTGAGTCTTTCCCCATTACCTGTTCAGCCTGGTGCGCTTTAAACTAAATTCAGTAAAGAAATTCCCTTTTTCGCGGTTTTAGAAATTCCCATCGACATCTTGATCTATTGCTTTTCGACCTCGGAACGGTCTCTTTCCGGTTATGACTTCAGAATGTAAGCAATTTGGATATGAGCAGGGAATTTTACGGAGCGGCGCACCAAATCAGAGACAAGTTTAATGCGAGGCTTGAGTGCACGTTGTTTCAAAAGCTTTACTTTGATTTCAAATAGGCTATAAGGTCGGCCATTTCTTCTATCGTGATTGCTGCCTCAAGGCCTTCGGGCATTAGTGAGGTGTTGGCGCTGACGAGTGATTTGATATCGGTCCGGAGGAGATGGTGAACCTTGCCGTCGAGTTGCTTGAGCGTTATCCCGGAGGCGGTTTCTCCGGCAATGAGTCCGAACAGTTGCTCTCCGTTGTTCAATTCACAATTGTAGGCGTGATAGCCGGGCTGAATGTCGAGATTGGGATCGAGAATATTAGCGAGTAACTTTTCTACCGGGTGATCGACCACGGTAGCCAAGTCCGGACCGAGGTCGCTGAAGCCTGCTTTTCCGCGCTTGTGGCAGGCGAGGCATGCCTTTTGAAAAACGACCAGACCTTTAGCTGAGTCACCTTGTTGCTTCAGGGCGGGGGTGTAGGTGGCGACGACTTCGGCGCGAAGATTTCCTGATTTACTTTCCAATAGTGATGTAGCTCGAACTCGCGTCGTTTTGTTAGGATGTTTGGCGAGGCGGGATTTCACGGTAGGCGAAACTTCGGTGGGGCGAATATCACCATTTTCCACTGCGAGCAGGAAGTGATTGGTCCAATCCTGCTTCGACAAGAGAAGCTCCGTAACCTGATCCCGAAACGATGGCGAAAGACTGCGCCAGCGATTGAGTAGCTCTTTGGAAACGCGATTGCCTCCACTGCTGCGAAGCGCCGCGAGAACTTGAGCAAAATCGTCGGGCGCGGTGGCTGCTGAGATTTTGGAACTGAGAAAATCGAGACCGTTTTTTTGATCTGCTGGATTTCGCGACAGCAAAGATGCTGCGTTGATCCGCTCGCTGAAGTCAGCGGATTCGCTGTTGAGAACCTGCCGTGCGTTTCCGAGAATGGCGGCGAAAGCGTTCTTCAATTCCGGGCCTTTTTCCAGGACGGTGAGTGGCAGGCCACGGGCCTTGAGGAGGTCAAGCAGTGCCAGTGTGTTTGGGACGGTGCTGAGTAAAGGTTTGGCGAGATTTTGAAAATCTTCCGGTCTGTCGAGGCTGAGGGCCATTTCGGCGAGCTTTCTCCGATAGGCAATCGGCGCATCATTAGGGCAGGTGGAGACGAGACCGGCGAAGTGGGGGAGAATGGAACTGGATGCGGCGGCGACGGTAAAAGCATCGTCGGATCGCAGATATTTTGCCAGAGCTTCCGCCGCTTGTTTTGAGGGCGGCATTTCTCCGAGGGTGAATGCGCACTGCAACCGGACCGCGGCATCGGGATCTGCCGCGAGATTGAGAACGGCTTTCACGATGGCGGGCGAGGGCTTGGTTTCGGCCAGTCGGAGCGCATTGCTGCGGACCCCGGGATGTTCGTCGGTTAGACCCATGAGGATTTCTGATTCTTCGAGTGCCCCGAGGCCGTTCAGTGTGGCGAGAGCCTGAACACGGGTTCTGGGATCGGGATTTATGGACACCTGTTCTTTGATGCGGGGGATCAGGGCTTTGTTGTTTTGCCAGAGAATGAGTTGCTGAGCTTTGTCGCGGACCCAGCCGTTGGGGGATGAGAGGGACTCCACAAGATCATGATTCGCCAAATCCGGAACGGGCTCGACCGCATCCCGGCTGCGCCTCACGCGATAGATTCGTCCGCGATCGTCACCCTCGCGGTAGTGCGGTAAAAGCGCCGCTTTTCCTTCTTCCGGCAGCCAATGAGGGTGCTCGATCATGTAGCGATACATGTCAGCAACCCAGAGGGCTCCATCTGGTCCCGTTCGAGTCATCACGGGGCGGAACCAACGATCGGTTCCGGCGAGGAAATCGGGTTCTCCTTCTGCCCCGGTCCGTTTCCCTTCGAAAGAGGGACCTTTTCGAGTGACCGAAATATGTTGGACGAGGTTGTGGAAGGGTTCGCAGGTAAATGCCTCGAGATTATTCCATCCGGTTCCCGTTCCTGGACTTGTCGGAAAGAGCTTTTCGTCCCGGTAGATCATGCCGGAGCAGGCTGAGGTGAAATGCCCCGATTGATCGAATCCATGAAAGCGTTTCTGGGGAGGCTTTGCGGGAAAAACCGGCGGACTCACTTTACCCGGAAGAAGGACGCGTCCCTCGGGAGATGCGTAGTGAGGATTGCGACTGAGATAGTGATCCGGCAGAACATAGTGCCAAAGCGGTCGGGAATTTTGGGTGCCGAACCAATTGCCCCAATCGTCGCGATTGCGGCCGAACTGAGTGGGGCCGCTCTGGGCTTCAACTTCGCCGGTATCTGGACGAAAACGAAAGTCCCGACTACCGATTTTGACCTCCGTTCCTGCACGGGAGGAATGGATCCTGGTATTGACGCCGTGCTTTCCGTGATGCCCTCCGGCGGCGACGTAGACCCAGTTGTCGAGTCCCCAGCGCAGGCCGTTGGCCCGAAGTTGCTGATTCCCTTCGGTGAGTCCGGTGAGCAGAACCTCGCGCTGATCGGCAGTGCCGTCCCCGGTGGTGTCGCGGAGAAAAATCACATCCGGAGCGGCGGTAACGATCACTCCGTCGCGCCAGGTGATGATCCCGTTTGGAAAGTTCAGACCGTCTGCAAAAAGGGCGGAGTGCTCGTAGCTGCCATCCTTGTCCCGGTCTTCGAGCACCCGGATCCGTCCGCCTGCGGCACCGTTGTCGCCAAGTCCCAGAGGGTAATCGGCCATTTCCACGACCCAGAGTCGACCGCGGGTATCCCAATCAAATGCGACAGGATCCAGCAATTGAGGTTCGGAGGCTATCAGATCGATCGAGAACCCTTCGGGGACCCGGAGCGTTTGAATGGCAGCGGCAGGTTCGAGCGGATCCGATTCGCGAGGCGCGGCAGGGGGCGTCGGGGCCGTGCGTTCAGCGGCGCCGAACTGCTCGGCGATTTGTTTTTCGCTAAGGGCGTTACTGAAGATGGAAACCTCATCAATTTTGCCCTCGAAGTTTGCAAAGTTGTCGCAACGACCGCCGATGAAGAGGTCCGTAACTTGGTCAGGAAGGGTCCAGGCTGTTTTTGCCTCGATCTCCGGTTTGCCATTGAGATAAACGCGAACGGAGTCTTTGTTCCTCACCAAAGCGACGTGATGCCAGTCTCGAAACGCCAACTCTGTTTTGCCGTTCACGACTTCGCCGATCCCGTTCCCCGTGTAGAAAAAGAGTCGGCCGGGTTTGGTATCCTTAACAGTGCCGCCGATTCCGAGGTGCTCGCCGATCGCTGTTTTATCGCCATTTTTTCCGCGTGAGAAAAGGTAGGCGGTAACCGGTCTGACATGGGTCGGAAAGCTGTTCCAGAACCAGAACGAGACACTGTATTCCCGGTCGTTATCCGGGAAATCAGAAGCAATGCGTCCTCCGGCAAAATGGGCTGCTCGATTGGCTTCGGGGCCGGAGAACGGGGAGGGGACTTCCGGTGGAGTCGAAATGGCGCCGCCTTTTTTCTGAACTCCCGGAAGATGCAGCGCGACGCCGTTTTCGAATCGAGCTGACGCGGCCGGTTTCCCAACCGCGTCCCGGACGTCCGGGCCCTGAATGTCATCAAGCCGCCAGTAGGCGAAAGGTTTGTCGGCTAGAACGGCCTTCGCATACGGACCGTGGGAATCAGCTAAAGCACGGGCGGGTTGGCCGGTGACCTCTTCGAAAAGTTCGAGTAGGTGCGCTACGAATTTAGGCTCCGCTTCGACTTCGAGTCCCGCAGTGCGGGCAGGCCAGGTGGTATAACCGCCAAGCGCATGCTGTTCGGGTGGCGGGATGTAGCCTTCAGCTCCGTTGGCCAGCTCAATGTTGAAGGTGGCGTCGAATGGGCTCTGCGCCTTCAGTTTGAGGCCGGTGATACCGTAAACTTCGTTGGGCAGGGCAGCGATGGCGAGATCGCCGATGCGAATTGCCTGGAGAACGACCTCAGTCTCAGCATTATTTGCGATCCATTCCGCCTGTTGGGCGTAGACTTCCGGTCTATCTTTTGGAGGGCGTTCTGCTTCAGGTCTCGTTTCGCGTGCCTGGTTGATTGGCGCAGCCCACGCCAGGCGTTCGGGGGATGGGGTGCGTCTCTTCAAGAGAATGCGCCGCTCCGCCATGTTTAGTGAGATATCGTCACGGTATTTGATTCCGGAAATTGCTTTTGTGGCGAGTGAGGAAAGTTGCTCCGCGTATTGGTTCCGGTTCAAATCGGTTCGTTTGGGACGGCTATAGTCCATCCAGTGTAAATCACCGCTGGTGCCCTGTGATACGATAGCGACCGCTCCGTCACCGAGTTTGGTCTCGATATTTTTTGCCATCTCGCCAAAGTAATCAGCGGAGAAACCGCCGCCGGCTCCATAGTAGTGCATCGAAAAATTGGTAAACGCGGCGATGGGCTTTTCAGTGTCAGCGGAGACGACGCTGAAAATCGATAACTCCGGGTCGATGGGGCCGGCAGGGCCTGTGGTATTCGGGTTTTCGTAGCCCGGATGCATCATCGCGCGGACCGTGCGGTTGCCAAAAGGATCAGTCCCGGTTTTGTCGCTGCGATTGATCCAGCGGCGGCAGTTCGTAAACTCCGAGGCGTCGACCGCGGTCCAGCCGGCGCGAGCGGGCTTTCGTTTTTCCCAGGCGTTGGTGATACCTTGCGCGACTTTGGGAATCAGAAACTCGGTGTAGGCTTCGTCTTTGCTGGTGCCGAGACACATTGCCATCGTGCTGGGCGCGGAGTGGGTGTGTGTCGCAGAAATCAGAAATTGATCGCGCGGAATCCCGGTTTGCTCAGTGACCAGTGTTTTTATTGCGTCGCAGACGTCAGTCGGCAGCATGCAGGAATCAACCACGCAGAGTACGATCGATTTTTTGCCATCATCGAGCACCAGGGAACGGGCATAGAGGGGATCGGAATTGCGACTCCAGACGGCCTGTAAAAAACCTCCATTTCGAATCGCGGGGAGTTTTACGGGTGATACATCGACGGTACTCGCCCCGGCGAGGAATGTGGGCGCGGAAGCACGCAGGAACAGACCGGAGAGCGTAACCGCTGCGAGAGCGAAGACTATAGGTTTGGTGGCGTTCATTTACTAAACAAAATCAAAAATCGACAAAATCAGCTTCCTGAAAATCACTGACTTCTTTGAGCCAGCGGTCCTTTACAAAGGCCTGGTGTCGCGGGTGAGCATCGTAACTGGAATAATCAGCCTGAGTCGCAAATTTTATGGTGATCCGGAAGGGATGGGGATGCTTCTCGCTGACCTGACGTTGGATTTTTAAATCCTGCACTCCCGGGATGGTTTTTAATGTGTCGGCTGAGCTCAGAAATTCAGCTTCCTCCGGTGAACCGGAGGGGTGAATGAGTTGGAAGGTAACGGTGTGTTCGATCATGTTGGGAGTCGGGAAAAGAGGTTCCGGCAAAAGAGTGTTTTTACTTTTCTGTTTTGGGCCAGAGGGAGCGGATTACCGATGTAGTTTCTTCGACCAGAAATTGTCCTCCTTCGGGACCGACAACACTGCTTTCGACAATAGCGCTGTAGCCACCGCCTCGAACCGCTTTCTCGGTAGGGAGATAGGTTCCGGGGCCGGTGAGTTGCACCACAAAGGTTTGCAGAGCCGGACTCTGCGTTTTCATGCGAAGCCCGTAATCCGTAAAAAGCTCGAACGGATTTGTCGCAATCGCGATATCGCCGAGGCGAATCACATGCAGTTCCATCGGATAGGGTTTCAATTCTCCCGCTTGGTGAAGTTCGTAGCGTTCCATGACCCTTTGATGCCAGAGCGCTTTCCAGAGAGTGTTCACGTCTCCCGATAGTTTATTGAACTGGGTTTGCGCGTGTTGGTACTCCTCTTCGGTAACGATTCGGTTAGGTAGCTCGATGTCTTTTACCTGGTGGGAAAAAGCCAGATCACTCTTCATTTCCTGAACCGCTCCTTGATAGGCATCATCCCATGCCTGAACGATGCGGCGGGCCAATTCATCGAGGCGACTGAGCCCCCGCAGCTTTCTCATTCTTTCCTCAGCCGCTTTTCGATACATCAAATGAGGCGACTGATCTCCGGAGGCACCGGCCCAGGTCAAGATAACCAAATCCTCACCGTATTTCTCTTTCAGTTTCTCCCTGACCGGGTGCCAAAAATCCGCACTTACTTTGTGGATGCCTTCCACCTCCTGCGACGGACACGCAATATTGATCGCTGTGGCGATGAGCTTCTTTTCACGATTCCAGAAGAATAAAACTTCCACGCCATGATCCTCGTAGCCTTCGATTTCCCGGAAATCCTTTCGTTTGGTCGAGCCATACATTTGGGCGACGCCATTTGCATAAACGGTTCTCCGGTTATGAGCGACCACCGCGTGTCCCAATCCCCAGCCGACTGCTCCGGGCTCCCGGGTGTTCCATGATTCCACTACGATGTCGGTGATGCAATCCGCGAGGAATTTGCGATAGTCTTCGGGCTGAGTGACTCCCTCGGGAATCTTGTATTTCCCCGGAACCATCACTGGTGCGGTATGGGAATGGGTCGCGTTGACAAAAATCTTTCTGGTATCGAATTCCGGAAGCCGATCGCTGACCCGGTCGCGAACCATCTCGAGGATTCCCTGTCGAATTGCCACAAGATCGCAGGAAACCATAATGGCCTGCTCCAGCGATTGGTCACCGTCCCGCGATTCGATCGCCACCGCCGACGCAATGACCTCGCTTTCGACCTCTTTCGCGATGCGAGTCCGCATCTGGCCGGACAACGCCACCGGGAGTTCCGGGGTAATACTCACACTGGCTTTTCCGATAAATAAATCCTCCGAGAATGAGCACAGCGGGAGCAACCCAAGAAACAGAACCAAAGCACGTTGCAGATTTTTCATCCATTCAAGTAACTGTGATTTCCAAGCCCGTTCCGGTTAATGTTCTGGCGTGATACCGGAAATGATTGAAGTTTTACCGGCCGCAGGGAGAAGGGCATCATCCAGAGTTCCAGACTTGCTTTGAAGCGCTTTTTCTCAAAGATCTGATCAGTTGGCCCTGAAAGGTACCGCATTTTTAAGAAATCCTTCGATTCAGGCTCATTTCCCGGAGTAGAATAACTTCCCAATGATTTCGTATACTTTCAAAATTGCGGAGAGCGAGGCAGAGTTCGATCAAATCTTCGAATTAAACTACCGAACTTTCGTCGATGAAATCCCGCAGCATGAAAAAAATGAATGCGGGAAATTAGTCGATAAATTTCATGACGAAAACACCTACCTCGTCTGTTTGAAAGATGGAACTCTTTACGGGATGATGGCACTCAGAGATATTCGCCCTTTCTCTCTCGATGCCAAGATCCCGAACCTCGATCAATACTTGCCGACCGGTCGTAAACCTTTGGAAATCCGTCTTCTCTCCGTCGTTCCGGAGGCAAGAACGGGGCAGGTTTTGAAAGGCTTGCTTGCCCTGCTCGTTAATTATAACCAAATTAAAAACTGGGACCTGGGGGTGATATCAGCGACGACCCGGCAGTTGAAATTATATACTCATCTGGGTTTTGTTCCTTTTGCGTATCTTGTAGGAAGTGAGGCCGCTCCCTATCAGCCTATGTATATTGAACTGGAAGCTTTCAAAAAGAGCACCCAAAAGATACTACCCCGTGCAGAGCCCCGGAGTTACAACTTTCTTCCCGGTCCGGTCGCGATCTCTGCCGAAGTTGCGACGGCCTTCGGGATGCATCCGATCTCGCATCGGTGTCCGGAGTTCCGGGGGATTCTAAAATCGTGTGAAGAAAAGCTCTGTCGTCTTACCCAGGCCCGTCACGCGGTGATTTCTCTAGGCTCCGGAACGCTTGCCAATGAAATGGTTGCCGCTCAGATTAGCCGTCTCGGGAGAAAGGGCGTTAAATTGAGTAACGGTGAATTTGGTGACCGCTTAATCGGTCATGCTGAAAGATTTGGACTCGAGTTTGATCTGGTTGTGAAACCCTGGGGCGAAATTTTTAACCCGGATCAAGATATCGCACCGGGCTATGATTGGCTCTGGATGGTTGCTTGTGAAACCTCCACCGGCATGAAAAACGATCTCGAGGAAATCGCTGAACGGTGCGACCATTTTAACATGAAACTTTGTATTGATGCGGTGAGTGCTCTTGGTGCTTACGATATTGACCTGGCAAATACCTATCTAGCCTCCGGGTCCAGTGGAAAATCTCTAGCCGCGTACCCCGGGCTGGCTGTGGTGCTTTATAATCACGAAGTGACTTCATGTGGAGAAATTCCGGTTAGTCTTGATATTGGTTACTACAGCGAAAAAGGTAAAATTCCGTTTACTCACTCCTCTAATCTCGTTGAGGCCTTTTCTAAAGCACTGGAAAAATTCGAAGCCCCAAAGGAAAGATATAGAAAGCTGGAAAGACAATCATCAAGGTTACGGAGTGAATTGGAGCAGTGCGGGGTTGAATTTCTGGTCGACAGTCAGAAATCGTCTCCGGCGGTGTTCACCATTGCGGTGGAACGCTCCTTAGACGTCGCCGCCGAATTGGAAAGTAAGGGAATCTTCGTGGCTTCTCAGAGCGATTACTTAATAGAGAGAAACTGGATTCAGATCTGTCTGATGGGAGAAATCACTGAAGATGCGATCGGAGCTCTCGTCCGTTGTTTCGAATAATGACTGACTGTACCCTGTCAAACATTTCGCAGCGCCAAAGGCGCGATTCAAACTAGCCCGGGGCAGCGCCCTGACCTTTATACACAATTTTTATAGTTGTCGAAATCGGGGAGCGGTCGAGC
>JARGPI010000047.1 GCA_029213005.1 Verrucomicrobiales bacterium
TAAATTAGCCTAATCGGATCACACTTTTTGTGTCCACTTTATCGGGGGAGTTCCAGCAGCCGCGACTACGAGGAGAAGGAACACACTACGTCCACGCGATTTCCAGAGTCATTGAGCGCAGATTTATCTTTGCCGATGAGGAAAAAGAATATTTCCACCGGCTCATGCGCAAACTGGAGCACTTCACCGGTCTGCGCATCGTCACCTACTGCCTGATGAGCAATCATGTGCACATCCTCATCGAACAACCCGACCGCGATCAACTGCCTGCTTTGACAATCGACGAACTACTTCGCAGGATGAAAATCCTCTACGATCCGTTCACCATCAACGATGTCGCCCAGGAATTCGCCCGCGCCGAAGCTGCCGGCGACCTCCATTGGCAACAGCGCATCCTCGATCGCTACGCCCACCGGATGGGTGATGTATCCAAATTTATGCAGGAGCTCAAACAGCGCTTCAGCCAATGGTTCAACCGGCGCAACAACCGCCGGGGCCCTCTCTGGGAAGGGCGCTACAAAAGCGTCCTTGTCGAAGCCGATGAAGAAGCGCTCATGACTATGGCCGCCTACATCGACCTCAACCCGGTGAGAGCCGGGATGGTGAGCAGCCCCGAAGACTACCGCTGGTGCGGCTACGGAGCCGCCATGAGTGGCGACAAACAGGCCCGTGCCGGTCTCGGCCGCATCCTCGACTACAGCCCGCGCATCTGCGGAAGTGATTTTGAAAGCCGCTGGTGCGAGACCGGCAAACTCTACCGCTGGTGGCTGTATCAGGAAGGCGAAGAAGTCACCGCTGATCCAGACATGGGTAAGTCGGGGCGCAAAGGCTTCAGCCGGGCGGAAGTGGAAAAAGTGTCAGCGAAAGAAGGGCGCATCAGTCTCTCGGAAAAGCTGAATTACCGGGTCCGTTGCCTCACCTCCGGAGCGGTTCTTGGCAGTGCCGCTTTTGTCGATCAAATCTTTGCGAAGAACCGCCAACATTTCGGTAAACGCCGTCAAAGCGGAGCCCGCAAAATGCGCGGCGACCACTGGGGCAATCTTCGGGTGCTGCGCGATCTGCAGATCGAGTAGGGATAAAGGAATAAAACTGCAAAACGCGGAAGACCGTTCCTGCAGAAATCCCCGAAAACGGTCGACACCGCACCCTATCCAACGCGGATCTGAACCGCCCTCTGTCTTTTCGTGGCCGGAAATCGGTTCATTAGGGTAAAATGCTACAGTTCCGGCCCTGTGAACCCTGTTTTCAACACAGCAGATTTATAGAGTTCCGTAGAAGCTCGGAAAAAACCAAATAGATCGTCCCCTGTTTAACGTGTGTTTCTGAAAAGGCTCGGAAAAACCCAATAGATCAAACAAATAGGAATTCGCTGTTCAACTATTTGTCTGTCCCCTGTTTTATGAGCGGAACACGGAAGGAACTGAAGTGTGCCGCGCCAGTGAGTGGAGGGAACCGGCGGGCGGTCCGGCGGTAGCCGGAAGAGAGCACGCCGGTGCCCGGTCACCTGCAACGAAAACCGCTTAAGCCTCCCCGAACAGAGTGGAGGCATGTTTCCCTGCCAAGTGCCGGTTTTATATATTCCGGCGACAGCCGCTGACCATTTCTCCCGGCACGCAGCAAAGCAGGGAACATGCCGCAACGGACACTTGCAACTTTACGGTCTCCGGAGTGACTTACCCGTACGACGTTCCGTCGGGCGTGAGCAGCATCTGGCTTTGCACGTTGAGCGCCGTTTGCGTGGGCGGTCTTCGGCATTCACATAGTTCGGTATGTTAGGTGTTCAGTCGAAAAACTGAGATATAGGTAATTCAAAATTTAATTTGATTCCGTAGACACATTCAAAACCCTACAGAGGTCGGAACTCCTATAAAAAAATAGTTTGCTCCCCTCCATTTTTCGAACGGCAAAGCTCTCGCACCAGGCCACGAAACAAATTTTCCGTTTACGTAAACACCAACTTGGTCGGTTCCCTCTTTAGTTCTTTTCAGACAAAATTCTTGGTTATCAATAGCTTTTCTTACCTCTTCTGTTGTATTTAAATACCATTTTTCCGGGATCGTTTCGTTTCCTCTGACGATTATTTCCTCTGCATCGATCTTCGGGGCGCGGCCTATTTCGGGGCCTTCAGGTTTTTCAATTTCCTGATCAGGGTCTGCAGATTCGGCTTGTGCGAACTCAAATTCTAAAACAGCAGTTTTGGGTTGAGACGCCGGTTCATGAACCGCCTCTTGTTTAGTTGCGGTACTTGAACTTTTCTTTTTACTAGCAGCGGGCGGCTCCCCGCAGGACGTCAGGGCAATGAGGACAGTGCTAAGGAGAATGAGATATTTCATTTAGATTTCTTTTTAAGAGCATCATTTGCTACTGGTTTTTTCAGTGTCGCAGGAAGATCGTCCCCTACTTTAGTACTGTTTGAATCCCATATTACCTTGCCGCCAGTTACCGGCGCATGTCCGGTATCATCGGTTTGGCCGTCCGGAGGAGTATCAACGGTTGGCCGGCGTTCCCCCACGTCTTCCATGCCATTGTTGTTCGCATCATTGTATGTTGTGCCTAGATTCGCTTGGAATTCCCATTTTGTCGATGCAAGTGGATATATCGACCCATCAGAAAATGAGTACACAGCGAATGCGGTAAACTTTGAGTTGTAAACCATGTGGTCGAACTTATCCAGAAGATTGGTTAAACTGTACTGAAAAGAAGTTGGAGTATCAACCATCGTGAACGTTCCTTTAGGGTTCTCTTTACTTGGATATAAAATAGTCTGAGCGGTGTTGGCCGGAGGATCGGTATCCAACAGCGGAAATGAAGCACTGTTGGGCGGATCGATTTCCTCTTTGTATTTCAAATATGGTGTTGGTTTCTGACCGCCGGTATACAAACCCGAGTAGTACACCTCCTGATCTTTGCTATCTAAAGTTTGAACAAATCCAACGCCAGGGTTTGTATCAGGATCCGCAGTGGCCACCTTTGCAATAACTTCAGCGCCGTGCTGATTATTCTTTTTAGTTCCAATTTGAATAAAGAAATTACCTCCTCCTGGAGTCACAAAATTTGGTTTGCCAGTTTTTACAGTTAACGATTCGTAGACCGGGCCGACGGAAAACTTTATAACATCCTCGTACACTGTGGTCGAGCCTTGGGTTAGTTCGAGCTTCAGGGTGATAGCTGCTTTGCTATCATTTAGCTCTATACCTTCGATGAAAAAGGTTTCGGGAACTTCCGGTTGCCCAAAATGAAGTTCTCCATCCTGAGCTACAGTAATCTGATCGACCTTTTTTTGATCCTTCCAAAACTTCACGTGTTGTGATGACGTAACTGTTATCGTAGGTTTATAGCCATCAGGACCGGCGAAGTTACCACCGCCATTGTCAGGCACCTTTACGGTGATTTCCTTTAGTTCTTCGTCGTCTTTCGAGATATTTCCAGGATGGTCAAAGTCGCGAGTTTTGGGAATGGTTTCGGTTGTGTCAGGTTTCCATTCATTTCCGTCGCTGTTGTCATTATCGGCGTTAATGATCAGAATATTTTCATCCTTCTCCTCATCGGCATCAGGTATCCCCTCCATACTAAACTCAACAGGGAGTAGAGAAACTGCATTAATCTGCCTAGGGTCATAGGGAGGGTTGATGAGTAAACTCCCATCCTTTACGGACATCCAATTGCTAGCGAAACCATCTGGAGCTTCGAATAGGGCTTCCATACTGATCAGCCCCTGCCCGCTCTCGTTGGTCGGTCCATCGCCATTGGAAGTAGCTGGCAAAATGGTAAAGGTGACCCTCCCAAACGCTTCGCGGGAATATGACAGTGGCGATGTGTTTTCGGGGGTGTAATCGGGGTGGGTTTGAGGATCGTCATCCTGATAGATCTCCTGCGTCGCGTGAAGCAGGTAAGTTTTCGAAACTGGACTATTTACCGCGTTTGTGGATCGCAACCATATTTCCGACCTTGATCCATCTGGATAGAGACGAGACGCCTCAAACCCATCGATCCTGCCCCCCCATTGACCCGGCGCTTCGGAATCGGGCTCATCAATACGGTCGGAGGCATCACTTGCCGTCCTTTTCGGAAGAGTGCCATCCCACGCAAAATTAGCTTTTGCGGCATCACTATCAGCACTCTCGGAGTTTAAAAATCTCGAAAGAACTCCCTGTTCATTTTCTAACACGGTCACTTTATCATCCCATAATTGGGTCGCTATGAATGAAGTTGCAGACTCGCTGGATGTTGAACTCTTTGGCCGCGGCCCTCCATCTACAACAGATTCAAATCCATGATTTTCATTTTCCCACTCAGCCCAAGCCGCATCGTCGTACGCAGCCATGCTTTCTTCCCATTCTACATCCGATCGCGCCTCCTCACCTTGTTCTCGTGTCCCCGGAGTAAATTTAAGGGCGCGCTTGTCGAGGCGCAGCGAGAATGACCCGCTTTCGTCTACAGGAGCGTTGGTGGAGGCATTATCATCTCCGGTATTGGTGTTGCCCCCGGTATTGGTGCTACCTCCGGTGTTGGTGCTACCTCCGGTGTTGGTGCTACCTCCGGTGTTGGTGCTACCTCCGGTGTTGGTGCTACCTCCGGTATTGGTGCTACCTCCGGTGTTGGTATTGCCCCCGGTATTGGTGCTACCCCCGGTATTGGTGCTGCCTCCGGTATTGGTGCTCGGATCACCGGTGCCATCATCAGTGAGCCATGGATCTAAGGGATCATTCGGATCACTGCCCAATGCCAATTCGACACCATCATCAAATCCGTCGAAATCACTGTCAGGAAACAAAACGTGGGTTCCGTGCTCGATAAACTCATCATGGTTGCTGATCCCGTCGCCATCCCAGTCGGCCGGTCCATCAATGGGATCGAGTGGATCAAATCCGGGTAGCCCCCATTCATCCATCAGCGGAGTTAACACTTTTACCTCATCGTAGTCGGAGATTCCGTCAAAATCGCTGTCAGTTTCGGCGTCTGAAGTCCCTAAGCTCATCTCCTCTTCCATTGAAAGCCCGTCACCATCAAGGTCAATTTCAAATCCCGTTTGATTTCCTTGATCAGCGACAGTTGGATCACCTGTGATCCATTCGCTGACCCAATTTTCTACATAATAGGTGTAGGTGACTTCGATTTGCTCCCCGGTCTCTGAGTCGTAATCATAGTGAGTATCGGTCTGTTCGTAACCGTTATCAACGTAAATTTGAACCCCGTTTACTTCGTCACCATCATTCACCCCGTCTCCGTCCGTATCGGCAAGAAACGGGTTGGTTTTATAAGTGAATTCTTCGCCGTTCAATAGATTATCATTATCGTAATCATCAAACTCGCTAAGACCGGATGCGTATTCAAATTCTTGATTCCATTGGTTTGTGTCAAAACCGTCCCGGGGATTCAGATTATAGGTTAATTCGAAGAAATCATCATATCCATCGCCGTCAGTGTCGCTTAACAGCGGACCGCTAGTGTAAAGCGGCGCTTCGGGATAGACCGCAACGTAATCTTCGGAAACCAGATTGCCGTATTCGTCATAAACGGTGACGTATTCATAATTCGGACTTTCCATTCCCATCTGATACGCATATGTCCCGGTCATCGACCGACCTGTGACTTCGTCAGAATCACTCAGACCATCGCCGTCGGTGTCAGCTTCAAACCGGTTGGTACCAAGCATCAGCTCCTCAATATCCGTCAATGAATCCGTATCGCTGTTTTGTTGAGGATTAATGGTCCCGGGGACAAAACCCAAAATCCGCTCATATACATCCAATATCCCGTTCCCATCGCTATCCAATTCTAAAAATTCAGCGGCGGTTAGCGGAGGCCCGGTCTCAGAAGGGCTATCGCCCGGTCCATCGGTTGGCGGAGGATCATTCCCGGACGGCGTGTTACCGTTTGAGTCGCCACCTGATTCAGCGGGCGTCGCCGGGGGATCGGAAGGATCTGTAGGGTCGGTCCCCAAAACTAAAACCTCGATCCCATCTTCGAACTCATCGGTATCGGAATGTATCGTTAAATCACTACTCCCGGCTATATATTCTTCGCCACGAGACAATCCATCTCCGTCTTGATCAAGTCGCCCATCGGTGGGGTCATTAGGTTCGAGGCCCCAATTGATTTCGAAACCATCGGGAAGTAAGTCATCATCGCTATCGGGATCTAATGGATCGGTATATTCATACCATTCATCGGTTTGGAGCTGGGTATCGTAAACTGGCACTTCGATGGGCTCGCCATTTTCTCCAAATTCGTAGGAGGTATCAACCAGATACTCCACTTGGGTAGTTCGGGTTCGGTAGGTTCCATAGATTTCATCTCCATCGTCAATACCATCGCCGTCGGAGTCGGCAAGATCAGGTCTGGTGCCATAATCAATCTCTTCCTGATTCGGCAACCCGTCACTGTCATCGTCACCGCCAGGATCATAGGAGTACTGCGGGGGCTCTTCGAAGGAGGATCCCGTCTCAATAAATTCACCGGTTTCATCATCGAACCCATCTCCATCCACATCGTCAGAACGTCCAATGAAAACGGTTAAGGAGATAACAAGAAGAGTACCAAGAAAGTGTAATCCAAGCGAAGTAAAGGAAGCCTGGTATCGAAACCATTTTAGAGGTATCATAAGCGGTAGTTATTCGAAAACCGAGAAATTTCGGCCTCAGAACCACATCACCAAACTTTCGATTCATTGAAAAGAAAAAAGTGATATTTCTTTAAGGAAGAGACGCTTACGTAATTTCGCCTATCCCGATCCACACCGATCCTGCGATTTCCGTGGAACCTTCCCACTCATTTCCAGATCGAACCAAATTTAGTTAAGAAACGAGATATCTGCCGTCCCCTTCGCGGCGTAATAACTGGCACCATGAGTCTCGAACCTGTAGCGGAAGGTGTTTATATTCAGCGGCATCCCCTGCGAATGATGGGCTGCCGCCTGGGGCGCGTTGTCACGGTGATTCGGCTTGGCTCCGGCAAGTTGCTGATTCATTCGACGGCCCCATTCAGCAATGAGGACCGTTCCGATATCCTCTCGGTGGGCGAACCAGCCTGCCTGATGGAGGCAAGCAATTTTCACGACACGGCAACTGATGAGGGCAGGAGAGCCTTCGGGGAAGTGCCCTATTTTGTTCCCTCCGGCTTCAGAAGGCTGTCGGAACCCGGCACCGCCAACATTGATGAACTTCCGGATGACGGAGAGGTGGTGATCGTGAAGATCGGAGGTGTCCCCAAACTGAATGAGTATGCGGTTTTCCATGCCCCAACCAAAACCTTGATCGTTGCCGACCTGTTTTTTAATCTTCCTGACTCCGTTGGCACCTGGACCAAGTGGTTCCTGAAAACCACGGTTGGTCTCGATTCCTACCCGGGCCAGAGTCGTTTACTGAGCCACTACATCAAAGATCATAGTGCCTATATCGATTCGGTGAATCAGATCGCTGAACTGGATTTCGATAGAATAATCGTGGGCCACGGCGATCCAGTTACTCACGATGCAAAAGCGGTATTCAGGGAAATTCTGCTGACCTCCTGACGATCATCATTTTGACCGGCTTCGCGAAAAGGCCAGGTTGCAGGCGTCGTAGAATTCTCCGGTTTTGCAAATGAACGGCCCGGGAAAATGTTTTGCCGCGAGGTGGTATAGTGAGTCGATCGACTCAGTCCCGCTATGTAAAACCTCGCGGGTTATATCGAGTTGAAGCAGGGTTCCCAGCAACAGATCCGCTGCCATTTCGGTTTCTTCGGGAGTATGTGTCTCCCCGAAGCTCCGCTCCAATTGGAGTACAATACCGGCTTCGGCGAGACTGACGAAAGCGCATTTCGCGACGAGTGAAATTGGTGCTCCACACTTTCTCAAAAAGGATCCCCGTTCGATATTTCGTTCATAGAAATGTCGGGGCTGAAAGTAAACGGGAGGTGGCGCCGTTTCCAATCGCAGGAGTTCATCTCTGTCAAGGCTGTCGCTCAAAAAGTCCCACATTGCTTTTAAACGGGTTCTATAGTTTTCCCCGGTTGCGGTCACGCCACTGAGGAGCGATTCGGGCTTTGTGATGCCCGCTACCGTGGCGCTGCCGGAATATGCGGACCCTGAGCCATTATCGATTAATTCTCCGCCGATATAAGCGCTGACCATGAGGGGGCAATGGTGGCCTTCCGGATATAGCGGTAGTTCAAAACATCGTTGTAGGTGTTTCAGGGTTGCCGCCACTTCGATACCGGAAAAAACTCCGAGACGTCCTGCGTATTTTCCGGCATTGAGGACGGTATCGAGATGGGAGCCGAAACCCAGTGATTCTCCCGTTAAGCGACGAATCGCTTCGGGATCCGATTTGATGCTGTGAACGGCTTCTTTATCGAGGAGAAGTCCGTGGAGGTTGCCCACTTGATCGATGCAAACCCGGAGACCCGCCCGGTTCATCTGTCGAATGGTTTCCAGAACAACCGCGAAGAAACGTCTATTGAAAGCCCGGGCGTCGATAGTTCCTTCGTCGTTTCTCGACCGGGTGGCGACAACTTCTATGCGACGACGCAAGCTGACACCAAGACCGTGGTAGTTCCGGATCCGGTCGGGATCGCCCGACGCCGGAAACAGACCCTGCCCCTGACGATATCTTTTGGCTATTTCCTTCAACGAATTGAAGTGGGACACAGCATTGGCCGCTCTTGCGAGAGGGATCAACTCCCTTTCGCAGCGAAAGGCTTCCTCTTGCAGCGCTTTTTTTACACCGAGGTCTGCTTCCAGCACCTCGAGTTTTTCGAGGGTGGAAACAGTCTGATCCGACTGGCCCCACTCGCATGCCTTTATCAATTTTTTCAGTAGGATGCGACCAGGATTGCCTTCTCCGGTTTGGGCGCGTAACTGGTCGTGGACCTCGGGGTTATCGCCGACAAATATATTGTTCACCCAGGTCCAGGTTGCGGGATCGCCGATAGTTCCCTCCTCCGCCCCACTCAACTTTCGAACCAGGTTGCTGTGCCGGGAAGTCGAGATTTCGCAGCGGGCAATATCACCCTGATAGCGTTGATCGATTTGATTCTCCTGCTGATCTGTCAAAAAATCCGTTTCAAGGCGGAATTCACCCAGCATCGGCGCCATGAAGATCCACGCTTCCGGAGCGTGTAGGAGATGGCGTATCGTTTCCACCGGAAAGAGGCGTGTCCGGTCGAGGGTAACGTCGACGATCCTTTTCACCACACGCAAATCTGTAGGATCCCAGAAGTTCACCACCACGGCGATATGACTTCTTGCGGTGGCGAACTGAACCCGGTCACGGATCTGTATTCGGTAATTCCCAGCACGTAACACATCGTCCTCTATACTGATGTCTTCTGCTCGTTCTTTAATATATCGATGAAAAGCCGGGCTTTGTAAATCTACCCGCGAAGCCAGAGGGTTTTCAGCAATAAGCGCGTGCGGACGGTGATGACAATCTTTTTCCGCTATTGCAGCAGCTGACATATCCCGTTCCATCACCAGGAGGCGTTGCAGTGCATACGAGGGGATTCCATGCACGTGGGTGAGCATCCGCAACACGACTCCAGCCTTTTGGCCACAGCCGAATTCTGCTACCGAAAATGGCAGAGGCAGGTAGTTGAGCACCCATTTCAGAAGTTTACTACGCTCCGAAAAGAGAGGTAGACCGGAAAGCTCATCGCATTGAATGCTCGATCGAGGCGAGCATTGATTTTCGTAGAGATTGAACTCCTCAGCCCGGGGATTATCTATACTTCTTCCAGCCACAGTCTGGCGTCCTCTGTCTCATTGGGTTCAAAGTATTTCACCTTGGCGGTGGTGAATGGGCGGCAAAAGAGCGCCATGCCTTTTTCCCACCGATTCTCACCGACGATGGCCAGTTTCCCGATGTCGTTGAAGTGTTTGGCATCAAACTTGATGTCTTCCCACAGCGCCCCGGCTTCCCAGCCCCGAAAGTCATTAAACACCACAAGCAGATTGATCTTGTCCTCTTCTTTGAGACGGTTCTCAATGACCGGGATAAATTGGAGATACTCCTCCTTGGTCAATTTGCCGGACAGCCGGATTTCAATGTAGCGCCTCGCCAGCGCGTTTCCTTTCGCGATTTCTTTGATCTGTGTCGTCATAATCCTTTAAGTTAGCGCAATCTTTATTCCAGTTGCGAGAAGCCTGGCGATGGCTTCGGGTGGCGTTCCGTGGGGCATTCAAGCCTAAATAAACCGTGCATATCTCATTGCTGACGTGCACTGTGCAAAGGTGGTCTGGAACTACCGTGACCCGTTTTTTGAAGACTGTACCCTGTACAGTCCGGCATTGTACAGGGTACAGTCTACGAAATCGAGCCAGTCATATTCATTGATTTCGGGAGCTAAATCGATTTTGATGATTCAATGACAAGTCGCACGCTCGGTTCCACCTCTCTCACAGTTTCCCCGATAGGTTTTGGCTGCGTGGCACTGGCCGGGCAATACGGACCGCTGGCTGAAGAGGAGGGCATTCGCGCGGTTCATCACGCCATTGATTCGGGGATCAACTTTTTCGACACTTCAGCTTACTACGGCGAGACCCTTTCGGAAACCCGTCTCGGGAAAGCTCTCGAAGGCCGGCGGGACGAGGTGGTTCTCGCCACCAAAGGAGGACGCCACGCCACAGACCGGTTTGATTTTTCCTACGACAATATTATCCAGATGTGCGAGGACAGCCTGAAGCGGCTGCAAACGGACTGGCTCGACATTTACCAACTTCACGATATCGAGTTCGGGGAGATGGATACGGTTCTTGAGGGATGCCGGGCGCTTTGCGATCTGAAAGAGCAGGGCAAAGCCCGGTTTATCGGGGTGACCGGTTATCCCCCCACCCTGCTGCGTCACATGGCTGAAACCCGGGATTTTGACGTCACACTGACTTACTGCCACGGAAATCTGCTGAATAATCGAATGGATGATGTGCTCGCCCCCGTCACTAAGAAAAATGGAATGGGACTGATCAACGGGTCGGTCACACACATGGGAGTGCTGACCCCACAGGGTGAACAGGACTGGCACCCGGCGCCCATCGAAGTGAAACAGGCAGGCCGCGAGGCCGCAAAATACTGCGCTGACCGGGGCGTCAATCTCGCTGAGCTGGCGATTCAGTATTCACTCCGGAACGAAAATGCCGATGTGACTCTATTGGGGACACGCACCGTGGAAGAGCTTGAAAACAGTATCGCTCTGCTCAACAGGCCGATTGACGAGGAAGTGCTAGCGGGAGTTGAAGCGATTCTAAAGCCGGTTCATAACGTTGAATGGGCCAGCGGTCTCACGGAAAATGCGGTGAAATACGGTTGATCCTGAATATTACGGAGTCGCTTACCGTCTTACCCGGGAAAGGCTTCGTCATGCAATTCCCACTAAAACCCACACCCTTCTCTTCATTTCTCACGCTTGCGGTGCTTGCGATCGCCATGGCTTTCCCGGTCGGCACCCTGAAAGCGGGCCCGTCTGGCGAGCTGGTCAATCTTGCGGGCGACATCGAGACTGTCAGCCGGGATTTGAAATCCGAGTTCCAATCCCACTACAAAGAATCCTCAGCCTACCGTCACCTCATGAATGATGTGAATGAGCTGCTCGCGAAAACCAGCTCAATCGAAGGTCTCGCGAAGTCCGGTGCCCCTGCGCAACGCATCCGGACCGATCTCGAAGATTTGGCCAATATCTCGCGTCACCTCGATCTGGTAACCAACGATATCCGCCTGGGGCGCTACACAGGACTGGTCACTCGAAACGCATCGTATGCCGACAAAATGTTGAGTGAACTGAGAAGCACGCTCTTCAAAATGGAAAGCGTCGCTGCCGGGCTCAATTCCGGCTCCGGCAAATCGAAAAACGGCGAGTGGTCCCGGATTTTCACCGGGCTTCTGAAAGGCTGATCACTCGCTCCGCAACGCCTTCGCGGGCTGGAGATTCGCCGCAATCACTGCGGGAATGAGTGCGGCCAGAGTACAGGCAATAAACGCACCGATCGAAATCGTTGCGAGATCTGACCAGGTTTGACTGGCGGGCAGTCCCCCATCGATTTTATAAATCTCAGCGGAAAACAGATCGACCCCGAAAACCCCGCCTACAAATTCAGCGAGGTTGTTGCGCTGCCAGATCGTGAATTGGGCCAAAAGCAGCCCTACGATGACCCCGATCAAACCAACGAACATTCCCTGTAAAAGGAAGAGCCACGCAATTTGACTCTCTTTTGCTCCGAGCGCTTTCATAAGCCCGATTTCGGAGCGCTTCTGAAAGGTCACCGTGATCATCGTGTTCATGATACAAAAACCACCGACGATCATGATCATAAAGAGGATCAAATACATGGCCTGACGTTCCGCGGCAATCGCATCGAAAATCAATTTGTGGATCTGCATCCAGGTCAACAGCTGATAGGGCAAACCACCGGTCTGCTCCACATAAGAGAGCGAATCCCGCGCCGATGAAAAAGTCGACACCCAGTGAATCAACAGCACCACGAAAGCGAGACCTACCGTCGAAATCAGAACCGGCAGGCGGTTTTTCTTAAAGACGGTCTGACTCAGCGCGACTCCGGAAAGAGCTAAAAGGAAGAGAAAAACCGTCAATGGCGACCAGCGAAACACTTCCTGATTCGACACCGCTGCAGGCGAGAAACTCGCGGTCTTCAACTCCCCCATGTCGAGATCGACGAGGATGTTGTCTTTGTATTGATCGGCTTGAAAAGCGTCGCTGGTCCGGATCGCGATTCCGTGACACTCCTCGAGATCAAAATTGTAGAGGACCTGTCCCGTTTCCAGAGCGAGGAAGATGAGATTTGCATCAACATCCCAGTTCCCGGAATCGAAAATACCGGTTACGGTCACTTCCTGAGGCACCGTCATGTCACGGACCTTTTGCTTGGCTGCGGCACGCTGCTCGTCGTCACCCTTCTCGACCTCATCCAGCGCGGCCATGATCGACTCCATGTCTTTAGGCGAATAAAGCAACAACTTAGCGCCCACATCCAGTCCCAGATTTTGCGCCATGGCATCCCCGACCACCACCGAATAGGGATCGAGATGGAACTCCCCTGCCGGGATCATTTTGGGATGTTCTTTGGCGTTTTTCGGATCGTAGTCCGGATTGTTTCGCTTCGCCATCTTGTTGGAGAAGCGCTCATAATCTTCACTCCCCGGCTTCGGCGGATCGATCGCCCGAATGATCGGGGCATTTCTCATCCCCTGATATTCCATAATGACACTGCCCCAGACAAAGGGCGAAGCGGAGACCACGCCCTCGGTGTTCTGAAGTTTTTCCATGAGAGGAACAAAATCCTCAATATAACCGCCCGCACGAATCTCAAGATGGGGCTCAAAACCGAGGATATTCTCTTTTATTTTCTCCCCGTAGCCCGAAAACACCGCGATGACCACGGTGAGCAGCCAAACCCCGAGGGTGACGCCGAGAACCGAAATGACCGTAATGATCGAAACGAAAGTTCGCTTCGGCTTCAGGTAGCGTAGGGCAATAAAAGGGCTGAAAAACATAATCTTGCGCGATTGGACAGCGCACGTTAATGGAATGTTGAAAATCCGATAGCTTAAATTTCCGGATCGATCAATACGTTATGAATCAGCGCAGGGAGCGATACAAATCTTTCATTTTAATCGGAGCACCGGGCAGTGGTAAAGGCACTCAAGGCTCCATTCTGGGGGCAATCCCGAGGTTTTACCACTTTTCAATGGGCGATGCGTTCCGGTCGATGGATACCCGAACCGATATCGGTCAGGAATTTATCAAATATTCGAGAAAGGGAGATCTCGTTCCCGATGAGTTGACGATTCGTTTTTTCCAGATCCAGGCGGATGCCCGGGCCGATCTCCACATGTTCAAGCCGGATATCGATATTTTGATCCTCGACGGGGTTCCCCGCAATATCGAGCAGGCCAGGCTGCTGGAGGATCATATCGATGTGCTGCAACTCTTTCATCTGACCTGTCCTGACCGGGAGGAACTGATCACCCGGATCCGGAAGCGGGCCATCAAGAGCGGGCGTTTGGATGACGCCAATGAAGACGTGATCCGCAAACGGATCGAGACCTATGAAAACGAGACCAAGGGACTGATCGACTTTTACCACGACCGGACTTCGGACATCAATGCAGACCAGCCGCCCGTAAAAGTGCTTTCCGACATTCTCAAGGTCGTATTTGATCACCCCGAGTGGCAGGAATTTGTCGGTGAGATGTAAAGTTACGGGTTTTCAGAGCCGTTCCCGATCCAATACAATTCCGTGAATTTGGGCGGCCACGTTCTGAAACAAATGTCTCTGGTCGGTCCAATCTCTGAGATTTTTCTGATCAAGTCGGCATTCTTTTCCGCGCCCCAGGCCTGCCAGGATCCATCTGAAAATTGAACAGCTATCAGGTCCACATCCGATTCGACCCGCACTGGTTTTTTAGACTGAAAATCCGGGACCTCCAATAAAGCGGCGAGAACGGGATTATAATTATCCTGCTTAACTTTCCAGACCTCAACCTTCCCATCCTGATCCACCCCGACAAAATGTAATGGTCCGCAGGCAATGTCCTTCCAATTATTCTTATCCGAAATATCGCGGATCATCTTAACTTCGCCGCTGTCCCATCCGCTTATGGTTCCATCCGCACGGAGAAATAAACCAACTTGAGAATAGCCGTCTATTTCGACAATCTCGCTTTCCGCCTCAACTTCTTTGAACAATTTATCGAGAGAATCCCTCACTTCCGGATCTACCGCAAAGTGAAGCCGGCCGTCTCTGGTTAGCACCGTGGTGAATCTTGCCCCTCCCTGAATAAACTGGACGTCATCGGGAATGATATCATCACGAAAATGATGGGGTTGCTTCGTAACGGAAAGCGCTCTTAACGTGTTTTCAACGGTAAGGCTCCATGTCGCGGTCAACATTCTCGTCCCCATTGCATCCGGAGGTGGTTTGACACGAAGTACCGTACCATCAGTCATGTAACCGCTTATCGTGCGGGGAAAAAACACGCTCACCTCCAGTTCAAAAAAGTTCGATAACTCCCGGGCAACCCGTCTGGAGCCGGAACCAAGGGCAGGCGTCCAATGATAGAGTGCACCGGGCGGCAGATCGATCTCGGGGATCCGCATCATATATTTCTCTGTGACCTGTTTGATTGCTTTTACTTCCCCGGCGGTGGGGGCGCGGGCGATCGGTGTACCTTCAACTTCCCGCTGATTCAGCCAGAGAACAATCCCCAGCAAAACCAGCAGAGCGGCGCCAAACCAGATACCCATTTTCCGGCTCTTTCGGCTTCGGGCGACTTTGGACTGATAGGATTCCACCGCTTCAGTGAACTCCACGGCACTGTTGGGCCTCGACTCAGGGTCAGGATTTAAACCACGTAGAATCGTCTGATGAAGTTTTTTATACTTCGATGATTGCCCCGACACCTTCTGGTTCCCCCCTGTCGGGATATGTCCGGTCAGCATCTCATAAAACAGAACGGCCAGAGAGAAAATGTCAGACTTTACGTCCGTTTCTTTTGCGGAAGTCCGCTGCTCCGGCGCCATGTATAGAGGCGTCCCGAACCCCTCGTTTTCTGTAGTTAAAGAATAATCCCAGAGGGCGCCCAGCGATTTTGCCAAACCAAAATCGGTAACTTTAACATCCCCGTCTTTGCTCACCAGAATATTTCCCGGTTTGATGTCCCGGTGGAGAATGCCAAGTCGGTGTGCACAGTCAACCGCGTTACAAATCTGAGAAATCAATGGTAGTGCCACTTCGAGGTCCAGAGCCCCGTTTTTCAGCAATTCGCTGAGACTTGAACCCTCGATATACTCCATCAACAGGAACTGAAGCCCGTCCCGTTCGTCGAAATCGTAAACCGTGACAATATTGGGGTGACTGACTTCAGCCATGGCCCGCGCTTCCCGCGTAAAACGCTCACTGGCGGTTACATCCCTTTTGCTCCGGCTCCGCAATATTTTCAGCGCGACGTGACGTCCCAGTGACTTCTGTTTTGCCAGAAACACGCGACCCATGCCGCCTTTCCCGATCAGCTTTATGATTTCCAGGTCGGGAAATTTGGGAGCCAAATCCTCGATCGTCAGCTCGTCGATGGAATCGTCATCGGAGGAACCTGCCACGACGGTCTCATCGTCATTGAGAGCGGCAAACATACAGGCAGGACAAAACGCAACCTCATCACACTTCAGTGTGCTGAAATTCGCTCCACAATTTTTGCATGTTGCCTCCATAAAATCCCTCTCAAATCCCGCTAACCGTTCGGGGAAATTAAGACCATGTCTCTCTAAAACACATAAGAACCTTTGCAAGAGTACATTAAGGTGCCCCCAATTGGGGGGGACGCCGATGGCAGGTCCAGGAATCGACCTCAGGGCGGCGTTCCGATCCAAAAGAGCGCCAGGTTACTTCTTGTGCTGGCTTGGAAACAAATATCTCTCGCCGGCCCGATACTGGCGATTTTTTCAATGAGACCGTCACCGTAGTCATTCCCCCACCCGCGCCAGGTTCCATCGGAAAATTGAACCACATTAAAATTATGACCCGCGTCGATCCGAATCGCTTTTTTGGAGCCAAAATCCGGTTTTTTTAACGCAGCCAACACGAAGGGGTCTTCCTCGTGAAAAAAAACGGGCCAGGTCTGGACCGCGCCTTTTGAATCAATCCCTACAAAATGCATCAATCCGCAATCGACATCTGTCCATTTTTTATGATCAGGTATTTCCGTGATAAATTTCTTCATGTGGGTATTCCAGCAGACTATTTTGCCATTGGATTTGAGCAAAATTCCGGTAGTAGACCAATTTGCGAGATCAACCACATCTTCATAAGCCTCAATCCGGTCAAACATCTCCCCGTGGGTGTGCCACATCTCTTCGATCGCAGCTACCCGCACTTTTCCTTCGCCAGTGAGGACCACAGAATAATTACTCCCTCCACTCAGGAGGCGAACCTTCGCGGGTGCCGGGCCAGACTTGAACACATAGCGTTTTTTTACCCCCGGCATTCGCCCCAATTCGTTATCAGCAGTTAGGAAAAAGTTATAGGTCACCGCCCGGCTGTTGACAGCGCCTTTCGGAGGAAACTGCCGAAAGATACTGCCATCGGTCAAATAGCCATAGGTGGTAGAGACATAGAAAGCGGAATTATCCAATTCACAAATATTGGAAACCCCGGGAGCGAGACGCCTTGTGGTATCGCCATCGGCGGGAGTCCAATGCAGCAACGCCCCTGCGGGAAGCGGCACCTCAGGTATACTGATGAGATATTTTTCCTCAATTTTTCTGGCCCCCTCCTGCGCGGCCAATACATCTGCGTTCGAATAGAATGCTTTCAAATTAACCGTCCCCTTTTGACTTAGCAAAAAGTAGGTCCCCACTGTCAAAATGAGAAGGACAGCAAAGGCGAACGCCGGGTTCCGACGATGGCTTTGACGAGGCGGCCGAACACCCCGAAGCACCGGTATTGCGTCTTTAAAATCGCTGACCCGTTTCGGGCGGGATTCGGGGTCGGGATTTAGTCCGCTTCGGATGACTTTATCCAGCTTTTTCAGTTTCACCAACGTTCCGCGCCCCTTCTTACAATCCTCCCCGGGAAACTTCCCTGTGAGCATTTCGTAAAAGAGGACCGCCAGTGAGAAGATGTCGGCACTTTCATCAACCTCCCTGGCTGACGTCAATTGTTCAGGTGCCATATAGACGGGAGTCCCAAACCCGACGTCATTCTCTGTGAGGCTGTAGCCCCACCGCGAACTGAGTGATTTAGCCAGTCCAAAATCAGCCACTTTTACCGTGCCATCTTTGCTGATCAGGATGTTTCCGGGTTTGATATCCCGGTGCAGAATTCCAAGCTGATGAGCATGCCCGACTCCGTCACAAATCTGAGTGATCATCGCCAATGCCAACTCCAATTCGAGAGGTCCCTGCCTCAGTAATTCGCTGAGACTGGACCCATCAATATATTCCATGAGCAGAAACTGATGTCCGTCCCTCTCTCCGAAATTAAAAATCTCCACGATGTTCGGATGAGAGATTTCCGCTAACGCTCTGGCCTCTCTTTCAAACCGCTCTTTGGCCACCAAATCGCTCTCCGCCTCGAAGCGCAAAATCTTCAAAGCGACCTTTCGATCCAGTGCCTTCTGTTTAGCCAGAAAGACTCGCCCCATACCGCCCATTCCAATTTCCCCGATCACTTCCAACTCAGGAAAGAGCCGAACCAGCTCATCAACAGAAAGCTCCGCCTTTGATAAAGATGCGCCTGGAGCTCCAGGCTCTTCATCATCCAGAAAAACCTCGAATAAGCATGCAGGACAATGAATCGCTCCGTTGCTTTGCAAATTCGAAAAAGGCAAACCGCAATTATCGCAATAGGTCTCCATCGAGTTAAAACTATCTAATCAGAATAGCAGATCGTATTCAATTTACGATCACAGGATTCGGAATTTGCTGCGGTTTATCCGATCGCCCGCGCCAGTGGGCAGTCCTCAGTACCGGGAATGCCTTTCCGATAGGCATTCAGGAGTTCTTTTGACCGCTTTGCCAGCATTTTACGCACTTCACGGCGCTTACCTTTGACCCGCGGAATGACCATATCATCATAGGCGGTGGTTTGATGCCGCATCCAGGCGATGGTCGCAGCCTCGGCCCTTCTTTCGAGTGGGATTCGCTTTGTTCGGGCGACGGTCCCGCTCCCCACGGGAACGGCGTGCTCCGCGATTTGCGTTGCCATTTTGCGGGCAAGATTTTCGAATTGCGAATCAAACGACAGATAGTCGTAAACCGCACCCTCGAAATCTGCGGCATACACCTCCTGCTCCTTTTCGCGACGGACTCTCCCCGCGTCGAGCTTCTTCTGGTAGGAGGGATCCGCCCTCTCGGTTTCAAGCTCCGCCTTTAATGCATCGATGCGGTCCGCCGGAGCCCAGATACCTTTCGAAAACAGACGCCGACCTTTTTTCTCCTTCACCGTCCAGCTTGGACCGTCTTTTTTAATACGACGGGACATCGCCGCATCGCCGGGAGGCAAAAGAGCCCACGAGTCAGGGACCCGGAGCTCTTTACCATCGCTATCCAAAACATACCCCGCTTTCCGTGACGTGGTCACCTCCAGGGTTTCAGTCGATTTTGGCATGTTTACTCTGACTTAGCCGCTTCCGGCTTGATCATAATCGTGACCTGTGAGTCCTCAGTGAGGTATTCTTTAGCCAGCGCATTCACCTCATCCACTGTGATAGCCTTGTAGTCATCAACAAAGTGACGGGACCAATCAAGCCGCTCCGGATACTCCTGCGATGACTCCAGCACACTGCCGAGCCAGTAACGGTTGGTTCTCCGCATCTCCTCGATTGAAACGATGTTCGGCTTCTTGGCCCGGTCCAACTCGTCCTGAGTAATACTGGTTCCCGTCGACAATTCTTTTGCGATTTCTCCAACCACTTTAGCGACCGACTCACTCTGGGCCGGATCAACCGTAACAGCGGCAAATATATAGCCGTAGTCCTTCCAGGTATCACTCGGGATATTGTGAGCAAACGGACTGTAGGAATCACCCAGTTCCTCGCGAACTTTCTCACGAAGCCGGTCATCGAGAACGGCACCGAGAATGCCGAGGCGTCTCGTTTTCTTGATATCAAAAATATCGACTGTCGGCCAGTAAACCAAAGTCAGCGCCTTGGGAATTTCCGACTGAAAGGAGAATTCTTTAGTTCCGCCGTCCGGGAAATTCACGGTCCGCTCTTCTTCGTAAGCCGGCTTTTCCGCGGCTCTCTCCGGAAGGTTTCCAAAGGTCGCTGCAAGCTTTTCAATCACGTCTTCTTTATCGAAATCCCCGACGACAGAAATCTCGAGGTACCCGTCCTTCAGCGCAGGAGCGATCCACTCTTTTGCCTCTTCGGTGGTGCGGCTCAGCATCACTGATCTCTCCGGATAGCCGAACCTGAGGTCGCCACCGTGCAGATAGGTACTTCCTTTGGCGGAAGACACACCTTGAGCGGTCCGCTCGATCTGCTGGTACATGTAGTCAAGCCCACGACGAAACTCGGTAACGGCTTCTTTCCGAAAACCGGGATTGGTGATATAGGCCCGCATCAATAGAAGCTGGTCGTGAAGATCTTCGGATTTCGTTTTCGCCGTGAAGGTAAAGGCATCGTCACTGACCGACATGCCGCCGCCTACCGATTTCCCGGCAAAGATACGCTGCAAATCATCATCGCTGTGAGCTTCGAGACCGCCGCCGGTGAATGTCCCACTGAGGAAGGTTCCCAGCCCCGGCTTGTCTTTAGGCTCGGTAATCGTTCCCGCTCCGATCCGGGCGCGGATGTGAATGGTCTGTTCTTCGAAATCAGTCACCTTCAGATTAACGCGGACGTTATTTTCAAAGCGAAGCTGGGTCACCTCCAGATCCTCAATTTCTTTCTTCTCCGCTACCTTCCCCGGCTCGGGAAGATCGGCATAGGCAAACTCAGCCGCTTCGATTTCCTGAGGCGCTTCGACCGCCACCGCGGAGCTTTCTTCGTAAATCGAGGTCAGTTTATCACCGGCATTTTCGACTTCTACATTCCCCGAAAGAAGCAGCAAAGTTTCGCCGCCACTTTCCCAAATCGATTTGATTGAGTTGAGGCACTCTTCCGCCGTCACCTTCTCCAGTTCAGCCTCAGCCCAGGCCAGTGAATCTTTGGGATGAGAGAACACGGTTCGGTTCCCGATCGATGAGCTGATCCGGTTGGCGAGGTCACGGGAAATCCGGGTGTCCGCCTGCTCGGCCGCATTTTCGTAGGCGTTTCTCATCTTCGCTTTGGCCTCGGTCAACTCCGCTTCGGTAAATCCGAATTCGAGCGCTTTGCGAAGTTCCTGTTCGATAAGTTTCAAAGCAGCCTCCCAGTTTTCCGCCTTACAATCGGCGCTGATCGACCCCGCCATCGCAAACCCGAGGTCGTAGAAATCACCGGCGTGGAGGCGTCCCGCGCTGATTGGCGAAGTTTCATCTTTGGAGATTCGTTCCAAACGACGGTTCACGATCTGACTGGCGATCTTCTGACGGAGTTCTTCCGCTCTGCGCTCCTGATTGTGGGGCAGCTTGGAAGGTGGAGCAAAGGTTTCAATCGAGACCGATGTCTCTCCGGCTTCTTTTTCGTAATGATAGTGAGTTGCGATTCCGCGGTTCGAAATTTTCCCGAGGTCCTGAAGCGGCGTTTTGTCCCGCGCTTCGAGCGTCGCAAAGTGCTTATCGATTTGTCCTTTGATGGTCTCGACATCGATATCACCAACTGCGATGAGAACCATCCGGTTCGGTGTGTACCAGTCGTTGTAAAATTCCACAAACCGCTCGCGGGGAGCATTCTGGATCACTTCATCGATCCCGATCGGCATCCGCTCACTGATGAGGTGCTCCGGAAACGCGAATTTGATTTGCTCAACAAAAGTTCTCCAACCCACCGAATCACGGCTTCGTTTTTCGCTCATGATGATGCCGCGCTCGCGCTCGATCTCAGCCTCAGGCAGCTGCATTCCGTCCGCGTAATCGCGTAGCAGTTTGAACGAATCGTCCAGTGTTTTTTCCTCGGTGTTGGGGAGTTCCAGTTTATACACCGTTTCATTGAACGAGGTGTGGGCGTTGGTATGATTCCCGAAACCCATCCCGAGACGCTGGAAATACTTCACCATCGAGCCCGCCTCGAAATTGGTGGTGCCGTTAAAAGCCATGTGCTCAAGAAAGTGAGCCAAACCGCGCTGATTTTCCGCTTCCATCAGTGAACCGGCGTCCACATGAAGTCGCAAACTGACGCGCCCCGGAGGCTCCGGATTCGGGAGAATCGCGTAACGCATTCCGCTGTCCAAAACGCCCCAGGTCACGGCGGGGTCGGTAGGGATATCGGAAACATCAGCAGCCAAAGGGACCGGACCGTTCGGATCGGCCTCGATATCCTTGTGAAGCTCTTTTTCAACCACCGTGACGGGAGCTGAATCTTTAGATTTTGGTTCTTCTGCTACGCTGACCTGGTTATCGCACGAGACAATGGAGAGGGCTATGAGGAGAAGCAGACTTAATTGACTGACAAATTTCGGCATGATGAGTTTTGCTGAGTTAAGCGATACCTTGCGACGGTTTTGTTTAAAATCACGGAGAATTCCCGCCGATTCAGGCCGGGCAATAGAGGCTTGTCGGGTTCTGAAAAATCTTGAGATCGAACTCCTTAGCGATCGCAAAAACATGATCAAAAATATCGGACTGGATACATTCATATTCAGCCCACGATACGACTTTCGAGAAACAATAGATCTCAATCGGGACACCGCTCGCACCCGATTCCAATTGGCGGACCAGCAAGGTCATTCCCTCGGCATGGATGTGCGGATGATTCCTCAGATAAGCCTCAATGTAAGCCCGGAATGTCCCGATATTGGTCAGATTCCGGCCATTCACAATACTGGTGGCAGGCTCCAGTCCTCTCTCGAGGTTCCACGCCCGAATCTCCGCCAGACGCTCTTCGAGGTATTCGGAAATGTACTGAATTTTGCCATATCGCTCCAGCATTTCGTCATCACAAAGTTTAACTGACTGGAGATCGATGAAGACCGACCGCTTGATTCGGCGACCACCACTTTTCGGCATGGAACGCCAGTTTTTAAAGCTCTCGGAGATCAACGCATAAGTCGGCAACGTGGTGATCGTCTTATCGAAATTCATCACCTTTACCGTGGTCAAACCAACTTCCTGGACATTTCCGTCAGCTCCGTGTTTCGGCATTTCGATCCAGTCGCCTTCCTTGATCATATCATTGGAAGTCAGCTGAATTCCGGCCGCAAATCCTAGAATGGCATCCTTGAAAACCAGCATGATAACCGAGGTAAAGACCCCAAGGCCGCCGAGGAAAGCGAGCGGTGATTTTCCCGCCACCGTCGAGACGATCAAAATCACCGCGACCAGGAAAGCGAGCAGTTTCAGCACCTGAACCAGGCTCGTCGCGGGCAACTTGTGAGTGTCGCGGGTGCGGACAAATATCTTGCGGACCGCATTCAACATCGAGTTGATGACCAGTAATCCCGAGATCACCAGATAAAGCTGACCGATCACCGTGAGAGTGCGGCCGATTTCAGGCGTATCGCGGAAAAATCCGGGGATCAGGAAATTGATCAACAGCGCCGAAATAAAATGACTCGACCATCGGGCGATGCCCAGATTGACCAGAATATCATCGAGCCGCGTCGGAGTCCGCCGTGCAATCCCCGTGAAGATCTTGAGCACAAATGGTCGAACGATAAAAAAGAGCAGAAACGCAAGCGCCGCGAGACAGAAAAATAACGCAGAGCCCGACACAATCGGTTCGACCCAAATCGGGAGCCCGAGGCCGGATATAAAATCGACCACGTAGCAGGAGAGCGACTGAGCCTGTTCATCAATTCGCTCAGCGACCGAAGTGGCTATCGGCTCGAGCAGGACGGAAGGTGGATCTTCGGGAATATCGGTGGTGTCAGGCATGACGGTTAAATTTCTAGATAGCTTGACTAAAACGGATCCAGCCTCTTGCAAACCAATTTTGCCGACAAAGAGAAACTGTACCCTGTACAATCCAAAACTGTACAGGGTACAAAATGGCCAAAAGTTTAATTTTATTTATTTTGACTTTAGTTTTCTTTACAATTTTATTAAATTCGTCTATTATTTTGTTAAATGAGTGATGAATCGGTAACTAAAGATTCGAGTCGACCAAATTGGCTGAACGGCCTGAGTTCGGAGGATTTGAATTTTCTGAAACGGTTTCTTCTCAACTCCGGATCCCTGAAAAAGATGGCGGCGGAATATGATGTTTCCTACCCCACGGTGCGACTCCGGCTCGATCGACTGATTCAAAAAGTCCAGATCATCGAAGAAGCGACCATTGATTCAGAGTTCGAGCGCCAGCTGAAACTGCTCCTTGCCGACCAGGCGATCTCATCCTCGGCGTATAAAACGCTGCTGAACACTCATCGAAATGAACTCAAACAAAAACAATCAGAATGAATAACTGGAACTCTCCTGTCAGAATTTGGAAAAGCCTTACCGCTCTATTTTCGATCATCGTATTTGTAGCCCTCCCCGCTTTCGGAGACCCCGAGTGGGAATTCCATGACAAACTCCCGAATCCCAACGAGACGATCTTAATCACCGGGGAAGTTCTCGAAAAATCCAGCAACACCTTTAAGATCGCTGAAGTCAACGAACCCGGAATCGAATCCAACACCTTTATGGTCACCGGGGAAGTGAGGACCCGGGGCTTCAATCCGAACTCCACCAGTTATCTGGAAATGTGGACCTCACTACCGGCAGAGCCGGGCTCGAAACAAATCGCATCGAGCTTCTTCAGCCGGACCTTAGGGAAAGTCGGAGTCATGAAAACCCTCGACGCCACCGATATCGAGTGGAGAAAATTCGTCCTCCCCGCCACGATGGGAGAGGATCCGCGCCGTCCTTTGCAACTAACTCTCAACGCCATTCTTCCCCAGATCACATCGGAAGAATCGATCGAAATCAGAAACCTGAAACTTATCGACGATGCCTCCGAATTTTTTGGATCAAACGCCCCTCCCCTGAAGAAATTCCATCTCACGAGTTTCAGCTTATTTACCTTGATCCTGGGTGGAGCTATCGCGGGCGCACTGCTGACGATACTTGTCAGCAAAACACGAAGCAAGATGATCTCGTCGGAGCTGAATCGAATCAAAGCCGTCGATTCGATCGACTGACTCACGCCTTCTTAAGGAGAGTCATCACCCCCACGACCACGAGCAGACCACCGAAAATTCGGGTCAGGGTTAGGTTACTCAAATCCTTCACCCAGCCCGATGCAAAAAAGGCCGCCAGAATCGCCCCGATCGCTGTCGGCACAAATACCTGCCAATCAACCAGCTTCTCCCCCGTGAAGCGCCAAGTCGCCATCAGTGCCGTGGGCACAATCACCGCCAAACTCGTGGCGAGGGCGTGTTTTTGATCCATCCCCAGCAAGTAGGTAAAGGCAGGCACCATCACAATACCGCCACCTACCCCACAGAGCGCCCCCATCACCCCGGCGAGAAGTCCTATTGAAAGAGAAATCAGCACGATTTTAATCATCCCGAAGCCAATCCCATCCCGCCGGAAATGCAAATCATTGGTGTCCCAACTAATATCCGTGACGGATTTACGATAGGGTTTCCCCACTAAATTGCTTTGCGATCAACCATTCAAAGAATAACGTTTCTTCATGGCGAAATCTGATATTCCATGGGAGAACGTAGGACCTGAGTTCAAAGTCAACCACGGAAAAGTCGGAATGCTACTGGATCTGAACCGGTGCGTCGGTTGTCACTCCTGCAGTGTTAGTTGCAAAACCGAACACGAAGTTCCGCTCGGGGTCTTCCGAATGAGAGTCCGCTATCTGGAACGACCGGAAGCCAAAACACTGGCCTTCGCCCCGATGCTCTGCATGCACTGCGAAGACGCCCCCTGCCTGAAAGCCTGCCCCAGCAAAGCCATCACCCGGCTGGAGGACGGTCGCGTGATTGTCGAAGAATCGAAATGTGATCTCGAAGAGGAATGTATCTCAGCCTGTCCCTACGGAGCGATCTTTATCAACGAAGACAAAGCCGTGGCCGAAAAATGTGATTTTTGCCACCACCGAACCGAAGTCGGCCTCGAACCGGCCTGTGTTGCAACCTGTCCCTCCGGAGCTCTGGAATTTGGCGATCTCGATAACCCGGACGGTCCCCTGGTCAAATCGATCGAGCGCACCTCTGCGAAACCGTGGAAGGAGGATGCCGGAACGAAACCCACCGTCTTCTACGCCGGGCACGAAAAATGGATGGAGGCCATGGCCAATACCGGCGTTCAACTCGATCCGGAAGATGCGGACATCACCTACGAACAAAACAATCTGAAAAAGTAACCGGATGACCAAAGATAAATTTTCGAGAAGGGATCTCATCAAACTCGGATCCGGAATTGTAGCGGGAGGTTTCCTCCCCGCCACCTCTGCAGTCAATGCCGCAGCGGACGGAGGAGCCAAGGTCGATATTGCAAAGTTGATTCGGGGAAAAATTGACTACACCAAAGCCAAAGCGACCCCGACCATTTGTTTCGGCTGCACCACGCACTGCGGAGTCATCGGCTGGGTTCAGGATGGCCGGGTCCGCAAAATGGAAGGAAACCCTCTCGATCCAAATTCGAAAGGCAATATCTGCGCAAAAGCTCAAGGCGTCATCTCCGCGACCTATTATCCGGAACGACTTCTCTACCCCTTGAAGCGGGTCGGTATCCGCGGCGGCGGAAAGTGGAAACGAATATCCTGGGACGAGGCACTCACCGAGATCGCCGACAAAATGCGTCCGCTCCGCGAAAACAACGTTCCCGAAGAGTTTGTCTTTCACTACGGCAGGGACAAAACCAAAGGCTATACCAAACACTTTACCAATGCCTTTGGAACGCCTCATCGACTCAATCGTCGCTCGATATGCTCATCCAATCGACGCGCCCCTTTGATGAGTTTTTATGGTAGAGAATTCGAGTGGGAAACTCAGGATTTCGAGAACACCAAGTATATCATCAATTTTGGAGGCAATCCGATGGAAGCCTATCAGGGCGGCCTGTTTATGATGCATCGAATTCGGAAGGCCCAGGCGGAAAACAACGCCAAAATGGTTACTTTCGAAGTCCGCCCCTCCGCTACCGCATCGGTATCGGAGGAGTATCACCCCGTGATGCCCGGAACCGACGGCGCGATCGCCATGGCAATGATCCACGTCATCCTCGGTGAAGGGCTCGAAGACAAAGCCTTCTGGGAGCGCTGGTCGAACTACCCACTCGAAGACCTGCGCAAGCATGTCAAAACCAACACCCCGGAATGGGCCGAAGCCATCACGAGCGTACCGGCAGCCGACATCAAACGAATCGCAATCGAATTCGCCAAAGCGGCTCCGTATTGCACCACGATGTCGAACCGGGGCTCCGCAAAACATTACAATGGCGTCCAGGCCGACCGGGCGATCCGAATGCTCGATGTCCTTGTCGGAAACGTAGGCAAACCGGGCGGCTTCTGCCTGTCATCACTGCGCGGCTGGGCCAACCGTTACGGGCAGGACGGACTACCGAAACTTTCGATGCCGGGGCCGAAGCCATCGGACCCCAAGCCCTGGGGAATCGGAGAAGGCTTCAATGAAGAGGCATTCCGGAAACTCCCGGAATTTGTTCAGGAACGAGTCAACGCGTTCCCCGATAAATGGCGGAACAGTTACTATGGCGAACTCGCTACACCCAGCGAATACCCACTCGCCTGGCATTGGTATCAAATGCGGGTTGGGCAATTGGTCTACCCCTATATCAAAGAAGGTCGGCAAAAAGTCAGTGTCTATATGTCATTCACCCTCGGTGCGGCTTACGGCTACCCCGAAGCCAATGCGGCCCGTGAAGTTCTACTCGACGAAGAATTGATTCCCTACCATATCGCCATCGACATCGGTTACGGAGAACAAACCGCCCTTGCGGACATCATCCTGCCAGAGGCAACAGCACTGGAGCGTTGGGACCATCACTCGACCAACAACTATGGATTGATTCCCTACACCGGCGTTCGACAACCACTCGTCAAGCCGGCAGGGGAAACCAAATCCGTTCAAGTTATCCTCCGCGACCTCGCCCGCAAAATTGGCGGCGGCATGGAACAATACTTTATCCAGATGGAGGATATGGAAGCCTTCTACAAAGAATGGTATAAAAATCTGCCGGTCGATTGGGGAACCTTCAAGAAACGCGGCATCTGGCAGGACGAAACCCGGGCTAAAGATTACGAACTGTATGAAAAGCAACTCACCGGGGCCGAACTGGAGGGTTCCGAGGTCGGCGAAGACGGTATCATTTCAAAAGACGGCAAAGCAATCGGCTTGATGCAGGGCGACAAAGCAGTGATTGGATTCGAGACTCCGTCGCGAAAAATTCAGGTCTACGATGAGATTTGGCCGATTGCAGCGAAAGCGGTCGGGCTCCCGATGGATGACGTGAATGCCAGCCCCATCGCGATTTACGATACCGTCCCGGAGCACCGCGATCTGCCCGAAGACCGGTATATCTTCTCCACTTTCAAATGGAATGTTCACACCCAGGGCCGCAGTGGTCACTGGAAATACAATGCCGAAATTATCCATACCAACCCGGTCTTCATGCACCCGGAGACGGGCAAAACCCTCGGCGTTTCCGAAGGTGATACGGTGAAAGTATCCGTATATCGTCCCACCGGAGCAACTTACCGCTCAGGCGAACCGGGAGTGATGAACAGTTTCGAAAATCACGTCCGCTTTCTCAAGGGAATGCATCCCCGGGTAGTGATGTGTTCGCACCACGTCGGGCACTGGGAGCACGGCGCAGTCGGACGCAGTGAAAATCAAATTTCAGGCCCAGTCGAAGGATTACCAAAAGAGAATGACCTGCCGGTCGATCGGGATATCCCCAAAAAAATCTGGTGGGCAAAGAAAAACGGAGGCATCGGAGGTGGCGTCCACATCAACGACGCATTGCCGATCAACCCCTGCCCCTTAACCGGCGGCCAGAACTGGTATGACAATGTCTGCAGTATAGAGAAAGTGTCGTAAACCCGAAAGGTAACCGGTAGCATCGATAGCTATGAATTCGACCAGCGAAGAAATCCGTGCCATTGTCGGGCTTTACCATCTTTTTGCGAATCTTCTCAGTGAAGAGTTAAACCCTCACATGAGAGATATTCTCATTCAGAATGAGGTGCTGGCAGTCTTAAGCAAAGCGGAACCTGAAGTAGAGAAATACCTCTCCGGAGACTGGGGCCCCACGGAGTATGAAGAAGCAGCGGTCGATTTCTGCGACACCTTTATTCTGCCGGACAGTGCGATTGCCCCGCGAGCGGTCGCCTGGCTGGGGGAGAATGATTTTGCCTCAGCGGAGGGCATCCACTCAGTTGTCGAAGCCTTTCTCAAACAGGGGCAGATAACGATTCCCCCAAGCTTTGCTCAGCTTCCCTACGACCACGCTTCGCTACTTTTCTATATGGCTGCCACGCTTCGCCAAATCGAATCAGAGCAGGCCGCCGACTTTGAGCAGGCAACTCTGGGTAGCTGGATTAATCCCTTCGGTCGCGCGTTACAAAAGGCGGAAAATCCTCTGTATCGCGCTCTGGGACATTTGATCGAGACCGCTTAAAATCGGCCTGCGGATAACATCACCAGAGTGCAGTCTTCCACGACTTCGATCCCGGCATCGCGAAGCGCAGCAGCTACCGATGCGTTTTCGCTACCGGGATTAAAAATCACCCGCTCCGGCTCACAGGCAATCAGATCCGGAAGGATCGTTTCCACCACCCTCGAGTTCAGGTAAACCGTCACGGTATGTATCTCGATTTCGTCAGGAATCTCATCGAGCGATTTAAACCCCTCGCGTCCCTGAACGCTTTCTCCAGAGAGACTCACTGGAAACGTATCGTGCCCGTTTTCGGTCAACATTTGCTGGGCCCGGTACGAAAATCGCTCCGGTTTGGTTGAGGCACCGATAATTGCTACATTCATAATTGAGCGGAGTAATCTTGCCATGAGAGATCTCCGAATGGTATGAAAGGCATTCTAATGAAAAAACACGTTGTTGCCATCCTGAGTCTCGCTTTTTCGTCCGCAGTTGTAGCTGACGACCACGGAAAACTTATCTTTCAAGACGATTTCGAGCGAACCGAATCTCAGGAAACCACAGACGAGATCGGAAATGGATGGGGAACGAACAGTAAAAAACGGGCCGGAGGTAATAAGCAGGTCGATCTCAAGGACGGCGCTATGTATATCACGATGCACCCCACTGCGGACCACGCCGTTTCGGTGACTCACCCCGCCGAATTCCGGAATGGCTCGGTGGAAACGAAATTTATGCTGGAGGGTGAAAAGGACACTCTCGGCCTCAATTTTGCCGATCTCAAATTCAAGGAAGTCCACGCCGGTCACCTTTTTAAAGTCACCGTGGGAACCAATCACGTTTTGATCGAGGATATGAAAACCGGCGGTATGAACATGGCATATCACGCCGCCAAAAAAGCGAAGACGCTGACGCCGGAGCAGAAAAAACTGATCAACTCGAAGAAAAAGAGATTTCCGGTGAAGCTGGAATCCGGAAAATGGTACACCCTGCTCGTGAACATCTCGGGCGATACCGTCACCACTTCCATCGATGACAAGGAAGTCGCCACTTTTACCTCCGAAGGCTTCGCCCACCCCACCAAACGGATGCTGCGCCTGTCGGTCCCCAAAAGCGCCGTCGTCGATGAGGTCAAAATCTGGGCAGCCAGCCCGGCTGAGTAACACATCCTCTTTGACACAAAAAAACCGCGAAGCAGAAGCGCTTCGCGGTTTTGATTCAGAGGAATGGGGTTAATAAATCTTAGTGGCTGTGGCCGTGAGATCTCGAAGCGGGAGGGTTGAACCCGCCGAAGATTGATCTCAATATGCGGCTGAAGTCATCTTCAGGTCGGCTGCTTCTGTAGGAAGGGGTTACAATACGCTTGTTGTTCGCCGAGCGATGACTGTGGTAGTCATGTCTTGGAGGCCTGGAGTAAGCGACGACAGCGCGCTCCATTCTGTGGATTGAATCGTTCAGGGCATCCATCTTGTGATGAACGTGAGCGAGTCCACCGTCGACGTATCCTCTGTAGCGCCCTTTCTCAACCGCATCGACAACGTCGTGGAGGTGATGAGCCAATCTGTCGAGTTCCTCCAAGTCCGTTTTAATATGGCGGTAGGACGTGTAGGGGTCGTGGGAAAGTTGATCGATATGCTCAGCTTTGACCAAAATCTCATTAATGTCAGCCATCAGGTGTCGGTAGGCTGAGGAACGCTTGTAGTGAGTCTGAAATTCGTTTTTGATTTCACGTCCCACGTGCTCGATTCGGTGAGCGTAGTCGGAGAGATCGTTGTGGCCGCGGGCCTGGACTGAAGCAGAAGGAGCCAACAGAGCGGCGACTGCGACGACTGGAATAAGGGAGAGTTTTTTGATCATATTATTTGGGGTTAAACTATTATCTGTTTGTTTTACAGGAATGGGACGCTCAAATTTGGGCGAGATTCAAAATAACAAATTTAATTTGTCAATTATACATTTCTTGTTTTTCGCGCCATTTCACACTTCCGTACCGGCACAAAAAAAACGGCGGAGTCCGGAGACTCCGCCGCTTGAATTGATTGATTTAAAAAATCAGAAGCGAATCGCTTATTCCTCTTCGCCACCGTCAGACTCAGCTGATGGGCTCCACTCTTCTGCGAGATTGAAGGCTTGCTCCAGTCCAACGAGGTCGGAACTTGGGCGAAGCGCTTCGAAGGCAGCAGTTTCCTTGCGGAGTTGCTCTTCGCTGTATTCAGCAGCCTTGATCGAGAGACCAATCCGGCGCTCGTTGCGGTCAACCTTGATAACCCGGGCTTCGACTTCGTCTCCGACCTTGAGGATATCCTTAACCTTGGCAACATGCTCTTCGCTAAGCTGCGAGATGTGAACCAGTCCGTCGATGTCGTCTTCCAACTGAATGAAAGCACCGAAGGAAGCGATCTTGGCGACCGTACCTTTGACAAGATCTCCAACCTTGAACACATCGTCGATGTTGCTCCATGGGTCATTCTCAAGCTGCTTGCAGCCAAGACTGATCCGCTGGTTGGTCTTGTCGATGTCGATAACGACTGCTTCGACTTCCTCGCCCTTCTTGAGCGTTTCGGATGGGTGATTGATCTTGCGTGTCCAACTGAGGTCGGAAACGTGGATCATCCCGTCGATACCATCTTCGAGTTCTACGAAAGCACCGTAAGCAGTAAGGTTGCGGATCTCTCCTTTGATAACCTTGCCGATTGGGTAGCGCTCTTCCACATCGTCCCATGGATTGGGCTCGAGCTGGCGAACTCCGAGGGAGATCTTCTGCTCGTCTGTGTTGATCGCAAGAACCTGTGCTTTGATTTCCTGATCGAGTGCCAACACATCGCTTGGACGTGTGATCCGCTTGGTCCAGGAAAGCTCGGAAACGTGGATAAGTCCTTCGACTCCTTTTTCCAGTTCGACGAATGCTCCGTAAGGAACCAACTTCGTGATTTTTCCGGCCACTTCGGAGTTGATTGGGTATTTGGCTTCGATCGCCTCCCATGGGTTGTCCTGAAGCTGCTTGAGACCGAGAGAAACACGCTCTTTGTCTTTGTCGACGTCGAGAATGACCACATCGATCTTCTGACCGATCATGAGCATTTCGCTTGGGTGGTTGATCCGGCCCCAGCTCATATCGGTGATATGAAGCAGTCCGTCCATGCCCTGAAGATCGATGAACGCACCGAAGTCGGTGATGTTCTTGACGATACCTTCGACCTGATTTCCGATTCCGACCTGGGAAAGGAACTCAGCACGCTGCTCAGCACGCTCTGCTTCGATCACTTCACGACGGCTCAGAACGATGTTCTTACGGATGTCGTTGACCTTAACGATCTTAAATTCGTAAATATTCCCAACGTATTCGTTGAGATCTTTTGGAGGAATGATGTCGATCTGTGAACCGGGAAGGAACGCTTCCACACCCACGTTGACCATAAGTCCACCTTTGACAACGGACTTGACCTTTCCTTTGACGAGACCACCAGCTTCGTAAACGCCGACGATTTTGTCCCAGTTTTGTTTGTGAGCTGCTTTTTCCTTGGAAAGAACAACCATGCCCTCGTCATTTTCGAGGCGCTCGAGGAGAACTTCAACTTCGTCTCCTACTTCAAATTCTTCGTCTTCAAACTCGGAAACGGGAACAACGCCCTCAGATTTGGCACCGATATCAACGATGACCATTTGTTTCCGGATTTCGATAATTTTTCCATTCACAATCGAGTTTTCGCGGTGTGAATGAAGACTTTGTTCAATGAGTGCCATCAACTCAGGGTTGGATGGCGGTGGTAATGTCTTTGACATATATGTATGGTTTAGGTTTGGTTAATGAGTTAACTCAATACTTCCGACTGCTTCCTCAACACTCTTTGATAGCCGCATCAATAAAGGAAGCACCGGCAATTCGCGGCTGAGCGGGCGGGAATCTAGGCGGATTTCCCGTGAAGACAAGTGAAAGTGGGGGCTGGACGCGATTAGTGCTGCATTTCAGGCCTGAAAACAGCACCATTCGCGCCAAATCAGCGATTTAACTCAAAGGAATGACACGCAAAGCCCGCTCCGAAGGACGTCAGCCAGATATCATCCCTGATTTGGCGCCCCTTCAGATGCTCTTCCAAAGCGATGAGAACCGAGGGGCTGCTGGTGTTCCCGTAGCGGCGGAGGATTTCGCGGCTTTCGGAAATTTGATCGAGGGAGCATTCCTGCTCGATAGTCTCGATCACATCCCGCCCGCCGGTATGAGTAATCACGTAGGGATCCGGGGAAACACGCTTGTCATAGAGCGTTTTGACAGCAGCGCCGGCTAACTTCGGCACGGTGCGATCGAGCTGGTTCCGCAACTTGCCGTTATCGTTCCGGAACCGAATTTTTTCCCTTTCTTCGGGAATATGGAGCGTATCGAATCGACCAGCCCGGAAACCGGTCGGCCCGGGAACCCCTTTCCAGATTGAGGCGCTTGCCCCGTCACCGAACAGGCAAAGACTGATCAGAACTCCGAGGTCATTATCGATGAAAAATGCTGCCGAACAGGTTTCCACTGCGATCACAGCAACGTTCGCCTCCGGATTCGCAGCGACGAAGCCCCCGGCAGCGCGCAGGGTTGGAACCGCGGCACCACAACCAAGCCCGACGATGTCGTTCAGGTAAATATTGGGCCTCATCCCCATATTTTCTGCAACATATGAGGAAATTCCCGGGCAAAGATACCCCGTGCAGGTGCAGACAAACAGCGCATCGAGATCGGTCGGCCGGAGCGACGCGCGGTCCAGAGCCTTCGCGAGAGCTTTTTCCGACAGGGCCGGGGCCTCTCTTTCAAACAGTTGATTTAGCTGTCCCGCATTAAGGTTAAAGAGCTCCATCGGATTTTCGACCGCAAAGCGCCTCGTATCGATGCCGCAATCTCCCGTAAGAATTTTTTCCAGAACCATTCGGGCCCTCAGATTCAGTTGTTGAACCTTCGGGGACCGGCAGGTCGCCTCCCAGGCTTCCCGCTGGGTAAGGGTGTGAGATGGAAAAGCACTGGATATAGAGTGTAGGTACATACCCGGCTGTTACCCATCACCGGGAAATGGTTACAGAGTCGCTGTTACGGCACCAATTCCCAAACGCGGACGTAGTCCACCTCCATTGCTGTGGGAAAGGCCGCCTCCGCCACCTTTAAATCCGGATTCGTAACGAGTCGGTTTTGCCGGAAAACCGCGTAGGGAGCCCGCAGCCCGAGAGATAATGCGACGTTCATTTTGCGATGCCAGTGTTCGTTTTTCTTGCGACCGATTTCGACTCCATCGACATACCAGATAATTTCGTCCTTCCCGACTCGACAACCATAAGTATGGAAATCATCCCGGGGATCGAAGGAAGCTACATATTCAATGGCCTGCGCCTCGAAGTAGCGTTTGTCGTGGGGGCGCCTCCAGTCGCGCCCCGGCACCCCGGGTTTTCCGTTCGATAATATCGTATGTAGATTATGATCGGAAATTTTCACATTTCCGGCATTTTGATCACCTCTCTGGGTGAGTTCTACCACATCGACCTCGCTATACCGTACGGCTCCCGGCTTGAGTATCGAATCGTCTATCGAGCTGTATAACCAGAACGCCGGACTTACTCCGGGAAACAAGGGGGCCGCTTTGATCCGTGCCTCGTAGTAACCGTAATTTCCTTTGGCGTAAGACTTCAGCATCGCGGAACGGTATGGCGTCGCCACTTTCTTTTCCGATTCCGTGGGCTCGACGCGCCGTAACGTCAGAGAAAGCACACCATCCGAGACTGACGCATTTTTGTCGTTGTTCCAGATCCAGGCACCAAAATTCTCCGGATCGCGATGCCACTTTTTCCAGTCAACTGCAGTGCCATTAAAATCATCGGACCGGTCCCATCTTATTTTCCAGTTTTCATCCGACTTCGCCGACAGTGGCTTAACATTAGCCGGAGTCTGTGCGGAAAGCAGAGACAAATAAAGAAAACTCAAACCATAGAAAACGACTACAACTTTTATTTTACTCATTAATTATTTAAACTAGAAAAACATACCGGCGATGGAGGCCGACAACAAACTGGCGAGAGTTCCGCCGATCATCGCTTTAAAACCGAGGCGGGCAAGGTCGGCTCTTCGTTCAGGAGCAAGGGCGCCGATACCGCCGATCTGGATTCCTATCGACGAAAAATTGGCAAATCCACACAGAGCAAAGGTCGCCAGAAAGATCGACTTCGGACTCAATGCCCCCGCATCCTTCATGCCTCCCAACTCCAGGTAGGCAACAAATTCATTAGTCACCATCTTGGTACCCAGCAACTGCCCAATTTGAAGTAGGTCACCGGGACTGACCCCGATGACCCAGGCCAGCGGGGAAAACGCAAAACCGACCAGAGACTGCAGGGTCAAAGTCGAGAAAACACCGCCGCTCAGCGACGAAATTAATTCGTTGAGCGCTCCATCAAAAAGACCTCCAAACCAACCGAAGATGGCATTAACCAGAGCAATCACGGCCACAAACACAATGAGCATCGCAGCGACGTTGAGAGCAAGCTTGAGCCCCTCCGTTGTGCCGTTTGCCAATGCTTCGAGAAGATTGGAGCCCTGCTTGTCCCGGGGAACAAACAGATCCTCGTTGAATTGCTCCCGCTCCGGCACAAGCATTTTTGCGACCAGCAGCGCCCCCGGTGCATTCATAAACGAGGCCGTGAGCAATTGCCGGGCGACCTGGATTTCGGTTTCCGGATCGCCGTTCCCAAGAGTGGCTATATAGATACCGAATACACTTCCCGCTATCGTGGCCATCCCGCCGGTCATCAACGCCATCAGCTCGGACCGCGTCATCCCGAGGACGTAGGGTTTCACCACGAGAGGGGCTTCAGTCTGCCCGACAAAAACATTGGCCGCCGTCGCGAGGCTCTCCGCCCCTGACAAGCCCATAATTCGTTTCATCACCCAGGCGAAACCGAAAACGATCCACTGGAGGATACCGAGAAAGTAGAGGACCGAAGTCAGCGCTGATACAAAGATGATGGTAGGCAATACCTTGAAGGCAAAACCATACTTTGACGCATCGATGAGATCTCCGAACATAAACCTGGCACCCACGTCCGAAAAACCGAGCAACTTCACAAAACCGCTGGAAATCCATTCGACCCCGATCCCCAGATCGGTCTTCAAAATAGCGAAAGCGAGGAGCATCTGGAGGACAATACCACCACCGACGACCCGCCAGTTGATGGATTTCCGTCCATTGCTTAACAGAAAACAAATCCCCAGCAGAATCGCAACCCCAATCAGCCCTCGCAGCGTCGTCATGCCGCTCACCCTGCCTTTTTCTTAAACGCTTGGCAAGATCTCTACTGGATGTTTTGGACCTGTTCCCGAATTTTCTCCAACTCGGTTTTCGAATTCACAATCGACTGCGCAATCGCAGCGTGATTGGACTTACTGCCGATCGTGTTCAATTCGCGGTTCAATTCCTGACAAAGAAAGTCGAGTGGTCGCCCCACCGGTTCGTCACTGGAAAAATATTTCCGGAACTGAGCAACATGACTGGCGATTCTTGTGATCTCCTCAGTGATGTCGCTTTTTTCGGAGTAAAGCGCAATTTCCCGAAGAACCCGGTCATCACTCAGGTCAATCTCCAGACCACATTCGGAAAGTCGGCTGAGGAGAGATTCCCGGTATTTGTCGACCACATCGCGGGAGTAACCGGACACGGACAGGATTTCCGCCTCGATATGCCCGATTCGAGCCTCCAGATCCTGCCGAAGGTGAGCCCCTTCTTCGGTCTGCATGCCCCTTAAATTGGCCAGAGCTCTTTCAACCGATTCTTTGATCAATTCCTCGACATCTTCGAGATTGACCTCCGCTTCCTCGATCCGGCACATTCCCGGGCTGCGGAGTAGTTCTGCGGTGGAAAGAGTGCTCTCGAGCCCGGTTTCCGCGGCCAGTTCGCGGGCGGCAGCGACATATTGCTTCGCTAATTCCTTATCGACGACCAGTATCGAGGTCTGATCATTTAAGTTCGTGACACAGATCCTCGCATTGATCCGTCCCCGGGAAATTTCGCTGGAAATCAGCTTACGCACCTCCGGTTCCACTGAGGAAACGGATTGCGGGAGCCCGATCGCGATATCGAGCTGTTTACGATTAACCCCGGATAATTCGGTGGTTACTCTCCAACGGGAAGTCGAGGCTTCGCCCGCTCCAAAACCGGTCATGCTTCGCATATTATTTTAGAGCAGGGGTGAAATGAGGAGGGGGTGTCGGGATTGAATAATTGTCATCCCGACACAATAAAGGAGATTTGATTACTCGGAAGCAGCGGTTTGCACGTTTTTGAGCGCCTCGACAAATTCATCCAGAACATCTGCGGGAATCATGATGGTATCTCTCCTCCCCCGCACGTCCTCAGTGATTTTCACAAATCTACCGCGGTCGTTTTCTTTCAGATCAAGAAAGAAGATTTTCCGATCTGAAATAATTTTCTCTGTGTGAATCGGGTCATTATCCGAACGTCTTCGATCCTCTCGATATCCAATCATAAATGTGTGTTTCGTTTCTCCTGAGAAATTCGGCAGTCTTATTTCGTAACGCCGGAAACCCCGGAAATTAACCATCCAGCAAAGAACGTTTCATCTGCATGTGCAAACGATCGCCATAGCGCGAATGAGGTCACCACGTAGATCAAAATAGGAATTTCGTCAACTTCATCTGCGTCTCTTTGATGATTTTCAAAATCAGGCTAAGTTCCGCCCCTCGTCAGCAAAATTGACCGCAAATTTACATCACTATGATTCTAAAGACCGTCTTTGATAAGCTTTTCAAAATTCGTGAGGAAGCTGCCAAAGCCCGCCCCGGAGCGGACGAAGGTTACGATCCTCACGAAAAGCCATTCCTGGATCATCTCGAGGATTTACGGACCACGTTGATTCAGATGGGTGCCACCCTGGCAATCACCACCATCCTGTGCTTTTCATTCCACGTTCAGATTTTCGAGTTTCTCCAACTTCCCTCGAAAATCACCAAGATGGAGGACGGCGGTACCCTCTGGGACAAAATCGACTTTATCGTCCTCGCCCCGCCGGAAATCCTGATGCTTATGCTGAAGGTCTCATTCTTCACCGCGGTAATTCTGGCAATGCCGCTGCTGATCTTTTTTGCCTTCCAGTTTATTCTTCCCGGCCTTCGCCAAATCGAGAAAAAGATGATCATCCCCGGGGCCGGAGTGGGATTTATCCTCTTCCTCATCGGGGCTTCGTTTGCCTTCTTTCTCGCGGCTCCGATCGCGCTAAAATTCTTCTTTGTCTTTGAAAATGAGCGGATTGGCGATTTAAACCCGGCCGCAAAGATGCTCGAACAACCGATCGCGGAGATGCCTCTGATTGGAGTCGGAGGGAAAAAAATCAATCCCATCGGTTCGACCGAGGAAAAGCCCGACGACACCGAAGGGAAAGAGATCACGACCGACATGATCGACCCCACCCCAAAAGCGAGCGACCCGCTCAGTCCGGAATTAAAACAGGCCGTGCGGAGCTACATGTTCGAACTGCTCGCCGTTCAGGAAGGGAAAAACTTCATGCTCCGGTATGATGAAACCCGGGATAAAATCATTTTGGCCCATGCCAAAGGCGCCCGGACCACCTATCAGATCGGTAAATACTTTGAATTTATCACCCGGTTAACCCTCGTCTTCGGTCTCAGTTTCCAGCTTCCCGTCATCGTAACGATTCTGGTAAAACTGGAACTGCTCACCGCCCGGGTCATGAGAGCGACCCGAACCTACGCGTGGATTATCATCATGATTTCCGCCGCGATTCTGACACCGCCCGATATCATGACACTCGGCCTTCTCGCCGGACCGATGATCGTTCTCTACGAGATCTGCGTCCTGATCGCCTCCTACATTGAGCGAAAACGCGAGAAACGGGAACTCGCTGAAGAGGAAAAACGCCGCTCGCGCCTGGAGCAACTCTATTCCAAACCGGCTGACGACCTGTCCGAAGACGAAAAATCCGAGCTGCATCGACATGAAATCGAGCAATACGAAAAAGAACACGCTCATCTCTACGATGCCGACGGCCACGAAGTCGACGAGCACGGACACCTCATCGGATACGACCCGGATCACGACGATCATACCGACGACGACACCGATCATGACGAAAGCTGGCACGACGACCATCATTACTGGCACGACGGAGTCGAAGAAGGCGACGAACCGGTCGACGATGTAGACGATGACCCGCACAAAGACGAGATCGAACCTCAGCTCGTTCAGGACTGGCCCGATCGCGACACCGAACCCGATGCGGAAAGCGACCACGCCGAGCCAACCGGCGATGAGGAACCACTAGCCGAGTCTGAAGAGGACCTGGATGCAAAAGACGATCACAACGATCTCAGCGAAGAGAATTGTGAACCGAGCGGTCCCGTCGTCGATATGAATCACGCAGAACTGGAAGAATTGATGGATCTGCCCGGAGTCGACGACTGGCTCGCGAACATGATCACCGATCACCGTCCTTACGAATCATTCGAAGATCTCGAAGAAATAGTCGGGGAAGATAAAGTGAGCGAGTGGATGGAAAGACTCATGCTCGGGTAAAGACCCGAAGGAATTGGGATTTTGTACCCTGTACAGTCTAAAAGTGTACAGGGTACAATCGAGTATCGCTAAGAATTGCGTCGATTCCGGGGCACCGAATTCAAAATACGGCAACGCCGTTACGTAACCCAGCCCATGGTTGCCGCAGTGAAACGGAGGCTACCATGGGGGCCTGCGTGCTAGGGGTTTCCCTACGCTGAAGGCGTTGCGAAAGCTTTCAGATCACTTTCAGCGATCGACCTTTCGCACGATAAAATCCCCGGGTAGACTCTCTGCTTCACCTCGGTCAACCCGGGGCTGTGTTACATAACGGCGTTGCCGTATAGCGACTGAAACCGAAAACTTATCGGCATTCCAAGGTA